>CAVZFY010000011.1:0-14432 GCA_963774695.1 uncultured Chloroflexia bacterium | reverse complement strand
GAAATGGCCCTGGTGGCGCGCAACAGGTGTCGTCGGCGAGGTCGAGATCACGGGCCGCCGGCTTGACGGCGCAGGGCCGCGACTGACGGGTGCTCAGAATCCCGCCTCGGGTTCCACTGGTTTCACTCCCTCCGCCATCACGTTCCCAAGCGCGGGCTGTTGGGAGGTGACAGGCCGAGTCGGCCAAGCGTCCCTGACCTTCGTCACCCGAGTCGTCGTTCCGTAGGTACAAATGCATTCGGCTCAGGTGACATAGGCGGGCACTTGCGGAAGGGATCGGTATGCCGCTCCGGGCCGCGGTGTAGGTGCGAGCCTGCCTACTCGGCTCTCATCCAGACGGGGTGATGCCGAGCCCACAGCAACCGCGCGTGCAGCCGGTCAAGGGCCGCCGCGCGCGAGCGCAGCGAGCGGGGCTACGCGGCGGGCGGCCGCAGGCCGCGCACCCTTGACGGGCGTCCATGCGACCCAGGATGGAGATGGTCGGCGCGCGAGCGCCGGCCTCCTTGTATCACCTCGCGGAACACGACCGGGATTTTTTTCGGCTCGCGCGCGCCCGGGAATCACTAAAGAATCCCCTCTATAGAAACTCTCAACAGACGGCCCCTTGAAGGCCTAGACGGCCCGCTCGACAACACGGCAGCATCGCCGCGTCAACGAGCCCAGGGCGCCCCGGGTTCACCGAATCCGAGCAGACAGAAGCCAGACGCGGCCACACGGCACGCCGATGGTGAAGGAGCCGCGCGTGTCGCGAAACCGTGTCTGCACCGGCGGTGTGCCCGTCTGTGCAGTCGATCCGTAGCACCCCCTCTTCACTTGACTCTAGAGGAATATCTCCACGAAGCGACTGCCGAAGGATCGTCCTGGCGAACCCAGCGACGAGACGCTTCCTGGGCTTGCCGTGCGGTAGTTGGCGTTGTGAGACGTGCGCCAGACGACGCCGTCGCCAAGTCATGCGCCGACTGGCGATGGGCCTCGAATGCGGTCGCCAGGCAAGGTTCCTGACGCTGACGTCGCCTGCCGGAGATAGTCCCGACTCATCGATGCGCTTGCTGTCCGCTCGCTTCGAGAAACTACGGCGACTGGTGCGGCGCACGGGATACCGGGGCGAGTTCGAGTACGGCGGCGTCGTGGAGCTGACGAAGCGCGGGATAGCGCACTTCCACGTCCTCTTCCGGGGGCCGTACCTGAGCCAGGGACTGTGGAGCCGGCTAGCAGTCGAGGCCGGCTTCGGCCGGATCGTCTGGATCGAGCTGGCGTCCGAGCCGAAGTTGGCCGGGTACGTCACCAAGGCGCTGCCCGGCTACCTCGCCAAGGATCTGACCGACAGCGTTGCGTTCCCCCGCCACTTCCGGCGAGTCCGGTTCTCTCGTGGTTGGGCGCCTGACTGGGACGTGCGACGCCGGGGCGCATCCGATGATGCGGCAGCGTGGGAGCTCGTCCGACCCGGGACGTCCCTGATGACCGAGTACTTGCGCGTCACGACCGTTGGTAGTCGAGCAGACCCGCAAGGGTGGTCGCTCGAAGACGAGGAGGACAAGCCGTGACGCCTCGGCTCGCGGAGCTGCTCGCGGCGATGGTTGAGGCCGTCCTCGAAGCCGAGGCATCCGTGGCGGGCGGGGCCGCTACGATTCGAGGTGCTGGACCTCTCCCTCGGGGAGGCGCCGACAAAACCGACCGGCAGAGCGCAGGAGACGCGCGGTGAGCCTTGCAAGAGCAGTCGACATTCGTCCCGAGGACCTCGCGGGCCGAACGTGGGCGGGCTACATCCGCGAGTCGACGCGCGGGCAGGCCGACCGCTACGGTCCAGAGATCCAACGAACCGAGCAGCAGCGGTTCGCCAGCCAACATCGTCTCGTGGCCACGGACCGCGAGTATCTCGACCTGGTGTCGGGCAAGGACACGCTGCGACGGTCGGACTTTGGACGGATGATCGCCGACGCAGAGGCTGGGGCGTTCGGGGTGCTGCTTGTCTACGACACGAGCCGCTTCGCCCGCAACGTCGCGGATGCCTGGCTCTACCGTGACCGGCTCGCAAGAGCGGGCGTGGTCCTCGTGTTCTGCGCCGACGGCCTGATTGCCGGGAACGTCGACACCTACGAGCTCGAAGGGCTCAAGACGGTGGCGGACGCGGCGTACATCCGTCGGCTCTCACGCAACGTGGGGCGCGGCTACGAACAGAAGTGGCGGATATTCGCGGACCCCGGCGGTCACGCTCCCCTGGGCTTCGCCCGTGTCGGCGAGCGCAGGCTCCTGGAGCCCGTCGAAGGTCCGGACCTTGGCCGAGTGCGTCGGGCGTTCGAGCTGTATGCCACGGGCGCCTGGAGTGACACCGAGCTCGCGGACGAGTTGGGCCTCACCGAGGCAGGAGTCGCCGAGATTCTGACCAACCCCCTGTACGCGGGCAGGGTGATCCGCCACAAGGGCAAGCCCGACCAGGAGGAGAAGCCCGCAAGGTTCGCGGCGCCGATCGGCCACGAAGTCTTCGAGCGCGTTCAAGCAATCCGAGAGCGGCGGCGAACCGCCCACACGGCTGGCGGCGGCGCCTATCCGCGACGGCCATATCCGCTCGTGCGGCTCATGCGCTGCGCCGCGTGCGGAAGCGGCTTCCACGGCGACGCCAATGGGGGCAAGCGACGCATTCGCCACAGCCGGCGCCCTGCCTGCGCGCCGTCGGCGACCTACGCGGCTGAACCGTACGAAGAGCAGCTGGCGCAGGTATTCGATGGCGTCAGGCTTTCGGAGGCCGACATCGACCAGGTCCTTGCGGTGATGCGACGAGTCGAGTCCGCCGCGCCGACGGCCGAGCCCGACGACATCGAGTCGACCCGAGCCGAGCTTCAGCGCAGGCTCGGGTCCGGCGAGTTGTCAATCGAGGCGTTCAGTCGCGCCTGGAGACGCACCGAACGGCCGCCAACCGCTAGGTCGGGTCCGCCCGACCAGCTCCTGCTGCGGCGCGCCCGCACGCGACTCGCCGAGTTCGGGGTGCTGTGGCGGAACCCCGCCGTCCCTGACCGGCTCCGCGAAGGGGCCTTGCACGAGATCATCGAACGGGTCGACGTGCACGGGTCCCAACTGGTCGCGGTGCACCCGAGGCCGAACGAGAATGCGTGGTTGCTCGGGCTTGCGGCGCTCCGGCAGGAGCAGCATGTGGGAATGGTCGGGGCGAGAGGATTTGAACCTCCGACCTCATCGTCCCGAACGATGCGCGCTACCAAGCTGCGCCACGCCCCGACCGTAAGTGCCCGCTCAAGGGGCCGGGGCATGATAGCGCATCCCCCTTCCGGGGTCGCCTCGGCGGGAGGTCAGGCCGGGTCGGCCGCGGGTCCTGCGGCGACCGTCGGCTGCGGCCCGGCGCCGCGGCGGGATCCGGATCCGGTAGGTGGCGAGCGCGGCCAGGATCGACGCCCCGGCCATCAGCCAGAACACCGTGCTCAGGCCGCCGCCCTGGCCGCCGTTCTGCGACCCGACGTCGATCACGAGCCCGTAGATGATCCCCCACATCGACCCCACCCCGAACGCCAGCGCGAAGTAGGTGCTGTAGGCGGCGTCGCGCATCGGGCCCGGGGCGACATCGGCGAGCAGCGCCTGCAGCTGCGGGCTCTCGACGAACGAGAACAGGCTGAGCAGGATGATCCCGGCCCACACCCAGGCGATGTCGCTGCCGGCGAGGACGAAGAAGGCGATCGAGCACGCGCCGCCGACGTAGACGCCGATGATCACCGGCTTCCGGCCGACCCGATCGGACAGCCAGCCGGCGACGAGCGGCCCGGGGACGCTGGCCGCGAGCAGGACGCCGTACATGAGCCCGATGGTGGCGGTGTCGAGCCCGAGCACCTGGTCGAGGTACAGCGGCACGAAGATGTTCAGGACGCCGAGGCCGCGCGAGCCCCCGCCGAGCACGGCCGCGAGGTACACCCATCGCAGGTTGCGGTCCTGCAGCACGCGGCGGTAGAGCTGGCGGACGGGGGTCTCGGCGGCGACGCGGTCGGCTTCGGACACGGCCTCCTTGACCGCGACGAGGATGGCGATGGCGACGACGAACGCGGCGATGCCGAGCCCGAGCACCGCGCCGCGCCAGCCGACGAGGCCGATGGTGAGCGCCGCCGCGAACCCGACGACCACGGTGCCGACGTTGCCGCCGGCGACGTGGACGGCGATCGCGCGAGCCGAGCCGGTTGGGCGGGAACTGCTCGGCGAGCAGGGCGTTGCCGACCGGGTGCTGTGGCGCGCCGCCGATGCGCGAGACGAGGTTCGCGACGGCGAACGGCGGGAACGATGCTCGCGGCCGCCTGGAGCGCGGTGCCGGCCCCGGTCACGAGCCCGCCGGTGCCGAGCACGACCTTGCGGCTGACGCGTCGGGTGATCGCCGCGAACGTGTACTGGAGCAGGCCGCTGGCGATGCTGCCGATGGTGGACAGGATCACGATCGTCGCCGCGGAGACCCCGAACTCGTCGATGACCGCGAGGTAGACCAGCGGGTACAGCGCCGACTGCCCGTGGATCAGCGCGTGCTGCACGGACAGCAGCGCGAGCGTGACGCGCGGTCGGACGCCCGCCGCCATGTCCGCCGCTCGCTCCACGCTTCGAGTGTTGCATGGGCCGCCGCGGCGCGCGGGCGTCAGAGCCGCGCCGCCACCAGCCGCGTGCCGTCGACGCTCGTCCAGGCGAAGCCGCTCTCGTTCGGCATGGGCGCGCTGGGGTCCGTCGAGCGCTCGAGCCACGCCGCGGACGACGCCGGGTACCGCGCCGCGAACAGGTCCCGCAGCTCGCGCGACGAGCGCGCGATTGCGGTGCGTGCCCCGCACGACGAGCAGGCCCTGCACCTGCCACGCCTCGCCGAGCCGCTCGCGGACGGCCTGGACCTTCGACTCGAGCCCGCGCATCGCCTCCCCGCCGTCGAGCAGCAGGTCCCAGATCTCGACGACGGCCGCCTCGTGTCGCGCCGCGCGCTCGAGCAGCACGTCGATCGACCGCGACCACCGTCCCGGGTCGACGCTTGCCTCGGGGATCGCCGTCCACCCGCCCGTCGCGCCGATCGCGACGATCAGGTTCTGCCGCCGCAGATGCTCGATGTCCCGCGGCAGGCTCGCGCCCGGCAGCCAGCTCGAAGAATGCCGCGAGCTGCAGCCCGAGCGCGGAAGCACAGGCGGCCCACACGTCGATCCCGGTGCCGCCGCCGAGGCCCGCGCTCGAGCCGGCTCAGCTCGGGCTGCGAGACGCCGACGCGCTCGGCGAGCTGGCGTTGTGTCAGGTGAGCGGCCATCCGCCGATCGCGAAGCGCCGTGCCGAGGCGGCGCGCGAGGTACGCCGCCCGATCCCGCCCGGCGACGCAGGGCTCGCGGCGAACGGCGTCGAGCGATGCGCGGCATGGCGCGATGGTCGCCGACGCGCCTTATCCGTCGATTGCGAGCGCCGGCAGCCGATTACTCCGACTGCTCAGATGCGCCGCAAGTCGGCGACGGCCGGACCCGCGCTCAGGCCTCGCAGTGCGTCGCCGCGCTGACTCAGCGAGAGTGCTCAGGGGGTCGACAACTCGGCCGTCGCAACGACCTGCGCTCGCGCGCCGGTTCGCGGCGTCTGAGCAGCGGGAGTGATACGGCGGCACGGGGCGCGCGGCACGAGGCGCGCGGGACGAGGCGCGCGGGACGGGGCGCCGCGGGACGCGAAGCGCCGCGCGACCGAAGCCGCGCGGCGCCCGAACGCCTAGTACTGGAAGAGCAGCTCGCGGTACTTCGGCAGCGGCCAGAGGTCGTCGGAGACGACCGTCTCGAGCTCGTCGGCGACCGACCGCAGCGCGACCTGCGCCGGGATCACGTCCTCGACGAAGGCCTTCGCCTCCGCCTCGACCGAGCCGGCCTCGTGCGCCTCGTGCTGCGCGTGCTCGAGCGCGTCGATCGCGTCGACCAGCTTGTCCGTGAGACCCGCGACCCGCTCGCACACCGACGCCGCGCCACGCGACGACGACGCGGAGGAGAGCTGGCCCAGGTACTGGACCGATGCCGCGCAGGATCATCGTCTTGGCGATGTCCAGGGCGCACGACGCCTCGATGTTCGAGACCTTGACGTAGCGCTCCCAGTTGATCTCGACGCGCGACGACAGCTCGCGCTCGGACAGCACGCCGAACGACGAGAACAGCGTCTTCGCCCGCTTCGTCGTCAGCGCCGGCAGGGCGTCGACCGTCGTGCGGTTGTTCGGCAGCCCGCGGCGCTGCGGCCTCGGCGTGCCACTCCTCGGAGTAGCCGTTGCCCTCGAACAGGACCTGCTTGTGGTCCTTCACGATGGCGGACAGCACCTTGGTCAGGCCGTCGAAGTCGCCGGGCTTGAGCTTGTCGAGCTCGTCGGCGAGCTGCTTGAGCGAGTCCGCGACCGCCGTGTTGAGCACGGTCTGCGGCCAGTAGATCGGCGCCGACGAGCCGACCGCCCGGAACTCGAACTTGTTGCCGGTGAACGCGAACGGCGACGTGCGGTTGCGGTCGGTCGCGTCCTTCGGGCAGGACCGGCAGCGACGTCACGCCGAGCTCGACGTTGCCGCCCTTCTTCGACGCGGAGGCCGCGCCCTTCTCGATCTGCCCGATGACGTCCTCGAGCTGCGAGCCGAGGAAGATCGACATGATCGCGGGCGGCGCCTCGTTGGCGCCCAGGCGGTGGTCCTGGCCGGCGTCGGCGATCGACGCGCGGAGGATGTCGGCGTGGGTGTTGACCGCGCGGATGACGCCGATCAGGAACGCGAGGAACTGCGCGTTGGCGTGCGGGTCGGTGCCCGGGTCGAGCAGGTTCTCGTTCTCGTCGGTCGACATCGACCAGTTGTTGTGCTTGCCCGAGCCGTTGATGCCGGCGAACGGCTTCTCGTGGATGAGGAACGCGAGGCCGTGCTGCTGCGCGATCCGGCGCATGCTCGCCATCACGATCATGTTGTGGTCGGAGCCGACCGACGTCGGCTCGAACACCGGCGCCATCTCGAACTGGCCCGGGGCGACCTCGTTGTGGCGCGTCTTGGCCGGGATGCCGAGGCGCCACAGCTCGCGGTCGAGATCCATCATGAACGCGAGGATCCGCTCGCGGATCGAGCCGAAGTACTGGTCCTCGAGCTCCTGGCCCTTGGGCGACGGGGCGCCGAACAGCGTCCGGCCGGTGAGCAGCAGGTCCGGCCGCTGCTCCGCCAGGCGGCGGTCGATGAGGAAGTACTCCTGCTCGGGGCCGATCGTCGTGAACACGCGCGTCGCGTCGGTGTTCCCGAACCAGCGCAGCACGCGCAGCGCCTGCTTGCCGAGGGCCTCCTGCGAGCGCAGGAGCGGGATCTTGTGGTCGAGCGCCTCGCCGGTGAACGAGACGTAGGCGGTCGGGATCGTCATGGTCACGCCGTTGGGCTCGACCTGCAGGAAGATCGGCGACGTGACGTCCCACGCGGTGTAGCCGCGGGCCTCGAAGGTGGCGCGGATGCCGCCCGACGGGAACGACGACGCGTCCGGCTCGCCCTGGATCAGCATCCGGCCCGAGAACTCGGCGATCGTGTGGCCGTCGCCGATCGGGTTCAGGAACGAGTCGTGCTTCTCGGCCGTGGAGCCGGTCATCGGCACGAACCAGTGGGTGTAGTGCGTCGCGCCGTGCGCGAGCGCCCACTCCTTGACGCCGTGCGCGACCGCGTCGGCGATGACCGGGATCGAAGGGCTCGAGGCCGTCGATGGTGCGGCGGAGCGCCTTGAAGATCGGCTTGGCGAGGTACTGGCGCTGGGCGGCCTCGTGGAACACGTACTCGCCGTAGATGGCCTCGCCGGCGTGCTCCGTGTAATCCGTGGTGGGGGCGACCTTGGACGTTGCGATGGCCGCGATGGCCGACTGACGAGCGGTCATGTGACTCCTGCCTGATGCCTGCTGCACGGCACGCGAAGCCGACCCGGGTCTGGCCGGTAGGGGGAGTGTAGCCAGCCGATTGCCAACCTGATGTTGCGGGCCGGGTACGCAAGGGTCGTCCGATGGTTGCCGCTGCGCGGCGGCGTCAGGTCCCCGCGGCGCCGTCCGAGGAGGGCGCGCGCCGCGCCGCCACGAGGTCGTCGAGCAGCCGCCCGAACTCGCGCCCGGCGTCGACGTAGCGGTCCGCGCGCATCACCAGCGACAGGCGCCCGTCGGCGTCGAGGCGGCCCCAGACGCGGCGCCGCGGCAGCCAGAACGAGATGACGATCCCGGAGATCAGGAAGGCGAACGCGGCCCAGATGATCCCCTGGCCCGGGTCCTTCTTCGCGATCAGCAGGGTGTAGTCCGAGAACCCGCGGAGCTCGATCGAGAAGTCCGTCCCGTCCGAGGTCCCGGACTCGCCCTTGGCCAGGGCCAGCGGCTCGAGGCCCACGACGTTGGGCGTCCCGTCGGCGTTCGTCCCCACCGCGTGGAACGGGAGCACGAGCAGGATCCCCGTGCCGTCGTCGGCCTTCTGGAGCAGCAGCTGGAGGGCGACGTCGCGACCCGGCACGGCCATCTCCGTGAACGGGAAGCCCGGCCGCCGAATCGGTCATCGGGACCGGCCCCGTCCAGAGCGGCTTGCCGGCGCTGTCGCGGATGACGACGTCCGGCGCGGGCCCGAAGCCGTTCTGGTGGAACGTGTAGCCGTCGACCGTCAGCGGGTCGTTGACCCGGATGACCTTGTCCGCGATCTGCTTGCCGTCCTGGTACACGGCGAGGTGCGTCGTGAAGTCCGAGGGATGGCCGGTGTCGAAGCCCGGCGCCTCGAACTCGAGGTTGCGCACGAGCAGCAGGCCCGGCGTGCCGATCGGCTGCACCGTCAGCGACTCGCCCTCGGCCACGACCAGCCCCTGCTCGTCGCCCAGCCGCGAGGTCACCGCCGCGGCGACGAGGAACATCACGAGGCCCGTGTGGGTGAGCAGCGTGGCCATCTTCGTCCAGCGGTGGCGATCGCCGTAGAGGTACGTCGCCCCGGAGGCGGCCTCGCGCCGGACGACGAACCGGTGGCGGCGCAGGATCCGCGCCGTCGGCGTCCGCGTCGACGCCCGCGAGGACGGCCCGATCCGGGAGCGTGGGGTCGAAGTAGGCGTCGGGCTGGACGACCCGGATGTCCGCCGACTGGCGCCACAGCCGCGGCAGCCGGTCGATCGTGCACGCGACGATCGACAGGATCAGCACGACGAGCCCGATGCTGAACCAGACGGAGCTGAACACCCGGAACAGCTGCAGCTGCTCGAGCGCGTTGACGACGCCCGTCCCGAGCGTGCCGTCGTAGATGCCGTGGAGCCGGTCCATCTCGTTGCTGTAGTCGGTCTGCGAGCGGAAGGCGAAGCTCGGCAGCTGGCGCAGCGTCATGCCGATCACGGCCATGCACGCGAGCACGCTGATCTGGATCACGGCGAAGTCGACCGAGGTCAGCAGGCCCCAGGTGGCGTTCGCGAGACGGGTCGGGAGGCCCTGCGCCGGACGCGCGGCCGGCCGCCGGGCGGCGATGGTCGCGATGGCGGCTCTCCTACGCGGTGGCGACCGGCGTCGGGCTCGCCGCGCGGGCCGCCTCGAGCGCCTGCCCGAAGTCGGCCACGAGGTCCGCCTCGTCCTCCAGCCCGACGGACACCCGGAGCAGTCCCTGCGTGATGCCCGCCGCCGCGAGCGACGCGGCGTCGAGGGTCCGGTGCGACGACGTCGGCGGGTGCACGACCATCGTGTGCACGCTGCCGAGGCTGGCGGTCCGCTCCGGGATCCGGAGGGCGTCGAAGAAGGCGCGTCCGGCCTCGCGGCCGCCGGCGAGGTCGACCGACAGCATCGCGCCGCCGGAGTCGAGGATCGCGGACGCGACCGCGCGCTGCGGGTGGCTCGGGAGGCCCGGGTAGATCACGCGGGCGACGCCGTCCCGGCCCTCGAGGTACGTCGCGAGCGCCTCGCGCGGTGCGCGCCTGGCGCTCGACGCGGACCGCGAGCGTCGCGATCCCGCGGAGCACGAGGAACGCGGCGAACGGCCCGAGCGTGGCGCCGGTGTCGATCTGCGCCGACCGGACCGCCGCGACGAGCTCGCGCGAGCCGACGACCACGCCGGCCATCACGTCCGAGTGGCCGGACAGGTACTTGGTCGCCGACTCCATCACGAGGTCGGCGCCGTGCTCGAGCGGCCGGCACACCGACGGCGAGGCGAAGGTGTTGTCGACGATCAGCAGCGCCCCGTGGCGATGCGCGACCTCGGCGAGGGCGGGGATGTCGGCGACGACGCAGGTCGGGTTGGCGATGGTCTCGACGTGGAGCACGCGGGTCCGCGCCGACGCGAGCGACGCCTCGACGGCGTCGACGTCGGTCGTGTCCACGTACGCGACGTCCACGCCGAGGCGCCCGAACGCGGACGCCGCCTGCGTTCGCGTGGTCCCGTAGCCCACCTTGCCGATGACGAGCCGGTCGCCGGCGCGGAGCACCGACAGCAGCGCCGCGTGGATCGCCGCCATGCCGGTGGCGAGGGCGATCCCCGCCTCCGCGCCGTGGAGGTCGGCGACGGCGTCGCCGAGCGCGACGACCGTCGGGTTGTCGATGCGGCTGTACGCGTAGCCGGGCTGCTCGCCCGTGAGCACCGCCGCGAGCTCCTCGGCGTCGCCCGACGAGAAGGTCGCGGTCTGGTAGATGGGCACCGAGGTCGGCGCCTGGCGCACCACCGGCTGGCGGGATGCGGCGCGGATGGCGCGCGTCGAGGGGCCGAGTCCGGGGCGCTCGTTCGTCACGCCGCGGATGCTACACCGGGCGGCCGGTCCGCCCCGCGACGGTCTCCTCGGGCCCCATCACCGGCACCCCGCTGACGCGGTCGCGGCCCGCCCGCTTGGAGCGGTACATCGCCGCGTCGGCGCACTCGAGGAGCGCCCGCACGCTCTGGCCGTCCTGCGGGTAGGTGACGACGCCGATGGACACCGAGGTCGGGATCGCGACGCCGTCGACCGCGAGGTCCGCCTCGGCGACGCCCTGGCGGATCTTCTCCGCGAGGACCCAGCCGCCGGTCGGGTCGGTCTCGGGGAGCAGGACGACGAACTCGTCGCCGCCGAACCGCGCGCCGCGTGTCGATCTTGCGGATGCCCGTGCGCACGACGTCGCCGACGAGCTGCAGCGCGCGGTCGCCGTGCAGGTGCCCGAGGCCGTCGTTGATCGACTTGAGGTCGTCGAGGTCGATCATCAGCAGGCAGAAGCTGCGACCCGTGCGCTGGCTGCGGTCCACCTCGCGGTCGAGCGCGGCGAACAGGTACGGACGGGAGCGCAGGCCCGTGAGCAGGTCCTCGGTCGCCTGTCGGTTGGCGTCCTCGCGCGCCCGGCGCTGCTCGCGCCCGATCGCCATGCCGACGTAGGCGATGCAGGCACAGCGCGGTCAGGTTGATCCCGGCGGTCGCGATGATGATCTCGCTGGGCGGCCCGGAGCGGGTCTGCGCGTCGAAGGCCATCGCGGCGAGGTAGGTCGCGCCCGCGCCGGCGGTCAGCAGCAGCGTCGCCTCCGGCGTCACGACGATCGCCGCGCCGACGACGATGAGCGCGAGCGTGAACGCGAACGGGCTGGTCGCGCCGCCGGTGAACGCGATCAGCAGGCCGGCCAGCAGGAGGCCGATCGCGCCCTCGATCGTCAGCAGGAGCGGCTCGCGGATCCGGCCACGGACCTGCGAGATGACGACGAGCGTGATCGCGGCGACGGCGAGCACGAGCAGGATCTCGCCCTGGTGCGCGGCCCACAGGTCCGTCACCGCGACGACCGTCGAGGCGGCGAAGATGAAGACCCACGTCGCGACGCGGATCACGCGATACAGCGCGGCGGGCCGGAGGTCGCCGGGGGCCGTCAGGCGCGTCGGCGTCGTCCGGATGACAGCTCGGAGCCGGCCGGTCCATCGTCGGGACGTGCGACCGCGGAGCGTCGGGCTCCGCGGCGCAGCCTCTCCCCGAACGACCCGGGCGAAACGGCGATCAGTGCGAGGTTCGCCACGAGGAGAACCCCGACCAGAGCGAGCAGCGTCTCGATCGGCACGTCATGCCCCCGCGTGCGGCGGCGCCCCCGTGCCGCGTCCGGGCATCCTACTCTCGCCGCGCGAATCCGCCACTGGGGAACATGCCTCATCCGGTGCGTGCCGTCACCGCGTGGCCGCCGCGCACCGGGGCCGTGGACCGGACGCGCCGCCGCCCGCGCCGATCGTCAGGACAGCGGCCGTCAGCGGGTCCCCCACTGGTAGCTCTGCTTCATCAGGCGCAGGTAGACGAACGTCTCGGTCTCGCGGACGCCGGGGATCTTGCGCAGGCGCTCCGAGAGGAACACGAGCAGCGCCTCGTTGTCCTCGGCGACCGCCTCGACGAGGATGTCGTAGCTGCCCGCCGTGACGACGACGTAGTCGGTCTCGGGGAACGCCGCGATCTCCTCGGCCACCTCGATCAGCCGCGACGCCTCGACCCGCACGCCGATCATCGCCCACTGCTGGAACCCGAGCTTGAGCGGGTCGGTGACGCCGACGACCTGGAGGATCCCCTTCTCGATCAGCCGGTTGGTGCGCGCGCGCACGGCGGCCTCGGAGACGCCGAGGTCGGCGGCGATCTGCGTGAACGGGCGCCGGCCGTCCTGCTGGAGGTGCTCGATGATCCGCTTGTCGAGGTCGGAGACCTCGTGGCGGCCGTTGGCGCTGCGTGATCCGGTGCGCGGACGGGCGTCACTCATCGGCGGATCCCCTTGCGATCGCGGGCTGCTGGATCGGGGAAGTGGGCGCGGATGCTAGCACGCACCGTGGTCGCCGACAGCCCCCATGCCGTCACCCGCGATCCAGCGCCTCGAGCGCCGGTGCGAGCGCCGCGACGGATGCCTCGGTGATCGGGTCCACGATGAGCTGGACGTGCCCGATCCCCTCGCGCGCGTACGCCCGCAGCGCGTCCGCGATGACCTCGGGCGGGCCCTCGATCGGCGGCACGGCCTGCTTGGGCGACGTGTCGCCCTGGATCCGGCCGGTGCCGCCCGGCATCCGGACGAGCACGGCCACGGTCCGCTCGATGGCGGCCGGGTCGCGACCGGCGGCCCGGGCGGCGGCGTCCACGCCGTCGCGGAGCGGCGCGACGCCCTCCGGCGTGTTGCCGGTGTCCGCGTACCAGGCGTTCCAGCCGTCCACGTACGGCGCGGTCGCGGCGAGCATCCGCGGGCCGCTCGAGCCGACGAGCAGCAGCGGCCCGCCCGGTCGGGTCGAGCGCGGGAGCAGCTCCGCGTCGCGCGCCTGGACGTACTGGCCGTCGAAGTCGATCGCGCCCTCGCGCGAGCAGCGTCCGGACGACCGTGAACGACTCCTCGAAGCGCGAGATGCGGTGATCGAACGGCGCGCCGAGGGCGGCGAACTCGACGTCGTTCCAGCCGGCGCCCAGGCCGAGCACGAGCCGGCCGCCGGAGATCTCGTCGACCGTCGCCGCGTGCTTGGCGAGCATGAACGGGGCGTGGAACGCGGTCGAGGCGACCAGCGGCCCGATCGCGACGCGCTCCGTCGCCTCGGCGAGCGCCCCGAGCGTCGACCACGTCTCCCACGGACCGCGCGACGGTCGGGTCGCGTACCGGTACAGCAGGTGGTCGCCGAACCACACCGAGTCGAAGCCGGCCTGTTCGGCCGTCCGCGCGATCGCGCGCAGGTCCGGCCAGCGCGCCTCCCATTCCACCTCGGGGAGCTGGACGCCGACGCCGAGCGGGCGCCCGGGGACGGCGCGGAATCGTGCGGTCCGACATGGCGCCACGCTACCCCATCCGGGTGATCCCGCGGACTAGGATGGTGCGATGGCCGTTTCGGCAACCGTCCCCGCGCAGGCGCCCGCGCCCGCAGGCCCGTCGGTCGGGTCGCTCGCACGCGCCGCGCTGCTGATCGCGCTCGTGCTGGCGGTCG
This sequence comes from uncultured Chloroflexia bacterium, assembly GCA_963774695.1. Taxonomy (GTDB): domain Bacteria; phylum Chloroflexota; class Limnocylindria; order Limnocylindrales; family CSP1-4; genus CAIXZV01. Next base: position 587 of record CAVZFY010000011.1, on the reverse strand, counting down.
CGACCGTCGCGGTCGCCGTCGTCGAATCCATCTCCGGTGACCTCGACGGCTCGCCGATCTACCTGGTCGCGGTGGTCATCGTCGCCACCCGGCTGCGGACGGCGGCCGGCATCGTCACCGCGATCGCCGCGTTCGTCATCTACAACCTGCTGTTCACCGAGCCGCGGTTCACGCTGGTCGTCTCGGACCCCACCGAGTGGCTCAACCTCGTGCTGTTCCTGTTCGTCGCCCTCGTCATCGGGCGGCTCGCGGGCATCGGCGCGGACCGCGCGGCCGAGGCCGAGGCCAGGGCCGCCGAGTCGTCGGCGTTGTACGCGATCACCCGCACGCTCGCGACCGACGACCCGGACACGGCGCTCCCGGCCGTCGCCCGGAGCCTGGTCACCGGCGCCGGGCATGGACCGTGTCTGGTGCGTCATCGACGAGGGCGGCACCGAGCGGACCGCTCGCCGACACGGGCGACGGGCCGATCGCGACCGGCGCCGGCGATGGTCCAGGTCCTGATGACCGACCGCGGCGAGCCGGCCTGGATGCGGACGCACGGGCCCCGGACCGGGCGGCGATCGACGCGGTCCCGCCCCGGCGGG
>CAVZFY010000010.1:0-342307 GCA_963774695.1 uncultured Chloroflexia bacterium | reverse complement strand
CACCGCGCGATGCGGGCCGTGCTCGAGGCCGACGCGCGGCCCGCGGCGGCGGGAGGGTCCGACCGATGACGGCCCGGAACGACCTCGACCTGGACCGGGTCCTCGACAGGTTCCTCGGCGAGGGACCCACCGCGGCGCCCGACGACGCGCTCGACCTCGCGCTCGAGCGGGTGTCGACGATGCGCCAGCGCCATGGCACGCCACGGAGGACAACCCGCATGACGACACCCGTCCGGCTGCTCGCCGCTGCCGCGATCCTCGTGGCGATGCTCATCGCCGGCGGCATCTTCATCGGCAGCCGCCCGCCGACGCCGGAGCCCCTGCCGTCGCCGGTGGCGACGCCGCCGGCGGTCGCGCCGTCGATCGCCCCATCCCCGTCGCCGGCCGCGATCGCCTCCCCCTCCGCCCACCCGTCGGCGAGCCCACTCCCGAGCCCGACATCAGCGCACCCGTCCCCGCGCTGGCGATTTGTGCCCTGTATGCCGTCGACAACGGGATCACGGGTGCGCGCCAGCCGGGCATGCTCACGGTCGATGACCAGAGCCGTCTCCTCGAGCTGTCGGACGGGGTTCGCTTCGCGCTCGATGAGCAGCCGGACCTGCCACGGGCCCTCAAGGCGTTCCCCCTGCTCGCGGCCCACGTGGACGAGCTCGCGCCAAAGCTCACGGGCGACCGCGGCGATCGTCTCCGCAGCGCGGTCGCCGTGCTGGGCGACATCCTGGAGGCGAAGGAGCTTGCTCCGGGGCCGCTCGACGCCGGGACGTACTACTCGACGCGCTTCCACCCCACGGTGATGGTCACCGTGCCCGATGGCTGGACGCGCCGGAACGAGGACGGCGAGGTGGTGGCGATGAGCAAGGGCGCCCTGACGCTGGCGGTCACGAAGCGCGCGACCGACGTGTCTGCGGACGGCCTCGCGAAGGCCCTGGGCAAGAACAGCGCCGACGCGCTCGCCGATGCGCCGGAGCCGGCGACGTTCGGTGGGCACAAGGCATTCCGCGGCCGAATCGACGGCGGGGGCACGCTGTGGTTCTCGGAGGGCCTCGACCCTCACGACTCCAGGCCGGGCTCCGAGGTCCGGGCGTGGGTGGTCGACGTCAATGGGAAGCCGTTGACCATCCAGCTCGACGGGCCGAAGGCCGAGGTGCTCGACGTGCTGCCCGAGATCGAGACGATGCTCGCGACGATGCAGTCGATCTAGCCGTTCCGGTCGAGATCCGCTCGGTCCGCGTCGTCAGTCCCAGCGGAAGCGCCAGGCGGCGAGCGCGACGAGCACGACGGCCCAGCCCGCGAGCAGCGCGAGCTGCGGCCCCGCGTCACCCTGCGCGTTCCCGAGGCCGATCGCGAGGGCCTGCGGTCAGCGCCGCCGGCGGGAGCGCGCCGGCGACCGCGGCCACGGCGTCGGGCAGGCGGTCGAGCGGCAGGACGATGCCGCCGAGCACGAGGAAGACGAGGAACAGGAGGTTCGCGAGCGCGAGCGTCGCCTCGGCGCGGAGGGTCCCGGCGATCAGCAGGCCCGAGCCCGGCGAACGCGATCGTGCCGAGGACGAGCGCCGCGAGGGTCACGGGCGCGGAGGCCGTCGGGCCGGCGGCCCAGCCGAGCGCGCCCGCCGCGATGCCGACCAGGAGCACCAGCTGGACGAGCTCGACGACGATGACGGCCGCCGTCTTGGCCGCGACGACCGCCGACGAGCCCGCCGGGCTCCCGCCGAGGCGCTTGATGACGCCGTACTGGCGCTCGAACCCGGTCGTGATGGCGAGCGACACGAACGCGGCGGCGATCACGGCGAGCGCGATCGAGCCCGGCAGCAGGCGGTCGACGGCGGGCGTCGCGCCGCCGGTGTCGAGGGCGCTGAACACGAGCAGCACGCCGACCGGGATGACGAACGTGATCAGGAGGCCCTCGCCGCGACGGAGCGCGAGCCGGAGCTCGTTCGCCGCCAGCGCGGCGGCCATCGCCGGCCACGGCGCGGGCCGGGCCGGGGCCCCGGCGCCGATCACGGGGCCCGCCGCCGCCGCGTCGCCGCCGACGCGCGCCGCCCGACGAGCTCGAGGTACCGCTCCTCGAGGCTCGCGGCCCCGACGCGGAGCTCGGTGAGCAGGAGGTCCCGGCGTCTCGCACCACGCGGCGAGCGCGGCGACGAGGCGCGGATCCGGCGGGCGCCGCCAGGCCGTCGACGGCGTAGCCGGCCCCGTCGCCGTCGGCCGTCACCGTCGGCGTGCCGCCGGCGAGGCCCCGACGCCACGGCCGAGGTCCGCCCGCTCGGCGTCCTCGAGCCGGCGCGAGACCCGGAACCGGAGCCGCGGCGCCCCGCCGCCGGTGAGCTCGGCGGGCGTGCCGGCCGCGACGATCCGCCCGCGGTCGATGACGGCGACGCGGTCGGCGAGCCGCTCGACGTCGTCGAGCTCGTGGGTCGTGAGCAGGACGGTCGTGCCGGCGGCCCGCAGCGCCGCGATCCGATCCCGGGTCGCGCGCTTGGCCGCGGGGTCCATGCCCGCGGTCGGCTCGTCGAGGACGAGCAGCTCGGGCCGGCCGAGGAGCGCGAGGGCGAGCGCGAGGCGCTGCTTCTCGCCGCCCGACAGCCGCCGGTACCGGGTCCCCGCCGCGTGGCCGAGGTCGACGGCCTCGAGCAGTCGGCCGGATCCTCGGGGTCGCGGTAGAAGCGGCGTACAGCCGGAGCACCTCGCGCGGCGTCGACCGGTTGTCGATGCCGCCCTCCTGGAGCATCAGCCCGATCCTCGGCCGGAGGCGCCGCCCGTCGCGCGCCGGGTCCAGCCCGAGCACCCGGGCCGAGCCCCCGTCGGGCCGCCGATAGCCCTCGAGGATCTCGACCGTCGTCGTCTTGCCGGCGCCGTTCGGCCCCAGCAGCGCGAACAGCTCGCCGCGCCCCACCTCGAACGAGACGCCGCCGAGGATCTCGCGCCGCCCGTAGGCCTTGCGCAGGTCCCTCGCCTCGATGGCGGCGCCGGCCTCCGCGGCACCGCCCGTCACGGCTTGATCTTCGCGTACTGCGCGTCGAAGTCCTGCGGCAGCACCTCGCCGATCTGGATCCCCTGGAGCACGCCGTTGGCGTCGATGAAGTAGGTCTGCGGCGGCGCGACGACCCGGTAGTCCTTCGCGATCTTGCCGTCCGCGTCGGTGACGGTCGGCCAGGTCGCCCCGAACTCGTCGGTGAACTGGCGCGCCGGCGCGGCATCGTCCTTGTACAGGACGCCCACCATCTGCAGCCCGTCCGACGCGCCGAGCGTCGCGAGCCGGTCCTTGAACAGCGGGAACTCCTCGCGGCACGGGACGCACCACGAGGCCCAGAAGTTCACCACGAGCGGGTGGCCGCGGTACGCGGCGAGGTCGATGGCGGTGCCGTCGAGCGCGGTCCCCGTGATCGCCGGGGCCGGCTGGCCGGTGCGCGCGTCGCCCGATCCGCCGCCGCAGGCCGCCGTCAGCAGCGCGAGGCACAGGGACAGGGCGATGAGCGCGGGACGGCTGGTCATCGGCATCTGCGTGTCCCGGCCGCCTACTTGGAGGTCAGCGTCCCCGTCATGCTGGGGTGGACCGAGCACGAGAAGGTGTAGGTGCCGGCCGCGAGGGCCGGCACGTTGTAGACGATGACCTTGGGGCCCGTCACGATGTCGCCCTCGAACTGCTTCCCGCCCGACGCGTCGTGGATCGCGACGTTGTGCGGCTGGCCGTCGTCCTTGTTGTCGAACGCGATCGTGAACGGCTTGCCGGCCGGCGCCGTCGACCGACGGTCTGGACGAAGGCCGTGCCCTGGGCGGTGATCGTGACGTCGGCCGCGGGCAGGCTCGGGCCGCGCCGAGGGCGGCCGCCGCCCCGCCCGCCGGCGCCGCCGCCGGCCGCCGGGGCGCCGCTCGCCGCCGGCGGCGCGGAGTTGGGGAGCAGCCCGGACGTCAGCAGGAGGCCGCCCGCGAGCAGCAGCGCGAGGACCGCGAACGTCGCCGTGGGCCAGCCCGGGCGCGGCCCGTTGTCGAGGTGGCCGGTGCGGTCCGCGCGCTCGGTGAGGACGTACTCGTGGCGCGCGTCGCGCAGCCACTCGAGGAGCGTGACCGAGAGCGCGATGAACCCGAAGATCAGCGCCCAGCCGCCGACGACCAGCCCCGCGACCAGCAGCGTCATCGACATCGCGACGAGCAGCGGCTGGAACGACGGCCCCGGCATGTGGACGCCGGCCGGCGGCGACCCGGCGGGCGCGGGGAGGGGGCCCGGAGGCAGCGGCCCGCCGGTCGGCGAGGCCGGTGCCGCCGGTCGTGACCAGCGCGGTCGACGCGGACGGGATGTGGTCGTAGTCGCGCAGCGCCTCGCGGCCCCAGTACAGCAGCGTGACGCGCGAGGATCGCGAAGCCGATCCACAGCCAGAACCCGCCGGTCACGAGGCCGAACACGAGCATGAAGCACCCGAACGCCGCGAGCAGCGGCGCGAACGACGCCGCCCGGCATGTGGATGCCCGGGCGGCGGCACGGGCTCCATGCGGCGCTTGCCGCGCCGCTTCGGGCCCGCGGTCGCGAAGCGGTAGATCGTCCAGGTGATGAACAGGAACATGAGGATCGCCAGGAGGATCGGGATCAGGCCGACCAGCGAGCCCCAGTCGGGCACGACGTACTGCGTGCTGAAGTTGAGCAGCTGGCTCCAGATCTGTTCGAGCTGGGTCGTCACGGCCGGGTGGTCGTCAGCTCCGCCGGAGGCCGGCGAACAGCACGAAGGTCATGATCGACATCGCCGCGCCCAGGGCGAGGAGCATCGTGATCCCGGCGTAGTCCTCGGGCCAGCCCGCGTACTTCTGGACGCCCCAGTAGAACGCCGCGATCACGACGAAGATCAGGCCGACCAGCATCGAGCGACGAGGGGTCATGTCGTCCTTCTCCGCCTAGAGCACGTACAGGGTCAGGAACAGGATGATCCAGACCACGTCGACGAAGTGCCAGTACAGCGACGTCGCCTCGACCATGTCGTGGTGCTTCGAGGTGAACTGGCCGGCCATCGCGCGGTACAGGACCACGCCCAGCATCAGCGCCCCGCCGAAGACGTGCGCGCCGTGGAAGCCGGTCAGCGTGAAGTACGTCGTCCCGAACGGCGTCGCGCCCATCGAGAGCCCTTCGCTGAACAGGACCGTGTAGTCGTAGGCCTGCATCAGCAGGAAGGTGATGCCCAGGAGCAGCGTGACGGCGATGCCGCGGCGGAAGGCCATGTGGTCGTCGCGCCGGATCGCCCAGACCGCCATCTGGCAGGTGAACGACGAGGTCACCAGGATGATCGTCGCCGGCAGGATCAGGTTCAGCTTCTGGGTGCCGGTCGCCGGGTCGGTGATGATCAGCGGCAGGACCTTGAGCAGCCCGACGAACTCCGTCGGCGGCCAGACGTGGACCGGCGGGAGCCCCTCGGTGTAGCCGGCGCGGATCGTGAAGTACGCGGCGAACAGCCCCGCGAAGAACATGATCTCGGAGGTGATGAACAGCAGCATCCCGAGGACGGGGTTGCTGATCCCACCGGCGGCGTGGCTGGGCAGGACCTCGTGCTGGGCGAGGAGCTCGGCGTCGGGCGTGGCGGTCGTCATCGTCCGGGGCTCAGTGCGGTGCCGTCCGGCCGTGCCGGGCATCGAAGACCGGGCGCTCGGACCGGATCTCCGGGAGGTGGTCGAAGTTGTACGGCGGCGGCGGCGAGGAGGTCGCCCACTCGAGCGTGTTGGCCTCCCACGGGTCGTCGCCGGCCGGCTTGCCGCTGCGCAGCGACACGAGCACGTTCCACAGGAACGGGATCATGCTGGCCGCGATCACGAAGCCGCCGATCGTGGCGACCAGGTTGAGCTGGCTCCAGCCGGCGTTGGACGCGTAGTCCGCGATCCGGCGCGGCATCCCCGCCAGGCCCAGCTGGTGCATCGGGAAGAACGTCAGGTTGAAGCCGATGAACATGATCACGAACTGGATCTTGCCCAGGGTCTCGTTGAGCATCCGGCCGGTCATCTTGGGGAACCAGTAGTAGATCCCGGCGAACACCCCGAACACCGAGCCGCCGAACAGGACGTAGTGGAGGTGGGCGACCACCCAGTACGTGTCGTGCAGCGCGAAGTCGACCGGCACGGCCGCGGAGAACGCGCCGTTGAGGCCGCCGATCAGGAACATCGTCAGGAACCCGAACGCGAACAGCAGCGGCGTCGAGAACGTCAGCTTGCCGCGCCACAGGGTCGCGATCCAGTTGAACATCTTGACGCCGGTCGGGACCGCGATCAGGAACGTCATGAGGCTGAAGAACGGCAGGAACACCTGGCCCGTGGTGAACATGTGGTGCGCCCAGACCGAGAAGCCGAGGGCGCCGATCCCGACGGTCGCGAAGACGAACGCCTTGTAGCCGAACAGCGGCTTGCGCGAGAAGACCGGCAGGACCTCGGAGATGATCCCCATGGCCGGCAGGATCATGATGTAGACGGCGGGGTGCGAGTAGAACCAGAAGATGTTCTGGTACAGGACCGCGTTGCCGCCGTTGCTGGGATCGAAGAAGTGGCCGCCGTAGTTGCGGTCGATGAACAGCATGATCAGCGCGCTGGTGAGCACCGGCGTCGCCATCACGACGAGCACGCTCGTCACGAGGACGGTCCAGGTCAGGATGGGCATCCGGAACAGGGTCATCCCGGGCGCGCGCATCTTGAAGATCGTGACCAGGAAGTTGATGCCGCCGAGGATCGAGCTCGTGCCGATCAGGGTCAGGCCCACGATCCACAGGTCCGTACCCGTGCCGCTGTACTGCGGCCCGGACAACGGCGGGTACTCGGTCCAGCCCGACGCCGCGGCGCCGCCCGAGACCAGGAAGCCCGACGCCATCAGCAGCCCGCCGAGCGGCAGCAGCCAGAACGACAGGGCGTTGATCCGCGGGAACGCCATGTCCGGCGCGCCGATCTGGAGCGGGACCGCGTAGTTCCCGAAGCCCGCGAGGACCGGGATGATGAACAGGAACAGCATGAACGAGGCGTGCATCGTGAACGCCTGGTTGTAGAACTCGGGGCTGACGAGGCCGCCGATGACCGTGTCGCTCTTCGGGATCACGAGCTGCAGCCGGACGATCAGCGCCAGGATGCCGCCCGAGAAGAAGAAGATCATCGAGTTGATCAGGTACAGGATCCCGATCTTCTTGTGGTCGGTGGTCGTCAGGTACTCGTACAGGGTGCTTCGGGCGGCGGGAATGGCGGGGTGCAGCGTGGTAGTGGCCATCCCTGCTCCTACTGGACCGTGAGCGTGCCGGTCATGCTCGGATGGACCGAGCAGACGAACTGGTAGGTGCCGGCCGCGAGCGCCGGCACGGCATACGGCTGCTTCGCCGGCCCGGTGATGATCGGAAGGCCCTTGAAGATCTCGTTGCCGGATGCGTCGTGGATCGCGACGTTATGCGCGACCCCGGTGTCCTGGTTGTCGAAGTTGATCGTGAACGGCTGGTTGGCGGGCGCCGAGAGGGCATCCGTCGTGTAGGCGATGTTCTGCGCGGCGAGGTCGATCGTGGCCCCGCCACCCGGCTGGCCCGACGCGCCCGGCTGGCCCGACGCACCGGGCTGCGCCGGACGGCCCACCGGACGGCGGCGGGGGCGGCGTGGCCGCGGCCTCGTCGATGTGCTTCTGGAGCCAGGCGTCGAAGGTGGGCTTGTCGACCGCGTTCACGTCGAACAGCATCGCGGCGTGACCGGACCCGCACAGCTCCGCGCACTGGCCGCGGTACGTGCCCGGGTCGTCGATCGTGAAGTCGAAGGTGTTGAGCTTCCCCGGCACGACGTCCCGCTTGAACAGGAACATGGGCACGTAGAACGCGTGGATGACGTCCTTGGAGCGGAGGTCGACCGTGATCGGCACGCCGACCGGCAGGGTGAGGCCCTCGTCCTTGCCCGTCGTGATGACCTGCTCGAACAGGACCGGGGCGTCGGGGGCCGACCCGTCGAGGTACTCGAACGACCACTGGAAGCGGGCGGCGACGGCGCGGACGTGGACGTCCGTCTTGACCGTGGCATCAACGACGTTGAGCGTCTGCCACGAGAAGACGAACAGGACCCCGACGATCACCGTCGGGATCAGCGTCCACACGATCTCGACGAGGTTGTTGCCGTGGATCTGCGGCGGCAGCTCGTCGTCGCCGGGCTTGCGGCGGAAGCGGAAGGCCGAGTAGATGATCAGGCCCTCGACCAGGAGGAAGATCACCAGCGCGATGTAGAACACGAAGTCGTACAGGGACTTGGTGCTCAGCGAGCGGTCGGTGGCCGGCACCTGGTTGTGGACCGGGAAGAAGCTGTTCCAGACGTCCGTGGCCGAGACGTTGTTGGCCAGCAGGACGAGCACGAAGACGACGACGGCGATCAGGATGAGCAGGCCGGCAATGAGGGGGCCGGACCCGGTCCGTGACCGGGAAGGCATCGACATCGGGTTCCTCGAACGTCGTCGACCCGGCCGCAGGGGCGCGAACGGGCCAGCAAATGAGGTCTCGCCGTCCATGGACGGGCGCCGCCCGTGCCGGGGCCCGGGACTTCCTGATCATACCCGACGGGCGCCGCGTGGGGAGCCTCGCAGCCTGCTCGCGGCCGAGTTGGCGCCGAGGCGCGAGAATGCCCCGGTGAGAGCCGCCGACCGACCCGCGTCCGCGCGGCTCCGGATGTCGTTCGCGCGCACCGCCGGAGCGCTGCTGGGCGGCATCGCCGCGCTCGGGCTGGCCCCGGCCGTGCTCGCCCACGGCACGGCCGTCCCGCCCCCGCCCGATCTCGCGACCTTCATCTTCGGCTGGACGTTCGACCCGCTCGCCTGGCTGCCCGCGATCGTCGCCCTGCTGCTGTGGCGGGTGGGCGTCAACCGGGTCAACCGGGCGCATCCCGAGCACCCCGTCCCGAGGCGCCGCACCGTCTACTGGGTCGCGGGCGTGCTCACGATCCTGTACGCGATCGACTCCGGCCTCGCCCTGTACGACACCACGCTGTTCTCGCTGCACATGGTCCAGCACCTGCTGCTCACGCTGGTCGGACCGCCGCTGCTCCTGATGGCCGGCCCGATCACGCTGCTGCTCCAGGCGTCCTCGCCCGAGACGCGGCGGCGGTACATCCTGCCCGATCCTGCATTCCGCGGCTCACGCGGCTGGTCTCGTTCCCCGTCGTCGCGTGGATCCTGTTCGCCGCCGTGATGTGGGGCAGCCACTTCTCGCCGCTGTTCAACCTCGCCCTCGAGGACCCCTGGATCCACCGCCTCGAGCACCTGCTGTTCCTGACGGCGGCGCTGTTGTTCTGGTGGCCCGTCATCGGCCCCGACCCGTCGCCGTGGAAGCTCAAGCCCGGGCGCGGCGTCCTGTACGTCGGGCCTCCAGATGCCGCAGAACACGTTCCTCGCCCTCGCGATCTACCTCGCGACGGCCCCGCTCTACGCCCACTACGTCACGAACGTCCGGACGTGGGGCCCCACCGTGCTCGAGGACCAGCAGCTGGCCGGCGGGTTCATGTGGTTCGCGGGCGACCTCATGTTCATCTCGATGGTCGTGCTCCTGACCTGGGTCTGGATGAAGGCCGAGGAGCGGCGCAACGTCGGTGAGGACCGCCGGCTCGAGGGGGAGCGCGCGGCCATCCGCGAGCGCGAGGTCAGGCTCGCGGCGCGTCGCGCCGCCGAGGGTGCCGCGGCCGGCGGTCCCGGCGGCAGCGGGCCGGGGTCGGCGCCGGGCTGACCTACGCCTCGGGCGGGATCGGCGCCTGCAGGTACTCGAGGTAGCGCTCCGGATCGACGTTGCCGCCGCTGACGACGCCGACGACGGGTCCGTCGAGGCCGATCAGGCCCGCCTCCGCCGCGTGGAACCGCATCGCCGCGATGACCAGCGCGCCCGACGGCTCGACGACCAGGCGCGCCTCCTCGGCCGCGAGCCGGACGGCCGCCGCGATCTCGATCTCCGTGACCGTGACGACGGCGTCGAGCTGGGCGCTGAGGTGGGCGAAGTTGAGCGCGCCGATCGACTGCGTCCGCGTCCCGTCGGCGATCGTCCGGCCGACGAGGTCCGCCGGCCAGGCCACGATCCGGCCCTCCGCCAGCGAATCGCGCGCGTCGGCCGCCAGCTCCGGCTCGACGCCGATCACCCGGGCATTCGGGGCGAGCGCCCTGATCGCCGCCGCGACGCCGGCGGCCAGGCCACCGCCGCCGATGGGGACGATGACAACCGCGACATCGGGCATGTCCTCGGCGATCTCGAGCCCGACGGTGCCCTGCCCGGCCACGATCCGGGGATCGTCGTAGGGCGGGATGATCGCGAGGCCCCGCGACGAGGCGAGCTCCTCGGCCACGCGCCTGCGCTCGTCGGACGCAGGGCCGACGACCACCACCTGGGCGCCGTCCGCCTCGACCCGCGCGCGCTTGACCTCCGGCGCGTCGGACGGCATCACGATCGCCGCCGGGACGCCGAGCAGGCGCGCCGCACGGGCGACGCCCTGGGCGTGGTTGCCGGACGAGTAGGTGATCAGGCCGCGAGCACGATCCTCGGGCGGCACCTGCGCCGCCGCGTTGTAGGCGCCGCGGATCTTGAACGCCCCGATCGGCTGGAGCGACTCCGCCTTGAGCCACTGGTTGCGTCCGGCCGGACCGAACGGCACGAGCGGGGTCCGGAGGGCGATGCCACGGAGCCGCTCGGCGGCGGCGCGGATCTCGTCGATGCCGACGAGCTCGATCCCGGTCGCGGCATCGGCCGCCGGCTCGCTCACCGTCGGCGGGCCGCGCGCTGGCAGTCGATGCACAGGGCGGCCGACGGCAGGGCCTCGAGGCGCTCCGCGGGGATGGGGTTGCCGCACGACTCGCACCGGCCGTAGGTGCCGGCGTCCAGGCGCGCGATGGCGGCGTCGATGGCCGCGAGGTGCTGCTGGTCCCGGTCGCGCAGCGCGAGGTCGCGCTGCTGCTCGAAGACGTGGGTCGCGGCGGCGGCCTGCGACCCGTAGGTCATCTGGCCGGGGCCTTCGACGCTGATGCCGGCGAGCTCGCCGAGGACCTGCTCGCGCTCGGCGAGCAGCGCGTTGCGCGGGTCCTCGGGGGCGATCGGCTGGTCCATCGGTGGATGCTACGCCGCGCGAGTAAGTGGCGGATAAGTGGTCGTCGCCATAGTGGCCGTCACCGCTCCTGTGATCGGGCACTCCTCGGAGGGATCGACGAGCGGGCTCGGTGCCCGGTCGGCCGGGCGGGAGGATGAACGATGGTTCCGCATGCCCGAGCGGCCCTGTCGGGGTTGATGAGCGTCGCGGCGATCGTGCTCGCGTGCCTCGTGGAGGGTGCGAAGCGATGGTGACCGCGGGCCGCGAGGATCGAGGAGAGCGGCACGAGGGCGGCCCCTGCGGCCACGGGAGACGCTGGTAGACACCAGCCCTAGGCGCGCCGGCCGGGGGCGCCCGCGTCGCTGCTCAGGCGCTGCGACAGGTAGACCGGGATCGCGGACAGGATGATCAGCACCACGGCGACCACGTTGACCAGCGGCCGCTGGTTGGGCAGCCGGAGGTTCGCCAGGATCCAGATCGGCAGCGTCTGCTGGGTGCCGGCGGTGAACGTCGTGACGATGACCTCGTCGAAGGACAGGGCGAACGCCAGGAGGCCGCCGGCGAGCAGCGCGGTCCGGATGACCGGGAACGTCACGTAGCGGAAGGTCTGCCACGTGTCGGCGCCCAGGTCCATCGACGCCTCCTCGATCGAGGCCGAGGAGCGACGCAGGCGGGCGATCACGTTGTTGTAGACGACGACGACGCAGAACGTGGCGTGGCCCACGACGATCGTGAAGATGCTGAACGGCACCCCGATCGTGTTGAACGTCGCGTTGAGCGCCATGCCGGTCACGATGCCGGGCAGGGCGAGCGGGAGGATCAACAGGAACGAGATGGTCTCGCGCCCGAAGAACCGGAAGCGGTGGACCGCGAACGAGGCCAGCGAGCCGAGGAACAGGGCGAGGGCCGTGGCAAGCACGGCCGTCTCCAGGGACAGCACGAGTGCGTCCCGGATCGCGGTGTTGGCGACGGCGATGCCGTACCAGCTGGTCGTCCACGACGTGATCGGCCACGTCTGCGCCTTATCGGCGTTGAACGAGTACAGGAAGATGATCCCGATCGGGATGTACAGGAACAGCAGCACCCCGATCGTGGCCAGACCGACCAGCCGACGGCCCATCGACGCCGCCCCCTACAGCGCGTCGAACGCGCCGAACCGGCGCGCGATGAGCAGGTACACGGCCATGATCATCACGGGCACGGTCGCGTATGCCGCGGCGAATGGCACGTTGCCGGCCACGCCCTGGCTCACGTAGACCACGTTGCCGATGAACTGGCTGTTCGAGACGAGCTCGGGGGTGATGTAGTCACCGAGGGTGAGCGAGAACGTGAAGATCGACCCGGCGACGACCGCGGGGAACGCGAGCGGGAGCACCACGCGGCGGAACGTCGTGCCGGGCCGCGCGCCGAGGTCCCCGGACGCCTCGAGGAACGACGCGGGGATCCGCTCGAGGCCCGCGTAGATCGGCAGGATCATGTACGGCAGCCAGATGTAGCTGAACACGATCGCGATGGCGATGTCGCTCGGGTAGAGCACGACGCCCGGGATCCCGATCTGGGCGAACGCCCACTCGAGCGGCCCGCCTTTCGCGAGGATCACGCGCCAGGCGTAGACGCGCACGAGGTAGCTCGACCAGAGCGGCAGCAGCACGAGCATGAACAGCACGGCTCGGCGGCGCCCGCTCGCGTAGCGCGCCATGTAGTAGGCGATCGGGAACGCGAGCAGGACGTCGATGATCGTCACCAGCGCCGCGAAGCCGACGGTGCGCAGCGTGATCACCCGGTAGACCGGGTCGCTGAGCAGCTGCTGGAAGTTCTGGAGCGTGAGCTGGTGCTTGATCGCCGAGGTCAGCGGGTCGAGGGACCAGAAGGCGTTGACGAACAGCAGCGCGAGCGATCCGAGGTAGACGATCGCGAACCAGCCCATCGGCGGCGTGAGCAGCAGCAGGACCTGCAGGAACCGATGGCGGTACGTGAACGCGTAGAGGCGCCGCCGCAGGCCCTGCGGCGGCGCGTTCGATGTCGTCGCGGGGGTCATCGCGGCGGTGGCTGGTGGGGCGACCGGCGGGCGGTCGCCCCGGGATCCTTGGACGGTGCCGGGCTCAGCCCTTGATCTCCGTCCACTTCTGGGCCCACGTCGAGTAGTCGACGCATGTCTGGCCACGGGCATCCCCGCAGTCGGCGAGCGGCGTCTTCCAGAACGAGATGGTGTTGTAGAACGAGGGGTCGTTGACGCTGAACAGCTTGCAGAAGTCCTTGAACCCGTACGAGCCGTACTGCGCGTCGAGGTACTTGCAGGCCTTGGGGTTGGCGGGCGCCTCGCCGAAGTACTCGGCGACCTGCGTCTGGACCTCGGGCGTCAGCATCCAGGTCATCCACTTGAGCATGCAGTTGGGGTGCTGCGCCTTCGTCGACAGCATCCAGGTGTCCGCCCAGCCGGTCATGCCCTCGGACGGGACGACCTGGCCGACCGGGACGCCGGCCGCGACGAGCGCGTTGTACTGGTACGGCCATGTCGTGCCGAGGGTGGTCGTGCCGTTGGTGAAGTTGTCGATCTCGTCGGAGTAGGCGGACCAGTACTTGCCGACCCACGGGCGCTGCTGCTTGAGCAGGTTGACCGCCGCGTCGAACTGGGGCTGGGTCAGCTCGTACGGATCGGTGATCCCGAGCTCCGGGTTGTGGGCCTTGAGGTACACGGCCGCGTCGGCGATGTAGATCGGGCTGTCGTAGGCGGTGATCTTGCCCGCGTACGGCGCCGCCGCCGTCGGGTCGAACACGACGTTCCAGCTCGTCGGGGCCGGCGTCACCGAGTCGGACCGGTAGAGCAGCGTGTTGCCGCCCCAGCCGTGCGGGGTGCCGTAGTGCTTGCCGTCGACGACGTAGTGCGGCGCGTTCTGCAGGAACGGCGCGACGTCGCCGAAGCCCGGGATCGGTCGCGGGGTCGATGGCCGCGACGTCGCCGTTGGCGATGAGCCGCAGGGTCGCGTCGCCCGACGCGCTGACGCCGTCGTACGTGCCGCCCTGGCGCATCAGCGTGACCATCTCGTCGGACGTGTTGCCGACCTTCGTGTTGACCTTGCAGCCGGTCTCGTCCTGGAAGGCCGTGACCCAGTCGTACTCGGGGACGTTCTGGCCGCTCTCGGCGTAGCCGCCCCAGATGATGATGTTGAGCGCGCCCTCACCAGGGCCGCCGACCGTGCTCAGGTCGACCGCCGGCTTGAGCGGCTTGATCGTCCCGTAGTCCCCGGTCGAGTAGCTGGCCGCGGCCTGGCTCGGCGCCACCGAGGCGCTCGAGGGAGCGGGCTCGCTCGCCGCCACGCTGGCGGCGGTGGTCGGCGCGACGCTCACGGCCGCGCTGGCCGCCGGCGTCGCCGCGCCGCCGCTCGAACAGGCGGATGCGACCAGGGCGGCGGTCGCCGCCAGGGTCAGGATGGTTCTGCGCATGGTCGGGTGCTCCTCCTCCAGATCCCGGACGCCGGGCCCTACGCCTCGGCGATCTCCCGGGTGTGCTGCCGTTTCCACACGAGGCGGACAGCGCGCCCCTGCTGGGCGAGGACCTCGGTCGAGGTCGTCGCGAGGTTCTGCTGGGTGACCACGAGCTCGCCCCCCGCGTCGAGCGTGACGTGGAACCGCGTATCCGGGCCGAGGTAGACGACGCTCCGGATCCGGCCGGCCGCGGCATACGAATCGTCCGGCGCGGCGGCGTCGGCCGGGATCGTCTCGGCGTCCTCGATCTGGATCTTCTCGGGACGCACGGTGAACGTGCCCTCGTGCCCGAGGATCGCGACCGCGCGACGGCCCGGACAGCAGGTTCGACGTGCCGACGAAGCCGGCGACGAACGTCGTGGTCGGACGCTCGTAGACCTCGGCGGGCGCCCCGACCTGCACGATCCGGCCCGCGTTGAACACCGCGATCCGGTGGCTCATCGTCAGGGCCTCTTCCTGGTCGTGGGTCACGTAGATGAACGTGATCCCGACGTCGTGCTGGATCTGGTGGAGCTCGATCTGCATCTCCTCGCGGAGCTTGAGGTCGAGCGCGCCGAGGGGCTCGTCGAGCAGCAGGACGCGCGGCCGGTTCACGAGCGCGCGAGCGAGCGCGACGCGCTGGCGCTGCCCGCCCGACAGCTGGGCGGGCTTGCGCTGGTCGTAGCCCTCGAGGCGGACCATCCGCAGCGCCTCGCCGACCCGCCGCGCGCGCTCGTCCTTGGGCACCTTCCGCACGAGCAGGCCGTAGGCCACGTTCTCGCCGACCGTCATGTGCGGGAACAGCGCGTAGTCCTGGAACACCGTGTTCACGTCGCGCTCGAACGGCGCCTGGCTCGTGACGTCGCGGCCGTGGAGGACGACCTTGCCGGCGGTCGGATGCTCGAAGCCCGCGATCATCCGCAGCGTCGTCGTCTTGCCGGAGCCCGACGGCCCGAGCATCGAGAAGAACTCGCCGTCGCCGATCTCGAGGTCGATGCCCGCGACCGCGACGACGTCGCCATAGCGCTTCTCGAGGCCCTCGAGGCGGACCGCCGGCGTGGTCGACCCGGCGGATCCCGCGGCCGGCGTCGCAACCGCGGGCAGGTGCTCGTGCGCCTGGTCCTCGACATGGGCGTGCGGCCCCGGGTTGACCGAGCCGGCGGGCGGCTCGGTGGTGCTCTGGCCTGCGGGGTGCGAAGTCACGCGGGGTTGCCGTCTCCAGTGCATGGCGCCGTCGGCCACCCGAGGTGGCGCGCACGCTAGATGCCGGTGCGCCGCAGTGTCAAGCGATTTGCGCCCTGCGGTGCCACGGGCCCGTCTCGCGCATCATGGCGCGATGCACGCCCGGTTCCGCCCGCCGTCGCTCCATGCTCCATCGCGCATGGGCGCCCTTCGCCTGGCCGCCGGCGCGACCGCGATCCTCGTCCTCGTCGCGGCCTGCGACACCGGCACTCCCGCGGGCACGCCACCGATCACGCCGGGCACGAGCGCCGCGCCGCGCGAGGTCAACATCGTGGCCCGCGACTACACCTATGTCCCGTCGGTCATCTCCCTGGCGCCGGGCGAGACCGTGGTCCTGCACGTGCTCAACGGCGGCCTCGAGCAGCACGAGGCGATCATCGGGACGCTCGCCGACCAGCTCGCCTGGGAGGCGGGCGAGGAAGCCGTGATCGGCGCGCCGCCGGGACCGACCCCGAACGTGCCCGGCCCGAACGGGTTCGAAGGCGTGCGCGTCGTCGTCGGCTCGGGGCAGCGCGTGGACGTCACCTGGACGGTGCCCGCGGACGCCGGCTCCGCGCCGGGCGGCTGGTTCGTCGGCTGCCACATCCCCGGCCACTGGCAGAAGGGGATGGTCGTGCCGGTCCAGCTGGTCGGCCCGGACGGGAAGCCACAGGGGACGCCGCCGCCCCTGCCGTCGATCGGCCCGGCGGGCGGCTGAGCGAGGGTCGGGCCGGGCGACCGATCCGGCACCCGCCCGTGCTCGCACCGGTGCCGCACGACGCTCGCGCGGTGGTACATTCTTGCGGCGCGCGAGCGGTCGCGCGGGCCCGCGGCCACGCACTTTCGGGAGAGCCTTTCGGACCATGACGTACGTGATTGCCGAGCCCTGCATCGACGTCCTCGACGAGTCGTGCGTCTCCGTCTGTCCGGTCGACTGCATCCACTTCGATGCCGGCACCGATCGCATGCTCGCGATCGACCCCAACGAGTGCATCGACTGCGGCGCCTGCGAGCCCGAGTGCCCGGTGAACGCGATCTACCCGGAGGAGAGCCTCCCGCCGGAGTGGGCGCCGTACATCCAGATCAACGCGGTCTGGTTCAACGACAAGGCCGCGGCCCGCGCCACCATCGACGGCCTCAAGCCGCCGGCCTGACCTCGCCCGGGGCGCCCCGGCGGGCGCCCGTACACTGGCCCGGTGCGCATCGTCTCCCTCGTCCCGTCCGCCACCGAGATCGTGTTCGCCCTCGGCCTGGGCGACGAGCTCGTCGGCGTGAGCGAGGACTGCGACTTCCCGCCCGACGTGCGCCACGTGCCCGTCGTGAGCCGGCGGACGCAGGACCTCACGTCGTCGACGTCGGGCGAGATCCACGCCGCGATCGAGACCGCGATGCACAACCACGAGCCGCTGTACGTGCTCGACGACGCCGTGCTGGCCGCGGTTGAGCCCGACCTGATCCTGACCCAGGAGCTGTGCCGCGTGTGCGCGGTCGGCTACCGCGAGGTGAACGAGGTCGCGCGGCGGCTCGACGGCGACGTGACGGTCGTCAGCCTCGAGCCGACCTCGATCGAGGGGATCCTCAACTCCATCCAGACGGTGGGCGCGATGACGGAGGCCGAGGACGCTGCCGTCGACGTGGTCGAGGGCCTGCGCGAGCGCCTGCAGGCCGTATCCGAGATCGTCGTCGGGCGGCGTGACCACGGCTTCGCCCCGCCGCGCGTGGCGGCCGTCGAGTGGCTCGATCCGCCGTTCGCGGTCGGCCACTGGGTGCCCGAGCAGGTGCGCCTGGCGGGCGGCTGGGAGCTGCTGGGCGACGAGGGCGGCAAGTCCGTCGAGACGACGTGGTCGGCGCTGGCCGAGGTCGACCCCGAGGTCATCGTCCTGATGCCCTGCGGGTACGGGCTCGCCGACACGATCGCCGAGTGGGCGCGGACGCCGAAGCCCGATGGCTGGTCCGAGCTGCGTGCGGTCCGCGACGGGCGGGTGTTCGCGGTCGACGGATCCGGCCTGTTCTCGCGGCCCGGCCCGCGGGTCGTCGACGGCATCGAGGTGCTGGCCGAGCTGTTCGACCCCGCGGCGTTCGACGGCATGTCGCCGCCCGACACCTGGGCCCGCGTCGACTAGCGCTGGCCGCGACCGTGCCCGCGTCGTTCCGCGCGACCTTCGACTGCCTGTGGTGCGGCACCGCGTACGCGACGCGCGGCCCGGACGACCTCGAGGGCTGGGCACAGCTGTGCTCGACGTGCCTCGGCAAGGCCGGCGACAACGCGTTCCTGCGCGGGCGCCTGCGCTCGGCGATCGAGGCCCGCGCCGCCGCGGGCGCCGCCGCCCCCGCCGCGGCTGTCGGGCCGATCCGGCCGCCCACCGCCCGCCCCCGCCTCGCCGCCCGCCACCGCCCCTCGCCGGCGGGCGATCCTGCCGCCGCCGGCCGCGACGACGTTTCCGGACGACTGGTTCCTGCGCCGCGGCGAGTTCGCGCGCGGCGCCCTCCACGACACGGCCTGGGAGGCGGAGCTCGACGTCGTGACGCGCTGGCTCGACGAGCAGCCGCTCGCCGGCCGGATCGAGGAACCCGGGGCGGGCGTCGGGTTCTTCTCGCCGCTGATCGCGGCCAAGGGCGAGCTCCACGTCTCGGACCCCGACGGCGCGGCGCTCGACCGCGCGCGTGACCGGCTCGTCGCCCACCGCCTGCTCGCCCACATCCACGTCGCCGACCCGTGGGTGGTCTCGCCGCGACCGGGCGAGCCCGGTGCGGACGGGCTGCTCGCCGCCTTCCTGCTGGGGCGGGTGCGCGGCGCCGGCCTCGACACCGCCGCCGCCTCGCTCCACCAGCGGCTCCGGCCCGGCGGGCGCCTGGTGTCGATCGAGCTGCATCCCGACCCGGCCGGCGGGGCTCCGGACGGCGTCGCCTGGACATGGCACGACCCCAGCCTCGTCGATGCCGCGCTGCGCCGCGCGGGCTTCCGCGGCATCGAGCGCACGACGTCGGGCCGCTTCTTCCTCCTCGCGTCCGCGGAGGCCGGCTGAGGGTCTGCGACCCGCCGGAACCCGCGGGACCCGGTGCTATCCTCCGGCGCGATGTCCACCCTCGCGAACCGCACGATCGCCACCGTCGGGTCGGGCGTCATGGCCGAGGCCATGATCGCCGGGCTGCTGCGCGGCAACCTCGTGACGCCGTCGCAGATCGTAGCGAGCCATCCGCGACCGGAGCGCCGCGAGGCCCTCGCCGGCGCACACGGGATCCGTACCGTCGGGTCGAACGCCGAGGCGGTCGGCGAGGCCGACGTCATCATCCTCGCCGTCAAGCCCCAGATGCTCACGCGCGTGGGGCGCGAGATCGGGCCCGGGCTGCGTGAGGGCCAGCTCGTGCTGTCGGTGCTCGCGGGCCCGACGACCAGCGTCCTCGTCTCGACACTCGGTCACGACCAGGTCGTGCGGGCGATGCCCAACACGCCGGCCCGGATCGGCAACGGCATGACGGTCTGGTACGCCACGCCGGCGACGACCACCGAGCAGCGCGACCAGGCGAAGGCCCTCCTCGGTGCCCTCGGGGCCGAGCTCGAGGTCGAGGACGAGAAGTGGGTCGCGATGGCCACCGCCGTCTCGGGCACCGGTCCCGCCTACGTGTTCCTCGTCATGGAGGCCCTGATCGACGCCGCGGTCCACCTCGGCTTCCCGCGCCACGTCGCACACGACCTCGTGATCGAGACCCTCGAGGGCAGCACGCGGTTCGCGAAGCAGTCGGGCGACCACCCCGCCGTCCTGCGCAACATGGTCACGTCGCCGGCCGGGCACGAGCGCGGCCGCGATCCACGAGCTGGAGTCGGGCCGCCTGCGCACGGTGCTCTCGGAGGCCGTGTTCGCCGCCTACCACCGCACGGTCGAGCTGGGCGAGCAGATGGAGGCGCAGCTGGCCGATCCCGCGCGCGAGACCGGCGGCCGGAAGGACTGAGCTCAGCCCGTCCCGGGCGGTGGCGCCGCGGCGACCGGCGCCAGCGCCGGATCTCGCGGGATGATGCTGATCGAGCCATTGGTCTCGAGCACCGCCAGCCCGACGTCCTCGAGGCCGCGCAGCCCGTGCTGGCGGATCGCGCCGAGCAGGTCGCCCTCGGTCACGTCCTCCTCCTTGAGCGCGCGCGGCAGGATGACGCCGTCGTGGACGAGGAGCCGCGGCTCACCCTCCAGCACCTTGCGCGCGCGGTCCGAGCGCGACTCGAGGAGGTCCGCCGCGCGGTCCAGGATGATCAGCGTGACCGCCGCGACGAGGCCGGCGACCAGGCTCGTGTTCTGGCCGACCATCGCGTTCTGGACGCCGTTCGCGATCAGGAGGACGAGCACCAGGTCGGGGATCGACAGCTGGCCGACCTTGCGCTTGCCGCCGACGCGGAGCAGCAGCAGGAGGACGACGTAGACGATCGTCGTGCGCGCGACGACGTCGAAGAGGCCGGATCCGAAGTCGGGGATCTCCACGGGTGGAATCTAGTCCTCCGCGGAGGCCGTGGAATCCGAAAGCCGCCGGGTGGGCCCCCGGCGGCTCTGGTGGTGGTGGCGCTGGAGTGACGGCTACCAGCGCTTGGCGCCCATGAGGACGAATGAGAACGCGGCGACCGTGCTCAGGAACATCATGGCGCGGTACCCGTACCGCTGCTTGATCGACTTCATGTTTCCCTCGGGCTCTGCGGCGAGATGGGCACCTCGCCCGGCGGAGGCAGAACGTACGCCCGGGGGGTGTCCCGGAGGTATGGCCCATAGGTACCGGTACCCCGCCCCCTTAAGGAGGGGTACCAGGTGCTCGCGCGCACCCTCGCGGCTCCCTCGCCGCGTGCGTATCCTCAGTCCGTGGCCGACCTCCCGATCCCGCTGCCGCCCCTGCCCGACGGCCTCGACACGCCCGAGCTGGTCGTGTTCGTCGACCGGGTGCGCGCCAACATCGAGCGCCTCCAGGGGGACCTCGCGGCCCGCGGCGTCGCGCTGCGGCCGCACTTCAAGACCCACAAGAGCGTCCGGATCGCCCGGATGCAGCTCGAGGCGGGCGCGGCCGGGCTGACCGCGGGGACGATCGGGGAGGCCGAGGTGCTCGCGCAGGCTGGGCTCCGGGACCTGTTCATCGCGTACCCCGTATGGGCCGAGGGTGCCAAGGCCGCGCGGCTCCGCGCGCTCCACGAGTCGGCCGATCTCGCCGTCGGCGTGGAGTCGGTCGAGGCGGTCGAGCGACTGGCCGCGGCCGTCGCCGGCTCACGGCGGCCGCTGCGCGTGCTGGTCGAGGTGGACTCGGGCGGTCATCGCACCGGCGTCGCGTCGCCGGAGGAGGCCGTCCGCGTCGCGACGTCGGCCATGCGGGCCGGGCTGCTCGTCGACGGCGTGTTCACGCACGGCGGGCACTCGTATCGCGCCGGCGCCGCGGGCGCCGCGGGGCTGGACGAGGTGACGTCGCTCGAATCCGCGGCGACGGCGCTGGAGGCCGCCGGGTTCGAGGTCCGGACCGTGAGCGCCGGCTCGACGCCGACCCGCACGCTCGCCGCGGCGGGCCGGGTCACCGAGATCCGCGCCGGGACCTACGTCTTCGGTGACCGGCAGCAGGTCGCGCTCGGCGCGATCGACCCCGACGGGATCGCTGCCGTCGTCGCCGCGACCGTGGTCTCGACGGCGGCCGGCCGGGCCGTGATCGACGCGGGGGCGAAGGCGCTGACGAAGGACCTGCCCGACACGGTCGAGGGCTACGGGGCGGTGCCCGCGTGGCCGGGCGCGATCATCGAGAAGCTGAACGACTACCACGGCATGGTGTCGCTGCCCGGTGGCGCGACGGCGCCGTCACGGGGTTCGGTCGTCGCCGTGGTCCCGAACCACGTCTGCCCCGTCGTCGACCTCGTCTCGACGTTCGCCGCGGTGCAGGCCGACGGCCGCGTCGAGCGCTGGCCCGTCGACGCCCGCGGCCGCAGCGGCTGACGCTGATCCGGCATCATCGCCCCATGTCCGACACGACCTTGCCCCGCCCGTCCCTGTCGCCGGTCCCGCCGCGCGCCGACCTCCGAAGTCGCGTGCTCGCCGGCGAGCCGACGGTCGGCGCCTTCGTCAACCTCGGCTCCGTCGTCGCGGCCGAGCTCGTCGCCCGCATCGGGTTCGACTGGGCGCTGATCGACCTCGAGCACGGCATGGGCACCGAGGCGGACCTCCACGCGCAGCTGCTCGCGGTCCAGGGGACCCCGACGTCCGCGGTCGTGCGCGTCGCCTCCGCGGAGCGGCTCCGCGTCGGCCGGACGCTCGACATGGGGGCCGATGGGCTGATGATCCCGCGCCTCGAGACCGCCGACGAGATCGCGGAGACCCTGACGTGGATGCGCTACCCGCCGGTCGGGATCCGTGGCGTAGCGCTGGGGACGCGGGGTGGCGGGTACTCGGAGATCGCCCACGGGAACCTCGCGGCGACCGTCAACGACCGCGTGCTCGGCGTGTTCCAGGTCGAGTCGGGGCCGGCGGTCGAGGCGTCGGAGGCGACGGCGGCCATCGACGGGGTGGACGTCCTGTTCGTGGGACCGGCGGACCTCTCGCACTCGCTCGGGGTGCCGGGCCGGTTCGACGAGCCGGGGTTCGTCGCGGCGCTGGACCGGGTCGTCGCCGCGTGCCGGGCCAACGGCAAGGCGGCCGGGATCCTGCTGCGCGACGCGTCCGGCGTCGAGGCCGCGTTCGCCCAGGGGTTCACGTTCATCGGGATCGGCTCGGACTCGTCGTTCCTGGTCGCGGCCGGACGGGCCGGCCTCGCGCAGGCGCGCGCCGCGATCGGCTAGTCCTCGGACAGCCGCACGACCGGCTGGGGCAGCACCGGCGTCGAGTCCGCGCCATCGCCGGTGGATGCCTCGGCGCCCTTCGGCCGCCCCGTCTGCGAGAGCAGCACGCCACCGAGGATGAACGCGCCGCCAAGGAGCTGGACGGGTTCGAGCCGTTCGCCGTAGATGGCGCCGGCCGCGACGATCGTCCACAGCGGCTCGACCGTCGACACCAGCGACGCCTGCGCCGCCCCGATCCGCTGCGCGCCCGCGTAGAACGCCTGGACCGGGATGAACCCGGCGACGATCGCCACGCCGATGATGCCCGGCCACGCCTCCGACGGGATCGTCGCGGGCAGGACCGGGTGGCCGATGCCGAGCGCCACGATCCAGTACACGACCGCCGTCGAGCTGAGCATGATCGCGCCGATCGCCGACACCGCCGCCCCGTCGTCGGCCTCGGTCCCGACCCGGTCGCTTCGCTCCCCCGACACCCGCGCGGCCAGGATGATCCAGATCGAGTAGAAGACGGGGGAGGCGAGGATCAGCAGCAGGCCCTGACGCGGGATGTCGGCGCCCGCCGGGATGCCCCCGAGGGCCAGCACCACGCCGAGGACGGCGATCCCGAGCGCGCCCCACGCCCGACGCCCCTCGAGGGGACGGCCGAGCCGCAGCGCGAGCACGGCCACGATCGGCGGGTAGAGGTAGACGATCAGCGCGGCGAGCCCGAGCGGCACGGTCTGGAGGCCCGCGTAGTACGTGGCGGTATTGGTGACGTAGAACACGCC
The DNA here is from genome assembly GCA_963774695.1 of uncultured Chloroflexia bacterium. GTDB lineage: Bacteria > Chloroflexota > Limnocylindria > Limnocylindrales > CSP1-4 > CAIXZV01. The sequence goes on along the minus strand of CAVZFY010000010.1, from coordinate 319,039 downwards.
GAGGCCGACCGCCCCCAGGAGCGTCCGCCTCGGGAGCCGTCGCAGCGCCCGTCGCGCCGACGGGTTGAACGCCAGCACGACCCATGCCATCCCGCCGCCGATGGCGAACCGCCAGGCCATGAGCGTCAGCCAGTCGACGCCGGTCGCGTACACGGGCTTCGCGAACAGGCCGCCCGAGCCGAACGCGATGGCGCTGATGACGACGAGCGTGATGCCGGTGGCGCGGGTCCGATCCACGTCCGCGAGGGTATCGGAGGTCGCCGTGCGCTCGTCGACGCCAGTCCCGCCGACCGCCCGAACACGCGTCCGCGCGTACACTGGCCTCGTGACCGAACTCACCGAGCGCGCCACGGCCGCGCGCGTCCCCGGCCTCGTGTCGGCGCCATTGAGCGTGGTCGGCCGGCGACAGCCGGTGACCGTGGCGCCGGGCTCGTCGATCGCGGACTGCCTGCAGGCCATCCACCGGACCGGGACCGGCGATTCCGTCTTCGTCACGGATTCCGACGGGCGGCTGGTCGGCGTCCTCGCCGAGCGCGACATCTTCGCGCGGCTCGTGGGCGAGGACGTCGCGGCGGGCGTGGACCTCGCGGCGCCCGTCGAGACCTACATGACCACGGACCCGCGCACGCTCCGGCTGGACCAGTCGGTCCGCGACGCCATCGAGCTGATGCAGTCGGGCCGCTACCGCAACGTCCCGGTCGTCGACGACGCCCGCACCCTGGTCGGCGTCGTCCGCCAGGTCGACATCCTCAAGTACCTCGCGGAATCGTTCCCCGAGGAGCTGCTGAACCTCCCTCCCAGACCGCATCAACGCATGGAGCAGGCCGAAGGCGGATGACCACGACCACCGAACCGATCGCGCACGACGTCCAGGAGCTCGATCGCGTCACCATCCGGTTCGCCGGCGACTCCGGCGACGGCATGCAGCTCACGGGGACCCAGTTCACCCGGACCGCGGCCGTCTTCGGCAACGACATCAGCACGTTCCCGGACTACCCGGCCGAGATCCGCGCCCCCGCGGGCTCGCTGCCGGGCGTCTCGGGCTTCCAGATCAGCTTCAGCGCGAGCGACATCCACACCCCGGGTGACGCGCCGGACGTGCTGGTCGCCATGAACCCCGCGGCCCTCAAGACCAACATCGGCGAGCTGCCGGCGGGCGGCGCGCTCATCGTCAACAGCGACGCGTTCTCGGTCGCCAACCTGAACAAGGCGGCCTACGCGTCGAACCCGCTCTCGGACGGGTCGCTCAAGCAGTTCACGGTCTTCGAGGTGCCGATCTCGACCCTCAACGAGCGCTCGCTCGAGGGCCTCGACATGACCTCGAAGCAGAAGGACCTGACGAAGAACTTCTTCGCGCTCGGCCTCATGTTCTGGCTGTACGAGCGCTCGATGGACCCGACCCTCGCGCTGGATCGGCCAGAAGTTCGGCGCCCGGCCGGTCGTCGCCGAGGCCAACACGCGGGCCCTCAAGGCGGGCTACGCGTACGGCGAGACGACCGAGATGTTCCACACGACGTACCGGGTCCCGCGGGCGCGCCTCGCCCCCGGCCTGTACCGGAACATCACCGGCAACGAGGCGACCGGCCTCGGCTTCCTCGCGGCCTCGAAGCTCGCGAAGCGGTCGCTGTTCTACGGCTCGTACCCGATCACGCCCGCGTCGGACATCCTCCACCAGCTGTCGGCGTACAAGCACTTCGGCGTCCGGACGTTCCAGGCCGAGGACGAGATCGCCGCGATCGGCGCGGCCATCGGCGCGTCCTACGGCGGCGCGCTGGCCCTCACCGGCACCTCGGGCCCGGGCGTGACGCTCAAGTCGGAGGCCATGGGCCTCGCCGTCATGACGGAGCTCCCGCTGGTCGTCATCGACGTCCAGCGCGCCGGTCCGTCGACGGGCATGCCGACCAAGGTCGAGCAGTCGGACCTGCTCCAGGTGCTGTTCGGGCGCAACGGCGAGTCGCCGATCCCCGTGGTCGCCCCGGCCACCCCCGGCGAGTGCTTCACGCTCGCGATCGAGGCGGCCCGCATCGCCCTCAAGTACATGACCCCGGTCGTGTACCTGTCCGACGCGTTCGTCGCCAACGGCGCGGAGCCGTGGCAGGTCCCGTCCCTCGACGACCTGCCGGACATCTCGGTCGACAACGCGGTCAAGGGCGACGGCCCGTTCCTCCCGTACGACCGCGACCCGGTGACGCTCGCGCGCCCGTGGGCCGTCCCGGGCACCGCGGGCCTCGAGCACCGCATCGGCGGCCTCGAGAAGGCCGACGGCCTGGGCAACGTCAGCTACGACCCCGAGAACCACCACCGGATGACGCTGCTGCGGGCCCAGAAGGTGGCCGGCATCGCGCGCGACATCCCGCCGCTCGAGACCTTCGGGGCCGACGAGGGCGACCTGCTGATCCTCGGCTGGGGATCGACCTACGGCGCGATCCGCAGCGCCGTCGAGCGGCTGCTGGCCGCCGGACGGTCCGTCGGGCACGCCCAGCTCCGCTACCTCAACCCGTTCCCCGAGAACACGCGCGACGTCCTGTCGCGCTACAAGACGGTGCTCGTCCCCGAGATCAACCTCGGCCAGCTGGCGTTCCTGCTGCGCGGCACGTACCTCGTGGACGCCGTGAGCTACAACCGGGTGCGGGGCAAGCCGTTCCGCATCCAGGAGATCATCGACGAGGCCGAGCGCATCCTCGGCGAGGGACCACGCGCATGACCACGCCACAGACCGTGCTCAACGGCACGGAGCCGATCCAGCTCACCCGCAAGGACTTCGTGTCCGACCAGGAGGTCCGCTGGTGCCCGGGCTGCGGCGACTACTCGATCCTCGCCCAGACCCAGAAGGTGATGCCCGACTTCGGCGTGCCGAAGGAGAACATCGTGTTCATCTCCGGCATCGGCTGCTCGGGCCGGCTGCCGTACTACATGAACACGTACGGGTTCCACACGATCCACGGCCGGGCGCCGACGCTCGCGACCGGGCTCAAGGCCGCGCGGCCCGACCTCATGGTCTGGGTGATCACCGGTGACGGCGACGCGCTGTCGATCGGCGGCAACCACCTCCTGCACTCGATGCGCCGGAACGTGGACCTGACGATGATCATGTTCAACAACCGGATCTACGGCCTGACCAAGGGCCAGACGTCGCCGACCTCCGAGTTCGGCAAGCGGACGAAGTCGACGCCGATGGGCTCGATCGACCGGCCGATGATGCCGCTCACGGTCGTCCTGGCCGCCGAGGCCACGTTCGTCGCCCGGGCGGTCGACACCCACACCGAGCACCTCCAGCACACGCTCGAGGCCGCCGGCCGGCACCGCGGCGCGTCGTTCGTCGAGGTCCTCCAGAACTGCAACATCTTCAACGACGGCGCCTGGCGCGACTTCACCGAGCGCGAGGTCCGCGAGGACCGGATGCTCGTGCTGGAGCACGGCAAGCCGATGATCTTCGGCAAGGACCGCGACAAGGGCATCCGCCTGCGCGGCCTGCACCCGGAGGTCGTGACGATCGGCGCGGACGGCGTCACCGAGGACGACCTGCTCGTCCACGACGCCCACGCCGACGACCCGTACCTCGCCCTGATCCTGTCGCGCATGTTCTGGCCCGAGTTCCCGGTGCCGGTCGGGCGTGCTCCGCGACGTCAGCCAGCCGACCCACTCGGACCTGATGGACGGCCAGATCCAGCAGGCGATCGAGAAGTCGGGCGAGGGCGACCTCGCCAAGGTGCTGCTCGCGGGCGAGACCTGGACCGTCGAGTAACGCTGGAGCCGCCCATGCTCTGCCCCGTCTGCCGGCACGACAACTTCGAGGGCGAGGACACCTGCGCGAACTGCGGCGCGGACCTCTCGGCCTCCGACCTCCCGCAGCCCGCGCTCGAGTTCCACGACACGGTCCTGGGCGAGCGCCTCGCCTCGCTCGGGCGTGGGCGAGCCGAGCGTCGTCGAGCCGGGGATCCCGGTCTCGGAGGCGGTCCGGCGCATGCACGACGCGGCGACGGACTGCCTGCTCGTCTGCGACGGCGACCGACTGGTCGGGATCTTCACGGACCGCGACGCCGTCGTGAAGGTCGCCGGCAGGACGCTCGGCATCGTCGGTGCTCCGCGACGTCATGACGCCCGACCCCGTCGTGCTCCGGCCCGACGACACGCTCGCGGTCGCGATCCACAAGATGGCGGTCGGCGGCTTCCGCCACATCCCGGTCGTCGACGCGGCGGGCCGGCCCACGGCGGTCGTGTCCGCGGTCGACGTCTTCCGGCACCTCGCCACCGCGCTCGGGTGAGCGACGCCCCCACGACCGGCCGCGCGCGGATCGCGGTCGTCGCCGACGACCTGATCTGGGCGACCCGGCTGCGTGACGGCGTGGCCCGGGCGGGCGCGGAGCCCGTCGGCGATCCGGTCGGCGAGCGCCCTCGCGGCGGCGCTCCCGACGATCGCCGGCTGCCTCGTGGACCTGACCGCCCGCGCCTACGACGGGATCGAGGCGGTGCGGGCCGCGACGTCGGCCGGGGTCCCGGTCATCGCCGTCGGGCAGCACGACGACGCCGAGATGCGGCGGGCGGCGACCGACGCCGGCGCGGCCCGCGTGTACGCCTATCGCGCCCTGTTCGAGCACGGCGACCGGGTGCTGGGCACCTGGATCGCGACCCTGACACCCGACCCGACCGACACGGAGGCCCCGATGCCCGGACCCGCGACCAGCCCCGAGCCGATCGCATGAGCGACGCCGATCCCCGAGATCCCGTCCGAGCGGTATGCGATCCGCCTGGCGGGCGCCCGCCGGGAGGCGGCGGTCGCGGGCCTCGACGCGCTCCTGATCGGCGTCGGGGCCGACCTGCGCTACCTCACGGGCTACGACGCCGTCGCGCTCGAGCGCCTCACGATGCTCGTCGTGCCGGTCGCCGAGGGCGCGCAGCTCACGCTGATCGCCCCCCGCCTCGAGGCGACCCCGGCCCGCGCCTGCGCCGCCGTCGCGTCGGGCGCCGTGACCGTGGTCGCGTGGGAGGAGACCGAGGACCCGATGGCCCTCGTCGCCACGACGCTCGAGACGGCGCTCCATCGCCCCGCGCACAAGCTCGCCGCGGTGGCCGTGTCCGACGGGCTGCGCGCGTCGTTCGTGCTCGGGCTCCAGCGGGTGCTCCCGGGCGCCAGGTTCTCGCTGGCGTCGGCCGTGCTCCGCGGGCTGCGGATGCGCAAGGACGACGACGAGGTCGACCTGCTGCGCCTCGCGGCGCGGGCGGCGGACCGCGTGATCGACGCGATGGCGGCGGGGCCGCTCGTCGGGCGGACCGAGACCGACGTCGCCCGCGAGGTCGTCGACCGCCTGATCGCCGAGGGCCACGAGCACGCCGAGTTCTCGATCGTCGCCTCGGGGCCGAACAGCGCCTCCCCGCACCACCATCCCGGCGACCGCGTGATCCAGGCCGGCGAGCCGATCGTGTTCGACATCGGCGGCACCATCGGCGGCTATGCCAGCGACACGACCCGCATGGTGTGGGTGACCGGCGGCGACCCGGCGCTCGGCCCCGACGAGGAGTACCTGCGCCTGTACGCCGTGCTCCAGCGACGCGCAGGCCGAGGCGACCGGCGTCGCGCGCCCGGGCGTGGCGTGCGAGCGGGTCGACGCCGTCGCGCGCGGGATCATCGAGGCCGGCGGCTACGGACCGCAGTTCATCCACCGGACCGGCCACGGCATCGGGCTCGAGGTCCACGAGGAGCCGTACCTCGTCGCCGGGCAACGGGGAGCCCCTGGCGCCCGGGATCGCGTTCAGCGTGGAGCCCGGCATCTACCTCGAGGGGCGGTACGGGGCGCGGATCGAGGACATCGTCGTCTGCGGCGTGTCGGGCCCGATCGTGCTCAACGAGGGCTCGCGCGACCTGCGCGTCGTCAGCGGCTGAGCGTCGGCCGGGCCCGCGCCCGATCGGCGAGAGGCGACGGGGGACCCGCCGCGCGGTATCATCCGCCGATCGGACGGGAACCCCCGGCCGAACCGAGAGCCCAACATGACCGACCTTTCCGCGCCGGCTCGAAGCCCGCGCCGTTCCTGCCGATGAGCCGGCGCAGCCGGCACGGCCGCCATGCCAACGCGCACGCTCCCGGCGCGCGTCCGGCGTACCACGCCGCGCCGGCGCCCGAGCGTCCCGCGACGCCCGCGAACGGCGCCGCCCCCAACCGGGTCGAGGCCGCGGCCGCCGTCACGCGTGAGCCCGGACACGCGCGGCCCACACGCCCTCGGTCGCCCAGGTGGTCGCGGAGGACCGACGCGCGCCCCGCGGACGACGCGCAGGTCGCGGCGCCCGTCGCGGTCCCCGAGGCGGCCACGGCAGCCGTGCCCGCGCCGGCGCCGGCCGATGTGCCGGGAGCCAACGGCCCGCGCCCCGCCGACGCCGAGTGGGGCGCCCCGCGCACGACCTGCACCACCGCGCAGCTCCGGCGGTTCATCAAGAGCCGGCCGTGGGTGCCGCTCCACGAGCTCCGGCGCCGCTTCGGCATCTCGGGCGACGACGACGACGTCTCGCCGGTCCGCGTCGGCGACCAGCACCTGTTCATCGGGCTGCCGCCCGCCGAGGCGCGGATGATCGGGGAGCTGCTGAGCGGCGGCGACGTGGGCTACGAGCTCTCGCTCGACCCGACCGCCCCGATCGTGGTCGGCGTCTACCCGATGCGCCCGGTCCCGCGGGGCTGACGCCCCGGACCTCCAGGCGCTCGCTCAGCCCTCGCCGGCGACCACCGCCGGCGGTGCCTCGGTCACGGGCACCTTCTTCTTGAGCACGCGGAGCGCCGACCGGTCCATCGTCGCGAGGCGCGGCAGGTCCGTCTGGTTCATCCGCTGCAGGCGCTCGGTGAGCGTCGACGTCACGAGCGAGTCGACCTCGGGGACCGCCATGACGGCGCGCAGCGTCTCGGCGGGCACCTCCATCAGCGTCGTCGGCCGCGTGACCACGACGTCCGCGGTGCGAGCGCTGCCGGTGAGGGCGGCGATCTCGCCGAAGAAGTCGCCGGCGCCCATCGTCGACAGGCCCCGGTAGCCGCCCTCGGCCTCGGGGATCCCGGCCGCGGCCTCGCCGTCGAGGATGAAGTAGGCGCAGGTCGCCTCGTCGCCCTTGCTCACCACGCGCTCGCCCTCGGGCACGTCGCGGACCCGGGCGTCGTTGATGAACGCGGCGCGCTGCGTGTCGCTGAGCAGGCTGAACGTCGCCAGCCGGCCCACGAGCCGATCGAAGTCGGACACGGTTGCGAGACGGGCGGTCGCCGTCGTCGGGACCGGCTTCGCGCGCAGGGCCGACAGGCCGCGCCGCCATTCCGCGGCCGGGCGGCCGATGCCGGGCGTGAACGCGGATGCGATGCCCGTCGCGATGAGGATGAGCGACGAGAACACGAGCATCACGCGGACGTCGATGACGTCGGCGAGGCCGGCGCCGGCCATGCCCGCGAGGAAGATGACGTCGCGCATCACGTACAGGCCCGAGAACACGCGACCGCGCAGCTCGCGCGGCGTGTTGCGCTGGAGCAGCGTCTGCCGGCCGACCGACGACGGCGAGTTGAAGAAGCCGGTCACGATGACCCACAGGATCGCGATGGCGATGGTCGGCGACAGCGCGTAGAAGATCCCGCCGATGCCCATGCCGAGGTAGCCGACCATCAGCCAGTTGCCGATCGGCAGCCGGTCGCTGTAGCGGGCCATGAACAGCGCGCCGGCGACGTACCCGACCGAGGTCAGGCCCTCCTGGAGGCCGTACTCGAACTCGGTCGCGCCCAGCACCTTGATCGCCATCGGCAGCAGGAGCACGTTCCACAGGCCGAACGAGAAGAACACGGGTGCCCCGAGCAGGAACAGGTTCCGGAGCATCGGCGTGTGGACGATCGTGCGGACACCGGTCTTGAGGTTCTCGAGCACGACGCCGACCGACGTGTCCTCCTCCACCTCCATCTTCGAGCGGACCTTGAGGAAGAAGATGCAACCGGCCGAGAACAGGAACGTGAGGGCGTCGATCCAGAATGCCCACTCGATGCTGAAGGCCGACGCCAGCAGGCCGGCACCGGCGAACCCGATCGCCGTCGACCCGAACGACGCGATCGAGAGGAAGGCGTTGGCGGCCGCGAGCTCGTCGTCGGACGCGATCTCCGGGATGAGGCTCTCGTAGGCGGGGTCGAAGAACTGCTTCACGCCGGAGTTCACGAGGATCGCGACGAACAGCAGGTGCCGTGTTGATCCCGAGCAGGAACGGGATCGAGCCCGACGACGACAGCCTGGACGAGGTTGGTCCAGATCATCACCGAGCGTCGGTCGTAGCGGTCGACGAACACGCCGGCGAGCAGCCCGACGACGAGGCTCGGGACGGCGGTCGCCATCAGCGTCACGCCGACGAGGAACGCGGACCCGGTCACCGAGTAGACGTAGATCCCCGCGGCGAGGTCCGTGAGCGACGAGCCGGCCGTCGAGACCAGCTGCGCGACCCACATGAGCACGAAGTCGCGCTTCTTGAAGACGGCGGTCGGCGAGATCTTCACAGCGGGCTGCGCGGCTGCGGTCAAGCGGTCTCCCTCGTGCGGGCCGGCGTCCGTCGATGACGGGTCGGCGGCTCGGGTGCATGGGGCGCGGTCGGGCGGGCGATGGCCGCGGCGGCACGACGGACGACGCGAGGACCGTGCGAAGTGTACGGTCCCGGATCGCTAGCATTCAGGTCCATGAGCGAACCTCGCGACGACCGCCTGCTCCTGGCGCTCGAGGCCGTCGCGGCGCGGGCCGCCGTCGCCGACCGGCTCGAGCCGCCGGGCGGGGAGGCCGTGCTGCGATCCGTGGCGGAGGCCACCGTGACGCTGTTCGACGCCGAGGCCGCATCGATCGCCCTCCACGACGCAGCGACGGACCGGCTGGTCATCCGCGTCGCGGCCGGCACGGCGGGCGATGGCGCCGTCGGCCTGTCGATGGGCCCGAGCGAGGGCATCGTCGGGTACGTGTTCACGACGGGCCAGCCGCTGGCCGTGAGCGACGTCGCGGCGGACCCGCGGTTCGACCGCTCGGCCGCCCAGGAGACCGGGTACGTGCCGCGCTCGATCCTCGCGGTGCCGCTCGTGGACGACGGCGGCACGATCGGCGTGCTCGAGGTGCTCGACCGGCGGGGCGACGCCGGGTTCGGGCTGCACGACATCGAGCTCGCCTCGGTCTTCGCGCGCCAGGCCGCGGTCGCGATCCGGGCGAGCCGGGTCGAGCGCGAGGTCGGCGAGCTCCTGCGGGCGACGCTGGCGCGGCTCGCGGCCGACGGGACCGGCGACGGCGCCGACGAGGCGGTCGACGCGGCCGTGGCGGCCGCCGTGGCCGGGCTCGACGACGACGACGGCTCGCTCTGGGCCCTCGCCGACGCCGTGGCGCGTGCTCGGGCCGCCGCGCCGGGCGAGGTCGCGCTGGTCATCGAGATCCTCGACGCGCTCGCCCGCCGCGCCCCGCGGCCACCGTCCCGGTTCCGGCGATGACCGCGGAGCTCCCCGCCTGGAGCGAGGCGTTCGCGGCCGGCCGCCGGGAGGCCATCGGGCGCCACGGTCCCTGGGGCCGCGCGGACCGGGCGTGGGCCTTCGGCGACGGGACCGGCCGCGGGCTGCGCGTCGCGATCGTCGACTCCGGGCGTGGAGGGCTCGCACCCGGCGGTCGGCGGCCGCCTCGTCGAGAGCGTGGCGGCGGAGCGCGACGGCGACGGCTGGCGCATCGTGCCGGCGCCGCCCGACGACCTCGTCGGGCACGGGACGGCGAGCGCGGGGATCATCCACGACCTCGCGCCGCTCGCCGACATCGTCTCGATCCGCGTGCTCGGCGGCGACAACCGGGGCAACGGGGGCGGCTTCGCGGCGGGCCTCGAGTGGGCGATCGAGGCGTCGGGGGCGTCGGTCGTCAACCTGTCACTGTCCTCGCGGAGCGACGCCTTCTTCGGGGTGCTCCACGAGCTCGCCGACGAGGCGTACTTCCGCAACGTGCTGCTCGTGTCGGCCGCCAACAACCTCGACGTGCCGAGCTATCCGTCGCTGTATGCGGCCGTCGTGTCGGTCGCGGCCCACGACGTCCCGAGCGCGGACGCCTGGTTCTACAACCCGGCGCCGCCGGTCGAGTTCGGGGCGCACGGGCTCGACGTCGACGTCGCGTGGCGCGGCGGGACGCGGATGACGGTGACGGGCAACAGCTTCGCGGCGCCGCACATCGCCGGGCTGGCGGCACGCATCCGCGCCGCCCATCCGGGGATCACGCCGTTCGAGACGAAGGCGCTCCTGGCCGCGACGGCCGACAACGCGACCTAGCGGGGCGCGGTCCGGCGCGCCGGGTCAGCGCAGCGAAGGGTTATTCGCCCTCGGTCGTCGGGCCGCCGTGGTACAGGTGGCCCTCGACGTCGTCCTCGTCCTTGCCGTCGACGTACGGCTTGAAGCCCTCGCCCGGCTTCGGCGCCTTGGGGCTGAAGTCGTCGCCGGCTCTGGCTGACGCGAAGATGGCCCTCGACGTCCTGGTCGGTCGCGGGCTCGAGGTCGCCGCCGGTGCCCGGCAGGGTCTGCCCGAAGATCTTGTCGCCCTGGTCCTGCTGCTTGCTCACGTTCGGCCTCCGTCCCGTCCCGGTCCGATGCGTGGATCAGACTCGACTGCGGTGTGGCGCCATCGTGGACCATCGGCGCCCCGTGCGCCATGTCATCCCGCCGACAGGCTCACCCGATGTGGACGCCCTCGAGCGCGAGCAGCTCGCGCTTCAGCTGGAGCGCCGCCTCGCGCCCGCCCCACGCCGCGACGCCGTAGCCGCCCAGCGACCCGTCGCCCGCGATGACCCGGTGGCACGGCACGAGGAGCCCGACGGGGTTGCGCGCCACCGCCCCGCCGACCGCGCGCGCCGCGCCCGCCCGCCCGATGCGCCGCGCGACCTCGCCGTAGCTCGCCACCTCGCCCCGCGGGATCGCGCGGACGCCGTCGAGCACCAGCCGGTCCCACGCGGACCGGTCGCGGATGTCGATCGGCAGGTCGTCGAACCAGATCGTCGCCCCGTCCAGCGCCGCCGCCACGCGCGACCTGCGTCTGGTCGGCGAGCGTCCGCGCCGGCCCCGGCGCCGCGTCCGAGAGCGCCACGGGCGCGCCGAGCCGGCGGCGGTCGAGGTCGGCGACGAACGCCTCCTCGCTCGAGAGCATCGTGAGCGCGACCACGCCCCGCGGGCCGGCGGCGATCCGCACCGGGCCCCACGGGCCGTCGACGACGGCGAGCACGATCCGGCGGTCGTCGGCGGGGTCCACGCCGAAATGGTTGCACGCTCCCGGGAGATCGGGCAGACTCCGCGAACCATGTCGCGCACCCACGTCGGCTTCGACTCGAAGAAGAAGCTCTGGCGGCCCTGCCGGAAGGCTCGGGCCCAGGGGCTCTGACGGCGCGCGAGCGACGAACCACGGAGCCTCCGGGACTGGAGGCGCCGAGGGGCCGCGGACACCAACGGGTGCCGCGGCCTTTGTGATTCCTTGGACCTCCGATCCCGCCGCTCCCCGCGGAGGAATCGAAGATGCAGCTCCTGATCTACGGCCCGGGTCGCCTCGGCGGCGCCGATCGCGGCCGCCGCCACCGCGACGGGGTGGCCGGCGCCCTCGGTCGTCGGGCCGCCGGCCGCCCGGCGGGCGCCCGCCGGCGATCCGCGCCGACGTCGTCGTCGACGCCTCGGTCGCGGGCGCGGTCGCCGCCAACGTCGCCGACGCGCTGGCCGGCGGCAACCGCGCGTTCGTCCTCGCGACGACGGGCTGGGACGCGGACGTCGCCAGGGTCCGCGCCCTGCTCCTCGACGCGGGCGCGGCGGCGGTCGTCGCGCCCGAACCTGTCGCTCGGCGCCGCGCTGTTCCTGCGGCTCGCGGAGACCGCGGCCGGCTGGTACGCCCGGGCCGGCGCCTTCGAGCCCTCGATCGTCGAGTGGCACCGGCGCGGCAAGGCGGACCGGCCGTCGGGGACCGCGCGGGCGCTGGCCCGCCGGATCGCGGCGGTCGACCCGCGCTGGGCCGTCCCGGAGCCGGGGGACGGCACGGCCGGAGGCCGCGGCCGTGACCGCGGACGGCCGCGCCGTCCTCGAGGTCGCCGGCATCCGCGCGGGCGCCGCGCCCGGCACCCACCTCGTCACCTTCGACGGCACCGGCGAATCGATCGAGCTCCGCCTCGCCGCCCGCGACCGCTCGGCCTACGCCGAGGGCGCCCTCGCCGCCGCCCGCTGGCTCGTCCGCGAGCCGCGGGCGCCCGGCATCCACCCGTTCGACGAGGTCGTCGACGACCTGCTCGCCGCGTCGCCCCTCGCGGTGCCGGCGTGACCCCCCGATCACCCTCCTGGAGGAACCGACCATGCCCCCGACCATCGCGATCCGCGGCGCGTTCACCGCGCTCGATCACCCCGTTCACGGCCGACGGTGCCGTCGACGAGGCCGCCTACCGCGCGCTCGCCGCGTGGCAGGTGCTCGCCGGCATCGACGGCCTCGTCCCCGTCGGCACCACCGGCGAGGCGCCCACGCTGTCGGCCGCCGAGCGCGACCGGCTCATCGAGATCGCCGTCGCCGCGGCCGCCGAGCGCCGCGGCCCGGCCCGGCCCCTGGTCGTCGCCGGCACCGGCACCAACGACACCCGCGCGTCGATCGACGCGACGCGCCGGGCCGCCGCGATCGGCGCGGACGCCGCGCTCGTCGTCGCGCCGTACTACAACCGGCCCGACCAGCGGATGCTCGACGCCCACTTCCGCGCCATCGCCGACGAGGGCGGCCTGCCCGATCGTCGTGTACAACGTCCCGTCGCGGACGGGCGCCAACGTCGAGGCCGACACGTTCCTGCGGCTCGCCGAGCACCCGCGCGTCGTCGCGGTCAAGGAGGCGAGCGGCAACCTCGAGCAGATCGCCGTGATCTGCCGCGACCGGCCGCGCGACGTGGCCGTCATGGCCGGCGACGACGTCGCGACGCTCGCGGTCCTCGCGATGGGCGGCGACGGCGTCGTGTCCGTGGCGAGCAACGAGATCCCGGGCGAGATGGCGGCGCTGTGCGCGGCGGCTCGGCGCGGCGAGTGGGACGAGGCGCGGCGGATCCACGACCGCTGGCTGCCGCTGTTCCGGGCCAACTTCCAGGGCGCCCCGAACCCGGTGCCGGCGAAGGCCGCGCTGCTGGCGATGGGCCTGCTCGAGCGCGACGACCTCCGGGCGCCGCTGCTGCCGCTGGCCGACGCGCCGCGCGAGCGCCTGGTCGAGCTGCTGCGCACGCTCGGGCTGGTCGACGGCGGCGGCCGCGTGGCCGCCGAGGCGCCGGCCCGAAGGACGGTCGCGGCATGACCGCGCTCGACGTCGCGCCCGCGGACCTCGCCGCCACGATCCTCGACGAGCTCGACGCCGGCCGCCGCCGCGCCGCCGTCCCGGACCCCGACGCGCCCGGCGGCTGGCGCGCCGACCCCGAGGTGAAGGCGGCGATCCTGGCCCGGTTCCGCGATCGCGCGACGGCCACCTGGGACCTCGAGCGGCGCGCTGGCGTTCCGCGACCGGGTCGGCCTGCCGCCCAAGCGCCTGCTCGACGGCCCCGAGGCCGAGCGCGGCCCTCGACGGACGGCCGGCCGTGGCGGATCGTCCCCGGCGGGACGAGCGTCCGCGCCGGCGTCTACCTGGGTCCCGGCGTCGTGATCATGCCGCCGTCGTTCGTGAACGTCGGGGCGTGGATCGGCGAGGACACGATGGTCGACTCGCACGTGCTCGTGGGCTCGTGCGCGCAGGTCGGGTCGCGGGTGCACCTGTCCGCGGGCGTGACGATCGGCGGCGTGCTCGAGCCCGCCGGCGCGAGGCCGGTCATCGTCGAGGACGGCGCGTTCGTCGGCGCCGGCACGTCGCTGCTCGAGGGCGTGCTCGTCGGGGCCGGGGCGGTCATCGGGGCCGGCGTCGTCCTGACCGGGACCTCGCGCCTGTACGACCTCGTCCGCGGCCGGGTGATCACCGGCACGGCCGAGGCGCCGCTCGCGGTCCCGCCGGGCGCGGTCGTCGTGCCGGGCACGCGCGCGCTGGACGGGTCCTTCGCCACCGACCACGGGCTCTCGGTGTCGGTCGCGCTGCTGGTCAAGGACCGCGACGCCGGCACCGATGCCCGGGTCGCGCTCGAGGACGCGCTGCGATGAGCATGGTCCGCGAGCCGGGGCCGCCGCCCGCCCGCCACGCCGGAGCCCGTGGTCCGGCGCGGCCGGCCGCCCGCCCGCAACGAGATCCACCGCGCGGGCCGGCTCGGCGGCCTGGACCCGGCGGAGCTCGCGACGCGCTTCGGCACGCCCTTCTACGCGTACGACCTCGACGTCGTCACGCGCCAGGTGCAGGCGCTCGCCGCGCGCCCTGCCGCCGTCGTTCGACCTCGCGTACGCGGTCAAGGCGAACCCCAACCTCGCGGTGCTCCGGCACCTCGCGGGGCTCGGGCTGGGCGCGGACGTCGCCTCGGCGGGCGAGCTGCGCCACGCGGTCCGGGCGGGCATCGCGGCCGGACCGGATCGTCGTCACGGGGCCCGGCAAGCGGGACGAGGAGCTGGCGGCGGCCGTCGAGGCGGGCGTGCGCGTCGTGACCGTCGAGTCGGTCGGGGAGCTGCGGCGCCTCGCGGCGATCGCCGCGGGCCTGGGCCGCCGGCAGCCGATCCTGCTGCGCGCCGCGGTCACGGAGGCGGCCCGCCTCGAGCGCGTGCGGCTCGTCGGGGACGACGGCGCGGGCAAGTTCGGGATGGATGCCGCGGACCTGCGGGTCGCGGCGGCCGAGGCGGTCGCGTCGGCCTGGCTGGAGCCGGTCGGGCTGCACGCGTTCGGGGCGTCGAACGTGCTCGACGCGGCGGCGCTGGCCGCGCACGTCGACGCGACGGTGGACGCGGCCGCGGCGCTGGCGGCGGCCGCGGGCTTCGAGCTCCGGCTCGTCGACGCCGGCGGCGGGCTCGGGATCCCGTACGAGTCCCACGAGGACGTCGCTCGACCTCGGCGCGCTCGGCCACCGGCTGGACGCCGTCGCGGCCCGGCTCGCAGGCGAGCCCGGCGACACGGGCCACGCGCGTCCTCCTCGAGCCCGGCCGGTTCCTCGTCGGCGCCGCCGGCGCCTACGTCGCCCGCGTCGTCGACCGCAAGACCGTCGGCGGCCAGCACGTCGTGATCCTCGACGGCGGCATCCACCACGTGCTGCGGCCGGCGCTGGTCGGCCAGGAGCATCGCGTCCGGGTCCTCACCGGGCCGGCCTCGACGCCGGCCGCCGTCAACGCCCAGCGCTTCCCGGTCACGATCGCCGGGCCGCTGTGCTCGGGCCTCGACGTGTTCGCCCAGTCGGCGGTCATGGCCGTGCCCGACCCGGGCGACCTGGTGGCCGTCCTCGACGTCGGCGCGTACGGGGCCACGGAGTCGATGCCGTTCTTCCTGTCGCACCCGATCCCGCCCGAGATCGCGATCCGCGGCGGCGAGGCGTGGGCGTCGCGGCCGCGCATCGAACCCGAGACCTGGCTGGGCTGGCAGACGGGCGAGTAGCGTTCCGCGGCGGGGGACTTGCGCAGCGGGGACTTGCCGCCGCGGCCAATAGTCTACTATCTCGCCTCTCAATAGAGAGAATAGTCGCAAGACCACACCGGTGTGCCCCCTGGTGACGTCAGCGAGCCCGAGCCCGGGCTCGATCACCGGAGGGAATTCCGCCACCATGGCCCTCGACGCGCCCACCGTCACCGCGATCCCGGCAATGCCCCGCGCCAGACCCGGCCGGTGCCGCGACCGCTCCGCACCGCGCTCGGCGTCGTACGCGACGCTGCCGGTCGACGCCGGCTTCGACTGGACCGACTGCCTCCGCGACCTCGAGCCCGCCAGCTTCTACCTCGTCGTCTTCCGGTCCGTGCGGCGCCCGGGCGCCGACGGCGACCTGCTGACCGAGTTCGACGACCGCGCGCACGCCGAGGCCAGGCGCGCCGGCGGCCTGCTCCTCTACTTCAAGGGCGAGCCCGACGCGAACCGTGCCTGCCTCTCGCTCTGCCTGTGGGAGACGCGCGAGCAGGCGCGGGCCGCGATCCATCAGCCCCGACACCGCGCCGCCGTCGGGCTGGCGTCGACGATGTACGAGTCGTTCCACCTCGAGCGCTACGTCGTGACCTGGGCGGGCGCGGGATCGGTCGAGATCGCCCCGGCCTGACGCGGCCTGTATACTCCCGGGGAGTATGACCAGCCAGCCGATCGAGATCGTCCTGCCCATCGAGGGGATGACCTGCGCCTCGTGCGTCAACCGCATCGAGCGCTTCCTGACGAAGACGCCGGGCGTCCGGGACGCGGCCGTCAACCTCGCCACCGAGCGGGCCACCGTCACGTTCGACCCGGGCGTCGCCGGCCGCGACGCGCTCGTCCGCGCCGTCGAGGCCGCGGGCTACGAGGTCCGCCCGGAGCCGCGCCGCGAGCCCGAGCGCCGGCCGCCGCCACCCTCACCGCCGAGCTGACCGCCGACGACCTCGAGCGCGAGCGGGCCCAGCGCACGACGCTGATCCAGGCCGTCGCCGCGATCGTCACGGCGCTCGCGATCATGGCCGTGATGTTCGTGCCCCAGACCGCGATCGGGGTCGAGGCCCTGAACAAGCTGGTGCTGCTGCCGGCGACGTTCATCCAGTTCTGGGCCGGCGGCCGCTTCTACCGGGCCGCGTGGCGCGCGGGCCGCCACGGCTCCATGACGATGGACACCCTGGTCGCCGTCGGGACGACCGCGGCATGGGCCTACTCCGTGGCCGTCACGCTCTGGCCGGAGCTCGTCCGCGAGGCCGGCATCGAGCCCGTGTCCTACTTCGACAGCGCCACGATCATCATCGGCCTCGTCCTGCTCGGGCGGTGGCTGGAGGGCCGGGCCAAGGGCCAGACCACCGGCGCGATCCGCCGGCTCGTCGCGCTCCAGGCGACGACCGCGCGCCGGATCCGCGACGGCGCGGAGGAGGACGTCGAGCTGGCCGCGGTGGTGCCGGGCGACCTGCTGCGCGTCCGGCCCGGGCGAGAAGGTGCCGGTCGACGGCATCGTCGTCGAGGGGATGTCGGCCGTCGACGAGGCGATGCTGACCGGCGAGCCGATCCCGGCGACCAAGACGGCCGGCGACGAGGTGATCGGCGCGACCGTCAACACGACCGGCTCGTTCGTCATGCGCGCGACGCGCGTCGGGCGGGACACGGCCCTGGCGCGGATCGTCGAGCTCGTCGAGCGCGCCCAGGGCTCGAAGGCGCCGATCCAGCGCCTCGCCGACCGCGTGAGCGAGGTCTTCGTCCCGCTCGTCCTGGTCGTCGCGAGCCTCACGTTCGTCGCCTGGATGCTGCTCGGCCCGGAGCCGCGGTTCACGCTCGCGCTGACCGCGTTCATCGGCGTCGTGATCATCGCCTGCCCGTGCGCGATGGGCCTCGCCACGCCGACCGCGATCATGGTCGGCACGGGCAAGGGCGCCGAGGCGGGGATCCTCGTGCGCGGCGGTGAGGCGCTCGAGGCGGCCGGGCGCGTCGACACCGTCGTGCTCGACAAGACCGGGACGCTGACCCTCGGTCGCCCGGCGGTCGCCGCGGTCGTCGCGGCCACCGGCTTCACGCACGACCGGCTGCTCGACCTCGCCGCCTCGCTCGAGCGCGGCTCGGAGCATCCCCTGGGCGAGGCCATCGTCCGGCGGGCGCGCGAGCAGGAGCTCGGGTTCGCGACGGTCGAGGGGTTCGAGGCGCTCGTCGGGCAGGGCGTGACGGGCACGATCGACGGCGCGCGCGTGGCGGCCGGCAGCCGGCGCCTGATGACGGAGCTGGGCGTCGACCTGGCCGCGCTCGTGGAGCCGGCGCGGCTCGCGGCCGCCGACGGCGCGACCGTCGTGTTCGTCGCGGTCGACGGGTCGGCCGCCGGGCTCGTCGCGATCGCCGACCCGGTCCGCCCGGAGTCCGCCGAGGCGGTCCGCGAGCTGCGGGCCGGCGGCAAGGACGTGTGGCTGCTCACCGGCGACGCCGCGTCGACCGCGGCGGCCGTGGCGCGCGCCGTCGGCATCCCCGAGGATCGCGTCGTCGCGGAGGTCCTGCCCGCCGACAAGGACGCGACGGTCGCCCGCCTCCAGGCCGAGGGCCGGACGGTGGCGATGGTGGGCGACGGCATCAACGACGCCCCGGCGCTGGCCCGCGCCGACCTCGGCGTGGCCATCGGGACGGGCGCGGACGTCGCGATCGAGGCGTCCGACGTCACGCTCGTCGGCGGCGACCCGCGGCTGGTGGCATCGGCGATCGAGCTCTCGCGGGCGACGATCCGCGTCGTCCGCCAGAACCTGTTCTGGGCGTTCGCCTACAACGTGCTGCTGATCCCGGTCGCGATGGGCGTCCTCTATCCCGCGTTCGGGATCACGCTCAACCCGGCGTTCGCCGCGGGCGCGATGGCGCTGTCGTCGGTGAGCGTCGTGACCAACTCGCTGCGCCTGCGCGGCGTCGACGTCCGGCCCGCCTCCCGCCACGTAGACTCGCCGCGCATGACCGATTCGCCGCTCGATCCCGAGGACACCGCCGGTCCCGTGCGCGGCCGGATCGAGGTGCCGCCCGACGCGCGCGACCTGCCCGGCGAGTTCGCCCACCGCCTCGAGGTCTTCGTCCGGTTCGGCGACACCGACGCGATGGGCCATGCGAACAACGCCCGCTTCCTGACCTACTGCGAGTCGGCCCGCATCGACTACTGGGAGACCGTGACCGGCGAGCCGTTCGGCCTCGCGACCCACGGCGAGTCGGAGTCGATGATCCTCGCCGACATCCGGGTCAGCTACCGCGCGCAGGCCTACTTCGGCGAGCGGCTGACCGTCGAGTCGCGGATCGGGCGGATCGGCCGCACGAGCTTCACGCTCGAGCACCGGATCACCGCGCCGGCATCGGAGCGCGGCCACGCACGGCTGGTCGCGACGGCCGAGGCCGTCCAGGTGCTGTTCGACTACGCGGCGGATCGCCCGCGACCCGTCCCGGACGAGACCGTCGCCCGCCTCGAGGCCTTCGAGGGCCGGCCGCTCCGCGCCTGAACGCGGACCGTCGGCCGGGCTAGGCCTGGTAGCGGCGGAAGATCGCGACGGCGTTCTGGCCGCCGAACCCGAACCCGTTGACCGCGACCGTGTCGACCTTCGCCTTGCGCGCGACGAGCGGCACGTAGTCGAGGTCGCACTCCGGGTCGGGCGTGTGCAGGTTCGCGGTGGGCGAGATCACCTGGTCGCGGATGCCGCCGAGGGCGGCGAGCGCCGACGCGATGCCGGCCGCGCCGACGAGGTGCCCGATCATCGACTTGGGCGAGCTGATCGGCCCGGCTCGACGGCGGCCGAGCCGTAGGCCGTCTTGATCGCGCGCGTCTCGGTCGCGTCGTTGAGCGACGTCGACGTGCCGTGGGCGACGATCCAGTCGATCTCGTCGGGCGCGACGCCGGCGTTGCGCATGGCGCTGGTCATCGCCCGCGCCTGGCCGCGCCCGCTCGGGTCCGGCGCGGAGATGTGGAACGCGTCGGCGGTCAGCGCCCCGCCGAGGATCTCGGCGATCGGCGTCGCGCCGCGCGCGAGCGCGTGCTCGAGCGACTCCACGACCACCACGCCCGGCGCCCTCGCCGAGCACGAACCCGTCGCGGGTCACGTCGAACGGGCGGGACGCCGTCTCGGGCGAGTCGTTGCGCTTCGACAGGGCGCCCATGTTGGACAGCGCCGCGACCCCCATCGGCACCACGGGCGCCTCGGAGCCGCCGGCGAGCACGACGTCGCACTCGCCCGCCGCGATCAGCCGCAGCGCGTCGTGGAACGCGATGACCGACGTCGCGCACGCGGCGACCTGGGTCATGACCGGGCCGGTGAGGCCGTACTCCATCGACAGCAGGCAGCCGGCCATCGACCCCGACAGCGCCGGGATCGCGAACGGCGACACGAACCGCGGCCCCTTCTGGTCGTGGACGTGGGTGCCGTCGATGATCTCCTCGATCCCGCCGCCGCCCGTGTTCACGACGACGCCGACCCGGTCCCGCTGCTCCTCGGTCATCGCCGCGAAGTCGATGCCCGACGAGCGCGACCGCCTCCTTGCCCGCGCCCATCGCGAGGTGGATGAAGCGGCTCATCCGGCGGGCCATCTTGGCGTCCATCACGGTCGTCGGGTCGTAGCCGAGCACCTCGGCCGCGATCTGGACCTCGAACCCGGACGGGTCGAAGGACTGGATGCGGCGGGTCCCGGTGACCGCGTTGCGCAGGTTCGACCAGTAGGTCTCGAAGTCGTTGCCGATCGGCATCACGGCGCCGAGACCGGTCACGACCGCGCGTCGCGCGGGATCAGCCGAGGGCACGGCACACCTTCCTGGAGCGGGCTGCGGCCGGGCGATCGATGCCCGGCACGGGGATGGGCCGGATTGTAGCGAGCGTCAGCGTCCGTCCCAGCGCTTGAAGATGATCGCGGCGTTGTGCCCGCCGAGGCCGATGTTGTTCGACAGCGCGTAGCGGACCGGCATCGGCGTCGCCTCGGCGCACACCCACACGTCCGCCTCGGGGTCGAACTCGCGGAAGTTGAGCGTCGGC
Source organism: uncultured Chloroflexia bacterium (assembly GCA_963774695.1). GTDB lineage: Bacteria > Chloroflexota > Limnocylindria > Limnocylindrales > CSP1-4 > CAIXZV01. The sequence goes on along the minus strand of CAVZFY010000010.1, from coordinate 298,535 downwards.
GGCGCGACCTGCTCGGCGACGGTCATGACCGTCGCGAACGCCTCGAACGCGCCGGCGGCGCCCATCATGTGGCCGGTCATCGACTTGGTGCCCGCTGACGAGCAGCGACTGGCGGTCGCGGGCGGCGCGGTCGCCGAACACGGTCCAGATCGCCTCCGCCTCGCGCTTGTCGCCCATCGGCGTCGACGTCCCGTGCGGGTTGATGACGTCGACCTCGTCGGCCGGGACGCCGCGCCGGTCGAGGGACGCCTGCATCGCGCGCGCGGCGCCGGTGCCGTGCTCGATGGGCTGGATCATGTCCCAGCCGTCCGCCGCGGACCCGTAGCCCGACGACCTCGGCGTAGATGTGGGCGCCGCGGGCCTTCGCGTACTCGAGGTCCTCGAGGATCAGCGCCCCGGCGCCCTCGCCCAGGACGAACCCGTCGCGCGTCCGGTCGAACGGTCGGCTGACGTCGGCGATCGGCTCGCCCGGTCGCGGGGCGCCCAGCCCGCGCATGTTGCCGAAGCCGGCGTGCGCGACCTCGAGCAGCGGCATCTCCGCCGAGCCCGCGATCACCGTGTGGACGTCGCCGCGGCGGATGAGCTCCGCGCCCTCGCCGACGCAGTTGGTGCCGGTCGAGCACGCCGTCACGACGCAGATGTTGTGGCCGATGGCGCCGGTCTCGATGGCGATCATCCCGGACGTCGAGTCCACGAGGCCGTTGGCGATGAAGGTCGGCGCCACGCGCCCGGGGCCCTTCTCGCGGAGGACGTCGCCGTTCTCGATCATCAGCGTCTGGCCGCCGGCGCCGGTGCCGTACACGACGCCGATGTCCTCGCGGTTCTCGTCCGTGATCTCGAGCCCCGAGTCGGTGACCGCCTGCTTGGCCGCCGCGACGCCGTACCACATGGTCGGCTCGCTGCGCCGGATCGCCTTGGCGTCCATCCAGGCGCCGGCGTCGAAGTCGCGCACCTCGCCCGCCCAGCGGTGCGAGTAGGGCGTGGTGTCGAACTTGGTGATCTCGGTCAACCCGGACACGCCGTTGACGAGGTTGTTCCAGGCGGTCGTCTTGTCGTTGCCGACGGGGCTGACGACGCCGAGGCCGGTCACGACGACGCGGCGCGAGAAATCGGGTTGACGCAAAGTGTTCTGGCCTCTCGTGGGTGGTGGGCCGTCGGTCAGACGGCGAATTCGGTCGCGGCGTCGATCGACGCTGCATCGGCGAAGGGGATGGCGAGGCGATCCGCCGCGGCGGGGTCGTCGAGCGCGAGCGCGACGGCGTCCGGGGCGATCCGCTTGATCAGGCCGGTCAGGACGCGACCGGGCCCGACCTCGATGAAGGTGGTGACGCCGGCGGCCCGCATCGCCTCGATGGCGCCGACCCAGTCGACGCCGGTGGTGAGGTGGTTGACGAGCTCGTCGCGACAGCCCTCGGCGGTCGTGATCGGCCGGGCGTCGGCGTTGGCGAGCAGCGGCGGGTCCGGGTCGTGGAACGCGATGCCGGCGAGGACGTCGCGCATGGCGTCCGCGGCCTCGGCCATCAGCGGCGAGTGCGCGGCGACCGACACCGGCAGCTCGATCGCGCGCTTGGCGCCGAGCTCCTTCGCGATCGCGAGCGAGGCCTCGACCGCGGGCCGCTCCCCGGAGACCACGACCTGGCCCGGCGAGTTCCGGTTCGCGACGCCGAAGACGCCCTGGGCCGACGACTCGCTCGACCAGCTCGGGCAGCCGGGCGTCGTCGAGGCCGATGATCGCGGCCATCCGGCCCTCGCGACCGGCCCCGGACGCCTGCATGCGCTCGCCGCGGGTCCGCACCAGGCGGACGGCGTCGGCGAGGTCGAGCGCGCCGGCGGCGACGAGCGCCGAGTACTGGCCCATCGAGTGGCCCGCGGCGAAGGCGGGTGCCGGGACGTCGACGCCCAGCTCCGCCCACCGGCCGCGCACGGCCTCGAGGTAGGCGATCGACGCGGCGAGCAGCGCCGGCTGGGCGTTCTCGGTGCGGTTGAGGTCCTCCTCGGGACCGTCCCAGGCGAGGCGGGTGATCGGCTCGCCGAGCGCGGCGTCGGCCGCGGCGAAGACGGCGGCCGCGGCGGGGGAGGACTCGGCGAGGGCGCGTCCCATCCCGACGAACTGGCTGCCCTGGCCGGGGAACACGAAAGCGATCTGGCTCATGCCGCCCAAGCGTATGCCGGACGGCCTCCGCGAGCCCCCGGATACGTGCACGGTTGCAGGAATCGGCGGTCGATCCTACGCTCGATCCCGGAGGATCCACCCGTGACCGACATCGACAATCCCGTCACCGACGCGCGTCCCGCAACACCGCGCCCGACGCGCGCCGTCCGAAGGCGTCGGACCCCGCCTACGGGCCGGACCTCCCCGAGGCCCTGCTCCGCACCCGGCGTCGTGGCGCGTCGAGCCGGGTCATCGCGCGGACCTTCGAGGCGGACCTGTCGGCGCCGGTCGTCGCCGCCGGCACGCGGATCCAGAACGTGCGCCAGATCTCGGAGCGGGTCGCGATGGGCCGCGCGCTGTGGCGGGAGCTGGTCGTCGGCTTCGCGTACCAGCTGGGCGAGCTCAACCTCGGGTTCACGCAGCTGGCCGCGCTGTACGTGCTCGCGGAGGGCTCGACGACCACGGTCGCGGACCTCGCGGAGGCGATCGGGCGATCGCCATCGGCCACGTCGCGACTCGTCGACGGGCTCGTCAAGCGACGGCTCGTCGAGCGGCGGCGCGAGGACGACGACGGCCGGCTCCGGACCGTGTGGCTGACCCAGCGCGGCCAGGCCGTGCTGCGGATGGTGGACCGGGCCCGCGCGGAGCAGTTCCTCTCGGCGGTTCGGCCGATGCCGCGCGGCGAGCGGGCGCTGATCGCGATGGGCGTCGCGGCGCTGGCGACCCACGCGATCACCCGGCGAGGCCGCCTCGTGCGCGGCGGAGGCTGAGCCCGCCGCGTCGCAATCGCTCTCGCGCGTGGCGCGCACAATCACCGCTGCACGCCGCCGCCACGAGGACGCCAGATGGACCAGGTCCGTTCGTTCGAGCTCCAGTACCGCATCGAGCATCGCCACCCGGACGGCACCTCGCCCGAGATGGTCGAGGAGCGCGCGCACCACGACCCGGCCGACCACGACGCCGAGCGCTCCTGGGGCCTGCGGCGGATCTTCCGCTGCACCGCCTGCCAGGCGACCGTGACGCTCGAGCCGGGGGACCCGGCGACCGATGAGCTACGCGGCTCGGCCGGCGAGCGCTGAACGGAGGTTCCATGAACCAGCAAGTCTTCGACCTGGACTACAGGATCGAGCACCAGCATCCGGACGGGTCCCGGGGCGAGATGGTCGAGGTCTCCCAGCACGATGTCGCGTCGCATGACCCGGAGCGACGCTGGGATGTGCGCCGGATCTTCCGGTGCGCGTGCGGCCACACGATGATCGTCGCGCCCGACGCGGACGGCGAGGTCGAGCCCGACCCGACCTGACGAGGGGCAGCAGCGGCTCAGCCGCAGTAGCCGGCCACCACGTCGAACAGGACCGGCAGCCCCCAGCGGAGCGCCTCGACCCCGACCCGCTCGTCGACGGTGTGGAACCGGTCGAGGAACCGCTCGCCCGGGCGCAAGGCGGAGCGGCGAGAACCCGTAGGTCGGGACGCCGAGCCGGGCGAGGTGCTTGGCGTCGGTCGCGAACGGCGCGATGACCGGGACCGGGATGCCGTCGGGGTCGTGGGCGCGGATCGACGCCGCCATCGCCTCGTACAGGGCGCCCTCGGCGGGCGCCTCGACCGGCACGGCGCGGATGATGCTCTCGATCTCGCAGTAGGGCATCAGGTCGCCGATGCGCGCCATCAGCTCTTCGCGCGCGTCGCCCTCGGTCGTGCCCGGGAGCGTCCGGCAGTCGACCTGGACCTCGGCCTCGCCGGGGATCACGTTGTACTTGATGCCCGCGTGCATGATCGTGGGGCTGAACGTGTCGCGCAGCAGCGCGTCGAGCATGATGGCGTAGGCCGGGTCGCAGGCGGCGCGCAGCGCGGCCGCCGACCGGCGCGGGTCGTCGTCGACGATCGCGGCCATGAGCGCGGCCTGGTCCGGCGGCAGCGCGGCGCCGACCTCGGCGAGCAGCCGCCGCACGACCGGCGTCGGCCGGGTCTCGCTCGGGACCGCGATGCGCGTCACGACGTGGGCGGCGCGGACGAGCGCGTTGTCGTCACGCGGCATCGAGCCGTGACCCCACCGGCCGCGCACCCGGATGCGGTACGTCTCGTAGCCCTTCTCCGCCACCATGATCGCGTAGAACCGGCGGCCACCGACCTCGAACGGGATGCCCCCGGCCTCGTTGAGCGCACCCGACGCCCGGATCGTCTCGGGGCGGTGATCGACCAGCCAGCCCGGCGCCGTCCAGGCCGCCCGCCTCCTCGTCGGCGGTGCACGCGAACAGGACGTCGCGCCGGAGGCCCGGGATCGGATCGCGGGCCGGGTCGAGGCCGGCATCGACCGCGCGGCGCGCCAGCAGGCGGAGCACGCCGACCTCGAGCGCGACCATCGCCTTCATGTCGACCGCGCCCGCGCCCCCAGACGTAACCGTCGGCGATGTCGGCGGCGAACGGCGGATGGGTCCAGTCGGCGGCCACGACCGGAACGACGTCGAGATGCGAGAGGAGCAGCAACGGATCGCCGCCGGTGCCGTCGCCGCGCAGCCGGGCGACGACGCTGCCCCGACCGGGCGCCGGTTCGACGACCTCGGGGGCCAGGCCGGCGGCGCGCAGCTCGCCCGCGACGAGGTTCGCGGCGTCGAGCTCGGGGCCGGGCGGGTCCGGCGGGTTGATCGAGGGGATGCGGATCAGGTCGCGCAGGAAGCCGACGAGCCGCTCGTGGGCGTCGGTCCAGGCCGCCTCGCCGATCATCGCCGACGCCTGGGCGGGCGACGGGCCGTCGGTCACGCTCAGATGGCCGGCAGTTCGGTGGTGCCGATGTTGAGGAGCACCTCGACGACCCCCAGCAGGAACCCGAGCACCACGATCGCGACGACCATCGCGATCAGCAGGCGCACGTAGCGGCGCTCGTACCGGAGGGTCTTCTGGAGCTCGGGGTCGTCGCCCCCGGCGATGTACGGTCCGGGCAGCCCGCGCTTGCGCGCGTGCTCGTTGCGGATCTCGTCGTACTGGACGGGATCGGGCGGCAGGCGAGGTCGGGGCGGGTCCGGCGGTCACGGCACCATGATGCCGCTCGGGCGGCAACCGTGCCACGGCAGGCGGCGTCATCGGCGATTCTTGAACCCGCGGGGTGGCGCCGTCGTCTGGACGGACATGAGCGATCAGGGGCTGGCGATCGACGAGGAGCCGATTCTGGGCAGCGACGTGGTGGCCGGTCGAGAGGCGGCCTTCATCGCGCTCGCCGACCGGCACCTCGTCCGCGCCTATCGGCTCGCCGCGGTGCTGCTCGGCAGCGAGCTCGAGGCGCAGGACGCCGTCCAGGACGCGGCGGTCGCCGCGTGGACGCGGTTCGGGGACCTGCGCGATCGTGCGCGGTTCGACGCCTGGTTCGACCGGATCCTCGTCAACGGCTGCCGTGACCGACTCCGGGCACGCGGGCGGGTCAGGCTGGTCGAGCTCGACGGAGACCCAGGATCCGCCCGTCCCCGACGCGCACGGGCGCGGCCGGTGAACGGGACGCGATCCGTCGGGCGCTCGCCGCAGCTGCCGGCCGACCAGCGGCTGGCCGTGGCGCTCCGCTACTTCGGCGACCGGTCCCTCGAGGAGATCGCCGAGCTGACCGGCGAGCGCATCGGCACCGTGAAATCCCGCCTGCACTACGGGCTCCTGGCCCTCCGCGCCGCGTACGACGCGGCCGCCCGCCTGCCCGGGGAGGCCTCCCGATGAACGACCGCCTGCAGGACGACGCCCGGTTCGAGCAGCATCTGCGCGTCGTGCTGGCGGACCTCGCACCCGACGTGGCTCCCGGCGTCGCTGCGCGCCGCGGTGACCGCCGTGCCCGCGCGACGAGCGGGCCTGTCCTCGGCCCGTGGCGACGCGGCGATGCTCGCCGCGATCGGCCTCGCGGCCGCGGTGGTGATCGCGGTCGTCGGGATCGGGCTCGTCGGCGGCCGGCTGCCGATCGGGCCCGCAGCCGTTCCTGCGAGTGGCGGCCCGCCCATCGGAGGTGCCCGAGCCCGTCGCTCGGCCGTGGTTTCGCTGACCTTCGACGTCGTGACCCCCGACGGATCGATGGCGACGAAGCCGCAGACCGACGCCGTCGGGAGCGTGATGCAGGCGCGCCTCCGCGCCTACGGCATCGGGACGTTCTCGTCGTCGTACAGCGACGACCGGATCACGTTCGAGATGGCGCTCCCGGACGCCGAGCCCGGCGTCGAGTCGCCGCGGTGCGCGACCTGCTTGGCGCGACCGGCGTCGTTCTCGATCGTCCTGCTGGGCGCGAACCCGATCGAGCCGGGCGATCGCGTCGACGGGCGCGCCGCTGTTCACCGGGGATGCCTTCACCGACGCCCGCGTTGGCAGCGATCAGGGCGGAGCGCCGACGCTCGACCTGACGATCGATGCCCAGACCGCCGCAGCTCTCGCCGACGCCACCCGGACGCACGTCGGCGATTACCTCGCCATCGCGCTCGACGGGGTCGCCGTCGCGGCGCCGGTGATCAACGAGGAGATCCCCGACGGCCTGGTCCAGGTCTCGTTCGCAGGCGACGACACGACGCCGGCGCGGCTCGCCGCGATCCTGCAGGCGGGCTCACGCTCCCGCTGCCGGTCGACCGGCCCGGTTGCCCGCCGTCGTCGAGGTCACGCCCTGAGTGGCGCGACCTCGGTCGGCAGCGGATGCCTCGATACGGGTCGGCGTTGGGCTCCGCATCGATCGGCCGCCAGTGCGGGCGCGGCGTCGGGCGGCGTGAAGCCGGCGACGCGCGAGATCAGCCGGCGGATCCGGAGGCCCTCGACCGGTCCCAGGGCGTAGAGCGGCATCCGCTGGAGCCAGACCGCGGACCCGAGGCTCACGGCGTCGGCGCCGGCCCAGAAGTATTCGCGGCAGTCGTCGAAGTCGCGGATGCCGCCGTTGGCGATGATCGGCAGCCGGATGCCCGCGTCGCGCAGCTCGGCCACGACCCGCAGGCCGATCGGCTTGATCGCCGGCCCCGAGATCGCGCCGTAGCGGTTCTTGAGCCACGGCTCGCCGGTGTCCGGGTCCAGGCGCAGGCCCTTGACGGTGTTGATCGCCGTGATGCCGGCACACCCGTACTGCTCGGCGAGGCGCGCCTGCCAGCCGTAGTCCTCGTCCGGCGAGACCTTGAGGATCACCGGGTGGCGGCTGCGCGGGACGGCGCGCGCGAGGCTCTCCTCGAGGATCGTCTCGAACGGGAAGTTCACGTTGTGGCACGAGGCGTTGAGCTCGATCGCCGCGATCTCGCCGGGCTTCGCGCGCTCGTTGACGGTCTCGACCAGCTGGACGATCTCGTCCGCCGAGAAGCCGCCGATCGAGATGATCCGGTTGAGGTCCGCGGTGCGGTCGAAGTACTCGTCGAAGTAGCGCTCGATGCCGATGTTCGACCAGCCGAAGGCGTTGAGCCAGCCGGCGTCGACCCGTCGCAGCGCCTTGCCGTACAGCCGGAGCATCGCCGGGAACTCGGTCACGCCCCAGTCCTCGCGGAGCGTGAAGTGGCCCTCGCGCGGCTCGAGCGTCATCGTCCGCGTCGTCACCGCGCCGAAGCGCTCCAGCGGCACCCACTGGGCGATCGGGGACAGGCCGTACAGGATCAGCCGCCGCTTCGACGCCCCGTAGCCGAGCAGGCTGGCCGAGGTGACGAGCCGGTTCCGGAGCCTGATCCCGTTGAGGTCGACGACGCCCACGCCCGAAGTATGCCGGGCCGTCAGCCCGGGGCGAGCGGGCCGTGCATCGTGAGCTGGTCCGGGATCGGGCGATAGCCGAGCTTCGCGTTCACCGCCCGCATGGGGCCGTTGTCGACGTCGTTGCCGGTCTCGAGGATGTCGAGGTCGTGCTCGATCGCCCAGGCGATCGTCGCCCGCTTGAGCTCCGTCGCGATGCCGCGGCCGCGCCACCGTCGGCCGACCGCGGTCATGTCGTGCCACGCCATCGTCGTCGAGCCCGGGACGTACATCAGCGACGCCCAGCCGGCGACCTCGCCGGTCGTCGCCGTCCAGCGCGATGACGACCGCGTCGGCCGGCATCCCGTCCCGGCGAAGGTCGCGGGCGATGAACTCGTCGAGCGGGCCGACCACGACCGGCTCGTCGTCGCCGGGGATGTCGGCGTACGCCTCGACCGCGACGGCGTGGAGACCCGCCTCGAGGTCGGGTCGCTCGGCCAGCGTCGTCAGGACGATCCCGTCAGGCGGCTGGATGATCGGCGCCGTCAGCCCGCGCAGGTCGAGCTGGACCATCTTCGCGCGCTCGGTGATCCGGAACCCGCGGTGCTCGAGGAACGCGACGCCGTCGGCCTGGCGCTCCGAGACGTCCGTCTGGAGGCCGGTCTTGCCCTGCTCGCGGGCGATGGCCGAGCAGGCGGTCCAGAGCGCGCGTCCCGAGGCCCCGTCGCCTGGCGCTCGGGCAGCGACGTGGAAGCCGACCCAGAGCCGCTCGAACGACGCCTCGTACATGTAGATCCGCCCGACCGAGGCGGCCGCCAACGGTCGGGCCGTCGAGGGAGCCGAGGAAGCGGGCAGCGCCCGGATACAGCTCGTCCGACCAGCGGATCTCCGCGATCGAGGTCGGCGCTTCGGGCGTGACGGCGTTGACGATGTCGACGAAGTCGCGCAGCCCGTCGTCGTCGTCCGCCTCGATCCGGCGGACGGCCGGCGCGAGGTCCATCAGGCCGGCGACGATGCCGCCGCGCGCTCGGCCAGCGGCTCGGCGACCTCGTCGGCGACGACCGCGAGGCCGTCGGGCGCCATGGTCGCGGGCACGCCCAGGATCACGTGGTTGGCGCCCGCGGCCAGGAACGCCCGGGCGGTCTCGAGCGCCTCCCGCCTGGACGCTGCCGTCGCGCCGCACGACACCTGGGCGGCGAACGTGAAGGCCGCCGGGTCGCGGCCCGCGGCCTCGAGCGCGCGGGCGATCTCGTCGCGCTTGGCGCTGAAGTAGGGGACGTCGCCGGGGCGGTTGCCGGGCATCGGCCAGCCCTCCGCGTAGCGCGCCGCCAGCGCGATGCCCCGGCGCTTCTGGCCGCCCAGCCAGATCGCGGGGCCGCCGGGGCGCACGGGTCCCGGCTCGTTGGTCGCGTTGTGCGAGCGGGAAGGCCGGGTCGTCGAGGGTCACGCCGGGCGCGCGCCGGGCCTCGTCGGAGAACAGCGCCGTCAGGACGCGCAGCGCGCTCTCGAACCGGTCGTACCGCTCGGGCAGGGCCGGCAGCGGGATGCCGAACGACTCGTGCTCGCCCGCGTGCCAGCCGGCGCCGAGGCCGAGGATGAACCGGCCGCCGGTGACGTTGTCGATGACCGTCGCCTGCTTGGCCAGCATCGCCGGGTGGCGGAACGTGTTGGCGGCGACCGCGATCCCGATCCACTTGCCGGGCACGCGATGCGCCAGCGCCGCGACGGTCGTCAGCGACTCCATCGCGGGGCCGTTGCGCTCCCGGGTGGCGTCCGAGACGTGGTCGCTCATCCAGCCGGCGTCGAACACGCCGAGCCCGCCCGCGAGCGCCCAGGTCTCGTCGATGCGCGACCAGTCGAGCCCCGTCGACTCGGTCGCCGAGATCCGGAAGCCGACCAGGCCGGGCTTCGACCCCGCGGTCATCGGCCGCTAGCCGTCCGTCCGCGCGGCGAGCGCGGCGCGAAGGTGCGCGCCGCTGGTGACCGCGCCCTGCGCCGCCGACGACACGAGCGCCGCGTACTTCGCGAGCGCGCCGGTGGTGTACCGCGGCGGCCGGCGGCGTCCAGCGCGCGCGGCGCTCGGCGAGGACGTCGTCGGGGACCTCGAGGTTGATCTCCTTCGCGTCGACGTCGACCGACACGATGTCGCCCTCCTCGATCAGCGCGATCGGGCCGCCGACCGCCGCCTCCGGGGAGACGTGGCCGATCATCAGGCCGCGCGTGCCGCCGGAGAACCGGCCGTCGGTCAGCAGCGCGACGGACTCGCCGAGCCCCGCGCCGACGAGCGCGCCGGTCACGCCGAGCATCTCCTGCATCCCCGGGCCGCCGACCGGGCCCTCGTAGCGGATCACGACGACGTCGCCCTCGACGATCTGCCGCTGGCTGACGGCCTCGAAGCACGCGGTCTCGGAGTCGAAGACGCGCGCCGGCCCGCGGTGCTGGCGCCGCTCGGCACCCGCGAGCTTGAGCACGCACCCGTCGGGCGCGAGGCTGCCCTTGAGGATCGTGATGCCGCCGGTCTGCTTGATCGGGTTGTCGATCGTCCGGACGACCGGCTGCCCCGGCGTCTCGACGGTGTCGGCCGCGATCTTCGCGATCGTCCGACCGTCGACGGTCGTCTCCTCGCCGTGCAGCAGGTCCTTCTTCAGCAGCTCGCGCATGACGAGCCCGACGCCGCCGGCGTTGTACATGTCCGCGGCGGCGTAGCGGCCGCCCGGGCGCATGTCGGCGATGAGCGGCGTCCGGTCGGCGACCTCGGTGAACTCGTCGAGGGTCAGCGTCATCCCGAACTCGGCCGCGATCGCCGGCAGGTGGAGCGCGGCGTTGGTGCTGCCGCCGGTCGCGGACACCGACGCGATCGCGTTCTCGAGCGCGTTGCGGGTGACGATGTCGGCCGGGCGGATGTCGTGGCGCACCAGCGTCATCACGAGCTCGCCGGCACGGCGGGCCGCGTCCTCCTTCGCCGGGTCCTCGGCCGGGATGCCGTTGAGGCCCGCGGGCGAGAGGCCCAGGAACTCGCACACCGTCGCCATCGTGTTGGCCGTGAACTGGCCGCCGCAGGCGCCCGCGCCGGGGCACGCGGCCTCCTCGATCGCGTACAGCTCCTCGAGGCTGATCTTGCCCGCGCGGTACGAGCCGATCGCCTCGTACACGCTCACGATGTCGGCCGCCGCGCCCTTGTAGCTGCCCGGGTAGATCGTGCCGCTGTACAGGATCAGGCCCGGGATCCCGAGCCGCCCGACCGCCATCGCGCCGGCCGGGATCGTCTTGTCGCAGCCGACGATGCAGACGATGCCGTCGAACAGGTGGCCGCGGGCGACGAGCTCGATCGAGTCCGCGATGACCTCGCGGCTGATCAGCGACGCCTTCATGCCCTCGGTGCCCATCGTCACGCCGTCGGACACGGCGATCGTGTTGAACTCCATCGGCGTCCCGCCGGCCGCGCGGATGCCCTCCTTCACGCACTCCGCCAGGCGCCGCTGGTTGAGGTTGCAGGGCATCGTCTCGATCCACGAGGTCCCCACGCCCACGATCGGCTGCGCGAGGTCGTCGTCCGTGAACCCGACGGCCTTGAGCATCGACCTGGCGCCGGCCCGGTCGGGGCCGTCGGTGAGCGCGTGGCTGTGGCGCTTGCCGGGATCGGTCGGACGGTCGTACGGGAGGGGCTTGTCGGCGGCCATCGGGTCCTCAGCGGGTCGGGCGGCGTTGCAGGAGGACTAGGGTACGGCTCGCGGCGCGAGTCCGGCGAGTTGCGCCTGCGGGCGCCCGTCGCGTGGCGGTCAGCGCGGGCCGCGGGAGCCGGCGCCGGCGTGGAGGTGCGACTCGACGACGACCTCCGCGGCGGCGGCGCTGCCCTCGTGGCCGGTCACCGCGTCGATGAACGTCTCGCAGTCGATCGCCCACGCCTCGACCTCGCCGACCGCCGTGACGGTCGCCGTCCGCGGGATCGCGCGCAGGAGCGCGATCTCGCCGATCCCGGCGCCCGGTCCCTCGCGGTGATGCGTCTGGCCGTCCATCACGACGTCGACGGCCCCGTCCTCGATCACCACGAACGTGTCCCCGGGGTCGCCCTGGGTCATGAGCCGCTCGCCCGGCGCGAACCGCACCTCCCGCATGCCGGTCGCGACGCGTTCGAGGGCGGCGAGCGGGAGCATCGCGAACAGCGGGATCCCGCGCAGGAGCGCCGCCTGGCGCTCGGGGATCACGCCCTCGGCGTCGAGCCGTCGCACGAGCGGCCAGCCGAGGACCGCGACCACCGGCAGCAGCAGGCCGACGAGCACGAGCGCCCGCTCGATCCCGAGCGCGGCGATGAGCAGCGAGGCGAGGATCCCGCCGACCGACACGCCGATGCTCGCGACGACCTCGAGCACCGCGAACACCGCGGACCGCGCGTCGTTCGCGGTGCCGCGCTGGAGGAGCGTCAGGCCGGACACGTCGAGCAGGGCGTTGGCCACGCCGACGACCGCGAGGGCGCCGATCGCGACGGCGGTGACCGGCACGAACCCGATCACGGCGATCGGCGCGCCCCACAGGAACAGCGCGAGCGCGAAGACGACCGCGAGCCGACGGTCGGTGCCGAGGAACGAGCGCCCCGAGCGCGCCGGCGATGCCGCCGAGGCCGATCGCGGCACCGAGCACCCCGACGCCGCCGTCGCCCATGCCCAGGACCTCGATCGCGAGGACCGCGAGGAACGTCGTCAGCGCGCCGCGCACGACGGTCTGGGCGAGGAAGGAGGTCATGACCATGCCGGCCGGCCGTCTCGCCCAGGAGCTCGCGGACGCCGCCGACGATCGGGATCGAGCGCCGCCGCTCGTGCCGGCCGGGGCGCGAGGCGTCGGGGACCCGGACGGCGACGGCGACCGCGGCCGCGAGCAGGCACATCGCCGCCGAGGCGAGCGCCGCCGGCGCGGCGCCGGACGCCGCGATGATCAGGCCCGCGGCGAGGGGCCCGACGAACGTGCCGAGGCTCTCGCCCAGCGCCCCCGCGGTGTTCGCGCTGACGAGCTCGGACGGGCTGGCGGCGACCGCGGGGAGCAGCGTGAGGACCGTCGGCCGCACGAGCGCGCCGGCCGCCGAGGCGAGCGCGACCGCCGCGAACACCAGCAGCGTGGCGTCGGCGAGGCTGGCCGCCGCGACGAGCACCGCGCCCGCGGCGCGCACGACGTTGGCGCCGATGAGGGCTCGCTCCGGGCGGCGCAAGGCGCCGGTGTCGACGAGCAGGTTCACGGCCATCGCCGGGATCATCCTGGTCAGCGAGACGAGGCCCACCAGCACGGCGCCGCCCGCCTCGTAGGCGACGAGCAGCGCGACCACGAGCAGCGCCCAGTCCGCGGCCACGCCCAGGGTCCAGCACGCCTCGAGCGAGCGGATGTCGCGATTGCGCAGGACGCCGGCGAGCGACCGGGCGGCGAGGGCGAGCGGGCCGGCGGGGGCCGACGCGGCCGGCGCGTCCGGCATCAGGCCGGTTCGAGCACCGAGCCGGTCCAGGCCTCGACCACGCCGCGGAGCGTCGGCAGGGCGATCGCGCCATTGCCCAGCACGGCGTCGTGGAAGCCGCGGATGTCGAACCGGTCGCCGAGGGTCGCCTGCGACTCGGCGCGCAGCTTGAGCAGCTCGAGCTGGCCCGTCTTGTAGGCGAGCGCCTGGCCCGGCATCACGATGTAGCGGTCGACCTCGTTCGCGATGTTGTTGGGCGCGAGGGCCGTGTGATCGAGCATGAACTGGATCGCCCGGTCGCGCGGCCAGCCGAGCGCGTGCATCCCGGTGTCGACGACGAGCCGCGCGGCCCGCCAGGCGTCGAACGACAGCGCGCCGATCCGGTCGAGGTCGCCGCCGTACAGGCCCATCTCCTCGGACAGGCGCTCGGTGTACAGGCCCCAGCCCTCGAAGAACGCCGTCGGCCCGAGGTGCTTGCGGAACTCCGGCAGGTGGGCGAGCTCCTGGCCGATCGCGATCTGCAGGTGGTGGCCCGGGACGGCCTCGTGGTAGGCGAGGGCCTCGGCCTCGTAGCGCGGCCGGGTCGTCGGGTGCGAGGTGTTGATGAAGTACTGGCCGGGCCGCGACCCGTCGGTCGCCGGCTGGCGGTAGTACGCGATCGTCGAGTGCTCCTCCTCGTGCGCGCCCATGCGGACGACGTCGCACGGGGCGATCGGCAGCCGGCCGAACCAGTCCGGCGTCGCCTCGTTCGCGCGGGCGAGGCTCGACGCGGCCTTGTCGAAGACCTCGTCGCCGGTCGTGAAGTAGAGGCTCGGGTCCGACCGGAGGTGGGCCAGGGCGTCCGCGAGGCTGGCCGCCCCGATCGTCCGGCCGGCGAGGGCGGCGATCTCGGCGTCGATCCGCGCGATCTCGTCCAGGCCGACCTGGTGCAGCGTCTCGGCGTCGAGGTCGAGGGACGTGTGGACGCGGATGAGCTGTCGGTAGGCGTCGAGGCCGCCGGCGACGTGGCCGATGCCCGGCGCGCTCGACGAGCGGGCGTGCGGCAGGATCTCGGAGACGAGCGCGTCGTGGAGCCGGACGAAGGCCGGCCGGATCTCGCCGTCGACCACCTCGGCCAGCTCGGTGGCGAAGCGCTCACGGTCCGCGATCGACCAGCCGGACGCGTCGTCGAGGTCCTCGAGGTCGTCGAGCGGCGCGAGCAGCGGCCAGTCCGCGGTGTCGCCGTGAAGCAGCTCCTCGAGGATCCTGACGGTCCGCACGCCCGGCGCGACGCACGCGACGCGGCCGTCGGCGAGGCTCCGCCGGACGCTGTCGAGGTGCCGGTCCGTGCACGTCGCCATCGCCCGCCACCGGGCGAGCATCCGGCGGCCGTCCTCGGCGGTCTCGAGGCGCTGGTAGTCGGGGATCAGCAGGAAGCTCGCGGGCACGCCCTCGAGCGGGTCGAGGTTCCAGTCGTCGAGCCCGGTGTCGATCTGCGCGATGTCCGAGCCCGCCGATTCGCGCAGCGCCGCCAGCGTGATCCGGCCGTCGGCGTCGAGCGCGTCGGGGTCGATCCGGCTGGCGCGGGCGAGGACGTCCGTGTACCTGGCGCGCGTCGCCGCGGCCCCCTCCGGCGTCGGGTCCTCGAGGATGTCGTCGAAGCGCGCGTCGCCGATGGCGGTCGCGAACGAGGGGTTCGCCTCGAGGTAGGCGTCCCAGTAGGCCGTCGCGACGGCATCGAGGGTGGCGGCGGCGTCGCCCGCGGCCTGGTCGGCGGTCACGTCCATCGGGAGATCGTATCGCCCGGTCCGCACCGGGAGGGCCGGTTTGTGCCGGATCTCAGTCGAGGCACGCCCCGACGTCGACCGAGCCCGTCCGGCCGACCGCGGGCGCCACCCGGGTCGCCACGGCCGTCGGGCTCAGCGCGTAGCCCGACCTCGGGGTCGGCGCGCGACTCCGCGAACACGAGGCCGCCCACCGTGCCGTCCTCGAGGACCACGGGGCCGCCGGAGTCGCCCGGCTCGATGGCCGCGCGGAGCTCGATGATCTCGCGGGTGACCAGGTCACCGTCGTAGATGTCGTGGCCGGTCGCCTGGTAGGCGCCGGCGACCGCGGCCGGCAGCACGACGAGCGGCCCGCCACCGGCGTAGCCCAGGGCGGCGCCCTCGGCCCCGCGCTCCGGGTCCACCGTCGCGAAGCGGAGCGCCGGGGCGCCGAGGTCGGGCGCGTAGAGGACGGCGACGTCGAGGCTGGGATCGAACAGGACGGGCACCGCGTCGACGACGTCCGAGCCGAGCGTGGCCCGGATCGTCGAGGCGCCGGCAACGACGTGGGCGTTGGTCACGAGGTAGCCGCGCGCGATGACGATGCCGGTGCCGTTGACCTGCGTGTCGCAGGCGCGGGTCGAGATGCGTGCCGTGCTCGCCGTCGCCAGCTTCGCGATCCGCGAGGCCTGCGGATCCGTCGGCGTGTCGACCGCCGGCAGCGGCAGCGGATCGAGGCCGACGAAGACATCGGGCAGCCCGGACGCGTCGAGCGCCCCGGCGATCTGGCCGACGACCTCGGTGGGCGGCGGCAGGAAGCGGTCGACGTTGCGCACGACCACCGATTGCGTCGCGGCCCGCCCGAGCGTCGGGAACGGCCCGGCCGCGAGGAGGCCGCCCGCGAGCCACACGATGAGGATCGCCTGGGCCGCCCCGAGGAGGCCGCCGGCGGCCCGGTCCATGTTCGAGAGCACGCCCCGTCCGAGCAGCCCGGCGAGGACGCGGCCCACCGCGGACCCGAGCGCCTCGCCGAGGACCACCGCGGCGAGGATGGCGCCGAGGACCGCCACCGCGCGGGGAATGGGATCGAGGCTCCGGGTGGCGTCGAGGAGCAGCGGCGCGACGGCGAGCACCAGGAGCAGTCCGCCGAGGGCGCCCAGCACCCCGCCGACCTGGGGCAGCGCGCCGGTCCGGATCCCGGCCAGCACCGCGGTGACCAGGATGACCACCGCGAACAGGTCGAACAGGTTCACGCCCGCGAGTATCGGCGAGGCGGCGCAACCGCGCCGCCAACCGTTCGTCCGGCCCGAGGCGTCAGTCGATCGTCACCGTCACGGGCGGGGCGTCGCCGAACGCGGTGACGGTGTAGGTGCCGGGCTCGAGCTCGCCGAGGTCCACGATCGTGCCCTTGTACATCGCGATGTCGATGCAGGCGGTGTCGGGCGCCGCGGCGCTCCCCTCGTTGACGGTGAGCTTGAACGTGTTGCCGTCGCGGACGACGTCGACGCCGGCGAGCACGCTGCACGGCTCGACGCCGCTGAACCAGTCGACCCGCACCGCGAGGTCCCGGCCGTTGATCGCGGTCTCGACCTTGGTCGCGCCCACCGGGTGGATGCCGGTCAGCCCGGCGCCCGGCGCGACGATCGTCGGCTGGGGCTGGCCCGGATCCGGGAAGCCGGGACCGCCCACGACGGGACCGCCGGTGACAGGGTCGTCAGGGCCCGAGGAGGCCGGCGCGGCGCCGTTGTCCGAGCCCGGCGGTGACGTCGCCGGTCCGCCCGGCACCGCCGTCGGGGCCGGCTCCGACGGCTCCCCGGATGGGCTCGTGGTCCGGGACGCCGCAGGGACCCCGCGCGACCGCGCAGCCCGCGACGATGATCGCGACCGCGACGAGCAGCAGCGACGCGATGGCGGAGTGCGTTCGGCGTGGGGTCATGGCCCGCAGACGGCGCTGCGTTCGCGCCAGGTTCCCGTGATTCCAGCCGGTCGGCCGCGGTGATGCCGCCGAGGTCAGCCGGCCGTGGCACCCAGCCGGGTGTCGACGCGCGGCGGGTGCACGGACTCCCAGGCGGCGATGGCGTCCTCGTGGTCGAGGACGTAGCCGATCTCGTCCGTCCCCGCGAGCAGCATCAGCTTCGCGAACGGGTCGATGTCGAAGTCGATGGTCGAGCCGTCGGGGAGCAGGATCCCCTGCTCGGCGAGGTCGACGCGCAGCTCGGCGTCGGGATCGCGGTCGATCAGCTCGAACAGCCGCTGGTGCGTCGCCGGGTCGACGACGATCGGCAGCACGCCGTTCTTGAGCGAGTTGCTGCGGAAGATGTCGGCGAACGAGGTCGACAGGATCGCCCGCACGCCCCACGCCCGCAGCGCCCACGGCGCGTGCTCGCGCGAGCTGCCGGTCCCGAAGTTGTCGCCGACGAGCAGGATCTTGCGACCGGCCATGCCCGGCCGGTCGAGGACGAACGGCGGGTCCTTGCGCGACCCGTCCTCGTTGAACCGCCAGTCGCGGAACAGCGCGTCCGCGAGCCCCTCCTTGTCGGTGACCTTGAGGTAGCGCGCCGGGACGATCTGGTCGGTGTCGACGTTCTCGGCCGCGAGCGGCACGACCGTCGAGGCGAAGCCGCGGAACGGCTCGGGCATCTTCAGTACCCCCCGCCGACGGTGGCCGGGGCCTCGATGCCGGGCAGGGTCCGCGGGTCGGTCACGACGCCCGAGATCGCGGACGCGGCCGCGGTCATCGGCGAGGCCAGGAACGTCCGCCCGCCCTTGCCCTGCCGGCCCTCGAAGTTGCGGTTCGACGTGCTGATCGCGTACTGGCCGGGCGACAGCTGGTCGCCGTTCATCGCGATGCACATCGAGCAGCCGGACTCGCGCCATTCGGCGCCGGCGGCGCGGAAGACCTCGTGCAGGCCCTCGCGCTCGGCCTGGGCCTTCACCTGCTGCGAGCCCGGGACGACCATCAGCCGCACCCCGTCCGCGACGTGCCGGCCGGCGAGCACGCTCGCGGCGAGGCGCAGGTCGCTGATCCGGCTGTTCGTGCACGACCCGATGAACACGACGTCCACCGGCTGGCCGGCGATCGCCTGGCCCGGCTGCAGGCCCATGTACTCGAGCGCGTGCTCGGTCGCGCGCCGCGCGCCGGCGTCCTCGAGGTCCTCGGGGCGGGGCAGGCGGCCGCTGACCGCGACGCCCATGCCCGGGTTCGTGCCCCAGGTGACCATCGGCTCGAGCGCCGCCGCGTCGAGCGTCAGCGAGCGGTCGAACGACGCGCCGTCGTCGGTCGGGAGCGAGCGCCAGCCCTCGACGGCGGCGTCCCAGGCGGCGCCCTGCGGCGCGTGGCGCCGGCCGTGCACGTACTCGAAGGTGGTGTCGTCGGGGCCGATCAGGCCCGCGCGGGCCCCGCCCTCGATGCTCATGTTGCAGATCGTCATCCGCTGTTCCATCGTCAGCGCGCGGATGGCGTCGCCGCGGTACTCGAACACGTGGCCGGTGCCGCCGCCGATCCCGATCCGCGCGATCAGCGCCAGGATGATGTCCTTGGCGCCGACGCCGGGCGAGAGCCGGCCGTCGACGCGGACCTCGTAGGTCCGGGGCTTGCGCTGGAGCAGCGTCTGCGTCGCGAGGACCATCTCGACCTCGCTGGTCCCGATCCCGAACGCGAGCGCCCCGAACGCGCCGTGCGTCGCGGTGTGCGAGTCGCCGCACACGATCGTCATGCCCGGCTGGGTGAGCCCGAGCTCCGGCCCGATGACGTGGACGATGCCCTGGGTGTCGCTGCCGAACGCGTGGATCGGGATGCCGAAGTCCCGGCAGTTGGTCTCGAGCTGGCGTGATCTGGGCCGCGGCCTGCATGTCGATCATCGGGAGCCCGCGCGGCGTGGTCGGGGTCGAGTGGTCGGCGGTCGCGACCGTCTTGTCCGGCCGCCGGACGGGCAGGCCGCGCTCGCGGAGCCCGGTGAAGGCCTGGGGGCTCGTGACCTCGTGGACGAGGTGGAGGTCGACCGCGAGGATGGCCGGCGCGCCGGGCTCCTCGGCCACGACGTGGGTGTCCCAGATCTTCTCGACGAGTGTGCGTGCGGTGCTCATGGCGGTCGGTGCTCGTTGCTGGTTCGGCGGTCCAACAGCGTACCAGCGGCGGCCGCCCGGGCCGGCGGGTGCGGCGACGGGGAGAGGTCAGGGTCGTCTCGGTACTTTCAGGGAGCGGCCCGCGGGCTCGCGCGCGTGTAGAACGACGCCATCCGGTGGCGGCCGTCAGGCCGCTGCACACGGAGTGCGAGATGCTCGACACGGACCGGGACGCCGCCCGCCCGGGCCCAACCACTCGCGCCGCCGACCCCCGCGGACGGGGTTGGGCCGGCGCCCGGCTGCTGCGCCGCACGCCGGCGCCGGTTCGGGTCGCCCTGTTCATCGCGCTCCTGGCCGCCGCGGCCATCGGGCTGTACGTCGCGTTCCTCCGCCAGCAGGTGCCGGTCACGCCGCCCGTCGTCGTGCCGTGGTACGTGATGGCCGCGGCGTTCTTCGCGGCCGAGCTCAAGGTCGTCGACGTCCACTTCCGGCGCGAGAAGCACTCGTTCTCGCTGAGCGAGTTCCCGGCCGTCATCGGCTTCTTCCTGCTGTCGCCCGGGGACTACTTCCTCGCGATGCTCGCTGGGGACCGGCGGCCGCCCTCCTCGTCCACGGCCAGTCGCCGCTGAAGCTCGCCTTCAACCTCGCCAACTTCGCGTTCGCCGCGGCCGTCGGCGATGTCGGTGTTCTACGCGCTGCAGTCGGTCAACGGCGTGCCCCAGCCGTCCGACTGGGTCGCGGCCTTCGCGGCCACGCTCGTCGCCGCGGTCCTGAGCGCGGTGTCGATCGCGACGGCGATCTCGATGTCGGGCGGCGCGCCGCAGTTCGAGAAGCTGCCCGAGATGATCCAGTTCGGCGGCCTGGTCGCCATCGCCAACACGAGCCTCGCGCTGCTGGCGGTGTCGGTCCTGTGGCTCGACCCGGCCCTCCTGGCCCTGCTCGTCGTCCCGCTGATCACGGTGTTCCTCGCCTACCGGGCGTACCTGTCCGAGCGCGAGAAGCACGAGCGGCTCGAGCTCCTGTACCAGTCCAGCCGGATCCTCCAGCACTCGCCCGAGCTCGACTCGGCGCTCGCGGCCCTGCTCGAGCACGCCCGCGAGATGTTCCGGGCCGAGCGGGCCGAGGTCCTGCTGTGGCCGCGCGATCCCGAGATCGACGAGGGCGCTGCTGACCGTCTGCCACCAGGACCGCGCACCGCGGCTCATGGTCCCGGTGCCGCTCGCGGACGCCGACCGCCTCCATCGCCGCGTCGCGCACGAGCGACGCGCGTTCCTCCACATCTCGCCCGACCGCCGCGACCCGCTGATCCGCAACGCGATGACGGCGCCGCTGCTCGGCGAGGCCGGGCTGATCGGCTCGATGGTCGTCGCGAACCGGCTGACCGAGGGGACGACGTTCACGCGACGACGACCTGCGGCTCCTGGAGACCCTCGCGAACCAGGCGGCCGTCGCGCTGGAGAACGGCCAGCTCGAGCAGTCGCTGGCGGAGCTGTCGCGGCTCAAGGAGCAGCTCCGGTTCCAGGCCTACCACGACCCGCTGACCGGCCTCGCCAACCGCAGCCTGTTCGCCGAGCAGGTGAACGCCGCGCTCGAGTCGTCCGCCGACGGCCGGGTGCCGGTCGTCCTGTTCCTCGACCTCGACAACTTCAAGGACGTCAACGACGCCCTCGGGCACCCGGCGGGCGACCGGCTGCTCACCGCGGTCGCCGAGCGCGTCCAGTCGTGCGTCCGGGCCGGCGACACGGCGGCCCGGCTCGGCGGCGACGAGTTCGCGGTCCTGCTGCTCGACGAGCCGGACCTCGGCGCCGCCGTCACCGTCGCGTCGCGGCTGATCGCCGCGTTCGCCGTCACGTTCCCGGTCCTCGGCCAGGACCTGCGGGTCTCGGCGAGCATCGGCATCGCCGCCAGCCTCGGCGCTGAACGACCACGCCGACGACCTGCTGCGCAACGCCGACGTGGCGATGTACACGGCCAAGCAGGCCGGCAAGAACCGGTTCGCCGTGTTCGAGCCGACCATGCACGCGGCGATCGTGGCCCGGCACGCGATGTCCACGGAGCTGTCCCACGCCGTGGACGACGGCGAGATCGACGTCTACTACCAGCCGGTGCTGTCGCTGGCGACGGGCGTGATCTACGGCGTCGAGGCCCTCGCCCGCTGGCGCCACCCGACCCGCGGGTTCATCGAGCCCGACGAGTTCATCCCCCTGGCCGAGGAGAGCGGGACGATCCTCGCGCTCGGCCGCGCGGTGCTGTTCGAGGCGTGCCGCGAGGCCGCCCCGTGGCGCGACGGCGCGGGCGAGGGCATCTCGCTGACCGTCAACCTCTCGGCCGCCCAGCTCGGCCAGGAGACGTTCATCGACGACCTCGTCGACATCCTGCGCTCGACCGGGTTCCCGGCCACGCGCCTGGTCCTCGAGATGACCGAGACCGTGATGTTCACCGACACGCAGACGACCATCGCCCGGCTCACGGCCCTGCGCGACCTCGGCGTCCGGATCGCGGTCGACGACTTCGGCACCGGCTACTCGTCGCTGGGCTACCTGCGCCGGTTCAAGGTCGACATCCTGAAGATCGCGCGCGAGTTCATCGCCACGTCGGAGTCGGGCCCCGACGGCTGGGCGTTCGCGTCGGCGATCGTCGCGCTCGGGCGCTCGCTCGGGCTGCGGATCATCGCCGAGGGCATCGAGGACGCCGACCAGCTCGAGCAGCTTCGCGAGATGGGCTGCGAGTTCGGGCAGGGCTACCTGTTCGCGAAGGCGATGCCGGGCGACGTGATGGCGGAGCGCCTCCAGCCGCCGATGGTGCGCCGGACCGCCGCCGGACGCGTCCCCGTCGCGCCCGCCCTCGCCCCGCAGCGCGCCTGATGTTCCTGCTCTACGCGGTCGTCGCCGGGATCGGCATCGGGCTGCTGCTCGGCGGCCGGCTGTCGGGCCTCGCGGCGCTCGAGATCCGCTGGCCGGCCGCGATCGTCGGCGGGCTGCTCGTCCAGGTCGTGCTGTTCTCGCCCCCGGTCGCGGCGCGCGTCGGCGGGCTCGGCCCGATGCTCTACGTCGCCTCGACGATGCTCGTCGGGGCCGCGGTCCTGCGGAACTGGCGCGTGCCGGGCATCCCGCTCGTCGTCGTCGGGGCCGCGTGCAACCTCGCCGCGATCCTCGTCAACGGCGGGTCGATGCCGGCCGGCCGGGCGGCGATCGAGCTGATGGGCGGACCCGGGGCCGCCATCGAGGCCGCGCTACTCCAACAGCTCCATCGTGGCCGATCCCGCCCTGTGGTTCCTGACCGACATCTTCGCGCTCCCGCGCTGGGTGCCGTTCGCCAACGTGTTCAGCGTCGGCGACCTGCTGATCGCGACCGGCATCGCGCTCGTGATCGTGCTCGCGATGCGCTCGGCCCGCGGTGCGGCGGGAGACGCGGTACCGGCGTAGGACGCGCCCGGTGCGCCGCGGAACCTCCCCCCAACGGCAGGACCCGGCTGGTACCTGTGGGCGATCCCTAAGGTCCCCGAAAGCCCTACGTTCCGGCCGAGGACCAACGGGGATCCTCCATCGGGGCCACCGTCCAGGGCAAACCCGTCGCGAGGCGGGGACGCAAAGCCAGGGATCTTCGCCGCGAAGACCGCCCGGTTGCCGGGGTCGTGATGCATCGACAGGCTCGAAGGAGTCGCACGTGAAGGCGAACCTGGCGCGCTTCATCTGGGCTGTGGCGCTGCTCGCGTCGATGGCCCTGAGCATCGGCGCGGGCATTCGGTGGGACTGGGGATAGCGATGACGTCGAACGGGATGCTCCCCTTCGCCGACGTTGCCACGCCGCCCATGCGCCCTCGCCCGGACATCGTCATCGAGGCCGGGCAGCGCTGGAAGTGACGGAAGGGCCGCCCGCGTGCCCCTCCACCATGACGCGACGAGACCGCCATCGAGGCGGTCTCTTCGTTCCCGCCCGGATGCGGACGGGCCGGGCGCGCGCCGCGCTACGGGACGAAGGTCCCGGTACGGGTGGTTGCGCGATCGTGGTTGCGGCGTCTAGACTGCGGGCACCCGCCACCGGCGGGCCTATGGGAGTCAGTCGCTTGGGCTTCTTCGGAGATCGCCAGCGGGTCGCCGTCGTCGTGACGACGGATGGCCGCCGCGTGACCATTCCGATGAGTGAGCTGCCGACTGGCCACGTATCCCTTCTCGACTCGCTTCGCTCGCTCCTTGCCGGGCTTGATGGCCTTCTTGGCCTCCTCATTACCGGCTCCCGGCGGGAGAACGGAGGAACGCGGAGGGACGAGCGCCACTGAGGCGCCGGCCACCGAAGACCAAAGGGACCCTCGCCGGGGCGGCGAGGGTCTTTGCATGTTCGGGAGGTCGCGGGGCCTCATCGGACGGAGGGACCAATCGGATGACGATGACGAAGGGCGAACCGCCGGCTGGCGAGCCGACGACCGCGCCCGCCCGCCGGAGCCACGTGCCGGCCGACGGCTCGCCGTCGGCGGCCGCGGTCGAGCAGGCGCGCAAGGACATGCTCCGGGACGTGCGGCCGCGCAAGCGGACGCGGATCGGTGCGGACGCGCTGATGGAGGCGCTCATCGTCCAGGGCACCGACGTCCTGTTCAGCTACCCGGGCGGCGTCATCCTCCCGATCTACGACATCCTCGGCGACTACCCCGAGGTCCGGCACATCCTCGTCCGCCACGAGCAGGGCGGCGGCCACGCGGCCGACGGGTACGCACGGGCCAGCGGCCGGGTCGGCGTGTGCATGGGGACGAGCGGTCCCGGCGCCACCAACCTCGTGACCGCGATCGCCACCGCCCAGCTGGACTCGGTCCCGATGGTCGCGATCACCGGCAACGTGCCCGGCGCCCTGATCGGCAAGGACGCGTTCCAGGAGATCGACATCACGGGCATCACGCTGCCCATGACGAAGCACAACTACCTGGTCCGCGACGCCGACGACATCCCGCACGTCGTCGCCGAGGCGTTCCACCTCGCCCGCTCCGGCCGCCCCGGTCCCGTCCACGTCGACATCACCAAGGACGCCCTGCAGCAGGAGACGCGCGCCGAGCACCCCTCCCTCGACGACGTCGTCGCCGGCCTGCCCGGGTTCCGCCCCACCATCGAGGGGCACCCCAAGCAGCTCAAGATCGCGGCCCGCGAGATCGCCGCGGCCAAGCGGCCCCTGATCCTCGCCGGCCACGGCGTGCTGATCGCCGACGGCGTCGACGAGCTGCGCGCGTTCGCCGAGAAGACGAGCATCCCCGTCGCCTGGACGCTGCTCGGCATCGGCGCGATGGACGAGCGGCATCCCCTCGCGTACGGCTACATGGGGATGCACGGCTGGAAGCACGTCAACCGCGCGATCCAGTCGGCCGACCTGCTGATCGCCGTCGGCATGCGCTTCGACGACCGGGTCACCGGGAACGTCCGGACCTACGCCCCGTACGCGCGGATCATCCACGCCGACATCGACCCGGCCGAGATCGGCAAGAACGTCGCGGTCGAGGTGCCGATCGTCGGCGACGCGAAGCACGTGCTCGCGGGCCTCGAGGCCCTCGTCCCCGCGACGCCGATCGACGACCGGCGCGAGTACCTCGACGAGCTCGCCGGCTGGAAGAGCGAGTCGCTCGGCAGCTCGTGGCACGGTTCGGGCGCCTGGCGCGACGGCCTGCTGTCCGCGGACTTCGTGGTCGAGCGGATCGGCGAGCTGACGAACCACCAGGCGAACTACGTCGCCGACGTCGGGCAGAACCAGATGTGGCTCGCCCGCTACACCGGGTTCCAGCGGCCGAACAGCCACATGAGCTCCGGCGGCCTCGGGACGATGGGCTACTGCGTCCCGGCGGCGATGGGGGCGGCCCTCGGGCGGCCCGAGTTCGAGACGTGGGCCGTGACCGGCGACGGCGGGTTCCAGATGACCAGCCAGGAGCTGATGACGCTCGCGGCCGACCGGATCCCCGTCAAGATCGCGATCCTCGACAACAAGAAGCTCGGGATGATCCGCCAGTGGCAGGAGATCATCTACGCGGGCAACTACCACTCGTCCCACCTGCCCGGGCCCGACTTCATCAAGCTCGCGGACGCGTACGGGATCCCGGCGTTCAAGGCCACCAAGACCGACGAGGTCGACGCGACGATCCGTGCCGCCCAGGCGGTCGACGGGCCCGCGCTGATCTGGTTCGAGATCGCCGAGGAGCAGAACGTGTTCCCGATGATGCCGGCGGGCAAGGGCCTGTCCGACCTGATCGAGACCTGGGGAGCGCCCGAGGAATGAGCGCCGACCAGAGCTCGAACGGCCGGCACGTGCCGGCCGAGCCCGCGGCGGCGCAACCGGCCCACACCAGCGCCCCGCCGCCGCGGGCGCTGCCCGGGAGCGGCGAGTCCGCGCGCCACATCCTCGTCGTGCTGGTGATGAACAAGCCCGGCGTGCTCAACCGCGTCGCGAGCCTGATGCGGGCCCGCAACTTCAACATCGACTCCCTCGCCGTCTCGCGCACCGACCGCGAGAGCGTGAGCCGCATGACCCTGACGATCCACGGCGACGACGTCGCGGTCGAGCAGGCGACGAAGCAGCTCTACCGGCTGGTGGACGTGCTCAAGGTCCAGGACGTGAGCGGCGACCAGGTCGTCGAGCACGAGCTGGTGTTCGTCAAGGTCCGGGCGACCGACGCCAACCGGGCCGAGATCATCAAGATCGTCGAGCTGTACAAGGGTCGCGTGGTGGACATCTCGGCCGAGGCCGTGATCGTCGAGGCCACGGGGACCGAGGGAGAGGTCGACGCCCTGGTCGCGCTGCTGCGCGGCTACGGGATCAAGGAGCTGGTCCGCACCGGCGCGGTGGTGATGCTGCGCGGCGCGGGCTCGATCGAGGAGGCACTGAAACTGTGACAGCGCGGATGTACTACGACGCCGACGCCGATCCGCGCGCCCTCGATGGGCAGACGGTCGCGATCATCGGCTACGGCAGCCAGGGCCACGCCCACGCCCTGAACCTGCGCGACAGCGGCGATCGACGTCGTCGTCGGGCTCGCCCCGGGGTCGAAGAGCCGGGCCATCGCCGAGGCGGCGGGCCTGCGCGTCGAGGACGTCGCGGGCGCCGTCAAGGCCGCCGACGTGATCATGATCGCGATCCCGGACACGTCCCAGAAGGCGGTCTACGACGCCGAGATCGAGCCGAACCTGCGGCCCGGCCAGCTGCTGATGTTCGCCCACGGCTTCAACATCCGGTTCGCGCGGATCCAGCCGGCGGGCCGACATCGACGTGGGGATGGTCGCCCCGAAGGGCCCGGGACACCTGCTGCGCAGCGTGTACGAGCAGGGTGGCGGCGTGCCGGCCCTGTTCGCCGTCGAGCAGGACCCGTCGGGCACCGCGCGGGCGCGGACCCTGGCCTATGCCCGTGGGATCGGGTCGACGCGCGCGGGCGTGCTCGAGACGACGTTCAAGGAGGAGACCGAGACCGACCTGTTCGGCGAGCAGGCGCTGCTCTGCGGCGGCGTGTCGGCGCTCGTCAAGGCGGCGTTCGAGACGCTGGTCGAGGCGGGCTACCAGCCCGAGCTCGCGTACTTCGAGACGATGCACGAGCTCAAGCTCATCGTCGACCTCATGTACCGCGGCGGCCTCAACTACATGCGCTTCTCGGTCAGCGACACCGCCGAGTTCGGCGACTACGTCTCGGGTCCCCGGGTGACCGAGGGCGCCAAGGCCGCGATGCACGACGTCCTGACCGACATCCAGAGCGGGTCGTTCGCCGACCGCTGGATCGCGGTCCAGGAGGCGGGCGGCGGCGAGTTCGAGGAGCTGCGCGCCCGCGACCGCAACCACCAGATCGAGCAGGTCGGTGCCGACCTCCGCGCGAAGATGCCGTTCCTGAACCCGGTCGTCGTCGAGGCCGGCCAGGCGCAGGCCACCACCAGCGCCGTACCGGCGGGGGAGGCCGCGCGATGACCTTCGAGGCGACCCAGCCCCGCTTCGGCGGCGGCGTGGCGGCGGGCTCGGTCCGCATCTTCGACACGACGCTGCGCGACGGGGAGCAGGCGCCCGGCGCCGGGCTGACCGCCGCGGAGAAGCTCGAGGTCGCGCGCCAGCTCGCGCGGCTCCGGGTCGACGTCATCGAGGCCGGGTTCCCGGCCGCCTCGCCCGGCGACTTCGAGGCCGTCCGGCGGATCGCGCAGGAGACCAAGGGGGGAATCGCGGTGGCCGCGCTCGCGCGCTGCCGCGACGGTGACCCGCAGCGCGCCGTCGAGGCCATCGGGGTCGCCGAGCGCCCCCACCTGCACCTGTTCATCGCCACCAGCGACATCCACCTCAAGCACAAGCTGAAGATGTCGCGCGAGGACGCCCTCGCCGACGCCCGCAAGTGGGTGAGCTGGGCGCGCGAGACGCTCGGCCGTGACGCCGAGATCGAGTTCTCCGCCGAGGACGCGTCCCGGACCGAGGAGTCGTTCCTGCTCGAGGTCTACCAGGCCGTCGTCGAGGCGGGCGCGTCGACCGTGAACATCCCCGACACCGTCGGCTACGCGATCCCCGCCGAGTTCGGCGCGCTCGTCGGCCGCGTCGTCGACCTCGTCGGCCGCGACGCGACGGTCAGCGTCCACTGCCACAACGACCTCGGCCTCGCGACCGCGAACACGCTCGCCGCCGTCCAGGCGGGCGCGCGCCAGGTCGAGGTCACCATCAACGGCCTCGGCGAGCGCGCCGGCAACGCGTCCCTGGAGGAGGTCGTCATGGCCCTCCGGACGCGGCCCAACCAGTTCCCGGAGCTCGCGGCGCAGGTCCAGACCGAGCAGCTGACCCCGGCGTCGAGGCTGGTGTCGTACCTGACGGGGTTCTCCGTCCAGCCCAACAAGGCGATCGTCGGCGCCAACGCCTTCGCGCACGAGTCGGGCATCCACCAGGACGGGTACCTCAAGAACCCGCTGACCTACGAGATCATGACCCCCCAGTCCGTCGGGCTGTCGGGGAGCACGCTGTCGATCGGCAAGCTGTCCGGCCGGCGCGGGCTGCAGGGCAAGCTCCGCGAGCTCGGCCACGACGTGGACGGCGAGGCGCTCGACGAGGTCTATCGCGCGGCGATCTCCCTGGCCGACGCGAAGAAGGACGTCACCGACGCGGACCTGGTCGCGCTCGTCGAGCAGCGCCACGCGGACGTCCCGCGCTCGATCGAGCTCCTCGGCTGGAACATCAGCTCGTCGAGCGGCGGGCACTCGGTCGGGAGCGCGTCGCTCGTCGTCGCCGGCGAGGCGAAGGCCGCGCACGCCACCGGCAACGGGCCCGTGAACGCGCTGTTCGCGGCGGTCGACGAGGCCGTCCAGCCGATCCTCGGCTGGCACCCGGTGCTCACGGAGTACGAGATCAAGGCCGTGTCCGCGGGCGAGGACGCCCAGGGGCAGGTCCTCGTGCGCTGCCGCCGGTCGCACGACGAGGGACCGGGCGCGCTCGTGGTCACCGGCCACGGGCTCTCGACGAACATCATCGAGGCGTCGCTCGAGGCCTACCTCGTCGCCGCCAACAAGCTCCACGGCGCCGAGATCAACGGGATCGAGGTCGCGTTCGTCGGCCGGCGCGTCGCCGAGGAGCTGCCATGAGCGATGCCGACGGCGGGCTCCGCTACCGGATCGCGCTGATCCCCGGAGACGGGGTCGGGCCCGAGGTCGTCGGTGGCGCCGTCGGGGTCCTCGAGGCCACCGGGCGCGCGTTCGGGTTCGGGTTCGACTGGACGGAGCTCCTGGTCGGCGGCATCGGCATCGACACCTACGGCGTCGCGATCCGGCCCGAGGACATCGAGGCGTGCCGCGAGGCCGACGCCGTGCTCCTCGGCGCGTGCGGCGGCCCCAAGTGGGACAACCCCGACGCCAGCGTCCGCCCCGAGCAGGCGCTGTTCGCCCTGCGCGCCGGCCTCGGCCTGTTCGCGAACCTGCGCCCGATCACCGTCCAGCCGTCGCTCATCGACGCCTCGCCGCTCAAGCCCGAGCTCCTCGAGGGCGTCGACTGCCTGATCGTCCGCGAGCTGACGTCGGGCCTCTACTTCGGGCGGCCGTCCGAGCAGCGGGTGACCGCCGAGGGCCGGGCCGCGATCGACACGCTCTGGTACACCGAGGGCGAGATCCGGCGCATCGTCGAGCTGGCGTTCGAGCTGGCGCGCGGCCGCCGGCACAAGGTCACGCAGGTCGACAAGGCGAACGTCCTCGCGACCTCGCGCCTGTGGCGCAAGGTGACCGAGGAGGTGCACGCCGGCTTCCCCGACGTCGCCCTCGACCACCGCCTGGTGGATTCGGCCGCGATGCAGCTCGCGAAGACCCCGGCCTCGTTCGACGTGCTCGTGACCGAGAACCTGTTCGGCGACATCCTGTCCGACGAGGCCGCGGTGATCTCGGGCTCGCTCGGGATGCTGCCGTCGGCGTCGATCGGGACGCGCGAGACGGCGCTACGGGCGCCACGGCCTCTACGAGCCGATCCACGGGTCGGCGCCGGACATCGCGGGGCAGGACCTCGCGAACCCGCTGGGGACGATCCTGTCCGCCGCGATGCTGCTGCGCTGGTCGCTCGGGCAGGGGCAGGCGGCCGAGGCGATCGAGGCGGCGGTCGGCGACGTGCTCGCTGACGGCTACCGCACCCGCGACCTGCTGCCCGCGGGCCCCGCCGCGGACGGGATCCGCATCGTCGGCACGAAGGAGATGGCCCGGATCGTGGGCGAGCGGATCGCGATTCGCCGGCCGGTGACCGCCTGAGGGCGGGGCACCGGCCGCACGAGTCGACGACCACCACCCGCACGGGCCACGGACCCTTGAACCGATGACGACCACCGACCAGCAACCGGTCACCCTCTACGACACGACCCTCCGCGACGGCACCCAGGGCGAGAACATCACGCTCTCGCTCGCGGACAAGCTGCGCGTCGCCCAGATGCTCGACGAGTACGGATTCCCGTTCATCGAGGGCGGCTGGCCGGGCTCCAACCCCAAGGACATCGAGTTCTTCGCGGCGGCCCGCAAGATCCGCTGGCAGCAGGCACGGCTCGCGGCCTTCGGCAGCACCCGCCACAAGGCCAACCGGCCGGGCGACGACCCCAACCTGCGCGAGCTCGTGGCCGCGGAGACGCCGGTCGTCACGATCTTCGGCAAGAGCTGGCTGCTCCACGTCGTCGAGGTGCTGGGCGCCACGCCGGCCGAGAACCTGGACATGATCGCGGACTCGGTGGGCTTCGTCGTCGACCACGGCCGCGAGGCGGTCTACGACGCCGAGCACTTCTTCGACGGCTACCGGGCCGACCGCGACTACGCCCTCGCCACGCTCCGCGCCGCCCGCCAGGCCGGCTCCCGGACCCTCGTCCTGTGCGACACGAACGGCGGCACGCTCACGAACGACCTGGTCGAGATCGTCGGCGACGTCCGCGCGTCGCTCGAGGCCGACCCGGACGCGCCGGCGGTGACCTGGGGCATCCACACCCACAACGACGCCGAGCTCGCCGTCGCGAACTCGATCGCCGCGGTCCAGGCCGGCGTCCGCCACGTGCAGGCGACGATCAACGGCTACGGCGAGCGCTGCGGCAACGCGAACATGGTGTCGATCCTCGCGAACCTCGCGCTCAAGACGCCCAACACGCTCTCCCCGTCGGGTGGCGGCGACCTCGCGGACCTCACCCAGCTCAGCCGCGCGGTCGCCGAGATCGCGAACCAGGTCCCCAACGACTACCAGCCGTACGTCGGCCGGTCGGCGTTCGCGCACAAGGGCGGCGTCCACGGCGCGGCCGTGGCCAAGGTCGAGCGCAGCTACCAGCACGTGGACCCGGGCGCCGTCGGCAACGCCGGCCGGCTCGTGGTGTCCGAGCTCGGCGGCAAGGCCAACACCGAGATCCGCGCCCGCCAGCTGGGCCACGAGCTCGAGGGCCTCGTCGACCCGCGCGAGCTGTCCAAGGTCATCAAGCGCCTCGAGAACGAGGGCCTGGCGTTCGAGGGCGCCGAGGCGTCGTTCGAGCTGCTGATCCGGCGTCACGCGGTGGACTACGCGGCCCCGTTCCGGGTCGTCGACTACACGGTGCTCGTCGAGCAGCGCTCGGAGCGCGAGCTGCTGGCCGAGGCGACGGTCAAGGTCGAGGTCGACGGCGAGGTGCTGCACACGGCGGCCGACGGCAACGGCCCGGTCAACGCGCTCGACGGCGCGCTGCGCAAGGCGCTGCGGGCGTTCTACCCGGTCCTCGACGGCGTCCACCTCGTCGACTACAAGGTGCGCATCCTCGACGGCACGACGGCGACGGCCGCCCGCACGCGGGTCATCATCGACTCGCAGGACGGCTCGACGACCTGGTCGACGATGGGCAGCGACACGAACATCATCGCGGCCTCGGCGCAGGCCCTCGCGGACTCGCTCGAGTACGCGATCTGGAAGTCCGGTGCCGAGCTCCGGCGGCGCGACGAACGCCATTTCACGACGACCAACGGCCAGGGGACGGCGGCGGCCACGTCCCACGAGCCCGACCCCGCGGCCGCGGGAGACCCCGCATGAGCGACGCCAGCCGACCCGATCCCGCCCGGCTCGCGCGCTGGACCGTGACCTCGGGCAGCAACGTCAACAGCCGGGCCGCGGTCGTCATCCGGGCAGGCGACCACGACTGGAAGGCCTCGGCCGAGGGCAACGGCGCGGTCGACGCGCTGTACAAGGCCGTCGACCTGGCGCTGGCCGACGTCCTCGGCGGGCATCCGCGCCTCGTCGGCTACGACGTCCACGCGCTCGCCGAGGGCCCGGACGCCGAGGGCAAGGTGACCGTCGCAGATCGCGCCGCCGGCATCCGCCGAGGGCGAGCGTGGCGACGGCCGCTTCACCGGCGTGATCACGAGCACGAACATCGTGGCGGCGTCGGTCGAGGCGTACGTCGACGCGGTCAACGAGATGCTCGGGGCCGCGTCGTGGGCCGGGGCGGCCGAGGCCGCGGGATCGCGCCGGGCGCGGACCGGCGCCGACGCGCAGGGCCAGGCCCAGGCCGAGTTCGACGACCAGGCACGGCCGATCGACACGACCGAGTGGTTCAACCGATAGGCGGGCCGCGGGTCGCCTATCCCGGCGAGCCGGGCGCGTTCGCCGAGGACGCGGTGCTGCGGTTCTTCGCCGCGCCCGAGGCCGTCGCGCTGCCCTCGTTCCGTGCCGTGTTCGAGGCCGTCCGCGACGGCGACGCCGAGGCGGGCGTCGTCCCGGTGGAGAGCTCGCTGCTGGGCACGATCCGGGAGAACCTCGACCTGCTGTGGTCGTTCGACCTGCCGATCGCCGGCGAGGTCTCCGTGCCGGTCCGCCTCGCGCTGCTGGCGCTGCCCGGCGAGACCCTCGACGGCGTCCAGCGCGTGTACTCGATCGCGGCGGCGCTCGCCCAGGCCGACGAGTTCCTGCGCTCGCGGCCGTGGAGCGTCCAGACCACGTACAACACCGCCGGCGCCGCCAAGGAGATCGCCGAGCGCCGCGAGCACGGCGCGGCGGCCGTCGCGTCCGCGAGGGTCGCCGGCATCTACGGCCTCGAGGTGCTGGCCGACGACATCCAGTCGGGCAGCGACAACCGCACCCGGTTCGCGGTGATCGCGCGGCCCGGCGAGGCGGCGCGGGTCACGGGAGGCCGCGCGACCCGGGGCGGCCGACGGCCCGCCGCGCACGACGCTGGTGTTCGCGGTCCGCAACGTGCCGGGATCGCTCCACCGCTCGCTGGGGGCGTTCGCGGCCCGCGGGCTGAACCTGTCGCGGCTCGAGTCCCGGCCGTGGACCGCCCGCGGGTCGCGCTGGGAGTACCTGTTCTGGGTCGACCTCGACGCCGACCCGGCCGAGCCCGCCTGTGCCGCGGCGCTCGAGGAGCTGGCCGCCGAGACCGAGGTGGTCCGGATCCTGGGCACGTACGGGCGGGCGGCCGAGGACTGACGCCCGCGACGCTCGCGGCGGTGCGATCATGACGGCAGCGCGCGTGACGGCGTGCCCTGGAGGTGGCGATGGACGAGTCGTTCCGGTCGGAGATGGCCGCTGGCTACGCGCTGACCGAGCCCACGATCGTGCTCGGCTCGCCGATGCTCGGCGACGAGGTGCTGTCCGACGTCCGCGTCCAGATCGCGCTGTCGCGCGTCAACCGCCACGGCCTGATCGCCGGCGCGACCGGCACCGGCAAGACCAAGACCCTCCAGCTGTTCGCGGGCCAGCTCTCGGCGCTCGGCGTGCCGGTGTTCGCCGTCGACGTCAAGGGCGACCTGTCGGGGATCGGCGCGCCGGGCGACGCCACCGACCAGCGGACGATCGATCGCTGCACGTCGCTCGCGTGGACGTTCCAGGCCGCCGGCCACCCGGTCGAGATCCTGTCGCTGTCGGGCAAGAGCGGCGCCCACGTCCGCGCCAGCGTCTCGTCGTTCGGGCCGCTGCTCCTGGGCAAGGTCCTCGACCTCAACGACACCCAGACCTCGATCCTGTCGATGGTCTTCCGCTACTGCGACGACCAGACACCTGCCGCTGCTCGACCTCGACGGACCTGCGGACGACGCTCAAGTACCTCGGCTCCGACGACGGCAAGCCCGTGCTCGAGGACCTCGGCGGCATCAGCCCGGCCTCGCTGGGCGTGATCCTGCGGGCGATCGTCACGATCGAGCAGGACGGCGCCGACGTCTTCTTCGGCGAGCCGGAGTTCGACGTCGACGACCTCATGCTCCGGACCCGATCGGCGGCAAGGGCATGGTCACGCTGCTCGAGGTCGCGGACGTGATGGACCAGCCGCGGCTGTACTCGACGTTCGTGCTCTGGATGCTCGCCCGGCTCTACGAGCACCTGCCGGAGATCGGCGACCTGCCGCAAGCCGATGCTCGCCTTCTTCTTCGACGAGGCGCACCTGCTGTTCAAGGACGCGTCGCAGGCGCTGCTGGACGAGATCGAGCGCACCGTCGCGCCTGATCCGGAGCAAGGGCGTCGGCGTGTACTTCGTCACCCAGGCGCCGACCGACGTGCCGTCGCCGGTGCTGTCGCAGCTCGGCAACCGGATCCAGCACGCGCTTCGCGCGTTCACGCCCGACGACGCCGACGCGCTGCGCAAGACGGCTCGGACGTTCCCGGTGACCACCCACTACGACGTCGAGCAGACGATCACGAGCCTCGGCATCGGTGAGGCGCTGGTCACCGTCCTGTCGCCCAAGGGCGTCCCGACGCCGCTCGCGGCGACCCGGCTCATCCCGCCGGATTCCGCGGATGGCGCCGCTCACGGACCAGGAGATCGCGCAGGTCGTCGCCGCAGTCGCCGCTGGTCCGCGAAGTACGGCGAGACGGTCGACCAGGAGAGCGCCCACGAGATCATCACCGCCCGCCTCGCGACGCCCAGGCCGCGGTGGCGACCGACGCCGATGCCGCTGTGGCGGCTGGTGCTGCGACCGGCCCCGGCCGGCGGCCTCGGGACGATGACCGCGGCGCAGCAGCAGCAGGAGATCGCGCGTCAGGCCCGCGATGCAGGCCCGCGAGCTCAAGAAGGAGGCCGACGAAGCCGAGCGGGAGCGCAAGGCGGCCGCCCGGGCCGCGCAGGCCGCCCAGCGCCAGCGCGAGCGGATGGTCGAGACGAGCATCCGGACGGTCGGCCGGGTCGCGACGTCGAGCGTCGGCCAGTCGCTGATCCGCGGGGTCTTCGGCACGATCTTCGGGGGCGGCAAGCGCCGCTGACCGACGGGCGGCGGCCGAGCCCTACGGGCGGACGACCGCGAGGCCCGGCACCACCTCGTAGTGCTCGGTCGTCCAGCTCGCGAGGCGCTCCTCGTGCCGGGTCCGCTCGACGTGCCGGACGTCGGCGCCGGTCGCGGCCTCGACGTGCGACCAGCCGCCCCACAGGGACAGCGGTCACGAAGCGGTCCGGGGGGTCGGTGGCGAGGTAGAACGCGAGCGGCCCGCCGCCGCTCGACCGGTCCGCCGTGACGCCCGAGCGGGCGTCGTCCAGGTACGCGTCGAGCTCGCCCGGTCGCGTGACCCCGCGCACGACCCGGATGAGGGCGATGCGGGCGTCGACCGCGGCGTCGAGCTGGAGCGCGATCGGGAGCACGTCCGTGGGGCCGCCCGACGACCCGGGCAGGACCGCCGGGTCCGAGGCCGGGATCATCGGATCCCGGCCCCGATCGCCGCCTCCATCGCCTCGCGGGACGTCCAGACCGTCGCGACGAGCCGCGGCCCGTCCTGGCCCGGGCCCATCCGACCGCCGATGACGGCGTGCAGCCCCGGCACGTCGCCGATCACGGGCGCCAGCCGGTCGCGCAGGGCGGTGTCGAAGCCCGCGCCGGCCGCGTCGAACCGCGTCAGGCGCAGGATGGACGGACGCACGGACGGTTTCCCCTCGATCGATGCGGCGGCCGGCGTTGCCCCCGGAGTCGGCCGCGCGGACAAGCATGCCCCATGCTCGGGGCCCGCGATGCGCCACTGGTAGCATCGGCGCATCGACGACTGCCCCGATCCCGAGGGCGCCAGGAGTGCTCCGATGACTGCGACCCGCACGGCCACGACGCCGCATCCGATCTACCTCGCCGGACGATGGGTCGAGTCCGACGACCCGCTGGTCGTCGCGAACCCCGCCCGGCCCGACGAGCCCGCCGGGTCCACGTTCCACGCGACGACCGCCCAGTACGAGGAGGCCGTCGAGGCCGCCGTCCGGGCGTTCGAGGTCACCCGCAAGCTGCCGGCCTACGAGCGCGGGCGGATCCTGCGCGAGATCTCGGCGGGCATCCGGGCTCGGCGCGAGGAGCTGGGCGCGACGATCGCGGCCGAGGCCGGCAAGCCGATCCGCGACGCGCTGGTCGAGGTGGACCGCGCGACGCTGACCTTCCGCCTGGGCGCCGAGGAGGCGGAGCGCATGACCGGCGAGGTCATCCCGCTCGACCTGCTGGCGGCGTCCAAGGACCGGGTCGGCATCACCCGGCGGTTCCCGATCGGGCCGATCGCGGCGATCAGCCCGTTCAACTTCCCGCTCAACCTCGCCGCGCACAAGGTCGCGCCGGCCATCGCGTCGGGCAACCCGATCGTGCTCAAGCCCCCGTCCAAGGACCCGCTGGTCATGCTCAAGGTCGCCGAGATCATCGACGCCGCCGGCGTGCCCGAGGGCATGGTCAGCGTGCTGCCGATGAGCCGCGAGCTGGGCGACCGGATGGTCTCGGACGAGCGGTTCAAGCTGCTCACGTTCACCGGCTCGCCGTCGGTCGGCTGGCGGATGAAGGACCGGGCGGGCAAGAAGAAGGTCGTCCTCGAGCTCGGCGGCAACGCCGGCGTGATCGTCGACAAGACCGCGGACCTCGACTGGGCCGTGAAGCGCATGGTGGTCGGCGCCTTCGGGTACTCGGGCCAGGTGTGCATCAGCGTCCAGCGGATGTTCGTGCACGAGGACGTCTGGGACGCGTTCATGGACAAGTTCGTCGCCGCCGCGGCGGCGCTCAAGGTCGGCGACCCGGCGGACACGACGACCGACGTCGGGCCCGATGGTCGACGAGGCGGCCGCTCGCCGGACCCAGGACTGGGTCGACGAGGCGAAGGCGCTCGGCGGCAAGGTCCTGCTCGGCGGCACGGCCGACGGCACCTACTTCGCCCCGACGATCCTCACCGACGTCCCGGTCCACGCCAAGGTCTGCTCGAACGAGGCGTTCGCGCCGCTCGTGGTCGCGTTCCCGTTCCGCGACTTCGACGACGCCATCCGCCAGGTCAACGAGAGCTTCTTCGGCCTCCAGACCGGCGTGTTCACGAACGACCTGCGCGCGGCCTGGTCCAGCTTCTCGGAGCTCGAGGTCGGCGGCGTCATCGTC
Source organism: uncultured Chloroflexia bacterium (assembly GCA_963774695.1). Classification (GTDB taxonomy): domain Bacteria; phylum Chloroflexota; class Limnocylindria; order Limnocylindrales; family CSP1-4; genus CAIXZV01. Next base: position 261,743 of record CAVZFY010000010.1, on the reverse strand, counting down.
AACGACGTCCCGACGTACCGGATCGACCACATGCCCTACGGCGGCGTCAAGGACTCGGGCCTCGGGCGCGAGGGCCTGCGCTGGGCGATCGACGACATGACCGAGGTCCGGATCATGGTGCTCGCCTGGCCCCAGTAGGGACCGGCCGGTGGCGCCCGACCGCTGGCAGGACGCCGAGGCGTACGAGCGCTACATCGGCCGCTGGAGCCGCCGCGTCGCGGACGCCTTCGTCGCCTGGCTGAACGTCCCCGAAGGCGCGGCCTGGGTCGACGTCGGCTGCGGCACGGGCGAGCTCTCGGGCCGGATCGTCGCCCGCACGCGGCCGTCGCGGGTCGTCGGCGTCGACCCCTCGCCCGACTTCGTGGCGGCGCGCCCGCGAGCGGGTCACGGACCCCGTCGCGACGTTCGCGGTCGGGCGGGCCGATGCGCTGCCGATCGACGATGGGGCGGCCGACGCCGTCGTGTCCGGCCTCGTCCTCAACTTCGTGCCCGACGTGCCTGCGGCGCTGGCGGAGGCCGTGCGGGTGACGCGGCGGGGCGGCGTGGTCGCGGCGTACCTGTGGGACTACGCGGGTCGGATGGAGCTGATCCGCCGGTTCTGGGATGCGGCCATCGCGCTGGATCCGGTCGCCGCCGAGCTCGACGAGGGCCGCCGGTTCCCGCTCGCGGCGCCCGATCGCCTCGCCGTGGCCTGGGCGGACGCCGGCCTCTCGGACGTGCTGATCATGGCGATCGACGTCCCGACCCGGTTCGCCGACTTCGACGACTTCTGGCAGCCGTTCACCGTCGACATCGGCCCGGCGCCCGGGTACGCGTGCCGGCTGCCGCCGGAACGTCGCGAGGCGCTCCGCGAACGGCTGCGCGCGACCCTGCCGACCGGCCCCGAGGGCACGATCGACCTCATCGCCCGCGCCTGGGCCGTCCGCGGCCGCGCCTGATCGCTGTCCCGGGCGCCGCGACCGCCGCCGGTCGCCGTGCGCGGCGCTGGGCCACACTGCCGGGCATGGACTTCACGCTCACGCCCGCCCAGGCCGAGCTGCGCGATCGCGCCCGCGCCTACGTCGTCGACGCCCTCCAGCCGCTCGAGGCCGCGTTCGAGCGCGACCACGACCTCCCCGACGACACCGTCCGCGAGCTCAAGCGCCTCGCGATCGAGGCCCGCCTCCACGGCGGCAGCCTCCCGGTGTCGCGCGGGCGGCCAGGGCTGGTCGGCGATGGAGCAGGTCCTCGTCCACGAGCAGCTGGGCCAGGCGACGGGCGGCCTGTGGAGCTTCATCCCGGGCGCGTACAACGCGCTCGTCCACTGCACGCCCGAGCAGCGCCGCCGCTACCTCGACCCGAGCCTGCGCGGCGAGCGGAACGGGAGCTACGCGATCACCGAGCCCGGCCAGGGCTCCGACGCGCGGACGCTCGCCTCCACCGGCGGTCCGCGACGCGGCCACCGGGGAGTGGGTCCTCAACGGGGAGAAGTGGTTCGTGACCGGTCCGTCGGACACGGACTTCATGATCTTCCACTGCCACGTGATCGACGGCGACGAGCGGCAGCCCGACGCTGTTCCTCGTCGACTACGACACGCCCGGCGTCGAGCAGACCGGCGACCCCGACTACACCCACACCTTCGCCGACCGCCACCCGCAGTTCACGCTGCGGACGTCCGCGTGCCGGCCGACGCGGTGCTGGGCGCGGTGGGCGAGGCCGACACGATGACCAACGAGTGGTTCGTCGAGGAGCGGCTCCACATCGGCGCCCGCTGCTCCGGGGCGATGGAGCGGCTGCTGGAGCTCGCCGTCGAGTGGGCGACGGGGCGGATCCAGTTCGACCAGCGGATCTACGACTTCCAGGGCGTGAGCTTCCCGCTCGCCGACTCGGCCGCCGACGCGTCCGCGGCCCGCCTGCTCACGCGCGAGACGGCGTGGCTCATGGACGAGCGGCGCCGACCCCAAGGTCGTCCACGCCCGGGCGTCGATCGCCAAGCTGTTCGCGTCCGAGGCGGCGTGGCGCTGCGCCGACCGCGTCGTCCAGGTCTTCGGCGGCCGCGGCTACATGCGCGAGTTCCCGGCCGAGCGCTACCTGCGCGAGCTGCGGGTGGACCGGCTGTGGGAGGGCACGTCCGAGATCCAGCGGCTGATCGTCGCCCGGGCGCTCGAGAAGCGCGGCGTCCACCCCGTCGTCGGCTGAGCCCGGGTTGACCGAGCCCGACGCGCCCGTCATCGACCTGCGGCCGCTGTTCGCGCCGCGGTCGATCGCGGTCGTCGGGCGCCAGCCCGCGCTCGTCGCTCGCGCTCACGGTCCGCGACAACCTCGCGCGGATGGGCAGCGAGACGCGCTGCCACTTCGTCAACCCCAACTACGCCGAGGCGTTCGGGCAGCCGTGCTTCCCGACGCTCGACGCGCTCCCGGAGCGGCCGGACTCGGTGATCCTCGCCGTCAACCCGCTGCGCGCGGCGCGCTTCGCGCAGGAGGCCGCCGACGCCGGCGTCCCGAGCCTCGTGATCCCGGGCGGCGGCGTCGTCGAGGGCGGCGAGGCGGCCGCCGCGATGCAGCGCGCGGTCGCGGAGATCGCGGTCCGGCACGGCATCGCGCTGCTCGGGCCCAACTGCATGGGCGCCGTCGACTGGACGACCAACAGCTCGACCTACATCGGCGACGTCAACCCATGGCTGCCGCGCGGCCACGTCGCCGGCCTGGCGCAGTCGGGCAGCGTCACCGACGCGTTCCTCCACGCGCCGGGGTCGCGGATCGGGTACAGCCGGATCGTGTCCGTCGGCGCCGAGGTGGTCCTCGACCTGTGCGACTACCTCGCCTACTGCCTCGACGACCCCGAGACCCACGCCGTCATGCTGTTCGTCGAGGGGTTCAAGCGGCCCGAGCTGTTCCTGGCCCTCTGCGACCGCGCGCTGCAGCTGGGCAAGCCGATCCTGGCGGTCAAGGTCGGGCGGTCGCGCGCAGGCGCAGGCGGCGGCCGTCGCGCACAGCGGCAGCCTCGCCGGCGAGGACCGGGTGACGTCGGCGGCGCTCGATGCGGCGGGCGTCATCCGGTGCGCCGACCTCGACGAGCTGCTCGAGGCGGCGGAGCTGGTGGCGGGCATCGGGCGCCTCGGGCGGCGGCTGCGTGGCGGGCGGACGGGCGTCGTGACGGTGTCGACCGGCGAGGCGTCGCTGGTCGCCGACCTCGCCGACCGGACGGGCATCGACCTGCCGCCGGTGACGCCGGGCGCCCGCGAGGCCATCCTGCGCGACCTGCCGACGATGGGCTACATCGGCAACCCGCTCGATCCCGTGGGGCGCGGACGACGAGGCGATCGCGTACCGGGCGTCGTTCGAGGCGATGGCCGCGTCGGGCGCCTACGACGTGCTCGCGATCGTGCACGACAACCCGTACCGGGAGCTGCCGAGCGAGGTGGAGGTGGCCACGACCGTGAGCCGGGCGCTGATCGAGGCGACGGCCGACCGCCCGGAGATCCTGCCCGTGTACGTGTCGCTCACCTCGAACGACGCGAGCCTCGAGGTCAAGGCGTTCCTCGACGAGCACGGCGGCATGCCGATGCTCAAGGGCGCCGTGGCGGCGTTCGCGTCGATCGCGCGCCTCGCCGCCTGGGAGCACGCCCGCGTCGCGCGTGAGACGCGGGGAGCCGAGGCGCCCTGCCTGGCCGGCGCTGGTGGACGGGCAGGTGCCGTGGGGCCTCGACGCGGTGCTCGACCCGCTCGCCGCTCGGCCGCGTCGCGCGGCGACCCGGAGGCCCTGCCGGAGCGCGAGAGCCTCGAGCGGCTCGCGGCGGCCGGCCTCCCGGTGACCGCGTGGCGAGCGGTCGAGGCGGAGGCGGGCGCGGCGATCGGGGCGTGGCGCGAGCTCGGCGGCGGCCCCGTCGCGCTCAAGCTCGACGCGCCGGGCCTCGCCCACAAGTCGGACGCGGGCGGCGTCGCGCTGGGCCTCGCGGACGAGGCGTCGATCGCGGCGGCGGTCGAGCGGCTGCTCGAGGCCGGCCGCGGCGGCGGGCGTCGCGGTTCGCGGCCTGCTCGTCGAGCCGATGGCGGCGCCCGGCGTGGAGCTGATCGTCGGCGGCCGGCGCGACGGCGTGTTCGGGCCGGCCGTGCTCGTCGGGTTCGGCGGGATCCTCGCCGAGGTGCTCGACGACGTCGCGGTGCTGCTCGCGCCGGTCACGCCCGCCGAGGTCGTCGCGCGCCTCGAGGGGCTGCGCGGCGCGGTCCTGCTGCGCGGCGTCCGTGGCGCCGCGGCCGTCGACGTCGACGCCCTCGCCGCCCTCGTCGCCGCCGTCGGCGACCTGCTCGTCGCCGACCCGTCCATCGCCGAGATCGACCTCAACCCGGTCATCGCGAGCCCTGGCGGGGTGGTGGCCGTGGACGCGCTGGTGGTGCTCGCAGGCGACCCCGCGCGGGCCTGACCGGCGCGCCCCGGCACCGACCCCCGACCCTCGGGCGAACCGGGACGGCGCCCCATCGCACCGCCGGGATGACGAACGTACCCCCTCGAATGGGTCCCCGGTCAGGTAGCCGCAGGTGCGGGTGCCGGTGTCGAATGCGAGTACGCGGGGTCAGTCGGGCCAACCATGGCCGGATCCATTCGCAACCGACGTCATCGGGGGGTGGCGGATCGACGAGCCCGCACCGCATTTATCAGGAGTGCCCGGACTCATGGATCAGACCGCCACCGACCGTTCAGCTGCCCGTCGCTCGAAGCGACGTCGGGCACTGTTCGCCGTGCTGCTCGGTGCGTCGTTCGCGACGCTCGGCGCCGGCGCGATGTCCCTCGCGATCTTCACCGACAGCGACGCCTACAACGGCACCTGGACGTCCGGGACGATCATCCTCGGCGTCACGTCGACCACGGCCTTCACCGCCGCGGACATCCTGCCCGGCGACACGGGCAACAAGACCGTCCAGGTCAACAACACCGGCACCGGCGCGCTGCGCTACGCCATGACCAGCACGGCCGACAACACCGACGGCAAGAACCTGCGCAGCCAGCTGACCCTGACGATCAGCCCAGGCACCTGCGCCGCTCCGGGCGCCCCGATCTACTCGGGCCCGCTCAACGGCGCCTCGCTGGGCAACGTCGCCCAGGGCGCCCAGGCCGGCGACCGCAACGTCGCGTCCGGCGGCACGGACAACCTGTGCTTCGCCTGGGCGTTCGACATCGCCGCCGGCAACCCGTACCAGGCCGCGACGACCACGGCGACGTTCAACTTCGCCGCCGAGCAGACCGCCAACAACCCGTAGCCACGACACCAGCCGCGTCCCTGGTCCGCACTTCGCGGGCCGGGGGCGCGGTTCGCACTTCCCGGACCAGATCGGGCGCACCGCGACCGATCGCCACACCTGGAGCCCGGCCATGCCGCTCGTCACGCTCGTGACGCGAATCGCGCGCAAGACCCTCGACGTGCTGCTGCTGCTGCTCATCGTCGGCGTGCTCGGCATCGTGGTCCTGGCCCGGATCCTGCCCACGGTCACCGGCGGCACGACCTTCGTGGTCGGCGGGCCGTCGATGGAGCCGACGATCCCGCTCGGATCGGCCGTCCACGTGGTGCCGGTCACCCCGGACCAGCTCGAGCCCGGCGACGTCATCAGCCTCCAGGCCGGGATCAAGAACGCCGTCTTCACCCACCGCATCACGCGCGTCGTCCAGCTCCCCGACGGGGTCTACCTCGAGACCAAGGGCGACGCCAACGAGACGGCCGACCCGTCGCTGGTCCCGGCCAAGGACGTCATCGGCAAGGTCACCGTCGCCGTGCCGTACGCGGGCTTCGGGATCGCCCTCCTCAGCACCTACCAGGGCGTGATGTTCCTGATCGCCTTCGGGATGGTCCTGCTCGCCAGCGCCTGGCTGCTGGAGACGCGTCGAGGACGAGCAGCAGGAATCGATGCGCCGGCGCGCCCGCCAGGCGCTCGCCACGTTCGCGCCCGAGTCGTCGGGCGAGCCGCAGGGCGCCGCCTGACCGTTCGCACCGCCGACAGCCCGTAGACTGCCCGGGTGACCCCGGGCAAGCGGACGGCCGCCCACCTCCTCGTCGACTGCCTCGCCGCCGAGGGCTGCGAGTACGTCTTCTCCGTGCCCGGCGAGGAGACGATGGACGTCCTCGAGGCGCTCGCCGACCACCCGAGCGTCCGCCACGTCACCACCCGCCACGAGCAGGGCGCCGCGTTCATGGCCGACGTCTACGGCCGCCTCACCGGCCGCTGCGCGGTCGCCATGGCGACGCTGGGCCCGGGCGCGACGAACCTCGTCACCGGCATCGCGGACGCCTACCTCGACCACGCGCCGATGGTCGCGATCACCGGGCAGACCGGCATCGACAAGGTCCACAAGGAGTCGCACCAGTACGTCGACATCCCGCGGATGTTCGAGCCGGTCACGAAGTGGACGGCGCGGGTCGAGGTCCCGGGCGCGATCCCCGAGATCGTCGCCAAGGCGTTCCGGGTGGCGCGGCAGGAGAAGCCCGGGCCGACCCACATCGAGCTGCCCGAGGACATCGCGGCGACCGAGGTCGACGCCTCGCTCGGTGCGCTGGACCTGGCGCCCGCCGCCATGTCCGAGCCCACGGACGAGGCGATCGAGCGCGCCGCGGACCTGATCGCCGCCGCCGCCCGCCCGATCGTGCTGGCCGGGAACGGCGTGCTCCGCCGCGGCGCGTCGGACGAGCTGCGGGCCTTCGCGCGCGGCCTGCACGTGCCGGTCGCCGTCACGTTCATGGGCAAGGGCGCGATCGACGACCGCTCGCACCTGTCGCTGATGGCCGTCGGGCTCCAGGCCCGCGACCACGTCCTGTCCGGGCTTCGACCGGTCCGACCTCGTGATCTCCGTCGGCTACGACCCGGTCGAGTACGCGCCGGGGCGCTGGAACCCGGGCGGGTCGAACCGGATCGTGCACATCGACACGACGCCGGCCGAGGTCGACGCCGCGTACCGCCCCGAGGTCGAGCTGATCGGCGACATCGGCGGCACGCTCCGGCGGCTGCTCGAGGCGCTGCATGCCGCGCGGGATCGGCGGCCGCGACGCCGCCGCCCGGCACGCGTCGCGCGAGGTGCTGGTCCACGCGGACCTGCGCCAGGAGCTGCTCCGCGAGCTCGCCGCGTACGAGGCCGACGACGGCTGGCCGATCCGGCCGCAGAAGGCGATCGCGGACCTGCGGGCGGCCCTCGCGCCCGACGACATCGTGGTCAGCGACGTCGGCGCGCACAAGATCTGGGTCGCGCGGCTGTACCAGGCGTACGAGCCCAACACCGTGATCATCTCGAACGGCTTCGCGTCGATGGGGATCGCGCTGCCCGGGGCGATCGCCGCCTCGCTCGTGCACCCCGACCGGCACGTGGTCGCGCTGTGCGGCGACGGCGGGCTGCTGATGAACGTCCAGGAGCTCGAGACGGCGGTCCGGCTGGGCGTGCGGGTCACGGTCGTGGTCTGGCGCGACGACGGCTACGGGCTCATCGACTGGAAGCAGCGCAACGAGTTCGGGCGGCCGTTCGGGGTCGAGTTCGGCAACCCCGACTTCGTCGCCCTGGCGCAGTCGTTCGGGATGGCGGCGTTCCGCCCCGCGTCCGTCGGCCGAGCTCGCGCCGACGCTGGCGCGCGCGCTGGACGTCGCCGGCCCGTCGCTGGTCGAGGTGCCGATCGACTACCGCGAGAACCTGCGGCTCACGGAGCACCTCGGGGCGCTCGCGCTGGGCTGACGTCGCGCGTCCCCCGGCCGTCGGCTCGGCGATCGCCGGCGCGAAAACGTCAGGCGAAGGGGCGGAACACCGGCTTGACGGGCCGACCGCGGAGGTAGCCGTCGATGCCGTCCGAGAGCGCCCGCGAAGTAGACGGCCAGCGCCTGCGTCGACGGCCTCGACGGTCCGGTCGATGTCCTCGTCGGACAACGCCGCGCTGACGACGAACGACGGCCCGATGACGCCCGCGCGTGATCAGCTCCTGCAGGAACAGCGTGCGGAACGGCTGCGACCGCTGCGCCGTCCGCGTCGAGCGTCCCGAACACCAGGTTGCACGGCCGGCCCATCACGAGGATCCGCTCGTCGAGGCCGTGGCGGCGGATCGCCTCGCGCACGCCCGTCGAGCAGGCACCGCCCGCGGTCGTCGAGGCGCTCGATCACGCCCTCGACCTCGTACGTCTCGAGCACCGCGAGCATCGCCGCCAGCGCCGTCGTCTCGGCCCCGTGCGTCGTCGACAGCAGGAACACGCGCTCCCGGGTGTCGCGGATGCCGCCCAGCTCCATGAGCTCGCGCGGCCCGGCGAGCGCGGCGATCGCGAACCCGTTGCCCATCGCCTTGCCGAACGTCGTGAGGTCGGGGCGCACCCCGTAGACGGCTCGCGGCGCCGGCGGTCGACCAGCGGAAGCCCGTGATCATCTCGTCGAACACGAGCAGCGCGCCATCGGCCGTGCACAGCTCGCGGAGCCCCTCGAGGAACCCGGGCGCGGGCTCGTTCGCCGTCGCGGGCTCGAGGATCAGGCACGCGACCTGGCCCGGGTGCTCGGCGAACAGGCGGCGGACCGACTCGAGGTCGTTGAACCGGAAGCCGACCGTCAGGTCGCGCATCGACTGCGGGATGCCCGCCGGCATCGGCGTGTGGCCGATGAACCAGTCGTCGGTGGAGAAGAACGGCTGGTCCTCGCAGATCGCGATCAGGTCGCGGCCCGTCGCCGCGCGCGCGAGCTTGACCGCCGCGGTCGTGACGTCGGAGCCGTTGCGCGCGAACTTGACCATCTCCCAGCCGACGGTCTCGAGGAACCGCTCCGCCGCGGTGAGCTCGATCGGCCGTCGGGCGGACGAAGTTGCCACCCTGGTCGAGGACCGCGCGCACGGCCTCCGTCACGCGCGGGTGCGCGTGGCCCAGCGAGACCGCCCGCAGCCCCGAGCCGTACTCGACGTACTCGTTGCCGTCCACGTCCCAGACGTGGCTGCCGCTGCCGCGCGCGATGATCGGCGCCAGGCCCTCCGGATACTGGTCCTCGCCCTTGGCGTAGGTGTGGGCGCCGCCGGGCACGAGGTCCGAGAGCCGCGCGGCGAGCCGGCGGGACTCCTGGTGTCGATCGGTCGAGGGGGTGTCGATGTCGTCGCTGGGCATGGCCGTGAGTGTGGACCAGGCCGTCGAACGCCGCACCCCTGACGATTTGGGGATGCGAAACTACGACGGCGTCCGACCGCCACAGGAGACCGTCATGACCGCCGCGGATCAGGCCGAGCCCACGGCCATCGAGGGCGTCCTCGCCGTGCCGCTCGCGCGCATCCCCGACGAGCGCGGGACCATCCTCCACATGCTGCGTGCCACGGACCCGCACTTCATCAGGTTCGGCGAGATCTACTTCACGACGGTCTACCGCGACGTCGTCAAGGGCTGGCACCGGCACCGCGACATGACGCTGAACTACGCGTGCATCGACGGCCGGATCAAGCTCGTGCTGTACGACGAGCGCGACGGGTCGCCGACGCGCGGCACCCTCATCGAGCGGTTCCTGGGGCCGGACGACTACGCGCTGATCGTGATCCCGCCCGGCATCTGGACCGGCTTCAAGGGCATGACCGAGTCCGCGATCGTGGCCAACTGCGCGACGCATCCGCACGATCCGTCGCTGACCGAGCGCCTCGACCCGTTCTCGGACCGGATCCCGTACGACTGGGCCGTCGTCCACCGCTGACCCACGATGTGGGCCGGTTCCCCGACCACCTGCGCAATGTCGCTCAGGGCCGGTTCGGCTGGCCTGCCGCGCCGCGCCGCGACCCCTTGCGGTTCAGCAGCTCCGTGTAGAGGGCGACCCAGATGTCGATCGTCGCATCGAGATCGAAGCGGTGGCGTGACGAGCTCCCGGCCCGCCAGGCCCATCGCGTGTCGTGCGTCCTCATCCTTCGCCATGACCGTGCGCATGCCGTCGGCGAGCGCGGCCGGGTCCCCCGAGCGGACGAGGATTCCGCTGATCCCGTCGTTGACCGCGTCCTCGTTGCCGCCGACGCGCGTCGCGACGATCGGGAGCTCGGTCGACGCCGCCTCCAGCAGCACCATCGGCAGCCCCTCCCACGCCGAGGAGAGCAGGAATCCGTCCGACGCCCGCATGAGGTCGGCGACGTCTGTGCGATGGCCGAGGAGCGAGAGCCGCTCGCCCACACCCGTCGTGGCAATTCGCGCCGCGACCGCGCCCTCGACGTCGGACTCGCCCGAGCCGGCGATCAGCAGTCGTGCGCCGGGGTAGGAGGTCAGCAGCTCGCGCGAACGCCGAGACCATGTCCGGATAGGCCTTCGCGGCGGTCATGCGGCCGACCGCGAGCCACATGAACGCGTCGCCGATGGCGAGCTCGTCACGGACGCGCTGCCGCGTCGCCGGGTCGGGCCGGTACTCGTCGAGGTCGATCCCATTGCCGATCAGCCGGATCCCGTCGCGCGGCGCCGCGCCACGCGCCGTCGCGACCTCGATCGCATCCTGGCTGACGGCCGTCGTGCAATCGGTGAGCCAGTTGGTCATCCGATAGGCGACGTAGCGCCACTGCCGGCCTTCGTTTGGCGTGCGGATGCTGGACACGACGACGGGCGTTCGCGCGATCGGCCTGACGATTCGCGCGAGCAGGTTGGCGTGAACCATCAGGCTGTGGAGGACGTCGGGCCTGAACTCGCGCAGGAGCCGGATGAGCCTGAGCCATGCCGCGCGGGCCGGGGATCCCGGGGCGCATGTCCAGGCTGCGGACGACGATCCCCTCGGCGCGCAGCGCGGCCTCGTCGTGTCTCGAGCGGGACCATCGACACGACCATCACGTCCCAGCCGCGTCGGCGGAAGCTGCGCGCGAGGTAGCGCGCCTGTTGCTCGGCTCCACCGACACCCATCGCCGTCGCGAGGTACATGACCCGCGGCGCGGCGTGACTGCCCGGCCGTTCACGCGGTCGCCTCGATCGCCGCGAAGCGGTCGACCTCGGTGCGCCGTCCCGACCGCCATGCGGCCGCCGACCGCAGCAGGCCGGCAGGGGACGAGCCACATGCCCAGTCATCGCCAGGCTGCGGAGCCCGGGGGCGTCGCGCAGTGATCGCCGCGGCCGCCCGCCTGGCCCGCGGCCGATCGCCGGCGAGCGCCGCCCACTTCGCGACGTCGGCGTTGAGGCGCCCGAACTGGTCCCGGCACTCGCGTCGCATGTCGACCCCGACGGCATCGACGACGGCCTGATAGGCCCACATCCTGCGCCTCGCCGACTCGGCCGAGTAGTGCACGACGGACACTCGGTCGGCGCCACCGCGTTCGACACTCGCGACGACGTCCGGCACGAGCCGGGCGGGCGCCTCGCGCAGCAGCCGCCACCACAGCGACGCCTCGCCGCCCGAGCCGCGCTCCTCGAAGCGGGCATCGCCGAGCAGGTCGCGCCTGGCGAGATGGAGGAAATCGCCGCGGAACCGGCCGCACAGGGCGTCCCCGTAGGTCACCGTGCCCTCGTGCCGCTCCGCGGAGCCCGTCGTGTCCCCCGTCCGAGCGTCGCGGCACCAGCCGAAGACCTGCGACCACGGACCGCCCGGCGCCTCGAATCCCTTGACCAGCGCCTCGATCGCGCCGGGGAGGAGCGTGTCGTCGCTGTCGAGGAAGCAGAAGGCGGCAGTCGGTGCCTCGAGTGCCGCAAGCCCGGTGTTCTTGGCCGCGGTCACGCCTCGGTTCTGGACGTGCCGGATGATCCGGACACGCGCGTCGTCCTTGTAGCGAGCGAGGACGCCGGGGGTGCCGTCGGTGGAACCGTCGTCGACGACGATCACGTGACCTCCGGACAGGTCTGGGCGAGCGCGCTGTCGACGGCCGCTGGCACGGATCCCTCGCGGTTCCAGGCGGTCACGATGACGGTGACGGGCAGCCATCGCCGGTCGGGGTCGCGGTCCATCACGGCGAAACGGTATACCAGCCCGCCGCCCGACCGGCGTGTCCATGCCCGCGATCGCGATGACAGCCCGCACCACGCGTCGACCACGTGAGGGCTGTCCGGCGCCGGGCCATCGTAGACTCAGGGACATGGGCCAGCAGTCGATCCCCAGGCGAACGAGCATGCTCGGCATGCTCGCGATCCTCGTCGCCGGCCTCGCGATCGGGGCCGCGGCGGGTGCCTTGTGGAGCCTCAGCCGCCCGCCGAGCTACTCGTCGACGGCCACGCTGATGGTCGGGCTGCCCCAGGAGGGCACGGACCAGGAGCTCGACGCGATCCGCGGGCGGGCGGTGCTCGCCCCCGATTTCTCGACGATCGCCGTCACGCCGGACGCCGTGGCCCGGGTGGCGTCGGCGCTCGGCCTCAGCGACGAGGCAGCGACGATCCTCGCCGATGCCAGCGCGCGCGCCGAGCTGGGCAGCACCCAGCTCACGATCACGGCGCGCCACGAGGACCCGAAGACGGCGGCGGCGCTCGCCAACGGCCTCGCCAACGATCTCCTGCATCGGACGGGCGGCAACGGGACCGGGTCGCTCGTCTCGATCGGCGTCGCCCAGGCGGCGGCCACCCCTGACATGCCCGTGGTGCCCCTGGCCGCCGCGATCGGCGGCGTCATCGGGCTCGCGGTGGCGGTCGGCGTGCTGCTGGCGGCCTTCGACGTCCGCCGGCGACGGGATGCCGCCGAGGCGACCCCGGGGAGCCCGGCCGGCGCCCAGGCTGCCGACGGTCCGGTCGACATCGGGACCGGCGAGATCGTGCTCGGCGCCGTCCTCGCGATCGGCGTGCTGGCGGTCATGGCGTTCGACCTGCCGAGCGCCGCCGCGCTCGCCATCACGGCACTCCTCGTCGCGACCTCGTGCGTCCTGCCGGGCGCCGGCCTGGCCGCGATCGTCGTCCTGATCCCGCACCAGGAGCCCGAGGTGCTGGGCGCGCTCGGTGTGAAGCTCCCGATCCTGCTCGCGATCGGCTACGGGCTGACGGTCCGGATCCTGGCGAGTCGCGACATCCCCAGGCTCGGCGTCGGGGCCGTGTCGGTGGTGGCCCTGCTCGGGATCGCCTTCGTGTCCGCCGTGCCGCTGCTCAACGGCTTCACGGGCGACCGCGCCGTCGCGTCGGCGGCGCGCTTCATCCAGTTCGCCGACTGCGTGATCCTCCTGGTCCTCGCGGCACTCTACTTCCGCCGTCGAGACCCACGGAAGTTCATGGTCCTCGCCCTGCTGTCCGTGACCTTCGCATGCCTGCTCGCGGTGCTGCAGCTGGTGGTCGGCGACTCCGCGATCCCGCTCATCGGCGGGCTCTACGCCGGCGGCCAGGCGCAGGGTCTCCCCCGGGTCACGGGGACCTTCCAGAACCCGAACTACTTCGGCCTGTTCGCCGGCCTCGGGGTCATGCTCGCGATCGGCGTCGCGGTGGAGGAGCCACGCCACCGCCGGCTCGCGCTGCTGTGCCTGCCGATCATCGGCCTCGCCGTGCTGGGCACGCTGTCGCGTGGCTCGGTGTTCGCCACCGGGATCGGCATCCTCGCGTGGCTGTGGTTCCGCAACCGGCAGGTCGCGGCGATCTCGGCGGTCGCGTTTCTCGTGCTCGGGCTCGTCGTGACGCCGCTCCTCGTGGACGCGCGGCTCGGCGAGACGCCGCAGGAGGCCGCCGCCGTGGCGCAGCAGGGCCTGTCCGAGAGCGACCAGCAGCGCTTCGAGTCTGTCGCCGCGGGGGCGTCGCTGTTCCTGCTGGACCCGGTGTTCGGCGTGGGGTTCGGCCAGTACGAGTACGTCAGCCCCCGGTTCGTCGGCAACTCGTTCGCGACCTCGGCGCACAACCAGTACCTCAAGATCCTCGCCGAGCAGGGCATCGTGGGCGCCCTCGCGTACGCGGCCGCTGCGGCGGCGCTCGGGCTCGCGATGCTCCGCTCCGCATCCCGCTGGCGCCGGACGTCGATCGCGATGCTGGCGATCTACGTCGTCTCGGGGCTGTTCCTCGAGCCGATAACGACCTTCCAGACGTCCGGCATCCTGTGCTTCGTGCTCGGGGTCGTGCTCGCCGCCCCGGCCACCGAGCGGGTGGCGGTCCCCGAATGGCTCGCGGGCCTCGGGCGCGGACGCGACGCCGTCCCGTCGAGCCGCGCGGTGACCACCTAGCCATGTGCGGCATCGCGGGCATCTGCTCGATCGAAGGCATGCGCCCGGACGACGAGCGCCTGGTCAACGGCATGCTCGAGACGCTCGCCCACCGCGGGCCCGACGAGCAGCGGGTCTTCACCGACGACCACGTCTCGTTCGGCGCCCGGCGGCTCTCGATCATCGACCTCGACACGGGAAGCCAGCCGCTGGCGAACGAGGACGGCTCGATCCACGTCACCCAGAACGGCGAGATCTACAACTACGTCGAGCTGCGCGACGAGCTCCTGTCCCGCGGTCACACGCTCCGCACGCACGGCGACACGGAGACCATCGCGATCCTGTACGAGGAGTTCGGCGACCGGTTCGTCGAGCACCTCCGGGGCATGTTCGCGATCGCGATCTGGGACGCGCGCCGGAAGCGGCTGGTCCTCGCCCGCGACCGGCTCGGCAAGAAACCCATCTACTGGACGATCCGCGATGGCCGGCTCGCCTGGGGCTCGGAGCTCAAGGCGCTGCTCGCCGACCCGTCGCAGCCCCGCGAGCTGGACCGCGTCGCCCTCGCCCGCTTCCTCCAGTACCAGTACATTCCGGCGCCGGGGACGATCCTGCACGGGGTCCACAAGCTCGAGCCGGCGTCGGTCCTGACCTGGGAGGGCGGCGACGTCGAGATCCGGCGCTACTGGTCGCCGAGCTACGGCCCGAAGGCCAACCGCTCCCCGGGCGAGGACCGCGAGGAAGGCCTGGAGCTGCTCCGCGAGGCGGTCCGCCTGCGCCTGCGCAGCGACGTCCCGGTGGGCCTGTTCCTGTCGGGCGGCATGGACTCGAGCACGGTGCTCGCGCTGATGGCCGAGGCCTCGTCGCAGCCCGTCCGGACGTTCACCATCGGGTTCGAGGACGCCGAGTACGACGAGCGCAACTACGCCCGGGCGGTCGCGACCCACTTCGGCACGCAGCACACGGAAGAGGTCGTCGCGCTCGACGTCATCGGCATGCTGCCCGGGCTCGCGGAGCACTACGACGAGCCGTTCGGCGACTCGTCGGCAATCCCGACCTACCGCGTGGCCCAGGTCGCGGCGCCCCACGTGCGGGTCGTCCTCACCGGAGATGGCGGCGACGAGACGTTCGCGGGCTACGATCGGTACCGCGTCGCCCTCGCGCTCAGCCGCCTGGCCGTCCTGCCGAAGCCGGTGCGCAAGGGCCTCGTGCACGCCCGCGACGCCGCCCGGCGCGTGTCCGGCAAGGCGGTCGCGAAGGGTGGTTCCAACACCTCGCTCGCCGAGACGATCGGGCTCTCGGCCGACGAGCGATACCTGCGTGGCGTGTCGCAGTCCGACCTGCGGCTGCGCTCGCGGCTCATGGGCGGTGACCCGATCGCGAATCAGGATGCGTACCTGCTCGACGCGCTCGCCGCCGGCCCGTCCGACCTGCTCGACCGGATGCTCCATGCGGACACCTTGACCTACCTGCCCGAGGACCTCCTCGTGAAGATGGACCGGGCGACGATGGCGCACTCGCTCGAGGCGCGGGCGCCGCTGCTCGACCACAAGCTGGTCGAGTTCACCGGCAGGCTCCCCGCCCACCGCAAGATGCAGGCGGGCACGACCAAGATCCTGCTCCGCGAGATCGCCGGCACGCTGCTGCCGCCGAGCCTGCTCGACCGCCCGAAGTACGGGTTCGCGGCGCCGCTCGAGGGCTGGTTCCGGGAGGACCTTGCGGGCGTCTACCGGGACGTCGTGCTGGCGCCGGACGCGCGCCTCCGCGATCATCTCGACCAGGAGGTGGCGGCGGGGATGCTGACCGAACACCTCGGGGGCCGCGCGGACCTGTCGCGCAGGATGTGGCTGCTGCTGGCGTTCGAGCTGTGGGCGCGGCGGTGGCTCGAAGTCGGGGTGCGGGCGTGAGGGTACTGGTCACAGGCGGAGCCGGGTTCATCGGGCATCACCTCGTCCGTCGGCTGCTGGCCGACGGCGACGAGGTCCGGGTCATCGACGACCTGTCCACCGGCTACCGGTGGCGGATCGAGCCCGTGCTCGACCGGATCACCTACGTCCAGGGGAGCATCCTCGATCCCTCGGCGCTCGACGAGGCCGCGGCCGGCTGCGACGTCATCCTCCACGAGGCCGCGATCCCGTCCGTCGCCCGCTCGGTGCTCGAGCCGCGGGCGACCAGCGCCGTCAACGTCGACGGGACGATCGAGGTGATGCTCGCCGCGGCGCGCAACGGCGTCCGCCGGCTCGTGTTCGCCGGCTCGTCGTCCATCTACGGGATCCCGGAGATCGCTGCCCTGCCGCGAGACCCAGCTGCCGGGGCCGCAGTCGCCGTACGGCGCCGCGAAGATCGCGGGCGAGCACTACATCAACACGCTCGGCGCGCTCAACGGCATCGAGACCGTGATCCTGCGCTACTTCAACGTCTTCGGGCCGGGCCAGGACCCGAACTCGGAGTACGCGGCGGTCGTGCCCAAGTTCGTGACCGCGGCGCTCGCGGGCGAGCGCCCGACGATCAACGGCGACGGGTCGGTGTCGCGCGACTTCACCTACGTCGACAACGTGGTCGAGGCGAACATGCTCGCGGCACGCGTGCCGGTCAGCGGGCCCCTGACCTGCAACGTCGCCTGCGGGGCGCGCTACAGCCTGCTCGAGCTGCTCGGGGCCATCGGCGACGCCCTCGGCCAGCCCATCGACCCGATCTTCGGGCCGCCGCGCGCGGGCGACATCCTCCACTCGCAGGCCGACATCACGCGGGCACACGACGCGCTCGGCTACGCGATGACCGTGCCGTTCGGCGAGGGGATCGCGCGCACCGTCGCGTGGTACCGCGAGCAGGCGGCGGGCACATCGGCGGATCCGCGACCACCGGCGGTCGCGTGACCGACGCCCCGGGCGAGCAGCCGGGCACGACGCCGGACCCGGAGGGGCCGGGCGAGCCTCAAGACCCCGTCGATCCGGCGGCGGCGCGCTCCGAGCCGTCGCTCCGATCGGTCGGCCGCTCGGCGGCGATCCTCACCGGCGGGACGTTCGCCGTCCAGGCGATCGGGATCCTGCGCGAGCTGTTCATCGCCGCGCAGGTCGGCCTGTCGCGGGACCTCGACGCGCTGCTGATCGCGATGGTGCTGCCCACGACCCTCGCGGGCGTGCTGACCAGCGGCATCGTCACGGCGCTCGTCCCGGCGTACGTCGAGGCGCGCGACACCGGTGGCCGGGCGCACGCGCGACGCTTCTCGGGCGCCGTCCTCGCGTACATCGGGCTCGCGGGGATCGCCCTCTCGATCGCCCTTTGGGTGTTCGCGAGCCCGATCATCTCGATCGCCGGTCCGGGCCTCGACGAGCCGAGCCACGAGGCTGCCGTCCGCTACCTGCACGTGCTCGCGCCCGTGGCCTTCCTCGCGGCGGTCAACGGCATCCTGTACTCGCTGTGCCAGGCGGAAGACCTGTTCGCAGCCATCGCGATCGGGGCGTTCGTGGGGACCGTCTCGACCTTCGCGATCATGCTCATCCTCTGGGGATCGCTGAACCTGATGGCCCTCGCCGTCGCGACGGTGGTCGGGCAGCTGATCGGCGTCGCGATCCTCGTCGTCGCGACCGCCAGGGCCGGCGCGGGGCCACGCCTCACGCTCCGCTCGTCCGGCATGCAGTTCGGGGCGTTCCTGCGGCATGCCGCGCCGCTCACGCTGAGCTCGGCGATCCTCCAGGTCAACGTGGTGTTCGACCGCGCGATCGCGTCGCTGCTCGCGCCAGGCGGCGTCAGCGCGCTGCGCTACGCCGAGGTCCTCGTGCGGACGCCGATCAGCGCCATCAGCCCGGCGTGGGGCTCGGCGATCTACCCGACGCTCGTCCGCGCGGCGCGGGACAAGCAGAGCGGCCTCGCATCGACGACCTCACGGTCCCTGCGGTTCGCGATCGCGGTGTTCGTCCCGATCGCGGCGCTCACCGCGGCGGTCGCGCCGATCGCCGTCGCCGTTGCCTACGGCCGCGGCGCGTTCGGCCCCGAGGACGTGCAGCGCACGGCCCACGTGGTCGCGGCCTTCGCGCCACTCATCGTGATCCTGATGACGTCGCCCGTCCTCGCCGGGGCCCACAACGCCCGTCGCGCCGGTACGGTCCTCCTCACCGGCGGCATCATCAACGTCATCTTCAACGTGACCCTCGACGTCGCCTTCGGCCTCTGGATCGGCGTCGCCGGCATCGCGCTCTCCTCCGCCGTCGCCTCGACGATCGTCGTCACGTTCTTCGCCTGGCGGCTCGCGCGCGACGATCGTGCCTTCGACCTCCGGCCGATCGCCCGCGTCCTCGGGCTCGCGATGGCGGCGTCGGTCGTCCCCGCCGTCGTGGTCGCGGTGATCGCCTGGTCGGGCGTGATCCCGAGCAACCTCATCGTGGAGCTCGTCGCCCTCGGGCTGTTCGGGGTCCTCGGGCTCGGGGCCTTCGTCCTGGGCGCACGCGCCCTGGGCCTCGAGGAGCCGATGGTGCTGGTCCGGGCCGTGCGCGGCGTCGTCGACCGGCGGCGCGCCGCCCAGGCGGCCTGAGCGGATGCAGCTGCTGTTCGGGGTCGTCGGCGACTCACCACTGGCCGACGCGACGTTCGCCCGGCTCGCGGCGTCCGCGGAGGCCGCCGCGGGCGCCGGACCGGCGCCTCGCCTCGCCGGCGTCACCGGCTGCCGCATCGGCTCCATCGCCCGCTCCTCCGCCTCGTGGGAGGCCCCGGGGCCCGGGCGCTTCTTCCACGTCGACGGGGAGGTGCGCGTCGTCGACGGCGCCGAGACGACGGGCCGGGGCCTCGACGCCCCCGGGCGCGCGATGCTCGAGCGCCTCGTCGACCGCCTCGGCGGCGGATCATGGGCGCAGCTCGACGGCTCGTACTGCCTGGTCGTCCGGGACGGCGGCACGGTTCACCTCGCGATGGACGTCGTCGGGGCCCACGCGGTGTACTGGTGGCTCGCCGACGGCGTGCTCGCGTTCCACTCGCACCTCGGTGACCTCGCCGCCGCGTACCCGGGCACGCTGACCGAGGACTGGGGCGCGATCGGGTCGTTTCTCGAGGGCGGCCGGTACCTGCCGATGACCACGCCGTGGCGCGAGATCCGCCACCTCGGCGCGGGACAGGCGCTCGCGTTCACCGACGGGCGCGCGACGACCAGCGACCATTTCGCGATGGTGTTCGAGCCCGCGGACCCGCCGCTCCCCGACGACCGGGTCGTGGACGACGTCGCGGGCCTGCTCGAGGCCGCCGTCGCGCGCGGCTGGCGCAACGCGGACGAACCGGTCCTCCCGCTGAGCGGCGGGATGGACTCGCGCTATATCGGTGCGGAGCTGGTGCGCCAGCAGGGCCCGCACTGCATCCCGACGATCACCTGGGGCGAGGCGCGGACGCGGCCGGGCTGCGACGCCGTCGTTGCCGTCCGGGTGGCGTCGGCGCTCGGGCTCGACAACGCGTGGTTCGACAAGCCGCAGCGGCACACGCCCGAGTCGTTCGCGCGGGCCGTCTACCTCTCCAGCGGGGAGGGCGACTGCGCGATCCACTTCCCCGACGACCACGAGCTGCACGCGGAGCTCGCCGGCCTCGGCTACCGGTCGATGTTCCGCGGCGACGAGTGCTTCGGGACCGGGGACGCGCTGCTGACCCGGCGCTCCGTGCCGATCATCAACGGCCTCGCGCCGATCGGCCGCGACACCGCCTACGCGACGCTGCTCGGCGACGAGCTGCTCGCGCCGGATCGCGGCGGAGCAGGAGCCGGCCCTCCGGGCGATGATCGGGAGCCTGCGGTCCGCCTCGCCGACCTCGCAGCGCGCCGAGCTCTGGTACGCCGTCGGCGTGCGGCGGTTCCTGGGCGGCTACAACCGGGTCAAGCAGACCGACCTCGACGTGATCGCGCCGCTCCTCGACCGGGCGCTGCTGGAGCGGCTGCGGACGACGCCGGACCGCCTGCGCACGAACAAGGCGCTGCTCCAGGCGGCCCTGGATCGCGCCTTCCCGGCGGTCGCCGCGATCCCGTACGCGACCGACGACAACCTGCCGCGCTGGGAGGCCCGGGTCGCCACGGACCCGACGCTCGCCCGCGTGCTTCGCGAACGGTGCGAGGCGCCCGGCTGGCTCGACGGCCTCGGCGTGCGGGAGCGCGTCGTGGCGGCGCTGCGCGACCTGGAGGCGGCGGCCGCGGCCCGATCCGGCGAGGCAGCCGCCGCGACGGCCGGGACGAGCGGCGCTGGCGCCGCGGCACCGGTCAGCACGGGCGGCGGCCCATCCCGCCTGCGCGCCATCGCCAAGCGGACCTGGCCGGGCCAGGTCGTGCGCGAGCTCACCCTCGAGCGGCGGTTTGCCGCGAACCTCCCGCAGTACCTTCGTCTCGCCCGGCTGACGGTGCTCCACGAGCTGCTCTCGACGACGGGAAAGGGGGCCTGATGGCCGGACGCATCCTGCGCGTGATCACCCGCCTCACCGTGAGCGGGCCGTCGACCCACGTCCTGCTCCTCGACCGGGGCCTGGCCGAGCGCGGCTGGGAGACGCTCCTCGTGTACGGCTCGGTGGAAGAGGGCGAGACCGAGATGGACCTCGCGACGGTTGACGTGCCGGCCCGTCATCTCGCACCGCTCCGGCGCTCGATCCGTCCGGCAGACGACGCCCGCTCGCTGGCCTCACTGGCCAGGCTGATGCGGAGCTATCGGCCGGACATCGTTCACACCCACCAATCGAAGGCCGGTCTCCTCGGCCGGCTGGCCGCGACCGTGACCCGGGTCCCGAGCCGGGTGCACACGTTCCACGGCAACGTGTTCGAGGGCTATTTCAGCCCGCGGACGTCGGCGCTCGTCATGACCGCCGAACGTCTCGCGGCGCTGGAGACGACACGGACGATCGTGCTCAGCGACGAGCAGCGTCGGGAGCTCGCCGAGCGCAAGATCGGGCGACGGGACCGCGTTCGGATCATTCCCCTGGGCCTCGAGCTCGAGCGGTTCGCCGGCCACACACGGGCGGGGGCCCGGGCGGAGCTGGGGCTCGGCCAGGCCGACGTCGTGCTGGTCGCGGCCGGCCGCCTCGCGCAGATCAAGCGCATCGACCGGCTCCTGCGGGTGTTCGCGGTCGTCCACGCGGCGCATCCCGAGACGCGGCTGTGCGTCGTCGGCGACGGGCCGCTGCGCCCGGAGCTCGAGGCGCAGGCCACGGACCTCGAGCTGGGGGACGCGGTGCGATTCGCCGGTTGGAGCGACGCGATGCCGGTCTGGCACGCCGCGGCCGACATCGTCGTGAACTCATCCGACAGCGAGGGCACGCCGCTGGTGCTGATCGAGGCTGCGGCGAGCGCGCGCCCGGCGGTCGCGACGCGCGTGGGCGGCGTCCCCGACGTCGTGATCGAGGGCGTCACCGGCTGGCTCGTCGACCGTGACGACGAGGCGGGCTTCGCCGAGCGCATCGGTCGCCTCGTGGCGGACCCGGCGATGCGTGAACGGTTCGGCGACGAGGCGCTGGCCCGGAGCCAGACCCACGCCGCGGGCCGCCTGATCGACGACGTCGCCGGCCTCTACGCGGAGCTGCTCGCGTCGGACGGCCGCAAGCGCTAGCGCGCGGTCTCGCCGCGCCCCTACAGGCGCGCCGTGACCGCTACGGCCGCCGCCCCCGCGATCACCTCGAGCCCGATCAGGATCGAGACCAGCCGGCGTTCGGTCACGCCACCCGTGAGGCGCATGACGAGCTGCCCGAGCCCGATCGGGCGACCTTCGTGCACCAGCTTCCCGTCGACCCACGTGCCCCACCACTCGGTGCTCGGGAACCGGTTGCGTGCCTTGATCACGAAGTCGATGGCGTACGGGATGATCACGATGATCCCGGCGACCTCGAACCGGCCGACGACGACGGCCGCCGCAAGGACCGCCCCGATCGACAGGGTCGCGGTGTCGCCCGGAAAGACCTTGGCCGGGAACCAGCTGAACCGCAGCAGGACGATCAGGGCGCCCGAGCATCGCGAACAGCAGGACCGCCGACTCGAGGTGGCCGTCGCGCAGGGCGATCAGCCCGAGCGACAGGCACGCGACCGAGCCCATCCCCGCCTCGAGGCCGTTGAACCCGGCCAGCATGTTCGTCACGTTCGCGGCGCCGGTGACCCCGATCGGCACGAGGACGAGGGTGTACAGCAGGCCGAACTCGATTGCGCCGACGACCGGGAAGACCACGCTCGACGAGCCGTCGCCGGTGACGATGAGCGGGATCGCGGCCAGCATCGGCAGCGTGCCCTTGAGCGGCGGCGGCATCCGGAGCAGGTCGTCGGCGAGGCCGATCATCGCGACCACGAGCACGCACGAGAGCGCGCCGAGCATCGGGGTCACGGCGATCGTCGGGATGGCGCCCGTGGCCGATACCGCCATCGCAACGAGCACGCCGAAGGCGAGGCTGAACGCGACGGCGATCCCGCCGATGTTGGGCACGCTCGGCCGGTCGGGCTTGTTGACGTCGTTCCCGGTGAGGCCCGCGACGGTCAGCCGGTCAATGACCCAGGGCATCGTCGCGAGGCCGGTGAGGAGCGCGATGAGGAAGGCGATGGCGGCCGCGATCATCCGGGGGCCTGAACCGTCGCGGTCGCGTGAGTCACGGTTGCTCTCCTGGTGGCCTCGTCCGTCCGAGCGCCACGAGTGAGCGCCGCCGCCGATCGTACTGGTCGGCGATGGCGGCTCGCAACGGAGGTCGATCAGCCGTGGTGCGCGGATGCCCATCGCCGCGGCTTGACACTCGGCGTCGGGAGCCGCGTTATCCTCCTTTGCAATGGCCAGCAACCGGACCCGAGTTCGTCTCGCGTGACGGGCGTCTTCACCCTGACCCTCGACACGGAGCTCGTCTGGGGCTCGTTCGACCACACATCGCCCGCAGCGTTCGAGCAGCGCTACCCGGACGAGCGAGGCGACGATCGACCGGATGTTGCGGCTCCTCGAGCGCTACGAGGTGTCCGCCACCTGGGCGCTCGTCGGCCACCTGTTCCTCGACGCTTGCGAGCGCGACGCCAGCGGGCGTGTGCACGACGACATCGTCCACCCGCGGCAGAGCCACGTCGACGCCGACTGGTTCCACGCCGACCCCGCCTCGGATCGGGCCGACGCCCCGCTGTGGTACGGCACCGACGTCCTCGACGCGATCCTGGACGCCGGCCAGCCGCAGGAGATCGCGTGCCACTCGTTCTCGCACCCGCAGTTCGGCGACCCGGCGATGACGCTCGACGCGGCCCGCTCGGACCTGGCGGCCTGCGTGCGCCTCGCGACCGAGCGCGGGATCCGCCTGCGAGTCGTTCGTCTTCCCGCGCAACAGCGAGGGCCACCATGTCGCCCTGCAGGAAGCCGGCTTCCGGGTCTTCCGCGGCCTCGACCCGACCTGGGATCGCACGTGCTCCGAAGGCCCTCCGCCGACCCGCCCATCTCGCCGACCAGGCACTCGGCATCGCGCCGCCGGTCGTCGCGCCCGACCGAGCACCTGCCCGGCCTGTGGCGCGTTCCCGGTTCGGCACTGCTGATGGGCACGGTCGGCGTGCGCCGGTACGTGCCGGCGGGCGCGCGCATCCACAAGGCGAAGGCTCGGCTTCAAGCGGCGCCGCCGAGCAGGACGGCGTGTTCCACCTGTGGACGCACCCATTCAACCTGTCCTCGGACCGCGACTACATGATGTCGGTGCTCGAGGGCATCCTGCGTGCGGCGACCGAGGCACGCGACCGAGACCAGCTGCGGATCGCCCCGATGGGCGCGGTGCCCGAGCTGTTCGGGGCCGACCCGGAGGGCGTGACCGTCGACCGCAGGGCGCGACGCGGCCGCCTCGCGGGCCAGGACTTCGCCACGGCGGGCGGGTCGCAATCATGACCGTGGCGGCGGACGACGCCGCGGGTGAACCGGGGCAGCGGACACCGGGGCGGCTTCGCGATCCTGTACATCTGCTCGAGCCTCCGGCCCGGCGGCAGCGAGCGCCAGATGCTCGCCCTCGCGCAACGTCTGCCCAGGGACCGCTACAAGGTCGACTTCCTGACCCTCTCGGAGCCCGGGCCGTACGCGGTCGATGCCGAGGCGTTCGGGGCGCGCGTCTTCTCGCTCGGCTCGAGCCCACCGCCCGGACATCACGCCCGTCGGGAGATCGATCCACCGCATCCGCAAGGGCCTGCGCTTCCTGTCGATCGTGCGGAACGGGCACTACGACATCATCGACGCCTGGATGTACCCGACGTACCACCTCGCGGCGCTCACGCGCTGGCTCACCGGGCCGCGTGTCGTGATGTCCGGCCGGCGAGACCTGCGGGGGACGGCGCAACCGCTCGGCGCCGGCGGGCCGGGCGATCGAGACCGTCGCCCGCCAGATGACCGACCTCGTCGTCGCCAACTCGCACGCTGTCGAGGCCGACACGATCGCCCGCGAGCACCCGAAGCCCGGGCACCTCCGCGTGATCTACAACGGCGTCGAGCCGGTGCCCGCGCTGTCGCCCGAGGATCGCGCGGCGCGCAGGCGCGAGTGGGGCGTCGGGCCGGACGACGTGCTCATCGGCGCCGTGGCCAACTACCGCGAGGTCAAGCGGCTCGACGTCCTCGTCGACGCGTTCGCCGCCGCCGCCGCGACGCGGCCCGAGCCTGCGCCTGATCCTGATCGGCGAGGGTCCGATGCGTCCGAGCCTCGAGGCCCAGATCGCGTCGCTCGGGATCGAGGGGCGGGTGCGGCTCCACGGCGCGGAGGCCGACCCGCGACCGCTGTTCCCGGCCTTCGACATCGCCGCCCATCGTCCGAGAGCGAGGGCCTCCCGAACGCCCTGCTCGAGGCGGCCTCGGCCGGCCGCCCGATGGTCGCCACCGCGCGCCGGCGGCGCCGCGGAGATCGTCATCGACGGGGTCACCGGCCTCCAGGTGCCCGGTCGGCGATCGCGCGGCGATGGCCGCGGCGATCGAGCGGCTGGCCGGGGACGCGGCGCTGCGCGCGCAATTCGGGGCGGCGGCGCGCGAGCTGGCGGACCGCGAGTTCGGGATGGATCGCTTCGTCGCCGAGTTCAGCGCGACGTACGAGGAGCTCTCGGCGGCCCACGGCCGCCCGGCCAGCCTTCGGCCCGGCTAGGGGTTCGGCAGCCGTCGTCCGAGGCGGGCAGGTAGCGTTCGACGAGGTAGAAGGCGACGCCCACCGGCACCATCGACAGCCACAGCGCCTTCGCGCCGGGGTTGCGCAGCGTCTTCGGCTGGCTCGGCGAGGCCCGGCCCCAGTGCAGGCCGCTGGTCGTGATCGGCACCGCGTCGCGCGCGAAGGTGACCGGGATCACCGGCAGCCAGCGGAGGTCGTTGTCGAGCCGGTCCTCGGCCTCGATCACCCGGCCCGGGGCGTTGACCCAGCCGATGACCGGGCGCGACAGCCCGTGGCCCTGGTCCTGCCAGTAGATGCGCAGCGGCTCGTTGACGTAGCGCGTCCGGTAGCGGCGGGCGATCGCGCGCCACGTCACGGCCTCGGGGATCGAGCCGGTGAAGCCCGGGGATCTCGGGGATCTGCTGGTCGCGCATCACGGACGTCCGCTGGAAGCCCCACTTGTCGCCGCGGACCTTGTACCGGTAGCGGATCTCGATCGAGTCGGAGTCGAACACGTCCTCGGGAAACCGCGTCCCGATGACGTCGCCGTGCTCGTCCATGGCGAGCGCCGAGACGGCCGAGAACCCGGCCCGCTCGGCGGGTGGGATCGACTCCCAGTGGAACTTCAGCCGCTCGAGCGCCTGGGGCACGAGGCCGTCGGCGGAGCGGAGCTCGGTGAACAGCTCGCCCCGGGCCTCGCGGATCGCGCGCGTCCACGACCCCTGGCGGCCGATGTTGACCTCGTTGCGCAGGTAGCGGATCGGGACGTCGCCCGCGGCGATCCAGCCCGCGACGATCTCAGCCGTGTCGTCGGTCGAGGCGTTGTCCACGACGAGCCACTCGAAGTCGCGGAGCGTCTGCGCCCGCATGCTCTCGTAGGCCCGGTGCAGCACGTGGCCGCGGTTGTAGGTCGGGGTGAAGACCGTGAACAGCGGCGCCGGCTGGTCAGCCGATCCGGTCATCGGGCTCGGCCGGCTCGGAGCGGCGCCACACGTCCCAGACGTACGCGGCGCCCAGCGACAGGGCGAGGGCGATCGCCACCGCGACGAGCACGATGGTGACCCGCGAGGTCCCGCTCGAGGTGGTCGGCGCCACCGCGGACTCGACGACCGTCAGCGCGTTGGGCGACGTGGCCGGGATGCCGTTCGCGAGCGACTCGCGGGCGGCGGTCAGCGTCTGCAGCTCGCGCTCCAGCGTCGTCAGCTGCACGTTGTCGTCGGGCGTGCGATCCGCCTTCGCGAGCAGGGCGAGGATCTGGTCCTCGGAGTCCTTGATCCGCGCGTCGAGCTGCGCGAGCCGCTCCTTCTGCGTGGCCTCCAGGGCCTCGTCGCTGGCCGGGGCGCGGTCGAGCATCTGCTGGGCGATCGCGTTGGCGAGCTTCGAGGACTGGTCGGCATCCGCGTCGCGGACCAGGATCTGGAGCAGGACGCCCTGGTCCGGCACCTCGGCGGTGACGCGCTGCGCGAGCTCGTCGGGATCGATCGTGCCGTCGAGGCCGAGGTCCTTCGATCGCGCCCTCGAGGATCGGCCGGGTCGTGACCAGCTGGGCATAGGACTGCGCGACGGCCTGCGACGCGAGGATGCTGGTGTAGCCGAGGCCCGGGTCGTCGAGCGACTGGCCGACGTAGAGCGTCGCGCGCGATTCGAACGTCCGGGGCAGCTGCGAGGCGACCGCGACGGCGATCACGACCGCGAGGACCAGCGAAAGCGCGATCAGCCAGGCCGCCGACCAGAGCGTGGCGGCATAACGGCGTAGGTCCACGTTCGCGGGCTGTGCCTCCTGTCCGGGGAGCCGCGAGTATAGGGCATCACACCCGGCCTCCCGTCAGGACCCGATGGGGCTAGTCGATCTCGCCGATCACCGTCGAGTTCGTGACCTTCGCGAGGCGCCCGAAGGTCAGCGGCTGGTGGGTGTCGCTGACCTCGAGCTGGTCGATGCCGTCGAACTCCATCACCGGGCCGGCGACCGGCGGTGTCGCTCCAGTTCCCGAGGAACCGGAAGTCCTTGCGCCCGGTGTCGTCGACGTTCCAGGCCGCGATGCGCAGCGGCCCGGCCGTCGAGACGTTGTTGCTCACCTCGATGTCCGTCTCGGGTCCCTTGCCGGTGCCCGCGAACAGCCATGGCGACCAGGACCGGGCTGAGCCCGTACGTGCCGATGCTGGTTGTTGGTGTACCGGACATGCTCGGCGCCGGCCGGGACGCCGTCGAAGACGAGGCCGTTGGGCTCGATGTCGAAGACATACAGCGCGATCTGGTCGAGGTCGTTGTGCTCGACCACCACGTTGCGTGCCCCGTCGGTGATCGACACGCCCATGCGGCCCGTGCCCTCGATCGTGGAATCGTGGATCCGGACGCCGTCCGCCCACTGGCGGGTGCCCGCGACGACGCCCGATGTCAGGTACACACCGTCGCCGCCCACGTTCCGGATGTGGACGGACGGCCCGATCTCGACGTCGTGCGTGCCGCCGACCGACGATCCCGTGGTTGCCCTCGAACGCCACGATCACGGCGTCCGCGGTGCCGGCCTCGGGCCAGTAGCCCTCGATCGTCAGGTCGAGGACGTGGATGCCCGACCCGCCCTGGTCGATCCGGATGCGCGGGTCGGCGCTGCGGTCGTCGCGTACAGACGGGCACCCGGCCCGTCGAACGTGAGGTCGTTGCGGCCCGCGAGGTGGAGCTGTCCCTTCGACCCGGTACTGCCCGCCGGCTTCGAGGCAGATCACCGACCCGTCGGGACTCGCGTCGAGGAAGGCCTGGAGCGGCGTGGTCACGTCGGTCGCGCCCCGGTCGCGTCCACGTCGACGCGGTGCAGGCGTGCGGTCTCGCCGGTGTCCGGCGAGGCGCGGATGCCGGCCGCGGATGGAACCGCCGGGGCGCCTCGGGCGCGCGGGTCGGTGAGGTGCCGACTCGCCGCGGCCGTCGGCTTGAACAGGATCTGGCCCGAGAACCCGAAGGCGATCGCCGCGATGGTCGCGATCCCGAGGACGGCTCCTGCGGACTGGACGACGCGACGCCTGGCACGGGTCAGCCCCTCACGCATCCGGCGATGGTACCCGGGAGGTGCGAACGGCCCCCCGGCTCGGTGCCGAGGGGCCGTTGCGATCGAGTGCCGGTTGGAGCGGTCGGGTCAGTTCGTGACGTTGCCCGAGACGTTGACCGATGAGCAGCCGGAGGTGCTCGCGAGCGACCCCGAGCTCAGCTGGCTGCCTGTTCCCGGTGACGGTCAGGCCGCTGACCGCCGAGAAGACCATCACGGGCCCGGCCGCGCGGGTCGCCGCCGTGTTGTCGACTGATGCGGAAGTTCTGGCGGGTCGAGCTGCCGAACACGCCGATCTTGAACACACCCATCGTCGTGTCGAGCATGGTGTTCCGGGAGACGCTCGATGTCGACGGCCGGGCCGCCGCCCGAGGCGTCCGTGACGACGAAGACGTAGCCGTCGCCTGGGTCGGGTCGGTCGGGTAGTCGCCGTAGGGCTTCGTCCCGATGCTGTTGTCCGAGAACTGGACGTGCTCGCCGCCGGCGAGGCTGGCCACCGACGGTCGCGCCGTTGGGCTCGATGTCCCAGGTGTAGTAGCCGATGCGGCGGAAGCTGTTGAAGTCGACGACGACGTTGGTGGCGCCGTCCGTGATCGTGACGCCCATGCGCCCGATCCCGTCGAAGCTCGAGTTGTGGAGCTGGATCGAGTCGGCGCAGCGGTTGGCGCCGCCCGACAGGTAGCCACCCAGGGCGTCACCGCCGACGTTCTGGACGGCGATGTGGTCGAAGTCGAGGCGGACCGCGCCACCGACCTGGATGGCGTGGTTGTGCTCGTAGGTGACGTCCCACTTGCCGGGGTTCGGGTTCGCGCCCCGGATCGTGAGGTTGCGCATCGTGATGCCGCTGCCGCCGTTGTCGATGAGCCAGATCCGCGTCGTTGAGCGCGTCGTCTGGAAGATCGTGGCGTTGTTGCCCTCGAACGTGAGGTTGCTCCGGTTCGAGAGATGCAGCGTGCCGTTGACCCTGTACTGGCCCGCGCTGGCGAAGCAGATCGTCGACCCGTTGGGGCTGGCGTCGATGAAGCTCTGGAGCGACGAGCGTCACGTCCGCTGTTGCCACTCGCGTCGACGTTGACGTTGCGGGTGCAGCTCGAGGACCCGCCGAGGGGCGGCGGGGGTGTGGGCGTCGGCGTCGGGACCGGCGTCGGCGAGGGCGTCGGCACCGGGGTGGGGGTCGGCGTCGGCACGGGTGTCGGCGTGGGAACCGGTGCGGCCAGGGTCGTGAACACCTGGTCGCCCGAGCTCACCGTGGCGCCGCCCGCGTTGGTCGACGTGACCCGGAAGTGGTACAGGGTTCCGGCACTCAGGCCCGAGATGGCCTGGGCGTGCGACGAGTAGTTGTAGCTCAGCTCGGGCGTCGAGGCGGCCCCGTAGGCCGTCGTCGTGCCGTACTGCACCTGGCCCGTGGCGGGCATGTTGAGCGTCCACGTGATCGTCGCGGCGTTCTGGGTGACGTTCGACACGAGGATGGAGCCGATCACGGGGGGCGCGACGGTGGGCGTCGGCGTGGGAACCGGCGTCGGCGTCGGGGTCGGCACCGGCGTCGGGGTCGGCGTGGGAACCGGGGTCGGCGTGGGCGTCGGCCGCGGGGTGGGCGTGGGTGTCGGGACCGGCGTGGGCGTCGGCGTGGGTCGCGGCGTCGGCGTCGGTGTGGGCCGCGGGGTGGGCGTGGGCGTGGGTACCGGCGTCGGCGTCGGCGTCGGCACGGGCGTGGGCGTCGGCGTGGGCGCCACGGTCGGGGTCGGTGCCTGCGGGGGCGCCGGCGTGGGCGTGGGCGTCGGTACCGGCGTCGGGGTGGGCGTAGGTGCGGGCGTCGGCGGGCACCGGCGTGGGCGTGGGCGTCGGCGCAGGGGTCGGCGTCGGGGTCGGCGCAGGCGTGTGCTTCGCCGGCTCCAGCGGGGGAACGGGCGTCGGCGTCGGAGTCGGGTCGGGCTTGACGCTCGGCGAGGGGTCGGGGACCGGGGTCCCGATCGGGTTGCCGGTGTCGTCGACGGGGCCCGACGTCGTCGTTGGTGTCGGAGCGGATGATGAGCGCGTCGACAGCGATGGTCGGGTGGCCCGGCGTGCCGTCGGCGACGACGCGGATGCGATGGCTGCCGGCCTTGTCCCAGGCCTTGCGGTACAGCACGCGGGTCGGCCGGAAGGCGGTCGAGAACGAGCTCACGGTGGCGGTGAGCTTGCCGTCGATGTAGACCTTCGCCGAGCCACGCGTCGGGCCCATGGGGCCGATCCACGACACGCCCGCTCCATGGAACCTGAGGCCGACGCTGGCACCCGCCGTATCGGTCGCGCGGGCCTTGCCGCTCAGGTAGTCCGGATAGAAGGCGGTGAACCAGGTGCCGCGGTACGTGAGCCGGTCACTCGACTCCTGCTGGACGGAGACGTCGGAGACGGCGGACCACTTCGCGAGGAGCGTTCGACCATCCCCACCGGCGGCGGAGACGGTCACGATCGGGATGACGAGCCCGACGATCGCGACCACTGCCACGCCGCTCGCCAGCCAGCCGCGAGGACGGCGTGCGGAGGGCTGGGCGGGGCCTGGAGGGCGTCTTGACGACGCGCGGCTGGTCCGGGAGCCAGCGCTCCCCATCCCAAAACATGCAATACCACCACCATTCGGCAACCCGGCTGACTCAGGGAGTCCCGTGGCTTTGCGGCCCCGCCTCGCGACGGGTGTGCCTTTTCGTGGACAGGGGCAGGCCCCGATCCAGGTTTGAGCCGAAGGATGTGGTCTACGCCCGGCTGGCGCCAGAGCACCTATGGAGCAGGGTGGTGCGCGGAAGGTCACAACGTAACCACCCTCACCGCCCCGGAGCGCACCTGCGGGTCCCGGGACCGACGGCGCTCGACGCGGCGGAACGGGTGGTGACAGGACGCACCTCGCTGCGCCGCGTCACCGGGGGCGCGATGATAGGTGGGCCCCGCGACGTGCCGAGCAGGCACGACCCGCCCCAGGACGAGGAGACACCCGCCAGTGCCCACCGGCGCCTGCCGTGCCTGCCATGCCGCCGACCCGGACGTCGTCCTCGACCTCGGCCGGCAGCCCCGGGCCGACTCCTTTCCCGAGACGCCGCTGACGCCCCCGGTCGCGGAATGGCCGCTCGTGCTCGGGCGATGTCCCGGCCTGCGGGCTGTTCCAGCTCCTGGGCGACTCGCCGCCGGAGGAGGACCTCGTCGGCGCCGCGGCGTGGACGTCGTCGGCGACGATGGCCGCGCACGTCGGGCGTCTCCTCGACGAGCTGGACCGCGGCCGGGCTGCTCCGTCCCGACGGCCGGGTCGTCGACCTCGCCAGCCACGGCGGCCACGTCGCGCCGATGCTGCGGGAGCGCGGGATCGAGGCGATCGTGTACGAGGCGGTCGACTGGCGCGCCGCGTCGCTGCGTGCCGACGGTCATCGCGTGATCGAGGCCGACCCGGAGGACGAGGACGCGGACGACGTGCCACCCGGGTCCGCCGACCTGCTGATCGACGTCTACCGCCTCGCCCACCTGCCCGATCTCGACGCCGGCGTCGCCGCGATCGCCTGGCTCCTGGCCCCCGGCGGGACGGCCGTCGTCGAGTTCGACCACGCGGGGTCGACGATCGGCGAGGTCCAGTTCGACGCGGTCCGGCACGGCCACTTCAGCTATCTCACGCTGGCCGCCCTGGTGCCGCTGTTCGCCCGCCACGGCCTTGTCGTGACCCGGGCGACCCACCAGCCGGTCTACGGTGGCGCGCTGCGGATCACGGTCAGGCCCACCGGGGCGCCCCCGAACGAGGCGACGGCGCCCGACGGCTCGGTCGACGCCGTCCTGCGCGGCGAGCGCTCGGCCGGCCTCGAGGACCCCGCGTTCCTGGCGAGCCTCGCCGGGCGCGTCGCCGACCTGTGCGCGGCAGTCCGTGCCCACCTCGAGCAGGCGGCATCCGCCGGCCGGACGGTCGTCGGCTACGGCGCCCCGACCCGCGCGGTGACCCTGCTCAATGCCGCGGGCGTGACGGTCGATGACCTCCCGTTCACCGTCGACCGATCGCCCGCCAAGCACGGCCGGTACCTGCCGGGGACCGGCATCCCGATCCGCGACCCGGGCGTCCTCGTCGACGCGCCGCCCGACGAGCTCCTCGTCCTCACCTGGGACCTCGCGGCCGAGGTCGTCGCCCAGCTTCCGGAGCTGGCAGGCCGGACCCGTTTCGTGGTGCCGCTCCCGACGCTCGCCGACGTCGGCCCGCCCGCGTCGGGTAGGCTCGCCGGGTGAAGGTCGTCCTGTTCTGCGGCGGTGAGGGGCTGCGGCTCCCCGGCACCACCGACGTCCTGCCCAAGCCGATGACCCGGATCGGGTACCGGCCGATCCTGTGGCACGTGATGCGCTACTACGCGCACTACGGCCACCAGGACTTCGTGCTCTGCCTCGGCTACCGCGCGGACGTGATCAAGGACTACTTCCTGCGCTACGACGAGGCGGTGTCCAACGACTTCGTGCTCAGCCCGGGGCGCCAGGTGGAGCACCTGTCCGACCGACATCGCCGACTGGCGGATCACGTTCGCCGACACCGGGGCGCGGACCCTCATCGGGCAGCGCCTGCTCCGCGTCCGCCACCACCTCGAGGGCGAGGACATGTTCCTGGCCAACTACGGGGACGTCGTCACGGACGCCCCGCTGGACCAGATCGTGGCCGCGTTCCGCGAGAGCGGCAAGGTGGCCGGGCTCATCGCGGCGAGGCCCGCCTACTCGTTCCACGTCGTGCGCGCGGACGCCCAGGGCGAGATCACCGACATCGCCGACGCCCACGACGCCGGGATCTGGATCAACGGCGGCTACTACATGTTCCGGCGCGAGATCTTCGACTACGTCCGCGGCAACGAGGACCTGGTCGAGGAGCCGTTCACCCGGCTCGTCGCCGAGGACCAGCTCGCGGCCTTCCGCCACGACGGCTTCTACGTCTCGATGGACACGCTCAAGGACCTCGCGACCCTGGAGTCGCTCGAGGAGCAGGGCAACCCGCCCTGGGCCCGATGGCGGGAGCCGGCGCCCGGCCCGTCCTGACCGTCGCCCGGGTGCGACGGGCCTCGGGATCAGTCCTGCCGGCGGAGCTGCGCGTCGAGCCGGCCGTCGGCCAGCTGCTCGCGGATGTGCGCGATCCGCTGGAACTTCGGCCCCTCGAACTCGTCGAGCGACAGCCCGATCGCCTTGTACGCCGCGTAGAGCTGCTGGACGCCGCGCAGCACGTCCCAGGTCGTGTGGTAGCCGAGCGTCCGGGCGATGTGCGAGCAGTCCACCCGGTAGTCGCGCAGGTCGGGCGACGCGCCGTCGGCGAACGAGACCTCGCAGTCGGGCACGACGTCGCCCACGATCTCCGCGACCTCGCGGATGCGGTAGTTCTCGTCCGACGACCCGACGTTGAACACCGCGCCGTGGACGAGGTCCCGGCGCGCGTCGAGGACGAGCATGAAGGCCCGCGCGATGTCCTCGATGTGGACCAGCGGCCGCCAGGGCGTCCCGTCGCTCTTGAGCATGATCTTGCCGGTGGTCACCGCCCAGGCGGTCAGGTTGTTGACGACGATGTCGAAGCGGTGACGCGGCGAGACGCCGTACGCCGTCGCGTTGCGCAGGAAGACCGGGCTGAACCGGTCGTCGGCGAGCGGGGCGACGTCGCGCTCCGTGAGCACCTTGGACCGGCCGTACGCGGTGACCGGGTTCAGCGCCGCCGACTCGTCGAGCAGGCCGTCGCCGCCCGCGCCGTAGTTGCTGCACGACGACGAGAACACGTAGCGCCCGACCCCGGCCTCCTTCGCCAGCTCCGCGAGCCGGACGGAGGCGCGGTGGTTGATCGCCATCGTCAGGTCTTCGTCGAGGTCGCCCAGCGGGTCGTTGGACAGGGCGGCCAGGTGGAGCACCGCGTCGAAGCCGTGGAGCTGCTCGGCGGTGACGTCACGGACGTCGGTCCGCAGCCACTCGACGTCCGCGATCGCCGGGACCGCGGGCGGCGCGCCGAACGTGCACTTCTCGTACAGGTCGCTGTCGAGGCCGACGACCTCGTGGCCCGCGTCGATGAGCATCGGGGTGAGGACGGTGCCGATGTAGCCGAGGTGGCCGGTGACGAGGATGCGCAACGGGTCTCCTAGATCCTGATCTTGGTGCCGTGGAACGCCTCGGCACAGCCGCTCTCGGCGCCGGCCTCAAGGCCGCGCAGCCGGATCAGCGCCCACAGCGTCTCGGCGTTGAACCACCGACGGCCCTGCTGGCTCGGGAAGCCGTCGAGGACGGCGCGCACCTTGCGCTCCGCCGCGGGCTCGTCGAGCGCCGCGAACACGTTGGGCCGACCGAGGTCGCCGTCGAACTTGGGGATCTCATACTCCAGCACGAGGCTGTCGCGGAACACCTGCCAGACGAGCTCGCCCAGCAGCCGATGGTCCTGATGGGCGTCGCCGCGCCACGGGCTGAGCACGATGTCCGGCGCGAACCCGGCGTGGCCCGCGAGCCAGCCCTTGGGTCCGTCGCCCTGGTACGGGCAGGTAGCTGTCGCGGAAGCCGGCGATGTCCACCTGCGCCTCGGCGACGCCCGCCAGCAGGCCGTCCGCGGCCCGGCGTGCCTCGTCGATCCGCGGCTCCGCGCCCGTGGCGATCAGCCAGCGGACCGCGAGGGACGGGACCTCCGCCACGAGCCGTGCCACGAGGCCCGCCGCGCCGATCTCGATGTCGTCGGGGTGGGCGCCGAGCGCGAGCAGCCGCAGTGGCCGGTCGGCCGGGGCCTCGATCCGCAGCGGGGCGATCAACGGGCGGCGTTCCCGGTGGCCGCGAGCCAGGGCGCCCAGGGCGGCCGTCCCGACTCCGCCTCGGCCTCGAGGCGGTGCACGTCGCGCAGCGTGTCCATCGGCGCCCAGTATCCGTCATGGCGCACGGCCAGCAGCTGGCGCTCGGCGATCAGGCGGTGGAACGGCGCCTCGACGAGCTCCTCGCCGGGCTTGATGTAGTCGAAGATCTCGGGCCGGAACACGAAGTACCCGCCGTTGATCCGCAGGCCCGCATCGACCGGGTCCCGGACGCCCGTCACCTGGTCGCCCTGGCCGAACTCGACGAGGTGGAACGGGTAGCCCTTCGCGGGGACGCTGATGAACGCGGCGACGCGACCAGAGGCCTTGAACTGCTCGACGACCTCGTCGAGGTTCACGTCGGTCAGGCAGTCGCCATACGTCGCCAGGAACATGTCCTCGCCCTCGAGGTGGTGGCGGACGCGGAGCAGGCGCTGCCCGATGAGGGTCCGCGCCCCGGTGTCGGCGAACGTGATCCGCCAGTCGGCGATGTCCGTGGACAGGTGCTCCACCTGGCGCCCCGGGCTGAGCACGAAGTCGTTGGACACCGCCTCGTCGTAGCGCAGGAAGTAGTCCTTGATCACGTCCGCCCGGTAGCCGAGACAGAGCACGAAGTCCTGGTGGCCGTAGTGCGCGTAGTAGCGCATCACGTGCCACAGGATCGGCCGGTACCCGATCCGGGTCATCGGCTTGGGCAGGACGTCGCTGCTCTCACGCAGGCGGAGGCCCTGGCCCCCGCAGAACAGGACGACCTTCATGCCGCTGGGCGCACCGCGCCGTGGCTCACTCGACGACCTCGACCACCGGGATCGGGACGACCAGGCGGGTGCCGGCCGCGCGCAACGGCGCGAGCTGTGCCGCGATCTCGCGCTCGCAGGTTCCAGGGCAGGATCACCACGACGTCGGGCCGGTCGGCGTCGAGCGCCTCGGGCGGCCGGATCGGGATGCGCATGCCCGGCGTGAACCGGCCGTGCTTGTACGGGTTGCGGTCGACGGTGAACGAGATCAGGTCGGGCCCGATGCCGCAGTAGTTGAGCAGCGTGTTGGCCTTGCCCGGCGCCCCGTAGGCGGCGATCGTCCGGCCGGCGTCCCGCTCGGCGACGAGGAACGCCAGCAGCGCCCGCTTGGTGGCCGCGACGCGCTCGGCGAACGGCGGGTAGCCCTCGACGGTCGTGTAGCCCGCTGCCTGCTCGCGCGCGAGCAGCTCGACGACCCGCTCCGAGGTCGGCCGGGGATCGTCCTCGTGGGCCGCGAACAGGCGCAGCGAGCCGCCGTGCGACGGCAGCTCCTCGACGTCGAACACCCGCAGGCCGTGCGCGGCGAGGGCCGCCGACGACGTGTGCAGCGAGAAGTACGAGAAGTGCTCGTGGTAGATCGTGTCGAACTGGTTCCCCTCGATCAGCCGGACGAGGTGCGGGAACTCGATCGAGATCGTGCCGCCGGGCGCGAGGAGCACCTTGAAGCCCGCCGGTGAAGTCGTGCAGGTCCGGCACGTGCGCGTAGACGTTGTTGGCGACGATCAGGTCGGCCGGGCCGTCCGAGGCGAGCAGCGACTCGGCGAGCGCGACGCCCGAAGAACTCGGCCAGCGTCGGGACGCCCTGGGCCGCGCGCGGCCTCGGCGACGTTGCGCGCCGGGTCGACGCCCAGGACCGGCACGCCGCGCGCGACGAAGTGCCGGAGCAGGTAGCCGTCGTTGCTGGCGACCTCGACGACGCGGCTGTCGGGTCCGAGGCCGAGCCGCTCGATCATGGTGTCGGCGAATTGACGCGCGTGCTCGACCCACGACTGTCCGAGAACGACGAGAAGTACGCGTACTCGCGGAAGATCTCGTCGGGCGACACGTACTCGGGCAGCTGGACCAGCAGGCAGTTGCCGCAGACCCGGACATGGAGCGGGTAGAAGGGCTCCATCTCGTCGAGCTCGGCCGCGGTCAGGAACCGCTCGCACAGCGGCGACTGCCCCGAGGTCGACGAACGTGATCGTGAGGGGCCGGCCGCACAGGCGGCAGGGGGGCCCGACGGGCGACGGCGGCGGCGGGCGAGGTGTCCAGGTTCGTGGTCTCGGCCATGGACCCGAGTGTATCCGGCGCGTCCGCGCACCGACCCCCGACGGGGGTCCGGGTGGGTCCCATGACCCCGATTCGACCCGTTTCGGTGACCCGTGTCACCACAGACCGCGAAAACAAGCCTGCAAGGTCCGGGTACTACCTTGACATGGTCAGATCGTACTGATTATCTGATCTGGCTCTTATCAGCCGCTCCCAGCCAGCTCCTCGCCACCGCCGCAACAGCGGCACAAGCACTTATCCACATCTCGACCGCGACCTCACCTGGGGTAGGTGGGTGAGCGCGGCATCCCCGCCGTCACTGGCCCAGAGGGCTCCGTTCCATGACCCTTCACGTTGATCCGCCCGACGCCTCGATGCTGCGCCGCGATCCCCTCTCCGAGCACGACATGCGCGTCATGGACGTCAACGAGGCGGACGCCGCGATGCTCGCGGCCGTCGTCCGCCCGCTCGACCTCCCGACCGTCGCGGTCGTCGGCCTGGGCTACGTCGGCCTCCCGATCGCCCTCGGCCTCGAGGAGATCGGCTGCACCGTCATCGGCCTCGAGATCAGCCGCAGCCGGATCGCCGCGATCCGCGAGCTGTCGGTCGACATCCTGCCCGAGGACCACGTCCGCCTGTCGACCGCCCTTCGCGGCGACCGACTCCACCTGACCGACGACTCCGCGGCCGATCGCCGCGGCCGACGCGGTGATGGTGTGCGTCCCGACGCCGGTCGACGAGTCGCTGGCACCGGACCTCGACCGCCCTCAAGGGGGCCTGCGCCACCGTCGTCGCGAACGCCCGCGTCGGCCAGGTGATCATCCTGACCTCCACGAGCTACGTCGGCTGCACCCGCGACCTCGTGGTCGACCCGCTCACCGAGCGCGGCTTCACGGTCGGCACGGACGTGTTCGTGGCCTTCGCGCCCGAGCGCATCGATCCGGGCCGCGCGCACTACTCCCAGCGGACGGTCCCGCGCGTCATCGGCGGCGTGTCGCCGGCCTGCGTGCGCCGCGCCGCCGAGGTCATCGGCCGCGTCGCTCCCGTGCACACCGTCAGCTCCGCGGAGGCCGCCGAGTTCACCAAGCTGCTCGAGAACTCGTTCCGCGCCGTGAACATCGCGTTCGCGAACGAGATGGAGTCGGCGGCGATGTCGCTCGGCCTCCAGTACGACGAGGTCGTCGACGGCAGCAGCCACCAAGCCGTTCGGCTTCATGCCGTTCAACGCCGGCGTCGGCGTCGGCGGGCACTGCATCCCGTGCGACCCGCACTACCTGCTGTGGCAGCTGCGCCGCGAGCGGACGGCCGCCCCGGTCCTGCAGCGCGCCATGGAGGGCATCGCCGCCCGCCCGAGCGAGATCGTCGATCGGGCGATCCGCGACCTGGCCGACGAGGGCATCGCGATCCGCGGCGCCAGCGTGCATGGTCGTGGGTGTCGCCTACAAGCCGGGCGTCGAGGACATGCGCGAGTCGCCGGCCCTCGAGGTGCTCGAGCGGCTCCGCGCCAGCGGCGCCAACGTCCGCTACACCGACGCGCTCATCCCGGCCGTGCAGCTGCACGACGGCGTGGCCATGGTGTCGGTCGCCGACCCGGCCTCGATCGAGACCGACCTCGTGATCGTGCACAGCATGCATCCGGGCGTCAGCCACGACTGGCTCGCCGGCCGCCGCGTCCTGGACCCGTCCGGGCGCTCGAAGCAGGCGCGCGAGGGCGCGACCGCCGACCCGTTCGCCACCGCGGGCTGACCGCGTTCCGGGCCGGACCCAGCGTCCGGCCCACCGCACCCGCGGCGGCTAGTCCGCCGACTCGCCCGGCTTCCAGTCGACCACGTTCGCCTCGATGCCGCGCGCCCCGAGCTCGGTGACGAGCGCCGCCGGCGTCCCGGCCAGGATGGGGAACGTGCCCCAGTGGACCGGGAGCACGTCCCGCACGCCCAGCAGGCCGACGGCGACCGCGGCCGCGGCCGGGTCCATCGTGAAGTGGCCGCCGATCGGGATGATCGCGAGGTCCGGCTTGTACAGCTCGCGGATCAGCGCCATGTCGCCGAACACGGTGGTGTCGCCCGAGTCGTAGATCCGGAACCCGTTCTCGAGCTCGATCACGAACCCGATCGGCTCCCCGAAGTAGTGCACCCGGTCGCCGCCCATGACGTCGCCGCTCGAGTGCACCGCGGGCACCATCGTCACGCGCAGGCCGTGCGTCTCGACGGTGCCGCCCGCGTTCATGCCGATCACCTCGGCGGCGTCGCCGAGCTGCGCGCCGAGATACAGGCTCAGCTCGTGGATGCAGGGCATCGTCGGGTGCAGGCGGCGCGCGAGCGCGAGCGTCTCCGCGTCGAAGTGGTCGAAGTGGCCGTGCGTCACGAGGAGCACGTCGCACCGCTCCTGGGCCGCCTCGGCCCGCGGGCTGTTCGGGTTGCCGAACCAGGGGTCGATCAGCACGACCTGGCCGCCGGGGGTCGTCACCTCGACGCCGGCGTGGCCGAGCCAGGTGAACGTGGCGCCGCGTCCGATCGTCATCGAAGCCTCCTGCCGCGTGGCGGCGCCCGCGTCGGTCGCCGTCGCGGCCATTATCGGCGTGTCCGCCCCGGGACGGGGTCACGGCTACACTCCGCCCGTGCCCGCCGAGCAGATCGCCACGAACCTCGCGCTCATCAACTGGACGCTGCTCACCGGCCTCGCCGTCGGCTCGTTCGCCGTCGTCCTGCTCGGCCGCCTCGCCACGTCCGCCACGAAGGGCTACCTCGCGTTCACCGCGGCCTGCGCGGCCGCGTTCGGCGTGCTCGCCTACCTGTCCGACACCGGGCCTGCCGCCGCTCGGGGTCAGCTCGCCGATCCCCGTCAACGCCGCCTTCGACGAGCCGCGGCGGGCGGCCCTCCTGCGTGTTCGTCGTGCTCGCGGTGGTCACGACGATCGCGCTCATGCGCGGGCGACGGGCGTCGATCCCCGGCGATCGCCGGCGAGTCGCCGGGCTCGCGTGATCCTGCTCGCCGCGCTGACGTGGGGCGGCGGCCCGCTCGGCGCCGTCCCGCTCGCGATCCAGCTCGGGCCTGCTCGCGGCCGCGACCGGCGGCGTGTTCGCCGCGATGATCCTCGGGCACTGGTACCTCGTGACGCCGCGCCTGCCCGAGGCGCCGCTCGTGCTCGTCTCGCGGCGCCTCCTGTGGATCGTGGCGCTCCAGGTCGTGCTGTTCGTGGCGTGGGTCGGGTTCGGCGCCGGGCCCGGCTCGGGCGGCCGCGACCGGCGCGGGCGGGCCGTTCTCGGCGCTGGTCGGGCCGTGGGCGCTGTTCGTGTGGCTGCGGCTCGTGATCGGGCTCGTGTTCCCGCTGATCGTCTCGTGGGCCGCGATCCAGACCGCGAGGACGCGGTCGATGGAGTCCGCGACCGGCCTGCTGTACATCGACGTCGGGGCGATCGCGGCGGGGACGATCCTGGCCGCGGGCCTGTACTTCGGCGCCGGGCTGCTGGTCTGATGGCGACCGGACCGCTGCTGCCGTCGCTCCGGATCCGCGTCCGGCTGTTCGCGATGCAGCGCGAGACCGCCGGGCATGCGCGAGCTGCGCCTCGAGGTGCCGGTCGGCGCGACCGTCGACGACGCCTGGGACGCGGTCGTCGGGACCGTTGCCGGCCCTCGCGCCCGGGCGCGCCTCGCTGCGGTTCGCCGTCAACGGCACGTACGCGGACCCGGACACGACGCTCGCGGACGGCGACGAGGTCGCCTGCATCCCGCCGGTCAGCGGCGGATCGGACGACGCGCCGGCTGCGCATCCTCGAGATCCACGAGGCGGCGTTTCCCGCGGACCTCGTCGCGGACGCTGAGCGAGCGGCTCGCGACGGACGAGGACGGGGGCGTGGTCGCGTTCATCGGCCGCACGCGCGCGACGCCGGGGACGCCGGCGCCCGGGCCAGGAGGCCGAGGCCGCGCGCCACGACGGGCGGCGCGTCGACGGGCTCGAGTACGAGGCGTTCGAGCCGATGGCCGTGCGCGTGCTCGAGGCGATCGCCGACGAGATCGAGGCGCGGTTCGGCGTCCGGCGGCTGGCGATCGTGCACCGCTCCGGCGCCGTGCCGCTGGGCGAGGCGTCGGTGATCGTGGTCGCCGTGGCGCCGCACCGGGACGCCGCGTTCGCGGCGGCGCGCTACGCGATCGACGAGACCAAGGCGCGGGCGCCGATCTGGAAGGCGGAGCGGTTCACCGACGGCCACGTCTGGGTCGGCCATGTCGCGCGGACCGCGCCGGAGCCGCCCGAGGCCTGACCGGCCGACCGCGAGGTCGCCGCCCGACCCGGCTCGCCCCGCGCCCTCGCCGCCAGCCATACTGCGCGGATGCAGCAGCTCGGCGAGCGCCAGGACCTCGAGGCCCTCCTCGCCCGTGCCACGGAGCTCGCGTCGGCTGGGGCACGAGCGCCGCGGCCTCGACCACCATCGGCCAGGAGCGGGCGATCCTGCGCCTGTTCGGCGTCTCCGGGCTCGACCGCGCCGGGCGGCCGCTCGCCGCCGAGGTCGTCGACCGCTACCTCGGCCCGGATCCGCGGCGGCTCGGCGGCGGGATCGCGCTGCCGTTCGCCATGGCGCTGGCGGAGTACGACCTCGCGCCGCAGGAGCTCGCGCTCGCGGTGGCCGCGGGCAACGTCGACCTCGGGCTCGAGGCCGAGCTGCTCGCCGAGTCCGACCGGCGGGCGGTCGCGACCGCCGACGCCGCGGCGCTCGCGCGGGCCGCGATGGACCGGATGGACGCGAACCGCACGGCGCGCCGCGAGCTGCTGGCGGTGCTCGGCGACCCGCCGCGGCCGTGGGTCGGGACCGGCCTCGGGTCGGCGGCCATCGTGGATGCGCTCGACGAGGCCAGGGCCGCCATCGACGCCGGCGCCGAGCTCGTCCGCGTCGACGTGCCGCCCAGCCGCGAGCTCGCGGAGCGGACCGCGCGGACCGGCGCCCCCGTGGAGCGATGGCGCGCGCACCCGTCGTCGCGGGGCGGCCTCGACACCTTCGACCCGTCCGGGCAGCCGATCCCGACCGGCGCCCAGCGCTCGCTCGCGGTCCTGCGCCGGTTCGTCGACGAGGCGGGCGCGCGCCGCCGCGGCTACGTCCGGATCATGACCGACGCCCCCGCCCTCGCCGCGCCGGACCAGGCGGTCGTCGCGGCGTTCGAGCGGATCGACATCGTCATCGCCGACCCGATGCGCGAGATCGTCGCCGGGCCGCGTCGACCCGGACCGGGCGATCGCCGACCACGTGTTCGCGCACCGGCTCCTGGCGCGCGCGGGAACGCAGGTCCTCGTCCCCGCCGGGCCGCTGATCGTCGCCGGGGACCTCGCCAAGGGCGTCCCGTCCGACCCGGCGACGCGCGCCGGGCGCGCGCTCGCCCTGCCAGCTCCTGGCCGTGGCCCTCGCGCGCCGCGACGGCCTCGGCCCCGACGCCGTGGTCGTCGGCGCCTTCCCCGACTGGCTGATCGAGGAGTCCGGGGCGCCGGCGCGGGTCGCGGCGGAGATCGCGCTGCGCCGGTCGCTGCTCCCGGGGCATCCGCTCGCCTTCGTCGAGCCCGCCGTCCGGCCGGACCTCGCGATGCTGTGGCACGCGATCGTCGGCGGCGCTGCTCGCCGATGCCGGCGACGCGCTGGCCGTCGTCCGGCGCCCGGGCGCCGACGCCGACGGAGGCCGCCTACACCCAGGCGACGACCGGGGTGGCCGCCGGCCTGCGCGCGTCACGGGCCGTCCCGGAGCTGCGGGGCATCGCGCTCGACCACGCGACGCGGGCCGTCGAGGCGGCGACGGCGACGCTGCGCGCGCTCGAGGACGGGGGCTGGAGCAGCCTCGTCGACGCGCCGCTCGCGTTCGCGGCGGGCCACCTCGGCGCCGACGCGGTCGCCGAGCGGACCGAGGCGTTCGACCCGCTCGCGGTCGCGTTCGCCGGGCGCGTAGGGCGCCGCCGGTCAGAGGCGCGTCAGCCCGTCGGGCTCGGCGTCCTCGACGCAGCAGCCCGCACGTCGGGCAGTGCCACCGCGCCTCGAGCGGCGTCCCGCACGCGCGCGTGG
The DNA here is from genome assembly GCA_963774695.1 of uncultured Chloroflexia bacterium. Taxonomy (GTDB): domain Bacteria; phylum Chloroflexota; class Limnocylindria; order Limnocylindrales; family CSP1-4; genus CAIXZV01. The sequence goes on along the minus strand of CAVZFY010000010.1, from coordinate 218,757 downwards.
CGGAGCGGCTCGCCGGGCCCGCCGCGGCGCACGCCCCAGTCCGCGAGGAGGTGGAGGGCGCCCGCGAGCTCGCGGCCGTCGGCGGTCAGCGCGTACTCCATGCGCACGGGCTTGCGCGAGTACGGCGTCGCGACGAGGATCCCGCCGCGCTCGAGGCGCCGCAGCCGGTCCGAGAGGATGTTGGGCGCGATCCCGCGGCACCGCCTCGCCGAGCTCGCCGAAGCGCCGCGCGCCGGGGAGGAGCGCCTCGACGATGAGCAGGCTCCAGCGGTCGCCCGACGCGGTCGAGCGCGATGCCGAGGGCGCTCGCGGCCTCGGTCGTGCGCGGTCGTCGGGTCCTCGGTCGTCATCGGGGCCCATGGTAGGGGAGGGGCTTGCTGCACGACGGAGATGGTAGTAGATTGCAAATCGCTAGTCACTACCCGCACCATCACGTCGCCGCGAGGATCACCGCTCATGTCCGTGCTCAACGAGCTCCAGGAGGCCGTCGCCTCCGTCGCCACCGCCGTCGGTCCGTCCGTCGTCGGGATCGGCTCCCGTCTCCGTGGATCCGGCGTCGTCGTCGCCGACGGCCGCGTCCTGACCAACGCCCACAACCTGCGCGGCGGCGAGGTCACCGTCCGCTTCCCCGGCGGCCGGACGGCCGTCGGCACCGTCAAGGGCGTCGACTGGGACGGCGACCTCGCGGTCGTCGAGGTCGACACCGAGGGCGCCCCGGCCATCGCCTGGGCCACGGGCGGCGCGACCATCGGGTCGGCCGTGTTCGCCGCCGCCGCCACCTCGTCCGGTGGGACGCGCGTGTCGTTCGGCTTCGTGTCCTCCGTCGAGCGGGCCTTCCGCGGGCCCGGCGGCCGGCGCATCTCGGGCTCGCTCGAGCACACCGCGCCGCTCGCGCCGGGATCGTCCGGCAGCCCGCTCCTCGACGCCGACGGCGCGCTCGTCGGCCTGTCCACCAACCGGGTCGGCGAGGGCTTCTACCTGGCCCTGCCGGCCGATGACGGCGCTCAAGACGCGGGTCGATGCGCTCGGACGGGGCGAGACCCGCGAGCGCCCGCACCTCGGCATCGCCGTCGCGCCCGCGCACGTCGCCAGTCACCTGCGCCGCTCGGTCGGCCTCCCGGAGCGTGACGGCGTGCTCGTCCGTGGCGTGGAGCCCGGCAGCCCCGCGGACGCCGCGGGGATCCAGGAGGGCGACCTGCTCGTCGCCGCCGGCGGGTCGCCCATCCCCGACATCGACGATCTCCACGAGCTCCTGGGCCGCACCGGCCTGCCGCTCGAGGTGACGCTGGTCCGCGGGACGGACGAGCGGACCGTGACGGTCCAGGCGCCGGCGGCGGGCGAGGATCCCGCGTCCGACGGGGAGACGCTCGTCAACTAGCGGACGCACACCCGGGCCGGGCTCGTCGCCCGGCTCGCTCTCGGCGTGATCACCGGCCTGTAGCATCGCGCGGTATGCCGCGACTGCCCCTGCCCAAGGTCCTCGCCGACGTCTTCGACGATCGGCAGGCCCGGACGACGCTCCTCGCGGGCGTGTTCGCGCTGTTCGCGGCGGGTCTCGACCCGAAGGTCTGGGGCCCGTCGCTGTCGACCGTGCAGGCGGCCATCCGGGAGCGACCGAGCCTCGAGGCGTACGTGCTCCTCGGCGTCGTCGCGTCGGCGATCCTGCTGCTCGTGGGCGGCGCGATCGGCGACCTGCGTCGCGCACGGCCCCTCATCGTCGGCGGGCTGGCCACGCTGGTCGTCACGGGCACGGTGGGGCTCCTGATCCCGGAGGGGCCGGTGTTCATCGCGGCCCGGCTGATCGGGGCGGCCGCCTCGGCGCTGACGGTCCCGGCCGCGTTGGCCTCGGTCGCCCTCGCCTACCGCGGCGTCGCGCGCGCGACCGCGCTCGGCATCGCGTACGCGATCTACGCGGGCGCACTCGCGGTCATGCCGATGCTGCTCACCTTCCTCCCGGCGCCCAGTGGCCGGGGTTCGTCGTCGCGCCGGTCGTGGCCGCTGGTCGCGCTGTTCGTGGTTCGAGGCCGGATCCCGGACCTCGAGCGACCCGGCCGCCTCGAGCGACCCTACGTCCTCGGGACGGCGCTGTGGGCGAGCGCCGTCGTGGCGATCTCGGTCGGCGTCCTGTGGCTGGGCAGCGGCTGGGAGCATCCCCTGCGCTGGGCGATCATCGGCTTCGGCGTCGCGCTGCTGGTCGCCTATTCGGCGTGCTGGGAGCGCCGGCGGCGCGTCACCCACCCCGCGGACCTGCAGGTCGACCGGCGGCCCGTGACCGTCGCCCTGTTCGCCGGCGTGGTGATCGCGCTCGCCCAGTCGGCGCCGATGCTCATCCTGCCGCAGTACTTCGCGATCGTTCGCCCGCTTCGGCCCGATGTTCGGGTTGCTCGCCATCGCGCCGCTGATCGCCGGGCTGATCGTCGCCGGGCCCGGTCGCCGGGTTACCTGCTCGTCGCGCTTCCCGCCGCGGGTGCTCGTCGCCGCGGGGCTGGTCACCGTGGGCTCGGCAACCTCGGGGTCGCGCTGATCGCGGGGCCGGCGACCGGCTACGTGCTGTTCGTCCTGCCGCTGCTGCTGATCGGCGCCGGGTTCGTCGTCGGCGACGACCGTGCGGACGGCGATCATCTTCGCGAGCGTCCCGCGGGGCCTGCCGGCGACCGCGGCCGCGCTCAACGAGGCGTCGCTGGCGGTCGGCAACCGGATCGGCATCGTGATCGTGACGGCGATCGTGGCGGCGGTCGCGCTGAGCACGTACGACGCCGGCGTCCAGGTCGCTGGCGCCGGTCGCGGCCGCCGAGGCGCGACAGCAGCTTCGCCGACGTCCTGTATGCCGTCGGGACGCCGTCGTTCCCGGCGCTCGCGCGCGCGATCCAGCCCGACCGTCGTCGATCGCCTACGTCGACGCCTACGTCGCCGGCGTCCGGACGGCCCTGTTCCTGGGCGGCGCTGGCCGCGGTGCTCGGCGGGGTGGTCGCATGGCTCGGGCTCGGCCGGCGCGATCCGCTGGCGACGCGCGGCGCCGACCCGATGGCCTCGGTCTACGAGCATCGCGACGAGCGCGTGGCCGTGGAGCCGTGACCGATACTCGTTCGATCGAGCCTGCCGATTCGCGGCCCCTGCGGGTCGACCGCCTGGCGCTCGAGGACGGCGCGGCGACGTCGTCGTCCTGACGCTCGACCGGCCGGAGGTCATGAACGCGATCGACGACGCGATGCTGGCCGCCCTGCACGCGGCGCTCGACGAGCTCGAGGCGGACGCGGCGCTACGCGGGGTCGTGCTCGCGGCCGCGGGCGAGCGCGCCTTCTGCGCGGGCATGGACCTCAAGGAGCGGGCCGGCTTCTCCGACGACGAGCTGCGCGCCCAGCGGGCGCTGATCGTGGCGCTGATCCGGCGCCTCCACGAGCTGCCGGTGCCGACGATCGCGGCCGTGGACGGCGTCGCGCTGGGCGGGGGCTTCGAGCTCGCGCTGGCCTGCGACCTGGTCGTGGCCGGGGAGGGGGCGACGTTCGGGCTGCCCGAGGTGCGCGTCGGGATCTTTCCGGGCGGCGGCTCGACGCAGACGCTGACCTGGCTCGTCGGGCCGGCCAGGGCGCGCGACGTGATCCTGACCGGCCGGCGGCTGACCGCGGCGGAGGCCGAGGCCTGGGGCGTGGTCGCGCGCGTCGTTCCGGCCGGGGAGGCCCGTGCGTCGGCGATCGCCCTCGCGCGGACCATCGCCGAGGGCGCCCCGCTCGGGATCCGACAGGCGAAGGCGGCCATTCGCGGCGCCCATCGCGCGCTCGCCGAGGGCCTCGACGCCGAGAACGCCCTCTACGAGGTCGTGCTCGTCGAGCGACGACCGGCGGGAGGGCTTCCGGGCGTTCACCGAGAAGCGGAAGCCGCGGTTCACCGGGCGGTGATCGGGGCGCCGTCGAGGCCGCTGATCGTCCATTCGCCACGATCGGCCGACGACGCACGAGCGATCCTGGGCGCCCTGCTCGCGGACGATCGGCCCGTGCCGGGCGGGGCCTCGCGGGTGACGCTGGTCGACGGGGCGCTCGACGGGTCACGCGTGTCCTTCAACCTGGTGGTGGGGCGAACCGCGGGCGTCGTGCGACGGGATGCGCCGCCCCTCGAGTTCATCGGTGCCGTCGACGACACCGCGGACGGCAGCGTGCTCCGAGGATCGATCACGGCGCCGACGGCGCTCGCGCTGCCGGCCGCCGGCCTCACGGTGCTGGTCGCGCTCTTCCTCCTGTGGAACCGGCTCCCGCTGGCCCTGGTGGCGCTCGCGGTCGTCGCGTGGGTGTTCCTGACCGTCATCGTGGTCAGCAGCCTCGGCGAACAGCGCCTCGACGATGCCTACCCGATCGGGCCGTGGCTCGAGGAGGCGCTGGCCCTGCCACCGGCGTCGTCCGCCGGCGACGCGACGCGGCTGTCCCCTTGACACGCGGCGGATGCCCGATGCTAATGGCTCGATGACCATCCTCGCCGACTCGCCTCGGGCCGCCTCGTTCGACGCCAACCGCGACGCGAACCTGGCGCTCGTGGCCGAGCTGCGCGATCGGCTGGCGCTCGTCCGCAAGGGCGGCGGCGACGAGGCCGTCGCGCGGCACACCGGGCGCGGCAAGCTGCTGGCCCGCGACCGCATCGACCGGCTCGTCGATCCCGGGTCGCCGTTCCTCGAGCTCTCGCCGCTCGCGGCCTGGGACATGTACGAGGGCGAGGCGCCGGGCGCGGGGATCGTCACCGGCATCGGCGTCGTCGGCGGTCGCGAGGTCGCCATCGTCGCCAACGACGCCACCGTCAAGGGCGGCACCTACTTCCCGATGACGGTCAAGAAGCACCTGCGCCTGCAGGAGGTCGCCGGCCGAGAACCGGCTGCCGTGCGTCTACCTGGTCGACTCCGGCGGCGCGTACCTGCCGCTGCAGGCCGACGTGTTCCCGGATCGCGAGCACTTCGGCCGCATCTTCTACAACCAGGCCAACCTGTCGGCCGCCGGGCATCGCGCAGATCGCCGTCGTCATGGGCAGCTCCACCGCCGGTGGCGCCTACGTCCCGGCGATGAGCGACGAGACCGTGATCGTCAAGGGGACGGGCACGATCTTCATCGGCGGTCCGCCGCTGGTGAAGGCCGCGACCGGCGAGGAGGTCTCGGCCGAGGACCTCGGCGGCGCCGACGTGCACACCCGGCTGTCCGGGGTCGCCGACCACTTCGCGGAGGACGACGAGCACGCGCTCGCGATCGCGCGCCGGATCCTCGCGAACGTGCCCGCGGCCCGCAAGGACCCGCCGTGGGAGGTCCGCCCGTCGCGCGAGCCGCTGCTCGACCCGGCCGACCTGTACGGGATCGCCCCGAGCGACCTCCGCCAGGCGTTCGACGTCCGCGACGTCATCGCGCGGATCGTCGACGGCAGCGAGCTCGACGAGTTCAAGGCCCGCTACGGCACGACGCTGGTCACCGGGTTCGCCCGGATCATGGGCTACCCGGTCGGCATCGTCGCCAACAACGGGATCCTGTTCAGCGAGAGCTCGCTCAAGGGCGCCCACTTCATCGAGCTGTGCACGAAGCGCCGGATCCCGCTCGTGTTCCTCCAGAACATCACCGGGTTCATGGTCGGCCGCGAGTACGAGAACCGGGGCCTCGCCCGCGACGGCGCCAAGATGGTGATGGCGGTCGCGAACGCGCGCGTCCCGAAGTTCACGGTCATCGTCGGCGGGTCGTTCGGGGCCGGCAACTACGGCATGTGCGGCCGGGCGTACTCGCCGCGCCAGCTGTGGATGTGGCCGAACGCGCGGATCAGCGTGATGGGCGGCCAGCAGGCCGCGAGCGTGCTGCTCCAGGTCAGGCTCGACGCGCTGGCGCGCGAGGGCCGCGACATGACCCCCGACGAGCGGGCGGCGTTCACGGCGCCGACGCTCGACGCCTACGAGCGCGAAGGATCGCCGTACTTCTCCACGGCCCGGCTGTGGGACGACGGGATCATCGACCCGGTCGACACCCGGATGGTGCTGGGCCTCGGCCTGTCGGCCGCCCTCAACGCCCCGATCCCGGACACGCCGTTCGGCGTGTTCCGGATGTAGCGGCGTCGTCGGTCGGGTGTTCTCGTCGGTCCTCGTCGCGAACCGGGGCGAGATCGCGCTGCGGGTGATGCGCACGTGCGCGCGGCTCGGGATCCGGACGGTCGCCGTGTACTCGGACGCCGACTGGGCGTCCCCGCACGTCCGCGCGGCCGACGAGGCCGTCCGGATCGGGGCCGGGCCGGCCGCCGAGAGCTACCTGCGCGTCGAGGCCGTCCTCGACGCGGCGCGCTCGACCGGCGCGGAGGCGCTCCACCCGGGCTACGGGTTCCTGAGCGAGAACGCCGCATTCGCCGACGCGTGCATCGAGGCGGGCCTCGTCTGGGTCGGGCCGCCCGCCGCGGCCATGCGGGCGCTGGGGGACAAGGCGCACGCGAAGGCGCTCGCGGCATCGGCCGGCGTGCCGATCCTGCCGGGCTACCACGGCGAGGACGCGTCCGACGCGGCGCTGCGCGAGGCGGCCGGGGGCATCGGCTACCCGTTGCTGGTCAAGGCGAGCGCGGGCGGCGGCGGGCGCGGGATGCGCGTGGTCCGGGAGCCCGGCGAGCTCGACGAGGCGCTGGCGGCGGCGCGGCGCGAGGCGGCGGCGTCGTTCGGCGACGACCGGCTGCTGCTCGAGCGCTACCTCGAACGGCCGCGCCACGTGGAGGTCCAGGTCCTCGCGGACGCCCACGGCGCCGTCGTGCACCTGGGCGAGCGCGAGTGCAGCGTGCAGCGGCGGCACCAGAAGCTGATCGAGGAGTCGCCGTCGCCGGCGGTGTCGGCGGCGCTCCGGGCGTCGATGGGGGAGGCCGCGCTGCGGCTGGTCCGCGCCGCCGGGTACGAGGGCGCGGGCACGGTCGAGTTCCTGCTCGACGCGCGGCGGGGCGTTCTTCTTCCTCGAGGTCAACGCGCGGCTCCAGGTGGAGCACCCGGTGACCGAGGCCGTGACCGGGCTCGACCTCGTCGAGCAGCAGCTGCGGGTCGCGGCCGGCGAGCCGCTGGGCTTCGGCGCAGGCGGACGTCCGCCTCGACGGGCACGCGATGGAGCTGCGGATCGTCGCGGAGGATCCGCTGGCCGGGTTCCTGCCGTCGACGGGCGTCGTGACGGCGTTGGACCTGCCCGGCGGCGTGCGCGTGGACACCGGGATCGAGGCGGGCTCGACGATCTCGCCGTTCTACGACTCGCTGCTGGCGAAGGTGATCGCGCATCGGGCCGACCGGGCCGCGACGATCGACGCGCTGGTGGACGCGCTCGACGCGACCCGGATCGAGGGCGTCGAGACGAACGTCGACCTGCTCGCGGCCGTCCTCGACGAGCCGGCGTTCCGCGCCGGCGACCTGCACACGGGCTTCCTCGACGAGCACGCGGTCGCCGATCGCCTGGCCGCCGTCCCGGACGAGGTCATCGTCGCCGCCGCGGCGTCGCGGTCGCTGGCGGCGCCGGTCGCGGACGCGCCGCTCCCCGGGGATCCGTGGCGGGCCGCCGTCCCGTGGCGGGCCGGGCGGATCGCCGAGCCCATGCGCTGGCTGGCCGGCGGCCGGTCGGCGACGACGCGGACGACGGTCGACGCGGGTGGCGCCGGGGCGGTGGTCGACCTCGACGGGCGGTCGTCGCGTGCCGAGCTCGCCGGCGGGGACGGCGAGGCCGGCTGGTCCCTCGCGATCGGCGACGACACGGCGCTCGTCCGCCCGGCGGTCGGCGTCCGCCGGGTCGAGACGGTCGCCTGGCGCGGACGCCGTCACCGCATCTCGCCGGCACCGCCGCCGGACGCTTCGCCGCCGGTCGCCTCGGCCGATGGACCCGATGCCCTCGCCGCGCCGATGCCCGGCCGCATCGTGCGGATCCACGTCGCCGAGGGGGACCGCGTGCGCCCGAACGCCCCGCTCGTCATCCTCGAGGCGATGAAGATGGAGCACGTGATCGCCGCGTCCGGCGCCGGCCGCGTCGCGCGGCTGCACGTGGCGGTGGGCGACCAGGTGGTGCGCGGCGCGCCGCTGGTGGACCTCGACGACGAGGCGCCCGCATGACGCTCCCGGCGGCGGTCACGATCGTCGAGGTCGGCCCGCGCGACGGGCTCCAGAACGAGGCCGCCGAGATCCCGACCGAGGTCAAGCGCGGCTTCATCGACCGCCTCGGTGCCGCCGGGCTGTCCGTCATCGAGGCCACGTCGTTCGTGCACCCGCGCGCCGTGCCGCAGCTCGCCGACGCCGACGTCCTGTTCCCGTCGCTCGACCGACGGCCCGGCGTCCGCTACCCGGTCCTGGTCCCGACCCTGCGTGGCCTCGAGCGCGCGATCGCCGCAGGCGCGGACGAGGTCGCGGTCGTGATCGGCGCCACCGACTCCTTCAACCGGGCGAACCTCAACCGCACCACCGACGAGGCCCTCGCCGACGCCGACGCCGTCATCGCGGGCGCCAAGGCGCGCTCGATGCGCGTCCGCGGCTACGTGTCGGTGGCGTTCGGGTGCCCGTACGAGGGGGCGGTCGCGCCGTCGACCACCGCGTCCGTCGCCGGCCGCCTCGTCGACCTCGGCTGCGACGACATCGGGCTCGGGGACACGATCGGGGCGGCGACGCCCGGCGACGTCGACCGCGTCCTCGACGCCGTCGTGCCGGTCGTCGGCATCGAGCGGATCGGCCTGCACGCCCACGACACCCGGGGCCAGGCGCTCGCCAACGTGCTCGCGGCGCTCCAGCGCGGCGTCTCCGTGATCGACAGCTCGGCCGGCGGCCTCGGCGGCTGTCCCTTCGCGGGCCCGGGCGCCGTCGGCAACCTCGCGACCGAGGACCTCGTCTACCTGCTCGACGGGCTCGGCATCGAGCACGGCGTGAGCCTCGATGGGGTGATGGCGGCGTCGGCGTACATCGCGTCGGCGGTCGGCCATCCGCTCCGGAGCCCGACGTGGCTCGCCGGCGGCCGCCCGGTCACGCGGCCACTGCCGGGAACCGACGGCGACCGGGCGGTGTAACACGCGCAGACACCGCCGCTGGAGGCCACGATGCGCACCCTGAACCGCCGAACCACCACATGGGCTGGGGACCGTTCCGGCCCTCCTCGCCGCCCTGGCGCTCGCCGCCGTCGCGGCCGGCCCGGCCCTCGCGAAGGAGGGCTTCCAGGCGTTCCTCGACGCCCCGATCGGGCGCGACACCCCCGGCGGCACGACGCTGCTCGTCGGCGTGTCGGTCATCTTTCCCGACGGCTCCGTCACGCATCCTGTCGAGGGCTCGCCGCTCTACCTCGAGCTCGTCGGGCGGGACGGGTCGTCGGTCCGGGAGATGGGCCGCGAGGACAAGAGCGGCCACTACCTGTTCCGGATCGAGGTCCCGCCGGCCGGGACCGCCTCGGTCGATGTCGGCGTCCGGGGCACGAGCGACCTGCCGATCGAGCTCGTGGGCCTGGCGCTCGTCCCGGGCGGGATCGACGCGCAGACGGCCCAGGTCGCGCCCGCGCTCGCGCCGGCGGTGACGCCGCTCGCGCGGGCGTCCGTCGCGCCGCCCGCCGTCGCCCCGGCAGCCGTTCCGGCCACCGCGCCTGCGCCGGCTTCGGTCCCCGCGCCGTCGACGCTGGCGGTCGCGCTCCTCGTCGCCGCCGGTCGCGCTGGCGGGGCTCCTCGCCGGCGTCGGGCTGATGCTCGCGGCCAACCGGCGGTCGCGGATCCCCGCCCACCCCGCGTCCGAGCCGGCGCGCGAGGCCTGACGCCTTCGTGCGGCCGGCGGCGCCCGACGAGCCCGATGCCGCCGAGGCGGTGCTCGTTCGGCGCGCCCAGGCCGGCGACGCGTCGGCGTACGGCGAGCTCGTGACGATGCACCAGGGCGCGGCCTTCCGGGTGGCGTACCTGCTGCTCGGGTCGGCCGCCGACGCCGAGGATGCCGCCCAGGAGGGCTTCGTCCGCGCCTATCTCGCGCTCGCGCGGTTCCGGGCCGGCGAACCGTTCCGGCCCTGGCTCCTCCAGGTCGTCGGCAACGAGGCCCGGAACCGCCGGCGGGCGCTCGGGCGGCGCGCCGGGGTGCTCGACCGGGCGATCCGCGCGGTCCGCGGCGACGCCGCGGCCGGCATCGCGCCATCCCCGGAGCACGTCCTGCTCGCGGGCGAGTCGCACGCGGAGGTCCGCGCGGCGCTCGGCCACCTGCGCGAGGAGGAGCGACTCGTCGTCGAGTGCCGCTACCTGCTCGAGCTCTCGGAGGCCGAGACCGCGGCCGCGCTCGGGGTCCCGGCCGGGACGGTGAAGTCACGGCTGCATCGCGGCCTCGCCCGGCTGCGCGAGGAGCTCGACGGCGTCGGGCCGCTCGCCGAGGTCTCGCCATGACGGCGCCCGAAGGAGACGGGCGTGGAGATGCTGCTGCGCGCCGCGGCCACGACCGCGACCTGGCCCGAGACCCCAGACCTGCGAGCGACGGTGCTGGCGCGGATCGCGGACGCGGCGCGGTGCCGCCGGCGGCGCGGGCGTCGCCTCGCTCGAGCCGCGGTCCCGCCCGATCCGCCGCCCGTCGGTGCGGCGCGCGGTGGCGGTCGTCGCGCTGGCGCTGGTCGCGGCGCTCGCCCTCGCCGGCGTCGCCGGCGCGCTCGGCTTCCGCCTGCCGGGCGTGGAGATCCTGACCGGTCACGAGCCTGCCGCCGGCCGGGGCGGCCCTCGACCTCGGCTCGCCCGTGCCCCTCGACGAGGCCCGCGCCTTCGACCAGCCGCGGGTGCTGACGCCCGCCGCGATGCCGCGCCCGACGTGGCGTACGTGCTCGGCGTGCAGGACCACCGGATCGTCACGCTCGCCTGGCGCGCCGCCGACGGTGCGCCGGCCCTCGTCGGGAGCGACCTCGCCATGACCGTGATGGCGATCCCGGGGATCCTCGACGAGACCCTGGTGACGAAGCTGGTCGGCCGCGGGTCGACGGTCGAGCCGGTCGCGGTCGACGGCGGGCGCGGCTGGTGGATCTCCGGGGCGCCGCACGAGCTCATGGTCGTGCGCCCCGACGGCTCCGTCGGTGTGGCGTATGCGTCGCTGGTCGGCGACACGCTCGTGTTCGAGCGCGACGGCACGGTGTACCGGCTCACGTCGACGCTCGGCCGCGACCGCACGATCGAGGTCGCCCAGAGCCTTCGCTGACGGCGGCGGCGAGACCTGTTCCAATGTGATCCGGTGGGCCGGCAGGCGCGCACAAGACGCGACGTCCTCCGACCGCCACCCTGCAGAGAGCAACCGATGTCGACATCGCCCGCCGCGGCCACGTGGGGCCACGACTTCGACCCCGAGCGCCTGGCCCTCCTCGAGCTCCGGATGTGGAAGGCCTACTACCGGCGCCAGCCGGTCCGCCTGATGACGCTGCTCGTCCAGGCCAACCACGAGCAGGCGGGCGTGTCCTGGCCTCGAGCCGTCGCCGCCGCGTTCGTCCTGGCACGCGCCGCCGCGGGCTTCGGCCGGAGCGATGGCGACTACGACCGCTTCCTGCCCGACATCGTCCGCGGCTACCGGATGCTCGGGCTGCCCGCGACCGTCGACGCCGAGGCCGTCGCGCGGCGCGAGCTGCGCTGGTGGGTCGTCCGGCGGGAGATCGGGCTCGCGGCCGGTGAGGCGGCGGGCGACGTCATCGCCGACCTCTATGCCGAGCTCTATCACGTGCCGAAGGCGACGGTGGCCGAGGCGGGCCGGCTGCGCGGGCTCGCGGCCGAGGTCCGGGACCGCGGTGCCGAGGCCGATCCGGACGGGCCGACCGGACCCGGCAAGGGCTACTGGCCCGAGGTCGCGCGGCTGCTCCGCGACTCCTACCGGAGCCTGTCCGCGGCGCTCCGCGCGACGGGCGCGAGCGGCGAGCGCAGCCTGCGCCTCGAGCTCGCCCGGCGGCACGCGGCGGGCGATCCCACGGTCCTGGCGGCCATCCCGGCGCCGCCGGGTCCGACGTTCCCGCACAACCTGCGCCGGCGCTGACCCCGTCCGGCGCGCCGTCGGGGCTATGCTCGGCCTGACGACGGGGCAGATCGGGAGGCAACGATGGCCGGATCCGGCACGCGCGACGATCCGTGGCAGCTGACCACGGCGAACGGCGGCTCGCAGTACCAGATGTGGAAGGACGAGGCGGCCGACCCGCCGACCCTGTTCTGCCAGGTCGGCGGCACCCAGCTCAAGTACCAGCTGCGCGCGATCGACGACCTCGCCGCGTGGCTCAAGGAGCAGGGCGACTGGGTCCCGCTGGGCGGGGCCGACGAGCAGAAGCCCGCGCCCGAGGGGACGGTCGAGGCGTGGGGCCGCTCCGAGTCGAACCCGGTCGGCGGCTGGTACGGCATGAAGAAGGGCCTGCGCGGGCGGTTCGGCGTCTACCTGCCGCCGCTCCTCGAGACCCTCGGCCTGGCCGAGGTCGAGCACAACCCGAAGAACAACCGCATGCGGGCACGCTGACGGTTCTCAGGCAGCACTCAGCCAGGCAGGGCATGCTCTCGGCAGATGAGCGCCCCCAGATCGCCACGCCCCGATCCGGCCACGGGCCAGCCGCGCATGAAGCCGTCCGACGAGCGGGCGCAGCTGGCGGATACCGGCCGGACCACGCGCCGGATCGCGTTGATCGCGATCGCCATCGCCGCGGGGGCACTCGCCCTCACGGCCTGGCGGGCGGTCACCCCCGCCGGCAGCGCCTGCCAGACGGCGGCATGGGACACGAACCCCAAGACCGGGGACCTCCCCGACGGCTGGACGGTCAGCGCGAGCCAGTACGACGTCGACCGCAAGCAGATGACGATCGTCGGTGCGGTGCCGTCGGACGAGACGTCGACCCAGGCCGTGGTCTACGCGACCATCACGTGCTTCCCGACGGGCGCCGAGGACGCCGTCACCCGGTCGTCCGACGCCGCGAAGGACGCGGGCCAGACCGTCGTCAAGCGCGACGACCTCGGCGACCAGGCGTTCAGCGCCACGGACGACTCCGGCGCGACGTTCGTCCAGCTCCGCCACGGGGACATCGTCGTGTACCTCGCCGCCTCGGGCGACGCGAGCGAGGGCGACGTCGACACGATGGCCTCGGCGTTCGACATCGCGCTCGGCGGGGACGGCGGCCAGCAGCCGGTCGGGACCGAGGACGTCCAGTCGAGCGACGCCGCCTCGGACGGCGCCTCCGACGCCGAGCCATCCGACGCGGCCGAGGCGTCCGGGAGCCCCGCGGCACCGGCGCTCGAGGCGAGCATCCCGTCGAAGGTCGGCGACGTCGCCCTCACGGTCGGTAGCCTGACCGGCGAGGACGTGCTGGGCGACGACCAGGGCAGCCGCGCGATCACGGCGGCGCTGCGGGCCGACGGCCACACCCCCGCGGACCTCAAGATCGCGCAGGCGTCGGACGAGGACGGGGGCTCGCAGCTGGTGATCACCGGCCTGTCGGTCGACGGCATGAACGAGAAGGCCCTGAAGTCGCTCGCGATCGACGCGTGGCTCGCGGCCACGGGCTCCGGCGTCAAGAAGGAGGCCGTGACGGTCGGGGGCCGTGACGTCACCCGCATCGACTACGGGGACGGCGGCAAGCTCGACTACGTGCTCCCCGCCAACGGCGTGGTGTACATCGTCGAGTCCTGCCGACCCCGCCCTCGCCGGCGAAGCGCTCAAGGCGCTGCCGTAGACGACGGCCGGGCGCCACCGCGCCGCCGCCGCGACCGCACCACACCGGCCCCTTCCGCACCACACCGCACACGCGTATGCTCGCGCCACGATGCGAGGACCCGGTCTTCCCGGGGCGGACGGTCGGTGAGTGGGACGACGTGCGCGAGCGGCTCGTTGCCTGGGCTGAGGACTGCCGGGTTCAGGGAGAGGTCGACCTCGACGAGGGGCGCCTCAGCGACCTCGTCAACGACCGTGACGTGGTGGTGTTCTTCGCCGCGTCGCTGACGGCCCTGGAGGACGGGCACGAGGTCAGCCTCGACGAGGTCGAGGTGGACCGTCGCGAGCTGAGCCTCATCGAGGTCGACGGCCGTCGCGGCGATCCGCAGCGACGGCTGCGCACGATCCGCGAGCACGTCCGGCTCGAGGCCGGGCCGTACACCGTGACGGGCTATCTCCACCGGTCGCCGAACGCGCAGTCGCTGAACGCGTTGACCCAGTGGTCGCGGTTCATGCCGGTGACCGACGCGGACGTCGAGCTCGACGGGTCGGGGACGTCGCCCGTCCACCACGAGGTGGTGCTGGTCAACCGCGACAAGGTGCGCGCGTACCAGCCGCTGCACGAGACGGCACCGGTCTGGGTGCCCGCCGATGGCGGGGCGCCCGAACCGGCGCGCGGGACCGCCGGCTAGGCCGCCGACCCGCCGAACACGAAGTGGACGGGCTCCTCCTCCTGGACGCCGCGCGGCCAGGAAGGAGCGTCGGGGACGTAGAACATGTGCGCGAACGAGAGCGGAGAGTCGCCCCGAAGGAAGCGGGTGAACAGCAGGATCGGGCTGACGACCGCGGCGATCACGATCACGATCTGGAACAGGGGGGCGAGGTCTTGCACGTTGGTGGCTCCGTCGATCCGGCCGCTCGGGTGGGCCGGTGACCGCAGCATCGCGCGGGGCGCCCGTCGCCGGCGATGGACGGCGAGCGGGCGGCGGATACGTCAAACGGCGACAAACCGGCAGCGCCGGACGTCGATGGGTCAGCCCTCGCGGGCGTCGCTCGCCTCGGTGATGTAGCAGCTGCGCTCGACCAGCTCGACCGTGCGGCCGACGAGCCGCAGCTCCTCGACGAGCGGCAGGTCCGCGGACGAGCGGCCGACGAACAGGCGGACGCGCCCGGGCTCGACGACGCGCCGGTAGTCGGCGCCGATGTACGCGAGCTCCTCGGTCGACAGCCGGAACGTCACGGTCCGGCACTCGCCCGGATCGAGGTGCACGCGCCGGAAGCCGCGCAGCTCGATGACGGGCCGCGCCACCGAGGCCTCCTCGTCACGGACGTACAGCTGGACGACCTCGTCGCCGGCCCGCCGGCCCGTGTTGGTGACGTCGACCCGCACCGTCACGACGTCGCCCGCGGTGTCGAGCTCGTGGTGGTCGACCCGGAGCGCCTCGATCGTGCAGGTCGTGTACGAGCGCCCGTGCCCGAACGGCCAGGCCGGCGTCACGCTGCCGTCGACGTAGTCGACCTTCCAGTTCGAGCGTCCGCCCGTGGGGTGGTGCCGATAGGTCAGCGGGACCTGGCCGACGTGGCGGGGCATCGTGATCGGGAGCCGGCCGCCGGGGTCGGCGTCGCCCGCGAGGATCTCGGCGATCGCCGCGGGGCCGGACTCGCCGGGAACCCAGGCGAGCACGATCGCGGCGCAGTGCGTCGCGGCCCACTCGAGCGCCAGCGGACGCCCGCTGACGACGAGCAGGATCGTCGGCGTGCCGGTCGCCACGACCGCCTCGAGCAGCTCCTGCTGGCGGCCCAGCAGCGTGAGGTCCCGGCGGTCGCGCGACTCGCCGGTCGTGGCGTCGAACGTCAGCCCGGACCGCTCGCCGACCGTGACGATCGCGACCTCGCGACGAGCGGGCGAGCTCGACGGCCGCCGCGATCTCGTCGTCCGTTCCCTCGCGGATCCCGGTGCCGTGGGCGAACGCGATGCGCGATTCCCCGAACCGCTCGCGCAGCGCGCCCAGGATCGTCGGCCACGCGGCGACCTCGTCGGCGGGCTGGATCACGTCGCTCGACGGGAAGCCGAACGGATTCGCCTGGTGGCGGAGCTCCGCGAGCGTCTCGATGTGGGGCATGTGCGCGTAGTCGCCCATGATGTCCCGCGCGCTGTCCGCGATCGGGCCGATGACCGCGATCCGGCCGCCGTCACCGGGGAGCGGCAGCACGCCGTCGTTCTCGAGCAGCACGACCGACTCGCGCACGAGCCGGGCGGCGAGCGCGTGCTCCTCCGCGTCGAGCTGGTCGAGCATCGCGGTGGACGGCGCGTCGACGTAGGGCCGCTCGAACAGCCCGAGGCGGAACTTGAGCCGCAGGTTGCGCTCGACCGCGAGGTCGACGAGCGACTCGTCGATCCGCCCGTCCGCGATCGCCGCGATCAGCGGCCCCGCGAACCCGGCCGACGTCGGGAGCTCGCTGTCGAGGCCCGCGCGCAGCGCCATCGACGCGGCGGTGCCCAGGTCGCTCGTCAGCCGGTGCTCGCCGACGAGCATCTGGACCGCCGTGTAGTCGGAGGCGACGATCCCGTCGAAGCCCCACTCGTCGCGAAGGATGTCCGTGAGCAGCTCGTGCGACGCGTGGCACGGGAGCCCGTCGACGTCGCAGTAGGCGGGCATCATGCTCGCGAGCCCGGCGACGCGGACGGCCGCCTCGAACGGCAGCAGCTGCTCGTCGCGCATCTCGCGCGGCCCGAGGTGGGCCGGCGCCTGGTTGAGCCCGCCCTCGGCGAGCCCGTGGCCGACGAGGTGCTTGCCGGTCGCGACGACGCCGGTGGCCACGTCGTCGCCCTGCATCCCGCGGACGTAGGCGACGCCGAGCTCGGTCGCGAGGTAGGGGTCCTCGCCATACGTCTCCTCGACGCGGCCCCAGCGCGGGTCGCGGGTGGTGTCGAGGACCGGCGCGAGCGCGAGCCGGCCGCCGATCGCGAGCATGCGCCGGCGGATCGTGGTCGCGATCGCCTCGACGAGCTCGGGGTCGAAGGCCGCCGCCGCGCCGATCGACTGCTGGAACGACGTCGCCCCGCGGGCGAGCAGGCCGTGGAGCGTCTCCTCGTGGAGGATCGCGGGGATCCCGAGGCGCGTCTCCTCGACGAGGTAGCGCTGGATCGCGTTGCCGGCCTCGGCGGCGCCCGCCGGATCGAGGTTGGTCGCGCCCGCGACCCGGCTGATCTGGCCCATGCCCGCCCGCGAGCCGCTCGCGGATCCGCGCCTGGTCGAGCTCGGTCTCGCTCTTGAACAGCTCGAACGACCAGACCGACCCCAGCTGGGCGACCTTCTCGGCCAGCGTCATCCGGGCGAGCAGGTCGGCGACCCGCTGCTCGATCGGCAGGCTGGCGTCGCGGTAGCGGGCCTCGATCGTCGTCATCAGCCCTTCACCGCCCCGGACGTGAGGCCGCCCACCAGCTGGCGCTCGGCGATCGCGTAGAAGATGATCGCCGGGATCAGCCCGACCACCGTGAACGCCAGGATGCGCGCCTGGTCCGACGAGAACTGCGTCGAGAAGTTCTGGGCCCCGAGCGGCAGCGTCCACTGGTCCGCGCCGTTGAGGATGACCAGCGGCAGCAGGAACGCGTTCCAGGTCGTGACGACCGCGAGCACGCTGACGGTCGCGAGCGCGGGTCGAGCGAGGGGCAGCAGGACGCGCCAGAAGAAGCCGAACGAGCTGCAGCCGTCGATCCGGGCCGCGTCCTCGAGCTCCGCGGGGATGCTCCGGAAGAACGGGCGCAGGATCACGATCGTGAGGGGCAGCGCGAAGGCGGCCTGCGGGAGCGCGACGCCGAGCGGCGTCCCGGTGAGGCCCAGGTTCCGGATCAGGATGAACAGGGGCAGGATCGCGACCGCCGTCGGGAACAGCAGCCCGAACACGAACAGCGTGAACAGCGCCTCGCGACCCCGGAACTGCATCCGCGCGAAGACGAAGGCCGCCATCGACGCGAACACCACGGCGACGACGACCGAGATGACCGCGATCACGAGGCTGTTGCCGAACTCGCCCCAGAAGAAGCCGGCGCTGGACCCGAACAGCACCTCCTGGTAGTTGTCGAGGACCCACGGGTTCGGCAGGATCTGGCCCGGGTCGGCGGCCAGCTGCCCGTTGGTCTTGAAGCCGCCCAGGACGGCGTACCCGATCGGGATCAGGATCGCGACGGCGACGCTCACGAGCACGATGTAGGCGACGACGCCCAGCAGGCTCGGGCGCGCCACGCGGATCCCCGTTCGACGCGCGGCGTCCGCCGTGGCGCCGACGTTCGTGGTGGTCGTGGCCATCGGGTCAGCCACCGAACGTCGTGAGGGCGCCCTCGGTGTCGCGCCGGAGCACGAACCGCTGGTACGCCAGGGCCACCACGAGGCTGAACAGGAACAGGATCACGGCGAGCGCCGAGCCGTACCCCATCTGGGTCCCGATGAAGCCCGCCTTGAACATCGAGATCGCCATCGTGTTCGACGCGTTGAGCGGTCCGCCGCCGGTGATGACCCAGATCATGTCGAACAGCTGGAGCGCGCCGATGATCGAGAGGAAGATCGAGACGCGGATCGTCGGGCCGAGCAGGGGCAGCGTCACGTGCCGGAACGCCTGCCGCTTGTCGGCGCCGTCGATCAGGGCCGCCTCCTCCAGCTCCTTCGGGATGCCCTGCAGCCCGGCGAGCATCAGGATCATGTGGAAGCCGAAGTACTTCCACGAGATGATCACGAACATCGTGACCATCACGAAGCTCGCGTCCCCCAGCCAGTCCTGCACCAGGAACCCGAGGCCCATCCCCGACAGCGACGTGTCGACGAAGGCATGCGGCTGGAGCAGCAGCCGGAAGACGATGCCGGTGACGGCCTCGGAGAGGACGTACGGCAGGAAGAACAGCAGCCGGAAGATCGCCCGGCCGCGGAACCGGCGGTTGAGCATCACCGCGAGCGCCAGCGAGAACGGGATCTGGATCGCGAGCGACAGGATGATGATCAGGACGTTGTTGCCGATCGCCGACCGGAAGGCCTCGCTCGACAGCGCGACCTGGTAGTTCTTCAGGCCGATGAAGTCGGTGAGCGGCGTGAGGCCGTTCCACTTGTAGAGGCTGTAGTGCGCGGCCTGCGCGATCGGCAGCAGGACGAACACCACGTAGAGCGCGAGCGCCGGGGCAAGGAACAGCGCGATCGTCAGCCACTTCGACCGACGCGCACCGCCGCCGTTGCCTCGTTGTCGGACGCTCAGAGCCGTCATGTGGGGTCCTCAGCCACGCCGTGGAATCGAGCGGGCCGGCTGGGGCCGGCCCGCTCTTGTTGGCAGTCTACGAGCGAGGTGCTCGCAGGTTGGCGCGCTACTGGGCGGCCGCCGCGTCGGTGATCGCCTGGCACACCTTCTCGGGCGTCGACGCGCCGGAGAACAGCGCCATCGTCGCGTCGTTGAAGGTCTGGCCGAGGGTCCCGGCCGTCGCCTGGTCGAGGTAGAGCTGCATGAACTGTGCGGTGCCGCGACCGGCGAGCACGGCCTGCAGGTTGGGATCGGTGATCGTGCTCTCGGTGCCGACGGTGGTCGAGAGGCCGACGCCGTCGGTGTTGAGCTTGTTCTGGTTGTCGACGCTCATGAAGAACTTGAGGAAGTCGATCGCCTCGGGCGGCGCGTCCTTGCCGACCGCGATGCCGTTGCCGCCGCCGACGCCGTCGGTCGGGGCGCCCGCGCCGCCGGTGACGGCGGGGAAGGCGAACCAGCCGAGCTTGTCGCCGAGGCCCTTCTTGTCAGCGCTCTGGTCCTTCTGGACCGACGGCGCCCACTGGCCCATCAGCTCCATGGCCGCCTTGCCGTTGCCGACCGAGGCCGCCTCGTTGTTGTAGGTCGCGCCCTTGTAGCCGTCCTGGTACGGGTTGAGCGCGTTGAGCGCGAGCACGTCCTGGCCGGCCTTGGTGCAGGCGTCGGTGTTCCAGTTGCCCGTCTGGACCATCTGGGCCAGCGCGTCGCCACCGCCGTTGCGGAGGACGAGGTAGGTCCAGAGGTGCATGGACGGCCACTCGTCCTTGCCCGCGATCGCGAGCGGCGTGATGCCCGCGGCCTTGAGCTTGCCGACGGCGGCGAGGTAGTCGTCCCAGGTCGCCGGCGGGGTGGTGATCCCGGCCTGCTCGAACAGCGCCTTGTTGTACCAGAAGCCGATCATCCCCATGTCCCACGGGATGCCGTACTGCTTGCCGTTGTACTGGTAGATGCTCATCGCGCCCGGGTTGACGGTGCTCGCCCAGGAGGCGACGTCAGCCGTGATGTCCTTGAGCGCGCCGGCGTCGGCCTGCTGGGCCATCGTCGCGCCGCCCCAGGACTGGAACAGGTCGGGGACTGTCGCCGCGACTGGATCTGGGTGGCGAGCTTGGTCTTGAAGGCCTCGTTCTCGAGGACCGTGATGTTGATCTTCACGTTGGGATGCGCCGCCGTGTAGGCGTCGGCGATCGCCTGGAAGTCCTTCTTGCCGGGATCACCGGTCGTGATGTGCCACCAGTCGAAGGAGACCGGGGCGGCGGCTGCCGACGGGGCCTCGGACGCGGCGGTGGACGGTGCGGCCGCCGACGGTGCCGCGGCAGACGGCGCGGCAGCGGATGGGGCGGTGGTGGCGGTGCTGCTCGAACAGGCGGCGACCAGCATGACTGCCGCCCCCATGACCCCGAGCATGCGCAAGCGCGTTGACACGAGTCGACCTCCTCCTGTGCCCGGGGTCCGAGGACTCGATCCTCGCGGCCGACGGGCGCTCCTCCGGTTGTTCGTGTGCGGCGGGTCCGAGTGCGACCGGTCCGGTCGCGGCTCCTTGCCTTTCGACCCGTGTCTCGCGGTCGAAAGTTTCGGTCCGGTACCAGATTGGTTTCGCCGCGAACCGTACGCGCCCACACGGGCACCGTCAAGCCCCGATCCGCGGTCGTGTTCCGCAAGGCTCGCATCGACCGCCCGGACGTCGATCACGGATTGGGGCTGTTCGCGACAGAAACTTTCGGTATCCTCTTGCACGTGGTGATCTCGGGCACGCAGCCCTCCTCGAGGCGACGGCCGGGGTCCGCGACGATCGCGGACGTCGCGGTCCAGGCCGGGGTGTCGGTTCCGACCGTGTCGAAGGTGATCAACGGCCGGGCGGACGTGTCGGCGGAGACGCGCCGACGCGTGGAGGCGGCGATCCGGGAGCAGGGGTACCAGCGGCCGGCGAGCACGTCGCGCCGTGCGCCGCTGCTGGAGGTCATTTTCCACGAACTCGAGAGCGAGTGGGCGCTGGAGATCGTCCGAGGGGTCGAGCGGGTCGCCGGCCAGCACCAGCTGGCGGTCGTCCTGTCCGAGATGCAGGGTCGCCGGCGGCCCGGGCGCAGCTGGATCGAGGGCGTCCTGGCGCGCCGCCCGACCGGCGTGATCGCCGTCTTCTCCGACCTCAGCGAGACCATGCGCGCGCAGCTGCGAACGCGTGGCATCCCGTTCGTGATCGTCGATCCGACCGGCGAGCCGCTGCACGACACGCCCGTCGATCGGGGCGACCAACTGGAACGGCGGCCTGACGGCGACGCGCCACCTGCTCGCGCTCGGGCATCGCCGGATCGGCGTGATCGGCGGGCCGGCATGGATCCTGTGCAGCCGGGCGCGGCTCGACGGCTACCGCGCGGCGATGGACGAGGCCGGCGTGCCGATCGACCCGCAGCTCATCAGCCACGGCGAGTTCCACGTGGAGGAGGGGATCGACCGCGGCCGCGCGCTCCTCGCGCTCCCGGACCGCCCGACCGCCATCTTCGCGGGCAACGACCTCCAGGCGCTGGGCGTGTACCAGGCCGCACGCGAGGCGCGCCTCCACATCCCCGAGGACCTCAGCGTCGTGGGCTTCGACGACCTGCCGGTCGCGCAGTGGGTCGGGCCCGCCGCTCACCACCGTCCGCCAGCCGCTGGTCGAGATGGCGGTGGCCGCCGCCGAGCTGGTGCTCGAGATGGCGAACGGCGACGCCCCGAGCCAGGCGCGCCTCGAGCTGGCCACGGAGCTGGTCGTCCGCGAGAGCACCGCGCCGCCCCGGGCCTGACGCCTCGTCGCGCCGCGCGGCGCCGACCGCGCCGCCGCCGCGCGCCGCCGCGCACCTGCCGCGCCTCTCCGGGTCGCATACCGGAGCTCGCGTTCGACGTCGGGGCGCCGCGCTCCCCAATCGGGTCCAGCCCCTCCCCGCCGTTTGGGGCACCAGGGTGGCTGGATCGCGCAGGTGCGCACCGTGTGCCACGCCCAGTGGCGCACGTGGGCCGACGACGCGCGGTCGGCGGCGGCAACCGCTTCGGCGCGCCCAAGCTTTCGGCGTCGACTGTTGCCTGAGATCAGCCAAATCGCTCCATCCGCCGCCCGCAGCGCCCCTTCGGCCCCGACCGTTGCCTGAGATCGGCCAATTCGCTCGGTTTGTGTCGATCGGACGACCTCGCGTCTCCCGTTTGGAGCGATTTGGCCGATCCTGGACAACAAACCCGCCACGACGGCGACCCGGCGCCCGGCCGGCAACGTCGCCGGGACCCTAGAATCGGCCCCGACCCCGACCACGTAGCGGAGCCGGCCCACGATGCAGCAGCACGCGATCACGCTCCTCGGCACCGGCCTCATCGGCGACTTCTACGCGATGACCCTGCACGGGCAGCGTGGCCGGGACCGCGTCCGGGTCGTGTACTCGCGCAGTGAGGCGCGGACCAGGGCGTTCGGCGAGCGCTGGTCGATCCCCGAGACGACGACCGACATGGAGGCGGCGATCCGGCATCCCGAGACCGACGTCGTGATCGTCGCGCTGCCCAACCACCTGCACGAGGAGGCGGTCAAGGCCGTGGCCGCGGCCGGCAAGGCGGTCCTGTGCACCAAGCCGCTGGGCCGCACGGCCGCGGAGGCGCAGCGGATGCTCGAGGCCGTGGAGCAGGCCGGGGTCTTCGGCGGCTACCTCGAGGACCTGTGCTACACGCCCAAGACGCTCAAGGCCGTCGCATCGGTGGAGCAGGGCGCGCTCGGCGACGTGACGTGGGTCCGGTCGCGCGAGACGCATCCCGGGCCGCACAGCGCCTGGTTCTGGGACGGCCGGCTCACGGGCGGCGGCGCGATCATCGACCTCGGCTGCCACTGCATCGAGATCGTCCGCAACTTCGTCGGCAAGGGGAACCGGCCGGTCGAGGTGATGTGCACGACCGACACCCTGGTCCACCCGATCGACGACGAGGACAACGCGATCGCGCTGATCCGGTTCGAGTCGGGGGCGATCGGGCAGTTCGAGGTCAGCTGGACGTTCCGCGGCGGCATGGACCTGCGGGACGAGGTGGCCGGCACCGGGGGCACCATCTGGCTCAACCACTTCCTGCGCACCGGCTACGAGATGTTCACCGCGGGTGGCGGCGGCGGGTACGTCGCGGAGAAGGCCGAGACCGCCGCCGGCTGGCTGTTCCCGGTCGGCGACGAGGTGTCCGAGCTCGGCTACGTCGACATGTTCAGCGACATGTTCAACGCGATCGACGGTGGCGGGACGCCGCGCGAGACCCTCTACGACGGCTACGTGGTCAACGCCGTCATGGACGCCTGCTACCGGTCGGCGAAGAGCCGGGCCTGGGAGCCGGTCGAGCTGTTCGAGTGGCGCGGCGGCGAGACGCCGCGCATCGCGAAGAACCCCGAGACGTACGACGGCCAGGTGGTGATCAAGCGCGAGCTCCTGCCGGACGGCCGCGAGAAGCTGATCCTCAAGGACCCGGCGACCGGCGACTTCACGGACCGCGTCACCGCCGGCGGCTGACCCGGATCCCGCCGTCAGTCCGGCGGCGGGAACGACGACTTGAAGGTGAACGCCTCGGGCGACGGGCCGTCGCGCGCGAGGATCGCCAGGCGGCGCAGCGCGTCGTCGACGTCGGGGATCGCCCCGGCAGGTTGCCACCAGATCACGGTGTTGGGCCCGGTGCGGCGCTCGAACCAGTCGTACCGGCGGGCGAAGACCTCGCGGTGATCCGACCGGTACGTGAAGGCGTGGAGCTCGTCGAGCGACGCCCAGACGCTCAGGTTGACGATGAACAGCGGGTCGCCGCCATCGACCTTGTAGTCGGTGTTGTTGCCGCTGTCGCCCTTGAGGCGCCACACGAAGCCCGGGCTCCGCTCGGCGAGGGCGTTGATCTCGTCGAGGCGCTCCATGAAGCCGGCCATCGGCGCCGAATCGAGCGGCGCGACCGCGCGCCCCACGTTGAGCTGCGCGATCTCCCAGCTGGTCATCGCCACCGGGTGACGCCTCAGCCCGCCGAGGCCAGGACGACCTCGGGCATGCCGGAGGGATCGCCCGCGCCGGCCCAGCGTGCGAGCGACTCGCGCGCGAACAGCTGGTCCACGACCATCGACGACGCCCCGATCACGCCCGCGAGGCCGCCCAGCGACGAGCGGCGGATCTGCAGGTCGCGCGTCGCGAGGGGCAGCGACCGGCCGTAGACCGCCTCCCGGATCGAGGCCAGCAGCGCATCGCCGCTCTGGGCCACGCCGCCCCCGATCACGACCAGCGACGGGTTGAAGAAGTTCACGACGCTGGCGAGCATCGACCCGATCCGGCGCCCCGCCTCCTGCAGCAGCTCGACCGCGACCGGGTCGCCGAACGACGCGGCCCGCGCGACGTCCTCGGCCGTCACCGCCCCGCGCCGGTCGAGCGCCTCGCGCAGCCGCAGGCTCCGCCCCTCGCGTGCGGCCGTCTCCCCGTCGCGCGCGATCGCCGCCCCGCCCGCCAGCGCCTCGAGGCAGCCGACGTTGCCGCAGCGGCAGACGACGTCGCGGTTGTCGGAGACCTGGATGTGCCCGACGTCGCCGGCCGAGCCCTGCGCGCCGCGGTGCAGCCGGCCGTCGGCGATGATCCCGGCCCCGATCCCGGTCCCGACCTTGACGACGATCACGTTGTCGTGGCCCGCGGCGATGCCGGACCGCCATTCGCCGAGCGCGAGCACGTTCACGTCGTTGTCCACCCAGACCGGGGCGTCGTAGCGGGCCGACAGCCGCTCGCGGACCGGGTAGCCGTCCCAGCCGGGCATGATCGGCGGGGAGATCGGCCGGCCGGTGCTGTACTCCACCGGGCCCGGGCACGCCGATCCCGATGCCCCAGGTCCGTCCCGGCAGCCCGCGCGTCGACGCGAGCAGCTGGCCGAACAGCTCCTCGACCCGCCCGAGCGCCACGTCCGGCCCGTCGGCGATGCTCGCGGGCTCGTCGTGATGGCCGAGGACCCGGCCGTCGAGCGAGGTGATCGCGACGTCGATGCTCGTCGCGCCGAGGTCGGCGACCAGCACGTGCCCGGCGTCCGCGCGGAACGTGAGCTGGCGCGGCGGCCGTCCGCCGGTGCTCGGCCCGGGGTCGCCCTCGACGACCAGGCCGCGATCGAGGAGCTCGGCGACCCGCTGCGCGACGATGCTGCGCGAGAGGCCCGTGTGCGCGACGAGGTCGCTGCGGGACTGCGAGTGCCCGAGACGGACCTCGTCGAGGACCGCCACGAGCGCGTCCAGCGTCTCCTCGGCGACCGGTCCGGGGACGGCGTCGCGGGGGGTGCTCGAGCGGTCGCCCATGGCCGGATCATACGCGGGTCATCCGGGACCGTCACGGGGACTTTCGCGCTTGACACGCCGAAGTACGATGACGATCTGACAAAGTTCCCGCGGAGTGTCAGCGCGCACGATCGGAACCGGAACGCGCCGGTCCGCGAGGCATGCGGATCGGTGCTCGGCCCGGCCGGCCGCCACCCCACCCCGTCCCCGCTCCTGCACCTTCGACGCAAGCCATCTAGACTGCTTGCCAAGCCCCAGCCCCGCACCACGACCGCGATCTCGGAGGGCCTCCCCCGCCACATGGACCGGCGCAGCGACATCGGGACCGCCGTCATCGGCAGCGGCTTCATCGGCACGGTGCACATCGAGGCACTGCGGCGGATCGGCGTCAACGTGGTCGGGCTGCTCGGGTCCTCGCGGGAGCGGGCCGAGCAGCGCGCCGAGCAGGTCGACGTCGCGCACGCGTACGCGTCCCTCGACGAGCTGCTGGCGGACGATCGCGTCGACGTCGTCCACGTGACCTCGCCCAACGAGCTGCACTACCCGCAGGTCAGGGCGATCCTCGCCGCCGGCCGGCACGTGGTGTGCGAGAAGCCGCTCGCGATGACGTCCGAGGAGTCCGCCGACCTCGTCCGCCTGGCGAACGCGAGCGGCCGGGTCAACGCGGTCAACTTCAACATCCGGTTCTACCCGCTCAACCAGCACGTGGCGTCGATGGTCCGCGACGGCGGCGTCGGCACGGTCCGCCTGGTCACCGGCCGCTACTTCCAGGACTGGCTGCTGTACGACACGGACTGGAACTGGCGGCTCGAGCCCGAGCGCGGCGGCGCGATGCGCGCCGTGGGCGACATCGGCTCGCACTGGCTCGACCTGCTGACGTTCCTGTCCGGCCGGCGCGTGACCGCGGTCATGGCCGACCTGACGACGTTCATCCCGGTCCGCCACAAGCCCACCGGCCCCGTCGAGACCTTCTCGACCGAGCGCGCCGTCGAGACGGTGCCGGTCGACATCCGCACCGAGGACGTCGCCACGATCCTGCTGCGGTTCGAGGGCGGGGCGCGCGGCCAGGTGGCCGTCTCGCAGCTCAGCCCGGGCCGCAAGAACAGCCTCCAGTACGAGATCGACGGCTCCTCCTCCGCCGTCGCGTGGGATTCGGAGCAACCGGAGCAGCTGTGGATCGGTCACCGCGACCGTCCCAACGAGCTCCTGCTCCGGAACCCCGCGCTGATGAACGAGCTCGGCGTCGCGGCCGCGCGCCTCCCCGGCGGGCACGTCGAGGGCTTCGCCGACACGTTCGGCGCGCTGTTCATGGCAATCTACGCGGACGTCCTCGCCGGCCGGCCCGCGGAATCGCCGCGGTACCCGACCTTCGCGGACGGCCACGACGAGATGCTCGTCGGCGACGCGGTCGCCGAGAGCGCTCGAACCGGCGCCTGGGTGTCGGTCGTCCGCGACGGCAGCCCGCTCGCCGCCGCCGGGGCTCCCCGATGAGCCGTTGCACGGAGGTCTCGCCTCGATGAAGCTGGGCTTCCTGACCGCCCCGTTCCCCGAGACGCCGCTGACCGAGGTCGCCGACTGGGCGGCCGGCGCGGGGTTCGAGGTGCTCGAGATCGCCTGCTGGCCGCAGTCGACCGGCCCGACCCGCCGCTACGCGGGCACGAGCCACATCGACGTCGCCAACCTCTCGGACGCGCAGGCGACCGAGATCGTCGACGAGCTGGCGGCCAAGGGCCTCTCGATCTCCGGCCTCGGCTTCTATCCCAACCCGCTCCACCCGGACCCCGAGCATCGGGCGCAGGTCATCGGGCACCTGCAGCACGTGATGGTGGCCGCGCGGAAGATGGGCGTCCCGCTCGTGAACACGTTCATGGGCGGCGACGGGTCGAAGAACCAGGACCAGAACTGGGAGGAGGCGCTCCGGGTCTGGCCCGACATCGTCAGCTTCGCCAACGACCAGGGCGTGAAGATCACGCTCGAGAACTGCCCGATGCTGTTCAGCTACGACGAGTGGCCGGGCGGCCACAACATCGCGACGTCGCCGCGGATGTGGCGCCGGATCCTCGAGCAGTGGGGCGACACGATCGGGCTCAACTTCGACCCGTCGCACCTCGTGCTCCAGATGATCGACATCGCGCCGGTTCCTCAAGGAGTTCGGCCCGCACGTCCTCCACTACCAGGCCAAGGACCTGATGATCGACCGCGACGGGCTCTACGAGCAGCGGCGTGTTCTCGATGGGCATCGGCTGGCAGATCCCGCGCATCCCGGGCCTCGGGGAGGTCGACTGGTCGGTCGTGTTCTCCGAGCTGTACCGACAGGGCTACGAGGGCGACTGCATCATCGAGCACGAGGACCGCCGGTTCGAGGGAACCGATGCGAAGGTCAAGCAGGGCTTCCTGATCGCCCGCGACGTGCTGCGGCCGTACTGCAGGTGAGCAGACCCATGTTCTCGATGGAGACGCTCACCGAGCGCGACATCGCCAAGACCATCGACCACAGCCTGCTGCGGCCGGAGCTCGACGACGCGTTCGTCGAGGACGGGCTGCCGGCTGGCCGCGAAGTACGACGTCGCGTCGGTCTGCGTGCGGCCTGCCGACGTGCGGCGGGCGAAGGCGATCCTCGACGGCACCGACGTCGCCGTGGGCACGACGATCGGCTTCCCGCACGGCAACCACCTCACCGAGACCAAGGTGTTCGAGGCCCGGCGCGCGCTCGAGGACGGCGCGACCGAGCTCGACATGGTCATCCAGATCGGTGCGCTCAAGTCCGGGCGCGACGCCGACGTCCAGGCCGACATCAAGGCGATCGTCGACGTCGCCCACGCGGCCGGCGCCATCGTCAAGGTCATCTTCGAGAACGCGTACCTCACCGACGACGAGAAGGTCCGGGCCTGCCACCTGACCGAGGCCGCGGGCGGCGACTTCGTCAAGACCAGCACCGGGTTCGCGCCGTCCGGAGCGACCCACGACGACCTGCGGCTCATGCGCGCGAACACGTCGCCGCACGTCCAGGTCAAGGCCGCCGGCGGCGTCCGCACGCTCGACGCGCTGATCGACGTCATGAACCTCGGCGTGACCCGGATCGGCGCCACCGCGACCGAGACGATCATCCTCGACTTCCGCGCCCGCAAGGCCGGCGACGCCCCCCTGACGCCGGCCGGCGCCGAGTCCGGCTACTGATGACGCCCGTCGCGACGGCCGCCACCGCCTGGTTCGAGGCCGCCGCCGGCGTGCTCGACCGCGTGGCGGACACGCAGGCCGACGCGATCGAGACCGCGAGCCACTGGTGCGCCGACGCGATCGCCGCGGACGGGCTCGTCCACCTGTTCGGGACCGGGCACTCGCGCATCCCCGTCGAGGAGATGTTCCCGCGCTACGGGTCGTATCCCGGGTTCAACCCGATCGTCGAGCTGTCGATGACGTTCCACACCCAGGTCGTCGGCGCCAACGGCCAGCGGCAGGCGATGTTCATCGAGCGCACGCCGGGCCTCGCCGAGGTCATCCTGTCGAATTTCCGGTTTGGGCCGGATGACGTCATGATGGTGTTCTCGGCGAGCGGGCTGACCGCTGTCCCCGTCGAGATGGCGCGGGGCGCGAAGGCGCGGGGGATGCGCGTCATCGCCGTCACGTCCGTCGCGCAGTCCATGTCCGCCGAGCCCGAGCCCGCGGCGGGGGCCCGGCTCCTGGAGGTCGCCGATCTCGTGATCGACGTCTGCACGCCGCACGCCGACGCCCTGGTCACCATCGACGGCCTCGACACCCCGGTCGGGCCCGGGTCGACCGTCGGGGCGATCGCCATCGTCAATGCCATCAAGGTCCGCACCGCCGAGCTCCTGGGGGAGCGCGGGGCCATGCCTCCGGTGATCACGCGCGCGAGCGTCGTCGGTGCCGAGCGGTCGCGGGAGCTGTTCGAGGAAGCCTATCGAGAGCATGCGAGGAGGCTCGCCCGTGCGATCGACCAGCGAGGAGGTGGGTGACGGAGCGACGAGCGAGTAGCGACGCACCGATCATGGCCGAGGCTCCAGAACGGAGTCGGCGGTCTCGACTTGGAGGAGGACACCAGTACATGAAGCGAAACCGAATCGCACGCGGGTTTGCCGCGCTGGCCGCCGTTGCGGTCATCGTGGGCGCGTGCAGCACGGGCGGCGGTGCCACCACGGCGCCGTCGGTGGCCGCGAGCGCGGCGCCCACGGCCGCCGCCCGAGCGCCGCGGCGAGTGAGGCGGCGAGCGCGCCGGCGAGCGCGCCGGCGAGCGCTGCGACGACGCAGTACAAGATCGGGTACTCGAACGGTGGCGGCGTCGGCAACGGCTTCCGCGAGGAGCAGGTCTGCACCGCGAAGGCGCAGGCAGCCGCGTCCGGCCAGGTCTCCGACCTGATCGTCAAGCACCGCAACACCGACGCGGCCGGCCAGGCCTCGGACATCCGCGACCTCATCGCGGCGGGCGTGCAACGCGATCGTGTTCAACCCGAACGATCCCGAGGCGCTCAACCCGGCCCTCGCCGAGGCGCACGGCGCAGGGCATCAAGACGGTCTCCGTCGACGCCTACGTGACCGACCCGAACACCTACAACCTGTACAACAACCAGGTCAAGTACGCCGAGATCGGCGCCCGCTGGCTGTTCGAGCAGCTCGGCGGCAAGGGCAAGGTCTGGTACACCCGCGGCATCGCCGGCAACCCCGCCGACAGCGACCGCGACATCGGCTTCAAGAACGCGCTCAAGGACTACCCCAACATCGAGGTCGTCCCGACCGCGGATGGCGTGTTCACCAAGTGGGATCCGGCCACCGCGACCCAGCTCACCAACGACTTCATCTCCAGCGGCCAGTACGACCAGATCCAGGGGATCTGGGCCTCGGGCATGGGCAAGCAGATCGTCGACTCGATCAAGGCGGCCAACAAGCCGTTCGTGCCGATCGCCGACGCCGACGTGGGTGGCTTCGTCACCCAGCTGCTCGACCCGACCAACTTCCCGGGCCTCAAGGGCGCGGCCGTGACCAACACGGCAGCGGTCGGCGGCGCGGGGATCACCCTGGCCCTCAAGCTGCTCAACGGCGAGACGGTCACCACCTCCACGGGCGCCCCGCAGGCCAACACGGTCCTGCTCGACCCGGTCCTGCGTCGACAACCTCACCCCCGACGGACAGGCCGCGCTCAAGGCGTGGCAGTCCGTTCCGGGCATGGATCCCCTGTGGCCGCTCAGCCTGTCGATCGACGGCTGGACGACCTACGATCCGAACACGGTCCCCGCGTCCTGCAAGGGCGCGTAGACCTCACCTAGCTCGACCATCGGGGGGCCGGCCACGCCGGCCCCCCGAAGGCTACCCACCTCCGTCACAAGGGAGTCCATGGCCGTCACGACGAGTGACCTGCTGCTCGAGGCCACCGGCGTCGCCAAGACCTACGGCGCCGTCGTGGCCCTGCGCTCCGCGTCGCTCTCGGTCCGACCCGGCGAGGTCCACGCGCTCATGGGCGCGAACGGCGCCGGCAAGAGCACCCTCGTCAAGATCCTCAGCGGCGCCGTCCGGCCCGACGCCGGCACGATCGCCATCCGCGGCCGCGAGCTGGCCGTCCGCTCGCCCTGGCGAAGCCCGCCGCGGCGGCATCGTCTCCGTCTACCAGGAGCCGGCCCTCATCCCCGACCTCGACATCCGGTCGAACCTGCGGCTGACCGGGACCGGGGTCGAGCCGTTCCGCCACTGGTTCAACGAGCTGGGCATGAACGACCCGGTGCTCGGCAGCCTGGCGCGGCGGCTCCCCCTCGCCACGTTGCGGATCATCGACCTGGCGCGCGCGCTGGCCATCGAGCCCGACGTGCTGATGCTCGACGAGATGACCGCGGCCCTGCCCGCGAACCTCACCGAGCGCGTGCTCGAGGTCGTCGGCCGCCAGCGGGGCGGCGAGCGCTGCATCATCTTCATCTCCCACCGGATGATCGAGATCGCCGCGGTCTGCGACCGGGCGACGGTCCTGCGCGAAGGGCGCGACGGTCGGCGTCGTGGACGTCGCGCCCGGCTCCGAGGACCGCATCGTCGAGCTCATGCTCGGCGAGGTCGTCGACCGGCTGCCGACCGCCGGGGAGCGCGGCCAGGCCGCCGCGCGCGCCGCGGACGCGAAGCCGCGGCTCGCGGCTCGCGGCCTCGCGCTGGGCACCAAGCTCCAGGACGTCTCGTTCGAGGTCTACCCGGGCGAGGTCGTCGGCGTCGTCGCGCTCGAGGGCCAGGGCCAGGACGAGCTGTTCGACATCCTCGCCGGCAGCGATCGCCCGACCAGCGGCGACCTCGCCGTCGACGGCCAGCCGGTGTCCTTCCGGCATCCCGGGGACGCCATCCGCGCGGGCGTGGTGTACGTCGCCGCCGATCGCGCGGACGCGCTGCTGATGCAGCGCTCGGTCCGCGAGAACATCGCCCTCCCGCTGCACGCCAGGCTCCGGAAGTGGGGCCTGATCGACCTCTCGGGCGAGGGGAGGATGGTCGACGGCGCCGTCGAGACGCTCCAGATCGACGCGCGGGCCGGCAACGAGGTCCGGCGCCTGTCGGGCGGCAACCAGCAGAAGGTCACGATCGCGCGCTGGGTCGCGCGCGGCGTCCACGTCATGCTCTGCTTCGACCCCACCCGCGGCATCGACATCCGCACGAAGAACCAGATCTACGTGCTGCTGCGCGACCTCGCCGAGGCGGGCGCGGCGATCCTGCTGTACACCTCCGAGCTCAAGGAGGTCGAGCTCGTCTGCGACCGCGCCATCGTCATCTTCGGCGGGCGGATCGTGCGCGAGCTGACGGCCGACGAGGCCGACGAGCCCGCGCTGCTCCGGGCGGCGTACAACCTGCGCGCCGATTCGGCCCTGCCCGAGGACGCGGCCGGCGAGGTCATCAGCCAGGAGCGAGGCCGCCGCGAGGCCGCAGCGGCCGACGCCGACGCCACCGGCCCCGCCGACGCGCCGGCCACGCCCCGGCGGAGGACGCCTCGTGACCGCCGCCGCCGGCCCGATCGACGCCGCCGGGAGCCGGCCCGCGTCGACGCTCGTCGCCCAGATCCGGAACAACGCGTGGATGATCG
The DNA here is from genome assembly GCA_963774695.1 of uncultured Chloroflexia bacterium. Taxonomy (GTDB): domain Bacteria; phylum Chloroflexota; class Limnocylindria; order Limnocylindrales; family CSP1-4; genus CAIXZV01. Next base: position 186,543 of record CAVZFY010000010.1, on the reverse strand, counting down.
CGCTGCTCCTGATCCTGATCGTCCAGCTCGTGTTCACCAAGGGCATCCAGCCGCGCTACGGCCCGATCCCGCTCCAGGGCCTCGCGACGTCGATCCTGCCGCTCGCGCTCGCCGCCGTCGCGCAGGCCATCGTCGTGATCAGCGGCGGGATCGACCTCTCGATCGGGTCGATGATGGCGCTCACGAGCGTCGTGTCGGCGACGATGATGAAGGGCCAGAGCGACGAGTTCGCCATCCTCGTGGTGCTGCTCGTGCTCGGCCTCGGGATCGTGCTCGGGGCGGTCAACGGCGGCCTCGTGATCGTCACCCGCGTGCCCGACATCGTCGTCACCCTCGCGATGGGGTTCGTCTGGGCCGGGTTCGCCCTGCTCGTCCGGAACGCGCCCGGCGGCGGCGCCGCGAAGTGGCTCAAGGACCTCGCGACCGGGCCGCTCGGCAACGAGTGGGTCCCGAAGGCGTTCGTCGTCATGATCCTGATCGTCGCGGTGATCTGGATCCCGATCCGGCGCTCGCGGGCCGGCCTCAACATCTACGCGATCGGCAGCAACCGCCTGGCGGCCTACCGCAGCGGCGTGCCGGTCAACCGGACGATCATCTTCGCCTACGTCCTGGGGGGCCTGTTCTCGGCCCTCGCCGGCCTCTCGCTGACCGCGAGCACGGGGATCGGGACGCCGGTCCCCGGCCCGTACACCCTGCTCAGCGTCGCCGCGATCGTCCTCGGCGGCGTGAGCCTCGCGGGCGGGCGGGGCGGCGTGTTCGGGCCGATCATCGCCGTCGTGATCCTGCAGCTGATCCAGACCGACCTGACGTTCCTCCAGGTCGACTCGAACATGACGCTCGTCGCGCAGGGCGCGATCCTGATCGGCGTGGTCATGATCGGCAGCGTCATCGAGATGCGCCGGAGGCGCGCGTGAGCGCGGTCGCCGCCGTCGGCCGGCCGTCGAGCGCTCGCGGCGGTCCGACGGCTGTTCCGCGATCGCCCCGTCGTCCCGCTGACCGGGCTGCTCGCGCTCCTCGTGCGTCGTCATGGCGATCGCCTCGCCGGGCATCGTGACGCCGTCGTGGGCCGGCGTGATCGTGCGGACCGCCGTCCCGCTCGCGATCCTCGCCGGCTGCCAGACGCTCACGATGCTGACCGGTGGCATCGACCTCTCGGTCGGGGCGGTGGCGTCGATGGCGGGCTTCGTCACCGCGACCCTGATCCACTCCCCGGGCGGCGTCGGCCAGGGGATCGCCGTCGCGCTGACGGCCGCCGCGCTCGCCGGCCTCATCTCCGGCATCGGCGTCGGCGTCTTCCGCGTCCACCCGCTGATCGTCACGCTGGGCATGAGCTTCGTCGTGCTCGGCTTCGCGAACGCCTGGCAGCTGCAGTCGGTCCAGACCGGCGCGGGCGTCCCGGACATCCTGCGAACGATCGGGTCGGGCCGCCTGTTCGACGTGATCCCGAACAGCCTGGTCGTCTTCATCCCGGTCGCGTTGCTGATCCTGCTCGTCCTGAAACGGACCGGCTATGGCCGGCTGCTGTACGCCATCGGCGACAACCCGGTCGCGGCCCGGCTGTCCGGCGCCCGCTCGTGGCAGGTCCTGGTCGTGCTCTACGTCGTGTCGGCGCTCCTCGCGGGCGTCGCCGGCCTCGTCCTCGCGGGCGCCACGAACACCGCGAGCGTCAGCCTCGCCGACTCGCTCGTGCTGCCCTCGGTCGCCGCCGCGGTCATCGGCGGGACGTCGATCCTCGGTGGCCGCGGGGGATACGGCGGCACGGTCATCGGCGCGCTCATCCTGACGGTGATCACCGCCCTGCTCTCGATCCTCGGCTTCCCCGAGGCCGTTCGCCAGATCCTGTTCGGGGCGATCATCGTCCTCGTCGCGGCGGCCTACACGCGGGTCACCGCCGAGGGCTGAGCCCGGCCCGGCCTCAGCGGTCGGGCATCGCCGCGAACGTGCGCCCGATGTCGTCGAGCATGCGGACCGTCGCCTCGGTGACCACCTGGAGATAGCGCTCGCCGTACTCGGCGGACGACTCGCGGGCGTCGCCCCACGTCCCCGAGTGCGTCGCGCGGTGCACGGACCCCGGCGACGAGAAGAAGAACGCCGTGTGGACCGGGGCCGGGCTCGTGACCTCGGGGAACGGCGGCATCTCGGCGTTGGCGTTGTCCATGTCGACGAGCGCGGGATTGATCGCCATCACCGCCGACGTCTCGCCGCGGTTCGCGTGGAGCCCGGTGGTCGGGCCGAAGTACTCGGCCGACTCGTCCGCCGTCATGCCGTCCCAGTAGTTCACGGGGAACGCGTGCGTGCCGGCGGGCAGCCGGTCGGCGGCGTTCGCGCAGGCGTAGGCGATCGCGTAGGTGTTGTCGTAGTGGCCGTTGAGGAAGGCGATCCGCCGGAAGCCGATGGACGAGAGCGACGCGCACAGGTCCTCGACCAGGGCCATGAACGTCGGGATCCGGATGTGGACGAGGCCGGTGAACCCGACGTGCGGGTAGGACAGGCCGTAGTTGATCGGCGGCGCGACGACCGCGCCGACGCGCGGCGCCACGCGGCGGGCGACCTCCTGCGGCACGAGGACGTCCGTCAGCAGGGGACCGTGCGGGCCGTGCTGCTCCGTGGAGCCGGTCGGGACGATGACCGTGTCGTGGTCGACGAGGAACGCCTCCACCTCGGGGCTGGTCATCTCGCCCAGGAACACGGTCGACGGCTTCATCTCGGGGACTCCTCCTTGGCTGGGTGTCAGGCGACGGTCGTGGTGAGCTCGCCGATCCCCTCGATCCCGCAGACGACGACGTCGCCCGCCTGCAGGTGGACGTCGGGGCCGACGGGGCCGTCGAGGCGGGCCGGCGTCCCGGTGGCGATCAGGTCGCCCGGCCGGAGCGTCACGTGGCGGCTGAGGTACGACACGATCTCGGCGATCGAGAACCGCATCTGCGAGGTGCGGCCGTCCTGGATCGACGGCGTCGTTCACGGTGCACCGCATGGCGAGGTCGCGCGCGTCGAGCGCCTCGGCGGTCACGACGACCGGCCCGACCGGGCAGAAGCCGGCCATCGACTTGCCCAGCAGCCACTGGTCGCCGTCGAGCCACGGGTCGCGCGACGAGACGTCGTCGATCACCGTGTAGCCGAAGACGTGCGCCAGCGCGTCCTCGACCTCGACGTCGGTGGCGGCCTCGCCGATGACGACGCCCAGCTCGACCTCCGCGTCGACGTTCGGCGTGACGGCCCGATCCCAGGCGACCACGCCACCCGACGCGGCGACCGACGAGGGGAGCTTGGCGAAGACGAAGGGGCGCTCGGGGCGGTCGGGATCGGCGTCGGCGGCGACGCCCGCGGGCCGGTAGTTGTGGCCGATGGTGTAGATCGCGCCGGGGTCGGGCACCGCGGGCCCGGGATCGACGTCCGTGATCGCGCGCCACCGGTCGTCCGGCTCGTCGTCGATCCAGGCGGCGAGGTCGCGGCGGGCGACGGCGTCGAGCGCGGCGAGCTCGCGCATCGTCGCGCGCCTCGCCGGAGCGACCGGGCAGCTCCAGGGCCAGGAACCGGCCGTCGCGGACCACGACCGCGACGGGGACGCCGTACGAGATGACGGTCGCGAGGCGCATCGTCAGGCCGTCGCGGTCGGGTCGGCGAGGAGCGGCGCGACGGCGTCCCGCATCACGCCGACCGTCCCGCCCACGCCGGTCCAGCGCTCGAACGCGGCCGCGGCCTGCGCGATCAGCATCTCCGACCCGTTGGCCGCGCGCAGCCCGCGCGCCCTCGCCGCGGCCAGCAGCTCGCGTCTCGCGCGGGACGTAGACGAGGTCGAACACGGTGGCCGTCGCCGGCAGGCGGGCGACGTCGATCGTCGCGCCCGTGCTGGTCATGCCGACGGTCGTCGCGTTGACCGCGAGGTCGGCGGTCTCGAGCGCCGCGGCGAACGCCGGGGTCGTCGAGGCCGACCGCGACCCGCACGCCGGTCGCCGACCTCCGCGAACCGCTCGAGCAGCGTCGCGGCCGAGGCGGCCGTGCGGTTGCCGACGGTGACCCGGGCGGCACCGAAGCGGAGGCACGCGAACACGACCGCGTGCGCGGCCCCGCCCGCGCCGGCCACGACGACGTCGAGGTTCGCCAGGGGACGGCCGAGCGCCAGCTCCACCCCCGCCCGGAACCCGGGCGCGTCGGTGTTGAACCCGACGAGCCGGCCGTCGTCCGTGCGCGCGACGTTGTTGACCGCGCCGATCGTGCGCGCGTCGGCGTCGATCGCGTCGCACAGCCCGGCCACCAGCCGCTTGTATGGCGCGGTCACCCCGAGGCCGAGCCACTCGGGCCCGCGTGCCTCCGCGACGGCGGCCTCCACCTCGTCCTCGTCCAGCTCGCGCAGGACGTAGCGCGCGTCGATGCCCACCGCGTCGAAGGCGGCGTCGTGCATGACCTGCGAGTGGCGCCGCTTGAGCGGCTTGCCGAGCAGCGCGACGCGGCGCGTCATTGCCACGGCGTCGGCGGGCGGCGGACGGGACCGGCGCGTCGCCGGGAACGTGACGTTCGGGATGACTCGTCGACCCACAGCTGGAGCTGCGCCGGGTCGGGCGTCATCGTGTGCAGGAAGAAGTACTCGACGCCGGCGTCCACCCGGGCCTGGAGCGACGCGACGACCTCGTCGGGCGTGCCGAACAGGTAGACGGTCTCGAGGTACTCCGGCCCGCGCTCGCGGCTCATGACCTTGAGGAACGCCTCGTGCTGCTGCCGGCGGGCCTTGGCCGGGTCGTTGGTCAGCACGAGGTGGAGGAAGTTCTCGTGGGCGACGAGGGTGCTCGACGGGTCCTTGCCGGCCTCGCGCATCGCGGCCTGGAGCTCGTCCCAGTCGCGCGCGATGTCCTGCGGCGGCGCAGGTCGGCCGGGGGATCCAGCCGTCCGCCCGGACGGTCCGGCGCTTCACCGACTCGACGAACTTCGGGCACGTCCGGCGACTTCGGGTGACGCGAGCTGCGAGCCGCCGCCGATCCACAGCAGCGGCCGCTGCGCCGGTCGCGCGGCTCGATGAACACGTCGTCCACCGAGTAGAACTCGCCGTGGTACGTCACCGTCTTGCCCTCGAGCAGCGGGCATCATGATGTCGAGCATCTCGTCGGTCCGCTTGCCGCGCTCCGACTTGTGGACGCCGACCGCCTCGTACTCGACGTCGTTCCAGCCGACGCCGCCCCGAGGATGAACGCGGTTGTCGCTGAGGAACTGGAGCGTCGCGAGCTCCTTGGCCAGGATCACCGGGTTGCGCAGCGGCATGATCAGGATCGACGTGCCGAGCCGGACGCGCTCCGTCGCCGCCGGCGGCGACCGCGAGCGTCGTCAGCGGCTCGAGCCAGTTGACCGAGTAGAACCGCTTGCCGACGAGCAGGTGGTCGGTGATGAACAGCGAGTCGAAGCCGAGCTCCTCCACCTGGCGGGCGAACGACTTGATCCCGCGCGCCCGCTCGGGGCCATCGCCCTCCCAGACGTACGAGGGCAGGAACACCCCGAATCGGCCGACGTCGGTCATGAACGGTCCACCTCCGAATGCGGGCAAACGGGCCTCATCGGCCGCGGTACTCCGGGTCACGCTTGGCGAGGAAGGCGGTCGCGCCTTCGAGCAGGTCGTCGGTCTCGAACACGCGCATCGACGCCTCGAGCTCGGCGGCGAGGCCGGTCTCGATGTCGGTGTCGAGCGCGAGGTCGATGAGCCGCTTGGCCTCGCGGACCGCGATCGGGCCGCGCTCGGCGATCTCCTCGCCGATGGCCCGCGCCCGCGCGACGGCCTCGCCGGCGGGCACGACCTCGCTGACGAGCCCGATCCGCTCCGCCTCGGCCGCGGTCAGGACGCGCCCGGTCAGGATCAGCTCGCGGGCCTTCGCCGACACCGACCACCCGCGGCAGCCGCTGCGTGCCGCCGGCGCCCGGGCGTGACCGCGAGGCGGACCTCGGGCAGGCCGAGCTTGGCGCGCTCCGACGCGATCCGGATGTCGCAGCACAGCGCGAGCTCCAGGCCGCCGCCCAGCGCGTTGCCCTCGATCGCCGCGATCGTCGGCATCGGCAGGTTGGCCAGCCGGGTCGCGACGCCCGACTCGAGCACGTGGCGCGCGCGCCCGGCGGGGCCGCGCTGCGCCTCGAACTCGCCCACGTGGGAGCCCGCGGAGAACGCCCGGTCCCCGCGCCCGCTCACCACGACCGCGCGGACGTCGCCGGGTGCCGATGCGGCGAGCGTCGCCAGGGCCGCGTCCAGCGCCTCGAGCAGCTCCTGCGTGACGAGGTTCAGCGGCGGGTTGACGAGCTCGAGGCGCGCGACCCGGCCGAGCTCCAGCTCGACGAGCTCGGTCACGCGCCGGCCCCGAAGTCGGCCGCCAGGCCCATCGGCCCCGTCGCGTACAGGCGCCGGTCCATCTCGCGCACGTCGTCGGCCACGCGCGGCCGGAAGCCCATCTGCCCGAGGACGTCGCGCTCGACGTCGATCCCGGGCGCGACCTCGATCAGCACGAGGCCGTCGTCCTCGAGCGCGAACACGGCGCGCTCCGTGATGTAGCGGACGCGCTGGCCGCGCTCGCGCGCGAGCCGCCCGTTGAACGAGATCTCCCGGACCTTCGGCACGAACTTGCCGAGCTCGCCCTCGCGCACGATCTGGACCCCGCCGTCGAACGTCTCCTCCAGGCCCTTCGCGGTCAGCGTCCCGACGAAGTTGATCCGCCCGGTCTTCGCGCTGATGTTCGGGAAGCCGCCGGGCCCGCGGACGCGTCCCTCGAAGGCGTGGACGTTGACGTTGCCCTCGGCGTCGACCTCGGCGAAGGACAGGCTCGCGACGTCGAGCCCGCCGCCGTCGTAGAAGCCGAACATGTCCGGCTGGTCGATCATCGCCTGGTAGTTGAAGCCGGTCCCGCCCTCGTTGCCGGCCACCGGGACGCCGCCGAAGATGCCCTGCTCCACGGTCAGCACGAGCTGGTCGGTGACGCCCTCCTCCCAGGCGACCCGCCCGATCAGCTGGCTGATCCCGAAGCCGAGGTTGCAGATCGCGCCGCGCGGGAACTCGAGCAGCGAACGACGGGCGATGACCTTGCGCACGTCGAGCGGGAGCGGCGGCTCGGGGCGGACCGGCCGGCGGATCGCGCCCGCGTAGTAGGGCGAGTCGCGCGTGATGTAGGTCTGCCACTGGTCCGGGTCGACGTAGACGTGGTCGACGAGCGCGCCCGGCACCTTGACGTCGCGCATCCGCAGGCCGCCCCGGGTCGCGAGCTGGCGCACCTGGGCGATGACGATCCCGCCGCTGTTCCGGGCGGCCATCGCCATCGCGAGCATCTCGCCCTGGACGGCCTCGCCCTCCATCGTCAGGTTGCCGTCCTCGTCGGCCGTCGTGCCGCGGATCACCGCGACGTCGATCGGGAACGCGTGGAACAGCAGCCACTCGCGGCCGCGCAGGGTGACGACCTCGACCATGTCGTCGGTCGTCGAGGCGTTCTGCTTGCCGCCGGTCTGCCGCGGATCCACGTACGTGCCCAGGCCGACCTGCGTCACCAGGCCCGGCCGCCCGGCCGCGATCTCGCGCATCAGCTGCGACAGGACGCCCTGGGGAAACGAGTAGGACTGGATCTCGTTCGCCTCGACGAGCGCGCCGAGCCGCGGCTCGTTGCCGATGTTGCTGCCGATCGTCCGCTTCTGGAGGCCCGGCAGCCCGAGCTGCGAGAAGCCGCGATCGGCGAAGTCGCCGATGCCCACGACCCGGACGGTCGTGAGGTCGCGCGGCCGGCCCTCGGCCGTGAACACCGCCGCCAGCTCGTCGATGAACCGCTGCGGCAGCGCGTGCCCGGCGCCCGACCCGCCGATCACGATCGTGGCGCCGTCGCGCACGAGCCCGACCGCGTCGCGGACCTCGATGACCTTGCTCACGCGCGGGTTGCCTTCGTCACGGCATGTAGCCTCCGGAGTTGGGGTTGAGCGTCTGGCCGAGGAACAGGCCCGACGCGTCCGAGAGCAGGAACACGACGGCGTCGGCGACCTCGTCGGCGCGCCCGAACCGCCCGAGCGGCATGTCGCGGAGACGGTTGCGGCCGGCCTCGCTGTCGACGAGGTCGGTGGTCATCTCGGTGATCGTCACGCCGGGCGCGACGGCGTTCACGCGGACGCCCCGGCCGCCGTACTCGCGGGCGAGCGCCCGGGTGAGCCCGATCAGCCCGGCCTTCGCGGCGCTGTACGCCGCGGTCTCGGTGACGCCCATCTGGCCGAGGCGGGACGCGATGTTGACGATGGACCCGCTGCCCCGCTCGAGCATCGAGGGCAGGACGGCGCGGGTCGTGTGGAACGCGGCCGTGAGGTCCGTGCGCAGGACGTCGTCCCAGTCCTCGGGCGCGATGTCCAGGAACGGCCCGACGAGCGTTCGCCCGGCGTTGTTGACGAGGCCGTCGACGCGGCCGAACCGCTCGATGACGCGCGTCACGAGGCCCTCGGCCTGCGCGCCGTCGCGGAGGTCGGCGTCGAACGCCTCGGCCTCCGCGCCCAGCGCGCGGACCCTCGCGAGCGTCGCGGCAGCCGCGTCCGCCCCGCGGTGGTAGTGGACCGCGACCGTGGCGCCCTCGGCGGCGGCCTTGACCGCCACCTCGGCGCCGATGCCCCGGCTGCTCCCGGTGACGAGGACGATGCGACCGGCGAGCGCGCCGGCCATCAGGACGCCGCCGCCGTGATCGACGCCGTGACCGCCGGCGCCGCGGTCGAGTCGCGCAGGACGACCTCCGTCGGCAGCCGCACCGGCGCCGGCGCGTCGCCGGCCAGCGCCCGATCGACGTGCTCGAACCCGCGCCGGCCGAGCTCGCGCAGGGGCAGCCGCACGGTGGACAGGCTCGGGGCGGTGATCGCGGCCGTGGAGATGTCGTCGAAGCCGGCGACGGACATCGCGCCGGGGACGTCGATGCCCAGCTCCGCCAGCCGCTGCAGGGCGCCGAGCGCGAGCAGGTCGTTGGCGCAGCAGATCGCGGTGAACGGGGCGCCGCCGGCGAGCAGGGCGTCGACGGCGTCGACCCCGGCCGCGGCGTCGAAGCCGGTGGTCAGGACGAGCCGGTCGTCCGGCGTCGATCCCCGCGTCCGCCAGGCCGCGGCGGTACCCGGCCAGCCGCTCGCGCGCGACGAACAGCGACGCCGGCCCGGCGAGGAACGCGATCCGCCGGTGCCCGAGGCCGACCAGCGCCGCGACCATCGACGCGACGCCCGCCTCGTTGTCCACGCCCACCTCGGGCTCGCCGGCGGCGTGCGGCGAGAGGTGGACGACCGCGGCGCCGTCGGCGCGCATGGCCGCGAGATGCCGGTCCATCTCCTCGTTCGCGGCCGGGTCGTCGAGGCCCGAGCCCGCGAACACGACGGCCGCCGCCCGGATCGAGCGCAGCAGCCGGACGTACGACCGCTCGCGGTCGGCGTCGCGCTCGGAGCTGCAGGTGATCACGAGGTAGCCGGCGGACGACGCCCCGTCCTCGACCCCGCGCACGACCTCCGCGAAGTACGGGTCGGTGATGTCGTGGACCATGACCGCCACGACCGGCACGTAGCTCTTGAGCAGGCCGCGGGCCAGCGCGTTGGGGACGTAGTCGAGCGTGCGGGCGGCTTCCAGGACGCGCTCCCGCGTCGCCGCCCGGACCGGGTAGTCGGACGCGGAGACGACGCGCGACGCGGTGGCCGGCGAGACGCCGGCCAGGCGCGCGACCTCGGTGATGGACGCCACGCCGCGGCTCAGTAGGGGTACGGGTACGACTTGGGATCGTCGCGGACGGTGACCCACTGCCACTCGCCGAACTCGTCCCAGTTGGCCGGCCCGCCGTAGCGGGCGGTGCCCGACGCTGCCCATCCCGCCGAACGGGATCGTCGCCTCGTCGTTCACGGTCTGGTCGTTGACGTGGACCATGCCCGAGTGGAAGCGCTGGGCGAGCGCGAGGCCGCGCGAGATCGAGCGCGAGTAGACCGCGCCGGTCAGCCCGTACTCGCTGTCGTTGGCGAGCGCGAGCGCCTCCTCGTCGGTGTCGAACACCACGACCGGCGCGACCGGCCCGAAGATCTCCTCGCGCCACGCCGCCTGGTCCGGTCGTCACGTCCGTGAGCACCGTCGGGCGGTAGAACAGGCCGTCGTGCGTGCCGCCGACGACGATGCGGGCGCCCGCGTCGACCGAGCGGCGGACGATCCCGTCGACGCGCTCGACCTGCTTCTGGTTGACGATCGGCCCGAGGTCCACGTCCTCGCGGTACGGGTCGCCGAGGCGGAGGCGCGCGGCCTTCTCGGTCAGCAGGTCGATGTAGGCCGGGGCGATGCTCCGGTGGACGATGTGGCGCCCGGTGGCGAAGCAGACCTGGCCCTGGAACTGGAACGAGGCGAAGGCACCGGCCGAGGCGGCGGCCTCGAGGTCCGCGTCGTCGAGCACGACGAACGCGTTGTTGCCGCCGAGCTCGAGGCTCGCCCGCTTGATCCGCTCGCCCGCGAGCGCCCCGACGCGCCGTCCCGCGGCCGTCGAGCCGGTGAACGAGACGCGGTTGACGTTGGGGTCGGTCACGATCGCCTCGCCGACGTCCGCGCCGCCGATCACGACCTGGAGCAGGCCCTCGGGCAGGCCGGCCTCGCGGAACACGGCCTCGAAGATCGCGCCGCCGCAGACCGGCGTCTGGGGATCGGGCTTGAGGATGACGGCGTTGCCGAGCGCGAGCGCCGGGGCGACGACGCGCATCCCGAGCACCGACGGGGAGTTCCACGGCGTGATCACGCCGATGACGCCGACGGGCACCCGCCGCAGCATCGACAGCCGGCCGGGCACGACGCTCGGGACGAGCTGGCCGTAGGGCTGGAACGGCATCGTCGCGGCGGCGTGGATCTCGCCGGCCGCGAAGTTGGCCTCGTGGAACATCTTGTCGTGGACCGCGCCGGTCTCGCGCTGGGTCCACGTCCCGAACTCCGGGCGATGCGCCTCGTAGATGTCCGCCGCGCGGCGGAGGACCGCGGCGCGCTCCGCGTAGCTGGTGGCGGCCCAGGCGGGCTGGGCGGCGGCGGCCGCGGCGGCGGCGCGGGCGACGTCCTCGACCGTCGAGCCGGGGAGCGTGATCAGGTGCCGCCCGGTCGCGGGCTCGTGGACCTCGTGCGGCCCGCCGGTGCCCGGCCGCCAGTCGGCGAGGAAGGGGTCGAGCCAGCCTGCGGCCTCGGCTTGCGTGGGATCAGGGGCCGTCGTGGCCATCTGGACCTCCTTCCGGCGACCCGGAGGTCGCCGACCATCGCTCTGCGTACGTCTGCGGCTCGTCGCCGGTCGCGACCGCCCGCTGCCCGGTGGCCGGGTCGCGCCACACGGGGCCGCGGGCGAGCACCGCGTCGATGTGGCCTTCCTCGAGGTAGGCCGGGTATTCCCACGACCGGAGCGTGAGCGCCATCTGGCCCGGGTAGCCGATGAGCTCGCGGACGCGGCGGTCGGTGTAGTAGCCGCCGACGATGGCCAGCTGCAGCGCGCCGAGCGCCGACGGGCTCGTCCTTCGCCGAGGCGGTCGAGGCGGGCCTGCGGGTCGTCGCCGAGCTCGGGCCGGAGCGCGGCCCGGAGCGGATCCGCGAGGTCGGGCCGGGCGTTGAGCACGAACCGCAGCCGGTCCTCGCCCACGACCTCGCCGGCCGACGGCATGTCGCCCCCGGCGGGGATCAGGAGATCGGCGATGGCGGCGAACGTGGCGAGCTCGGCCGGCCCGATGGCCGCGAGCGGCTCGGCGGTCACGCCGGCACCTGCTGCTCGAAGCGCGTCTCGACCATGTGGTCGGCCGCCCGCAGCGCGATCGCGACGATCGTCGACGTCGGGTTCACCCCCGACGAGGTGACGAAGCACGAGCCGTCGACGACGTACAGGTTCGGGACGTCGTGGGTGCGGTTCCAGCGGTCGAGCACCGAGGTCTTCGGGTCGTCGCCCATCCGCGCGGTGCCGAGCAGGTGCCAGCCGGAGTAGCGCATCAGCCGGTCGACCTCGATCTTGTAGGCGCCGGCCGCGTCCATCGACTCCTTCGCCCGCTCGATGTGGAAGTCGAGCATCCGGCGCGAGTTGTCGGACATCCGGTAGTGGACCTCGGGCGCCGCGATGCCGCGACGAGTCCGTCACCGTCGTCGACAGCGTGATGTGGTTGTTCTCGTCCGGCAGGTCCTCGGCGAACAGGCCCCAGTTCGCGCCGTGGCCGAGGTGCGACCGGACGTGCTCGTGGTGGCCCGGGCCCCACGCCTGCTCGCCGGCGCGGCTCGGGAGCGCCGTGTTGATCGGGCCGCCGGTCGGGCGCGAGGCCCCAGCGCGCGCCGCGGACGAAGCCGCGCTTCTCGTCGGTCTCGTAGAACTCGAGCGACTCGATGAGGTCGCCGAACTGGCCCTGCCAGCTCATCAGCGGCTCGTCGAACAGGCCGGCGACGTTCGCGAACGGGTGCATCATCAGCCGCTTCCCGACGAGCCCCGACGAGTTCGCGAGGCCGTCCGGGTGCTGCGCGCTGGCCGAGAGCAGGAGCAGCCGCGGGGTCCCGATCGCGTTCGCCGCCACGACGACGACGCTCGCCGGCTGGAAGTGCTCGGCGCCGTCGGTGCCGATCCAGGTCGCGCCGGTCGCGAGGCCGTGCGTCGTTGGTCACGACCTGGCTCACCCGCGCGCCGGTGATGAGCGTCGCGCCGAGCGCGATCGCCTTCGGCCAGTGGGTGAGGTCGGTCGAGGCCTTCGCGCCCTCGTTGCAGCCCGACTGGCAGGTGCTGCGCTGGACGCACGGGCGCCGGCCGTCGTAGGGCTGCGAGTTGATCGAGTTGAACTCGGGCCACCAGTGCCAGCCGAGCTTGGTGTGCGCGCGCGCGACCTTGAGCCCGGCCGCGCCGATCGGCAGCGGCGGCATCGGCGCGTCCTCGACGTCGCGCGGATAGGCCGGGTCGCCGGGCAGCCCCGACACGCCGAACTGGCGGTCGGTCCGGTAGAAGTAGGGGAGGAGCTCGAAGTAGTCGATCGGCCAGTCGTCGGCGATGCCGTCGAGCGAGCGGACCCGGAAGTCCGACGGCAGGGCCCGCGGCCAGGCGCCGGCGAAGATGATCGTCGAGCCGCCGACCGCGTTGTACATGAGCGGCGAGACGGGCGTGTCGTCCTCGACGATCGGGTAGTCGTGGGCGAGGCCGCGGACGTTGGGGCTCGTCGCCCAGTCCTTGCGCGCCTTGAGCTCCCAGTCGAGCTTGTTGCCCGGGTAGTCGTCCCGGTCCATCCAGTCGCCCTGCTCCAGGCACACGACCTTGAAGCCGGCCTGGGCCAGCCGGAGGGCGACGACCGCGCCGGAGGCTCCGGCGCCGATGATCAGGACGTCAGCGGGATCGGCGGCCATCGGCGACTCCTTCGACGGTCAGGCGTTGGTGGACATCGCGAGGGCGGGCGGCGTCGCCGACGCCGGTGCCGGCAGCAGCCCGACCTCGGCGAGGACCTGGGCGCAGGAACGCGCGCTCCTCGTCGCGGATCGGCTGCAGCGGGAGGCGGACGTCCGTGCGCTCGAGGACGCCGAGGATCTTGAGGCACTCCTTGAGCCGCACGCGGTAGTCGCCGACCGGCGCCGCGAACACGACGTCGGCCAGGCGCTGGACGCGGCGGCCGAGGGCGCGCGCCTCGTCGATCCGGCCGGCCTTCCAGGCGTCGATCATGTCGACCTGCTCCCGGGTCATCACCGCGCCGAAGCCGATCAGCGCGCCGGTCGCGCCGAGCATGAACGACTCGAGGATGAAGTTGTCGTTGCCGGTCAGGAGCGTGATCGGGCGGGGGAGGTCCTCGAGCAGGCGGGCGACGTCGACGAAGCGGCGGGCGTCGAACGACGCCTCCTTGATCGCGACGACGCCGTCGATCGACGCGAGGGCGCGCAGCGTGTCGGGCTCGAAGTTCAGGCCGCCGAGCGCCGGCTGGAGCTGGAACAGGATCAGCGGCAGGCCGACCGACGGCGACCGCCTCGTGGTACGCGACCGGGACGCGGACGTCGAGCGGCGTCGAGAGGTAGGCGGGGATCGGGAACACCAGCAGCGCGTTCGGCCCCGGCGGCCTTGAAGTCCGTCGCCTGGCGGACGGCGGCCTCGGTCGACGGGCCGGCGAGCCCGGCGACGATCGGGAGGTCCGTCACGTCGCGGACGATCCTGCAGGACGCGGACCTTCTCGTCGTGGGTCAGGTGCGGGCCCTCGCCGGTGTCGACGTTGATCGCGAGGGCGACGGGGCCCTGGGCCACGACCCAGCGCGATGTAGGCGCGGAGGGCCGGCTCGTCGATGCGCCCGTCGGCGTCCATCGGCAGCACGGTGGCGGGGATCAGGCCATCGAGGTTCAGGGTCATGTCCACTCACTCCGCGGCGTCGTCCGGTCATAGTAATGGTTTTCTACGCGGCCGCGGAGGGCAGTTGCGCGTTGACGGGCCACGGACGCGACGGCTACGCTCGATAATCGATCAAACGGCGAAGGAGCCCCGATGAGCCAGCTCGACATCTTCAGCCTCGAGGGCCGCGTCGCGATCGTGGCGGGCGGCGGCGGCGCGATCGGCGCGGCGCTGGCGGAGGCGATGGCCGGTGCCGGGGCGCGGGTCGCGGTCGCCGGCCGAACGCAGGCACGCTCGACGCCACCGTCGAGCGCATCCGCGCGGCCGGCTCGGAGGGCCTGGCCGTGACGGCGAATGCCACCGACGAGGCCGACGCCGATCGCGTGGTCGCCGAGACCGTCGCGGCGTTCGGGCGGGTGGACATCATCGTCAACGCCGTCGGCGGCGGCGCGGGCGACGTGCTGAACCCGGCCGAGGCGTACCCGCGCGAGGCCTGGGACTGGATCATGGAGCTCAACGTCCGCAGCACGATCGTGCCGACCATGGCCGTCGCGCGGCGGCTGATCGAGCAGGGCCACGGCGGCGCCGTCCTCAACATCACGTCGGTCCGCGCCAACCTCGGGATCAACGCCGGCTACTCGGCCTACGTCGCGGCGCAAGGGCGCGATCAGCTCGCTGACCCGGCAGTGGGCGACCGAGTGGGCGAAGTACGGCATCCGGGCCAACGCGATCATGCCGACGTTCGTCGACACCCCGCAGGTCGCGACGCTGCTCGGCGACCCGGCGTTCAAGGCCGGCATCGTCAACCGCATCCCGCTCCGGCGAGTGGGCGAGACCAGCGACCTCATCGGCCCCGCGATCTTCCTGTGCTCGGACGCCGCGTCGTTCGTCACGGGCCAGGTCCTCGGGATCGACGGCGGCCTGACCGCAACGCAGTAGACGAGGAGCGCCCGACGATGTCGATGATGGAAGCGGTCACGGAGAACGTGTCCACGATCACGAAGCTGCGCGGGTGCAACCCGAGCTTCGTGACGACGTCGGACGGGGTCGTCGTCATCGACACGCCCCAGCTGCCGACGAAGGCGGTCGCGATGCGCGCCGAGGCCGAGGCGCACGGGCCCGATCCGGTTCATCGTCAACACCGAGCACCACGTCGACCACATCTTCGGCAACTACTGGTTCAAGGGCACCGGGACCGTCGTCAACCACCTCGGGCTGTACGAGCGGTTCATGGTGGTGTTCCCCGAGCTCGACCCGTTCGCGTACGCCTACGAGTCCGTTCCCGGCGAGACCGCGCAGGGCACCGACCTCGACGATCCCGCCGCCCTCGACCTGTGGCCCGACCGCGAGGTCTACTACCAGGACCCGAACAAGGGCCGGATCGTGTTCACGGGCGACGTGACGCTGCGGGTCGGCAACCACACGTTCAACTGCCTGCACACGCCCGGCCACACGCCCGGCCAGCTCGCCGTGCACGTCCCCGAGGAGGGCGTCGTGTTCACCGGCGACACGATCTTCTCCGGCTGCCAGACGTGGCTGATGACGTCCGACGTCGAGCAGTGGCTGGCGGCGCTGGAGCGGATCCGGTCGCTCGACTTCGAGCGCATCGTGCCCGGGCACGGACCGGTCGTGCCGAAGTCGTACCTCGACGTGCAGCGCTCGGTGCTGCTCGCCTGGAAGTCGGCGGTCGCCACGGCGATCGCGAAGGGCTGGACGCGCGACGAGACGATCGCGCGGGTCAACTTCAAGGACGAGTTCGGGCCCGTCGACATCGGCCAGGGCTACATGCTCGACTACATCCAGTCGCGCAACGCCGCGGCGCTGTACGACAAGCTCACCGGCACGACCCCGCAGCTCACGGCACCCGGTGGCGCGCCCGCCAAGGCCTGACGCAGGTCGCCCTCCCCGGCCCCGCGTCGCGACCTGCCCCACGAGCCCGCCCCACGACCCTGACAGATCGTCGATCCGCTGACCCTTGGCCATTTCGACCATGGCGATTGGCAGGCGATCCAGGCCCGAATCGGCCAGGCATTGGCGGGGCAAGGGGCATGCCAAACGCGCGCCACTGCGATCGCCTGGCAGGATCGCGGCCCCGCCAACCGTCTGATCGTTGGCTAGCGGTCACCGGCCTCCGATTTGTCATGGATGTGGGACGAATCGTGGCGGCGCTCGCGGCGGGGACGGTTTGCTAGAGGTCGGCGATGGGCGGGCGGCCGTCGAGCCAGGCGAGCTCCGTGTCGAGCATGAACCGCGTGCCCCAGTGCTGGTCCGCGACGCCCCAGTCGCGGTAGCCGGTCACGAGGTCGAACAGCGCGTCGACGGCCTCGCGGTCCTGGCGGGCGATCACGGCGTCCATCGCCGGCACGAGGCCGTCGGGCTTGGAGCGGCACGTCGCGCAGGACCCGGAGCAGCCACTTGTAGCCCGGGTAGAGCACCGCGTTGTGGGCGAGGATCAGCCGGCCTGCGAACAGCACCACGTTCGGCGCCGCGACCGCTCGCACGTAGGCGTTGCCCGAGCGGTCGCCCTCGCGGAACAGCCATTGCCAGTACTCGAGCTGCGCGTGGAACGCCCGGATCCGGTCGTCGCGACCCTCGATCGGGTAGCGCGCGGCGGCGCGAAGGGCGTCGTCCAGGCCGTCGATGCGCGACCACGCGATGTCGACGCCGTCGAACGCGAACCGCGCCTGCTCCGTGCCGCGCGCCGCGACCTCGCGCATGAACCCGACCGAGGTGTACTTGCAGTCGACGTACCCGCCCTCGTACGTCGCGCTCTCCTGGTCGAGCAGCGTCGTGTCGCCGGCCGCGAGCCGCCGGTCCCACTCGTCGTCCGAGACCACGATCAGCAGGTCGACGTCGGAGGTCGCCGTCGCGAACCCGTGGGCGATCGAGCCGCCGACGAGGACCGCGAGGACGTCGTCGCGGGCCCGGAGGCGCGCGACCGCGCGCTCGATCGTCGCCCGGTGATGCTCGAACACCGGTCCGGTCACGCGCGACCCGCCTCCGCCTCGGCCTCGCGCGTCCGCCCGGCGAGCCCGATGAGGTCCTCGTGGAGCTCGAACCAGGCGCCGTGGAAGCTGTCGACGCGCGGCGACGCCACGTACCGCACGTCCCCCGCGAGCGCGTGCCCGATCGCGCGTCCGAGCCGCTCGCGGTAGCCGCGGAGCCGCGCGGACGCGGCCTCGAGCGGCTCGAGCCAGGCGGCGGCGTCGGCATCGACCGCCGACAGCGACGCGAGGACGCTCGGCGTCGTACGCAGCGTCGGCGTGGTCGTTGACCTGCGGCTCGCCGCCCTCGACCGGGCGGAGCTGCCACGCCGTGACGGCCTCCTTCATCCGGTGGTCGAGCGCGATGAACGCGTCGAGCGCCGTGCCCGCCGCCTCGACGCCCCACGCCGCGCGATCGGCCGCCATGAGGTCCGCGGCCCGCGCCGACCCCGCCTCGCTCAGCCGGTAGGCGCCGGCGACCGAGGCCGCGACGCCGTCGACGAGCAGCTGGTCGAGCAGCGGCTGGACCTCGTCGGGCGTCGCCAGCAGGGCCTCCGCGAGGGCCGGCGGTCGTCGCGAAGCCCTTGGTCCCGAGCCGTCGGATGACCCCGTCCAGCGTCACCGGGAGGCCGGGCGACGCCGAAGGACTCGCGATCACCCGGGTCGGGCGCCACGTCGCCCGCCTCGATCGGCACGCCGAGGTCGCGGGCCCAGCCGAGGAGGATCGCCGCCTGGGGCACGACCTCGACGCGCCCGGGGATCACGCCCGCGAAGACCTCGCCCGACCCGCCGTCGATCGTGATCACGTCGCCGTCGCGGAGCTGCCGCCCGCCGATGCCGACGACGCCGTCCCCGACGGCCAACCCCTCCGCGCCGACGACGGCCGGGATCCCCCAGCCGCGCGCGACGACCGCCGCGTGGCTGGCGAGCCCGCCCCGGGCGGTGAGGATCCCGGCGGCGCGCGCCATCCCGTGGACGTCGTCGGGGGAGGTCTCGGCGCGCACGAGGATCACGCCGCGGCCGGCCTCGGCGGCGGCCACCGCCGCCTCGGCGTCGGTCACGATCTCGCCGCTCGCGACGCCGGGCGAGGCCCCGAGGCCCGGTGACCAGCGGCAGCACGTAGCCGCTCCGGCCGGTGGTCCGCGTCGGCGGATCCGAGAGCAGGTGCGCGACGCGCTCGACGGCCTCGCGGCGGGTCAGCGGGAACGACGGGTCCTCGGCCATGTCGACGGCCATCCGCAGCGCCGCCTGCGGGCTGCGCTTGCCGACCCGCACCTGGAGCATCCACAGCCGACCGCGCTCGATCGTGAACTCGATGTCGCACAGGTCGCGCAGGTGGTGCTCGAGCCGGGCGGCGGTCGAGGCCAGCGCCGCCGCGACCTCCGGGAGGCGCTCGTGGAGGACGCCGATCGGCTCCGTCCGGTGCGTGCCGGCGACCACGTCCTCGCCCTGCGCGTCGAACAGCACGTCGCCGTAGAGCACGGGCTCGCCGGTCGCCGGGTTGCGCGTGAACGCGACGCCGGTCCCGGAGTCCGCGCCGAGGTTGCCGAACACCATCGCCTGCACCGTCACCGCGGTGCCCAGGTCGTCGGCGATGCCCTCGCGCCGCCGGTAGGCGATGGCCCGCTCGCTGTTCCACGAGCGGAACACCGCCTCGACCGCGAGCCGGAGCTGCGTCCACGGGTCCTCGGGCACGGCGTCGACGCCGACGATGTCGCGGAACATCACACCGAGCCGGTCGCGACAGGCGGCGGCGAAGGCCGCGTCGCCGGTCGCCGCGGCGAGGCCCGCCGTCGTCGCGTCGTTCAGGCCGAGGTCCAGGATCGTGTCCATCATCCCGGGCATCGAGACCGGCGCCCCGGACCGGACGCTGACGAGCAGCGGGTTCGCGGGATCGCCGAACCGCCGCCCCGTCGCCGCCTCGACGCCGGCCATCTGCTCGCGCAGCTCCTCGTCGAGCCCGTCCGGCCAGCCGCCGGCGAGGTAGGCGCGGCAGGCCTCGGTGGTGACGACGAAGCCGGGCGGCACCGGCAGCCGGAGCTCCGGCCCGAGCATGACGGCGAGGTTCGCGGCCTTTCCGCCGACCAGCGCCAGCAGCTCGTCCGGCGGGAGGTCGAAGGCGAAGTCGAGCGGGTACGCGTGCCTCACGTCGATCGCGGCTCCTGCAGCGCGCGCCAGACCCGCTCGGGCGACAGCGGCAGGTCGCGGATCACCGCCCCGGTCGCGTCGCGCACCGCGGCGGCGACGGCGGGGGCGACGCACAGCAGCGCGCCCTCGCTCATGCCCTTCGCGCCGTACGGCCCCGGGCCGTCGGCGTTCTCGACGATCAGGCTCTCCATCGACTTCGGCAGGTCCATCGAGGTCGGGATCCGGTAGTCGATCGCGCCCAGGTTGCGGATCCGGCCCTCGCCGTCGAACAGGTAGTGCTCCATCAGCGTGTGCCCGAGGCCCATGACCGCGGCGCCCTCGTCCTGGCCGCGAACCTGGCCCGGGTGCAGCGCCTTGCCCACGTCGGACGCGGTCACGTGCCGCTCGACCGTCACGTCGCCGGTCTCCTCGTCGACCGAGACCTCGACCGCCGTGCAGTTGAACTCGTAGAACGCCGCGGTGCCGCCGAGCGGATGCTCGGGCTCCGCCTCCTTGCGCATCTCGCCCACGCCGATGACCTCGCCGCCGAGCCGGCCGAGGCCGCGCACGAGCACGTCGCGGATCGGCAGGACCCGGTCGCCGATCCGGACCTCGCCGGCGTCGACCACGACCTGCGTCCTCGTCGACCCCCTCGAGCCGCGCGGCCATCGTCCGCAGCTTCGCCTGGACCGCGCGGCAGCCGTTCAGCACCGCGTTGCCCATGAGGACCGACGACCGGCTCGCCGACGTCTGCTGGTCGTAGGGCACGACGGCCGTGTCGCCCATGACCACCGTCACCCAGTCGATGGGCGCGCCCAGCTCGTAGGCCGCGATCTGCGCGAAGATCGTGCGGGCGCCCTGGCCCATGTCGGACGTGCCCGCGTTGACGACGATGCTGCCGTCGGCGAGCAGCCGGACGGTCGAGTAGGAGAGGCCGGTCGTCGGCCCCTCCTTGAGCCCGACGGCCAGCCCGCGGCCGCGCCCCGCCGGCACCGGCGATCCCCAGCCGATCGCGCGCGCGGCGGCCTCGACGGTCTCGGACCACTCGCCGTCGGCCGCGAGGTCGCCGGGCAGGAACGGGTCGCCGCGATGGGCGAGGTTGCGCAGCCGCAGCTCGAGCGGGTCGATGCCGAGCCGGAGCGCCGCCTCGTCCATGTTCGATTCGCCCGCCCAGATCTGCTGCGGGTTGCCGAAGCCGCGGAAGGCGGTCGACGGCACGGTGTGCGACAGGATGCTTCGGGCGACGATCCGGGCGGCGGGGACCATGTACGGCCCGACGGCGGTGTACGTGCCCTTGCCGACGACCCGGTCCGCGATGTCCGCGTACGCGCCGACGAGGTAGTCCGCCTCGATGTCGCGGAACACCATCGTGCCGTCGGCCCGGAAGCCCGTCCGGACGCGGATCTCGCGAGGCGGCGCGGCGGACGGCCTGGAACGTCTCCTCGAGGCTGAGCACGAGGCGGACCGGCCGGCCGGCCTTGCGGGCCATGAACGCCAGCAGCGGCTCGTACTTCGCGTGCTGCTTGCCGCCGAACCCGCCGCCCGGGTCGGGCGCGAACACGCGCACCTTCGCCAGCGGCAGCCCGAGCATCGTCGCCACGACGCGCTGGAGCCAGTAGGGGTGCTGGATCGAGCTCCAGATCGCCATCCCGTCGCCGTCGGGCGCCGCCATGAACGCGTGCGGCTCGATCGCGAACTGCGTGACCATCGGGAAGGTGTAGGTGCCGTCGATGACAACCGCGGCATCGCGCTCGGCGGCCTCGAGGTCGCCCCAGCCGTAGCGGTGCTCGCGCAGGACGTTGGTGCCGGCGAGCGGGTCGTCGGGGCGGATCGACGGGTCCTGGACGAGCGGCGATGCCGGGTCCAGCGCGGCGGCGATCGTGCTGACCGCCGGCAGCGCCTCGAACTCGACGCGGACGAGCGCGGCCGCCTCCTCGGCGAGCTCGCGGGTCTCGGCGGCGACGGCCGCGACCGGGTCGCCGTGGTACTTCGTCTCGCCGACGGCCAGCACCGGGCGGTCGCGCAGCTGGGGCCCGAAGCGCGGCATCGGCGACGGCAGGTCGTCGGGCGTCATGACGAGCCGGACGCCGGGGAGGGCGAGCGCGCGCGAGGCGTCGATGCGGCCGATGCGGGCGCGCGCGGCGTCGACCGTGACGAGCTTGACGTGGAGGACGTCCTCGAGGCGCAGGTCCGCGACGTACGCCTGCCGGCCCGGTGACCCGGTCGCGACCGCCGACGCGCCACGGCGAGTCGCCACGGCGACCCGTGGCCCGTCATCGCGCGGTGGTCATCGACGCGCCTCGGCCGTCACGCGGCGGCGCGCGGCGAGCCGCACGGCCTCGATGATCTGCTCGTACCCCGCGCACCGGCACAGGTTGCCGGCGAGGCCCTCCTCCACCTCCGCGCGGGTCGGGTCGCGGCACGATCGCGAGCAGCGCCTCGGCGGACATCACCTGGCCCGGGATGCAGAAGCCGCACTGCGCGGCGGACGTGTCGAGGAACGCCTCCTGGACCGCGTCGAGCCGGCCGTCGACCGCCAGCCCCTCGACCGTCGTGACCGACCAGCCCTCCGCCTCGGCCGCGAGCACCAGGCACGAGTCGACGCTCCGCCCGTCGACGATCACCGTGCACGCGCCGCACTCGCCGACGAGGCAGCACTCCTTCGTCCCCGTCAGCCCGAGGTCGTCGCGCAGCGCGTCGAGCAGCGTGTGCCGTGGCTCGACGGCGAGCCGGCGCGCGCGCCCGTTGACCGTGAGCCCGACCTCGACGACGCCGGCCGTCACGACCGCCGGGCCTCGGCGAGCCGCGCCGCCGCCAGGTCGGCTCCGCGCAGGCCGAGCACGCGGAGCATCGCGAGCCGGTAGTCGGGGCTGGCGCGCATCGACGTCGGCGACGGGCTGGCGCCGGTGAGCAGGCGATCGAGCGCCTCGAGCCGGGCCGCCTGCGGGGCCGACGGGTCCGCGAGCACGCCGTCGTCGACGCCGGCCAGCACCGGCCGCGGGCCCGACGCTCCCGTACGCGAGCCGCGTCGTCCCGTGCTCGTCCACGGCGCACGCCAGCGTCACCGCCGCGAGGTCGTGGCCGCGCCGCCGGGTCCGGCGCAGGTGCGCGGAGCCCTGGAGCACGCCCGGGATCGGCAGCTCGATCGCCGTCACCAGCTCGCCCGGCGCGAGCGTCGTGACGCCGGACCGGACCCAGAGCTCGGCGACCGGGATCCGTCGCTCGCCCGCCGGTCCGGCGACCACCACGGACGCGCCGTACACGAGCAGCGACGGTGCGGTGTCGGCGGCCGGCGACGCGTTGCACAGGTTGCCCGCGAGCGTCGCGCGGTTGCGGATCTGGACGGCGCCGACGACCAGCGCCGCCTCGGCGAGGGCGGGGAAGTGGCGGCGGACCAGCGGGTCGGTCGCGATGTCGGTCATGACGGCCCGGGCGCCGATGACGACGCGGCCGTCCGGCCTCCCGGATCGTCGCCTCGAGCTCGCGGATCCACTTGACGTCGACGACGACGTCGGGGCGGATGGAGCCGTCGCGGAGCCGGATCACCAGGTCCGTGCCGCCGGCGATCGGGCGCGCGCCGGCCCCGTGCTCGCGCGAGCAGCGCGACCGCGTCCGCGAGCGTGTCCGGCCGGGCGTAGGCGAAGGTCCGCATCGACCGCTAGAGGAGCCGGTCGACTTCGTCGAGCAGCACCTGCGGCGTCGCGGCCCGGACGAAGTAGTAGGGCCGTTCGGCGAACGACGCCACGAACGCCGCGCGCGCCGCGCGCAGCGCCTCGGTGTCGACGATCGGCATCGGCAGGCCCGGCGCCAGCAGCTCGTTGAGCAGGAAGTAGTTCTGGAGCGAGTGGAGCGTCTGGAACTGGCGCTCGAACGGGATCATCTCGGCGGTCGACGGGTCGAAGTTGCCGTCGATCGCGGGCAGCACGACGACGTCGACCGACGCCGGCGTCTCGAACTGCTCCCACGTCGGCATGTCGCCGAAGAACTTCTGGACGCCGCGCTCGGGCGCGGCCTTGTCGGCGCGTTCCGTGCCCTCGGTGCGCTTCTTGAGGAACACCGACTTCGAGCCCATGACGACGACGCCCGGCCTCGTCGGTCACCGTCGTCTCCGTCGACACCAGCTGCCCGCCGCGCCGGCAGGCCTCGATCTGGCCCATCGACTTGCCGTGGTTCGACTCGCCGCCCAGGAACATCACCGACTTGCCGCGGTAGCGCACGGCCGAGCTGTGGAACGGGTGCAGGCCCGCCGCCTCCATGCGCAGCGCGAGCATCGCGACGATCACCTTCTGGATCGGGCCCGCGGGCCAGTCGCCCGGTGAACGTCATCCGGTGCCCGTCATAGGCGATCGCCTTCTCGCCGTCCCGCCGCCACACGATGTCCGGCTCCGCCGACGGTGACGTCGTCCGAGACCCGCACGTCGGCCAGCCGGTAGTTCATGAAGCTCATGTCGTCGAGGACGTGCTCGCGCGGCTCGCCGCCGAACACGTCGATCCGGAGCCGGGCGGCGCCGGCCGCCATCTCCTCGGACAGTCGCAGGGTGTCGTTCACGAGTCCTCGCCATCTGTGGGGTCGGCCAGCCGTACGGCCATGTTCGCACTCACCTCGGCGAAGTGGCGCTCGAGGGCGCTGACGACCGCCTCGGCGTCGCGCGCCCGGAGGGCCGCCAGGATCGGCGCGTGGAGCTCCGCGGACCACGCGAGGTCGGCGCCGGGCGCGATCAGCGTGAGGTAGGTCCGCGAGAACGGCTCGAGCGAGCGCCAGACCTTCGCCAGCGTGGCGTTGTCGGCCAGCTCGACGATCCGGCCGTGGAACCGCGCGTCGGCCTCGGCGAGGCGGTCGGCGTCGCCGTCCCGCGGCCGCGGCCTCCATCTCGGCGGCGTGCCCGGCCAGCTCGTCGAGGTCCGCGTCGCGCATCGCCGGCACCGCGAGGCGCGCGCCGAGCCCTTCGAGCGCCGACCGGACCGCGTACGCCTCGAGCAGCTCGCGCTTCGTGGCCCGCCGGACGCGCGCGCCGCGGAACGGCGTGATCTCGACGACGCCCATCGCCTCGAGGCCGCGCAGGGCCTCGCGCACCGGCGCCTGGCTCGTGCCGAGCTCGCGCGCGACCTGCGTCTCGACGATCCGCGAGTCGGGCGGGAAGCGGCCGGACAGGATCCCGTCGAGCAGGCGCTCCTTGACCTGGTCGGCGAGGACGCTGCGCGGGATGGCGCCGGCGGGCGCCGAGGCGGGCATCAGGAGCCGATCGGCGAGGCGGGCGCGCCCGGCGAGGATCTCCACGACGCCCGCCGACCCGTCGACGCGGATCCGGTCCCCGGTCCGGATCCGGTGCGTCGCGTCGGACGTGCCGATGACGGCGGGGATCCCGAACTCCCGCGACAGGACCGCGGGATGCGAGGTCGTGCCGCCCGTGTCGGTCACGAGGCCGGCGATCTTCGTGAACAGCACGACCCAGGCCGGGTTGGTCATCTGGCAGACGAGGATGTCGCCGTCGGTGACGTCGTCGAACTCGTCCACCGTCCGGACCACGCGCGCGGTCCCCTCGACGACGCCCGGCGACCCGGCGATCCCGGTGATCCGCGCGCCACCCGCGCCCTGCTCCTGGTGGAACCGCTCGGGGTAGCCCCAGTTCACGAGGTAGGGGAACGCCAGCTGCGAGGGCGTGGCGGTGCCGATCCAGTTGCGCGGCTTGATCGTCGCCGGACGCCTCGCGCTCGGCTCGCCGCGTGGCGACGATGACCGCGCGCGTCCACGGCCTCACGCGTCGCCGATCAGCATCCGCAGCTCGTTGTAGCGCAGGAACATCACGTCGTCGGCCTCGTCCAGGCGCCCGGCCTCGACGAGCTTGCGGCCGATCGTCATGAGCACCAGGCGGACGTGCGCGTTGGCGCCCTGGTCGATGTAGAAGTGGTGGTCGGGCGTGAGCGGCGCCATCCGCAGGTTCGTCTCGTTGGCCGCGCGCATCTCCTCGAGCGCGTCGCCGGTCAGGCCGTCGAGGATCTCGACCGACGCCGCCTCGATGTCCCGGCGCATGGCCCCGATCGCCGCCGGGAAGTCGTAGTCGCTCGCGACGTAGTCGCGGATGAGGTCGAGCACGGGCTCCATCTGCTCGCGCACGGTCGGGTAGACGAACTCGTGGCTCCAGACCGCGTGCCAGCCGAACTCGCGCTGGTAGGGCTCGATCCGCTCGGCGACGAACGCCCGCCCGCGCTCGGAGCCGCCCAGCGCCGCGGCGATCGCGCCGGCCTCGCCCTTCCCGAATGCCGCCCGCAGCTCCGGGTCGTCGCGGACCTCGTTCTTCATCCGCCACAGCGCCTCGATCGAGTCCCAGTTGCGATCCGACGCCGAGTTCTGGAGCCGGCCCAGCAGCTCCTCGTCGACCTTGCCCCGGGTCTTCTCCATCACCGCCCGCAGGTTGAGCGTCGCCGACAGCTGGGCGAAGTTGAGCATCCAGTGGATCTTCCAGTGCCGGTCGTGGACGTCGATGGCGTCCTCGAGCAGGACGGCGACCTCGTCGAGCCCCATGCCGTCGGCCTCGTCGAGCCGCGCCTCGAGGAACGCGAAGTTGCGCTGCATCTCGGGGACGAGGCGGTCGCGCCACCAGTCGGCGAAGTTGGCGCCGTAGACCGGCAGGACGACGTCGAGGTAGCGGCCCATGTGGTCGGCGAAGGCGGCATCCCGCGGGACGCGCGCGCCGTAGCGGGCGCTGTACTCGGTGCCGTCGATCCGCATGGCGGGGTCGGCCGGGATCGCGGTCGTGTACACGTAGCCGTTGACGTTCTTGGCCAGCCAGTCGACGGCGAACGGGGTGCCGAACCGGCGGAACATGTGGTCGCAGCTCAGCCACCAGCCGCCGATGTCGAAGAACATCGGGCTCACGGGGTTCGGGATGTGGAGGTCGTCGTAGACCCAGAACAGGCGCTGCTCGACGTCCGAGTCCCAGGTCACCGGGAACGCCTCGTCGCCGAGGAACTGCCCGAGGATCTCCTCCGTTTCGACCACCGGCTGGACCTCCCGCGGCAAGGTTTCGATGATCGATCATGCTACGCCGGGCGCGGCGGGGCCGGCTGGCTCGCCCGCGGCGGCCGCCGATCCGCATTGACCGCCGCACGCTCGGCGCCGTAGCATCGCCGCACGCTGTCTAGACAGGTTCACGAGCGCCCGCCCCGGCGCCCCTGCCGGCCGGCGCCGAGGGAGCCCCGAGCTGTCCACCGTCGACGCCGACCCGGCCGCACCCGCCGGGCGGACGCTGCACCTCGGCCTCGACCTCGGCGGGACGAACCTCAAGTGGGCGGTCGTCGCGCACGATGGCGGCACGTGGACGACGCTCGCGACCGGGCAGGCACCGACGGGCGCCGACGCGGGACCCGAGGCGGTCGTCGCGCGGATCGGCGAGACCGGCGCCGCGGCGATGGCGGCCTGGCCCGGCGTGGGCTCCGCGGGGATCGGCGTCCCCGGCCTCTACGACCCGGAGGCGGGCACCACGCGGTTCCTCGTCAACATCCCCGGCGCCTGGGCGGGCCGGCCGGTCGCCGGACCCGTCGGGGAGCGGCTCGGCGTGCCCGCGTTCCTCATCAACGACGCGCGGGCCTTCGGGCTCGCGGAGCTGCGGCTCGGGGCCGCTCGCGGCGCGTCGTCGATGGTCGGGCTGACGCTCGGGACCGGCGTGGGCGGCGTGATCGCGGTCGACGGGCACGTCCACCAGGGCCACGACGGGACGGCCGGCGAGGTCGGACACCAGACGATCGACCCGGACGGGCCGTCGTGCGGCTGCGGCAACCACGGCTGCCTCGAGTCGTTCGCGCGGGCCGACCGCCTCGCCGAGGCCTGCGGCACGGCGACGGCCGAGGAGGCCGTCACTCGCGCCCGGGCGGGCGACGAGCGCGCGCTGGCGGGGCTCGCGCGCGTCGGGCGCTACCTCGGCATCGGGATCGCCAACATGATCACCGTGATCTCGCCCGACCGGGTGGTCATCGGCGGCGGGGTCGCGGCGGCCGGCGAGCTGCTGTTCGCGCCGATCCGCGAGGAGCTCGCGGTGCGGGTGAAGACGACGTCGCTCGACGCGGTGACCGTGGTCGCGGCCGAGCTCGGGGTCTGGGCCGGGGCGATCGGCGCGGCGGTCCACGGCGCCGAGCGAGCCGCTGAGCGTATGGCGGAGCGGGCGTGACCACGGCGACGGTCATCCCGCACTGGCGGCGCATCGAGCGCTCGCTGCGCGAGCGCATCCACGACATGGCGCCGGGCGACCCGCTCCCGTCCGACAGCGAGCTGTGCGACGAGTTCGGGGTCAGCCGGATGACGGCGCGGAACGCGATGCAGCGCCTCGCCGACGAGGGCCTCGTCGTCCGCGTGCCGGGCCGCGGCAGCTTCGTCGGGGAGGCGCCGGCCCACCGCCGCGCCGACCGCCTCATGACGTTCTCCCACGAGATGCAGCGGCAGGGCCGGACGGCGACCTCGCGGGTCCTGGCCCGCGAGATCCGGCCGTCGACGCCGGACGAGGCCGCCGCCCTCGGGATCGTCGCGTCCGAGCCGGTCGTCGTCGTGCGCCGGGTGCGCCTCGCGGACGGCGAGCCGATCGCCGTCGAGACGGCCCGCCTCCTGCGGCGCACGGCCGCGGTCGTGCTCAAGGCGGACCTCGAGGGCGGCTCGCTGCACGAGGCGCTGGCCCGCGGCGGGCACCACCTGCGGCGCGGCGCGGCGACCATCACCGCGGCCGCCGCGACGCACGAGGACGCGCGCCTGCTCGGGATCCGCCGCGGCGACCCGCTGCTCGTCGAGCGGCGCGTGATCTCCGACGAGCGCGGGCGCCGCCTCGAGGCCACCGAGAGCCGCTACCCGGCGGAGCGGTACGCCCTGGACGTGCTGTTCGAGGTCGAGGACGCCGAGCCGCCGGCGGGCACCGACCGATGACGACGGAGGTCGTTGCCGGCCGCCTGGTCCTCGCCGACGCGGTCGTCCCGGGCCGCCTCACGATCGAGGACGGCCGGATCGCCGCGATCGAGCCCGACGACGCCGAGGCCGGCGGCCCGATCGTCGCCCCCGGCTTCATCGACCTCCACGTCCACGGCTGGGGCGGCCACGACGCGACCGGCGACGCCGCGGCCCTGTCGGGGATGGCCCGGGCGCTGCTCCGCCACGGGGTGACCTCGTTCCTGCCGACGGCGCCGTCCCTCGCCGTGGCCGAGCTGCCCCGGTTCGCCGACCGGGTGCGCGCCTGGATGCCCGACGCGCCCGACGACGGGGCGCAGCCGCTCGGGTTCAACCTCGAGGGTCCGTTCCTCGCGCCGGCCCGCAAGGGCGCCCACGACCCGGCGCTCCTCCGGACGCCCGCGGACGTCGGGGCGGAAACGATCGCGCCGCTGCTCGACGGGCTGCGGGTCATGACGCTCGCGCCGGAGCTGCCGGGCGCGCTCGCGCTCATCGAGCGGCTCGCGGGGCTCGGGATCGCGGTGTCGCTCGGGCACTCCCAGTCGACGCTCGAGCAGGCGCGCGCGGGCTACCTCGCCGGCGGCCGCTCCACGACGCACCTGTTCAACGCGATGAGCGGCGTCGACCACCGCAACCCCGGGCTCGCGGTGGCGGCCCTGACCGACGACGACGCGTACGTCGAGCTGATCGCCGACGGCCATCACGTGCATCCCGCGCTGTGGCCGATCGTCACGCGGACCAAGCCGGCCGACCGGCTGCTGCTCGTCAGCGACGCGCTGCCGCTCGCCGGCGTGGGCGACGGCCGGACGACGATCGGCGGGCTCGGCGTGGTCGTGCGCGGTGGGCGCTGCACGCTCGAGGGGTCCGAGACGCTCGCCGGGTCGGTGATCGCGCTCGACACGGCGGTCCGGAACCTGGTCCGCGAGGGCTCGCCGCTGTCGGCGGCGGTCGCGGCGGCGTCCTCGAACCCGGCGGCGCTCCTGGGCGATGCCGATCGCGGTCGCATCGAGGTCGGGCGGCTGGCGCACCTGGTCGAGCTCGACGACGAGCTGCGCGTCCGGCGCGTCACGCGGGGCTCGGGCTGGGTGGACGGCGCCGGCTGAGACCGCCACGCGTTCAACCTGGCGGTTGGACAGGTCGAAAACCGCCGCTCTGAACGGCTGACGTTCGAATGACCGGTGGTGAGCTCGGGAACCGGCGTCCTGAACGCCAGACGTTCGAGTGAGCGGTCCGACCGCCAGTTCGCTCTCCACGCGTTCAGCCGCGGCGTGGCCCGGGCGGTCGCGGCACGAGCGGCCGGTCCGGTGCCCGAGCGTACAATCGGCCACTGGCGACGACGTCTCCGATGGCGTCTCATTGACCGGGGTGCAACGAGGCTCGGGGAGGCAGGGCGGATGGCGGGCGGCTGGGACATCGGCGTGACGAGCTTCAACATGCTTGAGGCCACCGGCGCGAGCGCCCAGATCGAGCTCGTCGGCATGCACCTGCGGGTCCGCGGGACCATCGACATCGGACGCTTCCAGCGGCTCTCCGACCGGATCAACCACGGCGGCGGCTACATCAGGATCGGCGACGCCCGGCTCCTCAAGCGCAACGGCGACCCGACGCCCCTCGTCGTCGACCAGCTGTACGTCAACCAGGACGAGATCACGTTCATCGCCCTCGCCCACGCGACGGACGAGGTCACCGTGGCCGACCCGTCCCAGGGCGACCGGCCGCTGATCGAGAAGAACCCGCGCCGGTTCCTCGTGTTCACGCCCGGACACGTGATCTCCGGGACCGCCCACGTCTACCGCGAGATGACGGTCGAGCGGTTCGCCGACACCACCGACCCGCGCTTCATCGCGATGACCGACGCATCGGTGCGCTCGCTCGCCGACCGGCGCATCGTCAGCCACTTCGACCTCCTGCTCGTCAACCGCACCCAGATGACGGCCGTCGCCGAGCCCGAGCAGGGCGCCGCGCCCGACGCGCCGGTGGTGGAGTCCTAGGCAGGAGCCGCGCGCATGGTCGACTGGCTGCGCCGGAGCCTCGGGGGAGGCAGGCGGCCGACGGAACGCCCCCAGGTGCCCGCGTCACCCGAGCCCGAGGCCGTCCCCGAACCGACGCTCGACGAGGACGCCGCCGCGGCACTCGAGGCCGAGGCCGGCCTCGACGAGCCCGAAGGCGTCGCGTGCCCGTCGTGTGCCTTCTGGATCGTGCCCCCGCCGCGCAGCAGCCGGCTGTGCCCGCGCTGCCGGGAGCGGATCGTCGTCCGGCACGTGGAGGGCCGCGCGGTCTACTTCACCGAAGCGGCCGTGAAGGTGTTCGAGGCGGAGCGCCAGCGGGAGCTGGACGAGCAGCGCTGGACCGTGGAACGCCGGGAGTGGCTGCGCCTCGCGAAGATCGCGGGGGCGACCGAGGCCCGGCGCCAGCGGCTGGAAGGGCCAGTACCCGTCCGCGGAGGTGGTCGAGGCGTCCAGGACGCTCTACCTGTCGTCCGTCGACAACGCCGTGCGCGCCGCCCGTCGCGTGAAGCACTGGAGCGACGTCGGGCGGCTTCGCCGCGAGCAGGCGGCCGCCCTGTTCGCCGAGGCGGGATCGCCCGTGCCGCCGCCGGACGACATCGTCGCCCTGCACAAGGAGGCCGCGGCGGCGCAGCTGCGGGCGCTCGCGCCGACGGGGACGCACGCGGAGCTCATCGGCGCCGGATGCTGCAAGGCCTGCCGCGGCGACGACGGGAAGGCGTTCAAGATCGTCGACGAGCTGCGGGCCAAGCGGCTCCCGCACGCCGGTTGCCCGCGCGGCCTGTGCGCCTGCGAGTGGTGGGTGTCGGTGCCCGCGCCGCCGAAGCGCCGTCGTCGGAAGCCACGCCCCGCCGCGGCAGAGCCCGCCCCGGCGACGTCCCCCGTGGATGCAGCGGTACCCGCCGCGGAGCCCGAGGCCTAGCCTTCGGCCACGCTCCAGCCGCCGTCGACCGCGATCACCTGGCCCGTGACCATCCGCCCGTCGTCGCCGAGCAGCGCGAGCGCCATCGCCGTCACGGCGTCGGCCTCGAGCGGACCGCCGGCCAGCGGCTGCTTTGCCCCGAGGTAGGCGAGGATCGCCGGGTCGTCCTGCGCTCGCCGGCTCATCGGCGTGGCCACCACCGAGGGCGCGATCGCGTTGACCCGGATCCCGTCGCGCGCGTAGGTGGCCGCCATCGCCCGGACCAGGGCCTCGATCGCCCCCTTCGTCGCCGCGTACCCATGGGTCGCGAAGTGCTCGGGCACCGGCCGTGTCCCGAGCATGCTCGACATCAGCAGCACGCTGCCACGCTGGCCGGAGCGCGTCCGGCGCCTGCGCGATCATGCGTCGCACGGCCGCCCGCGCGACGAGGAACTGGCTCGTGGCGTTGGCCGCGACGACCGCCTCCCACCCCTCGAGCGTCGCCTCGTGGATCGGCCCGTCGCCGAAGCGCCGGGCGGAGATGCCGGCCACGCCGTACACGGCGTCGAGGCGCCCGAAGGCCGCGTCGAAGCGGGCGAACGCGGCCTCGACGTCCGGCTCGAGCCGCAGGTCCGCGACGGCGCTCTCGCAGCGGCCGCCCGCGGCACGGATCTGCGACGCCAGCCCCTCGGCGTGCTCGGCCGTGCGCGAGACGACGAACACGGCGCCGCCCTCGGCCGCGATCGCCTGCGCCGCCGACGCCGCGAGCCCGGTCGCGCCGGTCACGAGCACGTTCCGGTCCGCGAAGCGCGACCCCGGGGCCGGCGTCACCGCCAGGCGCCCCCGGCGCCGGCCACGGCCGCGACGATGGCGCGCCGACCCGCCGCGTCGGCCCGCAGGATCGCCCCGCCGACGCCGACCGCCACGGCGCCGGCCTCGAGGAACGCGGCGGCATTCCCGGCATCGACGCCGCCCGTCGGGATGATCTGCACCGCCGGCAGCGGTCCGCGGACCTCGCGCACGAACGACGGGCTGGCGCCGGACGCGGGGAACAGCTTCACGAACGTCGCGCCCGCCGACCAGGCGGCGGCGATCTCGGTGGGCGTGAACGCGCCCGGGATGAACGGCACGCCGATGTCGACCGCCATCGCGACGAGGCCGACGTCGAGCACGGGCGCGACCGCGAAGTCGGCGCCCGAGCGGCGGGCCGCGTCGAGCTCGCTGCGCTCGAGGATCGTGCCGGCGCCGGCGAGGTACGGGCCGTCGGCGCGGGCCGCGAGGCGCTGCCGGACGGCGTCCAGGTCCGCCTCGGCCGAGGGCGTGTCGAACGTGACCTCGAACACGCGAGCGCCGGCGTCGGCGAGCTCGTCGACGAGCGCGAGCAGGGCCGGCTGGGGCTCGATCCGGCGGAGCACGACGACCAGCCGGTGCTGGCGGATCGCCTGGGCGACCCGGCCCATGCGCAGCGTGTCGGCCGTCATGCGACGGGTACCCCGGCCGCGACCGGTTCCAGGAGCGCGCCGTCGGCGAGCAGTCGCTCGCGGACCCGGGCCGGGTCCAGCGCGCGCGGCGTCGTCCCGGACGCCGACGCCATCGCCGCGGCCGTCCCCGCGGCCTGGCCCATCGCCATGCAGGTCGCCATCGAGCGCGCCGACGCGTGGGCATCGTGGGTCGCCGAGAAGCAGCGGCCGGCGACGAGGAGCCCGTCGATCCCGACCGGGAGCAGGCAGCCGTACGGGATGCCGTAGACCCCGGACTCGCCGACGTACTGCCACGCCGTGTCGCCGCCCGGCCCGTGGTCCTCGATCGGGGCGCCGCACAGCGCGATCTCGTCGTCGAACCGGCGGCCGCCGAGGACGTCGTCCCGGGTCAGGAGCTGGTCGCCGTGGACCCGGCGGCTCTCGCGGACCCCGATCGCGGGCGACGTGGCGACGACCACGGACCGCTCGAAGCCGGGCACGCGGTCGCGCAGGAAGCGGTGGTACTCCTGGACCTGCCGCCGGCCCTCGACCTCGGCCCGGGTGAGCTGCACCGGGTCGGTCGCGTCGACGTTGGGGATCCGGGTCATGTGGATCAGGACCACGCCCGTCGTACGGCGTCCGGTGCCACGAGCCCTCGACGCGCGGGAGCCGGTAGCCGCCGTCCTCGACCGCGTCCCGCATCCGTGCCCACAGCTCGGCCTTGGGGACCGCGGACGCCGCGATCGACGTCCACGTTGGCGAGCTTGAACAGCGTCGAGAGCGACTGGACGCCGCCGGGGGTCGTCGTCGCGTCGTCGTACGAGGCGCCGGCCATCGCGGCGACGTCCGCGTCACCGGACGCGTCGACGAACGCGTCCGCCTCGACCCATCGCTCGCCGCCCTTGTTCCACAGCCGCACCGCCGCCACTCGCCGTCCGTCGTCGAGCCGCACGCCCGTCGCCCAGGTGTGCAGCAGGAGCTCGACGCCCGCGTCCTCCGCGAGGTGCTCCCAGAGGACCTTGAGCGCCTCGGCGTCGTAGGTCACGCCCGTGCCCGCGCCGTAGGTGTTCGGCCGCTCGAACGCCACGCCGTCGGCGGTCAGCCGCGAGGCCACCTCCCAGCCCAGGCCGCCGACCACGCGACGGGGGTTCGTGCCGGGCGTGTAGAACGCGTAGAACGTGTCGAGCACCGCGGTCGAGGTGCCGCCCATGAACGCCAGCCGGTCGAGGAGCAGCGTCCGCGCGCCGTGACGCGCGGCCGTGATCGCCGCCGACGAGCCGGCCGACCCGGAGCCCACGACGACGACGTCGTACCGGTCGCTCAACGCCCGGACCCCGCGATCGCGTACAGGCGCGCCGGGTTCTGGACGAGCAGCCGGTCGACGACCTTGCCGCCGACCCGTGCCCGCAGGCGCGGGACGAACGTCCGCATCAGGTAGCGCATGCCGGGCCCGCCCTCGTAGGCGCGCAGGTAGTCGCGCGAGCCGAGGTCCAGGCCGAGCACCATCCGGTCGGTCCAGTCGTTGGTGACCATGGCCTCGATCAGGTCGAGCAGGATGCTGTCCGGGCGGTACTTGATGCGCCCGATCGTGTCGTACTCGAGCGTGACGCCCCGGGCGGCGATCTCGGCGTGGAGCTCGTGGTCCGGGTTGCGGTCCATGTGGGCGAGCGCGATCCGGTCCGTCGTGAGGCCCGTCGACTCGAGGAGGTCGACGACGTCGTGGCCCGCCGTGCCGATCTCCGTGTGGACGAGGACCGCGGCGCCCGTCCGGACGGCGGCTCCCCCGATGGCCTCGAGGCGCTTGTGCTCGCTGCGGGTGATCCGGTGGTACGAGGCGCCGCCCTTGATGGCGCCGGCGCGTGCCTCGTCGAGCGGCAGCCCGGGGTCGCTCCAGTCGGACGGGTGCATGCCCTCGGTGAGGTCGATCACGATCCGGTCGGCGAGCGTCTCGACCGTCGCGTCGTGGACCCAGTGGCCATCGGGGTAGTGGGCGTCGCGGTGGTAGCCGGACGCGGCGATGACGATGAGCCCGGTGGCGTCGGCGACCGCGCGCATGCCG
Organism: uncultured Chloroflexia bacterium; assembly: GCA_963774695.1. Taxonomy (GTDB): domain Bacteria; phylum Chloroflexota; class Limnocylindria; order Limnocylindrales; family CSP1-4; genus CAIXZV01. Next base: position 151,794 of record CAVZFY010000010.1, on the reverse strand, counting down.
TCCGGCCGGCGGCCGAGCCCGATCGGCGTCATCTCGACGATCGTCGCGATCCCGCTGGCCTGGCCCTCGCGCGCCTCCTCGATCGACCGGTCCGTGTCGCTGAACGCGAGGCCGGGCATGGCGGGGGAGTCGAGGAACAGGTGGTCGTGCGCGTCGACGATCCCGAGGGACGCGACGGGGCGCGGCCCGGAGACGCTGACGACGTGGGCCTCCGGCACGCTGGTTCTCCTGCGCTGACCTGGGCCTGCATGGTACCCGGCGGGCCGTCGCGGAGCGCGCGCGGTCGCGGGTGTGGCGCCGGCGCACCGCCTCGATCGGGTGCCCGTTCTGGCCCATGACTCCCATGGACGGGTTGCGGCCGGCGCGTATGGTCGGTGGACGGGACCGGGAGCCCAGCCCGGCCGTCGAACTGCGGAGGCCGATGACGCCGCTCGTGCTCGACCGTCCACCGACGCGGACCCGATGGGGCGGCCGCCCGCGGCCGCTCGTCCGGCGCGCCGTGCGGCGCTCGATCGGCCCGGTGCTGGGCGCCCTCCTCGTTGCCGGGCTCGTGGCGCCCGGCGCCGCCAGCGCCGCGACGACCTGGTCGCGGAACCTCTACGTCGCGAGCGCCTTCCTCTACCAGGACCCGTACGCGAACGCCTGCACCGCGGCCGCCGCCATGATCATGCTCAACACGATCGCGGCGCGCGGCACCGGGGGCGACGGCTTCGCGTGGACGCCCAGCCGGGTGAAGCTCGACCCGGATCCGGCGAACCGGCAGGACATGCTCTCGATCCTGGCCTTCGAGCGGGCGAACGACACGCTGCGCTCGGCATCCCATGGCTCCGACCCGCACGGCTGGCGGAACGCGGTCAACGCGTTCGGCTGGGGCGCGGACGCGATGACCGATCCGGCGAAGCGCGTCTACGACGACCGGGAGTACCGGACCTTCGGCGGCGCCGTCCGGGCGGCGGTCAAGTCGATCGCGCGCTACTCGATGCCGGTCGGCATCCTCGGCTGGGCCGGCGGCCACGCGCAGGTGATGACCGGCTACGTCGTGACCGGTGCCGATCCCCGCGTGTCCGACGCGTTCACCGTGCAGGCGGTCTACCTGACCGATCCGCTGCGCCAGAACCGCACGGTCAACCGCAGGATCAGCCTCAAGGCGCTCCGGTCCGGCCCGCTCCGGACCCGGTTCCAGGCCTACCGCGAGACCGACAGCCCGTTCGACGACCCGTGGACGGCCGGCACGCTCCGCAGCTCGGTGTCGCCCGCGCGTGGGCCGTCGGAGTGGTACCACCGCTGGGTGATCATCCGGCCGATCCGCGCCGGCCTGCCGGCGATCGACCCGACGCCGAGCCCGTCGCCCGACCCGAACCCGACGCCGACGCCCGACCCGACGGCGTCGCAGGACCCGCCGCCGACGCCCGCGGCGCAGGCCGGCGCGATCCCGTCGCCGACCGAGGCGCCGACGCCGGCCCCGACCGAGACGCCGACTCCTGAACCGACCACCGCGCCGACGCAAGGCCCCGGCGCCGACCGAGACACCCACGCCCGAGCCCGCGACGCCGGCACCCGACCCGACCCCGACGCCGGACCCGGCCGCCGGCGGCCCGGACGCGTCGGCGGGAGACCAGCCCGCGCCCTGACGGGCCGTGCTCCGGATCCGGTCCCGCGAACCGGTCTTGTCCGCCGGGCGTACCGTGGGCATAGGTCGATGAACGCCAGCGCAAGGAGGTTGCCATGCGCGCGTATCTGATCGTGGCCAACCGGACGCTGGCCAGCCCCACCCTCGCCGCCGAGGTCGCGAGACGAATCGCCGCCGGCGAGGCCACCTTCCACGTCGTGGTCCCGCGGACGCCGATCCCGCACGGCCTGACCTGGGACGAGGACGAGGCCGAGTCCGCCGCGCAGCTGCGGCTGGACGACGTGCTCGCGCGGCTCCGCGGCATGGGCGTCGCGGCCACCGGTGAGGTCGGCAGCAAGGACCCGGTCGACGCGGTCCACGACGCCCTGCGCACCCACGAGGTCGACGAGATCATCCTCTCGACCCTGCCGGTGCGCGTGTCCCGCTGGCTCGGCCAGGACGTCCCGTCCAAGCTCCGCCGCAGCGTCGCCGTGCCGGTCGAGGTCGTCATCGCACCCGACGAGCTGGTGCCCGCCGGCGTCGACCAGGAACCGGGCGAGGCCGGCGACACCGCCTGAGCGACGCACCGATCGGGATGGGATACTCGCCGCGTGAGCGACTGCTGCGGCAACGGCATCCCCTCGTGCGAGGCGGTCTTCGACGAGAACGTCGCCAAGGACGACGCCGAGGCGTTCCGGCGCGACGGCCCGTCCTGGGCGTCGCGCGAGCTCATCGAGGAGCTCGCGTCGGGCGTGGCGCTCGACGGAGTCGTCGGTCATCGACATCGGCGCGGGCATCGGCGCGGTCCACCTCGGGCTGCTCGAGCGAGGAGCGGCGCACGCGGTCGACCTCGACGGGTCCAGCGCCTACCTCGCCGCCGCGACGGCCGAGGCCGAGCGGCTCGGGTTCGCCGACCGCGTCGAGCACGTCCTCGGCGACGCCGTCCTGGTCGGCCCGACGCTCCCGGCGGCGGATCTCGTCGCGCTCGACCGCGTCATCTGCTGCTCCGCCGACGTCTCGGGCCTGCTGGGCGTCGCGACCGCGCTCGCGTCGCGCCGCATCGGCCTCGTCTATCCGCGCGACAACTGGTGGGTCCGGGTCGGGGCGAAGCTGAGCAACCCGCTCTTCTTCCGCGGGACGGCCGGCTTCAAGTTCCGCGTCCATCGCCGCGAGACCATCGAGGGCCTCCTGCGCGGCGCCGGCTTCGCGCCGCTCGCCGCCCGGCACGGCTGGCTGTGGCGGGTCGAGACCTGGGAGCGGGTGGGCGCCGCCTGACCGCTGGCTAGCCCGCCGCCTCGCGGACCGCCGCCAGCGACCGCCGTCGCCTGGTCGAGGTGGAAGCGGTCGTGGCCGGCGGCGAGCTGGAACGTCAGCTCGTAGCTCTCCGGGCCCCCGTTCCGAGTGGACGCCGAAGCGCGCCCGGTCCTCGACCGGCGTGCGGCGCCACAGGTCGAGGTTGGCCGCGCGCAGGGCGTCGAACACCCGCAACAGCACCTCGGGATCGTCCTCGCCGTGGTGGAGGCGGTCGACCCACAGGTCCTGGTCGTAGCCCGCGATGTCGGGCGTGTCGTGGGCGAGGATCCAGCGGTAGCGGCCGCTGACGACCACCTCTCCGTCGACGTGATGGCCGATCACCTCCAGCACCGACCACTCCTTCGGCTCGGGGCGGGTGCGAAGATGCGGGCCGGCCTCCGCGACCAGCGCCCGGAGCGCGTCCGGCGTGGCCGCCTGGACGACCGCGGGGTCGTCGCCGCCCAGGAGGTCCAGCAGCAGGCGCTGGTAGGCGGCCGACTCGCTCACCGGGTCGGGGCTGGTCATCGGCGGCTCCTCCTGCTGGCGTGGCGATCGGCGACGGATCGTCAAGAAGGTAGCGTGCCGCGCATGATGCTCCGGCGCCACTTCGCGCGCGGTATCGTCGGCGGGTCCGTCCAGGTCATCACGGAGCGCGAGATCGATGTTGGCTGATCGACCGTTCTATCCCGTCGATCCATGGCGGATCCGCGAGCTGGAGCTCGACCCGTCGCAGGCCGCCCGCAACGAGACGATCTTCTCGCTGGCCAACGGGCACCTCGGCATGCGCGGCAACCTCGAGGAGTCGGCCGGCAACGTCGTGCACGGGACGTACGTGAACGGCTTCTACGAGGAGGCGCCGATCGCGTACGGCGAGGCCGCCTTCGGCTTCGCGCGCAACCACCAGGTGCTGCTCAACGTCGCCGACGGGAAGCGGCTGCAGCTGATCGTCGGCGACGAGCCGCTGGACCTCTCGACCGGGACCGTCGAGGCCTGCGAGCGTTCGCTCGACCTGCGGACCGGGGTCCTGACGCGCACGGTCCGCTGGCGGTCGCCCGCCGGGACATCGGTCGAGGTCACGACGCGTCGCCTCGTGTCGCTCGCGCGGCCGGAGATCGCGGCGATCGAGCTCGCGGCTCGGGTGACGGACGGCTCGAGCGCGACGCTCCGGGTCGAGTCGGCGATCAACGCGCGGGTGCGCAACCAGGAGGCGTCCGCGGACCCGCGCGTGGGCGCGCACCTCCCGCCCGAGGGCGCGCTGCTGACCGTCCACCACGAGTCGGACGGCGGCTGGGGGGCGGTCGTGCAGCGGACGCGCGTGACCCACCTGGCGATCGCGGCCGCCGCCGACCACCTCGTGCACGTCGACGGCGGGGCGGCACCCACGATCACGGCGACCGACGACGAGGACGGGGTCATGGTCGTCATCGCGGCCGACGTCCCCGCCGGCGCCACGCTCACGGTGACCAAGCTGCTCGCCTACTGCACCTCGCTCGACCACCCCGAGGAGGCGCTGGTCGAGCGGGCTCGCGCCGAGCTCGACGCCGCGCGCGACGCCGGGTTCGAGGCGCTCGTCGACGAGCAGCGCGCGGTCCTGGACCGGTTCTGGGGCACGTCCGACGTCGAGATCGACGGGGACGGCGCGCTCCAGCAGGGCGTCCGGTTCAACCTGTTCAGCCTGTTCCAGTCGGCGGGCCGGGACGGCCGGACCAGCCTCGCGGCCAAGGGCCTCTCGGGCGAGGGCTACGAGGGCCACTACTTCTGGGACACCGAGATCTTCGCCCTCCCGTTCTTCGCCTACACCCAGCCGGCGATCGCGCGGGCGCTGCTGCAGTACCGATGCGGGATCCTCGACAAGGCGCGCGCCCGCGCGGCCGAGATGAGCCAGGCGGGCGCCCTGTTCCCGTGGCGCACGATCGGCGGCGAGGAGGCGTCCGCGTACTTCCCCGCCGGCACGGCGCAGTACCACATCAACGCCGACATCGCGTACGCGATCGGGAAGTACGTGGCCGCGACGGGCGACCGGACGCTGCTCGCCGACGGTGGCGCCGAGGTGGTGTTCGAGACGGCGCGGCTGTGGGCCGACCTCGGCGACTACATCCCGGCTCGCGACGGCGCGTTCTGCATCAACGAGGTCACCGGGCCGGACGAGTACACGGCGCTCGTCAACAACAACGGCTACACGAACCTGATGGCGCAGGCCCACCTCCGGTTCGCGGCGCGCCTGAGCGGCGAGCTCGCGGCGGAGGCGCCCGAGGTCTACGGCCAGCTCGCGGCCCGGATCGGCCTCGTGCCGGCCGAGGTGGAGGCGTGGCGGCGCGCCGCCGACGCCATGCGGATCCCGCGCGATGCGGCCCTCGGCGTCCACGCCCAGGACGACTCGTTCCTCGACCGGGCGCCGTGGCCGTTCGCGACGACGCCCGAGTCCGACTACCCGCTGCTCCTGCACTACCACCCGCTGGTGATCTACCGCCACCAGGTGCTCAAGCAGTCGGACGTCGTGCTCGCGCAGGTGCTGCTGTCGAGCGAGTTCACGACCGCCGAGAAGAAGCGCAACTTCGACTACTACGACCCGCTCACGACGGGCGACTCGTCACTCTCCCCGCCGATCCAGAGCGTGGCGGCGGCCGAGCTCGGGTACGCCGACGCGGCCTACCGCTACTTCATGCAGACGGCGCGCATGGACCTCGACGACATCAACGGCAACGTCTCGCACGGCGTCCACGTGGCGGCGATGGCGGGCTCGTGGGTGTCGCTGGTCTACGGGTTCGCCGGCCTGCGCGACGACGACGGCGCGATCGCGTTCTCGCCCCGGCTGCCGAGGCGTGGGACCGCCTGGCGTTCCGGCTCCTCGTCGGCGGCACGACGCTCGCCGTCACGATCACCCGCCACGCCGTCCGCTACGAGGCCGAGTCGGGCGACGGGCTCGACATCCGCCACTTCGGGCAGCCGGTGTCGGTGCGTCCCGGCGCGCCGGTCGAGATCGGCCTCGACCCGGCGCTCCGGGCCGTGATCTTCGACCTCGACGGCGTCATCACCGACACCGCCGAGCACCACTACCAGGCCTGGCAGCGCCTCGCGGCGGAGGTGTCGCTGCCGTTCGACCGCGAGCTCAACGAGCGGCTCAAGGGCGTCAGCCGCATGGAGAGCCTCGACATCATCCTCGAGAACGCGGGCCAGACCGCGAGCCTGCCCGACAAGGTCCGCCTCGCGGACCGCAAGAACGCCTACTTCCGGGAGCTCATCGACCAGATCACGCCGGACGACCTCCTGCCGGGGATCGCCGACCTGCTCGCCGAGCTGCGGGCACGGGGCGTCCGGACCGCGATCGCGTCGATGAGCCAGAACGTCTACGACGTCGTGCGGCACCTGGGCATCGAGGAGGCCGTGGACGCCATCGTCGACCCGGCGACGCTCGTCAAGGGCAAGCCGGACCCGGAGATCTTCCTGGTGGCGGCGGAGCGGCTCGGCGTCCGGTTCGAGGACTGCGTGGGGATCGAGGACGCGCGGGCCGGGGTCCTCGCGATCAAGGCGGCGCGCATGGTCGCCGTCGGCGTCGGCCACGACCTCCCGGACGCGGACTGGCTGGTCGCGGACACGCGGTCCCTGACCGCGGACGCGCTCGCGGCGCTGTTCCCCGTTGCGGAGGTCAGCCCCCCGCCATCGCGGGCAGCAGCAGCACCGTATCCGTCGGGCTGACCGGGGTCGCGAGGTCCTGCAGGTGCCGGACGTCGGTCTCGTTCACGAAGACGTTCACGAAGCGGTTGATGCCGCCGGTCTCGTCGAGCAGGCGCGGGCCGAGGTCCGGGTACGCGGCGACGAGGGCGCCCAGCGCCTCGCCGACGGTCGCGCCCTCGACCTCGACGAGCTTCTGGCCGCCGGCCGACGTGCGCAGGACCGGCGGGATGCGCACCTGGCTCATGCCGACAGCCAGTCTTCGAATGCGCTGAACCGCGCGGGGATCACCGGCGTGAGGCCCGGCCGCCCGGGCTCGGCGGGCTGTCGCTCGACGCCGAAGCGGACGGCGTCCGGCGTCTTGAGGCCGTTGCCCGTGAGCAGGGCCACCACCTCGTCGCCGTCGCGGATCGTGCCGCTGCGCCGGGCGGCCTCGGCCGCCGCGATCGTCACGCCGCCCGCGGTCTCGGTGTAGACGCCCTCGAGCGCCGCGGTCCGGCGGATGGCGTCGGCGGTCTCCTCGTCGGTCACCGCCTCGATCGAGCCGCCGGAGGCCCGTGCGAGCTCCACCGCGTAGCGCCCGTCGGCCGGGTTGCCGATGGCGAGCGAGCGGACGATGGTGTCGGGTGTCCGCACGGGCTCGATGTCCGAGCGCCCGGCCTTGAACGCGGTCGCGACGGGGGAGCAGCCCGCGGCCTGGCCGCCGACGAAGCGGACCTCCTTCGGGGCGACCCAGCCGAGCTCGACCAGCTCCTCGAAGCTGCGGGCCAGGCGGGTGATCATCGCGCCGGAGGCGATCGGCGCCACGATCACGTCGGGCAGGCGCCAGCCCAGGTCCTCGGCGATCTCGTAGCCGAGGGTCTTGCTGCCCTCGGCGTAGAACGGGCGGAGGTTGACGTTGACGAGGCCCCACGGCAGCTCGTCGGCGACCTCGAGGCACAGGCGGTTGACGTCGTCGTACGTGCCGTCGACGCGGACGACCGTCGCGCCGTACGCGAGGGCGTGCTCGATCTTGGCGGGCTCGAGGTCGGCGGGGACGAACACGAACGCCGGGACGCCGATGGCGGCCGCGGCCGCGGCCGTCGCGCCGGCGAGGTTGCCGGTGCTCGCGCAGCCCAGCGCCTCGAGGCCGAAGCCCGCGAGGCGGGCGGCCGCGATGGCGACGGCGCGGTCCTTGAACGAGAGCGTCGGGTTGCGGGTGTCGTCCTTGATCAGGAGGCCCTCGATGCCGATCGAGGCGCCGAGCCGCGACGCGCCGATGAGCGGCGTGCTGCCGACCTTCAGGCCGCGCTCCGGGGCGGCGTCGAGCGGGAGGAGCTCGAGGTAGCGCCAGATCCCGGGCCGCCGGGTCGCGATCGCGGCCGGGGTGACCTGCCGGCGCACCTCGTCGAGGTCGTACGCGACCTCGAGCGGGCCGAAGCAGGCGGCACAGACGTAGTTGGGGCCGAGGGCCTCGGGGGTGCCGCAGTTGCGACAGACGAGGCCGCGGATGCGGGACGGCGCGGGAGCGTCGATGGCCATGACGGACCGGTCCTTTCCGGGAAGGCGACGCGGGAGGACCGGAAAACGAGAAGACCCTTCACGAGGAAGGGTCCCTTGGGGGTTCGCCCTATCTCGCAGGAGGACCTGCCCGGAATTGGCACCTTGCCGGCTCTGCGCCGGTAGGTTGTCGTGGCTTCAACGGGCCGGTCCCTCCGCCACTCTTGATAGCGCTATTCGGTTGTCGCGGATGGTACGAAGCGAAGGGGACGACCGTCAAGCGCCCCTCGCCGTCCCTCTCGAGGCGTTTCCGCCAATTCCGCGTCTGGTGACTGTTCGTCAGCGTCGGCGGGCCGATCCAGGCCGCACGTGCATGGAGATGCGCGGTGTCTGGATACGTGGCGCTCGCGGCAATCGCCCGGCTGCATGAAGTTGCGTTGCCGGCTGGCGCCGAGCGCCACTCGCGGTGACGAGCAGTCACCAGCAGAGGTTTTGGCAGGAACGGCCGCGGAGCGCGAGGCGAACGAGAGCGGCGAGTGCGCCCGGACTAGATCCCGGCGGCCTCGATGCCCGTGCTCCCCGCGCTGCCGGCCAGGGCGTCGGGCGGCGTGCTCGGCGTGGGCGTCGTCGGCGCGGCGTCGGGAGCGTCGACGTCCAGGAGGTAGCCGATGCCCTGGAACGTCTTGATCCGGCCGGGCTCGCCGGGGCTCGCCCCGAGCTTGCGGCGCACGCGGCTGACCCACACGCGGAGGTACTGGAGGTCGTCGCGGTACTCCGGGCCCCAGACCTTGGTCAGGAGCTCGGTGTGGAGCACGACCTTGCCGGCGTTCGCGGCCAGGTGCTGCAGGAGCAGCCACTCGGTGCGGGAGAGCTGGACGAGCTCGCCGTTGCGCATGACCATGCGCCGCTCGAGGTCGATCTCGACGTCGTCGAACCGGACGATCCCGGCCGGCGACGAGGCGCCCGTGCTCCGCCGCAGGACCGCTCGGATGCGCGCAGCCAGCTCGTCGGGGTGGAAGGGCTTGGCGATGTAGTCGTCGGCGCCGAGGTCGAGGCCCTTCGCCTTGTCGGCGGTCGAGCCCTTCGCGGTGAGCAGGATCACCGGGACGGCGCGGCCCTCGCGGAGCTGGCCCATGACCTCGATCCCGTCGATGTCGGGCATCACGATGTCGAGCAGCACCACGTCGGGGCGGTACTCCTCGGCCTTCCGCAGGGCTTCCTCGCCGTTGGCGGCCGTGATCACGCGGAACCCGTCCTCCGACAGGGAGATCGCGACGAGCTTGGTGATCCTGGGTTCGTCGTCGGCGACGAGGACCAGCGGCTGTGATGCCATGCACATGTCTCCCGATGGGTGACCGGCGAGACCCGCACGACGTGCGCCCGGGCCGGGACGATCACCGGCGCATCATGACGGGTGGCGCGAGAAGGCCACCCGGCTGACACATTGCGCCGACGTTACATCGGCATATCAGAATGGCTGCGGTCCGATCGGGGAGCGGCTTCAGACGGCCTCGCCCGGTCGTGCGATCCGCACGACGGCAAGGACCACCATCTCGAGCAGGGTCCAGCCGATCAGCGCCAGGACGGCGGCCACGTCGAGGACGGACCCGCCGGCGGTCAGCGCGTTCGTGCGCAGGATGCCTTCGAACGGCGCGACGAAGACCTGGCTGATGTCGAGAATCGCCCGCACCAGGGCGTTGCCCTCGCGCGCGTCGACCAGCAGCAGCACGATCCGAAGCGCGATCACGATCTGGATCAGGCCGAAGACCAGGATGACGACCCGCGACGCGAGCGTCGAGCCGCTCGGCGGGCGCTCGCGCGTGATGCGGGTCTCATCCATGTAGCGGCTGGATGGGACCGGAGTCGGGGTCGCGGCGACCGGGTCCGCGTCACGGACCACCGTCGTTCGCTGTTCCTCGTAGGTCATGGAATCTCCTTGATGGCCCCCGGTCCTGGCCGCTCGTGCTCCGCTCAGGAGCTCGGCGACGCCTCGTCAGACGGCGCGGCCGACGACTCGTCGCTCGGCGCGGCCGAGGAGGTGTCGATGGACGGCTGGTCGACGCCCGGGGCCGTCGACGGGCTGGAGGTGGAGCCGCCGCACGCGGCGACCACGCCGGCCGCGGCGAACGTCAGGATCAGGAGCACTCGCTTCATCACGGTTCCTCGCTTCGACCCGCCGTGACGGCGGTCGCCAGGACGGGCAGGGGAGTAGGAGGGCACCGTAGGAGGGGTCGCCGGACATCGACGCCGTACGAACCGCGCCGGGGCGTTGCAGTCGGCTTTCACCGGCCGGCTGCACGCGGCGCCATCCTCGCGAGACATCTGCAACGTTTTTCGGGCGGATCACGCTATCGCCGAGAGTGCCGGCTCCTACATTCGCGTTGGCTGCGTCGATGGATCCCTCGGGCGTCGAGCGTGGACCTCTGGAGCCCGGTCGCAGGTCAAACACACGGCGACCGGGCTCAGTCATGTCACGAGCAGGAGTGCGAACGATGAGCGAGCAACGCGATCAGGAGCGGCCGGCCGAGCCCGAGGTCCGCGATTCGAGCGACGTCATCGAGGGCGAGATCGGCCACGCCAGGCTCAAGGAGCCGAGCGACGACCCGGATACGGGCGCGGACCTCGGTCAGCTGCCGGAGATCGAGAGCGGGCCCGGCGCCGGCACGAAGCGCGAGGACGAGGCAAGGAACGGATCGGTCTGAACGCGACGCGAGGCCGCGGCGACCTCGCCCGGGATCGCGCTCAGTCGTCCTCGTCGGCGCGGTAGGGCGGCAGGACGAACGAGAACTCGCTCCCGCCGCCCGGTCTCGGCGCGGCCCAGATGCGTCCGTTCATCGCGCCGACCAGGCGCCGCGACACGTACAGCCCGATGCCCGCGCCGCCGGCCATCTTGGCGGTCGAGGGCGAGCGGAAGAACGGGTCGAAGATCGCCTCGGCCTCGAGCGGGTCGATGCCCGGCCCCTGGTCGCGCACCCGGACCGCGACCCCGTCCGGGTCGGGCTCGACCACGGCGGTCACGACCGCGGTCCCGCCGCTGTACTTCGCGGCGTTCGACAGCAGGTTGCGCAGGATCTGGGTGATGCTGGTCTCGTCGCCGCTCACCGCGGGAAGGTTGGGCGCGACCTGGACCTCGAAGTTGACCAGCGGCCATCGCCCGCGCTCCTGGTCGACGACCGCGGGCACGAGGTGCTGGAGCAGCGCCGGCTCCTCGCCGAGCTCGAAGCCCTCGTCGAATCGCGCGAGCACCAGCAGGTCCTCGACCAGCCGGTAGAGGCGGTCGGACTCGCTGGCGATGTCGGCCAGGATCTCGCCGGCCATCGCGGGGTCGAGGGCCTTGCCGGGCTTCGCGAGCACCGCGGCGCCGCCGTAGATCGTGGTCACGGGCGTCCGCAGCTCGTGTGACAGGAGCCCGAGGAACGCCTCCCGCAGCGCCTGGCCCTGCCGGAACGCGGTCACGTCGCGGCACACGACGACGGTCGACGGCGACGGGACGCCGGCGGCCTGGGCGACGGGATACGACGTCACCTCGATCCACGCGGTCGACCGGCCGATGAGCCGGTACTCCGCGGGCCCGCGGTCGAGCGTCCTGGGGCGCCGGTCGTCCGAGTCGATCAGGCGGTCGAGGATCTCCTCGAGCGTCGAGGCGGGCCCGCCCAGCAGCCGGAGCGCCGCGTCGTTGGCGATGCGGATCGACCCGTCCGGGTCCGTGACGAGGATCCCCTCGCCGAGCGCGCCGATGGCGGCCTCGAGCTCGGCCGCGTGCCGTTGCTCGTGATCGGCGAGCCGCGCCACCTCCCCGTGGAGACGGGCGTTGTCGAGCGCCCGTCCGGCGCGATCCCCGAGCTCCTCGGCGACGGCCACGTCGTCGGCGTCGTAGGGCCGGTCCGCGCGGCGCAGGAAGACGATGGCGCCGGTCGTCCGGTCGAGCACCCGGATCGGCACGCCGAGCCCCCAGCGCATCCCGAACCGGTCGGCGGCGACCGTGCCGGGGTTCACGGCGAAGATGCCGGACGTCCCCTCGCGCACGACCCGGCCGACCGGCGTCTCGCCGACGCTGGTCGGACACGCCGCTCTCGATGAGGTCGGTCGTGTCGCCGAGGGCCGGGTCGGCGGTGCCCACGTGGCGTCTCGCGCCGTCGCCCGCCAGCACGTCGACGATGCACACGTCGCCCAGCATGGGGAGCGCGATGCCCGCCAGCCGCCCGAGGATCTCCTCGTAGTCGAGCGACATCCCGAGCACGCGCGCCGCCTCGGACAGCAGGTCGAGCCGCCGCTGGGCGTCCTCGGCACGGTGCAGGGCCGCGCGCTCGGCGTCGAACAGCCGGCCGCGCTCCATCGCGCTGGCGCCGAGCCGCGCGATCGCGGCGATGAACGCCTGGCGGTCCGGCGCGATCGGGTGGGGGTGGTTCCAGTTGAACGCGAGGACGCCGAACCGGTGGCCGTCGACCTCCAGCGGCACCGCCGCGATCGCGCGGAGCTGCGGGGCCACGCCCATCTTTCGGAACGTGGCGCCGTATCGGTGCACGTAGGCGTGCGGATCCTCGATGAACACGGGCTCGCCGGTTCGCGCGACGTCGGTCGCCGGGAGCGGCACGTCCAGCGGGAGGTGCCCCATCGTGCGGGCGCGGGCATCGGAATGGCCACGCCACCCGATCGCCGTGAGCCCGGCGTCGCCGGGGTCGATGAGGAACACGGCCGATCCGTCGGCACGGAGCGCGGCGATGCCGCGGGACATCAGCAGGTCCGTGATCTGGGCCGTGGTCAGGGCGCCGGCGAGCTCCGTGGCGAGCGCCTGGAGCGCCTCGAGGCGGCGCGCCGCGAGGCCACGGTCGCGCTCACGCAGCGGCGTCCGCCGGATCGCGTGCGACGGGGCGTTCGTCACCGACGCGAGCGCGGATCCGAGACCGGCGGCCAGCCGGCGCGTGACGGGCACCCGACCTGGCTCCATCGTGCCGCGATGGTACTGCCACGCGGCCGGGTCACCGTCGTCGACGGGCTCCGTCGTCCCCACGCCGCTCAGCCGGCGGCGGTCATGGCAGGCTCCGGCATGGCATCCGACGCGAGGATGACGAGGGCGGCGTCGAGCAGGTCGCGGGCCTCGCGATCGTAGGGCCGGTGGGCGAGGCCGCGGTCGGGCGTCGACGGCCCGACCAGGATCGTGCGCAGCCGGCGATGGCCGCGCGCCTCGCCGCAGCGCGCCTCGTCGGCCGTCACGAGCCAGCCGCCCGCGTCCTCGGGGAGCGCATCGGCCAGCTCGATGCCGGCGTATAGCGCGCCGTCCGCGTCGGCAGACCCGTTGCCGCCCAGCAGGACCACGCGACAACCGGCATCGATGAGGTGGCCGATCGCGGCGCCCGCTTCGGGTTGTGTCCGGAGCTCCAGCGCACGCCCGACCACCGTCTCCATGTCGAGTGCCCCGCGGTCGACCCATACGACGACATCCCGCTCATCCATTGCTCACCCTCTCATCGCCTGACGCTGCGATCTGGGCCGGCCCCGGACCGGCATTCCCCACGCCGAACCGTAGGGACCGGGGATCCGCTGCGGCGCAACCGCGCAGGCCCGTGTCGTTGCAACGGCGTGTCATCGTCCGGGCGGCGCGTCGCCTCGTGCGGAGGCGGCGCCGCGCCCGACGGGGTCAGCGGGCGTCCGACCCGTCGCGCGGGGTCTCGCCGCGGTCGACCCGGATGCAGCGGCGGTCCGTCACGATCGCCGTGATCAGGCTCGACGGCGTCACGTCGAAGGCCGGGTTCAGCGCGCGCGTCCCGGCGGGTGCCGTGCGAACGCCACGGAACGTCGTGACCTCCTCGTCCGCCCGTTCCTCGATCGGGATCGCGTCGCCCGACGGCGTGTCGAGGTCGACCGTCGTCTCGGGGGCGACGACGAGCAGCGGCACGCCGGCATGCCGGGCGGCGATCGCGAGCGACAGGCTGCCCACCTTGTTCGCGGTGTCGCCGTTGGCCGCGATCCGGTCCGCCCCGATCAGCACCACGTCCACGGCCCCGCGGGCGAGCACGGACGCGGCCGCACCGTCCACGACGAGGCGGAACGGCGCGCCCATCCGGGCCAGCTCCCAGGCCGTGAGCCGCGCGCCCTGGAGGAGCGGCCGGGTCTCCAGCGGGAACGCCTCCTCGAGGGCGCCCCGCGCGTGCAGCTCGCCGATGACGCCCAGGGCGGTCCCGCGCTCGACCGCCGCGAGCGCCCCGGTGTTGCAGATCGTCATGGCGCGGACCCGGGGCCGGGCGACCAGCTCGCGGATCAGGTCCGCGCCGCGCGTGGCGATGGCCGCGCACGCGGCGATGTCCTCGTCGCGGACGAGCAGCGCCTCGGCGAGGACGGCATCCGGACCGTCGTCGAGCCGCGCGAGCGCCCGGTCCACGCCCCAGGCGAGGTTCACGGCGGTCGGCCGGGCGGCCCGCAGGCGGGCGGCGCCGGCGGTCACCCGTGCGCCGTCGCCGGCACCGGACGCGGCGAGCAGGGCCACGCCCATCGCGCCCGCGACCCCGAGCGCGGGTGCGCCGCGGACGGCGAGCCGCTCGATGGCGTCGATGAGCGGTTCGAGCTCCGTGATCCGCAGCACGACGAGGTCGTCAGGGAGGCGGGTCTGGTCGATCAGGCGGATCTCGCCGTCGACCCAGTCGATCGTGCGCACAGCCCGCCCATCTTCGCAGGTGGGCGGTCCGACCAGGCGCGCGGCGGGCCCCGGCGGCGTCAGGCCCGCGGCGGCGAGGACCGGCGCGCGAGGACGCGCAGCAGCTCGGTCTCGCCGGGCCGCCGCCAGCGGGATCGCGAGACGAAGGTGCGCTGCGGGATCCGGCCCGCGGCGAAGGCCCGGTCGATCTCGGGGTGGATGTAGGCCTGGCGGGCGACGGCTCGCGTGTTGCCCAGCCGGTCCGCGACCTCGTCGACCGCCGCGACGATGGCGGCAGCCTGGCCCCGCGGCTCCGCCGGCCGCTCCGCGCGCGCCAGCGCCTCGAACGCGGCCAGCGTCCCGTGCCAGGTCCGGAAGTCCTTGGCGGTGAACTCGTCGCCGATCACGGCCTGCAGGTAGTCGTTGACGTCGTCGGACATGACCGCCTCCCAGGCGCCGGTCTCCGCGTCCTCGTACTGGAAGAGCCGCTGTCCGGGCAGGTCCTGGCAGCGCCGGACGACCGAGGCGAGGCGGCGGTCGCGGAGGCCGACGTCGACCAGGCGGCCCGACTTGCCCTTGAACCGCAGCCGCACCGACTGCGTGCCGGCCACGGCGTGCCGGGCGCGCAGGGTCGTCAGCCCGTAGGAGCGGTTCTCTCGCGCGTATCGCTCGTTGCCGACCCGCAGGGACGTCTCGTCGAGGAGGGCGACGACCGCGGCGACGACCTTCTCCCGCGGGAGGCCGTGCCGTCGCAGGTCCGCGGCCACCTGCTTGCGCAGCCGCGGCAGCGCCGCGCCGAAGTCGGCGATCCGCTGGTACTTGCGCGTGTCCCGGCGCCGCCGGTACGCCGGGTGATACCGGTATTGCTTGCGACCGCGCGCGTCGATGCCCGTCGCGAGGAGGTGACCGTCGGGATCGGGCGAGATCCACACGTCGCGCCAGGCCGGCGGGATGGCCAGCCCCTCGATCCAGGCGCGGGTCCCCGCCCGGACCGCCGCTGCCGTCCAGAGCCGCGGTAGCTGAACCCGCGACCCGCGCGGACGCGCCGGATCCCGGGCTCGGCGTCAGACGTATGGTGCAGCCGCGCCAAGGCGCATCCCCCTCGTCGACGGCCCTAGACGATGACGACGGCGGCCGCGACCCGCTCGGCGACCTCGTCGGCCGGCCGCTCGGTGCCGTTGATCAGCGCATCGAGCCCGTGCAGCTCGGTGAGGTCGCGGGGGATCACGACCATCGAGGCGCCCTGCGCGGCGGCGTACTCGGCGAGCGACCCCGGGCCGTGCGCCGACGGCAGCCACCCGAACGCGTCCACGCCGGCCTCGCGCACGTCGCGAACCTGGTTCGCGATCGCGGACCGGCCCACCTCGTCGAGCTGCTCCGGCTCCAGCCGGTCGGGGAAGCGACGATCCCAGCCGTCGCTCGACCACCAGGTCGGCAGCGGGTCCGACACCAGCGACGGCGCGTCCCAGTCGTACAGGATCAGCGGCTCGTGGCGCTTGTCGGCGAGCTCGGTCGCCCGGCGCAGCGCCCCGTCGTACCGGTCGTCCTCGGCGGCGACCACGACGATGGCACCCGGCGTCCGAACGTGCTCTGGCATGCTCCAAGTCTCCACGCCCCGCATTGCCCGGCCCTTTCCCGCAGCCGCCGGCGCGTAGCAGGGACGTGACGACCGCGGCGCGGAGCGGTTCGGCGTGCTCATCCGGGTCGATGCAGCTGGCGCCGCAGCACCAGCCACCCTCCGAGGAACAGGAGGATCGCCATCGCGCTGAGCACGACCGCCCGCCAGGCGTCGTTCGTCGATCCGCGCAGCATCAGGTCCTGCAGGAGCGATCCCGCCTGGGTGACCGGCAGCAGCGAGCTGATCGCGCGGACCGGGGCGGAGAACTGGTCGAGGTCGAGCGCGAGCCCGCTGAAGAAGACCGACGCGAGGAGGACGAGCAGCGCGACCTGCACGGCCTGCCGATCCGAGTCGGAGATCAGCGCGACGACGATCCCGATGCCGATGGACGCGAGCACCAGCAGGGCCACGGCACCCACGACGACGCCGGGGCCCGCCAGGAACGGGACGCCGAAGCCGAACACGAGCAGCGCGAGCACCGCGATCGCCACCACCGTGCCGAGCAGCGTGAACGCGGCGTACTTGCCGGCCAGCAGGTCGCCGCTCGCGACCGGCGACAGGCGGAACAGGTCGAACATCCCGCGCCGGCGGTCGTGGAGCATCGACAGGGCGCTGACCGTGATCGCCGTGTGCTGCACGATGAGCGCGAGGACCATGATCCCGTAGAACGCGACGATGTTCGGCTGGCTCGGGGCGACGTTGCTGGCCTCGAGCCGCGTCGGGGCCGCGATGACGGTCGGGGAGAGGTTCGGCGGCAGCGACTGGCCTGCCTGCGCCGCGAGGTCGGTCGACGCGCTGCGCGCCGGTCGCGATCAGCTGGCTTGTTGACCGCGGCGACGATCTGGTCGGCGGCGGTCCGCGCGACGAATGCCCGGTACGGGCTGACCGTGTCGTACTCCACGGCGATGACCGCCGCGTCGCCCTTCGCGAGCTGCTGCTGGGCGTCGGCCGGGGCGATGACGAGGATGTCGGCCGTCGCCCGCGTGGAGGACCGCCCGGCCCGCCTCGACGTCCGAGGTGACGCCGACGACCGTCACCCGGTCGGCCGCGAGCGTGCTGTACGCCGTCGGGTCGTCGGACAGCCCTGAGCCCGGCGGGATCACGACCTCCGTCCGGAGGGGCGGCTGGCCGAGGTAGCCGAGGCCGAACAGGCCCAGGATCAGGACGGGTCCGGCGATCACGCTGACGAGCGCGGTCGGCCGGCGCACGATCTCGACCATCTCCTTGCCGCCGACCGCGAGGATCCGCAGGAGGCGTCGGAGGAGGCTCATCGGGCCGCGACCTCTTCGAGGTCCGGGACGTCGGCGCGCCGGTGCCGACCTGGACCGCCGTGCTGTCGGCCGCCGTCGCCGGCGGGGTCGTCGCCGGCGGTCGTCCGGCGCGGCGGGCGGCTCGATCCGGGTCGTCTGGCTCCTTCGCATCGGCAGCTTCGGCGCCATCGCCCTCGTCGGTCGACCCGGCAGACCGGACCAGCAGCGCGAACACCTCGTCGAACGACGGCCGCGCCTCGTGGATCGAGGTCACGCTCGCGCCCTGGGCCTCGACCGCCGCGACGACCGCCGGCGCCGTCAGCGTCGGGTCGGAGCTCAGGATCCGCAGGCGCCGGGCGGCGATGCGCCGGATCTCGTCGACGCCCGGACACGCCAGGAGCCGATCGACGTCGACCTCGGTCGAGGTCTCGACCTCCAGGAACTGCCCGCCGAACGCCTGGCGCCGGAGCGTCTCGGGTGGGGCGAAGGCGACGAGCCGCCCGTCGGCGATGAGGGCCACGGTGTCGCACTCCTCCGCCTCGGGCACGTACTGCGTGGTGATCACGAGCGTCCGGCCCGCGTCGCGAAGGCGGTGCAGCTCCTGCCAGATGGCCTGGCGGACCAGCGGGTCGATCCCGGCCGTGGGCTCATCGAGGAAGACGAGATCGGGGTCGTGCACGAGGGCGCACGCGAGCTGCAGCCGGCGGCGCATGCCGCCCGACAGCTTGCCGGCGCGGCGACCCGACGCCTCCGAGAGGTCGAGCCACTCGAGCAGGGCACGGATCCGGCGCCGGCGGGCGAACAGGAACAGGCCGTAGAGGCTCGCGACGAAGTCGAGGTTCTCCTTGACCGTCAGGTCGTCGTACAGCGTCGTGTGCTGGGGCATGAACCCGATCCGTGCGCGCTTGGCCGTGCGCAGCCGCGTCGGGTCGTCGCCCAGGACCCTCGCCTCGCCCTCGGTCGGCCGGAGGGCGCCGGTCAGCAGCCGGATGGCCGTCGTCTTGCCCGCGCCACTGGGGCCGATGACGCCGACGATGGTGCCGGGCTGGATCTCGAGGTCCACGCCCTCGAGCGCGACCACGTCGTCGAACCGGCGCCCGGCGCCGCGCAGCGCGGCGACCGGCCCGGCCGTATCGGCGGGGCGGGCGTGGGTGAGGTCGTCGATCGTCGCCGGCGCGACCGCGACCGCTTGCTCGGTGGACACGGGCGCAGTCTCCAAGGCGCACCACTGCAGGCGCCATGCCGCGACATGCGCCGGACGTTGCGGCTCCATGTCGGCGCCCGGGTTCTGGCGCCGCTGCCTCAGCCGGTCAGCGCCAGGTCCACGACGATCGGCAGGTGGTCGGACGCCCGGCGCAGCAGGGCCGGATCGATGGCCGGGATCTCGCACGTCGTGACGAGTGGCACGAGGTCGGGCCCGACCATCACGTAGTCGAGGCGCACGGTCGGGGCGACCGCGGGCATCGTCGATCCGCCGCCGTCGGGGTGCGCCGCCCGGTAGGCGTCGATGAACCCTTCGGCCAGGACGCGGTCGATCACGATCGTCCCCATGCCCCCGTCCACGCGGAGGAGCATCCGGATGCGGCGGGGCAGGACGGCGAGGTTCGGCAGCTCCCCGTGCGCGATCGCATTGAGGTCGCCGATGATCATCGTGCGACCCGGGCCGGGACCGGCGCAGGCGGTCGCCAGCACCCGCTCGACCTGGCGCAGCCGTCGCCGCTCGGGTCGCCCGGAGAGCCCCGCGCCGAGGTGGACGGCCAGGATCCGCAGGTCGAGCTGCGGCAGCGTGACCTCGGCGAAGTTCCGGGCGCGGGCCATCCGATGCCACGCCACTCCGGCCGGCTTGGTCCGGCTGAGGACCGCCACCGATCGGCCCGGGGTGGCGATGATCGCCTGACAGCCGGTCGCCTCGGCCAGCAGGCGGACCACACGAGGGTCGGTGGCCTCCTGGAGCACGACGACGTCGGCGTCGATCGCGGTCAGGACGTCGGCGATCAACCGCCGGCGCCGCAGCCCCCCCTTCCGGATGTTGTACGTGACGATCCGGGTCACGTGTCCTCGCTGAGGACGATGTACGGCTGCCCCTGTGCGTTGGCGCGCAGCTCGAGGAACCAGTGCGCCATCGCCTGGAGGCTGACCGGACGGCGGGCGATGGCCTGCGCGCGACGGCGAGCGCGATCGAGGTCCGGGGCCACCCAGTCGGCGTCGTCGGACAGCGGCAGGGTGTTGATGCCGCCGAGCAGCTGGGCCTCCGGGACCCAGAACGACGCGACGGGATCCCCGATCAGGACGATGTCGAGGTCGCTCGTGTGCGGCCCGTGGGCGTCGAACGGCTCCCCGGTCTTGAACGAGCTGCCCGCCACGGCGCTGCCCCGCAGGGCGATCACCGTGTCGGGCGGCAGCGCGGAGCGGAGCGCACGGACGAACCGCGCCACGCGGTCGGGATCGCCCGCGAACCCGCGGGCGAGCGCCTCCGTCCGGATGTCGTCCGGCACGTCCACGACCACGCCCCACGCTGCGTCCGACGATCAGTAGCCGGTGCCGGGGCCCACGCCGACGAGGGGCTCGGTGCCGTTCGAGGGGCTGGCGAGATGGTCGGTGGCGCCGGGCGCCGTGCCCATGCCCTCGCCCGCGGCCCGCTCGAGGTCCTCGCGGTCGAGGCTCGCGATCTCGTCCTCGAAGGCCGGCGTCGCGGTCGAGCGGCGGAACCACCAGGTCCCGAGCCCGATCATCGCCGCGCCGACGGCCAGCCCGACGAGCAACGGCCAGGCGATCGGCAGGCGCCGGTCGCGCCGTGGCGCGGACATCTCGTGGATCGTGCCGCGGAGCTGGTCCCCGGCCTCGCGCAGCGAGTCGCCGGCGGCGCCGATGGCCGTGTCGACACGACCCGGCACGGCGTCCAGGCCACGCAGGATCTCGCGCGCGTCGGGGACCTGGAGGTCCCGGGCGGACTTGACCGCCTCGGCCGGGTCGATGACGGTGCCGTTCATTCGAAGCGTCGGTGTCTGCATGGCAGGCGCCTCCTCGTTGTCAGCGGATGGTGGTGGGCTTGGGATCGCGCGCCAGGACGGTCGCCGCGACCGCGAAGGCCGGCACCAGCGACGCGGCGACGATCAGCCGCGGCGCCCCCGCGATGGTCAGCCCGACGCCCAGGCCGAGCGAGAACGCGGCGGCGAGCCGCTGCGTCGCCTCCGGCCACGACTGGACGGTGCGGGCGCCTTCGGTGGCACTCGCCCGGACGGTCTCGATGACGTCGGGAAGCCGCTCGCCGACGCTGCCTGCCGTGGATCGGACGGCGTCGACGGTGTCGGCAAAGCCGGAGCGCGCGTCGTCGACGGCGGCTCGCGCGTCCTCGCTCGTCCGACGCTCGGCGCTCTGGGTGGTTCCGCTCATGCTGGTTGGCCCTCCGGGCATTCAGGGAGCGACAGCTCCGGCGGCAAGCATCGGGCACGCGCGGTTGCACGCGGTCGTGCGCGGATCGGCCGCGGCTTGCAGCGGGCTTGCGACGCTGGCGGTCGCAAGCGGGGACGCGCCGCCTAGGAGACGGCGGCGCCGTCCTCGATCGAGCTCGCCCGCATCGACGGGCCGGGGAGCCCCGGATCCGTCTCGACGCGACCCGGGTAGGCGCGCAGCGCACGCATGGCGCGCCGCAACGTGGGGTCGTCGAGCTGGCTCACGGGGGTGTAGTCCACGATCGTCGCGCCGTCCGCGACCTCGATCCGGTGACCGCGGGGCCCGCCCGGGCAGTGGAAGGCGTCGCCGGGCCCGAGCAGCTCGAGCTCGCCGTCCTCCCAGTGGAGGACCAGGCTCCCGTCGAGGACGAAGCCCCAGTGGGTGAGGTCGCACCACGACTCGGCGTAGCCGCTCTGCGGGCCGAAGGTCGACCGCGTGAACAGCCACGCGCCCATCACCGCCGACTCGGTCTCGATCTCGCCGCCCGCGACCGTCCGGCTCGTGCCTCCCGCGATCCGCATGTTGGTCGGACGTGGGGGCGGCGCCCCGACCCCGGGCAGGATCTCGACGCCCCGGGCGCGGAAGGTCTCGGGTGACTCGTCGATCGGCTCGGTGACGGGCGCGAAGCCCGCGATCACCGCCCGCGCGTCGGCGTGGAAGCGGTGGACGGGTCCCGGCGCGATGTAGAACGCGGTGCCGGCATCGAAGGTGCGACGCCGTCGCCCGGTGAGCGTGAGCTCGCCCTGCAGGACCAGGCCCCAGTGCTCGAGACGGCAGGGTTCCTCGACCGAGGTACCCGCGGTCCCCGCGTCCGGCAGGTCGGCCACGACGAAGACGGCATCCCCGAGGACGGCGTAGCGGGTGACGAGCCCCCCGGCCCGAACGGCCTTCAGCTCTCGAGGCGATACGCGCATCCCGGCCCTCCGCGGTCGATGGTGCTGCTCACTCGCGAGCTCAACGGGATCGAGCGTACCTCAGGTGTCGACGATCCCTCATTGGACGAAGCTGTTCGCGGGGACGTCGTCGTCCCGATACCGCGGCAGCGTGAAGCCGAACTCCGACCCGCCGCCGTCTCTCGGCTTCACCCAGATCCGGCCGCCCATGGCCGTGATCAGCCCGCGGCTGACGTACAGGCCGATGCCGGCCCCCGACGCCGTCCGCGACGACTGCGGCGACCGGTAGAACAGCTCGAACAGCCTGCCGGCCTCCTCGGGCGCGACGCCGATTCCCCGGTCGAGGACGCGGACGATCACCTCGCCGTCCCCCTCGGCGGCCTCGATCGTGACGGTGGTCCCTGGTGTCCCGTACTTCGCGGCGTTCGACGCAAGGTTGCGGAGCACCTGCTCGACGTACGTCCGCTCGCCGAAGACCGCCGGGAGGTCGAGCGGCAGGCTGGTCTCGAAGGTGATCCCGGACCAGCGCTGGGACTCGGACGCGACGACGGGGTCGACGATGTGCTGGACGAGAACCGGCTCGCCGTCGATCGTGATCCCGCCCTCGACGCGGCTCAGCGCGAGGAGGTCCTCGACGATCCGGTACAGGCGGTCGGACTCGGCCTCGATGTCGCCGAGCAGCTCCGCCTGGTCCTCGCGCGGCGCCGGCCGCTGGAGGATCTTGGCGTAGCCGAAGATCGTCGTCACCGGCGTCCGCAGCTCGTGCGACAGCACGCCCAGGAAGGCCTCGCGGGCGGCCTCCGCGGTCCGGTCACGGGTGACGTCGCGGAGGATGACGATCCGCGAGGCGCGGGCCCGGTCGGCGATCCCGCCGCCGAGGTCCGCCGGATAGGTCGTGATCTCGATCCAGCGCCCGTCGTCGAGCAGCACCGTCTGCGGGTGGTCCGGGTCGTCGGCCGCTCGCACCCGGCGCTCGAGGGCGGCGAGGCCATCGGCGAGGTCCACGCCGAGCACACCGCTCGCGGCCTCGTTGGCCATCGTGACGCCGCCGTCGGCATCGACCACGAGCACGCCGTCGCCCATCGACGCGAGCACCGCGCGCAACTCGGCGGCCTGCCGTCGCTCGTCGCCCGCGATCCGGGCGAGCCGGGCCTGGACGTCGATCCGCTCGCTGATGTCGCGGGCCGTGAGGATCACCGTCCGCGTCCCGTCACCCAGCGTGACCTCCTGGAGGAAGACCTCGGCGGGCAGCACCCGGCCGTCGGCGCGGGCGAGGACCTCGGCGTAGGACATCGACCCGCCGCGGGCCTCTCGCAGGTCCGCGAGCCGGGCCCGGAACACCCGCTCCGACACCGCCGGCTGCAGGTCGAGGACGGGCGTGCCGACGAGCGCACCGGGTTCGGAGCCCAGCAGGTCAGCGCCGCCGCGGTTGACGTAGGTCAGGCGCAGTGAGCCCGGGTCGAACATGTAGACCGCGTCCGCGGCCACGTCGACCGTCGCCCGGAAGCGGGTCATCGCGGCGAACAGCGCCCGCGCGCTCGATGGCCGCCGCGATCCGGCTGGCCAGGTCCCCGACGAGCGCCTGGTCCTCCGGACCGAAGCGGTCGGCGTCGGTGGCGCCGAGGACGATCGACCCGAGCGGCTCGCCGTCGGGCCCCGCGATGGTGGCGCCCAGGATCGCCCGCGTGTCGAGGTCGCGCAGCGCGGCCGCTCCGTCCGGATCGGCGACGAACGCCGGCTCCGCCTCCCCGCGAGACATGATGGTCGGGCCCCCGACCGCGCTCTCGGGTGCGAGCCAGCTCCCGAGGCTCCGGGTCGCCCGTCCGGCGAGACGGCGCACCGCGTCGTCGCAGCCGGGCGCGGCGGCGACGGAGAGCCCCGGCGCGTCCTGCTCGAGCAGCTCGATGGCGCACCAGTCCGCGAGCGCCGGCACCATCAGCGCCGGCAGAGCGGCCACCGCGCCGGGGACGTTCAGCTCGATGCCGAGGATGTCGCTCGCACGGACGAGGAACGCGAGCCGGCCCTGACCACGCTCGAGCGCCTCCCGCGACCGGCGGTCGCGGTCCCATGCCAGGGCACGGTCGAGCGCCTGCGCGCCCTGCTCGGCCAGGCGGACGGCGAGATCGCCGGTCCCGTCCTCGAAGTCACGGCCGGTGCTGAACCGGAAGACGATCGCGCCGAGCGTGCGTGTCCCGGCGACCATCGGCAGCACGGCGATCGCGCCGTCCTCGCCGGCTCCGGCCAGCGCCCGCGGGGGGCTGTCGGGATAGCGCGCGGACCACGAGGCAAGGTCGGGCAGCAGGACCGGCCGGCCGGTGTCGATGGCCTCCGCCAGGTGGGACGGGCGCTGGATCCCGACCCGCGTCGCCGGCTCCGTATCGGGATAGCCGCGAACCGCGAGCACCTCGACCTCGGCCCCGCCGTCCAGGACGCGGCTGACGCCACCGGCCGCCGCCCCGAGGGCGATCAGCCCGCGATCCAGGATGGCGTCGCCGACCTCCTCGGGGGTCTGGGCACCGGAGAGGCTCGCGGTGACCGCCTGCAGCGTCGCGAGCGCCGAGCGGTCGCGCTCGGCCGCCTCGTGCAGCGCGGACTGCAGCTCCAGGTCGGCCTCGCCCGTGGTCCGCGCGGCGTGCTCGCGCACGTACGCGCGCCGCAGGTTCGAGGAGAGGATCGTGACGATCGTCCCGTCGACCAGGAACAGGCCGAGGCTGAACACCACGTAGGGCGTCTGGTCCGGGGTGGCCGCTCGCGAGAACAGGAGCGTCTGGGCGATCGCGCAGATGATCGTCGCGATGGCGCCGCCACGGGCGCCGGCGATCCAGGCCCCGAGGGCGACGGCGCCCAGGTAGCTGAGGTAGCCGAGCTCGCCGCCGAGGACGCCGACGATGAGGACCTTGAGGGCCACGGCACCGAGCGCGATCCCGATCGCCGCGGCCAGCCGTGCGAGATCCTCGTTGGGGGCCCAGCCCTCGTCGCGCCGAAGCCAGCGCCTGGCCGGGCTGCGGGCGGCGTCGCTGCGTCGCGCCGGGGCCGTTGGCGATCACGGGGTCCATCCGTTCGATTGATACCAGCGCGATTGGCCGCGTCAAGAATCAATCCCATCGCAAGCGAGCGGGCGGCGCGCGGCGCAACGCGATCGCAACGCCCGGTGGCAACTCGTTCTTCTGGCCGAAAGCATCCGCCGTCGACGATGCGGCTGTCGCAGCTCAGCGACATGCACTCCCACTGGAGGAGACAACACGTGAACCTGATTGCCTGGATCGTCCTCGGCGCCATCGCCGGGTATCTCGCCGGGTTCCTCGTCCGAGGCGACGAGGGGCTGGGCGTCATCGGTCACATCGTGCTGGGCATCGTCGGCGCCCTGCTCGGCGGCTTCCTTGCCAGCCTCCTGTTCAACGTCAAGGACCCGCTCCAGGGCGCGCTTGACATCAGCACGATCGTCATCTCCGTCATCGGCGCGGTGATCGTCGTGTTCATCGCGAGCTTCGTGACCGGCTCCCGCCGCATGGGCAGCGGGCCCGTCTGATCACCCGCCGGGCGCACTGTCGCCCGGCCTCGACGCCACTTCCTCCACCGGCCGTCCGCCGGCTCACGAGAGCCGGGCTGGGCGGCCGGTGGATTTTGCGTGTGCGCCGGCCGCCGCGACGGGGCACGCTAGTGGCATGAAACCGGCGGTGATCCTCGTGATGGGCGTCTCGGGCTCGGGCAAGACGACGGTCGCGAGCGCGCTCGCGACGGCGCTCGACGCGGACATGGTCGAGGCCGACGACTTCCACTCCCTCGAGAACGTCGAGCGCATGCGTCACGGGATCCCGCTCGACGACGCCGCCCGGGCCCCGTGGCTCAAGGTGGTCCACGCCACGATCCTGTCCCACGTCCATGCCGGGCGGCACGTCGTGGTCGCGTGCTCGGCGCTCAAGGCCTCGTACCGCGAGACGCTGCTCGACGGCCTGTCCAACGTCCTCGTCGTCTACCTGCGAGTGGATCGCGCCGTGCTCGAGCAGCGACTGCGGGACCGCCATGGCCACTTCATGCCGGCGTCGCTCCTCGACAGCCAGCTGGCCGACCTGCAGCCGCCCGCCGACGCCCTGGTGGTGGACGACGACGCGCCGCCGGACACCGTGATCGCCGAGATCCTCGCGGCGCTCGAGGCCCGGGGCTAGGGCGCCGTCTGTCCTAGCCGGCGCACGCCACGAGGCCCGCGGCGATCTTCGCGCGCAGCACGTGCCTGACGGCCGCGTCGATGATCTTCGCGAACGCCGGATCAGCGGCGGCCGCGGCCGCAAGGCCCTTCGCCATGGCGATCGCCGGCGAGAGCGTCCCCACGACGATCAGGTCGCCGCCGGCCCGGAGGAAGCGCGTCGCTCGATCGACCGGCGCGACGCTCTTGACGGCTTCGGCGGTCAGGCTGTCGGACGCGATCACGCCGTGGAAGCCGAGCGTCGTGCGGAGGAGGCCCTTCATGACGGTCGACGAGAAGGCGGCGATCGACGAGGGGTCGATGCGCTTGTAGGTGGCGAGGGAGACCATCACGAACGCCACCTGCTTCGAGATCGCGGTGGCGAACGGCCGCAGGTACGCGTCGTGCGTCGTGGTCACCGTGTCGGTCACGTTCGCCGCATCGTCGGTGTTGGCGGTGACCCGCCCGAGGCCCGGGAAGTGCTTCGCGGTCGTCGCGACGCCGCTCGCGCGCATGCCCTCGATGAAGGCCGCCACGTGGTCCGAGACGATGGGCGGGTGGTGGCCGTACTCGCGCTGGAGCTGGCCGATCGGCGCGTTGCGGGCGTCGGTGCCGGGCGCGACGACGTCGGCGACCGGCGCGAAGTCGAGGTTGATGCCGGCCTTCCGGAGCTGGTGACCCCAGGTCGTCGCGGCGCGCTCGAGCGATGCGGCCGGCATGCGGCCCTGGTCGACGGCCGACGGGATCCGGCTGAACCCGGGCCCCGAGAGGCCCTGCACGAGGCCGCCTTCCTGGTTGGCGCCGATCAGGAACTTGACCCGATCGGTGGTCGCATGGGTCGCGAGTGCCTGCACGGCGTTGGCCACCGATCGGATGGCCGCGACGCCCGTCGTGGTGCGCCCGAGCCAGAGGGACCCGAAGTGCCAGGCCCGGATCGCCGCGATGTGGCGGTCGTCGAGCACCCCGTGCGGGAGGCTGATCATGAACAGCTGGCCGATCCGCTGGGCCTCGGTCATCGAGGCGAGGGTCGTGGCGACGCAGGCCGTCGTCGACAGGGTGGCGACGGTGGGCGCAGACGACGACGGGACGAGGGATCGGGCCAGCGCCGCGGTGGCGCCGATGGATGCGGCGGACGGCGACGACGGCGAGGCCGTGGGCGGGGACGATGGGGCGCCGGAGCACGAGGCGAGGGTCGCGGCGAGGAGCGCGACCGCCGCGAGGCGGGTGCGGGCGGGGTTGGTCACGCGCGAGGAGACGGGTCGTGGGCCCGCGTGTGACGGTCGGTCGCCGACGTTCCCATCCCTGCCACTCGGCCCCCAAAGTCGTGACCTGTTGCCGCATCGGGTCGAGGCGCTCGTTGCCACCATCGGATCGACCGTGTGGAGGATCGCACGGACGTGGATGAGGGTGGAGGTAACGGGCACATGAGCCGGACTGCGACGCATGGCGATCCCGATCGGGATCGTGGCCACCGTCCTGCTGGTGGCGCTGTTCAACCCCTGGGTGCAGATCGACGAGGGGACGACCCTGCGTGACGTGCTGACGATCGCGTTCTGGGTGTCGTTCATCCTCCTGCTGGTCGCCCTGTTCGAGGACCGCAAGGAGCCCGAGGCGGCGGTCGTCGAGATCGAGGGCCCGCGGTTCGTGCGGTTCCTGTTCTCGAACACGCGAGCCGGCCTGTTCTGGCTGCCGATCCGGCTGTTCCTGGGCTTCGCCTGGGTCGAGGCCGGCTGGCACAAGCTGACCGGCGGCGGCTGGATCGACGGCGGCACGGCGCTCGCCGGCTTCTGGAAGGGCGCGGTCGCCATTCCCGACCAGGGGCGCCCGGCGATCAGCTACGAGTGGTACCGCGACTTCATCAACTTCCTGCTGGCCGGCCACCACGAGACGTGGTTCGCGCCGCTGATCACGTTCGGCGAGCTCGCCGTCGGCGTCGGCCTGCTGTTCGGGGCGCTCACGGGCGTCGCGGCCTTCTTCGGGGCGCTGATGAACATGTCGTTCCTGCTGGCCGGGTCGGCGTCCACCAACCCCGTGCTGTTCACGATGGCGATCGGGATCATCCTCGCGTGGAAGGTCGCGGGCTGGTACGGCCTCGACCGCTACCTGCTCCCCGCGCTCGGCGCGCCGTGGCGCCGCGGTCCGGCGCTCGGTGGACAGCCGGTGACGAATCCGTCCCGGCTGAGCCCGGGGCCTGAACCCGGCCACCTCGGACCCGCTCGCCGGCCACCGGCAGGGCGTGGTCCATCTCGTCGACGGCCACCGCTGGACCACCTTCGTACGATGACCGCGATGACCGTGCCCACGGGTTCGTCCGCCGCCCGCTTCCCCGCGCCCGGCGCGCCGCCGGACCAGGAGATCCGCTTCTGCCGGGCCGCCGACGGGACCCGGCTCGCCTACGCGGTCCACGGCAGCGGCCCGCCGCTGGTGGTCGCGTCGTGCTGGCTCGGCCATCTCCAGTACGACTGGCAGAGCCCGGTCTGGCGGCACTTCCTCGAGCAGCTCGGGCGGCTCGCGACGGTGATCCGGTACGACGAGCGCGGCTTCGGCATGTCGGACTGGGCCGTGGAGGACTTCTCGCTGGAGGCCCGCCTGGGTGATCTCGAGGCGGTCGTCGCCGCGAGCCGGGTCGAGCGGTTCGCGATGCTCGGGGTGTCCGGCGGGTCGGCCGTCGCGCTCGCCTTCGCCGTCGCGCACCCGGAGCGCGTCAGCCGCCTGATCCTCAACGGGACCGTGTGCGGGGAGCCGGTCGACTGGTCCGGCGACGGCTGGGAGGAGGAGCAGACCTATCGCAGCCTGATCCGCGTCGGCTGGGCGCGGGAGGACCCGGTGTTCCGGCGCGTGTTCACCTCGCGCTTCATCCCCGATGCGACCGAGGACCAGATGCGCTGGTTCGACGACCTCCAGCGCATGTCGACGTCGCCGGCCAACGCCGTCGCGAGCCGGATCGCCCGCCAGGAGGTCGACATCGTCGACGACCTCCCGCGGATCACGGCACCGACGCTCGTCCTCCAGTCGCTGGGCGACCGATCGACGACCTTCGACAACGCCGTCACCGTGTCGTCCCTGGTCCCGGACGCCCGCCTGGTCCCGCTCCAGAGCCGCAACCACATCCTGCTCGCCGACGAGCCGGCCTGGCAGGTGTTCATCGACGAGGTCGGGACGTTCCTCGCGCCGGAGCGGCCGTCCGACCGAGCGACGTCGCCCGAGCCGGCGGCCGAGAGCCTGTCGCCGCGCGAGGTCGACGTCCTGCGCCTGGCCGCGGACGGCCGCACGAACGAGGAGATCGCCGCCGCGCTGGGGCTCAGCCCGCGGACCGTCGAGCGGCACCTGTCGAACGTGTACGCGAAGCTCGGGCTCGGCGGTCGCGCGGCGCGGGCCGCGGCCGTCGCCGACTTCCTGCGACGCGGGCTCGCCTGACGCGTTCGGCTGCGTGTCTGCCGCCACGGAGGCGGCAAGGCGGCGGTCGCGATTGGGTGGTGGCGCGGTGTCGCGCCGATCGGGCGCCGCCTAGGCTCTCCGGAGGTCGCCCGACCGGGCGGCGAACCCGAAGGAGCCGCGCCATGCCGACCACGATGCTCGCCGAGACCGAGGCCCGGTTCCGGGCCGACCCGTCCGCCGCCCGATCGGCGCCCAAGGTCACCGCCACCCTCGCGAACGGCCGCGCGCGCCTGTCGGCCGGCGCCTTCAACTGGGATGCGGACCTGCCGGCCACCCTTGGCGGCGAGAACCTCGCACCGAGCCCGACCGCGTACCTGCTCGGCGCCCTCGCGGGGTGCGCCGTGGCCTTCCTCCACGACACGCTGGCGCCGCAGTTCGACGTCGCCATCGACGACGTGACGGCGCTCGCGAGCTGCGCGACCGACGCGCGCGGCCTGCTCGGGCATCGACGGCGTGGCGCCGGACCTCGCGGACCTGGCCCTCGACATCCGCGTCTCGTCGGCGTCGCCGGCGCCCGCCGTCGAGGCGATGCTCGCCGCCTGGCGCGAGCGGTGCCCGATCTACCTCGCGCTGCTCAAG
This sequence comes from uncultured Chloroflexia bacterium, assembly GCA_963774695.1. Taxonomy (GTDB): domain Bacteria; phylum Chloroflexota; class Limnocylindria; order Limnocylindrales; family CSP1-4; genus CAIXZV01. Next base: position 121,696 of record CAVZFY010000010.1, on the reverse strand, counting down.
CCGCAGGCGATCGCCCTGACCGCCGGCCTCGCGTAGGTCAGCGCACGATCACGACGTCGAGCACCCGCGGGCCGTGGACGCCTTCGACGCGCTGGAGCTCGATGTCGCTGGTCGCGGACGGGCCGCTGATCCACGTGAGCGGCCGGTGGGGGTCGAGCTTGGCGAGGGCCTCGGGGACGGTGCCCACGATCCGGTCCGCCGGCACGACGCACAGGTGCCGGTCGGGGAGCAGGCTCAGGACGCGGCGGCCCTGGCTCGGGCGGGCGTCGAGGACGATCGTGCCGGTCTCCGCGATCGCGACCGCCGCATCGGTGATGACGGCGTCGACGGCGTCGAGCTGGGCCTTGGACAGCGGCGGGTCGTCGGCCAGGCGCTCGACCCCCGTCGCGTCGGCCAGCCAGCCGTCCGGCACGCCGGCCGGGACGACGAGCGTCGTCGCGCCCCAGCCCGCGAGGATCGACGCCACCGTCGCGGCGAGGCCCTCGGCGGTCGTCTCGTGGATGGTCGCGCGGTAGTCCGCGGTGCGCTCGGCGAACAGCGCCACGACGTCGACGTCGGCCGGGAGGGCCGTCTCGTAGTCGCGGGGGACCTCGGTCGCGGCCGGCGGCGCGGCGGCGAGCGCGGAGCGGATCCGCGCGATGACGACCTGGTGGGCGTCGGTCATCGCGGGTCCTCGTCGCGGCCGGACGCCTTCCACCAGCGCCGGAACGACGTCGCGGGCGGGGCGGTCAGGTCGCGGCCGCGGAGCCACGAGCGGAGGAGCCCGGGCCCGGGCGCCCGCCGGATCCGGCCGCGCTCGCCGAGCACGCGTCCGCCCAGCGCCCCGAGCCGTTCGGCGGCGCCCAGCCGCGTCGAGACCGCGGAACGTCCACGCCGCGGCGGCCATCAGCACGCCCTCCTCGGAGGCCCGGCCGCGCCAGCCGTGCTGCTCGACGACCGTCGCGCGCAGGTGCACGAGGATCTCCGGGATGTCGATGCGGACCGGGCAGACCTCGAAGCACGCGCCGCACAGCGAGGACGCGTACGGGAGCGAGGCCGTCTGCTCGTCGACCGGATGCACGTTGATGCCCCGCAGCTGCGGCGTGAGGATGGCGCCGATCGGCCCGGGATACGGCGAGCCGTAGGCGCGGCCGCCGGTCCGCTCGTAGACCGGGCAGACGTTGAGGCACGCCGAGCACTTGATGCAGCGCAGCGCCTGGCGGCCGACGGGGTCGACGAGCGTGTCCGTCCGCCCGTTGTCGAGCAGCACGAGGTGGAAGGCCTGCGGGCCGTCGCCGGGCGTGACCCCCGTCCACATCGACGTGTAGGGGTTCATGCGCTCGGCCGTCGAGGAGCGGGGGAGCAGCTGGAGGAAGACCTCGAGGTCCTGCCAGCGCGGGACCAGCTTCTCGATCCCCATCACCGTGATCAGCGTCTCGGGCAGCGTCAGGCACATCCGGCCGTTGCCCTCGGACTCGACGACCATCACGGTGCCGGTCTCGGCGACGGCGAAGTTCGCGCCCGAGACCGCCACCTTCGCGCGCAGGAACTTCTCGCGCAGGTGGAGCCGTGCGGCCTCCGCGAGCGCGCGCGGCTCGTCGGACAGGTCGGCCGGCGCGGGCCGTCCGACGCGGGCCATCTCGCGCTCGAAGATGTCGCGGATCTCGCGCCGGTTGCGGTGGATCGCCGGGCACCAGGATGTGCGACGGCAGGTCGCCCCCGAGCTGGACGATGAGCTCGGCGAGGTCCGTCTCCCAGGCCGCGATCCCCTCGCGCGCCAGCGCCTCGTTGAGCTCGATCTCCTGGGTGGCCATCGACTTGACCTTGATGACCTCGTCGGCGCCCGCGTCACGCACGATCCGGGCCACGATCGCGTTCGCCTCGGCCGCGTCGCGCGCCCAGTGGACCGTGCCGCCGGCGGCGGTCACGTTCGCCTCGAGCTGCTCGAGCAGCTCGGGCAGGTTGGCGATGACCTCGTCCTTGATCGCCGCGCCGGCCAGCCGCAGGGCCTCCCAGTCGGCACGCTCGGCGACCGCGCGGGCCCGCTTGGTGCGGATCGTCCGCGTCGCCGCCGCCAGGTTCGTCCGGAGCTGGTCGTCGGCGAGCGCGGCGCGGGCGGCCTTCGGGAACGGCGCGCGTGCCGGCGAAGGTCGGCGTGGCGGGCATCGGCCGAGGATCGGGGACGGGTGCGGTCATCGCCGGCGCCTCCGACGCGAGGATCTCCGCGAGATGCATGACCCGGATCGGGGAGCGGGCGCGCGACAGCATGCCGCCGAGGTGCATCAGGCACGACGTGTCGGCCGCGGTGAGCACGCCGGCGCCGGTCGCCTCGACGGCCGCCACCTTGTCGTTGCCCATGGCCAGCGACGTGTCCGCGTTCTTCGCCGCGAACGTCCCGCCGAACCCGCAGCACTGGTCGGCGTCCGGGAGGTCGACGAGCGTCAGCCCCTCGACGGCCTCGAGCAGCCGGCGCGGCCGGTCGCCGATGCCCAGGCCGCGGACCGAGTGGCAGGTCGGGTGGAAGGTCACCGCGTCGCGGGAACACGGCGCCGACGTCGGTGACGCCGAGGACGTCGACGAGGAACTCGGTCAGCTCGTAGACGCGCGGGACGACGGCCGCGACGGCGTCCGCGAGCGCCGGGTCGTGCGCGGACTCGGCGAGCGGCGCGTGGTGGTGGCGGACCATCACGGCGCACGAGGGCGAGGGCGTGACGACGGCGTCGTAGCCCGCGAACACGTCGGCGAACCGCCGGACCAGCGGCACGCACTCGGCGCGATAGCCGGTGTTGAAGTGCATCTGGCCGCAGCAGGTCTGGCCCTCGGGGAAGTCGACCTCGTGCCCGAGCCGGCGCAGCACCCGCACGACCGCCTTGCCGACGTCCGGGAACAGGACGTCGTTGAAGCAGGTGATGAACAGCGCGATCCGCACGGCTCAGGCGCCCCGCGCGGCCGCGGTGCGCGGCTCGAAGCGTCGCAGCTCCGACGACGCGCGGACGACCGCGCGCAGGTCCTCGAGCGACCCCGCGATCATCCCGTGGGCGCGAGCCTGGACCAGCACGTTGCCGATCGCGGTCGCCTCGACCGGCCCGGCGACCACCGGCAGGCCGCTGGCGTCGGCCGTCAGCTGGCACAGGAGGTCGTTGCGGCTGCCGCCCCCGACGACATGGATCGTCCGGACGTCGCGCCCGGCGAGCCGGCCCGCGTTCGCGACCGCCGCGGCGAACGCGGCCGCGAGGCTGTCGAGGATGCAGCGCACGATCGCGGCCGGGCTCGATGGGCGGCGCGTCCCCGGCGCGCTCGACGAGCGCCGCGATCCGCGCGGGCATGTCGCCCGGCGGCAGCAGCGAGGCGTCGTTGGGGTCGATGACGCGGGCCGCCCGCCGGCAGCGCCGCGGCCGCGGCGAGCAGCGGACCGAGCGCCACGGCGACGCCGGCGCGCTCCCAGGTCCGGATCGACTCCTGGAGCAGCCACAGCCCCATCACGTTGCGCAGGAAGCGGATCCGTCCGTCGACGCCCATCTCGTTCGTGAAGTTGGCGCGCCGGCTCGCGTCGGTCCGGATCGGCGCGTCGAGCTCGAGGCCCACGAGGCCCCAGGTGCCGCACGCGACGTACGCGCGACCGGTCGTCCGCGAGCGGCACGCCGACGACCGCCGAGGCGGTGTCGTGCGACCCGACGTGCGTGACGAGCACGTCGCGGCGAGAGGCCCGTCGAGGCGGCGACGTCGGCGCGCAGCGGCCCGAGCGTCGTGCCCGGCCGCGCGAGCGGTGCCGAACAGCGACGCCGGCAGCGCGAGCGCCGCGACGAGGTCGTCGTCCCACGCGCGGCGCGCCGGGTCGAACAGGCCGGTGGTGGACGCGTTCGTCTCCTCCTGCCTCGAGCTCGCCGGTCAGCCAGTAGCCGATGAGGTCCGGGATCATCGCCATCCGCGGGGCGCCGTCGAGCCGCGACGCGGTCGCGTCGGCGGTCAGCTGGTACAGCGTGTTGAACGACAGGAACTGGGTCCCCGTGCGGGCGTACAGGCGTTCCGAGGATACGCGGCGCGTCGACCGCCGCCGCGACGCCGTCGGTGCGCCCGTCGCGATAGTGGAACGGCGCGACGACGAGCGAGCCGGCCGCGTCCAGCAGGCCGTAGTCGCACGCCCCACGAGTCGACCGCGACGCCCGCGAGGTCGCCCGCCGCGGCGCCCGCCCGCCGCAGGCCCTCGAGGATCGAGCGGTACAGCCCGTCGATGTCCCAGTGCAGCCCGTCGGGCGAGCGTGACCGGGTCGTTGGGGAAGCGGTGGACCTCCTCGATCGCCAGCGAGCCCCGGCCGTCGAGCCCGACCCGGCCGACGATGACGCGCCCGCTCGAGGCCCCGAGGTCGATCGCCGCGAGCGAGCCGGCCCGCCCGGCGGCCGACCCCGGGCTCACCGCAGGAACGCGGCCGCGACTCCGGCGTCGACCGGGATGTGGAGGCCCGTCGTCTGGCTCAGGTCCCCGCCCGTCAGCGCGAACACCGCGGCCGCGACGTGCTCCGGGCAGGACCTCGCGCTTGAGGATCGTGCGCTGCGCGTAGAACTCGCCCAGCTTGTCCTCGGGGATGCCGTAGGTGCGGGCGCGGTCGGCGCCCCAGCCCTTGGCGAAGATCCCGGATCCGCGGACCACGCCGTCCGGGTTCACGCCGTTGACCCGGATCCCGAACGCCCCGAGCTCCGCCGCGAGCAGCCGGACCTGGTGCGCCTGGTCGGCCTTCGACGCGCCGTAGGCGATGTTGTTCGGGCCGGCGAAGAACGCGTTCTTGCTCACGATGTAGACGATGTCGCCGCCCATGCTCCTGGCCGATCATCACCCGCGCCGCCTCGCGCGAGACGAGGAACGAGCCGCGGGCCATCACGTCGTGCTGGAGGTCCCAGTCGCCGAGGCTGGTCTCGAGCAGCGGCTTGCTGATCGAGAGGCCGGCGTTGTTGACGACGAGGTCGACGCCGCCGAAGGCGAGCGCCGCGTCGCGGAACGCCGCCACGACCTGCGCCTCGTCGGTGACGTCCACGGTCACGGCGACGGCGACGTCCGGGCCGCCGAGCTCCTGCGGCGACGGCCGCGGCGCTCTCGGCGTCCATGTCCGCGACCACGACGCACGCGCCCTTCGGCGGCGAGGCGGTGCGCGATCGCCCGCCCGATCCCGGAGCCCGCGCCGGTCACGAGCGCCACGCGGGTCGCGAGCGGCTTCGCCTTCGGCCGCCGGGCGAGCTTGGCCTCCTCGAGCGCCCAGTACTCGATCCGGAACTTCTCGGCCTCGGGGATCGGGGCGTACCGGGACACCGCCTCGGCGCCGCGCATCACGTTGATCGCGTTGACGTAGAACTCGCCGGCGACCCGCGCGGTCTGCTTGTCCGCCCCGAAGCTGAACATCCCGACGCCCGGGCACGAGCACGATCGACGGGTCCGCGCCGCGCATCGCCGGGCTGTCGGGCGTCGGCGTGGCGGTCGTAGTAGGCGGCGTACTCCGTGCGGTACTCGGCGTGGAGCTCGCGCAGGCGCTCGGTGACGGCCTCGACGGTGGCGCGTCGGCGGCAGGTCGAGCACCATCGGCCGGACCTTGGTCCGCAGGAAGTGGTCCGGGCACGACGTGCCGAGCGCCGCCAGCCGTGGGTGCTCGGCGCGGGCCAGGAAGTCGAGCACGGCCGGGTCGTCGTTGAAGTGCCCGACCTGTGGCCGGTCGGTGGAGGCGAGGCCGCGCACGATCGGCAGCAGGGCGGCCGCGCGGTCCCGGCGCTCCGCCTCCGGCAGCGCCTCGTAGCCGGCGATCGGCGGCCCGAACGGATCGGGTCGCCCGTGCTCGGCGATGAACCGCTCGGCCGTCCCGATGATCTCGAGCGAGTTCGCCTCGCACGCCTCGGACGTCTCGCCCCACGCGGTGATCCCGTGGCCGCCGAGGATGCAGCCGATCGCCTCGGGGTGGTCGCGCCGGATCGCCGCGATGTCGAGGCCGAGCTGGAACCCCGGCCGCCGCCAGCCGACCCAGGCCACGCGGTCGCCGAACGCCTCGCGGGTCAGCGCCTGGCCGTCGGCCGCCGTCGCCAGCGCGATCCCGGAGTCCGGGTGGAGGTGGTCGACGTGGGCGGCGTCCACCAGGCCGTGCATCGCGGTGTCGATCGACGGCGCCGCGCCGCCGCGGCCGTGCAGGCAGTAGTCGAACGCCGCGACCATCTCGTCCTCGCGCTCGACGCCCGGATAGACGTCGACCAGCGACGCGCAGCCGGTCGAGCCGGAGCACCGCCAGCCCGGCGTCGGTCAGCGTGCCGAGGTCGCCGCCGGAGCCCTTGACCCACAGCAGCTCGACGGGCGTCCCGGTCACCGGGTCGATCGCCGTCCCCTTGGCCGACGTGTTGCCGCCCGCGTAGTTCGTGTTGCGCGGGTTCGCGCCGAGCCGGTGCGACCGGTCGAGCAGCGCCTGGCTCGGGGACGCGGCGTCGACGCTCATGCACCCCACCCGGCCTGGTTGCCGCCGACGCGCTCCTCGACGATCCGGGCCGCGTAGCCGGAGCGCGCGTAGGCCGCCATCGGGTCGGCGTCGAGGCCCATCCGCTCGCGCAGCCGACCGAGCAGCGGCCGCACGTCGGTGTTGTACGCGTCCATCACGCACGGCATTCGCGCCGAGCACGTCGCCGGATCGCTGGGCCGCCTCGAGCGCCGGCCGGTCGACGAGCAGCGCCTTCGCCGTCGCCTCCTGGACGTTCATGACGGAGCGGATCTGGCCCGGGATCTTGGGCTCGATGTTGTGGCACTGGTCGAGCATGAACGCGACGCCGGCCTCGGGCCTCAGGGCGTCCGCCTTCACGACCTCGTGCATGATCCGGAACAGCTGGAACGGGTCGGCCGCGCCGACCATCAGGTCGTCGTCCGCGTAGAAGCGCGAGTTGAAGTCGAACGCGCCGAGCTTGCCGGCCCGCAGCAGGGACGCGACGATGAACTCGATGTTCGTCCCGGGGGCGTGGTGGCCGGTGTCGACGACGACCAGCGCCTGGTCGCCGAGCCGCAGGCAGTGGACGAGCGCCGTGCCCCAGTCGGGGACGTCGGTCGTGTAGAACGCGGGCTCGAACAGCTTGTACTCGAGCACCAGCCGCTGGCCGTCGCCCAGGCGGCCGTAGACCGTCTCGAGCGCCTCGGCGAGCCGGTCCTGGCGGGCCCGGATGTCGTCCTGGCCCGGGTAGTTGGTCCCGTCGGCGAACCACAGCTTGAGGTCGCGCGACCCGGTCGCGTCCATGATGTCGACGCACTCGAGCAGGTGGTCGATGGCCTTCTGCCGGACCCGCGGATCCGGGTGGCAGACGCTGCCGAGCATGTAGTCGTCGTCCTGGAACGTGTTCGAGTTGATGGTGCCGAGGGCGACGCCGCAGTCGGCGGCGTGGCGCGCGAGGTCCGCGTAGTCGTCGACCTTGTCCCACGGGATGTGCAGCGCGACCGTCGGCGCGACGCCCGGTGTAGCGGTGGACCTCGCGCGGCGTCGGCGACCTTCTCGTACGGGTCGCGCGGCACGCCGCGCTGGGCGAACACCTTGAACCGCGTCCCCGAGTTGCCGAACGCCCACGACGGCAGCTCGATCCGGTGCGCTGCCAGGGCGTCGAGGATGCTCGACTCGCTCGTCACGTTCGCCTCCGTGGACCCCGCCCCGGCGATCCCCCGTGGGTCCGTCGGAACGATGGTAGGGGCTCGCGGCCGTCGATTTCGACCGGACGGGCGACGATGTCGGAGGAGGAGACATCGTCGCCCGGAGCCCGGTCGAGGAGTCGGTAATCGGCCGAACAGGTGGGTGTCCTTCCAGCCTGCCACAGGTTTCGAATGATTTCAATCTGGTTTCTTGACATTGCGGATCGCTTCGGGACAAGATGCGTCGGCACCCACCCGAAACCCCTCCGTCCCCGCGAATGGGTCCGACTGGAGACTTTCGCTTGACCGTCCCGACCGGCGCCGCGCCCGGCGACGTCTTCGCCCGCGAACGCCAGGACGAGATCGCCCGGCTCGTCGGCGAGCAGGGGCGCGTCCGCGTCCGCGACCTCGCGACGCGGTTCGCGGTCTCCACGGTCACCATCCGCAAGGACCTCGTCGTCCTCGAGCACGAGGGCCGGCTCACGCGCACCCACGGTGGCGCGCTGCTCCGGGCCCGCGACCGCCCCGAGCCCGCCTTCGACCTGCGCGAACGGCTGCAGCAGGACGAGAAGGCCCGCATCGGCGCCGCGGCGGCCGCGCTCGTCCACGACGGCGACTCCATCGTCATGGACGCGAGCACCACGGGCCTCGCCGTCGCGCGCCGCATCCGGGCCCAGGGCGGCTGGAGCCAGCTGACGGTCATCACCAACGGCCTCCGGATCGCATCCGAGCTCGCCGGGTCGCCCGGGATCACGGTGCTGATGACCGGCGGCCGCGTCCGCCAGGAGGCGATGTCCGTGGTCGGGCACCTGGGCGACGGCCTGTTCGAGCGGATCAACGTCCAGACCGCGTTCGTCGGCGCGGCCGGGTTCGCCGTGGTGCCGGGACTCTCCGACGCCACCGAGGAGGAGGCGCAGATCAAGCGCTCGATGGTCGGCGCCGCCCGCCGCGTCATCGCGATCGTCGACCACACGAAGTGGCAGCGCGTGGCGTTCGCGACGTTCTGCCGCACCGACCAGATCGACGAGGTCCTCACCGACGACCAGGCGCCGGCCGAGATGGTGCGCGAGCTGCGCGCCCGCGACATCGAGGTCACGCTCGTGCCCGCGGGGCCCGCGGCATGACCGCGGCCGCCGAGCCCGAGGTCGGCGCCGCCGTCCGCGCCCAGCTCACGGACATCACCAAGCAGTTCGGCGCGACCCAGGCGCTGGGCGGCGTGTCGCTCGACCTCCGCGCCGGCGAGGTCCACGCGCTCGTCGGCGAGAACGGCGCGGGCAAGAGCACGCTGGTCAAGATCATGGCCGGCGTCTACCAGCCGGACAGCGGCACGATCCGGATCGACGGCGAGCCCACGGTCATCAACGGGCCGGCGCACGCCCGGGCGCTCGGGATCGCGGTGGTCCACCAGGAGCCGCGCCTGTTCCCGGACCTGAGCGTCGCCGAGAACGTGTACATCGGCCACGCGCCGTCGGGGCCGCTGCGGACCGTCGACTGGGGCGCCACCAAGCGCGCGGCGAAGGCGCTGTTCGAGGAGCTCGACGTCCGGTTCGACGTCCAGGCGCCTGGTCCGCGGGCTGTCGATGGCCGACCAGCAGCTGATCGAGATCGCGAAGGCCCTCTCGGTCGACGCGCGGCGTGCTGATCCTCGACGAGCCGACGGCGTCGCTGTCGGCCCACGAGGTCGAGCGGCTGTTCACGATCGTCCGCGGCCTGCGCGACCGCGGCGTCGCGATCCTGTTCGTCAGCCATCGGCTGGGCGAGGTCTTCGACCTGTGCGACACCGCGACCGTGTTCCGCGACGGGCGCCACGTCATCACGACCGCGACGAGCGAGCTGACGACCGCCGACCTGATCCGGCACATGGTCGGCCGCACGGTGTCGCTGTTCCCGAAGGTCGAGACGGCGGTCGGCGACGTCCTGCTCGAGGTCGAGGGGCTGACGCGGGCCGGCGAGTTCGAGGACATCGCGTTCTCGGTGCGCGCCGGCGAGATCGTCGGGATGGCGGGGCTCGTCGGGGCCGGGCGGACCGAGGTCGCACGGGTGCTGTTCGGGATCGACCAGCGCGACGCCGGCGAGGTGCGCGTCGCCGGCAAGCCCGTCCACTTCTCGAGCCCGTCGGAGGCGATGTCCGCCGGCGTCGCCTACCTGCCCGAGGACCGGCACCAGGAAGGCCTGGTGCTCGACTTCTCGATCGCCGAGAACGTCACGCTGCCGATCCTGCCGCGCCTGTTCCCGCGGTTCCTCGTCCGGTCATCGGTCGAGCGGTCGGTCGCCCGCGAGTACACGGACCAGTTCAACGTCCGGATGACCGGCGTGACCCAGCTGGTCGGCGCGCTGTCGGGCGGCAACCAGCAGAAGGTCGTGCTGGCCAAGTGGCTGGCGTCGAAGCCGACGGTCCTCATCCTCGACGAGCCGACGCGCGGGCATCGACATCGGGGCCAAGGTCGAGGTCCACCGGATCATCTCCGAGCTCGCGGCGTCGGGGCTCGCGATCGTCCTGATCTCGAGCGACCTCCCCGAGGTCCTCGCGATGTCCGACCGCATCCTCGTCCTCCACGAGGGCCGCATCACCGCCGAGATCCCGCGCTCCGACCGCGACCGAGGAGAGCGTGATGTACGCGGCGACCGGCAACGTGCGCCCCGACCTGGCCGACGAGATCGACGGCGTCGAACCGGCCGCGGCCCCGGATGGCGCCGATGGCTGAGCCGATCGCGGCCCCGATCGCGGCCGGCGGCACCGGCGGCCGCTCGATGCTCCAGGTGGTCGCGCGCCAGCGCGAGCTGAGCCTCGTCGCGATCATGGTCGTGCTGGGCGGGCTCGTCGCGATCGCGGCGCCGCAGTTCCTGACCGGGAGCAACCTCAGCCAGGTCGCGGTCCTCGCGTCGATCACCGCGATCGCGGCCATCGGCGAGGCGCTCGTCGTCATCACCCGCAACATCGACCTGTCCGTCGAGGCGACGATGGGGCTCGTCGCCTACTGCGTCGCGATCACGCTCGAGAGCCACCTGCTCAACGGGCCCGCGGCGATCGTGATGGGCCTGCTCATCGGCCTCGGCCTCGGGCATGGTCAACGGCCTGCTCGTGACGGTGTTCAAGGTCCCGTCGATCGTCGCGACCCTGGGCACGCTGAGCATCTTCCGCGGGCATCGACTACCTGATCGCCGGCAGCCACCAGGTGCCGCTCGCCGGCCTGCCCGAGGGCTTCACCGGCCCGGCGCGCGGCGTGATCCTCGGCATCCCGATCTTCGTCTGCATCGTGATCGTCGGCGGTCGTCATCGGGACGGCGGTGCTGCGCTGGACCCGCTTCGGGCGCCAGGTCTACGCGGTCGGCAGCAACCCCGAGGCGGCGGCGATCCTCGGCATCCCGGCGAGGGGCGTCGTGTTCGCCGCCTTCGCGCTGTGCGGGCTGCTCGCCGGCGTCGCCGGCGTGATGTGGGTGATCGAGTTCGGGACGATCAACGGCACCGCGGCGAACGGCGTCGTGCTGGCGGTCGTGGCCGCGGTCGTCGTCGGCGGCGTGAACATCTTCGGCGGCAGCGGGAGCGTGGCCGGGGCCGCGATCGGGGCGATCTTCCTCGGGCTTCGTCGCCAACGCGCTGATCCTCGTCGGCCTGTCCCAGTTCTGGCTCCAGGCGATCTACGGCGTCGTGATCCTGGTCGCCGTGAGCGCCGACGCGCTGATCGCGCGGCGCCTGTCGCGGACCGTCACCACGAGCCGCGCCCGATGAGGCTCCGCTCGCTGGTCCGCTGGGAGACGCTGCTGCTGGTCGTGCTGCTCGCGATGATCGCGTTCGGCACCCGGATCTCGCCGGTCTTCCTCACGCCCAACAACTTCGCGAACCTGCTCGCCGCCATGATGGAGGTGGCGATCATGGCCCTGCCGATGACGCTGGTCATCATCGCGGGCGAGATCGACCTCTCCGTGGAATCGATGGCCGGCCTCTCGAGCGCCGTCCTCGGGTTCCTGTGGGCCGCCGGCGTCCCGATCTGGATCGGCGTGGCGATCGTGCTGTTCGTCGGCGTGCTCGGCGGCCTGATGAACGGCCTGCTCGTCGCCCGCGGCGGCCTGCCCTCCCTCGTCGTCACCCTCGGCACGCTCGCGCTGTTCCGCGGCCTCGCGCTCATCGTCCTCGGGCCGCAGGGCATCAGCAACTTCCCGCCCGAGTTCACGACGCTCGGCTTCGGGTACGTGCCGGGCACGCTGATCCCCTGGCCGTTCGTGATCTTCATCGGCCTCGCCATCATCCTCGGCATCGTCGCTCCACCGCACGTGGATGGGCCGCCAGGTCTTCGCCGTCGGCAAGAGCACGGGCGCCGCCCGCTACTCGGGCGTCCGCGTCCAGCGGCTGCGGATCTCCCTGTTCGTGCTCAGCGGCCTCGTCGCCGCGCTCGCCGGGGTGATCCTCACCTCGCGGCTGTCGAGCGCCCGCGCGGACGCGGGCCAGGGCATGACCCTCACGGTCGTGACCGTCGTCCTGCTGGGCGGCGTCAACATCTTCGGCGGCCGCGGGACGATCCCCGGCGTCGTGCTCGGCGTGCTGATCGTGGCCGTGATGCAGAACGCGCTGCGGCTCGCGCACGTGACGGTCGAGGTCCAGAGCATCGCCCTCGGGCTGCTCCTGATCCTCTCGGTCGTCATCCCCACCTTTGCTCACCAGGCCAAGTCGGCCGTCGATCAGGTCCGCCGAGGTCGGCCCCCGCCGACGGATGCGATCGCCCGTGGTGAGCAAGCCGTCATCTAAGCAGTTGGAGGAACAGCCTTGAACCACTCGTCAGCCGGGCGGATCGCCGCCCTCGTGGGAGCCGCGGCCATCGCGCTCTCGGCATGCTCGAGCTCGGGTGCGACGACGGCGCCGTCCGTCGCCGCGTCCGCGGCCGCGCCGTCGGTCGCCGCGTCGGTCGCGGCATCGGCGCCGGCATCCGCCGCCGCGTCGGCCCCGGCGTCCGCCGCTGCGGGCCCGATCACCGTCGGCTACCTGCCGAAGGACATCGTCAACCAGTACTTCGCCGCCGCCAAGACCGGCGTCGACAAGGCCGCCGGCGAGCTCGGCGGCACCGTCACCCAGGTCGGGCCGAACGAGGCCAAGGCGGACCTGCAGATCCCGTTCATCACCGACCTGACGACGCAGGGCGTGAACGCGATCATCATCTCGGCCGACGGCAAGGACGAGGTCGCCCCCGCCCTCAAGGACGCGATGGCCAAGGGCATCAAGGTCGTCGGGTTCGACTCGAGCCCGGCGGTCGGCGCCTACAACGTGTTCGTCAACCAGGTCGACTTCAGCGGCGTCGGCGTCAACCTCGCCGACTGGGCCTGCGAGCTCGCGCCGAGCTGCACGGGCGACATCGCGATCCTGTCGGCGGCCGCGACGGCCACCAACCAGAACGCGTGGATCGACCTCATGAAGACGACCCTCGCCGGCGACTCGAAGTACGCCGGCCTCAAGCTCGTCGACACCGTCTACGGCGATGACGACGCGACCAAGAGCACCCAGCAGGCACAGGCGCTGCTGACCAAGTACCCGAACCTCAAGGTCATCGTGGCCCCGACCACCGTCGGCATCCTCGCGGCGGCCCAGGTCGTCTCGCAGGCCGGCAAGTCGGACTCCGTCAAGGTGACCGGCCTCGGCTTCCCCAACGACATGAAGCCGTACGTCAAGGACGGCACCTCCCCGGTCTTCGGCCTGTGGAGCGTGCCGGACCTCGGCTACCTCGCGTACCAGGTGGCCGACAAGCTGGTCAAGGGCGAGATCACGGGCGCGGAGGGCGAGACCTTCACCGTCCCGAGCCTCAACGGCGGCCAGCCGTACACGATCGGCAAGGACAGCACCGTCATCCTCGGGCCGGCGTTCCGGTTCGACTCGACGAACGTGGACCAGTTCAACTTCTAGTCCAGTCGCTCAGTCACGGCCCCGGGTCGGCATCCGCCGCCCGGGGCCGCTCCACATCCGGGAGGTCGCCAGATGCAACGAATCGGGTTCGTGATGCGGCTGCTGCCCGGCGCCGAGGACGAATACCGCCGCCGCCACGCCGCGGTCTGGCCGGAGATGCTGGCCGAGCTGCGCGCCGCCGGCGCCCGGAACTACTCGATCTTCCTGCACGGCAGCGACCTGTTCGGCTACCTCGAGGTCGAGGACCTCGCGCGGTTCCAGTCATTCCTCGCCGCGAGCGAGGTCAACGCGCGCTGGCAGGCGTCGATGGGGGTGCTCATCGACCCGTTGACCGACCCGGCCACCGGGTTCCATCGCCAGCTCCCCGAGGTGTTCCACCTCGACTGATCGCCCGCTGTCGTGCTCCCCGGCGCGATGCTCCCCGGCCGCTGGCGCACGACCTTCCTAGCACTCCTGAGTGCTCAACGGCAGGATTTCCCTGCCGCTGGAGGGCGAGGGCTCTGCTTGCGTGCGCCGCGAGCACCCCGAGTGCTACGCACGACGTCAAGACGCGGCAATGTGCGCCTGTCGGCTCCGAGATAGCCGCCTCGTAGCACTCAGAGTGCTACGCCAGGCGCCGAGCCCGACGGTAGGCCACGACCCCGTCAGGCGCGGCCGATCCCGAGTCGCAGCCTGGCCGGCGAGAGGAGCAGGCAGGTCGCGGTCAGCAGGACGCCGACCAGCGCCAGCAGCCACAGGCTCGCCTCGAAGTTGCCGGTGAGGTCCCGCGCGGCGCCCAGCACCACCGGGCCCGTGGACGAGAGGATGTAGCCGCCCAGCAGCATCAGGGCCGCCACGGAACCGACCCGCGCGGGGTCGTCGGCGACGTCGAGCGGCAGCGTCAGGACCAGCGGGAAGATCGCGCCGAGCGCGAGGCCCAGGATCGCCACCCAGAGGTAGGCCGGATCGGGGACGAGCGTGATGCCGACGAGCGCGACCGTCGCGATCACGGCCGCGACCACGAGCTGCGGGCGGCGGGCGCCGAGCCGGTCCGCGACGAGCGGGACGCCGATCGTCGTGAACAGCCCGATCGCGTTGAGGATGGCCACGAGCGCGCCCGCCGCGGCCGGCGTCCAGCCGCGCTCGACGTAGACGTTCGGGATCCACGCCGAGACGCCGTAGAACAGGATCGACTGCAGGCCGAAGACGAACACGAGCACCCAGGCGGTCGTCGATCGCCAGGGCAGCCGGAGGGCCGGTGCCGTCGACGCCGGCCGGTCGCCACCCGGGCCGCGCGACAGGATCAGCCAGACGACGACGCACAGGAACGACGCGAGCGACAGCACCAGCAGCGAGACGCGCCACTGTCCGTCGACGGCGAGCGGGATCGCCAGGGCCGCCGCGAGCGCCGAACCGGCGGCGATCCCCGAGGCATAGGCGCCGGTGCCGAGGGCCGGCCGCATCGAGATCCGCCCGGCGACGATCATCGACGGGATGGCGCCCGCGATGCCGATCCCCAGGCCGACCCCGAACGTCGCGAGCAGGAGCAGCGGCACGCC
Source organism: uncultured Chloroflexia bacterium (assembly GCA_963774695.1). Lineage (GTDB taxonomy): Bacteria > Chloroflexota > Limnocylindria > Limnocylindrales > CSP1-4 > CAIXZV01. The sequence continues at coordinate 106,659 of CAVZFY010000010.1, read as the reverse complement.
CGGCACGAAGCTGCGGACGACGCCGAACGCCGCGATCAGGGTGATGCACGCCGCGAACGCCAGCCGCGGGCCGAGGCGCGCCGCGAGCCGGGGCCCGAACGGCGCGAACAGCCCCATGCACAGGACCGGGATCGTCGTCAGGAGCCCGGCGGTCGCGGCGGGGAGGTCGAGGTCGTCGCGGATCAGCGGCAGCAGCGGGCCGATCGAGAGCAGCTGCTGGCGCAGGGCGAGCGAGGCGACGAACAGGCCGGCGACGACCGCCAGGGGGACGCGGGGCGAGGCGGTCGACACGCGGCCGATGCTATCGGATGCCGATGGGCGCCCGGCTCAGGCGAGGCGCGCGTCCGTGGCGGGATCCGGCTCGCCGCCGAACCAGCGGTCGAGCACGCGGCCGAAGACCGGCGTGTCCGCGTCCGCGCGGAGGAACAGCGTCATCGACGAGCGGAGCTTGACGGCGTCGATCGGGCCGAACATCGTCATCCGCCGATGCGGCGCTCGAGCCGGCGACGATGGCCGGCGCACTCGCGAAGGCGTGGCCCGAGGACCGGGTGGGCGAGGTACGCCTGCGCTTCGCCGATCGAGGCGATCGCGTAGAAGCGCGACAGCTCGCTCTGCCCGAGTCCCGCGACCTGCGGGAACACGAACCACATCCAGTGGCCCGTCTTGCGGCCTGCGCGGAGCTCCGCGAGCACCGCGTGGTACACGTGCTCCTGGGCCGAGACGAAGCGTTCGAGGTCGTACGCCACGCCCCGATTGTGCGGCACACTCGGTGGCATGAGCGCTCGATACCCTCACCGCCCTGCTCCTCATCGTCGTCCCGATCGTGTTCAACGTCGCGTTCTTCGAGCTCGGGCGGGCCTTCGACTACCCGGACATCCTGCGACGCGAGCCCGACGAGATCCTGCGGCGGTTCGCGGCCGGCGGGACGGGCCTGCTGCTGCGCTGGCACGCGCTGATGCTCAGCGCGCTCGCGATGGTGCCGCTCGTGGCGCTGCTGTCCGTCGTCCTCGGGGCGTCGGCGTCCCTGACGACGCTCACGATCGTGGTGGGCGTCTCGGCCGGGCTGACGCAGACCATCGGCCTCAGCCGCTGGCCGTACGCCGTGCCGGAGCTCGCCCGCCGCTGGGTCGCGGCCGACGGACCGGACGCGGAGGCCACGCGCCGGTCGCTCGAGGTCACCTTCGCGACCCTCCACCGGTTCCTCGGCGTCGGGATCGGGGAGCACCTCGGGTACCTGCTGACCGGGCTGTGGACCCTGCTCGCGGGGGCCTCGATCGTCACGACCACGGCGATCCCGGCCTGGCTCGGCTGGCTCGGCGTGCCGATCGGCCTCGCGCTGGTCATCGGCTCGGCCGAGTTCGCGGGGCCCAACGAGCGCGACGGCTGGAAGCTCGCCGGGATCATCGTCCCGATCGCGTACGTCGCCTGGTCGATCTGGCTGATCGCGCTCGGGGTCTCGCTCCTGCTCTGAGCGGCGGCACGGCGCCCGGGCGCGCCCGGAGGCCCGGCAATCGTTAACGGCCGAGCGTAGACTCCGATCGAATTCGCGCGGCAATCCCGAGGAGGCTCCGTGGCTTCTGGCGGCCTGATCGTCCGGAACGCCCGCCTGCACCCGACGACGGCCTCGGATTCGGCGCTGCGGGACGTCCTCGTCGACGGCGACGCGATCGCGGCGATCCGGCCCGCGGGCACCGTCCCGGCCGACGGCCGCGACGAGCTCGACGCCGAGGGCCGGCTCCTCTCGCCGCCGCTCGTCGACCCCCACGTCCACATGGACGCGGTCCTGACCGTCGGCGAGCCGCGCCACAACGAGTCCGGCACCCTCATCGAGGGGATCCAGACCTGGGCGGAGCGCAAGCCGTTCCTGACCCACGAGGACGTCAAGCGCCGGGCGCTCGAGGCGATCCGCTGGGAGGTCGCCCAGGGCACCGGCCTGATCCGCTCGCACGTCGACGTCTGCGACCCGAACCTCGTCGCGCTCAAGGCCCTGATCGAGCTGCGCGACGAGGTCCGCGACATCGTCGACCTGCGCCTGATCGCCTTCCCGCAGGACGGCATCCTGTCGTTCCCGAACGGCAAGGAGCTGATGCGCGAGGCGATGCGCCTCGGCTGCGACGTCATCGGCGGCATCCCGCACTACGAGTGGACCCGCGACGACGGCGTCGAGGAGGTCCACTTCATCTTCGACCTGGCGAAGGAGACCGGCGCCCCGATCGACCTCCACTGCGACGAGACCGACGACGAGCAGAGCCGGTTCCTCGAGGTCGTCGCGGCGCGACGCGATGCGCGACGGGATGCAGGGCCGCGTCGTCGCCGGGCACACGACCGCGTTCGGCAGCTACAACGACGCCTACGCCTTCAAGCTGCTCCAGATCCTCAAGCGCGCCGGCGTCACGATCGTCGCCAACCCGCTCGACAACATCGTCCTCCAGGGCCGCTTCGACACCTACCCGAAGCGGCGCGGCATGACCCGCGTCAAGGAGCTCGACGCGGCCGGCGTCAACGTCGCCTGCGGCCACGACTCGATCATGGATCCCTGGTACCCGCTCGGGCGCGGCTCGATGCTCGACGCGCTGTCGATGCTCGTCCACGTCGGCCAGATGACCGGCCGGAGCGAGCTGTTCCGCGCCTACGAGATGGTCACGACCAACCCGGCCCGGGCGGCCGAGGTCCCGTGGGGGGTGAAGGAGGGCCTGCCGGCGAACTTCGTGGTCTTCGACTGCGACGGACGAGGCGGAGGCGATCCGCCTGCGGCCGGCGGCCCGCTGGGTCGTCCGGCTCGGGCGGGTCGTGGCCGAGACGGAGCCGGCGCGGAGCGTGATCCACCGCGACGGGCGTCGACGCCGGTCACCTACACAGCCGGCGACCGCCTGAGGGGAGGGCGATCAGGTCGACGGGCCCGCGCCCGGCGCGGACACAGCGGAAGGAGCTGCAGCCCACATGGCGACCGACGCGATGACCCTCGAGGGGATGCCCACCCGCGAGGGCGACCTCTCGATCGAAGCCCACGGCATGGACCCGATCCCGGAATCGGCCCGCTACGGCTCGGTCGGCCGGGTGTTCACGGTCTGGTTCACGCCGAACCTCGTCCCGGCGGCGTTCTTCATCGGGACGCTCGTGACGCTCGACTTCCTGAAGCTCGGGTTCGTCACCGTCGCTGCTCGCGATCATCGTCGGCAACATCGTCGGCTCGGCGGCGGTCGTGGCATCCTGTCGCACGATGGGCCCGAAGACCGGCCTGGCCCAGATGCCGGTCGCCCGGCTGCCGTTCGGCAAGACGATCGTCGTGCCCGGGCCTGCTCAACTGGTTCAGCACGATCGGCTGGGACGGGATCAACAGCCTGTTCGGCGCGCTGGCGATCACGCTGATCATCCCGGCGATCCCGTTCTGGCTCGCCCTGGTGATCATCGTCGCCTGCCAGGCGCACGCTCGGGGTCGTCGGCTACGAGGCGATCCACCTGTTCGAGAAGTGGGCCGCCGTCGTGCTCGGCGATCATGTTCGTGATCCTGACGATCGCGATCCTCGGCAAGGCCGACACCTCGCTGACCGACGGGTTCAGCGGCGCCGACCAGGTCGGCGCGTTCATCGCCTACGTCGCGATCGTCGCCAGCTTCGTCCTGGCCTGGGCGCTGTACGCGTCCGACTACTCGCGCTACCTGCCGTCGGACGTCGCCGCCGCAGAAGGTCTTCTGGTACACGCTGCTCGGCATGTCGCTGGCCTCGGGCTGGCTCGAGATCCTCGGGCTGCTCGTCGCGGGCCAGGCGACCGGCGGCGAGTCGAGCGACACGATCTTCCAGGTGCTCGGCGGCTCCGGGAACATCATCGCGATCCTCGCGATGGTCGCGATCGCGGTCGGCACGGTCGCCGTCAACGCGATGAACGACTACACGGGCTCGCTGTCGCTGCAGGCCGCCGGCCTGCGGATCAAGCGGATCTACTCGGCGGCGATCGTCGCCGTGCTCGGCTTCCTGTTCACGCTGTACCTCAACGCCCAGACCGACTTCGCGGCGAACTTCACGAACTTCCTGCTGTTCATCAGCTACTGGATCGCGCCGTTCGTCGGCGTCGTCCTCGCCGACTGGTGGCTGCGGGGTCGCCGGGCCGACGTCAGCTCGCCTGAGCGACTTCGGCGGGCTGCCGACCGGCACTCGTCGGGATCGTCGCCCTGGTCGTCGGCTTCCTCGTCGGGATCCCGTTCCAGAACTCGTCGCTCGGCTACAGCTGGGGCGGGCCGTTCAACTACATCACGGCGAACTACCTCCACGGCGCCGACATCGCCTACTACGTGGGCGGGGTCGTGGCCGCGGTCATCTACATCATCGGCGCGCGCAAGGCGGTCCGCGCCGAGGGCTGACGCCGCTCGCTCGTCCATCGCCGCTGCACCGCCCCGGCCGCCGGCCGGGGCGGGCCCATGTCCGGCGTCGCGTGTCGCGCGCTGAACGCCGCCGTTCACTGCAGCGGCTCATCCGCTGATCCGAACGCCGGCGACGAATCGCCGGATCTGGGACGGAATCCGCCTCGCTGCTCGCCTGGCGTTCAGGACGGCGACGGAACCGCCCGAGTGAACGCCGAGCGTTCAGCGGCAGCCGCGCGCTACGCCCGGCAGGACCGACCGGCCGGCGGTGGACGACGGGCTCGAGGCCGAGCGACGCCGTGTGCGTCGCGATCTCGTCGGCGGTCGCGATCCACAGGCCGTCGATCGCCTTGGCCCGCTCGATCAGCCGCTCCAGGCGCGGCCGCCCGCGACGCCCGGCCCGAGACGAACGGGTGGTTCGTGAGCATGAACAGGCCGCCGTCGGCGACGAGCGCCTCGAGCTCGAGCGTCCAGCGCGCGATGACCTCGTCCGGGCTCGCGATCACGCCGGAGCCCGGTGAGCCCGGGCAGGTAGTTGTACGGCTCCCAGTCGTCGAGCGCCCAGTGGCCCGGCAGCTCGACGATCGACGGCGCGCCGGGCTCGGCCGACGTCGCGAGCAGGTACGGGATGGTCGGCGTCCATCAGCCCGGAGTCGTACGTGAAGCCGTGCTTCGCGAGCAGGCCGGGCGTGTCGTAGGTCAGCTCCCAGATCGGGCCGCGGTAGCCCGTCGGGTGCACGCCGAGCACCTCGTCGAGCGACGCGAGCCCGCGCAGGAGCCGTCGCTCCTGCTCGTCGGCGCTCGCGCCGTGCGCGCCTTCGTGGAGGTAGCCGTGATGGGCGATCTCGTGGCCGGCGTCCCGGATCGCGCGGCAGATCGCCGGCCGCGCTCGGCCGTGTAGCCGGGGACGAAGAACGTCGCCCGGACCTGCTGCCGGTCGAGGAGCCGCAGGATCCGCGGCGATGCCCGTCCGCGGCCCGTACGCCTGGTGGCTCATGACGTCGAGCCAGTCGGCGGCCTCGGGATGCTCGAACAGGATCGGGCTCTCGGCGTCCGACGTCGAACGTGAAGCACGCGGCGGCGCGGATAGCCGTCGGGCCAGCGGAAGCCCGGCGGCATCGGGTCGCGCCACGCCTCGTTCATCGGCCGGACCTCCGCAGGGCGACCAGCGACAGCATCTCGTAGGCGAGGTTCGCCGCCAGCGTCGCCGTCTGGCCGGCGGGATCGTAGGCCGGGATCACCTCGACGACGTCGAAGCCCGACGAAGTCGATCCCGCGCAGCGCCGCGCACGATCGCCAGCATCGTCGCGCGCCGACGGTCCGCCGGCCTCGGGCGTGCCGGTGCCGGGCGCGTGGGCGGGATCCACGACGTCGATGTCGAAGCTGATGAACGCCGGCCGATCGCCGACCCGCGCCCGGATCCGCTCGGCCACGGTGGCCGCGCCCAGCTCGAAGATCTGCTCGGTCGTCAGGTAGTCGAGGCCGAGCTCGTCCGCAGGCCCGTCCAGTCCTCGGGCCCGTAGAGGGACCCGCGGAGGCCGATCTCGATGCTGTGGTCGACGTCGACCAGGCCCTCCTCGATCGCCCGGCGCATCCACGTCCCGTGGTTGTACTTCTCGCCGAAGTAGCTGTCCCAGGCGTCGGTGTGGGAGTCGAAGTCGATGACGGCGACCGGGCCGCGCGACCGCGTCGCCCGGAGGTGGGGGAGCGTGCACGCGTGGTCGCCGCCGATGAGCAGCGGCACGACGCCGGCCTCGACGATCGGCGCCACCGCCGCCTCGATCGCGGCGTAGCTGCGCTCGGTGTAGCCCGGGCACGATCGCGACGTCGCCGTAGTCGACGCACGACAGGATGTCGAACGGGCTGACGTCGAGGTTGGCGTTGTAGGGCCGGAGCATCACGCTCGCGGCGCGGACGGCGTTGGGCCCGAACCGGCCGCCGACGCGGTAGGTGACGCCCGTGTCGAAGGGGACGCCGACGACCGCGAGGTCGACGTCCTCGAGCGTCCGGACGTACGGCAGGCGGGCGAAGGTCGACGGGCCCGTGAACCGGGGGCTCTGCAGCGAGTCTTCGGGGCCGTAGCGCGGCATGACCGCGAGTGTAGGCGCCGCGCGCGGGTGCGGCGCGGCCTGCCGGGCGCGGCCCGCCGCCGCCTCAGCGATCGGCGAGCGCGACGCCCGTGCCGGTCGCCGCCGCGTCGGCGGCCACCGTGTCGTCCGCCGGGTCGGGCGCGGCCTCGCGCGGGGCGGCAGCTCGACGACGGTGCCCATCGACGACGCCGCGGCGGGCAGCGGCAGGCGCTGGCCGAGCACGGCGGCGTACGCGTCGAGGTAGGCGTCCACCATCCGGTCGGCCGAGAACCGCGTGCGGGCGCGGGCGGCGACCTCCGACCGGTCGAGGCCGGGATCCGGCCCAGCGCCAGGACCGCCTCGTCGACGTCGTCGACCAGGAAGCCGGTCCGCCCGTGCTCGACGGTCTCCGTGTAGGCGCCCGCGCGCCGGGCGATCACGGGCGTGCCGGTGGCCATCGACTCGATCGCGACGAGGCCGAACGGCTCCGGCCACCCGCCGAGCATCAGCGTGGCCATCGCGCCGGCCATCAGCTCGTCGCGCTCGCTCGGTGCTCGACCTCGCCCCGCCAGTCGACGACACCCTCGTCGATCGCCGGGCGGACCACGCGCTCGAACAGCTCGTGCTCCGACGGGATGACGGACCTTGGCGGCCATCACCAGCCGGCGACCGGTCCGCCGCGCGACCTCGATGCGCCTCGACGACGCCCTTCTCGTGGGTCACGCGCCCGACCAGCAGCAGGTGCTCGCCGGCCGTTCGCCCGATCGGCGTCTTCGAGAAGTCGAGGCCGTGGTGGATCGTCGCGATCCAGTTCGCGCGCTCGTTCCAGCGTCGCTGGCTGTCGCTGATCGAGACGAGCGGGATGTCGGGCAGCGCGTCGATCAGCGCCGACACGCCCGTCCCTGTCCAGCCGGCCGTGGAGCGTGGCGACGACGGCGTCGAGACGAGGCGCGCCATCAGCAATCCGGCGGCATCGAGGTGCGAGTGGATGATGTCGAAGCGGTCGGCTTCCGCGGCGGCCTTGGCCATCGTCAGGCCGAAGTAGGCGACGACGTCGGCCGGATCCTCGGACCGCCAGAGCGCCTCGGGGATCGTCGGCACCAGCCGGTAGGGCACCTTCGAGTCGCCGGGGCGCGAACAGCGTGACGTCGTGGCCGCGGTCGTGGAGGCCCTGGGCGAGCACGGCGACGATCCGCTCGGTGCCTGCGTATGCGGGCGGCGGGACGGGCAGGAACGGCGGAGACAGGAGGGCGATGCGCATGACGTGACGGGCTGGCCCGCGACTCCGATCGGCTTCGCTCGGATCAGCGCGGTCGATGGGCGGGCCACCGACCTGCGCGATGCAGCATCGGCCATGCGCGCCGCTTGGACGTCGCGTTCAGAGGCGCGGCCGCGTGACGTCGCCATATCAGCCGGGCGTCAGGTGGTGGGCGTCGCACCCTCAGCGCCGACAGCGGCCCGCGTCGACGAGGACGGCGTGCGCTGGGTCAGCGGAAGCAGCCAGCGGTCGAGCCCGATCCAGCCGGCGTTGCGCCAGGCGACCATCAGGAAGGCGCCCATGATGATCAGGGCCGGGTTCTGGCCGAGCACCCCGGCGAGCACGAAGTTCCCGTTCAGGAAGATGCCGCCGAACGCGGCGATCCCGGTCAGCAGCCCGAACAGCAACCCGAGGCCGACGGCGAGCTCGCCGAGCGCCACGAGCGTCGCGAACAGGCTGGCGTTGGGCTGGACGACGTTCTGCAGGAACCACACGTACCAGCCGGGCGTGTCCGTGCTCGACGCGGCGCCGCCGACGAGGCCCTGGATCGGCGACCCGTCGCCGAACAGCCACTTGCCGCTGGTGATCTTGCCCCAGGCGGCGGGAATGAAGATGTACGCCATGTACAGCCGCAGGATCAGCCACAGCCACGCGGCCGCGGTGCTGGCGAACAGGAAGCGCGCCCAGCGTGGCTCCTGGATGTCCGCCGGTGTCATCGGTGGATGGATCAGCCGATCGAGCATGTCAGGCTCCCGTGGCGTTCCGTCGATGCCGCAATCCTAGGCCCGTGCGTCCAGTCCCGAACGGTGCGCCGTCGAATGCCGGGCCCTAGGGAGCCGTCTTGTAGACGAGCGTCCCGCCGTCGTCGGTGGTGAGCGTCAGCTGCCCGCTGGCGATCGCGTAGCTGGCCACCCGGTTGAGGCCGATGATGTACAGGTCGCTGAGCGAGTCGTCACCGCAGATGACGATGGACGACGCTCCGGGCGTCAGCGTCAGCTTCCCGCCGGAGGCCGCGGCCCAGGTGCCGACGAGCGTGTTGCAGTCGGCTACCGCGGAGAACGTCCTGTCCGCCGCGAACGCGATCGTGTACTTCGCCTGCTCGGCGGCCGGGACGTTGCCCTGGAACGGCGGCTGCGCGATCGTCAGCGACGTCAGCTGCCAGCTCGTGCCGGCGAGGTCCCCGCCGGGCGCCGGCGTCGGCGCGGGGGTCGGGGCCGGCGTGGGCTTGGGCGTCGGGGCCGGTGTCGGCTTCGGTGTCGGCGCGGGCGTGGGGGCCGGGGTCGGCGCGGGTGTCGGCGCGGGCGTCGCGGTCGGCTTCGCCGTGGGCTGGCCGGTCGGCGGTGCCGTCGGTGCCGCGGTCGGAGCCGCCGTCGGCGTGGGCGCAGGCGTCGGGGATGCCGTGGGGGTCGGCGTCGGTGCCGGCGTCGGGGAGGGGGTCGGGCTCGGCGACGGGGTCGGGGAGGCGGTGGGCGTTGGCGAGGGCGATGCCGTGGGGGTCGGCGTCGCGACGACGGCGCTGCCGCCGGTTCCGGCGACGAACACGAGCGTCGCCGCGTCGGCGTTGGTGAGCGTGAGCTGGCCGTTCGCGATGGCATAGCTCACCGCCGTCGTGATCGCGTGCGCGAACAGCGGCCCGTAGGAGTCACCGGGGCAGGCGACGAGCGTGGACACGCCGGGATCGATCGTGATCTGGTTGTTGCGCCCGGTGGTGTACGTGCCCGAGATCGCGTTGCAGTCCGCGCGTCCCGTGTAGGTGCCGTTGTCGGCGAACGTGATCGCGTAGTTGGGCTGCTCGGCCGCCGGGACGACGCCCTGGAACGTCGGCGTCTGCTCGGTGATCGACGACAGCTGCCAGTTCGTGCCGACCAGCTCGCTCGAGCCCCGGCCGTTGCCCGAGACCAGGAACAGGCCGGCGACGACGATCGCGATGACCGCGATGGCGCCGCCAATGAGCACGATGTTGTTGTTGTTGCTGCGCATGGGACTCCTAAGGCCGGGGCCCCAGATCGATGCATGCGGTACACCCGCGCATGCCCATCGCTTCCCGGACAGGCGTGGATGCTATGGCGCGTCACGTCGCCGCGGCAAGTCGCGTGTTGCGGCTGGCGCGCGTTTCACCCCGTCGGGATGATGTCGCCGGCCGCGCCGGTCCCCGTAAGATGGCGCGGACAACGGGGACCGGGTCACAGGAGGGAGCAACGGGTGGACATCCAGAACGACGCGCGGCGACTCGCCAGCATCGGGACCTTCTTCATCATCCTCGGCTGGATCGCCGTCATCTACGCGGTGATCGCCGGGATCTTCTGGTGGATCGACCTCGCGCAGCGCGCGTCCTTCAACATCTTCGAGGCCTTCGCGATCTCCGCGGCCGCCATCGGCGTGCCGATCTTCGCGGCATTCGTGCTCGCGGGCTTCGGCTACTTCCTCCGGCTGTTCGCGCTCTGGGTGGCGAGCCAGTCCCGGTAGCCAGCGCAGCGAGCGAGGGGCCTCGGATGAAGACCCGGTTGATCGCCGTGCTCGTCGTCGTGGCGGGCATCGTCGCGGCGTGCTCCAGCGGCCCCGGCACCGGCGGCGAGCTGGCCGGCACGAAGTGGATCCTTCGCTCGTACCTGGTCGACACGACCCTCACGCTCGTCCCCGACACCGAGTACGCCGACGCCGAGTTCGACGCGAACCGCGTCTCCGGCTTCGGCGGCTGCAACCGCTTCGACTCCCTGTACCGCGCCGGCGGCCGGACGCTGTTCATCAGCGACCCGGCCAGCACGCTGATGGCCTGCGCGCAGCCGTCGATGGACTTCGAGACCGCGTACCTCGCCCTGCTCGGGCAACAGCCGCTTCTACACCGCGCGCGGCAACTCGCTCACGATCTTCGGGCAGGGCGGCGAGACGCTCCTCGTGTTCGACGCCGCCCCCGAGAACCCGCTGCTCGGTCGATGGGACGTCGACTCGTACTCGAACGCCCCGGGATCGGTCGTCGCCGTCCTGCCCGGCACCCAGCTGGACGTCGTGTTCGGGATCGGCAACGTCGCCGGGTTCGCCGGCTGCAACCAGTTCAGCGGCACCTACGGCACGAACGGCAGCGTGGTCCGGATCGGCCAGCTGGCCACGACGCGGATCGCCTGCGCCGACGACGTGATGGCCCAGGAGACGGCCTTCCTCGCGGCGCTGCAGGGCGCCGGCGCTGATCGAGGCGCGCAACAACGCCGTCACCCTCCAGGACCTCAACGGCTCGCCGAACGTCTTCCTCGTCCGTCCGCCCGAGGCCGTCGAGAGCCCGGCCCCGTCGACGGCGGCCCATCGGCCACGCCCAAGCCGACGGAGAAGGCCACCGAGAAGCCCTCCGCCTCCCCGACGCCGAAGCCGACGGCCGCTCCGACGCCGAAGCCGACGCCGGCCGCCGACGCCCAAGCCGACCCCGACCCCGACGACCGCCCCGCCGCCGACGTTCGCCCCCGACGTCGCCACGTGCACCCTCAACACGGCCGGCGGCGTGAAGGTCGCGACCATCACCTACTCCGCGAGCTGGTCCACGGTGACCACCCCCGCGAACCTCGCCTGCCAGTACTTCGACCCGGCGCCGATCACCGTGCCCGCAGACCCGACGACGCTCGTGACCGCCGTGATGGCCTCGTCCTCGGCCACCACGTTTGCGGACGCCGTCGCCGCGGCCACCGACGCGGCCTCCTGGGACGTGACGGCGCAGCAGGAGCTCACGCTCGAGCGGGCTCGATGCGACCGCCATCGCCGCCACGGCGACGGCCGCCTCGGCCGGGATCCCGGTCGGCACCTCGCGCTACGCGTACCTGATCAATGTCGGCACGTCCGGGACGGTCACGATGTGGACGACCGGGACGGTCGGCGAGGGCGAGTTCGCGAACGACTCGACGATCCTCAGCCTGATGGTCGCCCAGTCGACGTTCGTCGCCGGGAAGTAGGGCAAGGTCGGAGGGCGGCGCCACGCCGCAACCCGGCGTCAACCGTTCCGACACCCAACCGCGGGATTGACGCGGTGCTCGCGATCGCGCATCCTCCGCCCGCGATGAGCCATCTTCGTCTCGTGTGCGCGTGTCCGTGTCGCTGTGCTGCCGTGCAGGGCAGGCGGTGTATCCGGGCGCGGACCTGAAACCCGGTTCGCGCGGACACCCCCACGACCCCTGCCACGGCAGGGGTTTTTTGATGCCCACCACCCGAGGGAGCGCACACGTGACCACTCGCACCCCGACGATCGACGCATCGTCCCTCCGCCCCACCCTCGACGACGCCGACCGCACCGTCCTCGACGTCCGTCCGATCGCCGCCTACAACGGCTGGGCCCTCCAGCCCGGCGTCCGCGGCGGTCACGTCCCGGGCGCTCGCGCCTTCCCGATCGGGTGGCTCGACGCCGTCGACGCCGGACGAGATCGCGCGACTGCTCGCCGAGAAGGGCGCGATCCCCGGCCGGTCGATCGTGGTCTACGACGATGGCGACGGCGACGCCGACGTCCTCGCGACCCGCCTCGGCGACGCGGGCCTCGACGCCCGGGTCCTCGCGGGCGGCTGGCCCGCCTGGGTCGCCGACGCCGAGAACCCCGTCGACAAGCTCCTCCACCACGAGCGGCTCGTGCACGTCGGCTGGCTGCGCGACCTGCTCGCCGGGCGGCCGGTCGAGGCCCAGCCGAGCGCCGACGCGCTGCTGTTCCACGTGAACTTCGGGGTCCCCGAGGAATACGCGGACGGCCACATCCCGGGTGCGCGCTACCTCGACACGAACTGGCTCGAGTCGCCGGCCGACTGGAACCGCCGGTCATCCGCCGAGCTGGATCACGCGCTGCGGGCGCTCGGCATCACCGCCGACACGACGGTCATCGTGTACGGCCGGGACACGGAGGGCAGCGCCAACGAGAAGTGGCCGGGCCGCCGGGCCGGGCAGATCGCCGCGACGCGGGCGGCCCTGATCCTGCGCTACGCGGGCGTCCGCGACGTCCGGCTCCTCGACGGCGGCTACGACTGGTGGGTCCGCGACGGCAACCCGCTCGAGACGACGCCGCGCCCGTCCGCCTCGGTGCCCGAGTTCGGGTCGCCGATCCCCGCGCATCCGGAGCTCATCGTCGACCTCCCCGAGGCCAAGGCGATCCTCGCGGACCCGGACGGCGCGGCGCTCGTGAGCGTCCGCTCCTGGAAGGAGCACATCGGCAAGGTCAGCGGCTACAACTACATCCAGCCCGCCGGCCGGATCCGGGGCGACGTGTGGGGCAACTGCGGCACCGACGCGTACCACATGCAGCACTACCGGAACGTGGACAACACGATGCGGGCGTACCCCGAGATCGCGGCCAACTGGGCGGAGGCCGGGATCACGGGCGACAAGTGGGTCGCGTTCTACTGCGGCACCGGCTGGCGCGCGAGCGAGACGTGGTTCTACGCCGACCTGCAGGGCTGGGACCGGATCGCGGTCTACGACGGCGGCTGGCTCGAGTGGAGCTCGGATCCGGACGAACAACCCGATCGACGTCGGCACGCCGGAGGCCGGCGAGATCGCCGCCTGACGTCGCACCCCGCGCGGCGGCGGCCGAGACCCGTCGCCGCGCCCACCGGCGGCGCCGTCCTCGGTGCCAGAATGAGCCGATGGGACCGGACGAGCGCGGACCGCGGGGACCCCAGACCCTCCGGACACACCGGATGGAGGCGTTCAGCGACGGCGTGTTCGCCATCGCGATCACGCTGCTCGTGCTCGAGATCTCGATCCCGGTCCGCACGACCGGCGACCTCATGCAGGCCGTCATCGACGAGTGGCCGTCCTACCTCGCCTACTTCGTGAGCTTCTCGACGATCGGCGCCGTCTGGCTGACCCACAGCGTCATCACCGAGTACCTCGACCACGCGGACGCCCTCTTCCTGCGCCTCAACCTGCTGCTCCTGCTGGTCGTCGCGTTCCTGCCGTTCCCGACGTCGCTGATCGCGCAGTCCATCGGGTCCACCGACCACGAGCGCGTCGCCGAGGTGCTGTACGGGGTCAACCTGCTGCTCACCGGCGTGCTGCTGTCGCTGCTCTGGCGCTACGCCGGGCGCGCCGGGCTCCTGCGCCCGGACATCACGGACCGGGACGCGTCGATCCTCACGCAGCGCCTCACGCCCGGCATCGGCGGCTACGTGGTGCTGATCGTGGTCGGGCTGTTCCGGCCGACCGTCGCGGTGATCGGCTACCTCGTGATCGCCGCGTTCTTCATCATCCCGATGCCGACCCGCCGGCGGCGCCCCGAGGCCTGAGCCGGGATCCTCAGGATCCCGATGTCCTAAAGGCAACTTCGCGGCGTGTATCCGTCGTTTCACCGATGGCAGGAAGGACCTCGGCGTCCAGCATCGAGCACCTTCGAGCCGGCAAGCCCGCCGGCCAGAGCATGGAGGTGCCGGTTGACGACGTCGGCCCGCAAGGACGATTCCGGGGCCCACCGACCTACCGAGGAAACACGATGACGCGCATGAAACTCCGGTTCGCCGCCGGCCTTGCCGCGGCGATGCTGCTCACGTCCATGGCCGCAACATCCGTGGCCGCCCACGACCAGGGTCGCCACAGCCCGGCCATCGACCTGTTCCGGGCCGCGGTCGCGACGGCCCGGTTCCACTCGACCGTCCAGGCGACCCGCGCGGGGTACGGGCCGTTCCCGGCCGGCGTCCCGCTCCACGACTGCATCGCGTCGTTCGACAACACCGGCGCGATGGGCTTCCACTGGCTCGACGGCGCCAACCTCACGACGAACCTGGACGTGACCAAGCCGCAGGTCCTCGTCTACGCGCCGGACCGGCGCGGCGACCTGCACCTCGCCGCCCTCGAGTACGTCGTGTTCAAGTCGGACTGGGATGCCGCGCACCCGGGGACGACCCCGATGCTGTTCGGCCAGATGTTCATGGACTCCGGCTTCCCGAACCGGTACGAGCTCCCACAGTTCTACGCGCTGCACGTGTGGCTGTGGAAGTTCAACCCGTCGGGCCTGTTCGCGTCGTTCAACCCGAACGTCTCGTGCAACCCCGGCTCCGCGGGGATCGGGACGTCCACGGCGGCGATCGCCCAGGCCGCCGACGCGCGGCTCGCCTCGACCAGGGCCGGGTTCATCTGTTCCATGCGATCGGTCGCGTCCGCCTAGGGCGGGCCATCGCAACCCCTCTTCAACGCGCGGGCGCGCTGGCTCCTCCGGCCGCGCCCGCGCTTTTCGCTGTTCCCGACGACCCGACCGGGACGATCGACAGCGGGTCGACCCGTCTGATCAAATGGAGGCTCGCCCGGCGGGCCGCGAGGGCCTGCGGATCCGGGCCGGGGTGACGCTCGGGGAGATGCACATGACGGCCGCGCCGGACCGCAACGACCGCACCGACTTCGAGGACGCCGACCGGGGCTTCGTCGGCAGGCTCGACCCGGGCATCGTCAAGGCCGCGGACGGTCGTGTCGTCTGGGACAACGACGTCTACGCGTTCCTCGACGGGCGACGTGCCCGGCCACCGCCAACCCGAGCCTCTGGCGCCAGGGCCAGCTCGTCGCCCGCCAGGGCCTCTACGAGGTCACCGACGGCATCTACCAGGTGCGCGGCCTCGACCTGTCGAACATGTCGATCATCGAGGGCGACACCGGGCGTCATCGTCATCGACCCGCTGATCTCCGCCGAGACCGCCGCGGCGGCGCTGGCGCTCTACCGCACGCACCGCGGCGACCGCCCGGTCATCGCCGTGATCTACACGCCACTCGCACGGCGACCACTTCGGCGGGGTGCGGCGGGGTCGACGGACGGCCGGTGCCGATCCTCGCGCCCGGCGGGCTTCCTCGAGCACGCCGTCTCGGAGAACGTGTACGCCGGGGTCGCGATGAACCGGCGCGCGATCTACATGTACGGCGCCGTCCTCGAGAAGGGTCCGGCAGGCCAGATCGGCGCGGGCCTCGGGCATGACGACGTCGACCGGCACACATCGGCCTGATCCCGCCGACCGTCGACATCACGCACACCGGTCAGGAAGAGACGATCGACGGCGTGCGGATCGTGTTCCAGCTGACGCCCGGGCACCGAGGCGCCGGCGGAGATGAACTTCCACTTCCCGCGAGCGCCGGGCGCTGTGCCTGGCCGAGAACGCGACCCACAACCTGCACAACCTGCTGACGCTGCGCGGCGCGCTGGTCCGCGACCCGCGGATCTGGTCGCGCTACCTGACCGAGGCGATCGAGCTGTTCGCGCGACGGCACGGACGTCGCCTTCGCGTCGCACCACTGGCCGACCTGGGGCCGCGACCGGATCGTGCGGTTCCTCACGGAGCAGCGCGACCTGTACGCCTACCTGCACGACCAGACGCTGCGGCTGCTGAACCAGGGCTACACCGGCATCGAGATCGCCGAGATGATCGAGCTGCCGCCGGCGCTCGAGGCGGCCTGGCACGCCCGCGGCTACTACGGCTCGGTCAGCCACAACGTCAAGGCGATCTACCAGCGCTACATGGGCTGGTTCGACGGCAACCCGGCTCACCTCTGGCGAGCACCCGCCGGTCGAGACGGCGAAGCGCTACGTCGACCTGCTCGGCGGCGTCGGCCGCGGTGACCCAGAAGGGCCGCGACTACGCCGACCAGGGCGACCTCCGGTTCGCGGCCGAGCTGCTCAACCACGCGGTGTTCGCGGCTCCGGACGACACGGACGCGAAGGAGGCGCTCGCCTCGGTCTACGACCGGCTGGGCTACGGCGCCGAGAACGGGACGTGGCGCAACTTCTACCTGACGGGCGCCGCGGAGCTCCGGGGCGGGATTCGGAAGAGCCCGATCGACGTGGCCGGCGGCATGGCCAGCGCGCTGTCCGTGGAGCAGCTGTTCGACTCGATCGCGATCCGGATCGACGGCCCGAAGGCCTGGGACCTGCGCATCACCATCGACTGGGTGTTCACCGATCTCGCCGAGGAGGTGCGGATGACGCTCTCGAATGGCGTGCTGGTCCACGGCCCGCACAAGGCCGGCGACGGGCGCCGACCTCACGCTCACGCTCACGAAGGTCCAGCTGCTCGGCCTGCTCGGCGGCGCGGGCCTCGCCGGGATCACGACCAAGGGCGACCCATCGGTGCTCCAGACCGTCCTCGGTGTCCTCGACCGTCCGGACCCCGACTTCGCGATCGTCACGCCGTGACCGTGATGGGCCGCGTCGTCGTCTGCCTCCCCGACGTGCCCGAGCGGCGCCACATGGGCGAGCTCCCGGCGAACGTCGACGTCGTCCTCGCGTCGCCCGAGGACGGCCCGATCCCGGACCTCGCCGCGATGGACCTCGTCATCCCGATCGACCGCCTCAGGCGACCGCTGATCGACACGCTGGCAACGGTCGGACGCCCACGAATCGTCCAGACGCTGAGCGCCGGGGTCGACTGGCTCGTGGGGCACGTCCCCGAAGGGGTCACGGTCTGCAACGCCCGCGGCGTGTTCGACGTGCCGCTCGCCGAATGGGTCGTGGGCGCGATCCTCGGCATGGAGCGCGGGCTCATCCAGGCACGCGACGCCCAGGCGACCCACGTCTGGACCTCGCTCGAGCCGCGCGAGCTGGCCGGGCGGCGCGTCGTGATCCTCGGCCACGGGTCGATCGGGACCGCCATCGCGGACCGCCTGCGGCCATTCGGCGTCGAGATCGTCGGGGTCGCGCGGACGGCCCGCGACGGCGTCCTCGGGATGGATGACCTCGACGACGTGCTGCCGACCGCCGAGATCCTCGTCGACATGCTCCCGCTCACGAGCGAGACGCTCGGCCTGCTCGACGCCCGTCGTCTCGCGCCTCCTGCCTGATGGGGCGCTCGTCGTCAACGCGGGTCGCGGCCGGACCATCGACACTGGCGCGCTCGTCCACGAGCTCGAGCGCGGCCGGCTCCGCGCCGCCCTCGACGTCACCGACCCGGAGCCGCTGCCGCCCGACCACCCCCTGTGGGCGCTGCCGAACGTGCTGATCACGCCGCACATCGCGGGCGACTCGCCGGCTGCCGAGGCCCGCCAATACGCCCTGGCTGGCGACCAGGTGCGCCGGCTCGCGGCGGGCGAGCCGTTGATCAACCAGGTGGCCCGCTACCTGCTCGAGCCGCTTCCGGATCGTTCCTGACCCTGAGCTCGACCCTGCTAGTGTGAGTCGACGAAATCGGGGACAGAGTGGGGAGAGGGCGATGACCACCGAGGCAGCGGCCGTGACGGGCCAGCGGAACGCCGGGCGGCCCAGGGCGATCCTGTCGGGCGTGGTCCTGGTGCTCGCGTGCATCGCGATCCTCGTGTCCACCGTCGCCGTCTGGGTGCACCAGGTCGCGCTGAACACGGACCGCTTCACCGAGCTGGTCAGCACCGTCTCCACCGATCCCGCGGTGATCGACCCGATCGCGGAACGCGTCAGCCAGCAGGTCGTCGACGCGATCGATGTCCAGGGACGGCTCGAGAACCGGCTCCCGGGTCCCCTCCAGGGGCTCGCCGGCCCCGTGACGAACACCGTCCAGAACGCCATCGACCAGCGGCTCCAGACCGCACTCCTCGATCCGCAGGTCAACGCCGCGCTCGTGAACGCGATCGGGTTCACGCACGAGCGGGTCGTCCGCCTGCTGCGTGGCGACTCGACCGCGCTCGCGGTCGTCGACGGCTACGTCGTGCTCGACGTCTTCCCCGTCGTCGGCGTCGCCCTCACGCAGCTGCAGACGATGGGGATCATCCCGCCCGACGTCCAGCTGCCCGACCTGACCTCGCCCGACGCGCGCGATGTGCTGGACCAGCGGCTCGACGCGGCGCTCGGCGTCACGGTGCCGCCGACCTTCGGGACCATCCAGCTGATGCCGGCCGACCGCCTGCTCGCCGCCCAATCGCTGGTCAAGGTGTTCGACGCCTTCGTGATCATCATGATCGTGGCGGCCGTGCTGCTGTCGCTGCTCGCCCTCGGGTTGGCCACGCACCGCGTGCGGATGCTGCTGTTCCTCGCGATCGGCGTCATCGTGTCGTTCCTGCTCGCCCGCCTGGCGATCCGGTCGATCGAGGGCGCCCTGGTCGACGGCATCACCAACGGGGACGTGCGCGGCGCCATGACGGTCCTGCTCGACGCGACGTTCGAGAGCCTGCGCAGCGTCACGATCTTCGTCCTGATCGCGACCGTCATCGTGGCGATCGTCGCCTTCGTCGTGGGCCGCCCGAAGCAGCCGGCGCCCGAGGCCGCGGACGCCTCGCCGGAGGTCAGCGCGGCGACGCGACGGCAGCGCATCGAGCGGATCGGCATCGGCGTGATCATCATCGTCCTCGCCTGGATCGCCGTCGGTCCCGAGGTCGCCTTCCTCGGCGCCGTGCTCGTGATCGGCCTCGAGATCGTGATCCGGGGGCGCGACGACCCGGCGCCCTTCAAGCCACCGGACGCGAGCCCGCCGGCCGGCACGACGAGCACGCCCGCCTGAGGCCATCGGCCAAAGGACCCACTCGAGGCATTGACATTTGACGGCGGCGCACGGCCATCGGCCATGCCTACAGTGCGGCCAAAAGGGGTGACCGCCGATGAGCGACGCCGCGAAGCGCTCGGCCCTGGTCGAACAGTTCCTGCCGGGCCGAGACCTCGACAAGACCCACGAGCGCTACCACGACGATGCCGTGCTCGAGTTCCCGCAGTCGGGGGAGCGGTTCGTCGGCAAGGCGAGCTTCCTGACCTGGCGGAAGCAATACCCCGCCGCGGTCGACTACCGGCTGCGACGGATCACGGGCAGTGGCGACCTGTGGGTCGTCGAGGTGACCGTCAGCTACAACGGGTCGCCGCCGATGTTCGGGTTGAGCGTCGTCACGTTCCGCGGAGACCGGATCGCTCGCGAGTCGATCTACGTGATGGACGGCTTCGAGGCGAGCCCCGCGAGAAGCGACTGGGCCACGCCCTTCGACCGACACGCGTCCATCTCGCCCGAGGCGTGGCGTGACGGCGAGCCGTTCGGCATCGAGCCCGGGCCAGCGGGGCGCCGCGTCCCGGTCGAACCGACCCGCGCGCAGCCGGCGTCCGGTTGTAGCCTTCGACCTGCCGGCGTCCTCGGCCATCGGGCCGGGAGGGGACGGGCGGCCTGGAGGCGCGGACGTGCTGAGCGAGTTTCCCGTGTTCCCGATCCTGCTCTCGAGGGACCTCGACGCGACCAGGGCGTTCTACCATGACCTGCTCGGCCTCGAGATCGCCCGCGAGGACGAGGGTGACCGGATCGTCTTCCGATCCGGCGGCGGGACGCAGCTCGTCGTGACGCTCAGCACGGTCGGAACGGCGGACACGCAGACCCAGATGGCCTGGCGCGTGCCCGACATCCATGCCTCGGTCGCGGAGCTCCGCGACCGAGGCGTGCGCATCGAGGACTACGTGGCACCCGATCCGGTGACGACGGACGGCATCGCCGACATGGGCCACTCGTGGGCCGCCTGGTTCATCGACCCGCACGGCAACGTGCTGGCGGTGGTGCAGCCCAAGGGGTGAGGTGACGCGGGCGCGGGTCGCGCCCGACTGGAGGAGGAACGGGATGACGGCATCGACGGCATCGGGTGAGCCGGTCCTGGCCTGGCTGGGCCGACGCTCGGAGGCCTCTCGGAAGAGCGAGGCGGAGTTCGACGACGCCAAGCTCGAGTACAAGCGGCTGTTCGCCGAGGTGTGGGGGACGTTCCTGCTCGTGCTCGTCGCGGGCGGCGGCGGCGTCGTGGGCGCCCTGCCCGTGGGCAGCGAGCTGACCCTCGCGATGAAGGCGCTCGCCCCGGGGATGATGGTGATGGGGATCATCTTCTTCATGGGCACGATCTCGGGCGCCCACCTCAACCCGGCGGTCACGCTGGCGTTCGCGGTCCGGGGCAACTTCCCGTGGCGGCGAGTCCCGGGCTACATCATCGCCGAGGTCGTCGGGGCGGTCCTCGCCTCGCTGTTCCTGCAGGCCGCGTACGGCGGGATCCTCAACGGTGCCACCGAGCCGGGCGCCAACATCTCGGACGGGACCGCGGTCCTGACCGAGGCGATCCTCACGCTCGGTCTCGTCAGCGTCATCCTCGGCACCGCCGCCGGCGCACGGAACGTCGGGTTCAACGGCGCCATCGCGGTCGGCGCCTACATCGGCCTCGTGTCGGTCTGGGGCGCCCCGATCTCCGGTGCGTCGATGAACCCGGCCCGCTCACTTGGCCCGATGCTCGTCGGGGGCGACCTCACGCACTACTGGGTCTACCTCGTCGGGCCGATCGTCGGCGCGATGATCGCCGTCGTGTTCGAGTACATCCTCCGTGGACGGGCGACCAAGGCGGGCGCCGAGGCGGCCCAGGGCATCCTCGACGAGGACCCCACCGGGAGTCTGACCACCGCCCGCAGCCGGCCGCCTCAGCGCGGCCGGTGCGCGGCGAACAGCCGGGTCGTGCCCGGGACGCCCTTGAGCTCGACCGGACCCACGGCCTCGAACGCCAGCTCGGGGCCGGTCGAGATGTCGACGAGGGCCTGGCTGACGAGGACCTGGCCCGGTTGCGCGTACCCGGCGATCCTCGCCGCCAGGTTCACGGTGCGCCCGTAGTAGTCGCCCTCCTGGAAGATCACCGGCCCGGCGTGGAGCCCGACGTGGGCCGGGGGCAGCCCGGCATCGATCACGCCGTCGACCATGTCGAGCGCGGCGGACACCCCGTGCCCCGGGTTCGGGAAGTGCAGCATCACGCCGTCGCCCAGCCACTTCACGGCGCGGCCGCCGTGCTTGATGCTCTCGCGCTGGACCAGCCGGCCCAGGTCCTCGGCCAGCTCGGCTGCCGCGGCGTCACCGCGCTCCTCGGTCAGCCGCGTGTAGCCGCTGATGTCCAGGAAGCACATCGCCGGCGGGTGGTCCGAGCGCGTGTGCAGCCCGGCGTCCGCCAGCATCCCCTCGAGGCCCTCGATGATGTTCGTGGTCCACGCCTTCATCTGCTGCAGGTGGTACATGGCGACGAGGGCGCGCTCGGTCGCCGCGCTCATCCGATCGCCGAACTCGCCGCCCAGCACCTGGTCCGGTCGCACGCCCCTCGCCATCGCGGGGCCGATCACGTCGGACTGCCACGTGCTCGACTCGGTCTCGGCGACGCGGCGCATGCCGTCGGCCTGCGAGCGCAGCATCTGCTGCATCGCCACCGGGCGCAGGCCGCCGTGCAGCGCGAGCTCGACGAGCGACACGACCGGAAGCTCCTCCTCGCGGATCCGATCGGACGGGTTCGGCGTGCTCGACCCCGAGGCCTCGCGGATGAACAGGAGCTGCTCGATCGGGACGCCGGTCCGCTCGGCCATCTCCGCGAACGTGACGCCGCTGGCCGACGAGAACCGCTCGAACGCGCTCGCGTCGAGGAAGTCGAGGGTCACCCGGCCCTGCCGGACCGCCGCGCCCAGGCCGTCGAGCGGGATGCCGGCGGCCATCAGGGCGTTGACGACGCCGATCTTCCGCAGGTGGCCGGACGTGAACTCGCCCGCTCCGTCGGGCGCGATGATCCCGAGGTCGACCATGTGCTCGAGCGCCGCGACGCTGATCCCGGCCCGCTGCGCCGCC
Organism: uncultured Chloroflexia bacterium; assembly: GCA_963774695.1. Taxonomy (GTDB): domain Bacteria; phylum Chloroflexota; class Limnocylindria; order Limnocylindrales; family CSP1-4; genus CAIXZV01. Next base: position 84,479 of record CAVZFY010000010.1, on the reverse strand, counting down.
TCGGCGATCTCGTAGGTCTCCACGGTCCGTACTCTAGGCGCGATGGACGAAGACCTTCTGCAGCTCGCGTTCACCGGCGACGTGTTCCTGTGGCGCGGGCCCCTCGCCGTTCTACTTCGTCGCCGTGCCCGACGACCTCTCGGAGGCGATCCGGGCCGTCGCGCCGATGGTGACCTACGGCTGGGGCGTGATCCCGGTGCGGGTCACGATCGGGGCCACCGAGTTCCGGACGTCGCTGTTCCCCAGGGAGCGGCGGTACCTCGTCCCCCTGAAGGACGCGATCCGCCGGGCGGAGCGGATCGTCGAGGGCGACGACGTCGCCATCCGGCTCTCGATCGGGGGCTAGGCCGGCCGCGCCGGGCCCTCATGACGCCGCCAGGAGCTGGTCCGCGTACCGCTCGAGCGCCTTGGCCACCTTCGCCAGCGGTTCCATCAGCGCCGGGGTGCAGGCCTCGCCGCAACGGACGGCGAACGCGGCCGCGTCCCGCAGCCGCTCCTCCATCAGGACCCACGCCGCTTCCCGGTGCGGCAGCAGGTAGTCGACCTGGTAGAACAGCTCGAAGCCCGGGCCGGCGTTGATCCCCGGGCTGTCCCAGCCGATGGGCAGCGTGGTCACGACCGATCCGAGCGGCTTGATCGCGCCGTACATGAGCCCCACCGAGACGTCGGCGAGCACGCGCAGCTGGTCGGGCGTCTCGTCGGTGTGGGCGAAGTAGCGCGACAGCAGCTGGAGCAGGACCTCGTAGACGACGTTGAGCAGGTCCATCGCCCGCGCCGTGCCCGGGTCGGTGATGAGCGGCACGACCACGCCGGTCGCCTGCTGCCTGACGTTGGCGGCCACGATGCGCCGCGCGGGCTCGAAGTCCGGATCGGCCGCCTTCATCGCGAGGTAGTCGTCGAGGATGCCGAGCAGCCGCCCGAAGTGGGCGTCACGCCATTCGCCCCGGGCACCCTCGCCCTGCTCGACGATCGTGTCGATGCGCGAGCCTGGCCGATGCGACGTCGGTCACCGCGACGAGCTCGGTCCAGCGGAAGTGCTCCTCGGTCGCCTGGGCGTTGGCCGGGCCGATGAACAGTCGCTCCGGCGCCGATCCGTCCCTCGAGGTGCTCGAGGCCGGCGCTGGATCGAGCGGTAGAGCTCGCCGATCGTCTCGAACTCCTGGAGCTGCGGGACGATCGCGTCCGACGGGTCGTGGGGGAGCGCGACGGCCTGCGCGATGGCCTCGAACCCCTCGGCGTCCTCGACGTCCATGCCCTCGGGCCGCTCGAGGAACGCGAAGTGGCGCAGGGCCGCCTCGCCGAACGGGAGCAGCTCGATGCGGACGCCGGCCGGATAGCTGTAGGCCGGCATCGGGAAGTTCGGGACGGGCGAGGCGCGGGGCGGCGCCGACCGCCGTCAGCAGGTTCTGGACGAGCGCGAGATGGAGCATCTCCTGCCCGCTGATCTCCAGCAGCGTCCGGCGCCAGCGGCCGATCGCGGCCAGCTGCTCCGCCGACACGCCCTCGCTCTCGGCCTGCTTCAGCGAGAACGCGGCGAACAGGTACTGGAGCATGACGAGGTGCTCGAGCTCGGCCGCCTTGCCGAGCGTGTAGATCAGCGCCTCGCGGTGCTCGAGCCCGCCGGTCCCGCTGCGGACGGCGAGCACGTTGGCGAGCGGGCCATGCGGGCCGGGGGCGAGGTCGTCGATCACGGGGTTCGGCCTTCCAGTTCGGCGGGATCGGGGAGGTAGAGGCGATCGTCGACGTAGCACCACTGCCACGCCTCGTCCGGCGCCACCGACCGGATCATCGGATGCCCCGTCTCCGCGAAGTGTGCGCTGGCATGCCGGTTGGGGCTCTGGTTGCAGCAGCTCGTCCGGCCGCAGTCGAGGCACTGGCGCAGGTGCACCCACGTGCCGCCGATCTCGAGGCACGCGGAGCAGGCGTCGAGCGGTGGGTCGACGTGCAGCGTCGGGCTCGTAGTGGTCACACGGCGGCGTGATCGGACCGGACCTCCTGGCGCTGACGGCGAGCGCGACCGCGTCGTCGGTGGTCAGGGCGGCGCCCCGGCGCCACGCCTCGTCGAACTCGGCGTCGCCGAGCACCTCGCGCGCCCGGGCGACCCACTGGTCGTACTCGATCCGCTCCGGGGGGAGCATCGACGATCCGGCGGCCGCGCGGAGGCGATCGGCCGCGCCCAGCAGCGCGGCTGCCGCGCCGCGAGTCGTCGCGCTCGATCGCCAGGAAGGCGAACGTCTCCATCAGGTTCGCGACCGCCCCGCGGTGGCCCAGTCGCTGCCACTGCGGCATGACCTCGCGGTACCTGGCCTCGGCCTCGTCGAGCTACCCGGCGCGGCGGAGGGCGTGGGCGAGATCGCTTCGCGCCACGAGCTCCATCCGCCGATCCGCGATCGAGTGGAACTGCGTCTCGGCATCGACGAACCAGGGCCGGGCCTCGTCGATGCTGCCGCAGTGACCCGAGGTACCGCCCGCGAGCGAGGGACGCCAGCCCGATGCCGAACGGGTTGCCGAGGTGACTCGCCGCGTCCGTCGCGCGCACGACCCAGACCTCGGCCTCGGCGTTGTCCGACCCCGATCAGGAACTCGGACCTGCCCGTGGCCGCGAAGGTGAGGCTGACCCAGTCACCGGTCTCCTCGGCGACGTCCGCGGACTCGAGCAGCGCCGCGAGGACGTCGTCGTCCGGGCGGCCCGGTGAACATCACGACGAACCCCCAGGCGGACAGCGCGAAGCTCAGCGTCAGCCGGTTCCCGCTCTCGCGAGCCAGCCGGACGGCCTCTTCGGCCCAATCCCGCGCGAGATCGACCCGGCGGCTGGTCATCGCCGCCTCGCGTGCGCCGATGGACATGAGCCGGATGGCGAGGTCGGTCCGTCCGGCCGCCTCGTCGGGCGGCGGCTCGGGCAGCGCGCGCAGCGCCTCGATCGCCTGCGCGAGTCGGTCCAGGCCCTCGGCGCCCATGGATCTCGCGCGCCAGTACGGTCCGAGGGCCACGGCGATCGCCATGCCCGCCTCCGGGTCGACCTCGAACGCCCAGTCGAGGGCCACGCGGACGTTGTCGATCTCGAGATCCACCTGGTCGAGCGTGGCGCAGCATGGCCGAGCCTTCGAGGGCCTGGCCGGCCTCCTCGGCCATGCGCCGGAAGCGGGCCAGGTGCCGGTCCCGGACCTCGGTCGACTCGCCGCTGGCGATCAGCCGGTCGCGGCCGTACTGGCGGATCGTCTCGAGCATCCGGAAGCTCGTCCCGCCGCCGTGGTCGGCGACGACCAGCGAGCGGTCGACGAGTCGGCCCAGGCCGTCGAGGGTGGCCAGCCGGGCGGCGGCGGGCGTCGACGACCCGCCGTCGGTCGCCGGCTCGGCGGTGACCTCGGCCGCGGCGTCGAGCGTCCAGCCGCCCGCGAAGACCGAGAGGCGCCGGAGGAGTCGCTGGTCGGGTTCGCTCAGCAGGTCCCAGCTCCAGTCGATGAGCGCCTGGAGCGTCTGCTGGCGGGGGACCGACGTCCGCCGGCCGCCGGTCAGGAGGCGGAACCGGTCGTTCAGGCCCTGGGCGATGTCGTGCGCGCGTCAGCACGTTGATCCGCGCCGCGGCGAGCTCGAGCGCGAGCGGGATGCCGTCGAGCCGCCGGCAGATCTCGACCACCGGCTCCACGCTCGCGGCATCGAGCCGGAACGCCGGCTGCGTCGCCGTCGCCCGATCGACGAACAGGCGGACGGCCTCGGTCGAGGCCGGCCGCCTCGAGGTCGGCCTGGTCGAGCGCGTCCGGGATGCGCCAGCGACGGGACCTGGAACAGCGCCTCGCCCGGGACGCCGAGCCCCTCGCGGCTCGTCGCCAGCACGCGCAGCGACGCGGCAGCTGCCGAGCAGCCGCTCCGCGAGGTCGGCGGCCGCCCCGATGAGGTGCTCGCAGTTGTCGAGGAGCAGCAGGAGGTCCTTCTCGCGCAGGAAGTCCGTCACCGACCTCGATCACCGGCTGGCCCGGCGAGTCGGGGATGCCGAGCGCCCGCGCGACCTCCGGCAGGCACGAGGCTCGGGATCGCTCAGCGGCGCGAGCTCGACCAGCCACGTCCCGTCGGTGAACCGGCCGGCGACGCTCACCCGCGACCTGGAGCATCAGCCGCGTCTTGCCCGTGCCGCCGACGCCGACGAGCGACACGAGGCGGTTGGCGTGCCAGCAGCGCGTCGATCTCCGCCACCTCGCGCTCGCGCCCGATGAACGAGGTCAGCTGGGCCGGCAGGTTCGACGGCGCCTTGCCCGAGCGGAGCGGCGGGAAGTCGGACGGCAGGCCCGGGCGCGACGAGCTGGTACACGTGCTCCGGGCGGCTGAGGTCCTTGAGGCGATGGTCGCCCCGGTCGAGCAGCGTCGCATGCCGGGCGGCAGGTCGTCCGCGAGGATCGCGGCACCCGCCGCCGAGACGAGGACCTGGCCGCCGTGGCCGATCGCCAGCAGCCGGGCGACGCGGTTGAGGGCCGGCCCGAAGAAGTCGCCGTCGCGCGTCTCGGCGGAGCCCGAATGGATGGCCATCCGGACGCGCAGCGGCGTACGACGTCGGCCACGCGTGGTCCAGGAGCGAGCGTTGGCCGGCCACGCACGCCCGGAGGGCGGACGCCGGGCTCGTCGAAGGCCGCGAGCATGCCGTCGCCGGTCGTCTTGACCACGGTCCCGCGCGCCTGTTCGACGGCGTCGCGGAGGATCGCGTCGTGCGCGGCGAGGGCGACGGCCATCGCCACCGGCTCCTCCTCCCAGAGCCGCGTGCTCCCCGCGATGTCGGTCATCAGGAACGTCGAGGTGCGTGACCCCGGAGATGACGACATGGCGCAAGGTTACGCGCGCCGCGACGAACCGTTTGGGTCGCGGTTGAGGCGCCGCCCGGTGCTATCGTCGGGCCATGGGACTCGGCTTCGGACTCCTCAGCGCGCAGCTCCGCCCGGGCGAGACCGACTGGACGCGCGCGTACGACGAGACGATCGCCGTCGCGGTCGAGGCCGAGCGCCTCGGCTTCACCTCCGTCTGGACCACCGAGCACCACTTCGTCGACGACGGCTACATGCCCTCGCTGCTCGTCGTGAGCGCGGCGATCGCCCAGGCCACGTCGCCGCATCGAGATCGCCACCGGCGTGATCCTCGCCCCGCTCCACCACCCGGTGCGCCTGGCCGAGGACGCCGCCACCGTCCAGCTCCTGAGCCACGGCCGGCTGGTCCTGGGGCTCGGGCTCGGCTGGTCGGAGGTCGAGTTCGCGGGTCTGGGCGCCGACCAGCGCCGCCGCGGCGCCGCGATGGAGGAGATCCTCCAGATCCTCCCGCAGGCGTGGACCGGCGAGCCGTTCACCCACGAGGGCACCGTCTACGACCTGCCGACGGTCGGCGTCCGTCCGCGGCCCTCGACGAAGATCCCGGTCCTCGTCGGCGGCGGGGCCGAGCCGGCGATCCGCCGCGCCGCGCGTCTCGCCGATGGGATCTTCGTCAGCGTCCCGGCCGCGCGTCTCGCCGAGATGGTCCGCTGGGTGCTCGACGAGTGCGAGCAGATCGGCCGCGACCCCGCGACCTTCCGGTTCGTCCACTACTCGGTGCTCCTGCCCGGCGCCTCCCACGAGGAGGCGCTGCGCCGGTACCGCGACGCGGCGTGGTCGATGCAGTGGAAGTACTCGGACATGGAGGCCTCGGCATCCCGTCCGCTCCCGCCGCCCGCGGCGCCGGCGTACGACGCGCCCGGACGAGGACCTGGTCACCGGCCGGGCGACCTTCGCCGGATCGCCGGACGAGCTGGTCGAGACGCTGCTCGACATCCGGAAGCAGGCGGGCGTGCCGGTCGAGTTCGTCGCGCGGAGCTTCCTGCCGATGATCGAGCACCAGGCCCAGCTCGAGGTGATGGCGCAGCTCGCCGAGGGCGTCGCGCCGCACGTCTAGCCGCGGATCAGCCTCCGGCGGGCTCCGGCTCGAGGGAGCGGCGCGCGGTCAGCTCGGCGACCCACTCGCGCAGCCGCCCGAGGTGCTCGTCGTAGTGGTCGCAGCCCGACTTGCGGATCCACCACGCCGCCTCGTCGGACGGCTCCATGAAGGCCCAGTCCTGGAGCATCAGCGAGCGACCGGCGTTGGCCTGGACCCACGCGTCGGACCACGGCCGTCCGTCCATCGCCTCGAGGAACGCCGCGTTCAGCGCGTCGACGTCGACGTCGTGGCCCTCGTAGGTGCCGCCGATCATCCGCTCGAACTGCGCGTTCGCCTCCGCCAGCCAGGTGCCGAGATGCGCGACGACGTCGCGCACGGTCCACGCCGGCTCCTCGTAGTAGCCGGGGACGAGGCACTCCTCGGGGGTCAGCCTCCGGACGAGCTCGATCAGCTCGTACCAGCCCGTCACGCTCCGCCGCGATCTCGGCGGCGTACGGATCGGATGCCGCTCACGGCGTGGTGACGAACTCGCCCTCGAGCGGGAGGCCGGCGTCCTCCCACTCGAGCAGGCCGCCCGAGTAGCGCCGCACGTTGCGGTAGCCGCGGCGCACGAGGTCGCGGTACATGGCGACGCTCGAGAGGCAGTCGACGTGCGAGCAGTAGACGACCACCTCGTCGTCCGGGTGCACGGCCGCGTACAGCTCGTCGGGCGTGTCGAAGTGGAGTGAGCCCGGGATGTGCTTGGCGTCGAAGGCCCAGCGGTTGAGGGCCATGATCAGCCGGAAGTCGTCGCCGCGGTCGAGCTTCGCCTTGAGCTCGTCGCGCCCGATCGTCCGGACCGGCTCCGAGCCGAGGGCGGCGTTGGCATGGGGCTGGTCCGTCGTCTGCTGACCCATCGTCCCCGGATTATCGCTGGCTCAGCCGAAGGTGAAGCAGTACGCCTCGACGCCCGCGTCGAGGAACTCGATCTCGAACCGTCGCTCGGCGATCGGCCCGGCTGGCGGACCAGCTGATAGGTCCGCTGCGCGTCGACGATCCCGCTCCCGTCCGGGGCGACGTCCGTGCCGTGTGCCTCGCCGACGGGGCGGCCGTCGAGGAGGACGCGATAGGGGACGGCGTGCTCCCTGGAAGCCGGGCCCATCACGAGGTTGACGTCGCGGGCGTGGAACTGGAACGCGATCCGGCCACCGGGCTCGGTCGAGATCGCCGCGTGCCGCGCGACGTTCCACGTCCCCGTCAGACCCCAGTGGTTGAGCGGGAGGTCGCCGGGCGCCTCGTAGCCGTGGGGCTCGTCGTACCGGGCGACGCCCTCCTGCGCGAAGCCGGAGGCCTGGCCGTACCCGGCGTACGTCTCGGGCGACTGCAGCGTCCGCCAGTCGGCGGCGACCTCGAGACCCCGCGGCTCGACGTCGACGAGGTCCTGGTCGATCCCGTCGGCGCCGGCCTCGACGAGCAGCTGCTGGATGACCATCTCGGTCATCGCGTACTCGCCCTCGCCGAAGTGGTGGTAGCGGATCCGGCCCTCGCGCGTCCGCGAGGTACACGGCCGGCCAGAAGTGGTTGTCGAAGGCCCGCCAGACGCCGTAGTCGCTGTCGACCGCGACGGGGTAGTCGACGCCGAGGTTGCGCGACTGCGCGACGACGTTGTCGAGGTCCCGCTCGAAGCCGAACTCCGGGCGTGTGCACGCCGACGACGGTCAGGCCGGCCTCCGCGTACTTCGCCGACCACGCGCGGACGTAGGGGAGCGTCCGCAGCCAGTTGACGCAGGTGTAGGTCCAGAAGTCGACGAGCACGACCCGGCCGCGGAGCGCCTCGGGCGTCAGGGGTTCGGTGTTGAGCCAGCTCGTCGCGCCGTCGAACGACGCCAGCCGGCCCTCGACCGGCAGGGCCACGGCATCGCCGGCCAGGCGATGGGCGATGGAGCCGGATCGGTCATCAGAGCGCCGTGCGGAGCGACCTGAACGCCGCGCGGAGCTCCTCGGCGAACAGCTGGGGCTCCTGCCAGGCCGCGAAGTGGTTGCCCCTGTCGACCTCGTTGAAGTAGATCAGGTTGGGGTAGGCCTGCTCGGTCCAGCTCCGCGGCGCCTGGTAGAGCTCGCGCGGGAAGACGCTCACGGCCGCCGGGACCTTGACGTCCTTGACGTCGAAGAAGCCGAGCGTGTTCTCCGCGTACAGCCGGCCCGAGGACACGCCGGTGTTCGTGACCCACGTCATCGTGATGTTGTCGAGGACCTCGTCCCGGGTGAGGTTGTCGATCGGGCCGGCCGTCGAAGGCCTGGGCGATGTCCTCGAGGCTGTACGCGTCGTGGTCGAGCATCCAGGCCGCGAGGGCCGCGGGCGAATCGGCGAGCCCGTACAGCGTCTGCGGGCGCATTCGCCATCTCGACCGCGTAGCCGACGCCCTTCGTGAACAGGAAGCGCGAGCCGGTCGTAGGCGCGCTGCTCGTCGGCCGACAGCCCGGTCGGCGCGGGATGGCCCGTCCCGAAGACGTTGGACGTGAGGGCCCTCGAGACGTCGGGCGGGACGGTGCCCGGCATGTTGGAGTGGATGCCGAGCAGCTCCGGCGGCGCCTTGTGCGCCGATCACGTCGGTGATCTGGGCACCCCAGTCGCCGCCCTGCGCGACGTAGCGCGTGTACCCGAGGCGCCGCATCAGCACGATCCACGCGTCCGCGATGTGGACCGGATCCCAGCCCGTCGCCGTCGGCTTCGCCGGAGAACCCGTAGCCGGGCATCGACGGGACCACCACGTCGAACGCGTCAGCCGCGCTGCCGCCGTGCGCCGTCGGGTCGGTGAGCGGGCCGAGGACGTTCAGCATCTCGATGATCGAGCCCGGCCAGCCGTGCGTGATGATCACCGGCAACGCGTTCGGCGTGCGGCGACCTGACGTGGATGAAGTGGATGTCGAGGCCGTCGATCTCGGTCAGGAACTGCGGGACGGCGTTCAGCCGTGCCTCGAACCGGCGGAGGTCGTAGTCGGTCGCCCAGTACCGGACGAGCTCCTGCATCGTCGCCAGCGGGACGCCCTGCGTCAGGTCGCCGACGGTCTCCTTCTCGGGCCAGCGCGTCGCCTGCGAGCCGCCGGCGGAGGTCGTCGAGGTCCTCCTGGCGCACCTCGACGCGGAACGGCGCGGATCGCCTCGGTTCCGGTGTCGAATTCGGGGATGGCGCAACCTGCGACATCTCGGCGCTCCGATCGCTGCGCGGCCGGGGATCGCGGCCGTGGAGCCATTGTTCCGCGCGAGGCAGTCCCGTGTCGACTGATCAGGCGCTGCGGCCGATCGGCAGCAGCCCGCGCTCGAAGGCGGTCGCGACGGCGGCGGCCCGGTCGTTGACGCCGAGCTTCTCGTAGATGTGGAGCAGGTGCGTCTTGACGGTCGCCTCGGAGATGAACAGGCGGGCCGCCGCGCCGCGGTTCGTCTCGCCCTGGGCGATCAGCGAGAGCACCTCGAGCTCGCGGTCGCTGAGCCCGTCGGTGGCCGGCGCCCGGAGCTGGCTCATCAGCCGCGTGGCGACCGACGACGCGAGCACCGACTCCCCGCGAGCGGCCGCCCGGACCGCGCGGAACAGCTCGTCGCGCGGCGAGTCCTTGAGCAGGTACCCGGTGGCCCCGGCCTCGATCGCCGGCACGACGTCGCTGTCCGAGTCGTAGGTCGTGAGCACGAGCACCCGCGACGGGACCTGCCGCTCGGCGAGCATCCGGATGGCCGCCGCGCCGTTCACGCCGGGCATCCGCAGGTCCATCAGGATCACGTCGGGGAGCAGTCGCTCGGCGCATGCCACGCCCTCGGCGCCGTCGGCGGCCTCGCCGACCACCTCGAACTCCGGGTCGCCCGAGAACATGCCGCGCAGGCCGTCGCGGACGACCGGGTGGTCGTCGACGATGAGCAGCCGGATCGGCGTCATGCCCGGCCGGCCATGCCGGGCGAGACGATCGCCGGCACGCGTGCCGAGATCGCCGTCCCGCCGCCGGGCTCGGACTCGATCGCCAGCGTCCCGGCCACGCGGGTCACCCGCTGCCGCATCGCCGTCAGCCCGAACCCGGATCCGGAGCTGGACCCGCGTTCGTCGGTCGCGGCCGGCACCAGGAAGCCGATGCCGTCGTCGCGGACGTCGAGCGTGACGACGTCGCCCATGTAGGACAGCGTCAGCCACGCGCGCTTCGCGTTGGCGTGCTTGGCGACGTTGGCGAGGGCCTCCTGCGCCGTCCGCAGCAGGGCGACCTCGACCTCGGGGTGGAGCGGCTGGACGTCGCCCGTCGTGACCACCTCGACCGGGATCGCCGTTGCGGTCCGACCACTGGCGGGCGACCTCGGCGAGCGCCTCGGGCAGGCGGGCGGTCTCCAGGTACTCGGGCCGCGATCCCTCCACGGACCGGCGCGCCTCGGACAGGCTCTCGCGGGCCAGGCCGATGGCGTTGCGGACGTGCCGCTGCCACGCCTCGGGCCGGTCGCGCGCCTGCTCGGCCGCCTCGAGCTGCGTGACGATCCCGGTCAGGCCCTGGGCGATCGTGTCGTGGATCTCGCGCGCCATGCGCTGGCGCTCGTCGAGCACGCCGGCCTCGCGGGCCTGCGTCAGCAGCTGGGCGTGGAGGCCCGCGTTCTCCTCGAGCGCCGTCTCGAGCCGGGCGACGGCCTGGCGCCGCTGCTCGCTCTGCTCGGTCAGCTTCTCGCCGATGAGCACGCCGCCCCCGATCGCGAGCGTCTGCACGACGATGATCGCGAGGTAGATCGTCCACCACTCGGGCGTGTTCGGGAGCCCGCCGAACCCGCTGTTGACGATGACCGACGTGGCGAAGATGCCGAGGATCAGCACCGGCCACGGCCGCAGCACCGTGGCGTGGAAGAACCCCGTGATCAGGAAGATGAAGAACAGGTAGTCGCGCGCGACCAGCACGGCGCCGATCGACAGCAGCCCGACGAAGTAGACGCCCATCCGCAGGCGATGCTCCCGACGCGGCTGCGGCGCCCGGGTGTAGCCGAAGTACACCCACAGCGCCGCGATGGCCACGAGGACCGCCGTGACCAGGCGCTCCTCGATGCTCTGCTCCGAGAACGCGAGCACCAGGATCGACGACATCGCCAGCGTCACGTACGGGCACCAGTCGGTCAGCCGGTCCGACCATCGCTCGTAGGACGACCGGTCGGACGCCGGCGGCGTCGTCGGCGCGCTCGTCGGCGACGCGCTCACTCCCATCGGAACCTTCGTGCGGCGACCGTCCCCGCGACCACCGTGATCACGGCCATGGCCGCGAGCTGGGCGGGCTGCGGCGACGTCCCCTGCCAGGCGTCGAGCAGCGCCTGGACGCCCGGAGGCGTGTAGTCGCCGATTCGGATCAGGAGCTCGGGCAGCATCGTTCGTGGGAGGTATACCCCACCGAGGAGCATCACAAGGGCGAACAGCGGCACGAACAGGGCGCTGGCGATGCCGGCCGACGGCGACACCGCGGCGACCAGGAGGCCGAGGGCGAACAGCGCCGACATGCCGAGCAGGAACGCGATGGCGAAGCCGATCGGGTCCTTCGGCATCGGGATCTGGAACACGAGGTTGCCGACGACGAGCAGCACCGCGAGGCTCACGACGGCCACGCCCATGTTGACGACGAGCTGGGCGATGAGCAGCGACCGCGGGCTGGCCGGGGTCGTCGACAGGCGGCGGAGCACGCCCTGTCTCGCGGTACTTCACGAGGCGCGCCGGCAGCAGGTTGACCCCGAGGATCGCCAGCGTCATGACGACCATCGACGGCGCGAAGATGTCGATCCAGCGCCGCCCGCCGAGCGCCGGGTCGGGCTCGACGCCGAAGAGGAGGCCGACGACGACCAGGACGATCGTCGGCAGCAGGATCGTGAGCAGCCAGACGCCGGGTTCGCGGAAGAACAGCCGGGTCTCGCTGAGGGTGAGCGACCTGAGCATCGGAAGACTCCTGAAGATCTGAGGGCTAGCTGGCGAGCTTGCGACCGGTGAGCGCGACGAACGCGTCGTCGAGGCCCGCCTGTTCGATCCGCAGCTCGTTGGCGACGATCTGGTTGCGCGCGAGGACCGAGGTGACGGCCTGCACGACGTTGCCGGTGCCCGAGACCTCGACCGTCTGGCCGTGGCGGCGCACGCTGCGCACCTCGGGCAGGTCGGTGAGGAGCTCGTCGTCGATCGGGGCGGACGGCCGGAACCGGAGCCGCTGCTCGACATCGACGCGGGCGACGATCCCGGCGGGCGTGTCGAGCGCCACGAGGCGGCCGGCGTCGATCAGCGCGATCCGGTCCGCGAGGCGCTCGGCCTCCTCCATGAAGTGGGTGACGAGGATCACGGTCACGCCGCTCGCGCGGACGTCCTCGATGAGCTGCCACGTGTCGCGCCTGGCCTGCGGGTCGAGGCCGGTCGTGAGCTCGTCGAGGATCGCGACCCTGGGGTTGCCGATGAGCGCGAGCGCGATCGAGAGCCGCTGCTTCTCGCCGCCCGACAGCTTGCCGAACTGCGACTTGCGCTTGTCCGCGAGCCCGAGGTCGGCGAGCAGCTCGCTCCCCGTCCGCGGCCCCGCGTAGAACGAGGCGTAGAGCTCGACCGCCTCCCGGACGCGGATCTGGTCGGGCAGCTCGCTCTGCTGGAGCTGGATGCCGACGACGCGACGGAGCTCGTCGCGGTCCGCCTGCGGGTCCATGCCCAGCACGCGGATCGTGCCGGAATCGGGCGCACGCAGGCCGCCGATCGACTCGACGGTCGTGGTCTTGCCGGCGCCGTTGGGGCCGAGGATGGCGAAGATCTCGCCCTGCTCGACCGAGAAGGACACGCCGTCGACGGCCGTGCGGTCGCCGTAGCGCTTGACGAGGTTGTTGACTTCGATGACGTTCATGGCCCGAGTGTCTGCCGGTGACCCTGCCGCGGGCATCGGCCGGGAGGCTCGGATCCGCGGCCAACCCGGTTGACCGGCGCATCAACCGATCGGTTGGTTGGCCTACGTCATGCGGCCTCGCCGTGCAGTCCTGCGCAGGATGGCTATCGTTCGCGCATGGCCGACCTGGTCCTCCTCCTGTTCATCGCCGGGTTCGTCCGCGGCGGCTGGAGCACGGGGTTCCTGCGGCGGCTCATCGGCCTCGGGTACATCGCGATCTCGCTGGTCGCCGGCGCCTACCTCCGCGCGCCCGCGGGCGCCCTGGTCAACCAGTTCTTCCCCAAGATCCCGTCGTCATACGCCGAGATGCTCGGCTACTCCATCGCGTTCGGCGTCCTGGTCGCCGTCCTCAACCTCGTCAGCCACCAGGTCCTCGGGAAGGTCGCCGTCCAGGGCGTGTCACGCGGCCTGGACAAGGTGCTGGGCGCGGTCTTCGGCGGCGTCGAGGCGGTGCTGCTGATCTCCGCCGCGATCGTCATCCTCGACACGTACTTCGGCACCTTCGGCGCCTTGTTCACCGAGCCCGGGCTCGGCTTCCTCAAGACGGTCGACCAGGAGCTCGACAGCTCGACGATCGGCCAGTTCCTGATCCACACGACCGTGCCATTCGTGCTCGCGATCCTCGGTCCGCTGCTGCCGGCGGACGTCAGCTCGGTGGTGCCGACCGGCCTGCCCGCGACTACCCGGCCTGCCGGGTTCCGGCGCGCCCGGCCTGCCCGGATTCCCGTTCCCGTCGCCGACCAAGTAGCCCAGCCGCCACCGGGGAGACCTCGATGCTGCACGCCAAGGACACCGTCCGCGACGCGTTGGAGGACGACGTGTTCGCCTCCAACGACCTGTCGGTATCGATGCCCAAGTACCGGATCCCCGACGGGGAGCAGGACCCGAGGCACGCCTACCAGGTGGTGGCGGACGAGCTGCTGCTCGACGGCAACTCGCGTCAGAACCTGGCGACGTTCTGCCAGACGTGGCTGGAGCCCGAGGTCCATCGGCTGATGGACCTGACGCTCGACAAGAACATGATCGACAAGGACGAGTACCCGCAGACGGCCGAGCTGGAGGCGCGCTGCGTGCACATCCTGGCCGACCTGTGGAACTCACCCGATGCCGCGAACACCCTGGGGACGTCGACGACCGGCTCCAGCGAGGCCGCGATGCTCGGCGGGATGGCCCTGCTCTGGAACTGGCGCGCCCGGCAGCGGGCGGCGGGGCGGCCCGCCGACAAGCCGAACCTGGTGACCGGACCGGTCCAGATCTGCTGGCACAAGTTCGCGCGGTACTGGGGCGTCGAGCACCGCGAGATCCCGATGGAGGGCGACCGCCTGATCATGAACGCCGAGGAGGTCCTCAAGCGGGTCGACGAGAACACCATCGGCGTCGTCCCGACCCTCGGCGTGACGTTCACGTGCGACTACGAGCCCGTGAAGGAGGTCGCCGACGCCCTCGACGCGCTGCAGGCGGAGACCGGCCTGGACGTGCCGATCCACGTGGACGGCGCGAGCGGCGGCTTCCTGGCCCCGTTCGTCGATCCGGACCTCGTGTGGGACTTCCGGATCCCGCGGGTCAAGTCGATCAACACGTCGGGCCACAAGTTCGGCCTTGCCCCGCTCGGCGTCGGGCTGGGTGATCTGGCGCGACGCCGACGACCTGCCCGAGGACCTGATCTTCAAGGTCAACTACCTCGGCGGCGACATGCCGACGTTCGCGCTGAACTTCTCGCGGCCCGGCGGCCAGATCGTCGCGCAGTACTACAACTTCCTGCGCCTCGGGCCGCGAGGGCTACCGCAAGATCCACGAGGCCGGGTATCGGACGGCCCAGTACCTCGCGGACGAGATCGCCGGGATGGGCCCGTTCGAGATCATCTACGACGGCCGAGGCGGGATCCCGGCCCTCGCGTGGAAGCTGCGCGAGGACGTCGAGCATCCGTTCACGCTGTTCGACCTCGCCGACCGGCTGCGGGTGACCGGCTGGCAGGTGCCGGCCTACACGCTGCCCGCGAACCGCCAGGACCTCGCCGTCCAGCGGATCCTCGTCCGCCACGACTTCAGCCGGGACATGGCGAGCCTCCTGCTCGAGGACTACAAGCGAGCGCTGGCGCACCTCGACCAGCACCCGCGCGCCGTGCCGCTCGACGCCTCGGAGGCGAGCGGCTTCCGCCACTGAGCGTCTGGCGGGCCCGGCTTCGCTCAGCTCTTCGAGGCGGCCGCCCCGAGCTCGGCGATCTGCGCCCGCGCGGCCGCGACCAGCTCCGCGTTCGTGCTGGCGTGTCCGCGCAGACCCCAGCCGCCCTCGGGCGCTTCGGTGAGCAGGACCCACGTGCGGTCGGCGAGCGATGGATCGCCCGCCGCGTCGGCCACGATCGACGTGAGCTGCGCGACGACCGCCAGCTGCTTGTCGCGGTCGAGCGCGCCGGCGTTGGTGAGCACCTGGACGCGGACGTACGTGCTGTCGCCGTTGACGTTCGAGAGGGCTGCGGCCGGAAGCTCATGGACGAACGCCGCCGTGTTGTCGCGGAACATCGGGATGTTCGGCACGCCCTCGACGGTCATCACGGCCGTGGCGAGGTCGCGAGCCAGCGCGTGGGTGTCACGGAAGGTGCCCGTCTTGGCGTAGACGTCGATCATCGGCATGGGTCTGGCTCCGTCCTGGTGTCCCGCGCGACGTGCGTCGCGTCGCGCCCGTCACGGCGGGTGGCGTCACGTCGCTCTGGATGACGATCGTCATCCAGATGGCAGGATGACGACCATCATCTACGCTGTCAACACGCACGAGAGAGGGCAGCGCATGGGTCACTCGCGAGCCAACAAGCGGCAGCACCACGAGCAGATCGTCGGCGTTGCCGCGTCGCGCTTCCGCGAGGAGGGGATCGACCGGGTCGGCGTGGCCGACCTCATGCACGACGCCGGGCTGACGCACGGCGGCTTCTATCGACACTTCGAGACGCGCGACGAGCTGGTCGCCGAGGCGGTCGAGCGCGCGCTCCACGACGGCGGCCAGGCGATGGCGGCGGTCGCCGAGTCGCCGCACGATCCGCTGGCGGCGGTCATCGACGCGTACCTGAGCGTCGCCCACCGCGACAACCTGGCGTCGAGCTGCGCCGTCACGACGCTCGCGGCCGACGTCGCCCGCAGCAATCCGCGGGCGCGGACCGCCTACACCCGCCAAGTCGGCATCTACATCGAGATGCTGGAGGGGCTGCTCCCACCCGGGCCGGCCGATCGGCGGCGAGCCACCGCGATCACCGCACTGTCGACGCTCGTGGGCGCCGTCTCGATGGCGCGAGCGGTCGACGACGAGGCGCTGTCACGCGAGATCCTCGCCTCGGCCGCGTCGGAGCTGAAGGCACAGCTGCGCTGAGGCGAGGCGGGTAGGGGAGGTGGAGCGGGAGACGGGGTTCGAACCCGCGACATTCAGCTTGGGAAGCTGACACTCTGCCAACTGAGTTACTCCCGCTCGGGAGGGTCCGATCTTAGCAAACCGTCTACCCATCAACGCCGTGCGACCAGGCCGATGGTTTGGTCGCACCTTGAGCGTCCGTCAGCGGTTGGCCGGCAGCCTCAGCGCAGGGCGCGTGCAGGACTCACCAGCCCCGACTCGTAGGCGAAGACGACGAGCTGCGCGCGATCCCGGGCTGCCAGCTTGCCCATCACCCGGCTGACGTGGGTCTTCACCGTCATCGGGCTGATCACCAATCGCTGGGCGATGTCGTCGTTCGAGAGGCCACTCGCGACGAGGGTCAGGATCTCCCGCTCACGCTCGGTGAGCTCGTCCAGGCCGGGAATGGGCGTGCCGATCCGCGCGCGTGCGGCGACGTCCGCGATCAGGCGGCGGGTCACGCTGGGGGCCAGCAGAGCGTCGCCCTGGGCAACGACCCGGATCGCCCGAAGCAGGTCGGCGGGATCGGTGTCCTTGACCAGGAATCCGCTGGCCCCGGCACGGATCGCCTCGAAGACGTATTCGTCGGTCTCGAACGTCGTGAGGATGACCACCCGAACGTGGTCGAGTCGCGGGTCGGCAGCGATCCGACGGGTCGCCTCGAGGCCGTCCAGGCCAGGCATCCGGATGTCCATCAGAACCACGTCCGGCCGCTCGGCCAGCGCGATCGCGACCGCAGTCAGCCCGTCGGCGGCCTCGCCGACGACGGCGATATCGTCCTCGGCGGTCAGGATGGCCCGGAAGCCGGCTCGGACGAGGGTCTGGTCGTCAGCCAGCAGGACCCGGATCACGGCCGCGTCGACGACCGGCAACCGGGCGTGGACGAGGAACCCGCCGCCCGGACAGCGGTCCTGCCTCGACATCGCCGCCGAGCGCCGCCGCCCGCTCGCGCATCCCGAGGAGGCCGCCGCCGATGCTCGCCGGTGAGCGTCCGTCGCTGCCCGATCCGTTGTCCTGCACGTCGATCAGGAGCTCCCGCGAGCGGTAGGCGATGGAGACCGTTGTCGAAGCCGCGCGGGCGTGCCGGACGACATTGGTCAGGGACTCCTGGACGATCCGGAAGGCGGCCAGGTCCACCCCGGCCGGCAGGTCCGGGATCTGATCGTCGATGGCCAGTTCCACGGTCAGCCCCGCCGACCTCGCGTCGCCGACGACCACGCCGAGCTGGGACAAGCCGGGCGTCGGCGCACGCGGATCCGGAGCATCCACCTGGCGAAGGACCCCGAGTGTCGCCCGCAGCTCGACCAGGGCTTCCTTGCTGGCGTTGTGGATGGCCGTCAACGCGAACCGCGCCTGCTCGGGCTGACGGTCCATGAGATGGAGACCGGCGCTGGACTGCACGTTGATCAACGAGATTCGATGGGCGAGGATGTCGTGGAGCTCGCGCGCGATCCGGATCCGCTCCTCCCCGGTGCGCCTGAGCGCCTCCGCCTCGTACGTCCGCTCGGCGGCCAGTGCTCGTTCCTCGGCCTCCTGCCGGAGCTGCCGGCGAGCCCGTCGTCTCCAGGCCCAGGACGATGCTGGCGACGAGCCAGCCCGCGATCCAGACGGCGTTGCCCATGTCACCGGCATGGCCTCGACCGGTCACGACTCCGGCCACGAGCGAGCCGATCGAGATGGCGACGATGCCGCGACGGCCAGCTGCCACCGACCGGCATCGGTCACCGTGTACAGGGCGACGCCGAGGGGCAGGGCGAAGGCGACGTTCGGGCCGCTGATGGCCGCGTAGGCGATCGTCAGGATGACGATTGAGACCAGGACCAACGAGCCGGCCAGGCGACGCACGGCCAGCAGGCCGGCAGACGCGGTCAGGAGCGCGTATCCGAGCGGTCCCGGATCGCGCCCCGCCGACAGGTAGGCCGTCCCGACCGTGATCCCGATCGCGATCCCGAGCGCCAGGCCGGCGTCCAGGACAGAGATCGCGCCCGGGCGCAGGGCATACGGGCGATTCATCGCTCCACGGTACGAGCCTGCGCGCGTGCTGTCATGCCGCACCGGGAGCAGATCCTCGTACTCCCGGCGGACGTACGTCGCCGGCAGCAGGCCGGTCGGCACTACAGCGAAACGATCACCGTCGGCGCGCTCCGGGAGCGGACGACGGATCCACTGCGCGTCGCGGGATGGTTGGGCCATGAAGACCTCGTCAGTCAGGCCCGCCGGAGCCCGTCCGGCGGCCGATCGTCGTGATCGTCGCCCTGGTCCTGATCCAGACCTACCGGGTGGCGGCCCTCGGCGTCGCCCAGGACGCGCTCGCGGCAGGGGGCTCGCCGGCGTGGTTCTTTCCGGGCCTCGCCGACTTCGCGTTTGGCATCACGGCCCCGTTCGTGGGGCTCGCCCTGTTCCAGCTGACCGGACTTGGCGTCTGGGTCGGCGGCCTCGTCTGGCTTTCGCTGTCGCTGTTCGACTTCGTCGACGGGTTCGCCACGAATCTCGCCGTCGGGCCACCGCCCGGGCGTCGGCGCGTCAGCGTCCGACGCCGCGATCGTGCTCCTCATCTGGATCGCTCTCGACGTCGTTGCGCTGGCCCTGCTCGTCTCGCTCGATGGTCCGCGGCTACTACCTGCGATCGGCACAGGGACGTTCCCGCGGCGACCTGACCCAGCGACCGGCTCCTGCGGTCGGCTCCCACGCGCTCCGTCTCTCGAGAGGTCCACCCATGGCTCGCATCGCCCGCTGGTGCGTCACGCACCGCTTCGTCGTCATCGCCGTCTGGCTCCTGCTGCTGGTCGGCACGGCCGTCGGTAGCCGCCGCCTCGGAACCGAGTTCACCAACGGCTTCACGCTGCCGGGCACCGAATCGACGCAGGCCCTCGACCTGCTGGCGGCGAGCAGTCCGGGCGCCCAGGCCGGCGACGACACGATCGTCTTCCAGAGCACGAGTGGCCGGCTGACCGACCCGACCGTGCGGGCCGAGATCGAGACGTTCCTGGCCACGGTCGCCCGGATCGCCGGTCGTGACCAGCGTTCGCAGCCCGTTCGACCCGGCGGCCGCCGGACAGATCAGCGGCGATCAGACCGTCGGCGTTCGCGGTGGTCGACCTCAACGGTCAGAACCAGGACCTGACCGCGGCTGACGTCCAGCCGCTCGAGACGGCCGCTTCGGCCGTTCGGAGTGCCTCGCTCGAGGTCGAGTTCGGCGGCCTCGGCTTCCAGTCCCTCAAGGGCAGCCCCGTCGCCGGCAGCGAGCTGATCGGTATCGTGATCGCCGCCGTCGTGCTCCTGATCGCCTTCGGATCGTTCCTGGCGGCGGCCGTGGCCCTGGTCGCCGCGCTCCTGGCGGTGGGCACGGCGATCGAGATGATCGGCCTGCTGAGTCGGGTCCTGCCCGTCAATGCCCTGGCGCCGACGGTGGCCGCCCTGATCGGCCTCGGCGTCGCGATCGACTACGCGCTGTTCGTGGTGGCCCGCCAGCGCACCGGCCTGCGCGCCGGGTTGAGCGTGGAGGAGGCCGCGGTCACGGCTGTCTCGACGGCCGGACGGGCGGTGGTCTTCGCCGGCGGCACCGTCTCGATCGCGATGCTCGGCCTGATCCTCCTCCAGGTCGATTTCCTGACGGGCGTCGGAATCGCGGCGGCGGTCGTCGTGCTCTGCGCCGTGGCCGCGGCGATCACCCTCCTGCCGGCGCTGTTCGGACTCCTGGGTCTGCGAATCCTCGGCCGATCGGACCGCCGGCGGATGCTCGCGGGGCCGACACGAACCGCTGACGGATCGACGGGCCCTGGCTGCGCTGGGCGACGTTCGTGCAGCGCCAGCCCGATCCCCTTGGGCCTCGTCGCGACCGCGATCATGCTGCTCCTGGCCGCGCCTGCGTTCGACATCCGGCTCGGTTCATCCGACCAGGGCAACGACCCGGCATCCTCCACGACGCGCAAGGCCTACGACATCCTGGCCGAGGGCTTTGGGCCCGGCTCGAACGGCCCGCTGGAGCTCGTCGCCCAGGCGTCCGACCCGGACGCCCAGGGCAGCCCTGGGCAAGCTTGCCGGCGAGCTCGCGGACCGAGCCCGGGGTGGCCTCGGTCACGTCGCCCCGCTCGATCGCTGGCAATGCCGTTTGGGTGGTGGCCGTGGTCCCGACCACGTCGCCCCAGTCGGTCGAGACCGCGAGCCTGATCGATCATCTGCGCGACACGTGATCCCGGCCGCCGAGGCAGGCACCACCCTGCGGGTCTACGTCGGCGGCCAGACCGCCATCTTCCAGGACTTCGCCGCCGTGCTCGCCGGCAAGCTGCCCCTGTTCATTGGCGTGATCGTCCTGCTCGGCTGCCTGCTGCTGATGGTCGCGTTCCGGAGCATCGTGATCCCGCTCACGGCCGCGGTCATGAACCTGCTGGCCGCCGGAGCATCGGTCGGTGTCGTGGTCGCCGTCTTCCAGTGGGGCTGGGGATCGGAGGCGCTGGGCCTGGGCAAGCCCGGTCCGATCGAGGCGTTCCTGCCGGTCATGCTCGTGGCGATCCTGTTCGGCTTGTCGATGGACTATCAGGTGTTCCTGGTCAGTCGAATGCGCGAGGAATGGCTCCGGACGGGCGACAACGCCCGGGCGGTCCGGATCGGCCAGGCCGAGACCGGGTCGGGTGATCTCCGCGGCGGCCGCGATCATGGTCGCCGTCTTCCTGGCCTTCGTGCTCGGCGGGCGACGGCCGATCGGTGAATTCGGGCTGGGCCTGGCGACCGCGATCCTGCTCGACGCCCTGCTGCTACGAACGATCCTGGTCCCTGCCGCGATGCAGCTCGTCGGTCGGGCCAACTGGTGGCTGCCGAGCTGGCTCGATCGGATGATCCCTCGTCTGAACTGACCCAAGGTTGTGACCTTGTTCGACGACAGCTGGTCGGGATCGCCTACGAATCGCAGGACACGGTCCGCTTGGGAAGCTGACACTCTGCCAACTGAGTTACTCCCGCTCGGGAGAGGCCCTGAGTCTATTGTCGGCCAGCGGGACGACGCAACGGCATCGGGACGCGACGACGGCAAGGCGGCGCACGCTCCTTGCCCGTGAGCCTTTGGCGCTGCTCGTAAATGCGCTCGGAAACGCTCGGTGGCGACGCCTGGAGCATCCTGGAGATCTCGCCGTCGCTAAGGCCAGCTAGCCACAGCCGCATCGCAACGAAGATGCAAGCGCGCGGCAGGTCCGCGAAGGGGGCCGTGGGCTCAGGCCCGCGATGCTTGGCTAGGGCGAGTCTTGGGATCCCGCCCGACCCGTCGGGACGCGATGGCGGGCGTCCCGATCACCACCTTCGAAGCGGCGGGACCGACCGGCCCCGCCGCTTCCCATCTTCGCCAACCGGGGAGACGTTCATGGATGCCATCGCGCTGCTCAAGGCCGACCACGACAAGGTCAAGAAGCTGCTCACCGAACTCGACTCGACGACCGAGCGCGGGGTCAAGACGCGGGAGGAGCTGTTCGCCACGATCAAGGGCGAGCTCACGGTCCACGAGGTCATCGAGGAGGAGATCTTCTACCCCGCTCTCAAGAGCCATCCCAAGGCCAAGGACATCGTCCTCGAGGGCTACCAGGAGCATCACGTCGTCGACCTCCTGATGGGCGAGCTCGAGAGCCTCGACGTCTCGGACGAGACCTGGGGCGCGAAGGCGAACGTGATGAAGGAGAACGTCGAGCACCACATCGAGGAAGAGGAGGGCGAGATGTTCAAGCAGGCTCGTGCCGTCTTCGATCGCCAGGAGCTCGAGGACCTCGGGGTCCGGATGGCGGAGCGGAAGACCTCCGCGCAGCAGGAGCTGGGCGTCCCCGTCAGCGCCTGAGCGACAACGGACTCGAACACCGGAGAGGGCCGCAACCGATCGGTTGCGGCCCCGTCATCCGGCGGCCCGGGGACGGCGCAGCCACAGCCAACCCGGTCCGTGACAAGGGTCACGGTTGGGGTGCCCGCCCAGTTGGGCTAAGAGACGAGGAGCGCGCGATGTGCATGACCTGTGGCTGCGGCGAGCCCGATGACCGACACCAGCCGACCGACATCACCCGCGACGACTTCCAGACGGCCGAGATCACCGACCAGACACCCGACGTCCGCGTCGCATGGAAGAGCGCGCCGGGGCCGTGCTGTTCAAGTCCGTCGATGCGGGCAACACCCGCATCACGCTCAAGCTCGATGCGGATCCGGACGGGGCCGTGGAGACGATCGGGACTGGCCTCGGCTTCCTCGAGCGCCGGGTGAACGGCGATCCGCTGGCTGATCCGAGCCGGTCTGTCCGATTCCGGATACGTTCGCGCGAACCAATACCGTCCCACACGCACGAGATCTGGATGACGATCCGTTGCAAGCTTCCATGACGCCAACCCACGAACGCCCGACGACTCGCGACGGTTTTGGCGAGCCCGAATCGCTCGCCTCCGACGTCGCGGCGGGCGTGGTCGCGGGCACCATCGCCACCCTGGCCATGAGCATCGTCATGCAGCTCGGTCAACGGGCAGGGCTCCTCGGCGTCCAGCCGCCACGCAAGGTGTCCGACGCGTTCCTCGACAGGGTCGTCGGCGTTCGAGTTCGACGAGCGCACCCGTCGCATCGGAACGGCGGTGGTCCACCTCGGCATCGGCGCCGGCGCCGGGGCCGTCCAGCAGGTCGTGCGCCGGCGGCTGTCATGGCCGGAGCCGCGGTTCGTCTGGGGAGCGGCGGCCGGTGGAATGCTGTGGACGGTCAACTACTTCGTGTTGGCGCCGTTGCTGGGCATCCTGCCACCGCCGCCCGACGATCGACCAGGTCGCCCGCCGGTCATGCTCGCGGCGAACGTTCTCTGGGGGAGCATCTCCGCCCTGCTGGGTGACAGGCTTCGACAATCGCCCATCCTGGCCGGTCGGTCCGTATGAAGACCGCGGGTCACCGGGGTCGATCGAGCCTGCCGTCGCTCATCGGCTCCATCGGCCTTGCCTTCCTGCCGGGAGCGCTCGGCGTCCCGTTCGTCGACCGCGAGTGGTACCAAGCGCTCGACCGGCCGAGGTGGTCGCCGCCGTCCGCGGTGTTCGGACCGGTGTGGACGCTCCTCTATACCTCGCTCGGCGCGGCCGCGTGGGTGGCATGGCGCCGCCAGCCACGGCCGCTCGGTGCACTCGCCCTCTACGCCATCCAGCTCGTCCTGAATGGCCTGTGGACGCCGATCTTCTTCGGTGCCCGGAAGCCGGGCGCAGCTCTGGTCGTCATCATCACCCTCTGGACCGCCTCGCTCGCGACCGCGATCGGCCTGTTCCGCGCCCGCGCCGTCGCCGGCCTGTTGCTGGTCCCGTATCTCGCGTGGGTCGCGTTTGCCACGCTGCTGAACGCTGCCATCTGGCGCCGCTCCCGGGCTGGGGCAGCACCCGGTATGGATCCGTCGCCCTGATCCACGGCCGGCACTACAAGGCGGTCGGGTGGCCGGCGGGAAGGCACCAGGCTTGCTCGGTCACTCCGGGCGACGACGGATCAGGCGCTCGGGATCTCTGAGCTCCGCCGCCCAATCCCTCGGCCAGGCAGGGGGATTGGCGGCCATGCCGAACGAGGACGTCGAAGGCCGGACCCAAGCGGATCGGTGCGCGAGGCCGCCGCAATGTCGAGCGGGCCGCCGATAGTAGCGGCGCCTTGGCCACGAGTTTTCGTAGCCAAGGCGCCCGCTCGTTCAAGGCAGCCGGCGGCGACAATGCGGCCGCCGTGTCGCGTCCAGCAGAATTCCCCCGCGGGGTCGATCAGGGAGCGCGGGGACGCGAGATATGCGGCGCCGGGGCATCTCGAGGGCTGCCTCGCCTGCAACGCGATGCCGTCGCAACGTGGCGGCCACGAAGGCAACGCTGCAAGGATGCGTGACGGTCGTACGCTCGCCGCGTCAACCCGGTCCGGAGGGGCGAGCACATGACGCCAGGCACCGATCCCGAACACGGTCAGGCTGCTGAGCTGCTCAGCAGGTGGCGTGCCGCCGAGCGGGACACGGTCGCAGCGAGGGAAGCCGCCCAGGTCGCGTCGATGGCTCATCAGGCAGCGGCCGCAGCGGAGATTGCGGCCGTCGAGACCGAGGAGGCTGCGGTGTCGGCCGCGGAAGTCGTCGATCTAGCCCGCGTCGGCGCGACCAAGGCTCGCAGAGCGGCAAGCGCGGCCGCGGGGGCGGCGCACCTGGCGATCGCGAGCGCCGAGGGCGACAAGGTTCGGGCGGCGCTCGACGTGGAGGTCGCGCAAGCAGCCGAGGACAAGGCCCGCGAGAACTACAACAGGGCTCGGGAGCGCGGGTTCGACGACTAGGCGTTGTCGGAGGCAGGGAGACGAGGACGTGTTGGACGTCTGTGCGGATTGCGATCTGCGGCTGGAGGCGGACGACGTTGTCGTGGAGGCAGCACACCGGGTACGCGGCGAGGAGGGCCACCTGGTCGACGGCGGCATTTCGTACTTCCGCGAGGATCATTGGGACCGACGTCCGCATGCCGACTGGGTGGAGCACCGACGCGGTCTCCTCGCGACGATCCGACAGAGCCGCCGCGACGTCTCGTCGCGCGGATCCCCGAAGCCGGATCCGCAGCGTTGAACCGGTTTGTCAGTCGCGCGTCCTGGCGCTGTTCATGGCGTGATAGGCACGGGCGTATTCCTCGCGGAGGCGGTTCACGTCCGCCCGTGCTGACTCCCAGGCCGCCGTGCCCGGCTCCTGGGCCTCGAGCGCGCGCTCGCTCGCTCGCCATTCGGCGAGGACGAGCGGGAGTCGGCGCGGCGGGATGATCGCGATGGGCCGGTGCTCGTTCGGGTCAGCCTCGGCAGCGGCCCTCGCCAGCTCTGCCTGTCGCACGGCCCAGTCCAGGATCTCACGGGTGAGCGTCTCGACCTCGTCGGCAATCCCCACGATCTCCGAGACCGGCAGCTCTCGCTTCTGCTCCTCGAGCGCGTGCAATCGCTCGACACGCGTGAGGAAGTTATCCGACGTGACCCTGAGCGAGGATTTCGAGCTCGGTGCCGTTGCCGGCGTTCTGGGTTTCGTGCATTCCATCTCCGACTGGGCATCGTCAGCTGCCTTCACCGTCCGCCCCGCCGAGCAACCCGTAGACGCCCGACTGACGGCGCTTCAACGCGCTGGTCTCATAGGGTCCGATGATGGGCAAGTCCATCCCGTGATTGCGACAACAGCCCCGCCGTTTCCGGTACAGGTTTGTTGCGCGCCGGCGCAGGGTTCTGGGCGCTCTCAGAACTCGCAAAGCGAGCGGGCCGACGCCGGCCGCGGCATCGATGGAAAGGGGAGCGCGGCCGGAGGCATGCTTCGGCACGGCGGCAAGCGTAGTTGCCCCTGTCAGGAGCGCCTAACCTAGATCGCCCGCTGAGTCACGAGCCTGCCGCGCGCGCGCGAGCCGCCAAGCGGCACCGATCACGAGGCCCACGAAGAGCCCCGTCAGGTTGTCGAACACGTCGCCGCCCTGGCACGCGCGGCCGAGCGGCACCACGAGAGCCTGGGTGAGCTCGATCCCGACCGGCAGCATCACGGCCGCAGCAACCAGTCGGCCCCGGTGCCGGCGGCGGTCCAATTGTCCGAGCGCGACCCCCAGAGGGATGAACAGGACAATGTTGAGGGCGGGGTCATTGAACTTCAGGTAGGTCGCCAGGGACGCCGGCCCGATCCGGGACAGGTCGCAGGTCATGATGCCGCTCGGGTTGGACTCGACACCGAACGGTCGTGGCACCAGGGTCGCGGCCAGGATCACCCCGATGCTCGCGATAAAGAGCCACGCCTCGACCCTGCCGGTCCCGAACCGGCGAGCGGCCCAGCCGCACAGCACCAGGGCGAGCACGAGGGAGAGCACCACACCGAGGATGATCAGCGGGTCGCCACTTCCATCGATGAGCGGCCCGACCAGGAGACGCAGTAGCAGAGTGCCCTACTGGACCGCGGCGATCGCTGCGGGCTCCGCCCCCCACTCCGGGCTGGCCACCGCAGCATCATGGGCGACCGGTGGCTCGTCGTGCGCCAAGACGTACCCGAGGATCACCCTGCGCAAGAGCGCCTCATCACCGCTATTGGCGAGCGCGAGCATCCGCCGCACCTCGTCGCGCACATCGACCGGCGGCACCGACGACCTTGCCCGGCGGACGTTCGCGCTCTCGGTCTGCTCGACGCTCTCGATGTCGTAGAACAGCTCCTCGTGGAGCTTCTCGCCCGGCCGCAGGCCGACGATCTCGATCGGATGGCTGTCGGGGTCCCGGCCCGCGAGGCGGATGAGATCGCGAGCGAGATCCATCACGCGGACGGGCTCACCCATATCGAGCACGAAGAGGTCGCCGTTGCGGCCCATGGCGGCCGCGTCGAGGATCAGCCAGGCGGCCTCGGGAATCGTCATGAAGAAGCGAGTCATGTCCGGGTGGGTGATGGTGAGCGGCTCACCGTTCTCGAGCTGCTCCTGGAAGATCGGTACCACGCTTCCGGTCGAGCCCAACACGTTCCCGAACCGGACCGACACGTAGGGGCGCCCAGTCCGCCGAGCCGCGTCCGAGACGAGCATCTCGCCAATCCGCTTGCTCGCGCCCATCACGCTTGACGGTCGGACAGCCTTGTCCGTAGACACGAAGACAAACCGGTCCACACCCGCGGCCTCCGCGGCTTCGAGCAGCACCTCGGTGCCGCCCATGTTGACGTAGGCAGCGTCGGAGGGATGCTCCTCCATCATCGGCACGTGCTTGTACGCCGCGGCGTGGAAGATGACGCTCGGGGATTCCTCGGCGATCAACCGATTCATCGATGCACGGCTCGCGACGTTGGCGAGGTGAATGCGCAGCTCGCCGGACCCTCGCCCTTGGGCTCGCCGCGTCTCCAGCTCGCGCTGAAGGAGGTAGAGCGGGCTCTCGGCGCGGTCGACCAGCACGAGGCGGCGGGGCCCGAAGGCGAATACTTGGCGCGCGAGCTCAGACCCGATCGAGCCCGCCCCGCCCGTGATGACAACGGTGCGGTCCCGGATGATGTCGTCGACGTTGACGGCGTGCTGCGTCACGATCGGGCGACGGAGCAGGTCTTGCACCCGGACACGACGAATGCGATGGGCATCGACATTGCCGTCTATCAGGTCGGTCACCGGGGGGACGGTGCGGACCTCGAGCTGTTTCGCCAGCGCCCCTTCCATGGCTCGTCGCATAGCGTCGCCGGATGCACTCGGCATCGTGATGAGCAGACTCGTGGCACCGGTTGCCGCAATCGCCTCATCGAGCGCCTCGAGGCCGCCAAACACCCGAAGCCCGGAGACGATGCTCCCGGCCAGCGCGGGGTCGTCGTCGAGGAACCCGACGGGGCGTACCCCGGAAGCCTGGGAGCGCCTCGCCGACCTGGCCGCCAGCATCCCGGCCTCGCCCGCGCCATACAGCAGCGTCGCCTGGCGGTCGCCGACCGCGGCACGACTGCCAGCCCGGACCGAATTGGCGGCGGCCCTGATGCCAAACCGGACGCCCCCGAGAAAGGTGATGCTCAGCAACAGCTCGATCGGCCAGAAGGAGCGCGGGAACCCTTCCGTCCACCCCGCCTCACCCAACGTGGCTGATCCGTAGAAGACGGCAACTGCGACAAGCGACCCGAGCGCGGCGGCGCCCACGACCCGCTCGAGTTCGGGAACGCTCGCGTACCTCCAGCGACGGCTGTACAGGCCGAGCCATACGTCGACAGCGGTACGCGCCGATACCAGGAGGACGACGACCAAAGGAAACGCCGGGACGTCGAATGGGGTCGCGAGTCCGTCGAGCCGCACCGCGAGGGCGAGGTAGGCGGCCAGCACGATGCCGACGAGGTCGATCGCAAACAGATATCGCCCACGCATGTCGCGGACGAGCCAAAGGACCGCCTGGGTGGAGCCCAGTTTGCGCTCCAGACGACTCGGATCTGGTGCGCCCTGAGACGGCCCCGTCCACGGTGAAATCCGTGGCCTCATGGAACGTCGTACTGCCAATGCACTCCCCAACGACCGTCGAGATGGGGTTCGTCGTCCTCCCCCGGACCGCGCACAATAGGGCAACGGCCTATGGTTGGCTAGTAGTTTTGCGCTACATCTCGGGCCTATCGCGGACAGTGTTTCACCCACGCACCGTATTGTCGACACCGTCCGCCTGCGAGCGTCATGGACTGGCGGCCGGCCTACACGGTGTCCTCACGTCTCGCGGGGCGTCGGACGTCAAGCCTGTGGTTCTGCAGTCCGGCCGACCATCGGCGTGAACCTGGAGTCGACGGCGCCGGCGGCGGCCGGCAGGCGTGGCCCCGGCACCTCTGCCAGCAACCCGTGCTCCACGAGCTGCTCCGCCAAGCGATGGAGCTCCATCACCGGCACCCCGATGATGTCGGCGATCCCGACCAGGTCGTTCGTTCCGTCCGCGTACGCGAGCAGGTCCATGGTCGTCCGAACCGCTCCGTAGATGGATGTGGTGCCGAGCGTCGGATAGAGGCCTCGGCCGCCGAGGTGCGGCTCGCCGAGGGAGGTCGACCGGTACGTCCGGTTGCCCTCCAGCACCTCCAGGCAGTCGCGCAGGATGGTGTAGCCGCCCTCGAGCCCGGCGGGCGTGACGACCGTCAGGTCGTCCAGCGACGTGTGGTACTCGGGGTACTCGTGATACTTGCTGCGCATCACGCTCACGACGGGCAGGTCGACGCCGGGGCTGCAGTACTGCCGCTCGTCGCTGCCGCGGTCGAGGAACGAGTAGCGGACGAATTCCGGATGCATCGCCTCGAGGGTGTGGAGCGCGACCCGGTCCGCGAGCGTGCCGCCGTACCTGGAAGGCAGGAAGGAGTACGCCCGGTCATCGCCGACGCAGGTCACGTTGAACCCCGCAACGACGTTGGCCCTGAGCGTGTCGAGGTGGCGTGAGAGGTAGACCAGCGATCCGATGGTCTCGGGGATGAACACCAGGCGGTAGGTGTAGCGGCGTGGCCGGCTGGCGATCCACTTCGCGAGCCACGTCGTGACCACGGGTCCCGAGAGCTCGTTGTTGGCCATCGACGGATGGCAGACGTAGGTGGACAGGAACACCTCGTTCGACGTGGCGCCGGGGATGATGAGCTCGCCGTAGGTCAGCGAGCCGTCCCTGAGCTCGCTGTCGATCACGACCCGGTACAGGCCGTCCTGCAGGCGCTGCCGCTGGTCGTGCGACAGGCAGAAGCCCCACCGCCGCTCGTAGTAGGAGGTGACGTACGGGATCGCGGTGGGCTGGTCCACCCGCGAGTGCAGGTGCGGCTGGAGCTCGGCCAGCGACATGGTGGCATCGACGGGGATCGAGTAGCCGACCACGTGCAGGTTGTTCTGCTGGAAATCGACGACCCGGTCGCCGTGCTCGTCCAGGATGTAGGCATCCCGGATGCTCCACTCGGGAGGCACGGTCCAATCGAAGGCACGGGTGCCGGTGGGCACCTCGTGGATCTCCAGGGGGATGTGCTCACCCAGGACGCGGAGCGTCTCGCGCACACCGTCCCCGGTGATGCTCCGGGTGAGCGGGAACAGGCGCCGCGCGAGCTCGTGCATCGCCGCGCCGGGCGATTCACCGGCGTCCGCCACGTCGTCGCTATTCGCCCCGGGCCCGTCAGATTCGTCCATCGCGCACGTCTTCCTGGGCGCGGTTGTAGTCCTCGTGGCGGCCGACGTCCTGCCAGTACTCGATGATCGGGTAGCCCACCACGACCTGCCCCTCGTCCAGCAGGCGCCGGATCAGGTCGGTCATGTCGAAGCGCGGACCGGCCGGAATGAAGTCCCAGGCCCCGGGCTCGAGCAGGTAGATGCCGGCGTTCACCAGGAGGCGGATGCGCGGCTTCTCGGTCAGGTCGGTGACTCGAGCGTCGTCGCACTCCACGACCCCGAAAGGGACCTCGACCTCGTAGGTGCGAAGGCCCACCGTCAGCGTCGCGGCGTGCTTCCGGTGGAAGCGCAGCATCTTCTGGTAGGAGACCCGGGTCAGGATGTCGCCGTTGATCACCAGGAACGGCCCGGACGGCCGCGGGATCAGCCGGAGGCCGCCCGCCGTGCCCATCGGCTCATCCTCGGTGGCATAGCTGATGCGGACCCCGAATGCCTCGCCGTCGCCGAAGTGGTCGACGATGGTGTCGGGCAGGTAGTGGGTGGTGAGGTGGACCTCACTGATCCCGGCCTCCCGCAGCTGGTCGATCGTGCGTTCCAGCATCGGCCGCTCGCCCAGCGGCAGCATGGGCTTGGGGACGTTCTCGGTCAGCGGCAGGAGGCGGGTGCCGAAGCCGCCGGCCATGACGACGGCCGACAGGTCCCCGGGCACATCGGCGACGAGGTTCTTGCGGAGCAGGAAGTCGATCAGGACGCCGGTTTCGTCGACGACCGGCAGGTGGTTGATGTCGTGCTGCAGCATCACCTGCAGCGCCTCGGCCGGTGCGATCGGCGCGCGCGCGACGACCGGCTCCGGGGTGGCGATGGAGCCGCACGGGTCGGTCAGCGACATCTTGCGCAGGACCGCGCGGCGGATGTCACCGTCGCTGAGAAGCCCCACGACCTGCCCATCCGGACCGCACAGGACGAGGCCGCCGGTCCCGGCCAGGTCCAGCTGGGCGATGGCGTCGGCGATGGAGCGCTCCGGCGGCGCGACGACGGCCTCGAGGATCTCCGGGCGCTCGCGGTCCATGGTCAGGATCCGGGTCGGGCCGCGACAACGGCCGACGGGTCGTTGAGGACGCGGTGACTGGCGACGCCCGTGGCGGGGTCGAGATTCACGACCGTCGTCACGCCGAAGGCGTTGTTGGCCGCCAGGCCGATGGCGTCGAGCGCGCCGACCGGGTACGTCTCCTCATCGAAGACGTAGCGCCAGCGGTGGAACGGCTCGTCGATGTCCAGGTTGTCGTGGTGATACGTGCCGGCGGCCGTGCGCAGGGCCAGCCACGGCTGCGGCCCGAAGGTCGGGACCTGCGACCGGATCTCGAGCACGTGGGTGGACGGGCCGGCCTGGGTGAGCGTGACCTCGAGCTCGCAGGGAGCCTGTGCCGGGAGCTGCAGCGCCGCGCGCATGGCGGTGAGGGACTCGCTGAACAGGAACGGCACGTCCGGGAACTCGCGTGCCACCCGGACCAGCAGCTCCCGCACACCGTCGATGTCGGGGCGCATGTCGCGGAAGTCGTGGTTGGTGAAGGCCAGGACGACCGGCCGGTCCGCCTCCGCCTCGGCGAACGCCTGCCGCACGTGCTCCTCGTTCAGGAGGCGGTAGCGGGTGCCGATGTTGAGACAGCGGGCGATCCAGCGGCGGCTCGACCCGCGCGCCTGGTAGTCGTCGTGGGCCGGGTGGTAGGGCTCCCAGGTGGCGGGGGCACGCCGCCAGTCGCCCCAGCGGCCGTCGTCCAGACCCGATTGGGCGGAGTCGTCGGCCACGGCCGCGACGGCCTGGCTGGAGAGGTCGAACGGGATGTGCTGCTCCAGGAACCAGTGGCTATCCGGCCGGATGACGTGGAAGCCGGCCCGATGTGCGGCCGGGAACCAGCGGCGATCGATGACCCGGCGACTGAGAACCTGGGCGAGGCTGTCGGACGACGCCCACCAGTGCGTCGCGCTGTGATTGGCCACGCGGCTGAAGGCGTGGGGGTGGTAGTGGAACTGCACGCCGTCCTGGGGCGAGTCGGTCTCCCGGATGACGCCCCGGTAGTGGTCGTAGACGTTGTGGTAGCCGATGTCGCGACGCCTCGGGTTGCGGTCGTAGTCCACGTGATCGACGCAGAACCAGTTGTAGACCCAGCCGTTGCCCTCGGAATCGACGGTCTGCTCCCGGAAGGCCGGCGACATGCACGAGGCGAGCATCCCGTCGATCTTGTCCCAGGTGTCGTTGTAGCCCAGCAGGTGCGGGTCCACGACCTTGCGCACCGCCTGCTCGATGCCGCCCAGGTCGACCTCGCCCGCCTGCAGCCGCCGGAGCAGCGCAACGCTGGGCTCGAGATCGATTCCGAAGATGGCCTTGAGACGTTCGAAGGTCGCCTCCACCGATTCGTGGAGCGGTCCCTCCGTATCCACGCAATGGACGACGTAGACCGGGCGCGCCATGGTGATCCTCTTGGGAGGGGAGGTTGAATCTAGCGCAGGTGCTCCCAGCGAAGCACCTGGTCCTCGGCGAGGTCCGCGGCCAGCTCGCGGCCGACGGCATACCGGAGCTCGTTGGGGCCGATCCCGGTTCCGGGACGCTTCGCATCCAGGTCCGCCTCGGTGAGGACGTGCCCGGCCGGCAGCGCGGCCCGCGTGACGAGGCTGCGCCGGAACTGGCGGCGCTTGATGATCTCGGCCTCCGACAGCATCCGGCGCGTGCTGCCCAGCGCCTCGTGGATGGTGCGCCCGTCCTCGACGATCGCCCGCAGCACCGTGGGATCGGACGAGATGGCGTGATCCCAGCCCTCCATCTCCTGGTCGAGCGTGAAGTGCTTCTCGATCATGCATGCGCCCAGGGCGATCGCGGCGAGCGGGATCGCCGTCCCCAGGGTGTGGTCGCTGAACCCGACGGGAACGTCGAAGGCGCGGCGCAGGGTCTCCAGGTTGCGCAGGTGGACCGTCGACGGCGCCGCCGGATAGAGGGCGACGCAGTGGAGCAGGATGACGTCCTCATTGCCCTGGGCACGCACGGTATCCATGGCCTGCTCGATCTCGCCCAGCGTGGCCATCCCCGTCGAGATCACCATGGGCTTGCCCGTCCGGGCGACATGTGCCAGGAGCGGCAGGTTGGTGATGTCCATCGAGGCGATCTTGATGAACGGGACGTCGAGTCCGGCGAGCATGTCCGCCTCCGCCGGGGCGAACGCGCTGGAGGAGAACGCGATCCCACGCGCCCGGGCGTGGTCGCTGGCAATGACGTGCTGCTCGGGCGTGAGCTGGTAGGCGCGCACCATCTCGCGGAGCGACCCGAAGTGCTTCTTCTTGTCCGTGTAGCTGGGATTCCGCTCGTACTCCTCCTGGGCGATGAGCGACGACTCGGTCCATGACTGGAACTTGACCGCGTCGGCGCCCGCCTCGGCGGCGGCGTCGATCAGCTTCAGGCACAGATCCATGTCCCCGTTGTGGTTGGAGCCGACCTCCGCGATGACGTAGGGCGGGTTGTCGCCGCCCACGGCAACAGGTCCCAGGTTGACGGGTCTCACGTTGGCTCCTTCTGGGTGCTCCACCGGGATCGCAGGGGCGGGTGGGCGACGGACGCCCACCAGAGGAGGGGCGGGGGCGCTGCATTCAGCGCCTCCACATATCGGGCGAGTTGGGTCGCGTCCTCGACCACTTGATGGTCGAATGCCGCGACATCGGCGGCTGCTTCGCGGACGCGTGTCGCTCGGGCCGGCAGCGCTCCCGCCGGCAGGCGGTCGAGCACCAGCCGGAAGTGGTCGCGGACCAGCGCCGTGTCGGCCCGCACGCGCTCGTCCGTGAACGGCGACCGGATTCTGGCCATGTTGGCACCGTGCTGGCGATAGTCCATTCGGGGCATCGGATCGAAGGCCAGCCGTGCGCCCTGCAGCCAGGCCATCGTGACCAGATACCAGTCCACCAGGGCGGCCGCGGCCGGGATCGGGAGGCAGGCTCGCAGCACCTCGCATCGCCAGGCCGTGTTCGAGAGCCCGAACGCGTTGGTGCGGGGCAGCGTGGATTCGGTCTCCGCTTCGCCCGGCGTCGCGAGCGACAGCCCGAGCGGCTGTCCCGCCTCGTCGACCAGGCGCAGGCCGCAGGCGGCGACATCGGCGCCTTCCAGCCATGCCCGTGCCGCAGCGACGCGATCCGGGTGCAGGAGGTCGTCGCTGTCGACGAGGACCACCGCCCGTAGCGGTCGGCGATCCGCGCCAGCGCCTGCTGGCGCACCTGGGCGGGCGTGAACCCCGGTTCGGCGACGACGAAGGTCGCGGCCGGTCGTTCCCCCAGCTGCGCTGCGACCGCCGCCTCGGTCAGCCCGTCCAGGCTGATCCAGAGATCGAAGTCGCGGTCGGCCTGTGCCTGCACCGACGCGTACCACGCGGGAAGGAAGGGGGCGGCACCGGGGTAGACGGCGGTGTAGAGGGCAAGCGAGCTCATGAACGCCCCATCAGCGCGTCTGCCAGCCGCCAGTCGTCCTCGGTGTCGATGTCGATCGCATGCGTCCAGTCGATCTCCCAGCCGGTCCTGCCGGGAAGGTGGAAGGTGCCCGCGCGACGCAGGGCGTCCGTCCTGGCCCACCAGACGGCTCCCGTGGGGCCGAACAGCTCGGGCAGGTCCTGGCTGCGCTGGCGCATCGCATCCGGGAAGAGGGGGTCCAGCGAACCGTCCGGCGCCCGGCGCATCGCCCACCACGGGCTCTGCCAGCCGTACCGCGCGACCGAGATCTGCGCCTCGGCCGGCCGTTCGATGAACTGGCGATGGCTGGCCACCACGTCGTCGGCCGTGCGCAGCGGACAGTTCGG
This sequence comes from uncultured Chloroflexia bacterium, assembly GCA_963774695.1. Taxonomy (GTDB): domain Bacteria; phylum Chloroflexota; class Limnocylindria; order Limnocylindrales; family CSP1-4; genus CAIXZV01. The sequence goes on along the minus strand of CAVZFY010000010.1, from coordinate 49,949 downwards.
CATCAGCTGGCACACCTCGAGGTACGCCGCTCCGGCCTCCTCCAGGCGATCCACGACGTCGATCGTCGCCCGCGAGACGGGCGTGATGTCATCGGCCAACGCCGGGTCCCGGAGAAACGGAACCTCGGCGCCCAGCCCCCGGGCCACGTCGGCAATCTCGGCATCGTCGGTCGACACCACGACCCGGGCGAACAGTCCGCTCTGCACCGCGGCCTCGACCGAGTAGGCGAGCAGCGGCCGGCCATGCATCTCGCGGATGTTCTTGCGCGGTACCCGCCGGGATCCACCGCGGGCGGGAATCACCGCGACGGCGCCGCCGGCGCTCACCGGATCCTCCGGGCGGGAGCCCCGACGTACGTGCCCGGCTCCGTCAGGTCCTCCGTGACCACCGTTCCTGCCCCGATCAGGCAGTGCTCCGCGATCCGGACGCCGTGGATGACGACGGCACCGGCCCCGACGAACGTGTGGTCGCCGATCGTCACTCCGCCGCTCACGGTCGCGCCGGGGCCGATGTGGACGTTCGTGCCGAAGCGACAGTCGTGCTCCACGGTGGCGTTGGTGTTGACGACGCAGCTGGGCCCGGTGACCACACCAGCGTTGACGACTGCGCCGTCGAAGACAGCCGTGCCGTTCCCCAGCTCCACCTCGGCGTTCAGCACGGCGTCGGGCGAGACGAAGGTGGGGAAGGCGTACCCCAGCGCCTCGGCGGCGGCCTGGATCCGGGCACGGCGCGCGGTCGAGTCCACCTTGCCCACGCCGATGGCCGCCGCACACCCGGGGTGGCGGGCCAGGAGGGCCGGCAGGACGTCGTCGTCGCCGGCATGGGGAACGCCCAGCACGGGCCCGACGTCGCGCGGATCCACGTAGCCGACGATCGTCCAGGGCAGCTTGCGGATGACGCTGATGAGCACCTTCGCATGGCCGCCTCCGCCGAGGACCACGACCGTGCGGCCGTCGTCGCTCATGCCCAGTCCTTCCGGCACGAGGCGGCCGTCGCCGGCCACCCACCGCGCGGCCGGATCGCGACGCTGGCCGTCACGCACGCACCGCACGGACGGTGTCGCGGCGCTGGAGGCGCACGATGAGCAGGTAGGTCACGATCGTGAACACCACCCGCCCGACGAACATCGCCTTGGGGAAGACCGTCAGGTCCGAGTCGTTGGGCTGAAGCATCAGCAGGGCGAGGACGTACGTGGCGATCCCAAATGCGAGGGCGACCAGGTACAGGTCCTGCCTGCCGGTCACGTTGAAGACCGCCTCCAGCGGCAGGAAGCAGCTCACCAGCGGGAGCAGGAGTGCCCACTGGATGGCCGGCACCGCCGCCACGTACTGGGGCACCACGAATTGCACGACGGGTTCGGCAAGGAACCAGCCCGCAACGGCAAGCACCGCGAGCGCGGCACAGGTCGCCAGCATCGGCTTGATCGCGATCCGCACGAGATGGCGGATGTCCCGCCCGGCCCCGTAGTCCTGCGCCATCCTGGGATAGAGCACCTGCGCCAGGGCGGCCGGGATCACCTCCATGGCAGTGATCGAGAGCGCCACCATGGCGTAGAGCCCCATCCCGTGGGTGCCCGTGAAGTGGAGGACGAGGGTGGCGTTGATCACTCCCGTCCAGAGGCCGTAGACCTGCCCAACGAAATAGATGGGTGCACCGATGATGAACAGGTGCCGCAGGTTGCTCCTGCTCCAGCGCGGGCCGACTCGCACGGGCCGCCAGCGGAACAGGAGGGCCGTGGTCACGGCGCCCGCCAGGACCACACGCATGCAGAGCCCAAAGAAGCCGAACGCCGCCACCAGGATCAGCGCGACGAGACCCGTGGCGGCCTCCACGACGTTGACCCGGGCCAGGCGGACGAACTCACTGCTGGTGCGGAAGGTGATCGACAGATAGCCGTTGTTGCCGTAGAACGCGAACATCGCGAGGACGGCGTTCGTGGCCCAGCCGGCCGCCTGCTGCAGGTCGCCCTGGGCCAGCTGCCAGGCCGCAACGGCGAGCAGGCAGACGGAGACCACGCCGCCCGAGGCCAGCGCCCAGGCCTGGCCCGAAGCGGCAAGGTCGTGTGCCCGGGCGACGTCCCCGCGCCCGATGTAGTACGGCAGTTCGCGGTTGACGCCGTTCAGGATGCCCAGCTGGGCGATCGTGGAGTAGCCCAGCACCAGCCCGATGCCGGCGAACAGGCCGAGGGTGTCTGGCGCGACCAGGCGCCCCAGCAGGATGCCGCCCGCCAGGCGCATCGCCATCGCCACCAGGTTCCCGCCCGCCAGCGAGCCGGCGAGGAACACGACCGAGCGGCGTGACCCGCCCGCGGTGGGCTCGCCCGTGGCAACCTCCGCGGCGGCCGCCGTGTCGGGCACGATCTCGCGGCCGTCGATTGCCGGGTCGCTCGCTGCCGTCATCGCGTCGAACCGTCGTTGCGTGCCGGGCCTAGACAGGCATCGCCTCGCGCCGCGGACCGGCCGCCTCCACCAGGGCGACGACCGCCGCGATCTGCTCCGCCGTCAGCGAGAGCGAGCACGGCAGGTTGAGCACGGTGTCATAGAAGTGAGGGGCACGCGTGATGCGGTGCGCCTGCATCTCCCGGTACGGCTGCTGCAGGTGATTGAGCACCCAGAGCGGGCGGACCTGGACATCGGCCGCCGTGGCGGCCGCCAGGAGCTCGCGCTTCATGTCGGGGCTGTCGCACAGGAGGGCGTAGAACCAGCGGTTCGATTCGCTCCAGCCGGGCTGGCCGAGGAGGCGGGACGGGCCGAGCGCCTCCTCGTAGCGGGCGAAGTTGGCGCGCTTGACCTCGATCCGCTCGTCGAGGTTCTCGAGCTGCGCCAGGCCGATCGCCGCCAGGACGTTGTTCATCCGGTAGTTGTAGCCCACGCTGTTGTGGACGTACTCGATGCCGTCCTCCTTGGCCTGGGTCGTGAGGTAGCGGGCCTGGCGGGCGATCTCGTCGTCGTCGGTCATGATCGCCCCGCCGCCGCCGGTGGTCACGATCTTGTTGCCGTTGAAGCTCAGACAGCTGATCGGCGCGAGGGTGCCGCACATGCGGCCCTTGTAGCGCGAGCCCAGGCTCTCGCTGGCGTCCTCGACGACCGCCAGGCCGTATTCGGCGGCCAGGGCCATGATGGGATCCATGTCAACCGAGGTGCCGAAGACGTGGACCGGCACGATGGCCGAGACGCGCCGGCCCGTCGTCCGGTTGGTCAGGACGCCGTCGCGGACGACGCACTCCTCGGCCAGGAAGCTGCGCACGCCCTCGACGTCCATGTTGCAGTACTCGTCGCAGTCGACGAAGACCGGCCATGCCTTCAGGTAGCGAACCGCGTTGACCGGGGCGATGAACGTCACCGTGGGCACGATGACCTCGTCGTCGGGCCGGACGCCGGACAGCATCAGCGAGATGTGGATGGCCGAGGTGCCCGAATTGCAGGCGACGACGTGCTTGACGCCGAGATAGGACGCCAGGAACTTCTCCATCTCCCACACGAACTCGCCGTTCGCAGAGATCCAGCGGGTGTTCAGGCAGCGTGTGATGTACTCGAGCTCGCGCCCACCGAGGGAGGGCTCGGATAGCGGGATCATGGTCGTCCTCGCGCTAGGAGTTGCTGTACCGGGTCGCGTAGGGGTCGGTAATCAGGCCCGACGAGATGGCGTCCGCCACCTCGCGGATGCCGTCGCGCAGGCGCATCCGGGGCACGAACCCGAGGGTGGCGATGCGCTCGAAGGAGACCCGGTAGTCCCGTGGGTCCTCGGCCCGCTCCACGTAGCTGAGCCGAACCGGGATCTGCTCGGCGACCGCCTCCGCGATCGTGCGCTTCTGATAGTTCTCCTCGTCGGCACCGACGTTGAAGACCCGGCCGGCAACACGCTCCCGGTCCTGCTCCAGGATCATGGCTACGGCGTTGGCGATGTCGCGCACGTGGCAGTAGGGTCGCCAGAACTCGGGGCCGAAGATCTCCAGCTCTCCCTTGAGCAGGGCGTCACGGGCGAACTCGTTGATGGTCAGGTCGAAGCGCGGCCTGAGGGACAGGCCATAGACGGTGGCGAAGCGCAGGATCGTGAAGTCCAGGGCCACGGAGCGGGCCAGGAGGAGCTCCTCGAACCGGACCTTGAGCTGCGCGTAGAGGCTGACCGGGCGGAGGGGTGAGTCCTCATCGAGGACGGCATCGCCCTCCATCTTGCCGTAGTTGCTGCAGGTGGAGGCGAACACGAAGTGGCCCACGCCGTGCTGATCGCTGAGCTCGAGCAGGCTCCGAGAGCCGTCCCAGAGCGTCTGGGTCGCGAGCTCCGGCTGCGCCTTGCAGGCAGGATCGCCGACGATCGCGGCGAGATGGACCACCGCATCGAACTGCCAGGTGGAGAACAGCGCCTCAAGGTCCTGGGGGTCGCGGACGTCGACCTTGCGAAACGCGAAGTCCGGGTTGGAGAGCAGGTCGAGGAGCGCCTCGCCGCCAAAGAGGAGGGCGTCCGCCGCGACGACACGGTGGCCCCTGGCAAGCAGCTCACGGGACACCAGCGAACCGATATAGCCGGCGCCGCCGGTGACCAGAACTGAGCTCATTGACATCTTCCCTGGATCGCGCTGTTGAACGATCCGGATGTTAGCAGGGGGTCCGCCGCGGACCGGTGCCGAGGAGCACCACGGTCCCTTGGGCCTGCGGGCCCGCGACCCCCCGAATCGGATCCCGAAGGGGTGGGCCTCCTCGACCGGATGCCATCAAGGGGATCGCCGCGTTGGCCCTGGCGCCCCCTTGGCGATCGGGAGTGAGGCCTCGAGGATTTGCTGATAGAAGTCCTGCTCACCCCCGAGCGACTCCGCCAGCAGGCGGCCGACACGCGCCGTCCGCTCTCTCAGCTCCCCATCCTCCCAGGCGAGGGCAATCGCGCCAGCCAGCGCGGCGGGGTCCTCCGGCGGCACGAGGATCGCTTGCTCGGGCGACAGGACGTCGGAGACGCCCGGCCCCTCCGAAATGATCACGCACTTCCCCAGGAGCATGGCGTTGAGGTAGGTGGTGATGCCCACGGACCGGATCCTGTCGCGAATGATCGGCAGGACCACGAGGCGGGCGGCCCGCAGGAGGCGGACCTGGGACGCGTCGCTCTCGTCCTCATCCAGAAACGCAACTCGTCCAGCCAGCGAAGCCGGATCGACGGAAAAACGCGACCCATGAAAACGGAGCTTGGCCAGGTTCGGCCGTGGAATTGCCGCCGGATATGGAAGGGACGAGACAGCTTGAAAGAACGTGTCGTAATCCCGCTGCGACCAGCCGTAACAGAGAACATATTCACCGTCCGCGACGGCTTGCACATCAGGATGCTCGCGGATATTGGGCTTGAACCAGACGAAGGAACTTCGATCTGGTCCGATGCCGAAGTACTTCTGGTAGCCGCTTAGATCACGAAAATAGTGGATGAAATGATCGATTCGGCCGAAGACAAGCCGCTTGATGAACGCGCTGAGTCGTTGGCGCCGCCCCTCGGGCTTGTTCAGTAGCAGATCGACGGCGACGATCGGTTTCCTGAGGAACGGCAACAGCAGGAATGCCATCGCCAGGACCTGGAGGGTCCGAGCGTCCTGAAACACGATGATCAGGTCACAGTTCCGGGACTGTCTGATGAACGCGGCCGGGCCGCGGACCGTCGTTGCCGACCCCCGACGTCCCGAGGACGACCAGGGTGAGGGGAGATTCCTGGCATTGGTGAGGACCCGGATCTCGTCGGCGTCAGACATGGCTAACCCGTCACGGGACGAGCATGGGTCGTGCCCAGGACCTCGATGCCGCCCTGCGGACGTGGGCGCATCAAGCAGGGCCGGCTCCGGAGGTCGTGGACTGCGAGCGCGACGCCGTTCACTGGATCAGACATGGCTCACCGCACATCGCCCGCTCTCCCTCGTCACCATCATGACCATGACATACGATCCGATCCAGCCGGCATCGCCGGTGACGAAGATCGTGCGCTCGAATAGTGCCCCTTCCGATCGCGACTCGCGCCAACGACGAGGGTCAATGCTAACGACTCGTCGGCGGCATCGGCGTGGCGACGTCGGGACCTCGAGCGGCGGTCCCGAGACACTGGGAGCATCGACCGCCGATGGTGAGGAGACCGACGGATATCCTGCTCGCCCTGGTCGGGCTGGCGGTCGCGTCACCCGTGCTGCTCGCGATCGCCGTCGCCGTGCGCCTGCAGGACGGTGCGCCGGTGATCTACCGGGCACGCCGGGTTGGCCAGCATGGCCGCGAGTTCCGTCTCTTCAAGTTCCGGACGATGGTCGCCTCCGGCGGCTCGTCGGTGACCGTCTGGGAGGACCCGCGAGTCACCCCGCTGGGCCGGCGATTGCGGAGGCTCAAGCTCGATGAGCTGCCGCAGCTGTTCAACGTTCTGCGCGGGGAGATGAGCATCGTTGGCCCCCGTCCCGAGGACCCCAGCTACGTGGCCCTCTACACCGAAGAGCAGCGACGTGTGCTCTCGGTCAAGCCGGGCATCACGGGTGTTGCCGCGCTGGCGTACGCGGACGAGGAGTCGCTCCTGCAGGGCGAGGACTGGGAGGAGACGTACCGGCTCACCATCATGCCGGCCAAGCTCCAGCTCGAACTGGAGTACCTCGCGAAGCGGTCCCCCCGGACCGATGCGGAGCTGATCCTGCAGACGGTGGCGGTCGTGGCTGGTCACCTGGTGCCGCGCCGCTAGCGTCCGGGTACGGGCGGACCCACCCGCCTTCCACTTTGCGATCCGCTGGTTCACGGGTATCCTTTCGGCCGCCCGCGTTCCCCCGCGCCCTGCCCACGAACACGTAACGACTCGAGGCCATGCCCGATCTGCCCATCGCGCTCATCGGCTGCGGCGCGATCGCCGAAATGTTCTACCTTCCCGCGCTGGAGAAGCGGCCCGACCTCCTGTCGTCGCTGATCCTCGTCGACAGGAACGCCGAGAAGGCCGAAGCGGTACGCAAGCGGCTTGGCGCCGCCGCCTCCGCCAGCGACCACCGGGAGGTCCTGTCGCGCGTGAAGGGCGCGATCATCGCGACCCCGCATCACCTCCACACGCCGCTGACGCTGGAGTTCCTCGAGCACGGCGTCCACGTGCTGAGCGAGAAGCCCCTCTCCCGCACAGCCGCGGAGGTGGACCAGGTCGTCGCGGCTGCGGCCGCGAATCGCGTCCACGTGCTCGTGAACCAGACGCGCCGGTTGTACACCTCCTTCCAGGAAGTGAAGCGCCGCATCGCCAACGGGTCCATCGGTGAGCTGCGCGAGATCGACTACGTGCTGGGCGAGCCCTTCGGATGGCCGGCGGAGACCAACACCTATTTCGGCGTCGCCGCCGGCGGCCGCGGTGTCCTGTTCGACAATGGAGCCCACATCGTCGACCTCGTCTGCTGGTTCCTGGGGGGCGAGCCCGAGATCGTCAGCTACGAGGACGATTCCCGGGGCGGCACCGAAGCCGTCGCCGAGATGAAGCTTCGGCTCGGCGACGCCAACGCCCGGATCCGGCTCTCCTGGCTCAGCAAGCTTCGGAACACGTATCGCATCACGGGGACGCGTGGCTCGATGGAGGGAAGGGTGTACGAGTCCTCGTCCTTCACCTTCCGCGACCCGAGCGGGAAGTCCCGCAGGATCAAGACCGACGGAGCTCGCGAAGGGAGCTACTTCGCGGGCAAGCTCCTGGCCAACTTCGTGGGCGTGGTCGAAGGACGCGAGCAGCCGATCGTTGCGGCTGGTGACGTCCGCGCGGCGATCTCGGTCATCGACGCGTGCTACCAACGGCGATCGACGATGGTCGAGCCCTGGTACGACGTCGCGGGGATCCCGGCCAGTGTCTGACCAGCGCACGGTGCTCGTCGTGGGTGCCGGTGGCTTCATCGGAGGCCGCATCGTCGAGGTCCTGCACCAGCTCGGAGCCGATCATGTCCGCGCCGGCTTGCGGCGGTGGGCGGGCGGGGCTCGCGTGGGACGGCTGCCGGTCGAGCTCGTCCAGGTCGACATCCGGGACGACGGCGACCTCCGGCGAGCGCTCGACGGTGTGACGCATGTCGTCAACTGCGCGGTGGGTGACCCGTCGACCACGGTCGATGGGACGAGGAAGCTGCTCACCGCGGCGCACGCGTCGGGGGTGCAGAAGGTCGTCCATATCTCGACGGTCGATGTCTATGGTCAGCCCGAGGGAGAGGTGGATGAGTCTCGACCGCTGACGATCACCGGCCGACCGTACGGCGACTCGAAGATCGAAGCCGAGCGAGCGTGCCAGGAGCTGGCCGCCAAGGGCTTGCCGGTCACGATCCTGCGCCCGACGCTGGTGCATGGTCCGTTCTCCGCGACGTGGACGGTGCCGTATGCGCAGCGAATGCTGAAGCGACCCTGGCTCCTCCCGGAAGCCGTCTCGCAGGGGACCTGCAACCTGCTCTACGTGGATGATCTCGCGTCCGCCGTGCTGGCCGCCCTGTCCGCGAACACGACGCCCGGCGACGCCTTCAACGTGAACGGCCCCGAGCGGCCCACGTGGCACGCGTACTTCACGCAGCTGAACGACGCGCTCGGGCTGCCGCCGCTCGTCAACGCCACCCCGTCGGGTGCTCGCGTTCGCTCGGCCGCGGTGCAGCCGCTGCGGAAGAGCGCCAAGTTCCTGATCAATCACTTCGAGCCGCAGATCATGCGTGTCGGGCAGCGATCGCTCCTGGCCCGGAACACGATGCTCCGCGCCGAGAGCCTCGTCCGGACCACGCCTTCCCCCGCGGAGTTCGCCCTCTACCAGCGACAGGCGTCGTTCTCGACATCAAAGGCGGAGGAGACGCTCGGATACCGACCGCGCTATCCGATGGCAACGGCACTGCCGTTGACGGCGGCGTGGCTGAGACACCACGGATACGTCCCGGGCGTCGGTGACTGAGACCCCGCGACCATTGAAGATCGTCCAGGTCGCCGCACCGGCGGAAGCCGGCGGTCTGGAACGGGTCGTTGAGACGCTGGCGGTCGGGCTGCATCGGCGTGGGCACGACGTGAGCGTGGCGACCCTCCTCCTGGGGAGGTCTGCGGATCATCCGTTCGTGCAGGCGCTCCAGGGGACAGGCGTGCGCCTCCACCTCCTGCCCATGGCCCCGCGCGACTACCTTCGGGAGCGACGGGAGCTGCGCGCGTTGTTCGCGTCATTGCGGCCGGACGTCGTCCACACGCACGGCTACCGGACCGACCTTCTCGACCGTGACATCGTGGCAGGTCTCGGGATCCCCACGGTCACCACCGTGCACGGCGCCAGCATGACCGGCGGTGTGAAGGGCAAGCTCTTCGAGCGGCTCCAGCGCATGAACTACCGACGCTTCGATGCGGTGGTCGTGGTCTCCCGGCAGCTGCAGGAACGCACGCTCGCGGACGGCGTCCGTGCCTCGCGTCTCCACCTCGTGCCGAACGCGTGGCAGCCACGACGAGAGCCGTTGGAGCGAAGCGCCGCTCGGCGCGCCCTCGGACTGGACGACGCGGCCGACGTCGTCGGGTGGGTGGGCCGATTGATTCCGGTGAAGGGCGCCGACGTCTTCCTCGAGGCGTTGGCCCGCATCCCCGAACCCCGCCCGCTCGGCGTCCTCATCGGATACGGCCCGGAAATGGAACGACTCCGCGAGCTGGCGAGCGACCGCGGGATCGGCTCGTCCATCCGGTTCTGCTCGGACGTGCGCGACGCCGCCCCGTACTTTCGCGCGTTCGACACCTACGTGCTCAGCTCGCGATCGGAGGGCCTCCCGATCGTGATGCTCGAAGCGATGTCGGCAGGCGTGCCCATCGTCGCGACGATGGTGGGCGGGGTCCCGGAGGCGCTCGCCGACGGCGCCGCGTGGCTCGTTCCGCCTGAGGATCCCGCGGCGCTCGCCAGTGCCATCGCGGAATCGATCCGCGATCGGGCCGGCGCGCTCGAACGTGCGAGACGCGCGAGCCAACGGTTCGAGAACGACTACTCGGTCGAAACGTTCCTTGACCGTTACGAGCAGACATACCGGCAGGTGCTTCGCGGATAGATGCCTCTGGGTGCGGGGAAAGCGCCGAGCGCGAGGAGGCCCCGGACCGGGTAATGACCGATGAAGCCGGCGCCACCGGTGACCAGCGCCATCACGCCGCGGTCACCGCCGGTGACCGCGACAGCTCAAGAGCGGACTTCGCCAGATGATGCGCCGGTGGCGGACGAGTCCGATCGCAAGCCGCTCGGAGCGGACCCCCAGGTCGCGTGCTCCTCGGTGGCCGCTGATGCGGCCACCCCCTGCGGGCCGTCCTGGGACGCGTAGTAGTCGTGCTCGGACGCGTAGTAGTCGTCCTTGCCGCCCTTGCTCAGCCGGTTCAGGACCACCCCCAGCGTCCGCCCTCCTCGGGCTGCCAGGACCTTGGTCGCGGCGCTGACGGCATTGCGCCGGGTGTGGCCCGCCGACACGACCAAGACCGTGCCGTCGACCAGGGTGGACAGGACTGCCGCGTCGGACACGGCCTCGAGCGGCGGGCTGTCGATCACGATGAAGTCCACCCGCCCCTTGAGCGCCTCGAGGAAGCGTGCCATGCGCCGCGACGCCAGCACCTCCACCGGGTTGACCGGCAGTGGGCCGGTCGTGATGACGCGCAGGTACGGCTGCTCCGTTGCCTGGGCGACCCACTCGACGTTGGCGTCGTCGGGTCCGAGAAGGGAGGTCAGGCCCTTGTCGTTGGGGAGGTCGAACATCCAGATGCACTCCCGGATTGCGCAGGTCGGCGTCCAGGAGGATCGTGCTGCTACCGGACTGGGCGATCGCCACGGCCAGGTTGGCGGCCGTGATGGTCTTGCCCTCTTTCGGCACGGCGCTGGTGACCAGGATCGTCCGGATCGGGTCATCGAGTTTGGCGAAGTCCATGTTGGTGCGAAGGGTTCGATACGCCTCCGCAGCTGCACCCCGCGGGTAGAGCAGGGTGGCCAGACCGTACTTCGGGCTACCCTCGCTGCCCAGCCGCATTTTCATGATCGAGCCGATCGTGGGCAGGCCGGTCAGGGCCTCTACGTCGTCCGGGGACTTCAGCGTATCGTCCAGATACTCCAGCAGGAACACCAAGGCGATTGCGTTCACCAGTACCAGCAGGGTGACAATCAGGGTGTTGAGCGCTACCCGGGGGCTGATGGGCTCGGTGGGCACCTGGGCCGGATCGACGACGGTCAGGATGTTGGTTCCGCCGCCGCTGGCATAGCCCAGGACGGTCGCATAGGCCTGCTGGAGATTGAGGAGCCCGGTCCGCAGCCCCGCCAGTTGGCCGGCTTCGTCGGGGGTGGGGCTGCTGAGCCCGGCCAGTCGCGTGATCTCCGTTTGGGAGCTGGAGATCTGCTGCTGCATGCTTTGCAAGCCACCATTCAACAGGTCGGTGACGATCCGCTCCACCGCCGGGTCGTTGCTGGAGATGGCCGGACTGCGCGAGATGAGCTCCTGGGCCAGCGCATCGGCGATCTGCGCGGCGAGGGCGGGATCGCCGTTGGAGGCCGTGATCGTGAGCAGGTTTGAATCGATGGGCGCCGTCGCCTTGACCGACGCACGGAGGTCGTCGATGTCCATTTCGAGCCCCAAGGAAGACTTGACCGCCTCGAGGACCGGGCTGGTTGTGGCCAGGCTGGAATACGTCTGGCTGAGCTGCTGGCTGGCCAGCAGCTGCTGGTAGTCCGGGCTTGTTCCGGGCAGCCCAAGCCCCACCAGCAGGGTCGTGTCCGCCTCGTAGACCTTGGGGAGGGAGCGGCTGATCAAGTAGGTGGGCACTGCGGCGACGACGAGGGCGAGCACGAGCAGCCACCAGCGATGGCGCAGTACGCGAACCGCCGTGCGTAGGTCCATCTGTCGTTGCGACATCGCCGGGGACGTTCCTCTACTTCGTGCGGTTCGCCTTGTCCGCGCCAGTATTGTGACCTACTTCGCGTCGTAGAGCCGGACGCAGCAAGGCGGACATCACGAATCGCCACGGGGCAGCAGGCCCGGCGAGACAGGCGAACCCGGGCGACCGCCCGGCTGACGTGAGGGATGACGGTCCAGCGAAGGCCGGGCGTCCAGGGCGACCGCGCGTTCAGCCGCAGCGGCCCCCTCGTCCGCGGATCCGGCCCGCCGGGCCAGGAAGGCAAGCCCGGCGGCAATGCCGATGATCAGCCAGACCTGCTTTCGGTTGGCAAATAGGTCCAGGAACAGGCTATCCACCATGAACGCGGCGAGGATGGCCCGGACGACCTGCGCGTCCGGCCCCCAGCCCCGTCTCAGGACCAGCGGCACCAGGAACAGACCAAGGAGCACCAAGCCCACGAGGCCCAGTTCCGCCGAGGTCGAGATGATGAGATTGTGCGGAGCGCGGTATGCGCCCTGGTTGAACCCGACGCCGGCCTCCATCACCAGTTGCGGGGTGTATGCGACCGGAAAGTTGGCGAAGCCCACCCCGATGACCGGCGAGGTCTCGAAGATGACCAGACCCACCGACCAGATGTCGGTCCGCCCCGCGCCCCCGGAGGCCTCGGCGGTCGCCACCCGGTCCATCAGCAGGTTGCTCACACCAGGGAGCTGCAGCACGGCCCCGAACACCAGCACCAGCAGGAGGACGGCAGCGATCTTGCGGCGCAGCTCCAGAGCCGGCAAGACGAAGACGGCGAGGACGACCAGAATGCTGACCCAGGCGCCGCGGGTGCCGGACAGGATGATGCCACCCAGGCTGAGCAGGGTCACCGCCAGGCTGAGGTAGGGCCGCCGGCCGTGCAGGAGCTCGAACGTGCAGAACAGGAAGGCCGGCATCAGGAGCGCGGCGAAGTGGGCAGGATCCTGGCCCGCCAGGGCGGCGACGCGGTCGTTCGCCCCTCGATTGCCCTCAATGAAGGCGAGGATGCCGAGCGCGCCCGTGATCGAAGCGGAGATGCTGTAGGTCCACAGGAGCGGCCGTACCAGGCTGGGTTCGTGGACGATGACATCCGCGACCAGGACCGCGATCGCGAACAGCTGCACGAGCGTCGACAGCTCGTAGAGGGCGACGTTCGCGTTGACGGACCAGACGGCGCTCAGGATTGCCCACTCGAGGTAGGCCCAGGCCGCCAGGGGCATCGCCCGGATGGTCAGTTGCCCGATGCGCGGGGCCGCGTACAGCAGGGCGAAGACGACCGCCGCACCGCGACTCAAGGTGCCAACGCCGCCCACCAGCAGGGCATCTTCGATCGGGATCAGGGCGACGAAAACGAACAGGGGGATAAGGGCGAACCCTCCGGGCCGCACTCGGACCGGCAGCGACGCGCTCCGGAGCTGGGCCGATCCCTCACTCACGTGGCTGGTGACTCCCTCCGTCCCGCCCGGACCGGCCTTTCCATGAGCCGGCTATCGTCGGGGCCGATGCTGCATGATAGGCGCTCTCGCGCCCTCGCTCGGATGTGGTGGTTGGGGACGAGCCGCGGAGGCAGGAGGGCAGTGGTGCACGCGGCGCGAGCCAAGCACCTCTCGGCCGTGCTGGTGTCCTGGCGTCCAGTGGCCGACTCCCGCGACGATGGGCCATGATGCGGGTCGTTGTGGTGGACCTCCTCTGCAACTCGCCGTACTACTGCGGGCCGCTGGTCGCCGCGTTGCGCGCGGATGGCGTCCTGGCCGAGCTGGCAAGCCCAGCCTTCTACCTGGAGCCGGACTTCCTTGCGGCCTACCCGGTCGCTCCGTGGATCACCAACCTGACCGTTCGCGTCGCTCGACCGCGGCCCCTGCGCCTGGCCAGCCGCACCGTCGAGGTCGCCCTCAACGGGCTGCGCCTGCTGTGGCGGATCAACCGCCGCCGCTATGACGTCGTCCACGTTCAATGGATGCCGCTCGATCATCGCCAGACGGTTGGCATGCGCCTCCTGCGAACCGTCTGCGACCGCGCCGGGGCACGCCTGGTATTCACCGCTCACAACGTGCTGCCCCACGATGATGGCGGCGCGGATCCGGCGATAGTGCGCCGGAACCTGAACTGCGCCCACCTGGTTGTCGCCCAGACTGACCATGTGGCCCGCGAGCTCCGGACGGCGATCCGGACGCGGTCGCCGATCGTCGAGATCCCCCACGGACCGCTGTTCGTGGACCGGCCGCTTCCGGCTCCAGCGGACGCCGCCGCGCGCCTGGACTGGCCGCTGGATCCGACGGTCCTCTTCCTCGGCCTTCTGCGACCGTACAAGGGTCTGGACCTCCTCGCGGAGGCCTGGCCCCAGGTTCTCGGTGCGCATCCGGAGGCGCGGCTGCTGGTCGTCGGAAAGGTGCTCGACGCTGCCGTGCGGCCCGAACTCGATCGTCTCCGGGCACTCCCGCGGGTTCAGATCGTGGACCGCTATGTCTCAGTTGACCGGATGCTCGATTCGTATGCCGTCGCTCGCGTGGTGGTCTTTCCGTATCGACGAATCTCGCAGTCCGGGGCTCTCATGACCGCTGTGGGCGTCGGCCGTCCGAGCATCATCACGCCGCTGGACGGCCTGGTCGAGCAGGTGCGCGGCCTCACCTCCTCGGTGGTCGCGACGGACGTGACGGGTCCGGCGCTTGCCCGGGCGCTGATCGACGGTCTGGAGCGCGCCCCGGCCCTGCTGCTTGCCGCCGCCGACGACCGGGCGGCGCTGGCGGCGTCCGATGGGGGCTGGGCGGCAATCGCGGCGGCGACCCATCGGGCTTACGAGGACCTGCCGGTCATCCCTCGCCGGTGAGGATGTCCAGGTAGCGCCGGGCCAGCACCGGGTATGCGTGCTCGCGTTCCACGAACACCCTGCCGTTGGCGCCGAGCCGACTGCGCTCCGCTGCAGGCATAGCCCGGATGGCGCGGATGGCAGCCGCCAGCGCCGCGGGATCGTCCGGCGGCACGGTGATCCCGCATTCGGCCGCGCGCACCCAGTCGTTGGCCGCCTCCGCGGCCAGCACGATCGGCCGCGAGGCGGCCATGTAGTCGAATACCTTGTTCGACGAGATGCCGAACCGGTAGAGCGGGCTGCGGTGGTAGCCGATATAGCAGAGGTCGAACGTCCGCAGGGTGGATGGGACGTCCGCCTTGCCGACCGGTCCGAGGAACGTGACGTTGCGGAGGCCGGAGGCCAGGGTGCGCAGCCGCTCGTTCTCCGAGCCATGGCCGACGATGACGAACCGGATGTCGTCGTCGGCAAGGATGCGGGCGGCCTCGACCAGGTTCTCGATCGCGTTCGCCACCGCCAGCGTGCCCACGAACCCGACCGTGAAGGCGGCTGATTCCGCCGCGACCCTCACGTGCTCCGGTGCCGGCCTGGCGGGCTCCAGGAAGGCGTCCGGGCTGGCGCCGTTGGGCACGACCCGCAGCTTGTCGGGCGCCATGCCCCTGGCAAGGTAGTGCGGCGCAGCGGCCGGAAAGACCGAGACCACCGTGTCGGCGACCCGGTAGGCAAAGCGCTCGAACCAGCCCATCACGGCGACCAGCGGATGCAGGTGCGACAGGCCACCAAGCTCCTGGAGCGTGAGCGGCCAGACGTCGCGGACCTCGAAGACCAGGCGGCTGCCTGCCCTTCGCGCCCACAGGCTGGCGGGCAGGATCGGGAACAGGGACGGCGACGAAACGACGATCGCGTCGGGCGTCGGCAGCCGCTCGGTCGGGAGACGGAAGAGACGCAGCATGAACACGACCATGTTGCGAACGCGGCCGGCGCTGATCGCCCGGCCGTAGGGCGGCACCTTCACCCAGCAATAGGTCAGACCGTCGACATCCTCCAGGTGGTACGTCGCTCGAGTCGCTGGCTGACGCGCATAGAGGTGGGAATAGGATCCCGAGATCACCACCACCCGGGCGCCAAGCTCGACCAGCTGGCGTCCCAGCTCGTAGTGGCGGAACTCCATCCCGTGGTGCGGCGAGCCGGCGTACTGGTTGACGAACCAGATGACCGGCGCTCGCTGGTCGGCGCTCGGCGTGCCCGGGACTGACGGCATCGTTGGCTGGGTACTCCGGGCCGTGGACTGGGTCACGGCAGCGCGGTGACGCCGGCTCCGCGGCCGCACGGTAGCACAGCATCGGGACCCGGTCGCGCGGTCAGCCGCTGCCTCGACCGCTCAGCGGAAGCTGTTCTTCGCGAGCGTCACGCCCGGCGGGTGGGCGCCCATCGAGCTGTAGAAGCCGCGGTAGCCCGAGCGGACCGACGTGATGTGCCTGAACACGATGCCCGATGCCCGCTTGGACTCGAACCGGACGGCGTAGGCCTTGGCCCCGCTGATGTCGGCACCGTCGAAGACGATGTTCCGGAGGCCCTCGCTCCAGAGGATGATCGCCGACTGGGTGCCCGTGACGTGGAGGCCTCGCACGGTCACGTTCCAGGCCGGTGGGTTGGCAGCATCGCCGTGATCGAAGTGGACGGCGCTCGCGAGGTTGCCTCGGCCGTCGACCGTGAGATTCCGGATCCGGATGTCGTGCGGGCCCCTGCCGGTGGCGTCGGCGAGGTAGACGCCGTGGTCCCACGTCCGGCCGTCCGCGGTGGTCGCGCGGCCGGTGCAGGACGCCGTGATCTTCATGTTGCGGATGGTGATGTTGTGGGGCGGCCGACGGGGCAGGTAGCCGCCGACCTCGATGATCCCGGTGTACTCCGCCTTCATGTTCGCGAAGCGGAAGCCGTCCCAGGTCTGGTCGTGGGCTCCGTCCTCGAAGCTCAGGCCGCCATAGGCGCCGCTGCTGCCGCTGCCGTCCAGGGTCACCCCGCCGATGGTCTCGGCGCGAACGGTGATCGGCCGGGTGCGGCTGGCGAACCGGTCGCCGCCGATCCACAGGGAATCCGCCTTGAGCTGGCCGGACGGGCTGACGTGGTAGGTGCCGTTGGCGCACCACGATCTCGTCAATCGAATTGTTGGCGAGGGCCGTCAGCAGGGCCGGGATGGAGGTGACCCGAACGGATCTCTTCGAGGAGACCTTCCTCAACAGGCTGGACGCCACGTACACGATGTCGACGCCGAACCGGCTGCGAACGCTCTTGCCCTTGACGACGGTGATCTTGTACCAGCTGCTCCCGGCCTTGGTCTTGCCCGCACAGGTGGACCGCCAGCGGCCGCCGGACACCTTCTTCACGGCGGCAACCCTGGTCCCCTTGGACAGGGTTGCGACCTTGGTCGAGCTCGTTGACGGGCGCGACCGGAGCGGGACGCTGTCGCACCTGGTCGCCAGTGTGGTGAGCGCGAGCGCCGGTGCGGGACGCACGGCGCCAACCGCGGCCAGCGCGATCGCGAGGCAGGCGGCGAGCAGCAGGAGCGACGGCCTCATCGGGCCTAACCGTACCAGTCCGATGGGCCAGGCGCGATCGCGCCCACCGGCAGGCCCTCCCCCACGGAGGTCGTTCCACCTCGGGCGGATCGGAGGCCTCGACCACGCGGGGTGGTGCTGCGGGCCTTCAGTTGAAGCTGTTGTTCGTGAACGTCACGCCTGGCGGATTGGTGCCCATCGAGCTGTAGAAGCCCTGCCGCCCCGATCGGACCGACGTGATGTTCTGCAGCAGGATGCGCTGAGCGCCGTTGGACTCAAACTGGACGGCGTAGGCCTTGGCCCCGCTGATGTCGGCACCGTCGAAGACGATGTTCATGAGGCCCTCGCTCCAGAGGATGATCGCTGACTGCGTGCCCGTGACGTGGAGGCCTCGCACGGTCACGTTCCAGGCCGGCGGGTTGGTAGCATCGCCGTGATCGAAGTGGACGGCGCTCGCGAGGTTGCCCGAGCCGTCCACCGTGAAGTTCTCCACGAGGATGTCGTGCGGGCCGGCGCCGGTGGCGTCGGCGAGGTACATGGCGTGATCCCAGGTACTGCCGCTCGCAGTGGTCGCCCGCCCCGTGCATGACCCGAGGACGGTCATGTTGCGGATGGTGATGTTGTAGGGCGGCCGACGGGGCACGTAGCCGCCGACCTCGATGATCCCGGTGTAGATCCGCCTTCATGTTCGCGAAGCGGAAGCCGTCCCACGTCTGGTCGTGCGCACCGTCCTCGAAGCTCAGAGCGCGCCATAGGCGCCGCTGTTGCCGCTGCCGTCCAGGGTCACCCCGCCGATGGTCTCGGCGCGAACGGTGATCGGCCGGGTGCGCGCGACCATCTTGTCGCCGCCGATCCACAGGGAATCCGCCTTGAGCTGGCCGGACGGGCTGACGTGGTAGGTGCCGTTGGCGACCACGATCTCGTCAATCGAATTGTTGGCGAGGGCCGTCAGCAGGGCCGGGATGGAGGTGACCCGAACGCTGGTGCCCATCGTCGGCGTGGGCGATGGCGCGACGCTCGGAGCCGGCGTCAGGGTCGGCGCGGGTGCGACGCTCGGAGCCGGCGTCGCGGTCGGCGCGGGCGCGGTCCGCGCCAGCAGGGCGAACGTTGCGACGGAGAGGATTGCTGCGAGCGTCAGCACAGCAAACAACAGCGTAGGCCTGTGCAACGGTCGCTGTGCCACCGACGAGTCTGGCTCCCAAGGGCGCAGGGGTCAAACCCCGCGTCGCGTGTATGTCCCGCGTCCTGTCGACCCGCTCGAGCGGGTTAGTGCTCCGAACCCGGCTGCGGTCGCGGGAAGCGGAAGTGCGCGAGGAGGTCGGCTCAGCGTACGCGAGCAGGTCGGCGGCTGCAGTAAACCGCGGACGCAGGCCCTCGAGCACGTTGTCGACCTAGCTCCGGACGGCGGCACAGCGCCTCTTGCGTCTGCGCAGCCGAGAGCGCGGAAGGGGACCGGAGCGCTCCCGGCAGCATGGGCGAGCGCGGCCGGTCCCGGTCGCGTTGTCAGGCGCTGCTGCGCCCGGTCACTGGAGGCTGTCGTTGATGAACGTCACGCCCGGCGGGTTCGCGCCCAGCGAGCTGTGCCAGCCGCCGTAGCCGGAGCGGACCGAGGTGATGTTCTTGAGCACGATGCGCGAGGCGCCGTTGGACTCGAACAGGACGGCGTGGGCCAGCGTGTCCGAGATCGTGGCGCCGTCGATCGTGATGTCGTGCAGGCCGTCGACCCAGGGGATGATCGCGTTCTGGGTGCCGACGACGGTGAGGTTGCGCACGGTCACGTTCCAGGCCGACGGGTTGGTGGCATCGCCGTGGTCCCAGTGGACCGCGCTGGCGAGGTGGCCGCGACCGTCGACCGCGAGGTTCTCGATCAGGATGTCATGCGGGCCGGCGCCGGTGGCGTGGGCGAGGTACACGCCGTGATCCCAGGTGCTGCCGCTGTAGGTCGTCGCACGACCGGTGCATGACGCAGTGATGGTCATGTTGCGGATGGTGATGTTGTAGGGCGGCCGACGGGGCACGTACCCGCCGACCTCGATGATCCCTGTGTAGATCGCGGCCATGTTCGTGAAGCGGAAGCCGTCCCACGTCTGGTCGTGCGCACCGTCCTCGAACGAGAGCGCACCATAGGCGCCCGTGTCACCGGTGCCGTCCAGCGTCACCCCGCCAACAGTCTCGGCGCGAACGGTGATCGGCCGGGTGCGCGCGACCATCTTGTCGCCGCCGATCCACAGGGAATCCGCCTTGAGCTGGCCCGACGGGCTGACGTGGTAGGTGCCGTTGGCGACCACGATCTCGTCAATCGAATTGTTGGCGAGGGCCGTCAGCAGGGCCGGGATGGAGGTGACCCGAACGCTGGTGCCCGTCATCGGCGTGGGCGATGGCGCGACGCTCGGAGCCGGCGTCAGGGTCGGCTTGGGTGTCGGGGTGGGTGCAGGCGTCGGCGTCGGTGCAGGCGTCGGCGTGGGTGCAGGCGCCGTCGCATTCGAGACGGTGATCAGGCTCGAGTCGATGGCGCTCGCGCCGAAGGTGTCGGTGGCGCGCGCGCCCACCGTGTGCGTGCCGTTCACGAGCGTCTTGGTATCGAACACGCCATTGGGGTCGCCGTTGAACTGGTAGGGACCCCGGGTGTCGGTCCAGGACACGACATTGTCGACGAGGAACTCGACCTTGCTCGCGGTCCCTCCCGCGACTGTGGCCGTCCAGGTGAGTGACCCTGACACGATCGAGCCGCTGGCGATGCTGCCAGTGATCGAGAGCGGCGCCGCGGTCGGTGCCGGCGTGGCCGTCGGGACCGGAGTCGGGGTCGCCGTCGGCTTGGGCGAGGGTGTCGGCGTGGGCGCCGGTGTCGGGGCCGGCGTCGGCGTGGGTGCAGCCGTGGGCGTGGCCGTTGGCTTGGGCGATGGGGTCGGCGTCGGCGGGGGTGTCGGGGCGGCGGCCCCGAGGGGCGGCGTCGGCGTTGCCGGCACGGGCGTGGGCGTTGCGCGGCACGGGGCGTGCGGCGGGCTGGGCGTCGGCACGGGCGTGGGCGTTGCCGGCACGGGCGTGGGCGTTGCCGGCACGGGCGTGGGCGTTGCCGGCACGGGCGTGGGCGTTGCCGGCACGGGCGTGGGCGTTGCCGGCACGGGCGTGGGCGTTGCCGGCACGGGCGTGGGCGTTGCCGGCACGGGCGTGGGCGTTGCCGGCACGGGCGTGGGCGTTGCCGGCACGGGCGTGGGCGTTGCCGGCACGGGCGTGGGCGTTGCCGGCACGGGCGTGGGCGTTGCCGGCACGGGCGTGGGCTTCGAGTCCGGCGTGGGCGTGGGGTCCCCCTTGGGGGTCGGCTTCGAGTCCGGCGTGGGATCGGGGATCGGCGTCCCGATCGGGTTGCCGGTGTCGTCGACGGGCCCTGATCCATCTCCGGTCGTGGCGCGAACCACGAACGCGTCGACGGCGACGGTAGGATGGCCCGGCGTCCCCTCTGCGACCACGCGGATGCGGTGGCTCTCGGGCTTGTCCCAGGTCTTGCGGTAGAGCACGCGGGTCGGCCGGAAGGCGGTGGCGTACAGGCTCACGGTGGCGGTGAGCTTGCCGTCGATGTACACCTTCGCCGAGCCTCGGGTCGGGCCCATCGGGCCGATCCAGGACACGCCGGCGCCACGGAATTTCAGGGCGACGCTCGCGCCCGCAGTGTCCGTGGCACGGACCTTGCCCTTCAGGTAGTCCGGGTAGAAGGCCGTGAACCAGGCGCCGCGGTACGCGAGCCGCTCACTCGACTCCTGCTGGACGGAGACGTCGGACACGGCGGACCACTTCGCGAGGAGCGCGCGGCCGCTCCCACCGGCGGCGGAGACGGTCACGATCGGGATGACGAGCCCGATGAGCGCGACCACCGCCACGCCACTCGCCAGCCAGCCGCGAGGACGCGTCCTGATGGCTGGGCGGGGCCTGCGGGGCGACTTGACAACGCGTGGCTGGTCCGGGAGCCAGCGCTCCCCATCCCAAAACATGCAATACCACCACCATTCGGCAACCCGGCTGACTCAGGGAGTCCCGTGGCTTTGCGGCCCCGCCTCGCGACGGGTGTGCCTTTTCGTGGACAGGGGCATGCCCCCGATCCAAGCTTTGAGAGCAAGGATGTGGTGTCCGCCCGGCAGGCGCCAGAGCACCTATGGCGCAGGCGGCTGGGCGGAAGGTCACTACGTGACCACCCTCGACCGCACGGGACGGCACCAGTTCAGAGATTTCCGGTGCGGCGGGACACCGCCGTATCGTTGGGCCGGCGTGTCCCGACTTGGCGCAACGCCGCCCCGTCGGCGGATTCTCGATCTAGAGGACTTCGTGCTCTGCCTGGGGGGACCAGGCAGAGGTCATCCGGGACTACTTCCCAGTCGAGGTCCTCGATCTCGCCGCCGAGCGCTCAGCCTTCGACCGGCGTCGACGCCGGGCCCAGGTCGTCGAAAAGGGATGGCTCGACAGACTCTCTCCGGTCAGCCGCAGCGCGAACCGTAGCCGCGGTGATATCCGCCGACTCGTTCCCGAAGGCCGCGCAGAATCGCGTGACGAAGCGTTCTGCGGCGGTCTCACGCTCCGCACGGAACGCCGGATCCCCCGCCATCCGGCCGAGAACCGCTGCCAATTCGTCGGAGTCATGAGCATGTGGACAGCCTGCCAGCTCGATGAGATCCAGGTCGTGACCCGTCGGATTCTGCTCGGGGCTGAGGACCACCACCGGTTTGCGCTTCACCAGCGCGTCGCTCCCGAACCCGCTCGCGCGCACCACGACGACATCGGCCGCCGCAAGCGCTTCATCCGAGGAAGCCCTCCCGTTCTCCACGAAGGAGACCGTCGGATGGCTGACGATCATCGCTTGATAGGAGGTCAGATCCTCCGATGGATGCAGTCTGACGACCCCCGACATACCCGGGAGCTGCTCAATGGCCGTGCAGAACGCATCGGCAAGCGCAAATCTGCTGCTCTCGGGGGAAGTCGCCAGCATCGCCACCGGCCCGTCGTGATCAATTCCGAGCCTTCGCCGCCCCTCGAGCGATGGGCTGGGCAAGTCCCAATTCAATCGCGGGCACCCCGCCACCGTCACCCTGGACGGCGCTTCGCCCGCATCGATGAGCTTCGCTCGGTCGAGCTCGCCCCAACAGAGGATCTGGTCGGCAAGGACCGGCGAGAATCCGAAGGCATCACGTTCAATGACGCCATGGACCAGCGTCAGCGAGGGGATCCCGAGCTTCCGCGCAGCCAACACCAGGCAGGACCAGAGCCGGTTGCGATCGTATTCGGTGAGGATCACGGAAGGTTGGTGAGCCTCCAGGAAGTTCAGGCAACCAAGGACGTTTTGGCTGGCGACCATCAACTCGAGGGACAGGAGCTCGAATGCACCTTCTGGGAAGGCGTACCGTTCGCAGCCGTCCCTGATGGTGCGTCTCCATGATGGCCAGCATCTCTCGTATTCCCGCCTCCAAGCCCGCGCGTCGAAGTCCTTGACCTCCCGGAAGGGAAGGTGAGGGATGCCGGCCGGCACCAACTGCGCCACTCCATCGTGGCCGTACAGCACAGCGCACTCCCCCTCATCGAGCCGCTCGAGGACCGGCAACAACAAGCGGTCATATCGGTGGCTGGGGATGCTCCAGGTCACGAGAACGCGCCCCGGATCGAAGGTGGCTCCCGTCCTCCGATGGACCTGGGGCGAGATCCGGTGCCGCTGATACAGCAAGCGCCTCAGCCACTTCGTCCTCCGTCGCCAGTCCCCGAGTCCGTCGACGAAGGCCGTGACGAAGTGATCATTGAGCGTCGCGCCCAGGGGAATCCCAAAGAAGAGCGGCTCCGACAGCGCGGCCTCCATCTCGCGGAAGGCCGAACGCGGGAACACGGGGGCCGGAACGCCCGCCTTATCTGCAACGGTGCGCGCGTCGACCGCGGGCGTCATGTTCATGCGTGAGGCTCTCGATCGGCGGCAACGATGCGCTCTTGGTCCAGAGCTGGTCGACGCAGCATACCGAGGTTCCGGGCTGGGGCCGTGTGACTCACGGATTCCTGTTGTCGTCGCGCCCCGCCCAGGGACCGAGACCGACCCCTGACCGCACCCTCGAGTGCCGCCTCTGCCGGCAAGAGGCCACCCGCTGCGGGCGTACACTCGCGCCTCGGGCACCGAGGGACGCCGTCATCCGGCCGCGGGACGGACCAATTCGCCGGAGGGATCAGACGTCGTTGGCCGCAATATCGCCCGCCCCCCTCGTCAGCATCATCACGCCGACCTATAACCACGGTCTCTACATCGGTCGATGTCTCGAGAGCGTCCTTGCCCAAACTGAGCCGCGCTGGGAACAGATCGTCATTGACGACGGTTCGACCGACGGTACGCCTGACGTCGTCCGTCGCTCCACGGACGCACGAATTCGCTATGTCTCTCAACGCCACCGTGGGATCACGGGTCTGGGGGACGCGTACAACCTGGCCCTCGGGATGGCGCGCGGGCAGTATGTCGCGATCCTGGAGGGAGACGACTTCTGGCCACCGGACAAGCTCGAGAGGCAGCTCCCTGCATTCGAGAACCCGAAGGTCGTGCTTTCGTGGGGCCTCGCGGTGGAGACTGATCCGGCGGGGAAGGCCAGGCGCCTCACCCCGGGACGAGCAAAGGTCCGCAGGCATCAGCGCAAGACTGCGGCCCAGACCGTTCAGCTGCTGCTCGAGGAGAACTGCATACCCGCGTGCACGGTGGTGTGTCGAACGAGCGCGCTGCGTGCGGTCGGCGGCTTTCACCAGCCCGAAGGCATCCCGAACGTCGACTATCCGACGTGGCTCGAGCTGTGCAGGGTCGGGCGGTTCGCACCGGTCAACGGGATCGTGGGGTTCTACCGTCGCCACGATCACCAAGTCACCGCGACGATGACAAGGGAGATGCTGCGCAACCTGGACGTGGGGCCGGCGTTCGTTGAGGCACTGGATGTGCGCGAGCGGAAGGCGCTGGGTGTGTCTGTTGACTCAGCGTGGCGGTCCGCGCGGCGAAGCTGGGCGGCAGTGGGGTACGCCGCGGGAACCGTCGCCTTGAAAGAAGGTCGGCGGAGAGTGGCGACGGCGTACTTCCGTAGCGCATTGCGTGAGGGCGGCAGCGGAATACGCCTCCGCGCCATGGTTGGGCTCGCGTCCATCTACCTCGGCATTGACCCGGACGCGATCCGGGGTCTGTACCGGTACATCCGGGTTCGCCAGGAAGCGAATCAATTGGCGGCAGTGGAACAACCCAACGCGTCGGAGACGCTGGATCCGCGACCAGATCAGTGACCGCCAGTGCCTGGTGCCACGGATCGCATCCCGTGGTGAGCACGAACGTCAACGGTCGCAATTCTGTCCTCGACGGACTCGTCGTTAGGCCGCGTCCGCCAACACCTCGGCGTCGATCGTGCGCTGGCCGGCCGGCTGGACCTGGGTCACCGTGCCCTGGCGGAGCACCGTGACCGAGACGACCAACGCTGCGACGATCAACACGGCCGCGAAGGTCATGGCGAGTTGCGCGCCGCCGGTCACCGCCGTCCCCAGGTCGGCCCCCGCCGTCGTGAGCGTCCCGACGCGGGTGGTCAGCAGTGACGCCATCACCGCGAGGCCCAGCGAGCCGCCGACCATCCGGGTCGTGTTCACGAGGCCGGACGCCAGCCCCGCGTCGGCGTTGGTGGCCCCCGACATCGCGAGCCCGACGGTCGACGGGAAGGTCAGTCCGGCACCGATGCCGATGAGCAGCAGACCCGGGCCGACGTCGACCAGGTAGGTCGCATCCGCGGGCAGCCGCGCCAGCCAGAGCATTCCGCCGAGCAGCAGGACCAGGCCGCCGCGCAGCACGGCGCGTTGCCCGAACCTCGTGATCAATGGCACCGCAAAGACGAAGGACATCACCCCGATGCTCACGCTGATGGGGAGGAAGCCCAGTCCGATCGCAAGGGCATCGAAGCGCAGGACGCGCTCGAGGTACAGGCTGCCGATGAAGAAGGTCCCGAAGAAGCCGGCGACGACGAGGACCATGATCAGGTTGGCCCCCGTGACGGCACGCGAGCGGAAGATCCCCATGGGCAGCAGCGGATCCGAGGTCCGCTGTTCACGCACGACGAACCCCGCGAACACGAGCGCGGTCGCCACGGCACCGATCAGGGTCTCGATCGAGAACCAGCCCACGTCGCTCGTCCGGATGATCGTCAGGACGCCGAGCATCAGGGCAGCGGTCACCAGGATCGCGCCGGGGACGTCAGCCCCCTTGCCGAGCCCCAGGCCGACGTCGTCCTTGATCAGGCGCACCGCAAGGATGCCGGTCACGATCCCGATCGGGACATTGACGAAGAAGATCCAGTGCCAATCGAGCAGCTCCGTGAGGACGCCGCCGGCCAGCAGGCCGATCGACGCGCCGGCCGCGGCCACGAAGCTGTACAGGCTGATCGCCCGGGTCCGCTCCTGGGGCTCGGTGAACATCGTGACGATCATCCCGAGGATGACCGCGGAGGTCATCGCGCCGCCCAGGCCCTGGATGAACCGGGAGGCGATCAGGACGGGACCGCTGGGGCTGAGCCCGCAGACGAACGAGGCGAGCGTGAAGATCGTCAGGCCGACGAGGAAGATGCGCCGCCGGCCGAGGAGGTCGCCCAGGCGGCCGGCCAGCAGCAGGACGCCGCCGAAGGCGATGAGGTAGGCGTTGACGACCCAGGCGAGGCTCGACTGGCTGAAGCCGAAGTCGCGCTGGATCGCCGGGAGCGCGACGTTCACGATCGTCGCATCGAGCACGATCATGAGGGTGCCGGCGCACAGGACGGCCAGCGCGAGCCAGCGCTCGTCGCGTGCCGCAGGAAGAGCGGGAGAGGTGGTCGACATGCAGGCAAGGGCTCCTGGTGGCGCGAGGATCGGATCGGTCCGGGCCTCGATCGACGGGTCGGGAACGTGCTACGATCGCCGCATCCGGAGGCTCTCTCCGGTTCTGCGTCAATATACGGAGACAGTCTCCGTTTTGCAAGGGCTCCATGCAACCGACACCGACACGCAACGTTTCCGCCGACGCGCCTCCCGCCGGACGGCCGCGCCGGGCTGACGCCCAGCGGAATGTCGAGCGCCTGATCGCGGCGGCGCGCACGGCGTTCGCCGAGAACGGGCCGAACGCTTCGCTCGACGACATCGCGCGCGCGGCAGGGGTCGGACCCGGGACGCTGTACCGCCACTTTCCGACGCGCCTCGCGCTCTTCGAGGCGGTCTACCGGGACAGCGTCGAGCGCCTCTGCGCGGACGGGGATCGCCTCGCGACCTCGGAGGCGGCCGGGCCGGCCCTCATCGACTGGCTGCAGGGCTTCGTGACCGTGATCTCGCAGAAGCGTGGCCTGGCCGCCGCCCTGACCGAAGAAGGCCGGACCAGCGAGCTCTTCGCCCAGTGCCACGCGATGATCAACGCCACGGGGGGGATGCTCCTCGATCGCGCGAAGGCCGACGGCGCCGTGCGCGACGAGGTCGACCTCGATGACCTGCTGAAGATGACCAAGGCGTTCGCGGTGGCCGCCGAGACGTCGCCCGATGGGCCGGCCCTCGCGGAACGGCTCCTGGTCCTGTCGATGGACGGAATGCGCCCGCGCCACCCTTGAGGTGCCAAGGGCTAGGCCGCATCAGAGGTCCTCGGTGCCGATCCTTGGCGATGGCGGCCTGAGCCGCCAGATCGACCGGGTCAGGTCGGGCGCCGCCACGAACATGATGGCGAGGGCGACGATGACGACGAGCAGTGCGAGCGGGATGCCGGTCACGATGGTCATGACCTTCGCGCCGTTGGTGAGCGCGCCGTAGAGCACGGCCGCGACCACGACCCCGCCGGCCGCCGGCCGGCGAGCAGCGCCAAGGCGATCGCGACGTACCCGAACTCGAACGTCGGCTGGCCGTAGAAGCCCCCGGCAGGCCCGAGTCCGAACAACGCGCTGCCCATGCCGACCAGCCCGCCGGAGACCGACATCGCGAGGATGGTGATCCGATCCGGTCGCATCCCCGCCCCGGCGGCGGCGGTTCGGCTGAAGCCGGTTGCTCGAAGCTCGAAGCCGACGGGGGTGCGGAACAGCACGAACGACACGACCGCGGCCATCCCGAGGGCGACGACGAAGCCGTAGTCGACGCGGATCGTCGGGATGTCGGTCAACCGTGGGACGGCGGGGATCGCCGCCGGCCCCGAGAGATCGAAGGGCTGCACCATCAGGAACGCGACGGCTGGCGCCAGGCCGTTGAACATCAGCGTGGTGATCACCTCGTGCGCTCCCGTCCGCGCCTTGAGGTAGCCGGGAACGAACCCGTAGGCACCACCGGCGATGGTCCCGCCGGCCACCGCGACCACCAGCACTAGCGGCGGCGGCAGGGACCCCGCAACGAGTGTCGCCGTGATGAACGCACCCAGGCCGCCGATGACGAACTGCCCGTCCACGCCGAGGTTGAACAGGCCGGCCTGGAACGACACCGCGAGGCCCAGGCCGGCGAAGATGAACGGCGTGGCGCTGACCAGGGTCTCGGAGATGGGTCGAAGGGCTCTCGCGATGTCGTCAGGGTCGCCGGTCTGGATCGCGGCCACGATGCGACCCGGGTCGCCGATCGCCCCGGAGATGAGCGCCGGGTACCCGTTGATCACGCCGGCGAGCGCGCCGCCGATCGCTGCGACCGGATCCGTGCCGATCTGTTGCAGGTGGTCGACGTCGGTCAGGACGATGAGGATCGCACCCAGGAGGAACGCGGTGAACACCGCGAGTGCCGGAACAACGGCGCGACGGAGCGCATCGCCAATTCGGTGCATATCGAACCTGACTGGCTACGCTGGCCAGCCGCGCGTCTCGAGACCGACCGTGCCCGACACGGCCGCGATGCCATCGATCGTGAGGTCCGCGTGCAGGGTCTGTCGGATCCCTTCGCCGAGATCGTTCGTCGGGACCCGGCCCCAGGTCGCCACGACGCGATGACGAGGTCCCCCGATCCTGACGGCATCAAGCGTGAATCCGCCGGCTATCGGGCGCATGCGCATGGCCCCGTTGAGCGGCGACACGACCATGTCCCCGCGCGTTCCGTCGGTCGTCCACAGGTATGCCGCGGGGAGCGGGAGTGGCGGCCCGCCCAACAGCCTGGAGCTGCTCACGATGGCTTCGAGCCGTCGTGCAGGTGCTCCCTCGAACTGCGTAGCGGACAACCAGATCCAGCGATCCATGAGGCGCCGTCCCCAGTAGTGGGTGAAGGTCCCGGGCAGGTCCGCGACCACGAACCGCTCGCCGCCGATCTCGATCGTGCCCGAGAACCGCGTTTCCGGGCGGATCAGGATCGAGAGGTCGAGCGGCTCCATCCATCCGATCGCCCGATGCAGCGGCGTGACGAGCGTATGCCCGTCATCCCAGCGAAGGTCCCAGGCGATGTCTCCGACTGCGCCGTTTGACCCGCTCGGCCGAAGCTCCGTCGCGCCAGCGACGACGAGGTCGCGGTCGGCCGACCAGTGGGGCGATGGCGCATGCTCAACCCGTCCCTCGCCACGAAGCCAGAGGCTGACCCGCGTCTCTGCGATCCCGGTTCGACGGCGGAGGATGACGTCGACCAGGAACGCAAGGTCACCGACGTGCAGCTTCCAGAACCAGTACTCGAGTGGCGCCTTCTCGTGGGGAGAGAACGTCTCCATGTCGGGGATCATCAATGAGCAGTCAAGCGAGCGGTCCGCTCGGCCGCGTCGCCAGTAGGACGAGGCATCGCAGCGAGGAGGTCGAGCGTCGCCGCGACCACCTGACGCTGCTGGTCGGCACGATTGATCGTCGCCGGTGGATCGTTGGGTTGGCCCGTGTACCAGCCCATCTGCTCGTGGTTGCCGCCCTCGATCGGCGTCATGACGACGTTCGGACCCAGCTTGGCGAGGTTCTCGGGACTCGTGTATGACGGAACGCCGCTGTCGAGGGTGCCGAAGATCGAGGCGACCGGCAGCGCCGCGCCGGACAGGTCAGCTGCCGAGTACGAGGCCCACAGCACCAGTCCCGCCACCGCGCCCGGATGGGAGCTGGCGAACTGGGCGGCCATCGATCCGCCGAGCGAGTGACCGCCGACGGCCCACGCGCCGATCTCAGGATGGTCGCTGATGACGGCCTGCGCGGCGTCGATGTCGAAGACGGCGAGGTTGAACGGAACCGGGACGATGGCGACCAGGTAACCCGCCGCCGCGATCGCCTGCGCCTGTGGTGCGTACCCGGCGGGTGGGACCTTGCCGCCCGGATAGAGGATGAGGCCCGCGGTCGGTTGTTGGCCCACAGGGGTGTACGTCAGCCGCCCGTCGGCGTCCTGCATGAAGGTGACCGTCGGCGTCGACGCGAGTGCCGCGGATGCCTCGGGGAGCAGCGGTTGCGGCTGCGCCCACCAAAGGAAGGCGCCGGCGCCGAGGAGGAGCGCGGCGACGAGGACGACGGCGAAGACGCGGAACCAGCGATGTCTCATCGCGACATGATTGTGCAAGGTCTGAATGCGGACAACCCGGTAGACTCGCGCGGGAGTGTCTACAAACCTTATACACGGAGATCCATTGCTGCGTCGTCGACTCGAGCTCGATCGCAACTAGCTGAGCAGCGCCGCCGCGGGCGGGTCGCCGCGCCGCGCGGACATGCGCGATTTCACGTGGCGAACCGCGTGGATAATCGGCGGGTTGATGCAAGGGCGCGCTGGCTGGTGAGGCCCGGATGACGCGATCGGTGGTGGGTCGAGAGGCGGAGCTTGCGCGCATCGAGGGATTCCTCGAGCCCGGCTCGACGGCGCCACGCGTAGCCCTCATCGAGGGTCAGCCCGGCATTGGAAAGACGACCCTGTGGTCTGCCGCCATCGAGCACGCCTTGCGTCGGTCGTGGCTCGTCCTGCAGGCTCGTCCGACGGATGCCGAGGCGACGTTTGCGTATGCCGGCCTCGGAGACCTCTTGGAATCGGTTGCCGACGACCACCTCGCCGATCTCCCGAGCCCGCAGCGCACGGCGCTACGCGTCGCCCTCCTCCGCGAGGAGCCGGAGGGTCCAAATCCCGACCCCCGGGCGGTCGCGGTCGCGTGCCTGAACTTGCTCCGCTCTCTGTCGGCCCAGAGCCAGGTGGTCATCGCGATCGACGACATCCAGTGGCTCGACGCGGCATCAGCGCAGGTCGCCTCGTTCGTGATCCGCCGCCTTGCCGGCGACTCCATCCGTTTCCTGCTTGCCCGACGCTCAGACAATCGCTCACCTTCGACGAGCCTCGACCGAGCACTGGTCAACGTCGCGCATGAGCGGATCGAAGTCGGTCCGATCGATTCCGAAACGATGGGTCATCTGCTCGGGGCTCGTCTCGATCATCCGTTCGCCGGCCCAACGCTGCGCAAGATCCAGGCGAGCTCGGCCGGGAATCCGCTGTTCGCGATCGAGCTTGGCCGGGCAATCTCGCTCGCGTCGCCACCCGAAGGTCCGACCGAGGATCTGGCGATCCCGAGCACGCTCCTGGATCTCGTCGGAGCGCCGATCCGTGCGTTGCCCGACGCGACACAACGGGCGCTTGCCGTCGTCGCCACCCTGTCGGGCCCGACCACTGATCTCGTATCCGGCGCAATTGGTGCTCCCGCCGAAGATCCCTTGAAGCCGGCCATCGACGCCCAACTCGTCGTCCTCGACGGTGAGCGGATCCGTTTTGCCCACCCCTTGTACGCGGTCGCGGCGCGGTCAAGCTTGGCGCCCGTCGCCCAACGCGCAATCCACGCCCGACTCGCGGAGATCGTGCCCGACCCCGAGCAGCGAGCTCGCCATCTCGCGCTGGCCACGCTCCACCCAGACGAGTCGGTTGCCGCCGCGCTCGAAGAGGCTGCCGTACGGGCGAGAGCACGCGGCGCGCCCGCTGCGGCTGCCGAGCTGTGTGCGATGGCTCGCCGACTCACGCCGCCGGATCGGACGGAGGACGCGGCGCGGCGCGGCCTGCGGGAGGCCCGGGAGCTCGTGATGGTCGGCGATTACGCGCACGTCCGCGATCTCGTCGAAGGGATGCTGTCGGG
This sequence comes from uncultured Chloroflexia bacterium, assembly GCA_963774695.1. Lineage (GTDB taxonomy): Bacteria > Chloroflexota > Limnocylindria > Limnocylindrales > CSP1-4 > CAIXZV01. Next base: position 18,754 of record CAVZFY010000010.1, on the reverse strand, counting down.
CCCGATGCCGGCTGATCATCGGTGGGAGGCACGGAATGTCCTGGCCATCGTCTACTGCTGGGCATTCGACCTCCGCAAAGGCGTTGCCCTCTACCGGCAGGCAATCGACGACGCCGGCGACGATGATGCTCGGCGGGTCTCGTTCGAAGGCGGCATGACCGGCGCCCTCGACCTTCTCGGAGAGGACTACCGCGAGGCGCTCGCACACGGCTACGCGGAGCTCGAGCTCGCCGAGCGCTTCGGAAACGAGTCGCAATCGATCACGGCGCTGCGAGGCATCGCCCGTAACGAGCAGCGGCTGACCGGCCGGATGCCCGTCGACATGATCGAACGGGCGGTCGAGCGCGAGTGGGTCCTTCGAGACGTCCGCGAAGTCGCCGGCTGGCCGACGTTCTGCCTGGCCGACATGCTCAGCTGGACGGACGACCTCGAGGGTGGCCTCGCCAAGTGGGACTGGCTGCTCCATGAGGCGGCGGCACGCGGCGAGACGCATTCGCTCATCGACACGCTTTCGCGCACGGTCATCTGCGAGTGCGCATTGGGCCGCTTCGACCGGGCCATGTCCCACGCCGAGGAGGGCTGCCTCCTCACCAGTGACAGCGGCGCCCCGGTGTTCGGGGCGATCCTGGTCGCGGAACGCGCGCTCGTGTGGGCCTACCTAGGCAATGTCGAAGCGGCTCGGCGGGACGCCGCGGCGGCCATCGAGCTCGCCTCGACGGGAAACCCGCAGGCCGATCGGATCGCCGCCTGGGCGCTCGGCACCCTTGAGCTTTCCCTCGACGATGCGGCCGCCGCCCACGAGCAGCTCGGCCCCCTCGTTGCCTCGCGCCGATCCGCCGGCGTCGCAGAACCCGGAGAGATGCGGTTCGTGACCGATGAGGTCGAGGCGCTGATCGGGATCGGTCGGCTCGAGGATGCCGAGGCACTCCTTGGCTGGTACGAGGGGCTGGCGGAGGCGAGCGAGCGGATGGGGGCCCTCGCCGCGTGCGCCCGTGGCCGCGCCCTTCTGCTGGTCGCGCATGGTGACGTCGACGCGGCGGTCGGCGCGATTGGCCGATCGGTCGAGCTCTATCGGGAGCGTGACGGAGCCATTCGGCCTCGCGCGGACGCTCCTCGTCCTCGGGACCATCGAGCGTCGGCGGCTGCACAAGCGGGTCGCCCGCGAGGCGCTCAGCGCGGCGATAGCGCAGTTCGATGCGCTGGGCGCGACGGCTGTGGGCTGGAGCGGCGCGGGGCGAGCTTGGCCGCATCGGCGGGCGCGTGGCATCACCCGACGCCCTGACGCCGACCGAGGAGCGCGTCGCCGCCCTGGTCGCGGAGGGGCGGACCAATCGTGAGGTCGGCACGATCCTCGTCGTGTCCGAGCGGACCGTCGAAGGTCATCTCTCGCGGATCTACGCCAAGGTCGGTGTTCGGTCCCGGGCCGAGCTCGCGCATCGACGGACGGGCGACGCCGTCCCCGAGGCATAGTCAGGGGTTCGGCGCGGCAAGTTCGGGGGGAACCTGCGTATCCGGGCGAGTCGACCCGCGCCTACGGTCCCGGTAGGCCGCACACCGCTGCGGCCACGACCGCAGGAGGGTCATCCCAGTGTCGGCAGGGCAGATCGTTTCCGTCAACCGCCGCATCAGCGTCCCGGCTGCCGTTGTCGTGCTCGCAGCCACCTTCTTGATCGGGGCCGTTGCTGGTGCGGCCGCGCTGTCCGTCGTCAGCCGAACCGGTCAGGCTGGCTCGGTCAGCGCCTCATACGCCGTGCTTGCCGCACCCCGTGGCGACATGAGCTCGGCCGCCTACGCGGCGCTCCATCCGGCCACCGCCGTGCTTGCCGCACCCCGTGGCGACATGAGCTCGGCCGCCTACGCGGCGCTCCATCCGGCCACCGCCGTGCTTGCCGCACCCCGTGGCGACATGAGCTCGGCCGCCTACGCGGCGCTCCATCCGGCCACCGCCGTGCTTGCCGCACCCCGTGGCGACATGAGCTCGGCCGCCTACGCGGCGCTCCATCCGGCCAGGTAGCGGGCGGTCCTAAAGGCCCACGTGCTGCTCGCTACCAGACGTACGGGATCAGCCGCTTCGTCCGGGTTCGGTAGCCGGCGTAGGCCGGCAGATCGCGGCTGAGCAGCTGCTCCTCGGCGTCGATGCGCCGGCGGTAGGCGTTCCCGAGCAACCAGCCAACGAGCGCCGCCACCGGCACGCTCCGCGACGTCAGCGCGAAGCCGAACCACGTCATGATCGACCCCAGGTACCCGGGATGACGGACCAGCGCGTACGGACCGGTCTCGACCACGAGCTGCTCGGACTCGGCACGAAGGGTCCTCGAGTAGGCACGCCCGAGGGTGCGCATCGACCACGCTCGGATCGCCAGTCCCGACACACCGACCGCGAGTCCCAGGGGGCCGGCGAGGCGCGGCAGGCGTGGGAACGGCAAGCCGCTTACCAACGGGGCAGCCGAACCGGCGACGACGTATGCCAGAACGATGTTGCGTGTGGTGCCCTGGTCGTCGGGCGTCGCCGCGAGACTCGACGCGGAACCGCGCTCACGCGTCACGGCTTCCAACGCGAAGAAGCCGGCCATCGTCACGTATCCCGCGAGGAACCAGCGGTTGGAGTCATGTCGTTCGAGTCCCGCGGCCATTTCACCTGAAATCGAGACCCAGCCGGGTCCTCGCCGAACATGCACATGGAACCCTTTGTGCTATTCGGGGCACGGACAACTTTTCGAAGGCAGCGTGACGATGCAGGCAAACGCCAGGATCCTCTCGGGTCGGGTATGTTCGCGGGCAGTGGCGCGCGCGGCGCCGACTAGGCAGGTAGTCGACGAGTGATCAAAGGGCACCGCCAGAACGATCGGATCGTGTTGGACCTCGCGTACGGATCGTCGGGTCTGCAGGTCGAGCTGCCCGAACAGGCGACCACCGTGATCCGGCCACGACCTCGAGCCGCCGCGCCGGACCCGCTCGCCGCCCTGAGGACGGCGATCGCCGAGCCCGTGGCTGGGCCACCGCTCCGGACGATCGCGCGACCGGGTCAGCAGGTCGCGATCTCCGTGTGCGACATCACGCGTCCCCAACCGCGGCCCCTCATGCTGCAGGCGATCATGGAAGCGCTCGACGGCGTCATCCGACCGGAGGATGTCGTCGTGCTGATCGCCACCGGCACGCATCGCGCGTCGACGATGGACGAGCGTCGCGCGATGCTTGGTGACGACGTGCTGGCGCAGTGGCGAGTCGAGGACCACGACGCGCGCGATGCCGCCCGCCACGTCGACCTGGGGATCGTCGGTGACGTCCCGGTCCTGCTGGACCGGGAGTGGGTTGAAGCGGACCTGCGGATCACGACGCGGCTTCGTCGAACCGCATTTCTTCGCGGGGTTCAGCGGTGGGCCCAAGATGGTCGCTCCCGGGCTGGCCGGCTTGGCGACGACCCTCGAGCTCCACAACGCGCGGCGGATCGGCGATCCAAGAGCCACCTGGGGAGTGATCGAGGGCAATCCGGTCCACGACGCCGTCCGGGCGATCGCGGCGGCCACGGGTGTCGACTTCGCGCTGGACGTCCTGCTCGATGACGAGCAGCGGATCACCCGAGCGTTCGGTGGCCGGATCCTGGCCATGCATGCGGCGGCCTGCGAGCAGGCGCGCCGCGAGGCGATGCAGCCCGTCGATCGTCCGTTCGACATCGTGGTGACGACGAACAGCGGCTATCCGCTCGACCAGAACCTCTACCAGGCGGTGAAGGGCATGTCCGCGGCCGCCGAGGTCGTGCGACCGGGTGGCACGATCATCTGCGCCGCCGAATGCCGCGACGGGCTCCCGGACCACGGATCGTACGCGGCGATCCTGGGCAGCGCGGCGACGCCCGCGGACCTCCTGGCCCAGATCGCGGCCTCCCCGGTGACCGTGCCGGACCAGTGGCAGGTCCAGATCCAGGCCAGGGTTCAGGCCAAGGCCCAGGTGCTGTTGCGGACGGACGGGCTCGCGGACGAGCAGGTCAGGGCCGCCCACCTCGAACCCGTCGCGGACATCGAGGAAGCGGTCGACCGGCTCCTCGTCGCCCAGCCCGACGCTCGGATCGGCGTGCTCCCGCAAGGCCCGCAGACGATCGCCTATCTGGCGTGACATCCGGCAGGCAACCACGGTCATCGGCTGTCATGGTCGCCAGGCGGTGGCTTCGCTAAGGCGGGCCAGCCAGCGATCGTGGTCGCGGTCGCCTCGCACGCCCGCGGCGCGCCGGGCGAGTTCCTTGATCATGAGCGCATGGATGATCGGGCCGTCTGCAACCCGGTCGACGCCGGCGAGATCGCAGAAGGTTGACCACGATGCCCGCCAGGCGTCGGGGTGGTGATGGCGAACCACCCAGCACCACCATGTGACGTCCTCGAGGGGATCGCCAACGTGTGCGTGCTCGAAGTCGAGGAGTGCGCTGACGTGGCCTTGCTCATCGACGATGACATTGATCGGGGCAAAGTCGCCATGGACGAAGACGGCGTTGAACCGCCGCCGGCTCAGGACGGCCTCAGCGAGCTCCAAGGCGTCACGGGCAGGCAAGTCGAGCCTCGATCGATCGACGTCCCGCAGCGGTACCAACTGGACGGCTGCGGATCGGTCGATCTCCAGCAGCTGTCGCCGCGTCCGGGCCATGGCGCCCGCCAGCGTTCGAGCCCGTGCGCGAGTATCGAGCCAGTCGGAGCCGACGCGACCGTCGACGCGGTGGGTGACCAGCCACGGCGTCTTGCCGATCGCGATGATCTGCGGGTCCGGTACCGGAAGCCCCGCTCTCGCTGCCGCGGTCATGTTCGCCGCCAGGCGTCGCGCGTCCTCCGCCCTGCCGGCGGCGAACCGGCGTGCCATCAGGTCGCGGCCGTCGGCGAGGCGCAACCGCCACGTGGCATTCGCGTCGCCCCACGGGATTCGCGATGCCTCGTCGAGCGACGTGCCGAGCTGCTCGGAGATCGCCATGAGCTGGGCGTCCACGTTCATGGGGTCCTCAGGCGGCGACCGTGCAAGGCCGGCCAACGCGGTCGTCGAGTCGACATCGAGGGTCAGTCCCGCATCTGCAAACGCGGGGCGTCATCCTATCGTCGGCGCGTGGCCGACGCCGCGAGCCGAGCGTTCGTTCGAGGGACGCGCCCAGTGCGGAGGACAAGCGCATGAGGGACCAGATCGGGGACGGCACAGACGCTGCGGTTGATCCTGACCGGGCGAACCGCGAGCTCGTCGAGCGCTTCTTCGCCGCGACGGAGCGTGGCGACGCCGAGGCCGTCGCGAGCATGGTCGGCGACGAAATGACGATGGAGTGGCCGCAGTCCGGCGAGCGATTCCGGGGTGTGGCAAACGTGCTGGGCGCGATGGGCGCGGTGCAGGTCAAGCCGCAGTTCGCCGGCACGCCGCGGCTGATCGGGAGCGGCGACGTCTGGGTGCTGATGGTGCCGCTGCGCTACGGCGAGGAGGAGGTCCTCCAGTACGTCGCCGTGCTCGAGCTGGCGGCCGGCCGCATCCGGCGCGCCACCGGCTACTGGGGCGCGCCGTTCCCGGCGCAGGCGGCCCGGCACCATTCCTGGACCGCGCCTGATCGCCGTCCGCCGCTGGTCGAGAGCCTCGCGCCGGTGCGTTTCATCGCAATCTGATGACTTCCGCCGGTGGCGGCGCCCGGTAGCATGTCGGCGTTCCGGGGAGACGCTCTGCATCCCGTTCGGATCGCGGCGCGACGGGAACGCGCCGCACTGACCTTGAGGAGACCCATGCGTAGACCCGTCCTGATCGCGATCGCCCTGGTCGCGATCGTCTCGTCCCTCGTTGCCTGTACGGCCTCGGGTGGCACGAGCGCGCTCACCGGCAAGACCTGGCAGCTGACCGCGGTCACCGAGAAGACGCCCGCGTTCCAGGGGGTGATCCCCGCCGCGGACCAGCCGCGCTACACCGTCGAGTTCAACACGGACGGCACGTACAGCGGCCAGGCCGACTGCAACGCGATCTCGGGCAAGTACACGACCAGCGGGACGAACGTGATCGCGATCCAGGCGGGCGCGTCGACGCTGATGATGTGCGCCGATCCCGAGTCGTTCGGCTCGATCTACGCCCACGCGCTGACGACGGCCACGACCTGGGCCGTCGCGAACAACGAGCTGACGCTGGCGCAACGCCGACGGCGGCGACGCTCCAGTTCGCCGCCGGCACGGCCGCGGCCTCGCCGAGCGCGGCGGTCGCATCAGCGCCACCCGCAGCGTCGCAGTCCGCGGCCGACCTCGTCGGCGTGGAGTGGCAGCTGTCCGGCATCACCGAGACCGTCCCGGCGTTCCAGGGCGCCGTCCCGGCCGCGGAGCAGCCGAACTACACGATCGCGTTCACCGAGGACGGGACGTTCAGCGCCAAGGCCGATTGCAACCAGACCTCGGGCACGTACGAGGTCGGAGCCTCGAATGCGCTCACGATCATGCTCGGGCGCGTCGACCATGGCGATGTGCCCGGAAGGTTCGCTCGGCGACCTGTTCGTCCTCGGCCTGAGCAACGCCGCGAGCTACGCGGTCGCGGACACCGGCCTCACGATCACGCTCAAGGACGGGGGCACGCTCCAGTTCGTCAAGGGCGTCTGACCGCCCGACGGACCGCGCCCGCGGTCCGCTCCAACGCCACTCCGAGGACCTCGCCCTTGCGGCGGGGTCCTCTCGCGTTCTAGTTGCCGGCCTTGAACGGGTAGACGACCCAGTTGTCGGTCTCGGCGCCGTAGAGATCCGGCTCGCCCGGGACTCGCGACTTCCGGGGCTTGTAGTGCAGGACGACCGTCGTCGGGATGCCGCCCGCCTGGACCACGCGCTCGGTGACCGCGTGGATCGTCGTGCCGCTCTCCCAGACCTCGTCGACGATGAGCACGCGCTGGCCGCGCAGCAACGGGTCGGCGGGGAACTGCAGGAACGTGGGATGCGGTCCAGGCACGCCCTCGTCGTCGTAGAACGCGACGGCGGCGACGAGGATGTTCCGGATCCGCAGCCGGTAGGCCAGCATCCCCGCGGGTACGAGGCCGCCGCGGGTGATGCACAGCATGACGTCGAAGTCGCTCCCGGCGAGCCGGCCGGCGAGGTCCGCCACGAGGCGCTCGAGGGCGTCCCAGGTGACGATGTCGCGCTCTGGCGTGGCTTGTGCGGACACGCCCGAAGGATACGGCGCCGTCGGCGCGGCGATTCGCGCAGGCGTCAGTGGGCGACGGCTCCAGGCCTTCGCGCTGCCCGGCGCGGATCCCGACCGCGACGTCGATCGTCGAGCGACGGCGACGCCCAACGCCTGCGCACCCGCCATGTCCGCAGCGGTGCGGTCATCTGTGTCCAGGTACGCCCGTCCGACGACGTCCACGTGAGCGCGCCGGTGCCGTCGTAGCCGACGGCGACGAGTCGGCCGCCCGAGGCGGCGATCGCGGTCATCTGGGCACCCGCGAACCCGGGCCCGGAGGCGTCCGGCTGCCACGTGGTGCCGTCGGTCGATGTCCAGGAGGCCGCGCCGTCGCCGTTCCGGCCGACCGCGACGAAGCCCGGGCCGCCCGCGACGACCGCACTCATCGACGCGCCCGCGAACGAGGGGTCGACGGTGGCGGGCGTCCACGCCTGTGCGTCCGCCGACGCCCACGCGGCTGCGCGGTTTCCGCCACCCTCATCGACCGAGCCGACGGCAACCTTGCGCGCCGCGCTCGTCGCCACCCCGGTGACAACCCCGCTGAGCAGGGCAGCGCCAGACGCGTCAGTTGCGTCCGGCAGCGTGGCCGCCGTCCACGTGGCTCCGTCGGTGGTGGTCCAGATGGCGGGTGGATGATTGTCTGCCGCACCGGTGAACCACAGGCCGCCGACGATCCAGCCGGACCCGTCAGCGATCACGGTCCGGGTCTGCGGGATGATGCCGGGAGCCGAGGCGATGCCCTGGCCCTGGAGCCACGTGTGCCCGTCGATCGACGTCCACGCCATCTGGCCGCCGCACTCGCCGTTCGCGCAGCTCGCGCCGACGGCCATGAACCCTGACGGACCAGGGGCCACGGCGAGGAACTGCGCCTGGCTGAAGGACGGGATGTCCGGGGCCTGGGTCCAGGTCTTGCCGTCGGTCGAGCTCCAGGCGGCGGCGTGGCCGGTCTCGCCTGACACGGGAGCGGTGCCGCCGGCGACGAACAGCGATGTGTCCGCGGATCCGGTGGTGACGGCGTTGAGCGTGGCGCCGGCGGCGCCCGGAAGGGCGGAGGCCGGCGCCCACGCGGACGAGGAGCCTGAACAGGCCGCGATCGCCAGAGTGGGAGCTAGGATCGCCAGGCCGAGTCGACCCCGGAGCAAGCTCAGCATCCGGGCGGACGCCTGCCGACGATTGACGAGGCCTGCCACGTGCAACGTCATGCTCACCGCCTGCGCTCCAGAGCTCCAGATGGCCTGACAGAACAGCCGTCCGCCCGCGACGATCGGCAGTCTACGCGTTGCCGCGGATGCAGATTTCGCCAGTTCGTGCACGCCCGGACGCCGGTCCGGTGCGCCGGTCGCGAGCCGCGATGTGGCGCTGGACCCTCATCGGGCGAGCGCTCCAGGCCTTCCCGGTGCCGGGCGCCGTCCCGACGGCAACGTCGACGGTCGAGCCCACGGCCACACCAAGGGCCTGCGCACCCGTCATGTCGGACGCGGCAGTGACCTGCGACCAGGTCTTCCCGTCCGACGAGGTCCAGGCTGAGCGCGCCGGTCCCGTTGGACCCGACGGCCACGAGCCGGCCGCCCGACGCGGCGATCGCGGTCATCCCGGCGCCCGCAAATCCCGGGCCGGAGGCGTCGACTTGCCAGGTCGTTCCGTCGGTCGACGTCCAGACCGCGGCACCGTCCTCGTTCTTTCCCACGGCGACGAATCCCGGCCCCCCCGCGGCGACGGCCGTCATCAATGCCTCGGCAAACGACGGATCCTCGTCCACGGGCGTCCAGCTCGTTCCGTCCGACGATGTCCACACCGCGGCCCGATGGCCACCGCTCGTCTCGAGCGAGCCAACCGCCACGATCCGGTCGGCGCGCGTCGCCAGCTCCGTGACGACGCCATCCTCCTGGGGCGTGCCGGACGCCGGATCGACCGCGTCGGGTTGCGTCCCGCGCGTCCAGGCCGACCCGTCGCTCGACGTCCAGATCGCCGGCGGGTTCGCAGAACCCGAGTCGAAGGTCGTGCCGCCGACGATCCAGCCGAGCCCTCCTGCGGTCACCGTTCTGCTGTCGGCGTTGACGCCGTCGACCGTCGGGATCCCATCGGTCCGCGTCCACGTCGTCCCGTCGGAGGAGGTCCAGATGGCGTTGCTGCCGCACTCGCCGGTCGAGCAGCGGGCGCCGACGGCCATGTACCCCAGGGGACCGACGGCGACGGCGAGCATCTGCGCCTGGCCGAAGTCGGCGATGTCGGGCGCCTGGCTCCAGGTCCTCCCATCGGGCGAGGTCCACACGGCCGCGTGCTCGACCTCGCCCGTCGCCGGCACCGTGCCGACGGCCACGAACGGCGACGACGACGTGGTGCCCATCGTGATCCCGTTGAGCGTGGCGCCGGCGGCGCCCGGAAGGGCGACGGCCGGCGTCCACGCGGAGGAGGAGCCTGAGCAGGCCGCGATCGCGGCCGCACCGAGGGCGAGGATCGCGAGGTCGGCACGACCGCGGATCGAGGTCAGCATCGGATGGCTACTTGATGTCGCCGCAGGCCTTGGGCGCATCCACGTCGATCCGCCGGGCGGCGGTCGCCGGAACGAACTGCACCGCGGTGGTCGTCGCGACCAGCGTCCGTCTCGTTGCGCAGAAGGTGGACGTGGCCGTCGCCGGGATCGACGAACGAGTCGCCCATGTTGTAGACGTGCTTCTCGCACTTGCTGCCGTTCGGCCTCGTACTCGGTCACGGTGCCCAGGGTCACGACCACGAAGCTCGGGCCCGGATGCGTGTGCCAGCCGGTCGTGCCGCCGGGCTGCCACGTGTTCGCCTGGACGTACAGGTCCGTATCGCCGTGGAATACCATCAGCTCGGTCCAAGCCGGCGACTTCGTAGTGCACGAGGGAGAAGACGTTGCCGAACGTTCCCTTGGCGACGGTGACGCCCACGAACCCGGACGCCTGCGTCGCCAGCGCCACTCCGCCGAGCGTGGCCAGGGCGATGACCGCCGCCGCCGCACCGACGAACAGCTTCATCTTCATGGATCCTCCTTCACGGAAGCGACGGCGACGCCGATGCGCCGGACCTTGGAGGCACCGTAGACGTGCGCTCGCGGCGACTGCCATCCGGGCGGTCCCGGGAAGTCGGGCCAGTGCCGGCCCCGGGCCTCGTCTCAGGGCCTGCCCCGTTGTGTCCCGCGGCCTCGCCGTGTCACGATCGCTCGATGGCGCTCCGCGTCCTCCTCGTCGACGACCACGCGGGCTTTCGTCATCAGGCGCGCCAGCTGCTCGAGGCCGAGGGGTTCGACGTCGTGGGGGAGGCGACGAGCGGTGCCCAGGCGCTCGACCTGCTGCGCGACGATCCTGCTGACGTGGTCGTGCTGGACGTCGTCCTGCCCGGTCGCGACGGGATCGACGTGGCCGACGAGATCGCGGCACTCCCGCGACCCCCGGCGGTGATCCTCACGTCGAGCCGGAGCGCGACCGACTTCGGGGATCGCCTCGTCGTGGCGCCCGTCAAGGGCTTCCTGCCGAAGGCCGACCTGTCGGCCGCGGCGATCGACAGGCTGCTGCGCGGCGGTGGCCGATCGAGCTCGAGCCAGCCGGCCGCGGCGGCGACAGCGGCGCGATCGCTGCCAGTCGTGGACGGCCGCGCACCCGGCCCGCCGGCGAGCGTCGGACCGGTCCCCGTCGCGGAGGGTGCCCGGCCGTTCGGGCCGCGGTGGCTGCGGATCGCCGCCTGGCCCGCGACGATCCTCGTCGGGCTGTTCGCGGTGCAGGCGCTGCTTCGGAGCCCGCTGCTGCCGACGGGACTCATCGAGGACGAGGTGGTGGATCCACGCCAGGTCGTCCTGGCCGTCAGCGTCATCGGCGGCTCAACGGCCCTCGCGGGTCTCGGCGCCTGGTGGCGGCGGCCGGACCGGTTCGCCGGCCCGCTGCTCGTCGCGGCGGCCTGGGCCTGGTTCGCCGGCGCCGCGTCGTGGGCGATCGGCGGTGGCGCGCTTCCAGGGCTACTACGTGCTGCTGATCGCGGGGCTCGTCCTCGCCTATCCGTCGGGGCGGCTCGGCGCCGCCTCGCGCCTGATCCTCGTCGCGATGCTCGCGGTCGTCCTCGCCTCCACCCTGGGACGGGTGCTGTTCGAGACCAATCCCGCCGGCTTCTCCGCCAACTGCTATCCGCCGGAACCCCTGTGCGCGCCGGTCCCGGGGGCGTTCGTCGACGCCGCGCTCGGCGGGGGGAACCCGGACGAGCTGGATCTCTACGACAACCTCGACCTCTGGTTCCAGCTGGCGCTCCTGGCCGGGGCTGCCCTCGCCGTGGCGGTTGTCGCCGGCCGGTGGGCGCTGGCGACCGGGCCGCGGCGACGGGTCCTCGCGCCGCCGCTCGCGATGGGCGTCGCGCTCACCGCGGCCATCGCCGTGGCGGTCGTCCAGCGCCAGTCCAGCGTCAGCTCACCGATCCCGGGCGCGCTCGGCGCGGGCCTCGCGATCGGCCTTGCGGCGATGCCCCACGCATTCACGTGGGATCTCGTGCAAGGCCGCTTGGCGCGCGCGAAGGTGGCCGACCTCGTCGTGAGCCTCGGCTCCGGGCCTGGACCCGAGGGCATGCGGGGCGCCCTCAGCCGCGCCCTGAGCGACCGCTCCGTCTCGGTCCTGGTCTGGTCGGACGAGGCCGGCGCGTACCTCGACGAGGCGGGACGCCCCGCGGACCTCCCACGCGGGGACCCCGGCCGGTCGTTCACGGTCCTCGAGCGGCAGGGCCAGCCACTCGGCGCGATCGTCTACGACCCCGCGCTGCTCGAGGACCCGGCGCTGCTGGATTCGGTGGCCGCGGCGGCGGCGACGGCGATCGAGAACGACCGGCTCCAGGCGGAGGTCGAGGCGCAGCTGGTGGAGGTCCAGGCGTCCCGTGCCCGCATCGTCGCCGCCGGCGACCAGCAGCGCGAGCGGCTCGAGCGCGACCTCCACGACGGCGCCCAGCAGCAGCTCGTTGCCCTCGCCATCGAGCTGCGGTCGGCCCGCCTGCGGGTGGATGCCGAGCAGCAGCCCGAGCTCGCCGAGGCCCTCGCCAACGCCTCCGCCCGTGCCGAGTCGGCGGTCGGCGAGCTGCGCGAGCTCGCCCGGGGCATCCATCCGGTGGTGCTGACCGAGGCCGGACTGGCGGCGGGCATCGAGTCGCTGGCCAGGCGGGCGACGATCCCGGTCACCGTCGACGTCGACATCCCGCCCGGCCTGCCGCCCGCCGTCGAGACGACTGCCTACTTCCTCGTCTCGGAGGCGCTCGCCAACGTCGCCAAGCACGCCGGCGCGAGCGGCGCGCAGGTCCGGGCGTCGGTCGCCGGCGGCGTCCTGCGCATCGAGATCGCGGACGACGGCATCGGAGGCGCCGACCCGGCGAGAGGCACGGGCCTGCGCGGCCTCACCGACCGGGTGGCGGCGGTGGGCGGGTCGCTGTTCGTCCTGAGCCCGGCAGGAGGCGGCACCCAGCTGCTCGCGGAGATCCCATGCGCATCGTGATCGCGGACGACGCGGCGATCGTCCGCGAGGGGCTCGCGCGCCTCCTCACCGAGGCGGGCGAGGAGGTCGTGGGCCTCGCGGCCGACGGCATCGCGGCGGAGCGGCTCGTCGCCGAGACCGATCCCGACGTCGTGATCCTCGACATCCGCATGCCCCCGGGCGGAGCGGGGGAGGGGGTCCGGGTCGCGCGGGCCGTCCGGGGGCGCTCGGCGGGACGGCCCGGCGTCATCGTGCTGTCGCAATACCTGGAGCCCGCCCTCGCGATCCAGTTGCTCGAGGACGGCGCCGAGGGCATGGGCTACCTGCTCAAGGACCGCGTCGCGGACGTGGAGGCGCTGACCGAGGCGATCCACCGGGTCGCTCGCGGCGGGTCCGTCGTGGACCCGGCCGTCGTCGCCGCCCTCGCCCGGGGTCACGGACAGCGGTCGCCGCTCGACGACCTGACCGATCGCGAGCGCGAGGTGCTGGCGCTGATGGCCGAGGGCCGCTCGAACGCGGCGATCGCCGAGCGCCTGTCGGTGACCCCGAAGACGGTCGAGACGCACGTCGCCAGCATCTTCTCGAAGCTCGGGCTGGAACCCACGCACGACGACCATCGCCGGGTGCTCGCGGTGATCGCGTACCTGCGGGTGACGTGAGGGATCGGCGAGGCTATCCGCCCGGGCGGCCATGTTCACCTGGCGCACGAACTCCCAGTCGCCGCCGTTGGCCGCCGGGTCGAAGCGGTACTCGCTGACGATCGCCTGGCTGCCATCGCCGTTCGCGTCGAAGCGGATCGGGCCCAGGGGGGTGTCGAACGTCGTGCCCCCGGTGACCTCGCGCCGGATGGCGGCGCGATCCGGACCGGCGTGGGCGAGGGCGTCGAGGATGACCTTCGCGCACGCATAGCCCGCCATGCTGTACGCGCCTGGATCGGTGCCGAACGTCGCCCGATAGCGCGCAGTGACATCCGCCGCGGCCGGCATGTCGTGGGTCGTCAGGGTCGTGCTCCACGTGTCGGCGTCGCCGGCGGTCCCGGCGAGCTGCAGGAAGGAACCCGACGACGCCGGGGAGCCGTCGTTGATCGCGTCGGCGCCGATGAAGGGGACCGACCCGAGCCCGGCGGCGGCCATCTGCTGCCGAAGGGCGGCTCCGTTCGGCGTCGTCGCGCCGCCGTAGAAGACGACGTCGGGCGGGTCGACGTGCATCGACTGGATCGCGGACGTCACGCTGGCCTCGTCATCGCCGACGACCTCGCGCCCGACGACGGTCCCACCCAGCGCCTTGAACGCCACCTCGAACGCGTCGGCGATCCCGTGCCCATAGCCGGATCCGTCGTCGACCACGACGGCCCGGCTCGCGGCGAGGTCGTCGTGGGCGATCCTCGCGCCGGCGGCGCCCTGCTGGTCGTCGGTCGACGACACGCGGACGTAGGCGATGTCGTCGGGATGCGTCTGCCGGAAGGAGGTCGGATCCTCGTCGACCCACGGCTTCGTCAGGCCGGGATCCGTATTCGCCGGGCCGCACTGCACCAGGCCCGCGGCGTTCCCGATCGGGATCTCCGCGCGTGCGACCGCGGAGCTCACCGGGCCGACGACGCCGATCACGGATGGGTCGTCGACGAGCGCCTGCACGTTCGCCGCGCCGCGGTCGACGTTGTTGACGCCATTCACCGCGTCGTCGAGCGCGTCGATGTCGACGGTCATGCCGGTGGAGCCCGCGGCTGCGTTCGCGTCGGCGATCGCGAGGCGGACGCCGTTGAGGATGGGCAGTCCTTCCCGCGACTCGCCGCCCGACAGCGGGAGGTCGACGCCGAGGTGCACGACCTGGGATCGACGCCGAGGTCGACGACGATCCGACCTCGCCCGACCGACGCCGGGGCGGGCGGGACACCGGCGGAGCAGCCGGCGAGCGGATGAGCGCGATCGTGGCCGCGGCGAGCGCGGGCCAACGGCTCCGGTTGGCGCGACGAGCCGCGACGTTCGTCATGCGCGCACCGCCTGCGCTCCTGTCCTCGAGGTCGTCCGACGAAGCGCGTCCGCCCGCGGCGAACGGCAGCCAAGCATAGAGCGTCATGCGCACCCCGACGGACCGGGTATCGAGCGGGATCAGCCCGCCGTGAACACGACGCGGTGATGACCGCGCGCTCCGTCGGGATCGGGTGGGGTCACGTCGGCGGTCTGGATGTCGCCCAGCCCATCGATCGCCCGGACCTCGACCTCGTGCTCGCCCGCCGCCGCCGTCCAGGGCAACATCCACTGAACCCACGTCGCATCGGAGATCGCCTGGGACGTAAGGGTTGGCTGCCAGTCGCCCCCGTCGATCCGCACCTCTACGGCGCTCACGCCGCGATCCGGTGCCCAGGCGACGCCTGCTAGGTCGATCGGGCCGGCGGCGACGCTCGCCCCGTCCGTCGGTACGTCAATCCGAGACTGGGTCAGGATCGGACCGTCCTTGGCCCAGCCGAGGGGGATCCAGTATCCATCGACCGCCTCCCGAGTCGTGAGCTGGATCTCCGCCAGCCACTTCGTGGCCGAAACGTAGCCATAGAGGCCCGGCACGATCAACCGGGCGGGGAACCCATGGGCAGCCGGAAGCGGCTCCCGGTTCATCCCGACCGCGACCATCGGCTCACGCTCCTGGGCCATCGCCCAGGAGGTCGGAAACCCGACGGTGAAGCCGTCCACGGACCGGCCGACGATCTGGGTGGCACCGGCCTGGACGCCGGCGTTCCGCGAGGATCTCCTTGAGTCGGACGCCTGTCCAGAGGGCGTTGCCGACGAGGTGGTCGCCGACCTCGTTGCTGACGCAGGCGATCGTCACGTACTGCTCGACCAGCGGCATCGCCAGCAGGTCGTCGTACGTGAACGAGAGCTCGTGGTCGACCATGCCGGTAATCCGAAGCTCCCAGGTGGCGAGATCCACCTGCGGAACGAGCAGCGTCGTGTCGATCTTGTAGAAGTCCGTGGTGGGGACAACGATCGGGGTGATGCCGCTCACCTTGAGGGCCTGATCGGCCGTCAGGGTCGCCGTCGTCGAGGCCGCCGCCGGCAGCTTGGACGAGGTGACCACGCCTTCGGCATGTCCGGCCTGTACCAGGGTTCGGCCGGCGCCACCGGCCACCGCGACGGCGCCGAGCGTCGTGGCGCCCACGATCAGGAAGCGCCGCCGCGGCCATTGCGTGTCGTTCGGGTCGCGAACGCCAGTTCCGGGGGTCGTGGCGAGGGGGAACAGCGCGTCCGATCGAGACGCGGCGGAGGTGGCGATGTCGAGCAGCAGGCGGAGGGCGACGAGCCCCGCAGCGACGGCGATCGTCGCGTTGGCGACGGCGAGCGGCGTCGAGGTCAGAGGCATCGAGATTGCCGCCGCAGCCGCGACCAAGCCGAAGGCGACGAAGACGGCCA
Source organism: uncultured Chloroflexia bacterium (assembly GCA_963774695.1). Taxonomy (GTDB): domain Bacteria; phylum Chloroflexota; class Limnocylindria; order Limnocylindrales; family CSP1-4; genus CAIXZV01. The sequence continues at coordinate 2,733 of CAVZFY010000010.1, read as the reverse complement.
CGCCGTGGGTGAACCGGCGGGCGGCCAGGATCCCGGCCAGCCCGGCGATCACCACGGCGGCCAACACGACGAGCACGTTGAGCACGAGCTTGTCGTTCGTGCCGAACAGCGAGACCATGACCTCCTTGGCGCCCGGCGGCTGGAGGCGAATGACCAGCGTCCCGATCGCCACGACGAGCGAAGGCGCGCCGAACACGCCGGCGACGAGCTCCGAGGCAGCGATCGCGACGCCGCCGGCCAGCGCGCCTGCCACGGCAGCGGCCCACGGCCGGGCGTCGAGAGACGCCGATGACCGGGCGCGGCTCGGGTTGCTCATTGGGCGACCGTAGCCCGCTCATGTGACGGACCGATGACGCTCGGCTTGCTCGGACGAACCCGTTGTCATCGGGTCGTCATCAGCCGCGCCCAGCCTGACATCCGTCACCACCGCTAGCTCGAGGCCCCATATGCACCAGCAGCACAGCGCCCGTCTCACCATGCTCGCCGGCGGTGCGCTCGCGCTCGCCGCCTTCGCCGCCGCATGCACGGGGAGCGGCTCGAGCCCCAGCCCAGCGACGCGATGATGGAGGCCAGCCCCAGCGACGCGATGATGGAGGCCAGCCCCAGCGACGCGATGATGGAGGCCAGCCCCAGCGACGCGATGATGGAGGCCAGCCCCAGCGACGCGATGACGACTTCGCCCGTCGCCAAGGGCAGCTTCCATCCCGTCGACGGCACGGCTCTCGGGACGGCCGCCCTGTTCCATCAGCCCGACGGCACCTTCGTCGTGACGTTCGAGGACTTTTCGATCGATAGCGCCGCCGGCGCGCACGTCATCCTCGTCCCGGCCAAGGACGTGACGAAGGACGCCGACGTGGACAAGATGACGATCGTCGACCTCGGAGCGCTCAAGTACCGCGACGGGGATGCAGGACTTCACGGTTCCGTCCTCGGCCGATGCCATGACCTACCATTCCGTCGTCCTGTGGGACACGGCGATGGGCCATGCCGTCGCGGCGGCCCCGCTCCAGTAGGCCGACCGGCTTCGAGCATGCCGACGGCGTCTGCCAGCGGACCGATCGGCCGTATCGCATCGCGACCGTCGAACGAACAATGTGATGGCTGATCGATCGACCCGCCCCATCCTGGTCGTGGACGATGACCGCAAGATCGTCGAGCTCGTTCGGACCTATCTTCGAGCGTGCCGGCCACAGAGTCATCGCGGCCGACAACGGATCGGCCGCCCTTGCGGCGATCGAGACGGAGGAGCCGATCCTCGTCGTGCTCGACCTCATGCTGCCGGTCATCGACGGCCTCACAGTCCTCGAGCTCGTGCGGCGACGGGGCTCCATACCGGTCATCGTGCCTCTCGGCGCGAGGGACGACGAGCGACCGAATCGAGGGTCTGCGAACGGGGGCCGACGATTACCTGCCCAAGCCCTTCTCGCCGAGCGAGCTGGTTGCGCGGGTCGAACGCGTCATGGCGCGATCCGGGGTTACGGCGCCGGCCGAGGACGAGCGGCCGCTCGTCCTCGATGGGTTGGTCGTGGATCGCGCCCGACATCGCACCACGGTTGACGGGCGCCCGATCCCGCTGACGGCAACCGAGCTCCGACTGCTCGTTGCGATCCTCATCGCTGACGGCCGGGTTCTGAGCCGTGACCAGTTGCTCGACGCCGTCTATGGCCTCGACGCGATGTCGCGTGCTCGAGCGAACGATCGATGTCCTGATCGGCCGACTGCGCGACCAGTTGGGTGACGCCGCCGACGCGCCACAGATTCATCGTGACCGTCCGTGGCGTCGGTTATCGGGCCGCCGTCGTGCCCGTCGCCGAGCGATCCATCGGGTCATGAACCTCGGACGATGGCTCCCGGCCTCGGGCCCGGGGGATCGGTACCCGGATCGCGTTCGCTGCGATCGGCACGATGGCGCTCGCGGTCGTCATCGTCACTGTCGGGGTCGTCGTCGTCGGCGGCGACACATTTGCGCGATTGATGATGGAGCACGGGTCCTCCGCCGAGGATGCCCACGCGATGTTCGACGACTCCATCACGGTCGTCCTGCTCGCGGCGGTCGCCACTGCCGTCATTGCGGCGACCCTCCTGGCGGCGTTCGTCGGACGTCGCCTGGGCCGGCCTCTGGCCACGATTGCCACGGCGGCACGACAGGTCGCCGCCGGCGACTACGCGACGCGAGTCCCGCGATCGGGACCCGAGGAGATCGCCAGCCTGGCCAATTCGTTCAACCAGATGGCAGGCAGCCTCGAGGCGCAGGAACGGCAGCGACGCGAGTTCATCGCCAACGCCGCCCACGAGCTCAAGACACCGCTCACGAATCTCCGGGGCTACCTCGAGGCGTTGCGGGACGGCGTGATCTCCGGAGACGAAGCTGTCTATGCGTCGCTGCAGGAAGAGGCTGAGCGACTGGTCCGCCTCGTCGCCTCGCTCGACGTGCTGGCCGACGGTGATGCCCGTCCGACGCCGCCCCGCATGGCCGAGGTCGACCTCGCGGGAGCGATCCGGGTGGCAGCCGAGCTTGCAGGCCCAGCCTTCGAGCGCGGCCACGTGCGCCTCCGACTCGAGGTGCCCCATCAGCTCCAGGCCCGCTCCGATCCGGATGGCCTGGCCACCGTTCTCGGCAACCTCCTCCAGAATGCAGCCCGCTACACCGAGGCCGGAGGCCAGGTGACCGTGAGCGCGGGCCGCCGCATCGACGACGTCCTGGTCAGCGTGACGATTCTGTCGCAATGCGAT
>CAVZFY010000009.1:0-36114 GCA_963774695.1 uncultured Chloroflexia bacterium | reverse complement strand
CGTTCTTGACCGCGAGCAGCCCGAACCGGATCGAGTCGCCCTCGACCGTGAAGCCGAGCCCCGACGTGTGGACGTCCGGCGGCCGGACCTCGATCCCGAGGCGGCGGCACTCGACGACGGCCGCCGCGACCTTCTCCGCGTTGTCGCGGAACGCCGTCAGCACCGAGGTCATGTACTCGACCGTGTAGTTGGCCTTGAGGTACGCCGTCTGGTACGCGATCAGGCCGTAGCAGGTCGCGTGCGCCTTGTTGAACCCGTAGCGCTCGAACGGCTCGAAGGCCTTGAAGACCGCGTCGATGACCTTGGGCTCGACACCCCGCTCCGCCGCCTGGGTGACGAACTTCTCCTTCTGCGCGCGCAGGACCGAGGACTTCTTCTTGCGGATCGCGTAGCCCAGCGTGTCGGCCTCGGGTCCCGTGAACCCGCCCAGGGCGACCGCCGCGGACATGATGTCCTCCTGGTAGCACGAAGATCCCGTAGGTCTTCTCCAGGTACGGCTCGAGCAGCGGGTGGAGGTACGTCACCGCCTCCTCGCCGTGCTTGCGCCGGATGTACGCCGGGATGTTGTCCATCGGGCCCGGGCGATAGAGCGCGACCATCGCGGCGAGGTCGAACACCGAGGTCGGGCGCAGCTCGCGGACGTAGCGGCGCATGCCCGGCGACTCGAGCTGGAACACGCCGGTCGTCTCGCCGGAGGCGAGCAGCTCGAACGTCAAGGCGTCGTCGAGCGGGATCGCGTCGAGATCGACCGCGACGTTGCGGTTGTCGCGGATCAGGTCGACGGCCTTGCGCAGGATCGTGAGGTTCGACAGGCCGAGGAAGTCGAACTTGAGCAGGCCCAGGGCCTCGATGCCGTGCATCTCGTACTGGGTCATGAGCGCGTCCGAGTTCGTCGCGCGCTGGAGCGGCATCAGCTCCGTCAACGGCTCCCGCGAGATGACGACGCCGGCCGCGTGCGTGGAGGCGTTCCGGGCGACCCCCTCGAGCTGTCGCGCGAACCCGATCAGCTTCGCGACCTGCGGGTCGGTGTCGTGCATCTCCTTGAGCTGCGGCGACATGACCAGGGCCTCGTCGAGCTTGATCCCGAGCTGGTTGGGCACGGCCTTCGCGATCCGGTCGACCTCGCCGTAGCCCATGCCCAGCACGCGCCCGACGTCGCGGATCGCGGCCCGCGCCAGCATCGTGCCGAACGTGATGATCTGGGCGACGTGGTCCTGGCCGTACTTGCGGCTGACGTAGTTGATGACCTCGTCGCGGCGCTCGTCCTCGAAGTCCACGTCGATGTCGGGCATCGTCACGCGGTCCGGGTTGAGGAAGCGCTCGAACGGGAGGCCGTAGTCGATGGGGTCGACCGGGGTGATCCCGAGCGTGTAGGTCACGATCGATCCCGGGGCCGAGCCGCGGCAGGTGGTCGCGATGCCCTGCTCGCGGGCGAACCGGACGAAGTCGGCGACGATCAGGAAGTAGCCGGCGTAGCCCATCGAGATGATCACGCCGAGCTCGTAGTCGAGCCGCTCCTGCAGCGCCTTCGTCATGCCGCCGTAGCGACGCACGAGGCCCGCCTCGCACTCCTTGCGGAGCCACGTCTCGACCGTCTCGCCATCGGGCACCGGGAAGTGCGGGATGCGCAGCTCGCCGAGCGGCAGCGCGAGGTCGCACATGTCCGCGATCCGGCGCGTGTTCCGGATCGCATCGAGCTGGTCGGGGAACAGCGCCGCCATCTCGGCCGCGGTCTTGAGGTAGAAGTCGCGCGTCTCGAACTTCATCCGGTTCGGCGTGTCGACGTTGTTGCCGGTGCCCACGCACAGCAGCACGTCGTGCGCGTCGTGCTGCTCCTGGTGGACGTAGTGCAGGTCGTTGGTGACGACGAGCGGGAGCCCAACCTCCGGCGCGAGCTTCAGGAGCTGCTCGTTGAGGCGCTTCTGCTCCGGGATCCCGTGGTCCTGCAGCTCGAGGAAGAACCGGTCCTTGCCGAGGATGTCGCCGTACTCGCCCGCGACGGTGCGCGCCAGGTCCCAGTCCCCCGCCTCGAGCGCCTTGGGGATCTCGCCGCCGAGGCAGGCGGACAGGCCGACGAGCCCCTGGCTGTACTTCGCGAGATGCTCGCGGTCGATCCGCGGCTTGTAGTAGAAGCCGTCGATGTGGGCGTCGGTGAGCAGCCGGCACAGGTTGCGGTAGCCGACGAGGTCGGTCGCGAGCAGGATCATGTGGAACGGCTGGCTGTCGGCGCGCGGGTCGCGGTCCGCCATCGTCCGTCGCGCGACGTACGTCTCGACGCCGAGGATCGGCTTGATGCCCGCCTTCGTCGCCGCCTGGTAGAACGCGACGGACCCGTACAGGGCGCCGTGGTCCGTGACCGCGAGCGAGTCGAAGCCGTGCTTGATCGACGTGTCGACGAGGTCCGTGATCCGCCCCAGCCCGTCGAGCAGGCTGAACTCCGAGTGGGTGTGGAGGTGGACGAAGTCGTTCGGGGCGATGGTCGTCACGGGGGGTCCATGGTACCGGTGACGACCCCTCAGGTTCCCCCCAGCAGGAGGACGAGGGCGCGGACGCCGAGGACGAAGGCGATCGTCAGGATCACCCAGCCGGCGACGACGATCAGGCGACCATACCGAGCGGACCGGACATCACGCGCGAGCCGCTGCGGCAGCCACAGGATCCCGATCGCCAGCAGCACACCGACGACCGCGAGGACCGCGTATGACCAGGCCGGGAGCCCGCCGCAACCGGGGCACGAGGCCGTGGCAACGGCCGCATCAGCCGGAAACGCGACGCTGACCGCCGCGAGTGCGGCGAGGACGAGGGCCGCCGTGATCCGCGTGCGCATGTCCGGCAGGGTAGCGCCGGACGGGCCACGCGCATGCGACCGGCGCGACATCGCGGCGGCGCATACTCCCCGGCACCTGAAGGGACCACCCCGAACACGACGCGGAGGCAGCGATGATGCGCGTGGCAGGCTCGGTCACGACCCGCGGTCGCTCGTCATGAAGGCCATTCGCCTGCCCGACGATGGGGCCTTCATCAGGTACCTCGAGGTCCCGGGCGATGGATCCGCCCCTCCTCTGGCTCCACGGCTGGCAGTGCGCGTCCACGGGCGAGCTCTTGCCCGCGGCGGTCCGTGCGCCGCTGCAGGGCCGACGGTCGCTGCTGGTCGATCTCCTGGGCCACGGCTACAGCGACAAGCCGGCGGGGTTCGGGTACAGCCTCGAGGACCACGCCAGGACGGTCGTGGCCCTTATCGATGCCCTCGGGCTCGGCGAGTGCGGGCTCGTCGGCCACAGCATGGGCGGGGCCATCGCGATCCTCGTGGCCGCCGCCAGGCCGACGGTCGTGTCCCTGCTCGTCCTGGCCGAGCCCAGTCTCGGACCCGAGGGCGACGATGGGCTCGACGGGCAGACGGAGGACCAGTTCGTCAACGTTGGCTTTCCTGCCCTCGTCGCGGACCAGGCGGCCGAGGCGGCAGCCGCGCCGGACGGCATCCGCGCGGTCCACGCCGAGATGACGCGGCTCATCGAGCCTCGAGCGATCTACCGCGAGGCCGTCTCGATGGAGACGGAGATCGATCCCACCATCCGCGCACGCCTCGCAGGCCTCCGGATCCCGCGGTGGTACCTGCTGGGCGAGCTCAGCGGACCCGAGCCCGAGCTCGAGCGCGAGATGGCGGCCATCGGGGTCGGCTGGAAGGTCATCCCGGATGCGGGGCATCCGATGGCGCTCCAGAACCCCGAGGGAGTGGCGCAGGCGATCGCCGACGCCCTGCCGGTCTAGGCCTCCGCCCCTGCTCCGAACCGGCCGCGACGATCCTCCGGGATCAACGGCCGGTCGCCGCGGACCTTGAGCTGCTGCACGGCCCAGGTGTTGCCGTCCGGGTCCGCGAACCCGAAGAACGTCCCGCCGTCCTGCGGCGAGAACTCGACGAGCTCGCTGCACTCGACGCCACGCCCGACGAGCTCGGCGCGAGCGGCCGCGCCGTCGGCGACCACGAGCTGCAGGCCCTTCAGCGAGCCGGGCGTCATCTCGTTCTGGGACGGCAGGTCGCCGAACACGATCGAGCAGCCGGAGCCGCGCGGCGTCAGCTGGACGACGTGCATGTGCTCGTTGTGCGTGTCGTGGTCGAGGTCGAACCCGACCTGATCGCGGTAGAAGCCGATCGAGCGATCGATGTCGCTGACGGGCAGGATGACGACTTCGAGGGTCCAGTCCATGACGGCCTCCGCTGCGGAACGGCATTGTCGCAGCCACTACGCGGCGGCCGCTGCTGATCGGGTGGTCACCTCGAACCCGCGCGCGAGCGCCTCCGACCAACCCCCGGTACGCTCGCCGCCGTATGGACGAGCAGGAACAGGATCCCGACGCGATCTTCGAGGGCTGGGTGATCGAGGCCATCGACGCCCTGCCTTCCGTGTTCCGCGAGCGCCTCGGCAGCGTCGCGATCACGATCGAGGCATGGCCGAGCCAGGCCCAGCTCGACGCCACGGGCGCACCCGGCCTGTTCGGCCTGTACCAGGGCGTGCCGCGATCGGCGATCGGCGCGGACTACGCGGCCATCCCCTCGCGGATCACGATCTTCCGGGGACCGATCGAGCAGTGGTACCGGGACGAGGCGTCCCGGCGGGCGAAGGTGTTCGACACCGTCCACCACGAGATCGCCCACCACTTCGGCATCTCGGACGCCCGCCTGCACGAGCTCGCGGCCGCCGACGGCCAGCACCGCACCTGAGCGCTGCCATACTCGGGCGCGTGGACGCCCAGATCCTGCTCGTCGAGGACGACCCGTCGATCCGCGAGGTGACCGCCCTCGGCCTGCGCGCCGCCGGGTTCACGGTCGCCACGGCGGCCGACGGCGTCGAGGGCCTCGAGCGCTGGCGCGCCGACCGTCCCGATCTCGTCCTGCTGGACGTCATGCTCCCCCGAATGGACGGCCTCGAGGTCTGCCGCGCGATCCGCCGGGAGGCGACGACGCCCATCGTCATGCTCACGGCGCGCGCTGACACGATCGACGTCGTGGTCGGCCTCGAGTCCGGCGCCGACGACTACGTCCGCAAGCCGTTCGAGCTGCCCGAGCTCGTGGCGCGGGTGCGGGCCGCACTGCGGCGCCGGTCCACGGCCGGGGACGAGGTCCCGGAGACGACCACGATCACGCTGGGCGACCTCCACATCGACGTCGAGGGCCGAACGGTCGATCGAGCCGGGGAAGCCATCCCGCTCACCAGGACCGAGTTCGACCTGCTCGTCGAGCTCGCCGGCCACCCGGGCCGCGTGTTCACCCGCGACCTGCTGCTGGACCGGGTCTGGGGCTACGACTACCTCGGCGACTCGCGGCTGGTCGACGTCGCCGTCGGGCGGCTGCGGTCGAAGATCGAGGCCGACCCGGCCGCGCCGGCGCTGGTCCTGACGGTGCGCGGGACCGGCTACAAGGCCGCCCGCGCCGCTGCCTGACCCGACGACGCCGATGACCGGCCTGCGGACGCGCCTCGCCGTCACGCTCGTCCTGCTCGTCGCCATGACGGTCGCCGCCATCGGCATCGGCGTGTACGCGTTCGTGGACGCTTCCCTGCGCAGCCGTGCCGTCGCCGACGCCCGTCAGCAGGCGGACTTCAACCTTTCGGTGCTGCTGCCGGCACAGGTCCCGCCGCCGACCGACGCCGCCGGCTTCGCCGCCAGCGGCCTCCCGGAGGCATTCCGGCTGCGCGGCGAGGTCGAGACGATCGCCGACTTCGGCGACGGCAACCCGTATACGCCCGCCCGCCTCCTCGGAGCGCTCGACGACATCTCGCCCGACCTGCGCGCGATCGTCGCGAGCGGGCAGCTCGGCTACGCCTGGCAGACGCTCGCGGGGAACCCGGCGCTCATCGTCGGCGGACGCGAGGGCGGCGGGCCGGACCTGTTCTTCGTCTTCCCGACGGCCAGCGTCGAATCGGCCCTCGCCCAGCTTCGCCTCGGGCTCCTCGCCGGCGGCCTGATCGCCGTGCTCGTCGCCCTGATCACTGCCGGGTTCATCGCGCGCGGCATCCTCCGGCCCGTCGACGACGCGGCCCGGGCGGCGAGACGGATCGCCGGGGGCGACCTCACGGCCCGCGTGCCCGCCGGCGGACGCGACGAGTTCGGTCGTTGGGGCACCGAGTTCAATCGCATGGCCGACACCCTCGAGACGACGGTCGGCCGGCTCGAGGCGTCGCAGCAGCAGAACCGGCGGTTCACCGCGGACGTGGCGCACGAGCTGCGCACGCCGCTGACCGCGCTGGTCGCCGAGGCGTCGCTGATCGAGAACCGGCCTCGACGGCATGTCCCCGGACGGCCGGCGGGCCGCGCAGCTCCTGGTCGCCGACGTCCGCCGCCTGCGGGACCTCGTCGACGAGCTCATGGAGGTCTCGCGCTTCGACGCCGACGCCGAGACCGTCAGCCTGCAGCCGGTCGACCTCGGGCGGCTCGTGACCTCGGTCGTCTCGACGCGGCTGCCGGGCGCCTCGATCGCCCTGCCCCGCGAGCCCGTGATCGTGGCGTCGGACCCGCGGCGGCTCGACCGGATCGTGGGGAACCTCGTGGACAACGCGCGCGACCACGCCGCGGGCGGGCCGGTGGAGGTGTCGCTGTCGATGACGATGGCCGGCGCGACGATCGTCGTTGCCGACCGCGGGCCAGGCGTCCCCGCGGATGCGCTGCCGAAGCTCTTCGACCGCTTCTACAAGGCCGACCCGTCGCGCACGGGCGGCAGCTCGGGGCTCGGCCTCGCCATCGCCTCCGAGCACGCGGCGCTCCTCGGCGCGTCCCTGCGCGCCCGCCAGCGGCCGGGCGGCGGCCTGGTCTTCTCGCTCACGCTGCCGGTGACCGAACCGTTACCCGCGAGCGACCTCGCCGACACGACCGCCGCCGAAGATCGCCGGGCAACCAATCCCGCACCGGGGACCGCCTCGTGATCCTGCCCAAGCCCTCGCGCCTCGCCGGCCTCGTCGCCGTCGCCACGATCGCCGTCTTCATCGCCGCGTGCGTGCCCGCAACCGGCGCGCTCGGCACGCCTGCCACCCAGCCACCGACCGGCCTGCCGTCGATCGAGGCGCCTTCGGACGACGCCACGCCCGACCCGTCGTCGCCCTCGCCCGCACCGTCGGCGTCCTCATCTCCCGAGGCGTCGCCGAGCCCGACAGGCGCCCCGATCTCGCCGTCGTCGTCACCCTCCGCGCCGGCCGCCTCGCCGTCGCCGTCGACCGGCACCGCCGACACGACCATCGTCCGCGCCTATTTCTTCCTCGGCAGCTTCACGGGCAACGCCGGGCTCGCGCCGGTCCTGCGCGAGATCCCGCAGACCCAGGCCGTCGCGACCGCGGCCATGCGCGCCCTCCTCGCCGGCCCCAACGCGAAGGAGCTGGGCGCCAGCCCCGCGATGTACACGGACGTGCCGGACGGCACGCCGGCTGCTCGGCCTGTCGATCAAGGACGGCGTGGCGACCGTGAACCTCTCCGCCGAGTTCGGGTCCGGCGGCGACAAGTCGGCGATCCTCGGGCGGCTGGCCCAGGTCGTCTACACGCTGACCCAGTTCTCGACCGTGGACGCCGTGAGCTTCGAGCTCGACGGGCAGCCGGTGACGACGTTCGGCGGCGCCGGGATCGTGCTCGACCACCCGGTCGGGCGCGACGACTACACCGACCAGCTGCCCGCGATCTTCATGGACCGGCCGGCCTGGGGCGCCGCGCTGACGCATCCCGGGCGCGTCAGCGGTGTGGCCAACGTGTTCGAGGCGACGTTCCAGGTCCGCCTGACCGACGCGAAGGGCGCCGTCCTCGTCGACCGAACCGGTGATGGCGTCGTGCGGGACCGGCTGCTGGGGGACGTTCAAGGTGGACCTCGCCTACACCGTGGCGAAGGGCCAGTACGGGACGCTTCGCGTGTACGACCGGTCGGCGAAGGACGGCAGCCCGGAGAACATCACCGAGTACCCGGTCTGGCTGACGCCGGCCCCCTGAGGCCGGCCGCGAGCGCGCCCGAGGAAGGACGCGATCAGCCGAACGAGGCGATCGCCTCGATGAGCAGGCCGGCGAACCGGTCCCGGTCGATGCCGAGCGCGACGTCCGCGTTGGGCGGCGGGCCGTCGACGCCACGGGTGTCCACGACGGTCCTGCCGCGGGTGATCTCGCCCGTCGTCTCGACGTCCACGCGGTAGGGCTCCGTGGTCACGAGACCCGGGACGGCGACGTGGGCGACGGCGACCGCGTCGTGGATCGGCGACCCGTCCCAGCCGTATCGCTCGCGGTGGAAGCGGGCATAGAACCGGAGCAGGTCGGCGAACACGCGAGCGACCGGCGTCCCGAGCGCGTCGAGCCGGTCGACCTCGGTGTCGCGGAAGATGGCCTGGTGGGTCACGTCCAGGCCGACCATCGTGATCGGCAGGCCGCTCCGGAAGACGATGCGCGCGGCCTCCGGGTCCACCCAGATGTTGAACTCGGCGGCCGGCGTCCAGTTCCCCTCGCGGACGGCGCCGCCCATGAGGCAGATGTGCCGGATCTTCGGTGCCAGCGACGGCGCCGCGAGCAGCAGCTGGGCGATGTTCGTGAGCGGGCCCGTCGGGATCAGCGTCACGGGCTCCGGCGCCGCCTCGAGCGTCGCCCGCAGGAACGCGAGCGCACCCTCGGGCCGGACCTCGGAGCGCGGCTCGGGCAGGTCCGCGCCGTCGAGCCCGCTCTCGCCGTGCACGTCGTCCGCGATCTCGAGCGGCCGCATCAGCGGCGCCGCCGCGCCCGCGGCCACCGGCACGTCCGTCCGGTCGAGCAGCGCGAGCATCCGCAGCGCGTTGCGCGTGGTCTCGCGCAGGCCGACGTTGCCGCCCACGGTCGTGATGCCGAGGACGTCGAGCTCGGGGCGCGCGAGGGCCAGGGTGATGGCGAGCGCGTCGTCGTGGCCCGGGTCGCAGTCGAGCAGCACCGGGATCCGCGCGGCTACGGCAGGCTCCCGAAGGCGTCGACCAGCAGCGTCGCGAAGCGCGCGCCGTCGATCACGATGCCCACGTCCGCGTTGGGCGCGCGCCCGTCCCGCTTGAGCCGGTACGGCTGGCCGTCGCAGACCGTGCGACCACGCGCGGGACCGTTCGGTCACGTCGAGCGTGACCTCGTAGGGCGCGACGTCGACGAGGTCCGGGATCGCGAGGTGGGCGATCGCCACGGCGTCGTGGATCGCCGTCACCGTCGAGCGCGACCACTGCATGTTGCGGTCGAGCGCGAAGTCCGTGAGCTCGGCGGCGATGCGGCCCGACCGGGTCCCGGTGTCGCGCAGGGCCTGGGCGTGCGACCGGTCGAGCAGCGCCTGGTGGGTGACGTCGAGGCCCATCATCGTGATCGGCAGGCCGGACCGGAAGACCACGTCGGCCGCCTCGGGGTCGGCGTAGATGTTGAACTCGGCCGAGACGGTGGTGTTCCCCTCCCCGATCGAGCCGCCCATCAGGCACAGGTGCGCGATCTTGGGCGCCAGCTCGGGGTGGAGCCGGATCAGCAGCGCGATGTTGGTCAGCGGCCCGATCGGCGCGATCGCGACGGGCTCCGGATGGCTGGCGAGGATCGCGGCCATCAGGTCGACGGCGTGCTCCGCCCGCTTCGTCGCCGTCGCGGGCTCGAGGCGGGTGTCGCCGATGCCGCTCTCGCCGTGGACCTCGGTCGCGCGCACGACGGCGCCGAGCAGCGCGCCAGGCGCCCCTTCCGCGACCGGCACCGCATCCGCGCCGTAGGCGTGGAGCAGGCGCAGGGCGTTCTCGGTGCAGTGGGTCACGTCCGCGTTGCCGCCGACCGTGGTCACCGCGAGCAGGTCGAGCTCGGGTCGGGCGACGGCCAGGCCGATGGCCAGCGCGTCGTCGAGCCCGGGGTCGCTGTCGATGATCAGCGGCAGCGGGTGATCGACCGTCCCGAACGGGGCGGTCCGCGGCGTCGCCGCCGCACCGTAGAAGGTCGGGCGGGCGCGGACCTCGCCGCGCTCGTCGCCGTAGCCCGCGCTCATCCCTGCTCGTACGGCTGGCCGGCCGCGGCGGGACCGCGGACGCGTCCGACGAGGCCGGCGACGACCACGATCGTCACGACGTACGGCACGCTGTTGAGGACCTGCGGCGGCACGTCGACGCCAGGATCGAGAGCAGCGCCTGGATCGCGTCCGCGAACCCGAACACGAGCGCCGCCGACTCCGCACGATGCCCGCGACGACGATGATCGTCACGACGTACGGGACGCTGTTGAGGAGCTGCGGCGCACTCGACGCCCAGGATCGAGAGCAGGGCCTGGATCGCGTCCGCGAAGCCGAACACGAGCGCCGCCCCGAACGCGTAGACCGGGTTCCACGCGCCGAAGATCACGGCCGCCAGGGCGATGAACCCCTTGCCGGCGCTCATCTGCATCTGGAAGCTGCCCGCGGTCGACAGGCTGAGGTACGAGCCCGCGATGCCCGCCAGGATCCCGGCCAGGAACAGCGACCGGTAGCGGATCTTGATGACGTCGATGCCGACCGTGCCGGCGGCCGACGGCTTCTCGCCCGACGCCCGGAGCCGCAGGCCCCAGCGGGTGCGGAACAGCATGTAGGTGAAGATCACCATCACGATCAGCGTGAAGTACAGGTACGGCGTCCCGTCGAACAGGATCGGCCCCAGCACCGGGATGTGCGACAGGACCGGGATGCTGATCGGCTCGACGGTCGGGTTGGGCGTGTTGAGCTCGGTGTGCTTGGTGAGCACGCGCAGGAACAGGAAGTTCGTGATCCCGACGGCGCCGATGTTGATCACGACGCCGCTGATGATCTGGTCGACCTTCCAGCGGATGCCGAGCCAGGCCAGGAGCAGCCCGACGAGCGCCGCCGCGAAGGCCGCGGCCGCGATGCCGATCAGGACCACGCCCGTGCACCGACACGACCACCGAGGCGCACGAGGGCGCCGACGAGGAACTTGCCCTCGATGGCGATGTTGAACATGCCGCTGCGCTCGGACAGGATGCCCGCGAAGGCGCCCAGCGAGACCGGGACGGCGTACTCGAGGCTGCCGGTGATGACGTTGGTGAGGTTGGCGGCCTTGCCGTCGAGCAGGTTCGCCATGATCGTGATGACCCAGATCGGGATCACGAACAGCAGGGTCCGGCGCCAGGGGAACCGGGCCCCGCGGATCAGCTGGGCCATGCCGGTGAGGCCGGCGACGAGGCCCGCGAGGATCCACAGGATCCCGACGGACGTCGAGAGCGTGAGCTGCTCGCCCCCCTGCTCGCTGATCCAGAAGGAGAACGTCGCGGTCGTCGCGAAGGTCCCGACCGACGCGTAGAACGCGTACAGCCCGAACACGACGAACACGGCGCCGCGGATCCGGGCGGATCGGAGGGCCTTGCGCTCGGCGGCGCTGGTCTCGGGGCGTGACCTGCTCGAAGGTGGGCGTCGCTGCGGTCATGCCGGGGCCCCTTCTTCGGCCGGGCTGTCGTATTCACGTTGGCCCGTCCCGAGGCGCCACATCGCCCGGATCAGGCCGGACGCGGCCACGAACATGATCACCAGCGCCTGGATGAAGAACAGCAGGTCGAGCGGGATGCCGGTCTTCGACCTGCATCAACCCGCCGCCGGTTCTGAGCGCGCCGAACAGCAGCGCCGCCGCGACGATGCCGCTCGGCCGGTTGCCGGCGAGCAGGGCCAGCGCGATGGCGTTGAAGCCGTAGCCCGCGCTGATGTCGTTCGACATCTGGGGGACGGTGCCCGAGCACCTCGACGGACCCGCCGAGCCCGGCCATGGCGCCCGAGAGCGTCATCGCGAGGATGATCGAGCCACTGGCGCTCATGCCGGCGTAGCGGGCGGCCGTCAGGTTGAAGCCCGACGCCCGGAGCTCGAAGCCCTTCGTCGTCCGGAACAGGAACCACGAGACCACGACGGCCATCACCAGGGCGAGGATGAAGCCCCAGTGCGAGGCGGATCGCCGGCAGGTTGAAGATGTCGAACAGGCCGGGGATGCGCACGAACGTCAGCACCTTGGAGATCGGCTGCGAGCTGCCCTCCTTGCGCAGGAAGTCCGAGCGCAGGCCGAACAGCACGATCTGCACGGCGACGTAGTTGAGCATGATCGTGGTGATGACCTCGTGGGCGCCGGTCTTCGCCTTGAGGTAGCCCGGGATGAAGCCCCACCCGGCGCCGGTCAGGACGCCGGCGAGCGATCGACACGATGAGGATCACGGGCGTCGGGGCCTGATCCTTGAGCGTGATCGCGGCCACCGTCGCGCCGAACGCGCCGAGGATGAACTGGCCCTCGACGCCGATGTTGAACACGCCGCTGCGGAACGAGATCGCCACCGCGAGGCCCGTGAAGATCAGCGGCGTCGCGGCGACCAGCGTCTCCGTGATCGGGCGGATGGCCGCGGCGATCTGCTTCGGGTCCGGGTTCGCGAGCGCGGCCGAGATCTTGGCCGGGTCGCCGACCGCGCCGATGGCCATCGCGCTGTAGGCGTTGATGATGTTCCCGATCGCCCCGCCGATCGCGCCGACCGGGTCCGTGCCGAGCTTCGAGAGGTTGTCGAAGTCGGTGATCAGGATGAAGATCGAGCCGACGATGAACGCGGTGACGATCGCCAGGAACGGGACGAGGATCGGGCCCAGGAGCTTGCGCAGGCGCCTCACTCCGCACCTCCCATGAGCATCCCGACCTTCTCGTAGGTCGCATCGGCGCCGTCGAGGACCCCGACGATCCGTCCGCCCAGCATGATCGCGATCCGGTCGCCGACGGCGAGCACCTCGTCGAGCTCCGTGCTGACGATCAGGATCGCCGCTCCGGCGTCGCGCTGCTCGACGATCCGCCTGTGGATGTACTCGATCGAGCCGACGTCGAGGCCGCGCGTCGGCTGGGACGCGATGACCACCTTGACGGGGCGCGAGAACTCGCGCGCGACCACGACCTTCTGCTGGTTGCCGCCGGACAGCGAGCCGGCGTGCGTCGTGATCGACGGCGTCCGGATGTCGAAGTCCTTGACGGCCGCCTTGGTCCCGCTGTTGATCTCGTCCCGGTTGAGCGATGCCGCGCTTGCTGTACGGCGGACGGTGGTACGAGTCGAGGATGTAGTTCTCGGCCACCGTCATGTGCGGGATCAGCCCGTCGCGCATCCGGTCCTCGGGGATGTGCGCCACCCCGAGGTCGGCGATCTTGCGCGGGCTCAGGGCCGTGACGCTCTCGCCGTCGACGCTGATCTCGCCGGAGTCGGCCGGACGGAGGCCGACGATCGCCTCGACGAGCTCGGTCTGGCCGTTGCCCTGGACGCCCGCGAGGGCGACGATCTCGCCCGCGCGCACCTCGAGCGACACGTCCTTGACCGCCATCTGGAAGCGGTCGTCGAGGACGTTGAGGTCCTTCAGGGTGAGGACGACCTCGCCGGGCTTCGCGGGCGCCTTGACGACCCGCAGCTCGACGTCGCGGCCGACCATCAGGTTGGCGAGCTGCTCGCGCGTGGTCTCGGCGGGCACGACGGTGCCCGCGACGCGACCGCGGCGGAGCACGGTGATCCGGTCCGCGACCTCGAGGACCTCGTTGAGCTTGTGGGTGATGAAGATGATCGTCGTGCCGGCCTCGGCAAGGCCGCGGATGATCCCGAACAGCTCCTCGGTCTCGAACGGCGTCAGCACGGCAGACGGCTCGTCGAGGACGAGGATGTCGCTCTTGCGGTAGAGCGCCTTCAGGATCTCGACGCGCTGGCGGACGCCGACCGGGAGGTCCTCGATCTTGATGTCGGGGTTCACGTTGAGCCGGTACTGCTCGGACAGCTCGACGACCCGCCGGCGCGCCGTCTTCCGATCGAAGATCCCGATCGGTCCGGTGACGCTCTCCGCGCCGAGGGCGACCGCCTCGACGACGTCGAACACGGGGACGAGCTGGAAATGCTGGTGCACCATCCCGATCCCGGCGTTGATCGCCTGGCGCGGGTCGCCGAACACGCGCGGCGTGTCGTCGATGAGGATCTCGCCCGAATCCGGCCGGTACAGGCCCGACAGGATGTTCATCAGGGTGGTCTTGCCCGCGCCGTTCTCGCCGAGCAGGCCCGAGGACCTCGCCGCGGTCAGCCGAGATCGAGATCCGGTCGTTGGCGAGGACGCCGGGGAAGCGCTTGGTGATGTCCTTGAGCTCGAGGCGCATGGACGGGTCGATCCTCCGGATACGAGTCGCCCGCCCCCGGGATCCGGGGGCGGGCGAACGTGTTCGGTCTGGGTCTGGGGTTTCCGGCTACTTGAGGTAGTCGGCGACCTTGACGGTGCCGGACGCGATGTCGGCCTGGAGCTGCGTGACCTCGGCCTGGAGATCCTGCGGGATCACCGTCGCGAAGTCGTGGTACGGCGCGAGCGCCACACCCTTGTTGGCGAGCGTGCCGACGAAGTTCTCGCCGCCCGTGTCGCCGCCGGAGTTCTTCTTGATGGTCTCGAGCACCGCGACGTCGATGACCTTCTGAGCGGAGGTCAGGATCGCCTTGGAGTACTCGGCGAGCGAGATGGCCTGGTCGGTGTCGACGCCGATGGCCCACTTGTTGGCCGCGAGCATCGCCTTGATGGTGCCGTTGCCCGTGGCGCCGGCGACCGGGTTGACGATGTCGACGCCCTGGTCGAGGAACGTCTTGGCCAGCTGCTCGCCCTTGGCGGGGTCACCCCAGGGGTTGTCGCCGCCGACGAACGTGCCGGTCTGCTTGGCGCCGTCCCAGCCGAGGAGCTGGACGGTGGTGCCGTGCTTCTCGTTGTAGATCTTGGAACCGGCGTACATGCCGTCCATGAACCGCGTGACGCCCGGGAACTGCTGGCCGCCGTACGTGCCGAGCTTCTTGCTCTGGCTGAAGCCGGCCGACAGGTAGCCCGCGAGCGTGGCCGCCTCGTCGATCTGGAAGTCCAGGCCGGTGAAGTTGGCCGGGATCGGGCCGTTGGCCGTCTCGTCCCACGTGGCGTCGACCTGCGCGAACGCGATGTCCGGGTTCGCCTTGGTCGCGTCGACCGTGGCCTGGGTCTGGTTGAACCCGACCGTGATGATCGACTGGCAGCCCTCGTCGATGAGGGTCTGGATGTTGTGCGCGTAGTCGGTCGCGCCCTGCGCCTCGCTGTAGGCGGTCTGGTAGCCCAGGGCCTTCGCGTCGTTCAGGCCCTTCTGGGCCAGATCGTTGAAGCCCTTGTCACCGAGGCCGCCCGTGTCGAACGCGACGCAGGCCTTCCAGTTGGTGTTGAGCGCTGCCTCCGACGGCGCCGCGCTCGCGCTGGCCGCCGCGCTGGGGGCCTCGCTCGTGGCCTCGCTGGGGGCCGCGGACGCTGCCGCGCTGGGGGCCGCCGTCGCGGGAGCGGTCGTTGCCCCCGAGCTCGAACAGGCCGCGATGAGGATGGCCGATGCCGCGCCGAGCGCGATCAGCCGATTGGAAACCTGCAACGTGCACTCCTCCTGTGATCCCGGACACCCCTCGGCTGCGGGCCGGGTCAAGGCCGTAGAGTACGCGAAGAATCGGCCGTGTGCGACGCTTGTGCCAAGGATTAACGAAGGGCCGATTCGCGCCCGTGCGTGCGCGCGGCAGCCGCGCGCGTCGAGGGCCCAATCATGAGAGCCGGGAGCGCATCGGAATGGCCACCAGGGACGCGGATCGGGAGCTCGTCGCGGCGCTCATCGCCATCTCCGAGGACCGGTTCCCGGTGCCCCTCCTCGACGACGCGGCGATCGCCGCGCTGCTGCGCTCCAAGCCCGCGGATCGCGCTCGTCGGCGCGTCGTCGCACGCCATCCGCCCGTCCAACGGCGTGATGCGCTCGCTGCGCGCGGCCGGGTACGACGTCGTCGCCGTGAACCCGCGCGAGGCCGAGATCGACGGCCTCCCGTGCTACCCGACGGTCGCGGCCGCCGTCGAGGCGACCGGACCCGTCGACATCGTGGACGTCTTCCGGCGGTCGGACCTGTGCGTGGAGCACGCGCGTGAGGCCGTCGCGGTCGGCGCGCGCTGCCTGTGGCTGCAGCTCGGGATCGCGAACGAGGAGGCCGGACGGATCGCCCACGACGCCGGCCTGGCGGTCGTCATGGACCGCTGCACGATCGTCGAGCACCGGCGCGTGGCGGCGTCCCGCTAGGCGGCGACCCACCGGCATACTGGCCCGGTCCCCTCGCCTCGCCGTCGTCCCGGAGGACCCCGATGCCGCAGATCCATCTCCACGCGGAGCCCGGCGACTACGCACCGGTCGTGCTCCTGCCCGGCGACCCGAACCGCGCGACGCGGATCGCGGCCCGGTTCGACGGCGGCGTCGAGGGCAGCCGGCTCGTCACGTCGCACCGGGGCCTGCTCGGGTACACGGGCACGGTCGACGGCGTCCCGGTCTCGGTCCAGACGACGATGATGGGCGCGCCGACGACCTCGATCGTCGTCGAGGAGCTGCTGATGCTCGGCGTGACGACGTTCATCCGCGTCGGGACGACGGGCGGCTACCGGCGGGACGGCGATCGGCGACGCGGTCGTGGCGATGGCGGCCGCCGCGTCGACCGGCGTGGGCGCCGTCTTCGGCGGCCGGCGAGGCGACCGCCCCGACCGCGAGCTTCGACGTCGTGCTCGCCCTGGTCGAGGCGTCCCGCGCGCTCGGGCTGACGACGCACGTCGGGCCGGTGGTGACGAGCGACGTGTTCTACGACCCGAGCCCGGGCGGCGCCGGCCGCTGGGGCCGGCGCGGCTACCTCTCGGCCGAGATGGAGACCGCGGCCCTGTACCTGATCGCGATGCGCGAGCGCGGCAAGGGACGCGACGTGCGCGCCGGCTGCATCCTCACCGTGTCCGACGTGATCACCGACCCGGGCGAGGGCGGCGAGACGCGAGAGGGCGGCGAGGAGACCTGGTTCCGGCCGCCCGAGGACGAGGTCACGCGCCGCGTCGACCTCACGATCGGCGCGGCGCTCGCGGCCGCCGCCGCGCTCGGCCGGGGCTGATCCCAGCCGGCTCCTGCTCGGGGTGCACCGGGGTCAGGATTTTCCTGATCCGAACATCCGGTGTTTCCCCGATGACGGTCGTCGGGCACCTCGCTAGCGTCGCGTGCGAGGCGCGGCGGCACACCGCGCCGCCCATGTCCGTGCCCGCGCAGCGAGAGAGTCGGCGATGTCGTCCTTGCCCAGGAGTCACGTTGTTGGCGCCGTCTGCGCCGTGGTCATGCTGCTGGTCGCGAGCCAGCCTGCGGCAGCGGCGGGAGGACGGCGGCTTCTCGACGATCGAGCCCGGGCGGCATCCGGCCCTGCACGTCGACCATGCCGGTCAACATCGTGTTCGTCGGCTACCAGCCGAAGTCGATCAACGTCGGCCGCATCCTTGCCCAGCTGCCCGCCCACGGCGACCCGACGGTTCAGGCCGACCCGGACTTCGGCATCCCGGGCAAGCCGCAGGACGTCGGGCTCCGCTACGACTACCGAGTACCACGCGAGCTTCGCGGGCAAGCGCGTTCGACGACGCCTTCTTCGCCTATCTCACCTCGATCGCGATCGAGGGGCCGCATCGTCCTACTACCAGCAGCTCTACAACGCAGCAGCAGCACAACAACCTCGATGTCGGACCCCAGAACGCGTATATCGACGCCGATGCGACCGAGGCCTGGCTGGAGCACCAGTCGACGGCGCGGCTCGGGATCCCGGCGAGCCAGGACACGGTGTTCCTGATCAACTGGTACGGCCGGGCCGACTTCCAGTTCCACGTCTACTACCACCGCGGGGTGGTCGATCCCGATACCGGGTTCGACTACGGGCTGTTCGACGAGAGCCTCACGCGGAACTGGGGCGGTCACTCGGGACCGACGTGGTTCTATGACCTGTCCGCCGGCCCCGACTGGGACGACAACAGCTATGACGTCGACGATGCCCAGTTCGCCGGGGAGGGTGTGACCGAGTACCGGATGCCGCCGATCTGGGAGTACGGCACGACCGACGCCTACCGGCCGTTCAACGACCTGTCCGGCGACCTGGCCAAGGTGATCCGCTACGTCGCCATCGACATGTTGTTCACGCCATCCCCGATCTACGACCCCGCTGCCACCGTTCCCGGCCCCGATGGCTCGAAGGACATCCAGGTCGACGTGTTCGAGGGCGACCCCGCGAGCAACGGGCTCGCCCATATGCACCCCGACGCCATCGCGGGCCCTTCGCAGCAGCCTCGAGCCGTACTACGACGTCACGTCCGGCGCCACCGACCAGCCGCTCACGGGCGGCGCTCCTCGACGCCTACGACATCGCCACCGGCAGCAGCAACGCCCCCGGCTGCAGCGACTTCACGAGCTTCGGTCCGCTGGGGTTTCCGGAGGCCGAGCTCGACTGCTACTTCAGCGACCACCGCCAGCAGTACTTCACCGCCTCACCGGGCAACACGGTGATCCCCGTTGGCGACTTCGCCGTCCCGCAATACGGGTTCCCCTGGATCGGCAGCACGGACCCCAACTTCCAGACGGGCCTGCCGAGCTACATCATCGAGCTCGACGTCGCGCCGCCGGCGGGCTATGTCCCGCGCGTCCCGCTGACCGCGATGCACGGTCCACGAGGCGGGCCACTATCGTCGGGCTCGAGCACCCCTTCGATGGCTGGGACTCGAGCAAGGGCGTTTTCATCTCGCCGCTGGGTGACTTCAACTTCGCCTGGGACGGCGACGAGACGGCGACGCCGATGAGCTATCTCTACGGCCAGGGCAGCCTCACGTTCTCCGCGTTCGACCGCGACAACCTTGCCCGCTGGTACGTCGGCCGTTTGCTCGACCTCGCCGACACCGACGCCGCCGCCATCCTGGCCCGCCGGCATGGCGCCCAGGCGGATTCGCTCCTGGCCGCCGCCGACGACGAGTTCGGGCGCGCCGTCGCCTTCATGCGGCGCGGAGACTGGAACGCGGCGGCCACTGCCGCGGTCGCGGGGTACCGCGACATGCAGCGGGCCGACGCCGCGAGCGGCGTGACCCCGGCGAGCGACCGGCTCGCGGAGCTCGAGGGCAGCGCGCCCCGGCACCCGGACCGGGGGCAGCAGGGATCGGGCCACGCCATCACGCCCCGGGTCCTCCACTCCTCGATGACGGGGAAGGGAACCACCCCGATCCTCGTGACGCCGAGCACGTTCTCGCCGGAGTAGCGGGCTCAGGCCACGAACGAGAGCCCGAGCTTGAAGTCCTCGATGAGGTCGTCGATGTCCTCGCAGCCGACGGAGACGCGGATCAACCCGTCCCGCTTCGGCTGCGGGTAGACGAGCGTGAACACGTCGCCCAGGCTCACGCCGATGTCGCACAGCCGGAGGTGGTCCGTGAACGCGGCCATCCCCGCGACGCCGCCGCGCGGCTTGAACGTGACCATCGCGCCGTACCGGTCGCCGAGCATCCGCGTCGCCACCGCGTGGTCCGGGTGCGAGGCGAGGCCCGGGTAGCGCACCCACTCGACCCGCGGTGTCGGCCTCGAGGAACGTCGCCAGCGCGGCCGCGTTCGCGGACCCGGCCGCCGACCGCAGCGGCAGCGTCCGCACGCCGCGCAGCACGAGGAAGCTCGAGAACGGGCTCGCGGCCTGGCCGAACGTGTCCGTCTGCCGCCGGATCGCGGCGATCATCTCCGACGAGCCCGAGACCACGCCCGACACCGCGTCGCCGTGCCCGGAGAGGTACTTCGTGGCGGCGTGCAGCACGAGGTCCGCGCCGTGCTCGAGCGGCCGCAGCAGCGCCGGGCCGAGGAACGTGTTGTCCGCGACGACCGTGATCCCGCGCTTGTGCGCGAGCGCCGAGATCGCGTCGAGGTCGGCGATCCGGAGGCGCGGGTTCGTCGAGCACTCGAGGAACAGCAGCTTGGTCGCCGGCGTGAAGGCCGCCTCGACCGCCGCGAGGTCCGTCGTGTCCACGGACGTGACCGAGATCCCGCGCCGCGGCAGGTCCTCGTCCATCAGCACGCGGGTGATCGCGAACAGCTCGTCGCCCACGACCAGGTGGTCGCCCGACTCCAGGTTCGCGAACAGCGTCGCCGCGACGGACGCCATCCCGGACGAGGCGACCACGCAGTCCTCGGCGCCCTCGAGCGACGCGATCTTCTCCTCGAGCGCGCGGTTCGTCGGGTTGCCGGTCCGGGAGTAGAAGTACGCCGTCGGGTCCCAGGCCATCGCCCGGTCGACCGCGTCCTCCTTCTCGGCCGCGGTGTCGAAGGCGAACGTCGCCGTCGCGTAGATCGGCGTGTTGTGGGCGTGCGTGACGGGGTCGGGTCGCTCGCCGGCGTGGATGGCCCGCGTCGCGAAACCCTCGCCGTCCGTCCGCTCCCGCATCGTCGCCCTCGCTTCGTCGTGCCGCGCCCGGTCGGCGGCCAGCGGCCAGTCTATGGTGTGCGGCCGCACCGGCGAGCCCGAGGTGGCGCGCGGGAACCCCACGCCAGCGCCTACATTTGGCGCGTGGACCGCACGAACTGGTGGAGATCGCTCGGGCCGATGGTGGCCGACGACCTCGCGCGCGTCTGGCTCCCCGTCGGGCTGCCCGGGTTCTCGGGCGACGACAAGCAGCGCCGCAAGGCCGTGCTCGACGAGCGCTTCGGGGCCGACGGCTGGCGCACGAGGCACATCGTCCGCGGCCGGATCGTGCCCCCGTCCATCGCGATCCTCGAGTACGAGGAGGCGTACCGGCGCTACCTGTGCGACCGGCCCGCGCTGGTCCGGTTCCTGGTCACCACGTGCGGCAACGTCTACGACGACCGGCCGGCGAACGTCGACGAGCCCGACGACTACGGCCAGCCGGAGACGGTCGCCAACCACTACCAGGACATCTCGGTTCGCAAGGTGATCGCCGAGCTGGTCGACGACCCGGACTGGCCGGACGTCACCGAGACGGAGGCCGAGACGGTCGACATGGTCGACCTGGGCACCGGCGAGACGAGGCCGACGCCCCGGGCCCGCGGCTTCCGGGGGACGCCACGTGCTCCAGATCCGCGACCCGATGTCGCCGGGCTACGTGCTCAACCCGGCGGTCGTCCCCGTCCACGACCCGTCGCTGATCACCACGCTCCCCGACCGCGACGAGTGGTACCACCTCGAGGGATGCGCGCACCTGTCCGTCGAGGCGTTCTGGCAGATGAGCAAGGTGATCGAGGTCCGCTACGACCGGTTCCTCGCCCTCGGGGAGGGTCGCCCGCAGCCGCTCGCCGGCCTGTGACCGCGGGCTCCCGGCCCGACCCTCGCCCGCAGGTCCTGCTCGGCGCGCTGAGCCTCGACATCTACCTCGGGCGCGATCTCGTCCTGCCGGGCGGCGGCGTGCTCAACATGGCGTGGCAGTGGCGGCGGTCTGGCGTCCCGTTCCGGCTCCTGTCGCGCGTCGGCGACGACCGGCCCGACGTCTTCCGCGCCTTCCTCGACCGCCACGGGATCCCGTCGGCGCCCGGCCTGGTCGCGCCCGGTCGGTCGGCATCGATCGACATCGTCATCCAGCCCGACCTCCAGCCGTTCATGGACAACTTCGTCGAGGGCGTCTGGGAGTCGTTCCGCCTGCAGCCCGACGAGGAGGCGCTCGTCCGCGAGGCGGGCAGCCTGCACCTAGTCCTCGTCGAGGGCGCGATCCGCGAGCTCCGCCGGCTGGCGGCCGCGGGCGTCGACCCGCGGCGTCGAGGTCACGGCCGACTTCCTCGGCTTCCGCCACTACACCGTCGAGCGGCTGGCCGACACCATGGCCGACGTCGACATCGGCTTCGTGGGCTGGCCGGGCGGGCTCGACGATCCGGCGGTCTCGGGCATCCGGGGCGTCGCCCACGACCAGGAGAAGCTGATCGTCGTCACGTTCGGGGCGCAGGGCGTGCGGGTGTTCGACGGGCGGGCGGACGGCGAGGGCGACCGGTTCGTCCCGGTCGAGGCCGTGCCGGTGCGCGGCACGACGCTCGGCTGCGGCGACGCGTTCATCGCCGGGTTCCTGGAGGCGTGGCGGGCGTCGCGGGACGTGCTCGCCGCGGTCGAGCGCGGCAAGGCGCTGGGCGCCGAGGCCACCGCCTGGCGGCGGCCGCTGCCCGACGAGGCCTACGGCGACGAGGCAGCGCGAGCCCTCGCGGCCGCGGACGCGGCGGCGTCAGCCGGCTGATCAGTCGGCGCGGGCGAGCTCGACGTACTGCGACGCGACCAGGGCGTCGATCTCCGCCGGGACCGGGACGATGCAGCTCGAGGCACCGACCTTGCCCGCCGCGACCGCCTCGAGGCAGCGCGCCTGGAGCGTGAACCCGAGGTCCATCGACTCGATCGAGTTGCCGAGCGGTCGCGGGCCCGCCAGGTTGACCATGTGTCCGTGGGTCAGGACGTGGACGCGGCGTCCGTCCGTGAGCTTGAGCGTCGTGATCCCGTCGGTGACCTCGTCGACGGACTCGACCGCTGCCGCCGCCCGGAGCGCCGGTTCGTCCAGCTCCCACGGGAGATGTCCGGCGCTGACCAGGACGACGCCGTCGCGGACGATCTCGAGGTCGTCGGGCGTGATGACCTTCGGCGCGCCGGTGACGGTGATCACGATGTCGGCCTCGCGGAGCGCGTGCTTCCGTTCGGGAACGTCGAAGCCGTCGAGCAGCGCTCGGAGCCGCAGCACCGGCTGCGGCTCGACCACCGACACGATCGCGTTGTAGCCGCGGAAGTACGCCGCGACCCCACGTCCGACCGAGCCGTACCCGAACACCGCGACCCGGCGCCCGTTCGTGATGCGGTTCGTGATCCGGATGAACGACTCGACCGTGCCCGCGCCGACGGCGTGCGTGTTCTCGCCGAACTGCTTGATCGGGCTGTCGTTGATGACGAGGATCGGCATCGCGAGCCGGTCGCGCAGCGGCAGCAGCCGGTCGCGCCCCGAGGTCGTCTCCTCGGTCCCGCCGCGCAGGCCCGCGTACGGGTCCTCGAGCCAGCGGCTGAACAGGTCGCCGCCGTTGTCGAGGATGATGTCGGGCTTCGTCGCGAGGACGCCGCGCAGGTACCGGTCGTGCTCGGCCGGGTCGGCGGTCGGGCCGCCGATCACGTCGATGCCGTTGGCGCGCAGGTAGTCGACGGTCTCCTGCTGCGTCGAGTTGAGGTTGCCGGTCGAGACGAGCTCGGCGCCACCCCGTCGGAGCACCATCAGCAGTGCCGCGGTCTTGGGCTCGAGGTGGATCCCGGTCCCGATGCGCAGGCCCTTGAACGGCTGCGTCCGCTCGAACTCCTCGCCGGTGGCCTTGAGCAGCCGGGCGCTGTCGGCGACCCACTCGAAGCGCGACATCAGCGCAGGATGAAGCCGATGACGATGGCCACGACGCCGGCGCCGATGATCCCGCCGGCGACCTGGCACTGCCGGCGCAGGATCTCCATCGCGACCGAGGCGCCCGTCTTCGAGTCGGATCGCAGGCCGCCGCGCCACTGCTCGTAGCGGGCGACGTTCGCGTCCTGCTCCTGGAGCGCCTTGTAGCGCTGGTACGGCGGCCGGAACCGGACCACGCCGACGACGATGGCGACGACGCCGGCGACGATCAGCGACGAGCGGAATGATGCCCATCCGCTCAGCCCGCCGCGTCCAGGCGCTCGCGCACGAGCTCGGAGACGCGTGCGGCGTCGGCGGCGCCGCCCGTCGCCTTCATCACCTGCCCGACGAAGAACCCGGTGACCGGCTTGCCGGCGCGGTAGTCCTCGACGGCGCGCGGGTTCGCCGCGATCACGCGCGTCGATCATCCCGACGAGGACGTCATCGCCGATCACATCGGGCGACGACCGCGTTGGCGAGCAGGTCCTTCGCCGGCTCGTCCGGACGTCAGGTGATCGTCGAGCAGCTCGCGGCCGCGCCGTCTTGGACACCCGACCTTCGACAACGGCCCCGAGCAGCGCGGCGACGTCTGCGGCCGACGCCGGCGGCGCGAAACGGTCCGGTCACCGGAGCCGGTCTCCTTGATCCGGCGCGCATACGGCCCCGGTGACGAAGTTCGCGACCTCCTTCACCGGCACGCCAGGCCCGGCCGCCGTGATCGCCTCGAAGGCGAACGTCATCGACGGGTCCGCGACGATGACCGACGCGTCGTAGTGCGTGAGGCCCAGGCCCTCGTAGCGTGCCCGTCGCGCGGCGGGCAGCTCCGGGACGCCGGCCCGCACCTCCGTCGATCCAGGCCGGCTCGACGTGGAGCGGCGGCAGGTCGGGCTCGGGGAAGTATCGGTAGTCGTCCGACGTCTCCTTCGCCCGCATCCGGTAGGTCGACTGGCGGCCGTCGTCCCAGCCGCGGGTCTCCATCGTCAGCGGGTCGCCGGCGTCGAGCGCCGCGGCCTGCCGCTCGATCTCGAACGCGATCGCCCGCTCCACCGAGCGGAACGAGTTCATGTTCTTGACCTCGACCCGCGTCCCGAACGCCTCCGCGCCGCGGAGCCGGAGCGACACGTTCGCCTCGACGCGCATCTGCCCGCGCTCCATGTCCGCGTCGCTCGCGCCGATCGCGCGCAGCAGCTGCTGGAGCTCCTCCGCGTAGCGCCGGGCCTGCTCGGCGGTGCGGATCTCGGGCTCGGTCACGATCTCCATCAACGGCGCGCCCGACCGGTTGAAGTCCACGAGGGTCGTCCGGCGGCCGTCCGAGCCGACGGCGTCGCCGTGGACGAGCTTGGCCGTGTCCTCCTCGAGGTGCGCCCGGGTGATGTTCACGACGAACGGGCCGGCCGAGGTCTCGATCGCCAGGCGCCCGTGGGCCGCGAGCGGGATCGCGTACTGGCTGATCTGGTAGCCCTTCGGGAGGTCGGGATAGAAGTAGTTCTTGCGCTCCCACTGGGTCCGCTCGGGGACCTGCGCCTCGATGGCGAGCCCGGTCGCGATCACGAACTCGACCGCACGCCGGTTGATGACGGGCAGCGTGCCGGGCAGGCCGAGGCAGACCGGGCACACGTGGGTGTTGGGTGGCGCGTCGTCGTAGTCGGTCGAGCAGCCGCAGAACATCTTCGACGCCGTCTTGAGCTGGCAATGGATCTCGATGCCGATGACCGCCTCGTAGCGGTCCATGACCGCCGCGACCCGCTCCGCCGTCGCCGTCATCGGGCGCCCGACATGCCGACGGTCGCCAGGTACAGCCCGTACATCGCCACGACCATCCAGCCCATCGACAGCGCGACGTTGCGCGCGACCACGCGGACCCGCGTCCGGCTGCGCAGCGGCCTGGTGGCCTCGATGAGGCGTCCGCGTCGGGTCGCCCTCGCGCACCAGCGGCACGAGCGCCGACCGCGCCGCGACGTAGCTCCGCCACGCGCCATAGGTGGCGGCGGCGAGCCCGGTGAGGAGCAGGACGAAGCCGATCACGACCGGAAGTTTCGCATAGCGACGTCGGCGCGGGACGTGCTGGCAGGCCGTCAGGCGCCGGCCGCCGGTTCAGGCCGGGCGCACCCGCTCCACGAACCGCGTGATCCGGGCGACCGCCTCCTCGAGCTTCTCGTAGGACGTCGCGTAGCACATGCGCACGTGCCCGGCGCCCGATGGCCCGAACGCGTCGCCCGGCACGACCGCGACCTTCTCCTCGCGCAGCAGGCGCTCGGTGAACTCGTCCGAGGTCAGGCCGGTGGAGCTGATGTCCGGGAAGGCGTAGAAGGCGCCGCGGGGCTCGAACGTCGGCAGGCCGGCGGCGTTGAGCCCGTCGACGAGGAGCCGCCGTCGCCGGTCGTACTCGGCGACCATCGCCTGCACCGCCGGCTCGCCCGCCTGGAGCGCCGCGAGCGCCGCGTCCTGGGCGACCGTCGACGCCGACATGATCCCGTACTGGTGGACCTTGACGATCCCCTCGAGGATCGCGGCCGGGGCGCACATCCAGCCGACCCGCCAGCCGGTCATCGCGTAGGCCTTGGAGAAGCCGCCCATCAGGATCGTCCGCTCGCGCATCCCGGGCAGCGAGCTGAACGCGCGGTGGCGGTACGTGCCGTAGGCGAGCCGGTCGTAGATCTCGTCGCTGTACACGAGCAGGTCGTGGCGCACGGCGATCCGGGCGAGCTCGTCCTGGACGTCGTCGTCGAGCACGGCGCCGGTCGGGTTGGCCGGGTAGCCCAGGAACAGCGCCTTGGTGCGCGGCGTGATCGCCGCCTCGACGGCGGCGGGATCGAGGGCGAAGTCGTTCGCGGCGGACGTGGCGACGTGGCGCACGACGCCGCCCGCGAACACGATCGCGGGGACGTAGGCGACGTACGACGGCTCGTGGAGGACGACCTCGTCGCCCGGGTCGCAGGTCGCGCGCAGGGCGAGGTCGACGGCCTCGGAGGCGCCGACCGTGATCAGGATCTCCGTGGCCGGGTCGTAGCTGACGCCGTACAGCTGCTCGAGGTGGGCCGACGAGCGCCCGCCGGAGCTCGATCGTGCCGTAGTTCGAGGTGTAGTGGGTGCGGCCCTCGCGCAGGCTCTCGACGCCCGC
Organism: uncultured Chloroflexia bacterium; assembly: GCA_963774695.1. Classification (GTDB taxonomy): domain Bacteria; phylum Chloroflexota; class Limnocylindria; order Limnocylindrales; family CSP1-4; genus CAIXZV01. Next base: position 9,804 of record CAVZFY010000009.1, on the reverse strand, counting down.
CTCGACGATCTCGCGCGGCGTGTCGAAGTCGGGCTCCCCCACCCCGAGGCTGATGACGTCGTCCATCGTCGCGAGGATGTCGAAGAAGCGCCGGATCCCCGACGGCGGCACGACGCGGACGCGCTCGGCGAGGGCTCGCTCGGCGAGCGGGGCGCGGACGGTCTCGAGGTCGGTCATCGTGGGCGAAGGGTACGCGAGGATCGAGGCGCCGTCAGCCGTGGACGGCGGCGGTCGCGCTGCGTGCGGCGCGCTCGGCGGGCGTCGGGACGGCCGGATCGTCGAGCAGCGGGAGGTCGCGCGGCTCGACGGTGCGCCACGCGGCGTCGGCCGTGATCGCCTCGTACGCGCGCGCCGCGCGGAACAGCGGCGCCTCGGACCACGCCGCGCCGATCAGCTGCAGGCCGACCGGCAGACCCTCGGACAGGCCGCACGGGATCGAGACGCCGGGCAGGCCGGCCATGTTCACGGGCAGCGTGCAGGCGTCGGACAGGTACATCGACACCGGGTCCGCCATCCGCGCGCCGAACGGGAACGCGACGGTGGCCGACGTCGGCGCGACGAGGGCGTCGAAGCCCTGCTCCCACAGGCGGTCGAAGTCGCGCTTGATCAGCGTCCGGACCTTCTGGGCCTTGAGGTAGAACGCGTCGTAGTAGCCGGCCGACAGCGCGTAGGTGCCGAGCATGATCCGGCGCTTGACCTCCGCGCCGAAGCCCTGGCCGCGGGTCGCGAGGTAGTCGGCCAGGTAGTCGTCGCCGCCGCGGACGCTGTAGCCGAACCGGACGCCGTCGTAGCGCGCGAGGTTCGCCGACGCCTCGGCCGGCGCGACGATGTAGTACGTGGCGAGGCCGTAGTCGGTGTGCGGGAGGCTGACCTCCTCGACGGTCGCGCCGGCCGCCTCGAGCGCGGCGACCGCCTCGCGGATCCGCGCCTCGACGCCCGGCTCCATGCCCGCGAGGAAGTACTCCTTCGGGAGCCCGAACCGCCGCCCGCGCAGCCACGAGGCGGCCTCGTCGTCGGACGCCGGGAGCCGGACCAGGTCGTCGGGGACGTCCACGGGCGCCGAGGTCGAGTCGCGCGCGTCCCGGCCGGCGACGGCGTGCAGCAGCGCCGCGGCGTCGCGCGCGTCCCGCGCGAACGGCCCGATCTGGTCGAGGCTGCTCGCGAACGCCACGATCCCGTACCGGCTGACGCGGCCGTAGGTGGGCTTCATCCCGACGACGCCGCACAGGGCCGCCGGCTGGCGGATCGAGCCGCCGGTGTCGGTGCCGATGCCGAGCGGCGCGTGGTAGGCCGCGACCGCCGCCGCGGAGCCGCCGCTGGAGCCGCCGGGCACGCGCTCGAGGTCCCACGGGTTGGCGGTCGGCCCGAACGCCGAGTGCTCGGTCGACGAGCCCATCGCGAACTCGTCCATGTTGGTCTTGCCCAGGATCACGGCGCCCGGCGTCGTGCAGGCGCTCGGTGATGTGGGCGTCGAACGGCGAGCGGTAGCCCTCGAGGATCCGCGAGCCGGCCGTCGCCTGGCCGCCCGCGACCGAGACGAGGTCCTTGAGCGCGACCGGGATCCCGAGCAGCGGGTGGAGCGCGTCGACCGCCGCGGCGCCCGTCGGTGCGCGCCGCCGCCAGCCGGGCGTCCGCCGCGTCGGCCTCGGCCAGCGCCCGCTCGTCGTCGATCGTGAGCCAGGCGTGGAGGCCGTGGTCGGTCGCGTGCGCCCGGGCGAGGTGCGCCGCCGTGATCTCGCGCGACGTCGTCTCGCCGGCGCGCAGCCGCGCCGCGAGCTCGTGGGCGGTCGGGCGCGTGAGGTCGTCGGTCACCCGAGGATCGCCGGGACGACGAAGAAGTCGCCGTCGCGCTCCGGGGCGTTCGCCAGCACGGCCTCGGGCGGCAGCGAGGGCGTCGCGACGTCGTCGCGCAGGATGTTCTCGAGCTCGATCGTCTGGGCGGTCGGCGGGATGTCGTCGGTGTCCAGCTCGGCGAGCTTCGCGTACTGGTCGAGGATGTGGTTGAGCTGGCCCTCGAGGCGCGTCAGCTCGTCGTCGGTGAGGCCGAGCCGGGCGAGGTAGGCGACGTGCTCGACGTCGGCGCGGGTGAGCGTGGCCATGCCCGGATGATACGTGGCGCGTCCGCGGCGGTCGACCGGCGCGCTACGCCGCGGCGGCCGGCGCGGTCAGGCGGACGCCGCCGTGGACGTGCGCGCCCGTGCCGTGGGTCCGGACGAGGAAGTCGCGGGTTCGCGGATCGCTCGGCGCGTCGATGACCTCCTCGGGCGGGCCCACCTCGACGAACCGCCCCTCGTCGATGAAGTACACGCGATCGGCCGCCTCGCGGGCGAAGGCCATCTCGTGGGTCACGACGATCATCGTGGCGCCCTCGTGGGCCAGGTCCTCCATCACGACGAGCACCTCGCCGACGAGCGTCGGGTCGAGCGCGGACGTCGGCTCGTCGAACAGCAGCACCTTCGGCTCCATCGTCAGGGCGCGGGCGATCGCCACCCGCTGCTTCTGGCCGCCGGAGAGCCGCGACGGGTATTCGTCGCGCTTGTCACGCAGGCCGACCTTGTCGAGGAACTTCTCCGCGGTCGCGATGGCCTCGTCCTTCGAGAGGCCCTTCACCCGGACCGGGGCCTCGATCAGGTTGTCGATGACCCGCAGGTGCGGGAACAGGTTGAACTCCTGGAACACCATCTGGGCGCCCATCCGGATCTGGCGGATCTGCTCGCGGTGGGCGCGGTTGCGCGGGTTGAGCGGGTCCGCGTCGACCCGGATCCCGCCGACCTCGATCGCCCCGATCGTCGGCTCCTCGAGGAAGTTCGTGCAGCGCAGCAGCGTGCTCTTGCCCGGACCCGGACTTGCCGATGAGGCAGATCGGTCTCGGACGGGTAGACCTCGAGCGTGCAGCCGCGCAGCACGTGGTTGCTGCCGAAGAACTTCTCGAGGCCCAGGACCTTGACGATCGGCCGCGCGCCCGTCCGGGCGTCAACGCCCGGGCTTCGCGAACGGGTCGCGCAGCGACACGGCCTCCGGCGCGTCGAAGCCCGGGATCGGCGTGATCGGCGTCGAACCCGCCGGCCCCGTCGAGCAGGCTCATATCCGGACGTCGCTCTCGGCCATGCGCTTCTCGAGCCGCTCCTGGAGGAGCGAGAAGACGATCGTCAGCACCCAGTAGATGAGCGCCGCCACGAGCAGCGTCTCGAACGAGCGGAACGTCCGCGACCCGGTGGTGCTGGCGCGCCAGAAGGTCTCCTGGATGCCGACGTAGGCGACCAGCGCGGAGTCCTTGATCATCGCGATGAACTCGTTGCCGATCGCCGGGATGACGATCCGCGTCGCCTGCGGCAGCACGACCCGGCGCATCGTCATGCGCTCGGTCATCCCGAGCGCCGCCGCGGCCTCGACCTGGCCGCGCGGGATCGCCTGGATGCCGGCCCGGAAGATCTCGGTCATGTAGGCGCCGTAGTTGAAGGCGAGCCCGAAGATCCCGCAGGCGATGGCCGGCAGGACGATGCCGAACTGCGGCAGCGCGAGGTACCAGACGAGCAGCTGGATGATCAGCGGCGTGCCGCGGATGAGCGACACGTAGAGGGTCGCCGTGGCGTAGATCGGGGCGACCCGCGACAGCCGGCCGAGGGCGCCGATCACCGCGAACAGCGTCGCGAAGACGATCGACATCGCGGACACGAAGATCGTGATCGAGACGCCGCCGATGATGAACGGCGCCCACTCGAAGATGAAGTCGAGCTTGACCCGGCCCGTGAAGGCGATCGCGACGACCAGCCCGCCGACGAGGACGAGCCAGGTCAGGACGAACTCGAGCCGGAACCGGCGCCTGGCGCTCGCCCGCGACTCCGAGACGCGCTCGACGACCTGCTGCGGCGTCGCGTCGACGCCCAGCGGCGCGAACGTCGGTCCCGCCCGCGCGGTCCGGAACATCAGCCCTCAGCCCTCCGGAAACGAACGATGGGGGCGCCGGTCGGCGCCCCCATCGAGGCTTGGCGTCGGAGCGAAGCCTACTGCGTCGGCGGCTGGGTCAGGTCGAGGCCGAACCACTTCGTCGACATCGCCGACAGGGTGCCGTCGGCGTGCATGTCCTTGACGATCTGGGTCACGGCGGCGACGAAGTCCGTCGGATCCGGACCGGCCTTGTCCACGGCGACGGCGAGCGGCTCGGCGTACACCGGGTCGCCCACCTTGACGAGCGGCAGGCCGGCCTTGATCGCGCCTTCGACCGTCGTGCTCGAGCTCAGGAAGCCCTCGAAGTCGTTGCGACCGGCGCCCCACAGCTGCGGGCACTGGGCATCGGTCTTCTGGGTCACGACCTTGACGCCGGCGGGCGGCGTGGTGGTCGGCGACATCGTGCCGAAGTCGAGCTTCTTGCCCTGGAGCCAGTCGAGGTACGTGGTGGCCTCGCCGACGCAGACGGTCTTGCCGGCCAGCCCCTCGAGGGTCGTGATCCCCGACGCGGTGCTGGCGGTCATCTGGGCCGGCGTGTAGTAGTACGGGTCGCTGAAGTCGAGGACCTTCTGGCGGTCCGTGGTGATCGTCATCGAGCCGACGCTCGCGTCCCAGCGGCCGCTCCAGCCGCCGGCGGTGATGAGCGCCCAGTCGGGCGTGGCCCAGTCGACGGTCACGCCGAGCCGCTTGGCGATCTCGGTGGCGACGTCGATGTCGAAGCCCTCGAACGTGCCGTCCGGCTTCTGCGCGGACTGCGGGGCGTAGTTCGGGTCCGTGGAGACCACGAGCTTGCCGGCCTTGAGGACCTTGTCCAGCAGGCCGCCGGCGATCGGCGCGACGCTCGCGGCCGCGGACGGGGAGGCGGCTTCCGACGCCGGGGCCGAGGCGGCCTCGGACGCGGCGGCCGTGGGGGCTGCGGTGGGTGCGGTCGAGGGCGCGCTCGATGCGCCGCCCCCGGTGGTGCAGGCGCCCGCGACGATCGCGACGGCGCCCAGCAGGGAAAGGTCGTCCACGCAGGGACATTGAGGCTCCTCCTTCGTCGACGCGCCCGTCGCCGATCCGGCTCCGGGCGCTGCGATTCGCGGCTTGCGTGACTGCGCGGCATTATGCCTCGCGGACGCGCGATCCCGCGTCGCGCGTTCATGCGGTCGGATCATCGGTCGCGGCGGCTCGCCCAGAACGTGGCGCTCAGGCGGGCGCGATCAGCTGCTCGAACGCGGCCGCGAGCCGGGTCTCTGCGGCGAGTCGCAGCACGTCGCTGATGGCGTCGATCGCCGTTTCCCCGCGCGCCTCGATCTCGCGGGACCTCCCGTCGACCACGCACACGACGCGCACGAAGACCGGGGTATCGCCCTCGATCGAAAGGTCGTCGATGCGGATCCCCGGCCCGAAGATCTGCTCGAGATCGGGCACCAGGCGTTCAGCGAGCCTCGCCTGCGCGTCGTCCATTGCCGCCTCCACGAACGGCCAGACAGGGCCGTCGGCCGCCATCATGCGCCTTCGTCGGGTGTCGGGGTCCGCGCCCTGCGAGCAGCCGGCGGAAGCCGTCCTCGTCGAGCACCGGCACCCCCAGCTCGGTCGCCTTGGCCAGCTTCGAGCCCGCGCCCGGCCCGGCCACGAGGTAGTCCGTCTTCTTCGACATCGGAGCCCGCGGGCTTGCCGCCGGCGGCGCGGATCGCCTCCTCCGCCGACTCGCGGCTGAACCCCTCGAGCGAGCCCGTGACCACGAGCGTCAGGCCCTCCAGCGGACCGCCCTCGGCCTCGGCGGCCAGCACGGGCGGCTCGGGCTCGATGCCCACCTCCGCCAGCTCGTCCGAGCACGCGCGACGTGGTCTCGTCCGAGAACCAGGCGGCCAGCGACTGGGACACCGTCGGCCCGACGCCCTCGACCTCGGCGAACCGGTCCGGCTCGTCGCGGGCGACGTCGCGCAGGAAGGCCCCGATCCGTGCCAGCCAGTCCGCGCGCGGCTCCGGCGGCACCTGGCGCGTGACCCAGCGGGCGAGGTCGATCGCGGTCGTCTCCCCCACCTGCGGGATCCCGAGGCCGTTGAGCACGCGGCCGAGCGGCCGCGTCTTCGAGCGCTGGATCGACGCGTACAGGTTCTCGGCGCTCTTGCGCGCGAACCGCTCGAGCGACTCGAGGTCCTCGACCGTCAGCCGGTAGAAGTCGCCGCGGCGTCTTCACGAGGCCGCGCTGGAGGAGCTGCGTCAGGACGGCCCAGCCCGCGCCCTCGATGTCCATCCCGCCGCGGCCGACGAAGTGCTCGAACTCCTGCGAGACGCGCGCGGGGCAGGCGAGGTTCGGGCAGTAGTGGCGGACGGCGCCCTCGTCGCGCACGATCGCGGTGCCGCACACCGGGCAGGCGTCGGGCATCTCGAACTCGCGGGCGTCCGGCGGGCGCTTCTCGAGGACCGGGCGGACGACCTCGGGGATGACGTCGCCCGCCTTCTGGAGCACGACGGTGTCGCCGATCCGGACGTCCTTGCGCCGCACCTCGTCGAGGTTGTGGAGCGTCGCGCGGGTGACGGTCGAGCCGGCGACCTTGACCGCGCGCAGGTACGCGACGGGCGTGAGGGATCCCGTGCGCCCGACGTACGGGACGATGTCCTCGAGCACCGTCTCGACCTGCTCGGGCGGGAACTTGAACGCGATCGCCCAGCGCGGCGCCCGGCTGACCATCCCGAGGCGGGCCTGCTGGTCGTAGCGGTCCACCTTCACGACGACGCCGTCGGTCTCGTACGGGAGCTCGTGGCGCTGCTCGCGCCACCGCTCCGTGAACGCGATCACGCCCTCGATGTCGAGCCCGGCCTCGCGGTCGGGGTTGACCGGGAACCCGAAGCCGGCGAGCCGGTCGAGGGCGGCGGACTGGCTGTCGACGGCCGGCCTCGTCCTCGACCAGCTGGTACAGCCACGTCGAGAGCTGGCGGCCGGCCGTCACCGCGGGATCCTTCTGGCGCAGCGAGCCGGCGCCGCTGTTGCGCGGGTTGGCGTACTGCGGCAGGCCGAGCTCCTCGCGCTCGGCGTTGATCCGCGCGAACTCCGCCTTGGGCATGAACACCTCGCCCCGGGCCTCGAGCGTCGCGGGCTCCGGGAGGCGGTCCGGGATCCCGCGGATCGTCCGCAGGTTGGGCGTGACGTCCTCGCCGGTGCTCCCGTCGCCTCGGGTCGCCCCGACCGAGAACCGCCCGCGCTCGTACTGGAGCGAGATCGCGAGGCCGTCGATCTTGAGCTCCGCGACGTAGGTCAGGCCCTCCGCGGGCTCGGGGGCCGCGGCGAGCCCCAGGCCGCGCCGGACCCGGGTGTCGAACGCGCGCAGCTCGTCGTGGCTGAAGGCGTTCGACAGCGAGAGCATCGGCCGGCGGTGGCGGACCTCCGGAAACCGGCCGCCCGCCGGCGCGCCGCCGACCTGCTGGGTCGGCGAATCGGGCGTGATCAGCGCGGGGAACGCCGTCTCGAGCGCGACGAGGCGCCGGAACAGCTGGTCGTATTCGGCGTCCTCGAGCTCCGGGGCGTCGTCCTCGTAGTACAGGCGGTTCGCGCGGCGGACCTGCTCGGCGAGCTCGGCGTGGCGGGCCTCGGCCGCGTCGGGCTCGAGCGACGCCGCCTCGTCGACGAGCGCCGGGTCGACGGGGAGCGACTCGGTCACGCCCCGGGGGTTCGACCGCGACGTGCGCCGGACGACGTCGCCGAGGCGCGCGGTCCCCAGCAATGCCATCGACCGTTCGATCTCGTCGCGCAGGATCTCGAACGCCTTGGCGACGCCCGCCTCGCCGGCGCACGCGAGCGCGTACAGGAACGGCCGCGCCGTGAACACCGCGGTCGCCCCGAGAGCGAGCGCGATCAGCACCTCGGGACCCCGACGAACGCCGCCATCCAGGTAGACCTCGGCGCGCCCGTCCACCGCGCGCACGACCTCATCGAGCACCTCGATCGAGGCGGCCGTCCGGTCCAGCTGGCGGCCGCCGTGGTTCGAGACCCACACGCCATCCGCGCCGTGCTCGACGGCCAGCTCGGCGTCCTCGCCGGTGAGGATCCCCTTCAGGACCAACGGAAGCGACGACCACGACCGGAGCTCGTCGAGGACATCCCACGTGAGCCCGACGCCCCGCATGTCGAGGTTGTCGTCCATGTCAGCGGTCTGGCGCCACGCCTCGCGCTTCGGCAGGTTGGCGTAGGCGTCCTCGCCGGGATCGAAGATGCGGCGGATGACCTCGTCGCGATAGCCGAGGACGGGCAGGTCGACGGTGAGGCAGATGGCCTCGTAGCCGGCTGCCTCGGCGCGCCGGACGAGCTCGCGGCTGATCGAGCGGTCCCGCTGGACGTACAGCTGGAACCAGCGCCGGCCACCCGGTGCGGCCTCGGCGACATCCTCGATCGTCTGCGAGGCGGCCGTGGACAGCACATGGAGCACACCGGCCGCCGTCGCGGCGCGCGCGGTGGCCTTCTCCCCATCCTCGTGGGCCATGCCGTGCAGCGCCGCAGGGGCGATCCCGATCGGGAGGGCAGCCTGCCGCCCGAGGATCGTCGTGGATGCATCGACGGCGCTGACGTCGACGAGGACCCGCGGCCGGAGCCGGAATGCGTCCCACGCCTCGAGGCAGGCCCGCAACGTGTGCTCGTCGCCCGCGCCGCCAGCGTAGTACTCCCAGGCCGCCGGGTGGAGGCGCGCATCGCGGCCGGCCTCGAAGTCGGCGAGTCGCACGACGGCCGCCGAGGTCGATCGGTGGATCGGCGGAGGGCGGATACGAGAGCGCGGGGCGCCCGGCAGTCACGCTCCGCAGCATAGGTCGCCCATCGCGGGCCGTGCAGCGGCGCGGGGTGGCGTACTGGTCGCCCCGACGCATCCGGCTCGCCGCCTCAGCAGGGCTCCGGCGCGGAGGCAACCGCTCTACTCGGTGATCACTCGAGGTACGTTCGCGATGAGCCGGCCGAGGTCACGGGGATCGGCACCCCAGTCGTCGGCGCCGATCGAACGAGCCGTCGCCGCGTCCGGAACCGCGAAGCCACCGGCGATCACCGGCGGTCCGCCGTCGACCCGGCGGGCCGCGGCGATGAGCCTCGCAGCCGCGGGCAGGCGGGTGGCTGTCGACGACCGTGACGATGACCGCACGCAGGTCGTCGTGTGCGGCGACCGCCCTTGCGAGCGATGCGGGCGGCGTGTCGGCGCCGAGGTTGAGGACTTCATAGCCGGCCTGGGCGAGGATGTCGGCGAGCATCGCCGCGCCGAGCATGTGTCGCTCACCCGTCGGCATCGCGACGAGGACCGTGCCCTGGCGGCGACCCCGGCGCTGGAATCTGGATCCCATGCGGCCGACGATCGAGAGCGCGACACCGGTGGCGAGGTGCTCCTGCTCGATGCCGAGCTCCCCTCGCTGCCACCCGGCGCCGATGCCGTGCATGGCGGGGCCGAGGACCTCGACGTAGACGTCGGCCGGTTCGACGCCTGCGGCCATCGCCGCCTCGACGACCTGCCAGCTCCCGGCGACGTCGCCGGCGAGCATGCGCGCGCCCAGGCGGTCAGCCCAGGGCGCCGTGCGCGGCGACCGCGGGGCTCGCGCCGGCGCCTCCCCCGTCGGCTTCGCCCGTCGTCCCGGAGCGGCGCGTCCGGTGCCCGACAGGTCGGCCGGATCCACCCGCCACTGGCCGCCGACCTTCCGGGCCGCGAGCATCCCGAGCCGGACGCGTCGATAGACCGTCATGTAGTGGACGCCGAGGCGGTCGGCGGCCTCGTGCAGCGTCAGGAGCTCGGTCGTCTCCGTGGCCATCAGTCGGTCACCACGCTCGCATCGTGACACGGTCCGTCGACGCCCATGGGCCGGACAGCGCGACGGAGCCCGGCGTGCGGGCTCCGTCGC
>CAVZFY010000008.1:0-61278 GCA_963774695.1 uncultured Chloroflexia bacterium | reverse complement strand
GCCAGCCGTCGGCCACGGCCGGCGTGACGGTCCCGTCGCCCGGCGTCGGCGCGCTCGAGAGGTGCTCGCCGCGCGCCCACAGGGCGGCCTGGTGGAGCAGCGCGTACTCGTCGAGGTCCGCGAACGCCCCGAGCCGCTCCGCGGGCGACCCGTCGCCGAACACCGCCACGATCGACGGCGCGAACACCTCGGCGAGGTCGAGGTCGATGGCCCGCACCGTGCGGTGCAGGTACACGTGCTGGTACATGAACAGGCGGGCCGTCAGGAACATCTCGAGCGCGCCGACGCCCGACTCGTAGAGCGTCAGCCCGCGCTCCGACACGAACGCGTAGCGGCGCAGCCGCTCGGCGTCCACCGGGCCCATCGAGACGCCCGTCAGGTAGGCGTCGCGCCGGACGTAGTCGAGGTTGTCGACCGTGAACACGCCCGACAGGAGCGGCTGCAGGACCCGGACCCAGGCGGGCATCGACGCGTCGGCCAGCGGCGGCTTCGAGACCAGGAACGAGACCCAGCGCGGGTCGATCGCCTCGTCGTCCGCGAACCGGTCGCGATCCGGGACCGACCCCGGCGCGCGACGCAGGCCGCGGATGAGCGGCCCGAGCTCGCGCTCGATCACCAGCTGCGAGAGGTCCTCGTGGCTGAGCGTCTTGGCGCCGCGCCGCCGCGGGTCCGGGGGCGCCGGGAAGGCCGCCAGGACCTGGTCGTCGAAGAAGTGGGCGAACGGGCCGTGGCCGACGTCGTGGAGGAGCCCCGCGATCCGCAGCGTCTCGACCACCAGCCCCTCGGACGGGACGGGCTCGCCGGGCGCGAGCGTCGCCGAGCGACCCACGCAGGCTCGGGTACAGCGAGCGGGCCCACAGCCCGGCCTCGTGCATCACGCCCAGGCCGTGGGTGAAGCGCGAGTGCTCGGCCGTCGGGAACACCCAGCGCGCGCCCTGGAGCTGGCTGATCCGGCGCAGGCGCTGCACCCAGGCGGTGTCGAGCAGGTCGTCCTCGGCGACGTCCTCCGCGTGCAGGTCCGCGGCGCGCGCCTCGGGCGGCGCGAGGCGCTTCGTCAGCTCGACGTAGCCGTGGATCGGGTCGCTGATCAGGTTGACGGCGGCGAACGGGAGGCGCCGGCCCGGGCGGGCGTCCGATCGGGCGATCGTGTCCCCTACGGGACCCAGACCCGGCCCGCGCTCGTCCACGCCGAGAGGTTACCGCGCCGGTCCGTCCCCCGGACCCGGTAGCCGTACCAGTGGCCGCGCGCCCGGTTCCGCAGGGTGATCGACGTCGCCTGCGTGTTGTTGCGGATCATCCGCCACGCGCCGCCGTCCACGCGGTACTCGACGTCGAAGCTGCCGAAGCCCGCCTCGCGGGTCTGGAGCACGCGGTCGTGGCCGCGCCAGGCGAACGTCACGGTCCGGCCGCGCGACACGCTTCGTGGTGCGCGCGACGAGCGGCGCCGTGTGGTCCTTCGAGTCGGCGAAGACGATCGACGCCCACGTCGTGCCGTTGCTCGGGCGGTACGCGAAGCCGATGCCGATGTAGTTGTAGTGGCTGCTGAACAGGATCGCCGAGTGCGGCGGGCTGCCCTTCCAGAGCTTGTAGATGAAGGCGGCGGCCGCCTTGCCGTACGTCGCGTTCGACTCGCCGATGATCTCGCCGTAGCCGTACCACTGGATCCCGCGCTGGTCGTAGGCGGTGCCGAGGTCCCCGCCGGCCGCGTCGTGCGACAGCTGGTCGCGGCTCGCCATGCTCGCGGCGCGCTCGGCGGCGATGGCGTTCAGCGGCGCCCACGGCCGGTACTTGGTCAGGCCCTTCGCCTCGCGGTCGCGGTTGATCCACGCCAGCGTGTCCTGCGTCATCACGGCCTGCGTGTCGGCGGCGGCGGCCGGCGCGGCATGGGCGCCGAGCGCGGTCAGGGCGACCATGGCCGCGGCCGCGACGAGGCCGATCCGGCGACGCAGCGGGGGGACGCGGAAGGACGATCCGGCGATGTCGCGGCCCTCCGATGGGGTGGCGGAACAAACGGGGCGGTGTCGGGGTGCACCAGCCTACCCGATGCGGCACAACCCGCTCGCTGGGCCGTTCCGGGCGGGCCCGTCAGCGCGCCGGACGCCGGCCCGCGGGCGTACCGGGCCGCCGCCCGATCGAGCGTCCCGGCGACGTCGTCGCGCAGCGCGGCCGGCGCGATCACCTCGACCTCGTCGCCCCAGGACAGGATCCACAGGCGGATCTCGATGGTGCCGGCGACGCGTGCCCGCCACTCGAGCGAGCCGTCGGCGAGCTCGCGGACCTCCTGGCTCGGGTGCCAGGTCGCCTCGCGGACCCGCGCGCTCACCCGGGCCTCGAAGCGCAGGACGACCTCGGTCTCCGGCTGGTCGGCGATGATGTCCCACGCCCGCCGGAGCGTCGCCTCGAGGTTGCCCGCCTCGGGCGCCTCGAACGTCCGCGGGGTGAGCGACAGGTCGAGGATCCGCTCGACCTTGAACGTCCGCAGCGCGCCCTTCGTCTCGTCGAAGCCGATCAGGTACAGCGCGTGCGTCGCCAGCGACGGCTCGAGCAGATAGGGGCGCACCTCGGCCCAGCGGGGCTCGCGCTCGTTGCCGTCGTAGCGCGCCGGCGCGTAGCGGAAGCGCACGACCCGGCGATCCGCCCATGCGCGGGTGAGGTCCTCGACGTGGCGGTTGAACTCGGGGTCGACCCGCCGCCGCGCGAGGTCGTCGAGGGTCCGTTCGACGTGCTCGCGCAGCGCCTCGGGCAGGCCCTCCTCGAGCTTCTGGAACGCCGACGCCAGCTGCGGCTCGTACTTGTCCGCGTAGCGGGTCACGAGCCGCGCCGACAGGAACACGGCCATCGCCTCGGGGAGCGTCAGGCGCAGCGGCGGCAGGAAGGCCCCGCCCTCGACGCCCCACCGGCCGCCCTCGCTCCACACGGGGAACCGGAGCTCGCTCTCGAGCGCGCGCAGGTCGCGGTACACGGTCCGCTTCGACATCCCCGTCCGGCGCGCGATCTCGGAGGGGCGGATCCCGGCGTCGCCCGCGGCACGGAGCGCGGCCAGGACGCCGAGCAGGCGCGCGAGGCGGTCGCGCTTGACCTCGAGGCGCTCGTTGCCGTCGCCGGCCGGCGGCTCGTCGGCGTCCCAGTCGTCGGTCATGCGGCGGGTCTCCTCGTCACTGCACGGGTGGGAGCACGGTCACCGGGAGGCCGCGGTCGACGGCGGTCAGGCGGAACCGGACGACGGCGGTCAGGGCGTCGAGCACGATCTCGCCGGCGGGCCCGGTCGCGCGCCCGTCCGCCTGGCCGAGCTCGCCGTCGGTGAACACCCAGTAGTCGAGGTCGACGCGCCAGCGCGAGATGTCCGCCTGGCCGATCAGGAACTCGACCTCCGGCACGGCCCGGCGCAGCGTGTCGCCGTCGACGGAGATGCGGCAGTGGCGCGCCCGCGCGCCCTCGATGAACGCGAGGCCGTGGTCCTCGGCAACCGAGCGGTTCGCGGGCGTGAGGGCCTCGGTCACGACGGGCACGTCGAGGTCGCGGTTCTCGACGTTCGCGAGCGGGGCCGGCATCCAGCCCGTGCCCGGGGCGCGCTCCCACGCCTTGCCGCCGGTCCGCATCGCGCCGACCTGGCCGACCAGCAGGTGTGTCGCGGCGAACCCCGTCCAGCGGAAGTCGCCGCCGTCGCGGATGCCGTCGATGGCGACCTGGCCGATGCGCGCGTCGTCGACGGTGCCGTCGAGCTGCAGGCCGAGGCGGGCCGTGGTCCCGGCGACGAGGCGGCCGTTGCACGGCGGTGGCTCCGCCGTCGGATCCGTCGGGCCGAACCGCGACGCGATCGCGGAGCGGTTGCCGAGGGCGAGCTCGTTCACGATGGCGACGGTGCTGAACAGGGAACCGGTGACGAGCACCATCAGGAGCGCGAACCCGGCCCCGAGCACGAGGCGCCGCCGGCGGATGGCGGCGCCGCCGAGGCGCCGCCGGGCGAGCCCGAGGCCGGCGAACAGCGCGGTGGCGAACAGCGCGACGAGCCACGGATAGGCCGCCTCGAACGACGGCAGCAGGGTCTGCGGCCCGCGGCCGACGAGCTGCGTCACCAGGCCGGCGATCGAGGGGACCAGGAGCAGCATCGCCACGAGCGCGAGCCAGGCGATCGCCGCGAACGCCCGGTCTCCGCGGGCGACGGGCGGCCACGCGACGGCCGCGATCGCGATCAGGATCGGACCGGCGGCCGCGATGCCCACCAGCACGTCGACCGGGCCGCCGGGCCGGTAGCCGACGAGCACGAGGCCGAACGCGGCGAACCACAGCACGACCAGCACGATGGCAAGGATCCGCAGCTCGATCGTCCGGACGCGCACGTCGCGGAGTCTACCCACCGCCCGGGCCGCAAGTACCCGCCCACCCCTGACTGACGGGTCATCGTGAGCGCCCGCGACCGAACCCATAGTCAGCGCACCGCACCACGGTGCGGCACGCATCGAACAGCTCGCCGGGCGCGTCGGTCTCTCCCTCCTCCCGCCGCGTCCGGATCCACCCTCCGAAGCGACGCCGTCTCCTCCCGGCGTCGCTTCGGTCGTTAAGCGGGTTCGTTCGATGCCGGCCGCCGGCGTCCGTCGCCGCCCGGCCGGCCGCTACCATTCGAGGCCATGGCCCGCCGACCCGTCGTCACGCTGCTCACCGACTTCGGGCTGCGCGACGTGTCCGCGGCGATCTGCCGCTCCGTCGTCCTCGACATCTGCCCGGACGCCGAGGTCATCGACCTGTCGCACGAGATCCGCAAGTACGCGATCCGCGACGGCGCCCTCGCGCTGTGGTGCGCGCTCCCGTACGCGCCGCTCGGGTTCCACGTGGCGGTCGTCGACCCCGGGGTCGGGACGGCGCGCCGGCCGATCGCCCTGCGCGTCGCGCGCGGCGACGTGCTCATCGGCCCCGACAACGGGCTGCTCGTGCCCGCGGCCGAGCGCCTCGGCGGCGTCGTGGAGGCGCGGCTGCTCGAGAACCCCGCCTACCGGCTGCCGCTCGTCACGAGCACCTTCCACGGCCGCGACGTGTTCGCGCCCGCGGCCGCGCACCTTGCCCGTGGCGCCTCGTTCGAGTCGCTGGGCAGCGCGATCGCCGACGAGCTCGTCGCGTCGCCGATCCCGGCGGCGATGGCCGTCGAGGGCGGCCTGGCGACCGAGGTGATCTACGAGGACACGTTCGGCAACCTGAAGCTGTCGGCGCTGGTGGACGATGTCCGCGCGGCGACGGGCGGCGATCCGGTCGGGGCGGCGTTCGAGGTCGCGACCGACGACGGGCGCGTGCTCCCGATGCCGTGGGCGCGGACGTTCGGGGTCGTCGCGGCCGGCGAGCCGCTGCTGTACGAGGACTCGTACGGGCGGGCGTGCATCGCGGTCAACCAGGGATCGGCGGCCGCCGCGCTCGGGCTCGTCGAGGGAACGCGACTGCAACTCCGCCGTCGCTGATCGGCCGGCGCGCTCGCCCGCTACACTGCCGCCGGTACCGTTTCTGGAGGAGATCAGACCACTCATGCGCACCGTGAAGGGCGTCAGCGCCCTCGCCTTCGTCGCCGTCCTCGCCGCGGCCTGCACCACGGGGGCCGCGTCGCCGTCCCCGGCGCCCACCGCCGCGCCCACCCCGGCGCCCACGGTCGCGTCGGTCGCGCCCGCCACCCCGTCGCCGACCCCCGACGCCTGCGCGCCCGAGAACCTGACGCTCAAGACCGCGGGCAAGCTCACCATCGGCGCCGACAACCCGGCCTACCCGCCGTACTTCCAGCCGTCCGAGAACAACCCCGACCCGTGGGAGCTCGGCGACCCGACCAACGGCATGGGCTTCGAGTCCGCGACGGCCTACGCCATCGCCGACGCCATGGGCTTCGCGAAGGACGCCGTCACCTGGGTCGTGACCCCGTTCAACAACGCGATCCAGCCGGGTCCCAAGGACTTCGACATCTACCTGACGCAGGTCTCGTACAGCCCCGAGCGGGCCCAGGCGGTCGACCTGTCCGACGGCTACAACGACGTCGCGCAGGCCCTGGTCGCGCTCAAGGACAACAAGGTCTCGAGCGTGACGAGCATCGCCGCCCTCAAGGACTTCCAGTTCGGGGCGCAGGTCGGGACGACCAGCCTCAAGACCATCACCGACGTCATCGCCCCGACCAAGGAGGCGAAGGTCTACGACAGCAACGACGCCGCGATCGAGGCGCTCAAGAACGGCCAGATCGACGGCATCGTCGTCGACCTGCCGACCGCGTTCTACATGACGTCGGCCCAGCTGGACGACGGCGTCATCGTCGGCCAGTTCGCGCCCGGCGCCGACGCGGAGCACTTCAGCGTCGCGCTCGACAAGGACAGCCCGCTGACGGCGTGCGTG
Source organism: uncultured Chloroflexia bacterium (assembly GCA_963774695.1). Taxonomy (GTDB): domain Bacteria; phylum Chloroflexota; class Limnocylindria; order Limnocylindrales; family CSP1-4; genus CAIXZV01. The sequence continues at coordinate 54,921 of CAVZFY010000008.1, read as the reverse complement.
AACGCCGCCATCAAGACGATCACCGACAACGGCAAGCTCGCCGCGATCACGCAGGAGTGGCTCGCCGACAAGGCGGACGCCCCCGTCTTCCAGCCCTGACCCATGGGCCCGGACGCGGCCCAGCCGGTGGCGGGGGCGGATCTCCCGCCCGAACGACCTCGGCGGCCGCGCGTCGGGCTCGGCGGAGAAGGCACGCGGTCCCTGCTGATCGCGGTCGTGTCGACCGTGATCGTGTTCGGGCTGATCGGGTATGTCGTCGTCAACGCCGAGGGCTGGCCGCGGTTCCAGGAGACCTTCCTCAACGGGCCGATCTTCTGGGACTCGCTGCCCAAGCTGCTGAGCAAGCTCCTGGTGACCGTCCGGCTGTTCCTGATCGCCGAGGTCCTGATCCTGGTCTTCGGGCTGGTGATCGCCCTGCTGCGCAGCCTCTCGGGCCCCGTGTTCTTTCCCGTCCGGCTGATGGCGACGATCTACGTCGACGTGTTCCGCGCGCTGCCGGGGCTGCTGATCATCTTCGTCCTGGGCTTCGGCATCCCCGCCCTTCGCATTCCCGGGGTGCCCACCGACGAGTTCTTCTGGGCCGTGGTCGCACTGACGCTCGTGTACTCCGCGTATGTGTCCGAGGTCTACCGCTCGGGCATCGACTCGATCCACCCGAGCCAGGCGGCCGCGGCGCGGTCGCTCGGCCTCTCCCACTGGCAGGGGCTCCGGTTCGTGGTGCTGCCCCAGGCCGTGCGGCGCGTGATCCCCCCGCTGCTCAACGACTTCATCGGCCTCCAGAAGGACACCGTCCTCGTGTCGACCATCGGCGTCGTGGAGATCTTCCGGGAGACCTCGATCCTCCAACAGGCCACGTTCAACTTCACGCCCTACTTCGCCACGTCGCTGATCTTTCTCGTCTTGACGATCCCGGTCGCGCGGTTCGTGGACTATCTCCTCAAACGGGAGAAGGATCGGCGGACAGGCGGGGCCGGCACGCGTGCCCAGGAGCAGCCCGGCATCCGCGGCATGGGCGGTGCCCTGTGACGGACGGCGTGCCCGCCCTCTCGATCGAGGGCCTGCACAAGTCCTTCGGTGCGCTCGAGGTCCTCCGGGGCATCGACCTCGACGTCGCCGAGCACGAGGTCGTCGCACTGATCGGGGCCTCGGGGAGCGGCAAGTCCACGCTCCTGCGCTGCGTGAACCTGATCGAGCCCATCGACGCCGGCCGGATCCGCATCGAGGGCGAGGAGATCACGGCGAAGGGCGTCAAGGTCGACCGGATCCGCCGCCGGATCGGCATCGTGTACCAGGCGTACAACCTGTTCCCGCACATGACGGTGCTCGACAACGTCTCCCTCGCGCCCCGCAAGGTCCTCCGGCGGTCGAGGTCGCAGGCCGAGTCGGAGGCGCACGAGCTGCTGACGCGGTTCGGGCTCGCCGACAAGGCGACCGACTACCCCGACCGGCTGTCGGGCGGCCAGCAACAACGGGTGGCGATCGTCAGGGCCCTCGCGATGGGCCCCGACATCCTGCTGCTCGACGAGGTGACGTCGGCGCTCGACCCGGAGCTCGTCGTCGAGGTCCTCAACGTGATCCGCGAGCTCGCCGCGGGCGGCATGACGATGGTCCTCGCGACCCACGAGATGGGCTTCGCGCGGGACATCGCGAACCGGGTGTGCTTCCTCGACGCGGGCCGGATCCTCGAGCAGGGCCCGCCGGACCGGATCTTCTCGGACCCCCAGGAGCCGCGCACGCGGCAGTTCCTCAACCGGATCATCGAAGCGGGCCGGCTCTAGCGCCCCTCGGCGAGGTCAGCGGCCCGCGGCGGGCCCCCGGCACGCGGCGACGAAGAACGCGAACAGCCCCTCGAACGCCCGCGGCGTGGACTCGGTGCGCTCGGGGTGGCACTGCACGGCCATCCGGAACGGGCCGCTGGTCGACTCGAAGGCCTCGACGAGCTCGCCGTCCGGCGACGCCGCGACGCCGCTCGCCGCGAACCGCGGTGCGAGGTCCGCGCGCAGCACGCCCTGGTGGTGGTAGCTGTTCACGGTCAGCACGCCCCCGCCGACGTTCGCCGGATACAGGATCCGGGTCATGCGGGTGCCCGGGATCAGGCGAAGCGGATGGGTCAGCGCCTCGCCGTGGCCCCAGCCCGGGCCGGCATGCCCGTCGACGTGCTGGCGGAGCCGCCCGCCCGCGAACACGTTCATCGCCTGGAGGCCGCGGCAGATCCCGAGGACCGGCACGCCCCGCGCCTCGGCCGCGTCCCATGCCGCCCGCTCGAGCGCGTCGCGGCCGGTCTCGATCCCGCGCGCGCCGTCGACCGCCTGGCCGTAGAGCGACGGGGTCGACGTCGGCGCCGCCGCTCAGCAGCAGGCCGTCCATCGCCGCCAGGGCGCGCTCACGCTCGTCCGGCGGGGTCGAGGCGTCCAGCGGCACGGGCGTCGCGCCGTGGCGCTCGACGGCGTCGAGGTACAGGCGGTTGCGGCGCGCGGCGTTGTCGGGGTCGGGCTGGTCCGCGGCGACCATCAGCGTCACGACGACCCGGGGCGACCCGGCGGCAGGCGGCATGCCCGGAGGATAGCGGCGGTGTCGCCGGCCCTACGAGGCGCCCGGCGACGCGCTCCCGGACGGGCCCGGCGACGGGCTGTCGGTCGCGTCGATGTCGTCGTCGGGCGTCGGCGTGACCTGGATCCCGGTCTCGCCGTCGTCGGGCGGGGGCACGTACTCGTGGTTCGGGATCAGCTGGAGGATCCAGCCGCGCTCCACGCGGTCGGCGTTGTAGTGGGCGTTCTCGGGATCCAGCGTCGGGTACTTCACGCGGTTCCAGTACGACAGGCTGCGGGTGGACGTGTGGAACTTGCGGGCGATCCGGGTCATCGTGTCGCCGGCGACGACCTTGTAGGCACGGAACGTGGGACCCGGCGTGGGCGTGGGCGGCCCGGGGTCGGGGTGGGATCCGGCGGGCGCGGTCGGTGCGGCGGTCGGGGAGGGGGCGACGGGCGTCGTGCGGATCGACGCCGGCAGGCACGCGGCGATGGCGACCCCGAGGCAGACGAGGGCGGCGACGATCCCGAGCCTGGCTCGAGCGCGATGATGCGACCTGTTCACGAGCGCCTCCCCGAGAGGCCGATTGTGACGCAGGTTCGCGACGGCCGGTGACGGCGGGTCGGCCGGAGGCGCGCGGCTCAGGCGGCCGAGGCGCTCGGCGGATCGACCGGGGTCGGCTCCGAGAGCGTGAACTCGCCGGCGAGCGCGAGGCCCTCGGACGCGGACGCGATCCGGCCCCGCCCGCTTCGCTTGGCCACGAAGCACGCCCGGTCGGCCGCGAGCAGGACGTCCTCGGCGGTCTCGCCGTCGGCCGGGAACGAGGCGGTCCCGACGGACGCCGCGACGACGACGTCGCCGGCCCGCCAGGTGGTTCCCTCGCCGCCCACGCCGGCGACGGCGCTCCGGATGCGCTCGGCGACCGTCCGCAGGCCCTCCGCGTCGCTGCGCGGCAGGGCGATGACGAACTCGTCGCCGCCGTAGCGGAACACGGCGTCGGTGTCGCGCGCGCCGGCCTTGAGGGCGCCCGCGATCTCGCGCAGCAGCCGGTCGCCCGCCTGGTGGCCGAAGGTGTCGTTGACCGTCTTGAACTCGTCGAGGTCGACCATCACGAGGCCGAACGGCTCGGCTGCGGCCACGCTCCGCGCGAGCCAGTCGCGGAAGGTCCGGTAGTTGTTCAGGCCGGTGAGGTCGTCGGTCCGGGCGCGCACCTCGGCCTCCCGGAAGATCTCGGCGTTGCGCAGGGCGATCGAGACCTGCGCGGCGAACAGCTTGACGAGCTCGAACTCCTGCTCGTCGAAGCCGGTGGCGTCGCCGAGGCGCTCCAGCGTCAGCACGCCGATCGCGCCCGCCGGGCCGAGCAACGGCACGACGATCAGGCTGCCGTCGATGACGCCCGTGTCGCGGAAGTGGTTGACGCGGTCGTCGGCCTTCTCGTCCGCGATCAGGACCGGCTCGTTGTGCTCGACGACCCAGGTCGCGATGCCGGTCTCGCCCGGCTCCCACGACGCCATGTACGCCTCGGCGTGGACGCCGCGGGCCGTGAGCGGGATGAGGTGGCCCGCGCCGCGGTCGACGACCTCGATGGCGATGTTGTCGCAGTGGATCAGGTCGCCGAGCCGGTCGGTGATCTGCTCCAGCACCGCGCGCTGGTCGAGGGTCGTGAGGATCGACTCCGTCGTGCGCAGCAGCTCGCGCTGGGCGGCCAGCTGGCGCTCGAGCGCGCTCGACTGCTCCTTGAGGCGGGCCGTGGCGTCGGCGTTGGTCATCGCCTGGGCCGCGAACGAGGCGTAGATCACGAGCAGCCGCAGGTCGTCCTCGGTGAACTGGCGCAGCCCGAGCTTCGAGAGCACGAGCACGCCGAGGCACTGCGCCCTCGTGGACCATCGGGGCCAGCAGCATCGACTCGTCGATGTCGGGCTCGGATCCCGGGATCGTGATCGCGCGCGGGTCGTTCGCGGTGTCGTCGACGAGCTGCGGCACGCGGTACTTGGCGACCCAGCCGGTCACGCCCTCGCCGACCGCCACCCGCAGGTTCTCGACCGTCTCGTCGGAGTAGACGGCGCCGTGGCCCAGCATGGCGACCGGGACGAGGTCCTCGCCGTGCGTCCGGTAGACGCGGACGTTGTGGTAGTCGATGAGCTGGCGCAGCTCGGTGGCGATCGCGTGCCCGATCTCGCGGACGTCCGTCAGGCCCGACAGCCGCGACCCGAGCCGCTGGATCGACTGGAGCTGGGCCGTCCAGGTCGCCATCCGGCCGAAGGTGCGCGCGGACCGCACGGCGATGGCGGCGTCGCCCGCGAGGGCCTCGGCGCTGTCGAGGTCGATCTGGCGCCAGCGGTGGGGCCGGTCGTGGGCGAGGTACAGCATGCCGTGCACCTCGTGGCCGTCGACCAGCGGGGCGGAGAGCAGCGTGTCCACGCCCTCCTGCACGGCCGCCGCCCGGATCGGCGACCCCGAGCGGGGCGTGTCGGGGCCCACGAGGACGGTCGGGCGGCGCGACGGCAGCTCGCGGAGGCCGAGGCGGTCCATCTCGACCTGGCGGGCCGCCTCGAGGAACGCGTCGGAGAAGCCGGTGCCGCCGGGCGAGGAGACCCGGCCCTCGTTGTCGCGCAGCACGACGGCGACGCGGTCGGCGCCGAACAGCACGCGGGCGTGGTCGCCGAGGTCGCGGACGACGTCGCCGACGTCGAGCCGCGAGGTCAGGTCGGTCGCGACGCGGCGCAGCGCCTCCGCGCGCCGGAGCCGGCTGCTGGCCTGCTCGGTGGCGTTGACGCCCTGGATCAGGACGCCCAGGGTCCGGGCGATCGCGCGCGCCAGCCGGTGGCCGTCGTCACGGCCGAGCTCGACGGCGCCCGCGATGACCAGGATCCCCCACGGATGCTCGCCGCCGGGGATGCGGACGACGAGCTCGTCGGTGCCCATGCCGAGGATCGGCGCCGGGTCGTCGGTGCCGGGCCGGGCGTGGATCGGCTCGGGCGACTCGAGGGCCTCGGAGAACAGGTTGCGTCCCGGCGGGACCGTGCGCCCGGCGGTGATGCCGGGCCCCTCGACGTCGGTCGCCCTCGAGACCAGGCCGCCTGGCCGGAGCTCCCAGATGCCGACCAGCGCGGCGCCGGTCGCGACCCGGACGCGGTGGCACGCCTCGTCGAGCGCCGAGTCCATGCCGCTCGGGAAGGACGCGATCTCCGCGAGGTCCGCGAGGAGGTCGACGCCGGCCGCCGAGTCGCTGAGCGTCCGCTCCGTCAGGTCCGCGACGCGGCGGAGCGAGCGGTTGGGCATGCTCGCCTCGGCGACCCCGGCCGGGGTGTCCGACGCCGCCGCCGTGAGGAACCGCTGCAGGTCGACGAGCCGGTAGCGACGGTCGCCGCGATCGTTGATCCGGTAGTAGCGGAGCCGGCCGGCCTCGCTCCAGGCCCGGATCGTGTTCGGATGCACCCCCAGCACGTGCGCCGCCTTCGTCACCGACAACGTCGCATCGCCCGGGCGGGGAGCCCGGGCGCCGGTTGGCGGAATGTGGGATTTGGCAAGCATTGCTGGTGTGGAGCCGTTCCTTGTGGCGCCGGATTGGTGCCCTGACTTTCCACCACTTCACAAGAGTTGCCAATAGCCCGATCTACCCATCGATCGGGTCCTGCTGCCTTCCAGGACGAATGGGCCATGCTCGCGGGCCTGCCGTCGGCCGGGTCTCGTTCGCTGCGCGACGCGCGTCCGCGTCCGGGCGCCCGGAGGCGCGCCGCGACGCGGTCAGGATCGGTGTCGGTCGGCACCGGGTGCGGTCATCCGGACGTAGAGCAGCGTTGCGCCGATGCTCAGGACCGCGATCGCCGCGACGACGAGGATCGCCGTCAGCGGGTCGCCGACGAGCCCGGGACCCTGGCCGGAGCTGCGCGGGTCGCCGGCCGCCACGGCCGTGGGAACCGGCGTCGCTCCGAACGCGGCGAGCGGGAACGCGAGGACGGTCGCGACGGCCGCGCCCGCCGCGGCGGCCAGCCGGCGCCACGCCACGCAGGTCAGGCCACCGCATCGACGACCCACCAGATCAGGCCCACGGCGGCCGCGGCGACGCCCACGGCCATCAGGACGGCGACCGCCCGCGTGGTCCCGCGATGATCGACCGCCAGCAGCCGCATCGCCTCCGGGCCATCGAGCGTGGACACGATCAGCGGTCGCCGCAGGCCGGGACGGAGGATCGCCACGCCACCGTCGCCGAGGACCGGCATGCCGCACGCGACGACGTGGTCGATGCTGCTCAGCTGCTCGATCCGCAGCCGGACCGGCGTGTCGGGCGGGAGGTCGGCCGGCACGAGGTCCGGCACGTCCGCGGCCGTGCCCTCCGACTCGCGGGAGACGGCCACGAGGCCGACGTCCAGCGCATCGGCGTCGACGGAGATCCGGTCGAGGCCGTCCACGATCTCGAACGCGATGACCTGGCGGTTGTCCTCGATCGGGGTCCAGGCCTTGCCCGTCCGGGACTCGAGCCGGGTCCGGCGGTAGACGAGCGGCCGGTGATGCTCGTCCTCGAACTCGTCCTCCGCGTCGATGCGGCCGGAGATCGCGACGTAGCGGGCCTGGCCGGCCCGGGCGATCTCGACCGCGCGGGCCACGGGGACCACCGGCGTCGCCGCGAGGATCCGCCCGACCCGGGCGTTGTCACCGATGGAGCGGAGCAGGATCCAGGCGATCCCGAGCAGCGCGAGGCCGACCAGGACGAGGACCGTGGGAAGCACGCCGGGATGATAGCGGCCGTCGGCCGGCGACCCGGCCCGCGCTGCCGGCGAGGGGAATCATTAGCCCGAAGGAACCTACTCGACGCGTGGGCGTTGATGTGATCGCCGCCGTTAGCATCGCTCGGCCCCTTCGGGCTGCCTTCCACGCTACGGGACGCGCGAGCGCGTGGTCAACGGGGTTATCCACGACTGCGGGCCGGGCGGCCGACGAGTTGTCCACCAAGCGTCCACCGGGACCGTGGTCAGGCGGAGGAGCGCCCCGTCCGTGGATCGAGCGCCCGGACCTGCCCGTCGAAGCTCGTCAGCACCAGCCGCCCGCCGACGAGCTCGACCGCGGTGACGACGTCCGAGTGCGCGACCCGCCAGGCGACCTCGCCGTCGGCTTCGAGCGCGAACGTCTCGACCTCGGCCTGGACGATGACGTGGGCCAGCCGCGACGACCCGAGCACCGCCAGGATCGGCGACGCGGAGCGATGGCTCCACCGCAGCTCGCCCGTGCGCGCGACGAACCCGTACGCGTGGAAGCCGTACTTGACGACGAGCAGCCCCTCGGTGTCCCAGAGCATGCCCTCGGGCTGGTCGCTGATCGTCGACGCGAGGCGGACGGTCCACGGGCCGGCCGGCGTCTCGACGCGGATCTCGGCCCGGCAGCGGGCGTCCGGATCGGGGCCGGCGAGCTCGCCCAGGTCGGTCAGCGGTCCGCCGACCTCCGTCAGGGCGAAGATCGCCGCAGCGCCGCCGCTGCCCACCCAGCGAAGGCTCGCCCGGAGGCCGCCGGGGAACGAGATGACCGCGTGCTGCGGCTGGGCGGCGACCACGACCGGCGGTCAGGCCCCGGCGTTCTGGGGTGACGGCGACTCGTCCGCCGCGGCCGGTGACGCCGCCTCGCTCGTCGCCTGGCCGCCGGGCGAACCCGCCGCGGCGTCGGGCGCGGGCTCGTGGGCCTCGGCGATCTGCACGACGTTGGCGTTCGCGAGCATCCGCAGCGTCCCGGGCGCCACGGGGAAGACCGCCGTCGGGGTGCCGGCGGCGGCCCAGACGATCGGGAAGCGGCCGAGGTCGGGGTCCATCACGACCCGGATCGGCCGGACGTGGCCGATGGGCGGGATCCCGCCGATCGTGAAGCCCGTCAGCTCGCGCGCCTCGTTCGCCGTCGCCCGTCGCACGTCCGGCTCGCCGGTGACCGCGGCCAGGCGGGTGAGGTCGACGCGGTTCGGGCCGGAGACCAGGCACAGGATGGGCTCGAGGGCGCCGCCCTCGGCCGGGGCCACGAAGACCAGCGACTTGACGATCTGTCCGAGCTCGGCGTCGACGGCGTCCGCGGCGTCGCCGGCCGTGTGCGTGGACTCGGAGAACACCCGGACGTCGAGGGTCACGCCCTTGCGGGCCGCGGCGTCGACGACGCGCTGGATCTGGGCCGGATACGGGGGTTCGGGCACGGCGGCGAGTCTACATGAGGCCCGCCCGGGAGCCGGCGTCCGGCGGGGTAGGATCGCGCCCGTGGAACCTCGATCGGCGCGCCATGTCGTGGTCGTCGCGGGCGGCGACGTGCCGGCCCGATCCGCGCTCGACGCCGCGTGGCCGGGGTGGGCCGCGGAGATCGCCGCCGTGGTCGCGGCAGACGGCGGCCTCGCCAACGCCGATGCCCTCGGCCTCGCGCCGACCTGCATCGTCGGCGACCTCGACTCCGCCGACCCGGCGCGGGTCGCGCAGGCCGCCGCGTCCGGCGTCCGGATCGTGCGGGCGACGGTCGCCAAGGACGAGTCCGACACGGAGCTCGCCGTCATCGAGGCCGTCCGGATCGGCGCGACGTCCGTCACGGTCCTCGGCGCCCTCGGCGGCCCGCGCCTCGACCATGCCCTCGCCAACGTGTGGCTCCTCGCGCTGCCCGCGCTGGCCGGGATCCCGGCCGTCCTGCTCGACGAGCGGGCGCGCGTGTCCCTGCTGACGGCGCCGTCCCCGGATGGGGGCGTCGCCCGGCGACGCCTCGTCGGCCGAACCGGCTCGATCGTCTCGCTGCTCCCGTTCGGGGGCGACGTCGAGGGCGTCACGACGACCGGCCTGCGCTATCCCCTCCACGACGAGCCCCTGCTGACCGGTCCGGCGCGCGGCCTCTCGAACGTCGTGATCGGGCCGGACGCCGCCGTCGCCGTCCGCGGCGGGCGGCTCCTGGTCATCGAGGCGTCGGATACCGATGGGGGACTATCCTCGGAGCCATGAGCACCCCGCAGGCCGGCGACCGGGCACCCGCGGTCGCGCTACCCGACGAGACCGGCACCATCCATCGGCTCGCCGACCGATCCGGCAGCTGGACCGTCGTGTACTTCTATCCGGAGGACGACACGCCCGGCTGCACCACCGAGGCGTGCCAGTTCCGCGACCTCCACGACGACATCAACGGCCTGGACGCCGAGATCTGGGGCGTCAGCCCGGACGGCTCGGGCAGCCATGCGGCGTTCCGCGCCAAGTTCGGGCTCCCGTTCACGCTCCTCTCCGACGAGGACCACGCCGTCGCCGACGCGTACGGCGCCTGGCAGGAGCGCAACAACTACGGGAAGAAGTACTGGGGGATCGTGCGGTCGAGCTACCTCGTCGATCCCGACGGACGGATCGCCCGCGCCTGGCCGAAGGTCAAGGCCGACGGCCACGCGGCCCAGGTCCTCGAAGCGCTCGAGGCGGCCCGTGCCGAGCGCGCCGGGCAGGCCGGCTGAGCGTGTTGCGGGGCGTTTGCGGGGCAACGAAAGAGGCTTCGCCCGTGGGGGGAGACGAGCGAAGCCTCAATCGGAAATCTAGCACAACGCCCTTTCCGTCATCGCGCACGAACATCGGTCCCGCGGCGCTCGTGACGGCCGGTTTGCCGGAGGCCCACGGCCGTGGCTGACCCGGCGACGCCGGCGCCCCACGACTGGCGGCCGGCGCGGTTCATGGTGATCGTCGCCCACCCCGACGACGCGGACTTCGGGCCGGCCGCCACCGCGGCGCGCTGGATCGCCGAGGGCTCGCACGGGTGGCTCGTGTGCTGCACCAGCGGCGACGCCGGCGCGGACGACTGGCGCACCGACCCGCTCGAGCTCGCGGCGCTGCGCGAGAAGGAGCAGCGGGCCGCCGCGGCGATCGTCGGGTACGACGGCGTCTCGTTCCTCCACCAGCCCGACGGGGCCCTCGCCAACGACCTGGCCCTGCGCGAACAGCTGGTGCGCGAGATCCGGACCTTCCGGCCGGACGCGGTCCTCGCCGTGGACCCCGAGAACGTGTTCCACGACGACGGCGGCGTGAACCACGTCGACCATCGCGCGGCCGGGATCGCGGCGGTCGACGCCGTCTACCCGGCGGCCCGCAACGGCATGGCGTTCCCGTGGCTCGCCCGCGACGGGCTCGAGCCCCACCGGGTCCGGCGGCTGTACCTGTTCTGGTCGGGCAAGTCGACGGCGTGGGTCGACGTGACGGCCACGATCGGCGTCAAGATCGACGCGCTTCGCGCCCACGCCAGCCAGATCCGGAAGCCCGACGAGCTCGAGGCGCGGATCCGCGACTGGGCCCGCGAGGAGGGCGCCGTGATCGGCGTCGATGCGGCGGAGGCGCTGCGGGTCATCGTGATCGACGAGGACGACGAGCCGGCCGATGCGGCCGAGGCCGCCGAGTCGGCCGAGGCCGCAGCCGGGGCCTGAGCCTCAGTCGGCGGACAGCAGCAGCGGCCGGACCCGGCCCCAGGCGTTCCACACGTCGGCGAGGTTGCCGGCTCGCGGACCGAGCGCGTCCACCATCTCGCCCAGCGTCAGGTCGCCGGCGTTGTGGGCGAGCCATTCGTCGGCGGCGACGTCCGCGTTGCGGTACAGCTCGGCCAGCTCCTGCTCGCGCGGCCAGTTGCGGATCCGCATCCGGTCGAGGCCCGCGTAGCCGACGGCGAGCGAGAGGTCGCGCTGGGCCGGGACCCGCTCGTCCGCGAACCCGCCGGCGCCGTCGAAGCGGAAGCCGAGCGCCGACAGCGCGGCCACGATCTCGCGTGCCTCGCGCGGCGGGAACATCGACCAGAAGGTGTCGTCCTCGGGCATGTCGAGGTAGCCGTCCTCGATGGCCCGTCCGGTGATCGCGCCGACCAGCCCCGCGATCCGTGTCTGCCACGCCCGCTCGGCCTCGGCGTCGCCCGCCCCGAGCGCGGCGACCAGCCGTTCCCGGGCCCCGCGGTCGCCGCGCAGGATCCGCACCACGACCGGCGAGCCGGCGAACGTCGCCTCCTGCGTCCACGGCACCTGCCGCTCGAAGCTGCCGGCGCCGTCGCCGGGGATGCCGGACGGTCCTGCGTCGTCGTCGACCAGGGTGGCCGATGCGGCCGCGGCATCCGGCGCCTCCTGCTGCCGGCGCGCCAGGACCTCCGCCTCCTCGCACGCCGCGAGCTGCGACTGGGCCTCGCGGCAGGCGACCTCGGCGTTGGCCGCGCTGATCCGGGCGGCGTCGGCCTCCACCCCCATGCGCTCGAGCCGCGGCAGCGCGGCGCGCAGCTCGGCGGATCCGGCCTCGGCGAGGCGCAGGGCGTCGCGGGCGCGGACGTTGAGGTCGTTGATCTGGGTCAGCCACTCGCGGGCGGCGGCCTCGGTGTCGTCCGCCGAGCGGGCCAGCGCGGTCGCCGCGCGGAACTGGCGGTGGAGCTGGTCCTTGCCGGCCGCGAGCGCCCGCGGGTCGCCCTCGGCCTGGGCGCGCTCCACGCGCTCGCGCAGCGTGTCGTACGCGCGCTGCGCGTCGCGCAGCGCCTCTGCGGCGACGCGTGCCTGGTCGGCCGCGGTCGCGGCGACCGCGCAGCGCTCGTCGGCGAGCACGCGGTTCGCGGCGCACGGGTCGGCCGCCGGATCGGCGGAGGTCGCGGCGGCGCCCGCGTCGGGCGGCCCCGAGGTCGACGATTGGTCGACCGGGTCGATCGCCCTGGGGGTCGTCCCGGCCGCCGTGCCGTCCCGGCCGCCGAGGATGGCGATCCCGACGGCCGCGGGCGCGATCACGAGCGGCGCGAGCGTTGACGGCTGTCGGGGACGGACGCCGGCCGGGGCGTCCTGCTCATCGAGCGGGTCGAGGACCGCGACCGCGCCGCCCGGCAGCGTGCGGCCGGGGCCGGACGCCGCGCCGGGACCGGGTCGTGGTGTCGAGGGCGGCGCCGATGGCTGGGACGGGCGCGGCCGGCGACGAGCCGCCCGTGGACGAGCCGCCCGGCGTGGAGCCCGATGGGGCCGGCGCCGCGCCGAGGCGGCCGGGCGCCGTCCCGTTGCCCCGGTCGACGGGGACGGCGACGGCGCTCGACGGGATGGTCGCCGGATCCGATAGAACACGCGTTCGGTCGAAGACGGCCGCGCCGGCGGGCGAGCGAGCCGGTGGCGTGGCGGCGATGTAGGAGGCCGCGGGGACCTCGAACCAGGCCGCGTCCTCGGGCGATCCGGGCATCCGCGGGGCGTCCCCACCGACCGCCGTCTCCGCGAGGGTCGAGCTCCGGCGCGGCACCACGGAGTTCGGCGAGATCGTGACCCGAACCTCGCGCCGCGGTGCCGGTCGAGATCGGACCGCCTCGACGATCGCCGCACCGATGGCCGCGCCGAGGACGATGCCGAGGGCCAGGAAGGCGATCTCGGACGGGCTCACGGACCTCCTTGCCTGCCCCGCGCGTGAGGAAGTCGGGGCCGTGCGTGGCGCCCAGCGTAGCTGCGCCTCCTGCGTGCGTCAACACGATCGGGCCGTCGCGACGCCGCGACGGCGACCCGCGACGGTGTGCACGTGCAGCCACGGCTTGATAAATTCCGGAGCACGGCGACACGCTGCGCCGTGGTTCCCGTCGCCCTGCCCCGCACCCGCAGGAAAGGCACGTCCACTTCGTGGCCATCGACCCGACCCAGGAATTCCTCGTCCAGCCCGTGGATGCCTCCTGGCTCCAGTGCAACATCGAGTGCCAGGAAGCCTGCCCCGTCGGCACGAACTGCCGGGGGTATCTCAACCTCGCCGCCGAAGGGCGGTTCGAGGAGGGATACATCCTGTCGCGCGAGCCGAACCCGGTCGCCGCGATGTGCTCGTACGTGTGCTCGGCGCCCTGCGAGCGGGCCTGCCGGCGCGGCGACATCGACCGGCCGCTGGCCATCCGGGCCATGAAGCGGTTCCTCGTGGAGTGGCACGAGGCCTCCGGGATCCCCGACGTGATGCCCGCGATCACCCCGCGCGCCGAGCGCGTCGCCGTGGTGGGCGCCGGACCGGCCGGGCTCGCCGTCGCGCGCGAGCTCGCGACCCGCGGCTACCAGTGCACGGTCTTCGACAGCCTGCCCTTCGGCGGCGGCACGATGCTCGTCGGCGTCCCGGCCTTCCGGCTGCCGCGCGAGGCGATCGAGATGGACGTCCGCCTGGTCGAGCGGCTGGGCGTGAAGTTCGTGTTCGACACCACCATCGGCATCGACATCACGTTCGACGAGCTCCAGCGCGACTACGACGGGATCGCGATCACGGCCGGCGCCATGAACCCGGTCTACCTCGACGTCCCGGGCGCCGACCTCGACGGCGTGCAGTACGGCGTCGACTACATGAAGAAGGCCAACCTCGGCCAGGAGATGACGGTCGGGCGCAACGTCGTCGTCATCGGCGGCGGCTACACCGCCATGGACTGCTCGCGCACGAGCCTGCGCTACGGCGCCGAGAACGTGACCATCGCCTACCGCCGCACCCGCTCCGAGCTCGTCGTGGACGAGGAGGAGCTGGGCGAGACCGAGCGCGAGGGCGTGCGGCTCGAGTTCCTCGTCAGCCCGGTCGAGCTGATCGGCGAGGACGGCCACCTCACCGGCGTCAAGTTCATCCGCAACAAGCTCGGCGAGCCCGACGCCTCCGGCCGGCGCTCCCCGGTGCCGATCGAGGGCTCCGAGTTCATCGTCCCGGCCGACACCGTCATCCCGGCCGTGTCGCAGGCGGCGGACCTCTCGTTCCTGCCCGTCGAGGCGAGCTTCGAGGTCAACCGCGGCCGGCTCAAGGTGGACCCGGCGACCTACGCGACGAACGTCCGCGGCGTCTTCGCCTGCGGCGACTTCGTCACCGGCCCGACGACCCTGATCGAGTCCGCCGGCCACGGCAAGAAGTGCGCGTACGCCATCGACCGCTACCTCGCCGGCCGCACCGACGTCACCGTCGACCCCAACGTCAAGATCACCAGCTCCTGGCGCCACGACATGCCCGAGCTGTACGACGTGCTGCCGCGCCAGCACATCCCGATGGCGCCGCTCCCGGACCGCATGCCGTCCACGGACCCGTCCGTGAACTTCACGACGCCGGTCGAGCTCGGCTACGACGCGACGGCCGCGGTCGCCGAGTCCACGCGCTGCCTCATGTGCAACTACAACATCTGGTTCGACCCGTTCCGGTGCGTGCTGTGCGGCGCCTGCGCCGACGTCTGCCCCGAGGGCGTGATCCACATGGTGGACGTCAACCAGCTCAAGACCGAGGGCCTGCTGCCCGAGGTCGAGGAGGCCTACGGGTGGTCGCAGGGCGGCGCGATGATCCTCGACGAGGAGCGCTGCATCCGCTGCGCCCTGTGCGTCAAGCGCTGCCCCTTCGATGCCATCACCATGGAGCGGTTCGAGCTCCAGGAGATCTCGAGCGACGGGCGGCTCTACAAGGAGTCGTACCGTGATGCCCAGCTCGCCGGGACGGCCGGCGTGGCAGGAGGAGCCAGGTGAGCTTCCTTGAGCGGGTAGACCAGTCGATCCGGCGCAGCCCGGTCTGGCGGTCGATCTTCCGCAACGCGTACCCCGACGACGAGCGGTCGCGGGCGTACGCGGTCATGAACAACGTGTTCCTGCACCTGCACCCCGTGCGGGTCCGCCAGCACGCCGTGCGCTTCGCGTACACGTTCTGCCTCGGCGGCCTGTCGTTCTTCCTGTTCCTGGTGCTCACGGTGACGGGCGTCTACCTGATGTTCTTCTACGTCCCGTCGGACACCCAGGCGTACTCGAACATCCTCGACATCCAGAGCCGGGTCGTCTTCGGCCTGTTGACGAGGAACATCCACCGATGGGCCGCCCATCTCATGGTGTTCTTCGTTTTCCTGCACATGATGAGGGTCTTCTATCACGGGGCCTACAAGCCGCCCCGCGAGTTCAACTGGGTCGTCGGCGTCGTGCTCCTGTTCCTCACGATCATGCTCAGCTTCACGGGCTACCTGCTCCCGTGGGACCAGATCGCCTACTGGGCGATCACGATCGGCACGAACATGGCCGGCTACGCCCCGCTGTTCAACACGCCGTCGAAGCTCCTGCTCCTCGGCGGGATCGAGGTGGGCCAGAACACGCTGCTGCGGTTCTACGTGCTCCACATCATGGTGTTCCCATTAGTGGCGGCGATCTTCCTGGCCGTCCACTTCTGGAGAATCCGCAAGGACGGCGGTGGCATCAGGTCGGCGCCGCTGCTCCGAGGTCCGAGGCTGCACGCTGGCGCCCCTATCCCGAGCAGACCGACACCAAGCAGCCCACCGAGGGCCGGGTCGTCCTCCCGGTCGATCCCGCCCGGCGGACGGAGATCGACAAGCAGCGCGTGCCGATGTCGGCGCGGCCGTACCGGCTGCTCGCGCTGGTCAAGCAGGACGCCGTGGTGCGGGTCCAGAAGGAACCCGACGACACGGTCATGACCTGGCCGCACCTGCTGACGATCGAGTTCCTCGCCGCCGGCCTGATGTCGATCTTCCTGCTCCTGATGGGCCTGTTCGTGAACGCGCCGCTCGAGGACCTCGCGAACGGCAACGTCACGCCGGCCGTCGCGAAGGCGCCGTGGTACTTCCTCGGCCTGCAGGAGCTGCTGGCGTACTTCCACCCGACGGTCGCGGGCGTGCTCGTCCCGACCTTCGTGCTCGTCGGTGGGGCGCTCGTGCCCTACATCGACCGCGGCAACATCCTGGCCACGCGGCCCTCGGAGCGGAAGACGGCCGTCGTGCTGTTCTCCCTGTTCGCCGGTCTCGGGCTGTTCGTCACGTTCGTTGGTATCTTCTTCCGCGGTCCGGGCTACTCGTTCGTGATCCCGTACCTGACGTTCTTCTCCATCGGGACCCCCGGGTTCCACTTTGCCCTCTGATCGGATACCGCGATGAGCAACTACCAGGTCGAACCCGCCAACAAGCCCCAGGCCCTCACGACCGAGGCCCTCAAGTCCCTCCGCCACGAGCAGGTCCAGGGGATCTCGCGCCGCGAGCTGCTGCGCGGCTCGCTCGCCGCCGGCGTCGGCCTGTGGCTCCTCGAGGTCACGGCCGGCTCGGTCGGCTTCCTGTGGCCGAACCTGCAGGGCAAGTTCGGCGGCCTCGTCAAGATCGGCTCGTTCGACGACGTGAAGACCGCCAACTCGCAGCTGCCGCTCGACCAGGGCTTCCCCGCCTACTACTCGGCCGCGCGGGCGTTCGTGATCCTCGTCGACACGTCCCAGCAGCGGTTCATCGAGGGCGCCGACGCCACCGGTGACGGCACCTCGGTCAACGTGCGCGCCCTGTACCAGCGCTGCCCGCACCTGGGCTGCAAGCCGAACCCGTGCCTCAAGAACTTCTGGTTCGAGTGCCCCTGTCACGGGTCGCGCTACGACCGGCTGGGCATCAAGGCCCTCGGGCCGCAGTACGGCCCGGCCCCGCGGAGCATGGACCGGTTCGGCACGCAGGTGGACAGCGACGGCGTGCTGACGATCAACACCGGCAAGATCACGCTCGGCCCGCTCCCGATCGCCGTCGGCCAGCCGGGGATCATCCCGCCGCGCACCCCCACGGGCTGCATCTGACCGTGGCCGAGACGCCGACCTCCGTCCGAGGATCCCGATGACCGACGAGCCCGGCCGCCCGCCGGAGGAGCGCCTCCCCGCGACCCGCCCGTCGTCCACGCCCGTGCCGACGGACCGGTTCTACCGCGCCGCCGTCCGCCCATCGGAACGACCTCACACCGGAGCGCGCCGCGCGGATCGTGCGCCAGTCGGCGAGCGCGCGCTGGGTCGGCTTCCTCGCGGTCGTGATCGTGGCCCTGTTCGTGATGGGCTACTACTTCTACGAGGTCGGGCTGCCCGGCGGCCTCTCGCAGCCGCGGCTCGAGGCCGCGCTCGACGCCATCCAGGTCACCTCGGTCGAGCGCGGCTACAACATCTACCAGGCGAACTGCGCGCAGTGCCACGGCGTCAACGGCCAGGGCGGCAAGGGCCCGATCCTCAACAGCCAGGACAAGCTGTTCGCCCACCTCAGCCCGGAGTACATCCACAACATGCTGCTGGTCGGCGGCCGGTACGCGTGCGGCAACCCGAACAGCATCATGCCGGTCTGGGCCAACACCGGGATCGCCGCCCGGACCGCTGAACTACAAGCAGATCGAGGACGTGATCGCGTTCATCCGGGCGTCGAAGGCCGACACGTTCCGGGTCATGGACCCCGGCCTGTTCGAGCCGGTGATCGACCCCGAGACGGGCGAGGAGGAGACCTTCAACGGCTGGGTCGATCCCAACTACGTGCCCGCGCCGGGTTCCACGCCCGTACCCGGCCTGCTGGCTCGACTCGTTCGCGACCGCGGCCCCGTCGGGCGGGGCGTCCGCGTCGCCCGGCGCGTCCGCGGCCCCGTCGGCATCGCCCGCCGCATCGGCATCGCCCGAAGCCTCCGCCTCGGCCGAGCCGTCGGGCTCGCCGGCGGCATCCGGTTCGCCCGAGGCCTCCGGGTCGCCCGCGGCGTCGGGTTCACCGGGCGCGTCGGCGCCCGCGGGCGCGGTCCTGAACGAGAGCGCGTTCAACATCGCCTACGAGGTCGGTGCGCTCACCGCCCCCGC
The DNA here is from genome assembly GCA_963774695.1 of uncultured Chloroflexia bacterium. Taxonomy (GTDB): domain Bacteria; phylum Chloroflexota; class Limnocylindria; order Limnocylindrales; family CSP1-4; genus CAIXZV01. The sequence goes on along the minus strand of CAVZFY010000008.1, from coordinate 36,877 downwards.
CGACGCCCCGTTCCAGATCGTGTTCGAGAACAAGGACGCGGGCACCCCGCACAACATCGACATCAAGGACGCCGGCGGCACGTCCGTCTTCAAGGGCGACATCTTCCCCGGGACTCGCGACGATGGACTACAACGTCGGGCCGCTGCCCGCGGGCAGCTACACGTTCGTGTGCGACGTCCACCCGAACATGACCGGCACGCTCGCGGTCGGGAACTAGCGCGATGGCCGAGACGACCCTGCCCGCGCCGCGCCCGCAGACGCCCGCCCGCCGCCGCGCCTTCTTCGGGCTGTTCGACGCCGATGGCTGGAGCTGGGCGTCCGTCAAGGCGATCTTCTGGTTCGTCGTGATGATCATGCTGCTCGGCTACCTGCCGGACCGGGCGTACTACTTCACGGTCCAGCAGACCGTCGACCTGGGCCTGCTGCTCTGGTCGCCGATCAACTTCTGCCCGCCGGCCAACGAGACGCTGCCCTGCCCCGCCCCGACCGGCGCGACGCTGCCGTGGCACCCGTCACCGCCCGAGATCCAGCTCCCGGCCGGGCGCACCGACGGCGTCGCCGCGGTGGTCGGGCCCGTCTACCTCTACGCCGGTGGCAGCGACGGCACGGCCGCCACGGCCGACGTGTACTTCAGCCGCGCGGTCGGATCCGGCAACCTCGACATCTGGAAGGCGGCGCCGTCGCTCCCCGAGGCTCGCTCCGCGGCCGCCGGCGTCGTCATCGGGAACACGCTGTACGTCATCGGTGGCTATGGGCCCGACGGCAAGCCGACGACCACCGTGTACAGCCTGACGCTCGCCAACGACGGCACGTTCGGCGAGTGGACGACCGTGACGGGCGCGGCCCTGCCCGAGGCCCGGGCCGGCCTGTCGGCGGCGGCCGTGTCGGACGGGATCGTGATCATGGGCGGCACCGACGGCACCGCGCCGTCGACGGGCGTCTGGAAGACGCAGATGACCACCACGGCCCCGGTCGTCCCCGGCGCCTGGGTCGCGCAGAACCCGCTGGTCGAGCCGAACGTCGACGGCGTCGCCGATGCACGTCGGCGACTACGTGTACCTGATCGGCGGCAGCAACGCCACAGGGCCGGTGGCCACCGTGCAGGTCGGCACGCTCGGCGGACCGGACGCCGTGCCCGCCAACCCGAACGACATGTACCAGCCGTGGAAATACAGCGCGCAGACGAACCTGCCGGGCCCCCGGACCAACCCGTCGGGCTTCACGTCCAACGGCGTGATGTACATCCAGGGCGGATCGGACGGCACGAACCCGCTCACGTCCACGCTGTGGACGACGCCGGACGCGAACGGCGTGATCCCGCTCTGGCAGACGCTGTCGCAGACGGACCTCGGCGAGGGCATCCAGGGCGCGTCGGCCATCACCTCGGGCTCCTACTCGTTCATCGTCGGCGGGCAGACCGCCAGCGGCCTCACCGGCGGGCTGGCACGCGCCTACATGGCGCCGCAGACGCCGTTCTTCCAGCTCGGGCTGCTCGGGGCGACGATCCCGGGCCTCAAGCTCGACGGCGAGATCGGCCAGCAGATCGGGTACCTCAACGCCGCGACCGTGGGCGCCGTGAACTTCATCCTGCTGATCCTGATCGGCTGGGGCTTCGCGCACAAGGAACGGGTCCGCGAGTTCGTCGCGGAGCGCCGTCGCCGGCGCGCGAGCAAGACGGACTGAGGCGTCAGCCCTCGCCTTCGCCCGGCTCGATCGGCCCCCGCTTCACGGGCAGCCCCATCCGCTCCCAGGTCGTGATGCCGCCCGCGACGTTGCCGACGTCGGTCCAGCCGGCGGCGAGGAGCTCGCCCGTGACGGTCGCGGACCGTCCGCCCGACGCGCAGATCACGAGGACCGGGCGGTCGCGCGGCACCTCCGCCAGGCGTGCGGCGAGCTGGGACATCGGGATGAACAGCGAGCCCTCGACGCGCACGGTCGCGAACTCGTCGCGCTCGCGGACGTCGAGCAGGACCGTGGGCCGCACCGGCGTCCCGGCGACGGAGGTCGGCGTAGAGCGGGTCCACGGCGGGGACCCCCATCGGGCGGTTCATGCGGGCGCGATCCTCCGGATGTCGGGCGGGACGAGGGCGAGGACGGGGTCGGCCGAGGCGGGCGTCGACGGCGGCGATGAGGTCGGGCACGTCCACGCCCCAGGCCGGGCCGGCCGCGACGCCCAGCGCGAGGTGCGGCCGCGCGCCGGTCAGGTTCTTCGCGATCCCCGTCGGGTTGCCGCGGACCGCGTGGACGTAGGCCGCGGCGACCTTGATCAGGCCCTGGTGCAGGCCGCGCTCGGCGAGGTCGTCGGTGCCCATCCAGGCGGGCTCCAGCGCCTCGTGGGCGGCGAAGAAGTCGCCCCGCGCGTAGGCGGCGAGACCCTCGTCGAAGGCGGCCTGGCGCTGCTCGAGCGACAGGGGGCGCCACGCCTTGTCACGGTCGCCCTGGCGGACGAGGCCGGACTTCGGCCCGGGCCTGGGGCCGGGCTGCGGCGTCGCCATCGCGGCCGCGAGCTCAGGCCTGCGCGATCGTGCCGGGCAGGTTCGAGAGCGGCCGGCGGCCGGCGAAGCCCTCGTCCTGGCCGTGCCAGAACGCGACGTCGTCCTCGCCCATGCGCCAGCACAGCCAGACCTGCCGCCCGCTCACGAGCGCGGGGAAGTCGAGCAGCCCCGTGGGGATGTCGCGCAGCGTGATCGAGCGGCCGTCGAGCCACGCGACGTCGGCCTGCATCTGGTCCACGATCCCGCGCATCCGCAGTCGCAGGCGCCGGAGCTCGGGGTCGTCCGCGTCGTCCTCGTCCGGGTCGTCGTCCACGCGGTGCACCGAGGGCGTTCCAGCGGGCGGTCCGCCGACCGACTCCATCACGGCACCCTCGCGCCGGCGGTACGCGTCCCGGATCTCGATCAGCTCCTCGCGCTGCGCCTGCAGCCGTCCGATGACCACGACGAGGTCGGGGACGAGGGCGTTGGCGTCGTCGATCGAGTAGAAGCGCGACATCGGCTCGATTGTACGACCGCGCCCCGATGGCGCCAGCCGTCGCGCTAGCATCGAGCCATGCCCGATCCTGCCCGTCCGCGGGTCTTCGTCGCGCGCCGCATCCCCGCCCAGGGCCTCGACCGGATCCTCGACGCGTGCGACGCCGACGTCTGGGACGACGAGCTCCCGCCGTCGCGCGCGCGAGCTGCTCCGCCGGGTCGCCGGGGTGGACGGCATCCTCGCGCTGCTGACGGATCGCGTCGACGACGAGCTGCTCGACGCGGCCGGCCCCGGGCTCCGGGTCGTGTCGAACTACGGGGTCGGCTACGACAACATCGACGTGCCGGCCTGCACGCGGCGCGGGATCCCGGTCGGCAACACGCCGGGCGTCCTCACCGAGACGACCGCGGACCTCGCATGGGCGCTGCTCCTCGCGGCAGCGCGGCGGGTCGTGGAGGGCGACCAGTCCGTCCGCGACGGGCAATGGCGGACCTGGGGCCCGATGCTGCTGCTCGGCGTCGACGTCCACGGGGCGACGCTGGGCATCGTCGGCTTCGGGCGGATCGGGCAGGCCGTCGCCCGGCGCGCCGCCGGCTTCGGGATGCAGGTCCGGTACCACGCGCGCCACCGGGTCCCCGAGGAGGTCGAGCGCGCGACCGGCGCGACGTGGCTGCCGCTCCCGGAGCTGCTCGCCGCGTCCGACTTCGTCTCGCTCCACGTCAGCCTGTCCGCCGAGACGCGGCACCTCATCGACGCCGCGGCGCTCGCGGTCGATGCGGCGCTCGGCGATCCTCGTCAACACGGCCCGTGGCCCGGTCGTGGACACCGACGCGCTCGTCGCGGCCCTGCGCGACGGCACGATCCGCGCCGCCGCGCTCGACGTGACCGACCCCGAGCCGCTGCCGGCGGACCACCCGCTCGTCGGCCTCGACAACTGCATCGTCGTGCCCCACATCGCGTCCGCGACGGAGGCGACGCGGGGCCGGATGGCCGCGATGTCGGCCGCCAATCTCCTCGCCGGCGTGCGCGGGGAGCGCCTGCCCACGCCCGTGAACCCCGAGGTCTACGACCGCAGCGGGTAGCCGCCGACCCGGCGACAGGACCATCGTCCACCCGAACGAGGGATGGCTGCGACTTGACGCGGGGGGGAACCTAGAACCCGTCCCCTGGGAGGTGCAACGTGTTTGCAGCCATCGCCCGCCCCTCGGACGCGTACCAGCCCAGTCATGCCCCCGGTACGCCTCCGGTCCCCGCCGGCTCCGCCCGGCACCGCCGCCCCCGCAGCGCCCGAGCGGTCGCGACGCCGATCGTCGTGTCCCTCGTCGCGGCGCTGCTGCTCGCGTTCGCCGCCGCGCTCGATCCCGGCGTCCACGCTGGGCGCGACGAGCGCGACCGCGAGATGCGACGGCGCCGCCCTGCGCACGAGGCCGTCGGCGACCGCCACCCGCGTGGCCCGTGTCGGTGCGGGGACGAAGGTCGTGGCGGTCGCGCTGGTCCGCGGCGGCAAGTGGCACGTCCGCTGCGCCGGGTCGAGCCGCCACCGGTCGATCGTGGTGGAAGATCACGCGTGATCAACAACAAGACGGCCAAGACGCGGTACCACCGGACGTACGTGTACGCCGCCGTCGACGCTGTTCAAGGCGATCCCGATCAAGCTCCAGGCCGCCTGCAGCGGCGCCCGCCTCCGGACCGCCCCGAGGACCACCGCCCCGACCAAGACGCGGCTCGCGACCGGCGCCCGCGTCACGGCGACGTGGACCGTCTCGGGCGACCACTGGTCCTTCAGCTGCGCCGGCAGCCAAGTCCGGCAACGGCTGGTACCGGATCACCGCGATCGACGGCGTCAGCGTCCGCTCCCTGTACGGGGTCAGCGCCGTCTACGCGGCGCGCGGCCTGCTCAAGGCGCGCGACCGGGATCGTCCCGCCGCCGCCCGACACGAGCGGCTACATCGAGGGCATCGACGTCAGCCACTACCAGGGGACGATCGACTGGGCGCGCGTCGCGGCGGCGGGCAAGCGGTTCGCGTTCATGAAGGCCTCGGACTCGACGGACTACGTCGATCCCACCTACGTCACCAACCGCGCCCAGGCGAAGCTCCAGGGCCTCAAGGTCGGCGCCTACCACTTCGCCCGCCCCGACGCGACGCCGGGCGACGCGGTCGCCGAGGCGGACCACTTCATCGCCACGGCGGACTGGGGCGGCGGCGACCTCGTGCCGGTGCTCGACCTCGAGACGACCGGCGGCCTGAGCGTCGCCAACCTGCAGGCGTGGGTCTCGGCGTTCCTCGGCCGGATCAACGACAGGACCGGCGTCAAGGCGATGATCTACACGTCGCCGAGCTTCTGGACGAACAAGATGGGCGACACCCAGGCGTTCGCCGCGGCCGGCTACAAGTCGCTGTGGGTCGCGCACTGGACGACGAACCCGTCGGCGACCGTGCCTGCGTCGAACTGGGCGGGCAACGGCTGGACGTTCTGGCAGTACACGTCGGATGGCAGCGTGCCCGGCATCCTCGGGCGCGTCGACCTCGACCGCTACAACCGCGCGGACTTCGGGCCCGTCCTGCTCAAGTAGCCGGCGGGTGCGCATCGCCTAGACTGCTGGCCACATGGAAGCCAGCCGGACCGCCGCATCCAACGACCCGGATGTCGGCGCGCGCCCCGGGCCCAACGCGCTCGTCGACCTCGTCCGGGCGTCGGTGATCGGCGACGACGAGGCGGTGGCCGGGCCGTACGGCGTCCGGCGGGTCACCTACGCCGACTACACGGCCTCGGGCCGGAGCCTCACGTTCATCGAGGACTTCATCCGCGACGCGGTCCTGCCGCTGTACGCGAACACGCACACCGAGTCGTCGGGCACGGGGCTCCAGACCACGCGCTTCCGCGAGGAGGCGCGGCGGCTCGTGCTCGACGGCGTGGGCGGCGACGCCGAGCGCCACGCGGTGATCTTCTGCGGCTCGGGCTCGACGGCCGCGATCAACCGGCTCGTCGACGTGCTCAACCTGCGCCTCCCGGCCGACCTCGACGACCGCTGGGACCTGCGGTCGCGGATCCCGCTCGACCAGCGGCCGGTCGTGTTCGTCGGCCCGTTCGAGCACCACAGCAACGAGCTGCCGTGGCGCGAGTCGATCGCGGACCTGGTCACGATCCGCGAGGACCGCGACGGCTACATCGACCTCGACCAGCTCGCCGACGAGCTCGCCCGCTACGCGGACCGGCCGCTGAAGATCGGCTCGTTCTCGGCGGCCTCGAACGTGACCGGGATCGTCAGCAACACGTTCGCGATCTCGCGGCTCCTCCACGAGCACGGCGCCCTCTCGTTCTTCGACTTCGCGGCGGCGGCGCCGTACGTGGACATCGAGATGGACCCGCCCGACGACCCGCTGGCCTACAAGGACGCGGTGTTCATCAGCCCCCACAAGTTCATCGGCGGGCCCGGGCACGCCGGGCGTGCTCGTCGCCCGCCGCGAGCTGTTCCGGAACCGCGTCCCGAGCATGCCCGGCGGCGGCACCGTCGCAGTACGTGAACCCGTTCGAGCACGTCTACGTGACCGACATCGAGCACCGCGAGGAGGGCGGCACGCCCGCGATCGTCGAGTCGATCCGCGCCGGGCTCGTGTTCCAGCTCAAGGCGGCGGTCGGCGTCGAGGCGATCCGCGAGCGCGAGCACGACTTCATCAGCCGCGCGATGCGCCGCTGGTCGCGCCAATCCCGTCGATCGAGATCCTCGGCAGCCCGGACGCCGACCGGCTGTCGATCGTGTCGTTCGTCGTCCGCCACGACGGCCGGTACCTGCACCACAACTTCGTCGTCGCCCTGCTCAACGACCTGTTCGGCATCCAGTCGCGCGGCGGCTGCTCGTGCGCGGGTCCGTACGGGCACCGGCTGCTCGGCATCGACATCGAGACCTCGCACGAGTTCGAGCGCGAGATCACCCGCGGCTGCGAGGGGATCAAGCCCGGCTGGGTGCGGGTCAACTTCAACTACTTCATCAGCGAGGCGGTGTTCGAGTTCCTGCTCGACGCCGTGGACCTCGTGGCCACCGACGGCTGGCGCCTGCTGCCCGACTACGCGTTCGAGCCGGCGACCGGCCTGTGGCACCACCGGGCCGGCCGCCCGGAGCCGCCGGCGAGCCTGCGCGACGTCCGCTACGACGACGGGCGCATGGACTGGCCGTCGCACCGGCACCACGAGCCGGAGTCGCGGCTCGCCGGCTACCTCGACGAGGCCCGGGCGTTCCTGGCGCGCCCGGTCGTGACGCCGTCGACGCCGTCGGTCGACGCGGACGAGGTCGGGCCCGACTTCGAGGCGCTGCGCTGGTTCTGGCTCCCCGAGGAGGTGGCGGCCGCGGCCGATCGCGCGCGTGGCTGAGGGTCGTCCCGGTTCGGGAGAGGCGGACGTGCCCGCGGTCATCGGGATCGACCTCGGCACGACCGAGGCGAAGGCGGCGGCGATCGGGCTCGACGGGCGGCTGATCGGCCTCGGGCGGGCCGGGTACCCGCTCGACGTCGGCGCCGACGGACGCGCGGAGCAGTCGCCGGCCGACTGGTGGGCCGCGGTGGCGGCGGCGGTGCGGTCGATCGACGTCTCCGGTGTGGACGTCGTGGCCGTGTGTGGCGTGGGCCAGGGGCCGACGCTGGCGGCGGTCGACGCGCACGGCGAGCCGGTGCGCCCGGCGATCACGTGGCAGGACCGCCGGCCCGCGGCGGAGCTGGCGGGCGGCGGGTTCGGGCTGCTGCCGACGATGGCGTGGCTCGCGCGTCACGAGCCGGCATCGGTCGATCGGGCGGCGTGGCTGCTGTCGGCCTGGGACGCGCTCGGGCTGTGGCTCTCGGGCGAGGCCGCGACCTCGATGCAGGGCCACGAGACGGCGTTGGTCGCGGGGGACCTCGAGGCGGCCGGCATCCCTCGTCCGAAGATCGCGGCGACCCGGCCGTTCGGGTCGGTGCTCGGGGCGCTGCGGCCGGCGGCGGCGTCGGCGCTCGGGCTGCGGGCCGGGCATCCCGGTCGTCGCCGGCGTCAACGACGGGACCGCGAGCATGCTCGGGGCCGGGCTGCGGGTCGCGGGCGACGCGGTCGACACCGGCGGCGCGTCGGGCGGGATCGGGATCTACGCGGACCGGCGGGTGACGGCGGAGGGCCTGTTCGTCGCGCCGGCGCCGCTCCCGGGTCGGTGGGTCGTCGGCGGCGCGATGGCGGCGCTCGGGGCATCGGTGGACTGGCTGGGCGAGTCCGTGCTCGGCGGGCTCGATCACGGCCGAGGCGCTGCTCGCCGAGGCGGCCGCGGTTCCGCCCGGCGCCGGAGGCCTGCTGTTCCTGCCGTACCTCGCCGGCGAGCGGGCGCCGCTGTTCGACGACGCCGCCCGCGGGGCTTTCGTCGGGCTCACGCTCGCGCACGGCCGGGCGGAGCTGGTCCGCGCGGTCCTCGAGGGGGCCGCCTTCGCGATGCGCTCCGTCGCCGAGCCGCTGGCCGAGGCCGGCGCGCCGATGCGCGAGCTCCGGCTCGCCGGCCGCCGCACGCCGGGCGACGCGTGGGCGCGGATCAAGGCCGACGTGCTCGGCGTGCCGGTGGCCATCCCGTCGTTCGGGGAGTCGGCCGTGCTCGGGGCGGCGATCCTTGCCGCCGCCGGCGTGGGCGCCGTCGCCGACCTGGAGGCGGGCGTCGCGTCGATGACCTCGGTCGCGACGCGCATCGAGCCCGATCCGGCCACGCACGCCCGCTACGACGAGCTCTACTCGGTCTACCGCGACCTCTGGCCGGCGATCGCCCCGACGGTGCACGCCCTCGCCGGCTGATCGCCCCGCGGGCCGACGGCTCTCCCCGGCCCGCCGTCCCGGCGGGCACGTCGTTCCGCTCGCGACGGCTCTGTCGCGCGGCCCTGTCGCGCGAAGTGCGGCAAATCGCGCAATCCGTGGCTTTCGCGCCGCCGCGGGACGCTGCATGGCGCGAAACGCCGCAGCCCGCGCGACGGAGGCCTCTGAGGCGACCGACCGGTGTGGCTAAGGCTCGGATAAGGCAGAAATTGCATCGTCTGAAGCGACGGGGCTCGTGCCTCGGAGGGCGATCTTTGGCAGATACCGCGCTCAAACGCCTCGCGACGGCACGCGGTCGCGCCTTGCGCCGATCGGCTGGCGAGCAGATCCGGGACTTGCGCGAGGAGCGCGGGCTCTCGCTACGCGAGGTCGCCGCGGCGAGCGGCGTCCACGCGTCCGTCATCGCTCGCGCTGAGGTCGGCGACGGCAACCTGACGATGGCGTCGCTGGCCAAGTTGGCGACAGCCCTCGGCGCCGAGCCATCGCTGCGGCTGTATCCGGCGACGGGCCCTAGGCTGCGGGACCACATCCAGGTCCGTCTGATCGAGACGTTGCTCGGGCAGCTGCACCCGCGCTGGCGAGCGCGGCTCGAGGTCCCGGTCTACCGCCCGGTCCGAGGAGTGATCGACCTCGTGCTCGTTGAGCCGACCGCTGGCGAGCTGGCGGCGGGCGAGGCACACAGCGAGATCCGAAGGGCCGAGCGGCAGTTCCGTTGGGCCGCCGAGAAGGCCGATTCGCTTCCATCCGCGGATGGCTGGCCCTGGATGTCGGTCGATCCCCGGGCGACGAGATTGCTGGTCCTGCGGTCAACTGAGGCGACGCGAGGGACCCTGCGTGCGGCACCGCACCTGTTCGCCGCGGCCTATCCCGGGAGCACTGCCGAGGCCGTGGCGGCGCTGCGCTCAGCCGCCGGCGTATTGCCGGCGGCGACGATCGTCTGGGTCGATGTGCGCGGCTCGGGCAGCCGGATCCTCGACGGCCCGCCGCGGGGGATTGACGTCGGACGGTGAACAGCTGATCGCCGCAGGCGTGGTGGTAGGATCGCGGCAGAGCCTTCGGGGCAGGGTGCGATTCCCGACCGGTGGTAGGGTCCCGCGGTTGCGGGACGAGCCCACGAGCGGCGACGCGGACGATGTTCGCGGGACTGCAGATCCGAGGCGAGGCGTCAGCCGAGCCGACCGGAGCCGACGGTACAGTCCGGATGGAAGAAGGCCGTGGGTCGACACGTCCCGCCAGGGACCGTCGGCGCACCTCCTGCCCCGTTGCGCGCCAGCCGTGCGACGGAGGACAGTCGAGTGGAGACAGCGAGCGAAGCGGCCGTGGCCGATCGCGCGTCCACGCGCCCCGCGCCGTCCGCCGGCCTGCGAGCGAGCGCCATCTCCCTGACCTTCCAGGGCGCCACCCCCGTTCAGGCCCTCGACGCCGTCACGCTCGACGTCGCGCCGCGAGAGGTCGTCGCGCTCATCGGCCCCAACGGCTGCGGCAAGAGCACGCTGCTGCGGGTCCTGTCGGGTCTCATCGCGCCAGACGCCGGCGAGGTGACGATCGACGGCTCGCCCGTGACCGGTCCGGACGCACGCGTGGGCCTCGTGTTCCAGGAGCCGCGCCTGCTCGCGTGGCGGTCCTCGACCGACAACGTCGCCTTCCCCCTCGAGCTCGCGGGCTGGCCGAAGCCGAAGCAGGTGGCGCGTGCGGATGAGCTCCTCGGCCTCGTCGGCGCCCGCGAGGTCGCGAGCGCACGACCACGCACCCTCTCCGGGGGCATGCGCCAGCGCGTCGCGATCGCCCGAGCCCTCGCCCTCGAGCCCGAGGTCCTGCTGCTCGACGAGCCGTTCAGCGCCCTCGACGCCCTGACCCGCGAGCGGTTCAACGCGGAGCTGCTCGAGCTCTGGCAGCGCACCGGCACCACGATCGTGCTGGTCACCCACAGCATCCCCGAGGCCGTCTTCCTGGCCGACCGGGTCCTCGTCATGTCGCCGCGCCCGGGGCGGATCGTCGCGGAGGTCGCGGTCGACCTGCCAAGGCCCAGGCGAACCGCGGACATCGACTCTGCGCGGGCCGCCGAGCTGGCCGCGCGGGTCCGGCAGCACCTCGTCGCGGACGGCGAGCGGTGAGTCGCGCCATGCCGTCGAGCCTGGCCGCCCAGGGTGCCGCGAAGGCGCCCGCGCGCCGCCGGCGCTGGCTCGACCTCGCCTTGCCGGTCGTCGCGAGCGTGGTCGTCTTCCTGCTCGCCTGGCAGCTGATCGTGTTCCTGACCGGCTACCCGTCGTTCATCCTGCCCGGACCGTGGACGGTCGCCCAGCGCTTCGTTCGGGCGTGGACGGACGGCACGATGGCCCGCCACGCGACGACGACGCTCGTCGAGATCCTGCTCGGCTTCGCGATCGGCTCGGCGCTCGCGCTCGTCGCGGGCGTCGTGCTCGCCCGCTCGCGCCTCGCCGAGCGGCTCCTCAGCCCGTACCTCGTGGCGGCGCAGGCCGTGCCGATCCTCGCCCTGGCCCCGCTGATCGCCCTGTGGTTCGGGACCGGCCTGCTGTCGAAGCTCGTGATCACGACGCTGATCGTGTTCTTCCCGGTCGCGATCGCGACGATGGTCGGGATCCGGACCGTCGATCCCGGCCTGCTCGAGATGGCCCGCAGCTTCCGCGCGACGGGCTGGCAGATCGCGACGCGGGTCGAGATCCCGGCAGCGCTCCCGTCGATCCTCGGCGGGATGCGGGTGGGCGCGACGCTCGCGGTGATCGGGGCGATCGTCGCGGAGTGGGTCGGCGGCGAGTCCGGCCTCGGCGTGCTCATCAACATCGCCCGCGGCAGCCTGTTCGACATTCCGCTCATGTTCGCCACCCTCGTGACCCTCGCGCTGATCGGGGTCGCCCTGTACACCGTCATGGTCCTCATCGAGCGCCGCCTGGTCGGCGAGCGATGAGCCGTCCCCTTTAGATCGATGGAGGTCCATCCACCCGTGCACCCGTCACGCCCCGCCATCCGCGCCATCGCGCTCGCCGCCGTCCTGGCCGTCGTCGCTGCCGCCTGCAGCACCGGTTCAGCGCCCGTCCGCCTCCCCGGGCCCGGCGACGCCGGTGCCGAGCGAGCTCATCCTGGTGCCGACGCCCACCGCGTCGATCACCCCGTCGGCGTCGCCCGCGGCCCTGACCCCGCTGACCGTCGGGCTCGGCTACATCCCGAGCGTCCAGTTCGCGCAGTTCTACCTGGCCGACCAGGCGGGCTACTACCGCGACGCCGGGCTCACGGTCGACCTCCAGAACGGCCGGGACGCGGACCTCGTCACGCTGCTCGGGCAGGGCACGTTCGACATCGGGAACAGCGACGGCACCTCGGTGATCCCGGCCGTCAGCCAGGGGATCCCGATCGTCTACGCCGCCACCGTCTACGGCCAGTTCCCGTCGATCGTCCTCGCGAAGGCCGACTCGGGCATCAAGACCGCGGCCGACCTCAAGGGCAAGAAGATCGGGACGCCCGGCAAGTACGGCTCGTCCTGGATCATGCTCCAGGCGCTCCTCGGGTCCGCGGGCCTGACGACGGACGACGTCACGATCGTGGAGTACCCCGACTACGGTCAGGCGACCGCCCTCCAGCAGGGCGCCGTCGACGCCGCCACCGGGTTCGCCAACAACGAGCCGATCCAGCTGCGCAAGGCCGGCATCGAGCCCGTCGTCCTCACGGTCGACGACATCGTGCCGCTGCCGGGCCCCGGGCTCGTGACCGGCACCAAGACGCTGGCCGACAAGCACGACGCCCTTGCCGCGTTCACGGCGGCGACCATCAAGGCCATGAACGACATCGCCGCCGATCCCCAGAAGGGCCTCGACGCGACGTTCAAGGCTGCCCCGGACCTGGCGGCAGACCCCGATCTCCAGAAGCAGATCCTCGACGCGACGATCGCCACCTGGAAGAACACCCGGACCAACAGTCCGTACGGGGTGATCGACTACGACGGGTGGCGGGCGTCCCTCGACTTCATGACCAAGCTCGGCCTGGTGCCCAACCCGGTCACGGTCGACCAGCTGGTGACCAACGCCCTGCTGCCGTAGGGCCGGTCCGTCGACGGGCTCTCGGCTCGCTCAGTGCTTGCCCTCGGAGATGACCTTCCCGACGAGCTTGGCGTTGATCGCGTTCGTTCGAGGCCCCGATTGGCACCGTCTTCTGGACCTTGATCGTGCCGCCGTCGGCATCGAGCACCAGGATCCCGTAGGGCGCCTGCGTCGTCCCGGTGTTGCCCTTGTTCAACCCGAACATGGCCGCCATGAAGCCGCCGGTCAGGCCGCCCTGCCCGAGCCCGAGCATGTTGGCGAGGCTCTGTCCGAGGCAGGTCCCCGACGAGATGACCTTGGTCCCCGCGTCGAACGTGACCTCCCACTTGCGCGGCAGCGACTCGTCCTTCACGGCGTTGGACTGCCCCGCGTTGGCGATCTCCCCGATGGGCCGCACCGCCGTGAGCACCAGGGTGCCGTGCTCCTTGAACGGCGACGGGCACGGGATGCGGGGGATCTTCACGGTCGCCGTGAGGTCGCCACTCCCCTTGTACGTCCCGTCGGGCTGGAGCTCGAGCACGAGCTTGGGCATCGAGAACGTCGTCGTGTAGCTGACGCCGAAGGCGCTCGTCGTATCGGTGCCGCTGACGCTCAGCTGCATCTTGGACGTGCCGGTATGGAACGTGAGGACGAGCTTGCCGATCCCCTGGCGCGAGGTCGAGATCGAGGTTCACGTGCGCGTCCTTCCCGTTCTCGTCGGGCGCGACGTAGGTCAGCTTGCCGGGCGGCGTCGGGAGGGTGTCCGGCTTGATCGACACGGCGCCGTCGAGCGTGACCAGCGTCTTCTGGGACACCGTCTGCCCGAAGCGATGGTCGAGGCTGACCTGGAAGTTGGTGGAGCTTCCGGCGTCGACCTCCTCGGTGTGGGTCGGCCGCTGGTTGTGGTCGAATGCGCTGCGCGGGATGTAGTCGGGCGCCGTGACGATCACGCAGCGCGTGTCCCGCCAGACCCGCTGCGCCGTGACATAGGCCTGGTCGATCGTCGCGTAGTCCTGCCCGGCCGTCCACGGGATCCGGTCGAGCGCGAGCTGGTCGACGTTCCCCGAGAGGTCGCCGGTCGGGGTCGCGCTGGACCAGTCGCCGAGCGTCGCCCCGAAGTCGTGGTTCGCGGGCACGCCGTCCTTGATGCCGGCCACGTTGGCGGTGAACGCGTAATCGGCCGCCGGTCCCCCATCGGCCGACGCCGAGCGGTGCACCTTCTCATCCTGGTGGTAGTCCTGGGTGACGGTGCCGAGCGTCGCCGTGTCGTCGGCGGTGCCCCGGAACGTGCTCGAGCGCGTACTCGTCGCGGTCGCCTGCGACGCGCTGCCGCCCCCGGATCCCGCGCCCGTCGACACGACCTCGTCCATCGATACCTCGAGAGAGGCCGGGACGAGGCCGGCGGCGTTGGGACAGGCGTCGATCTGGCCACTGATCAGGTGCTTCGCGGTCTCGCTCAGCACGGTCGCGCCAGTGGCGGTCTCGGTGACCGTGTTCTCGATGTCGCGGTGGACGTCGACCCGGACGACCGAGCCCGAGAACACGACATCGATGACGGTGTGCTGCTGGGTCGTGCCGGTACGGCCGCCGGCCGTCTGGGTGTTCGAGTCGGTGCCCAGATCCTGGTGCATGGCCTGGGGGCCATCCCTGCCGATCTGGTCCGGGGCGTCGGTGATGAAGTCACGGAACTCCACGTACGGGGATTGGAAGGTGCCGAACTTGGCCAGCGAAGCGGGGATGGCCGGCCCACCCGGGACGTCCGCGCTGCCGCCGAAGCCCGGGAGCGGCTGCTTCGCGCGAACGGCCGCCTCGCCGTTGGCGACCAGCTCGAGGATGGCATCCGCGTCGCTGCCGAGCGCCGCCGGCACGCCCATCGCCGTGAGCAGCTGGGTGCGGTCGACATAGCCGTCGTCGACGGGCTGGCCGGCGTGCGCGACGGCATCCGCGAGGATCGCGGACCAGGCGGGATCGCCGGACGAGACGCCGGTCGCGGGACTCGCCGCGACCGCCGGCGACGGCGCCGCGCTGGTCGCGCTCGACGGCCCCGGGCTCGCCGCGGCCGGCGTGGGCGTGGCGTTGTCGCTGCCGCAGGCCCCGACCACGATCAGGACGGCCGCGGCGAGGAACGCGAGACGGCGCGACCGCCCGAGGCCCACGGTTGCGAGGTGCACGGAACGGGCCCTCCAGCGGTTGCGGCGATGGCGACGCGGCCGCCGGCAACCGATGGGGTTCCGCGCTTGTCCCATCCGACCGGCGCAGCATGCGCCAGGGGATCCGGCGCGTCCAGCCTCATCGAGCCTTGATCCGTGCCCGGCGAGGGCCGATCCCCACGTGATACGGTCCGGCCGGGGCCCGTAGCTCAGCGGTAGAGCAGGGGACTTTTAATCCTCGTGTCCCGGGTTCGAACCCCGGCGGGCTCGCCAACACGCGTGCTCATGACCGCGATGGGCTTGACGGGGCACGGCACACTCTGCGCAACGCCAGCGCGCGCGCCCGTCCGGAGAGGGAGATCCATCGGCAGACCGTCAACCAGCATCCGTGCTTGCCGTTCGGCAACGTGATTCCATCAGCTGGGAGGGGTCTTCCCCGTGCGCAATCCGCCCATCCTCGTCTCCGTCATCGGCTTCTTCGCCGCCCTCGCGGGCTTCGGCTACCTGTTCTTCGGGCTCCGTGTCATCGGCTTCGACTGGTTCGGCATCTTCGGTGACCTGCCGCAGTACGACTCCGTGGGCCTCTGGGGCTGGCTGGCCGTATTCGTCGGCATCGTCTGGATCCTGGTGGCCTTCGGCCTCTGGGCGCTGCTTCCGTGGGCGCGCCTCTTCGCGCTCATCGTCGCGGGCATCAGCCTGTTCGAGGCGGTCCTCGCGTTCTTCCAGTTCACGGGCTCCGGCATCGGGTTCGGGATGGCGATCATGCCGATCCTGATCCTGTGGTACCTCAACACGGCCGAGGTCAAGGCCGCATTCGCCGAGAGCCAACCGGCGCCGGCCGCCTGAGGCATCGCGCGAACCCTGATCGGAGCGGGCGCGGGCTCGACGGCCTGCGCCCGCGCGACCTCAGCCCAGGGCGAGGCCTTCCGCCGCGCTCGACGAGACCGGATCGGGCAGCCGGCCCATCCGGAACGACGTCACGAGGCCAAGCAGGCTCGCGAGGATCGGGATCAGCAGGGCGATCTGCAGCGCCAGCGGGCGCGCCTCGGTGTTGATGCGGATGATCTCGGCCTCGACGTCGGGCGGCTGGTTGACGATCAGCTCCTCGAGGTCCGTGTTGGTCATGAACTCCGCGTCGTTGTTGAGGCCGGTCGCGACCTGCTGCGCCTCGGTCGGCGTGAGCACCGTGCTCGACTCGGCCAGGCTCGTGAAGGCGAACGACAGGGACGCGAGCATGATCGCGCCCGCGAACGCCAGCCCGAACGACAGCCCGAACGAGCCGGCGGCCGAGTTCACGCCCGCGGCCTCGCTGACCCGCTCCTCCTCGATCGGCGACAGCGTGTAGTTGTTCAGCTGCGAGACGAGCAGCCCGAGGCCGATGCCGGCGATGACGAGCGGGATGGCCAGGTACCACCCGGCGTCGGCGCGAGGCACGATCGGCACCAGCGCGATCATGCCGATCAGCAGCAGCGCGAACCCGGCCCGGATGATGCTGCTGGGCCGGCGACCGTTGCCCGCCCGCTTGCCGGCGAGCAGCGCCGTCGCGAACATGCTCAGCGACAGCGGCGCGAGCGAGAGGCCGGCCTCGAGCGCGTTGTACTCGAGGACCATCTGCAGGAAGATCGGGAGCGTGATCATCGCGCCGCCGAGGGCGACCTGCTGGAGCAGCTGGCCGGTGATCCCGAAGCGGAACAGGTGGGCCTTGAACAGGTCCGGGTCGATGAGGGTCGGCTTGCCCGCGCGCTTCTGCCGCAGCAGCCACCAGGCGAACGAGGCGAGCGAGATGGCGCCGATCGGCGAGCAGCAGGCCGACGGCCTCCCCGCCCTCCTGCCACACCAGGATGCCCAGGACGAGCCCGCCCATGCCGAAGACCGACAGGACGGCACCCACGGCGTCGACGTCCCGGGATCCCGTGTACTCCACGTCGCGGACGAGGCCGATCCCCGACAGGACGATCACGATGACGACGACCTCGAGCCCGAAGGCCACGCGGTAGGACAGGAACGTCGTGATGAAGCCGCCGAGCAGCGGTCCGACGGCGGCCGCGATGGCCGCGGCCGCTCCGACCAGCGCGTAGGTCTTCTTCTGGGCCGCGCCCTCGAAGTTGCCGTGGATGAGGGACTGCATCGCGGGCAGGAGCAGGGATGCGCCGAGCCCGCCGACGATCGCCCAGAAGATGATGATCGCCGTGATGCTCTGGGCCAGCGCCATCGCGGAGGCCCCGACCGCGTAGGCCAGGAGCCCGATGACGTAGGCCCGCTTGCGCCCGATGAGGTCGCCGATCTTGCTGCCGATGAGGATGAACGCGGCCGAGACCAGCGCCTCGAGCGCGATCGCCGACTGGACGCTGCTGACGCTGGTGTTGAGCTCCTTGACGACCGCGGAGATCGAGACGTTCATCAGCGACGTGTCGACGACGAGGACGAACATCGCCATCGCCAGCAGGATGGGGAGGCGCCGGTCCGTGGCCGTGTCGTTGGTCATGCCCGATCAACTCCTCGCGTGCGTCCGGGAACGTCGGCCACAAGCATGCCCGACCGCGCAACGGGCCGTCCGGACGTCTCGGGCGGTCAGCGCGCCTCGATCGAGCGCTTCGAGAGGCCGATGAAGAAGCCGTCGATGGCCGTCTTCGGCGAGTCGTCGGGCTTGGCGGCGGCGCCGAGGGTCACGAACAGCGGCGCGAAGTGCTCGACCGTCGGGTGCGCGAACGGCATCCCGGGCGCCTTCTCGCGGAACGCGAACAGGCTGTCGATGTCGCCGCGCTCGAGGGCCTCGGCGACCCAGCGGTCGAACTCGACCGACCACTGCGGCGCGCCCGGCTTGCCCGCGAAGTACTCGCCGATGAACGGCAGCCCATGGGTCATGAACCCGGAGCCGACGATCAGCACGCCCTCGTCGCGGAGCGGCGCGAGCCGGCGGCCGACCTCGAACAGGTGCTGCGGATCGAGGTCCGGCATCGACATCTGGAGCACGGGGATGTCCGCGTCCGGGTACATCGCGAGCAGCGGCACCCAGGCGCCGTGGTCGAGGCCGCGGTTCGGGCGGTCGAGGATGGGCTCGGTGGCCGGCATCAGCGACTTCACCGTCGCGGCGAGCTCGGGCGCGCCGGGGGAGCGGTACTCGTACTCGTAGTAGCGCTGCGGGAAGCCGTAGAAGTCGTAGACGAGCGGGACCGTGGTCGTGGCGCCGATGGCCATCGGCGCGGTCTGCCAGTGGGCGCTGACGATGAGGATCGACTTGGGCTTGGGCAGGTCGGCGGACCAGCCGTTGAGCTCCGACATCCACTGCGCGTCGTCGAGCAGCGGCGGCGCGCCGTGGCCGAGATAGAGGGCGGGGAGCGGCGCGTCGGTGGTCTCGTCAGTCATGACGTCGGCAATCCTGTCAGATCAGAGAGTCCGGCTCCGGCGTCCATCGCCGACCGTGGTCCTGGTGAGTCGGCCGTGCGTGGGGCGCAGGTTTCCGTGTCGCAGGTGCCGTTCGCTGGCGCCGCACGCCCGATCCCGATCCGATTCGGAGCTGCCGAGGCCCGATCCGTGTCACGAACCTGCGTGTCACGCCAGATCACGACCGCACCGACGCAAGAACCTGCGTACCACGCATGGCGACTTGTCCCAACCCGCGCCGGCGCGCTGGTCGGATGCTCAGCGGCCGTAGGTGAGGGCGGCCTCGGGCGGGTCGACCATCACGAACGCCGTGTTCCAGTGCCCGCCGGTCAGCATCTGCATCCGGATGTTGAGCCAGGCCATCGCCTCGAGCTCGCGCGACGCGGCCAGCGGACCGACGTGCACGGGACGGAAGCCGATCGAGGCGCTCAGGCCGCACACGGCGTCCTTGGCGGCGTCGTCGTCGGTGGCGAACAGGCTGTCGAGCTGCGTGCCGTGGGCGGACGGATCCGACGTGTTGGTGGCGAACAGCGTGTTGAACGCCTTGACGACCTTGGCGTCCGGCAGGAGCGCGGCGATCGACTCCGCGCCCGACGTGCCCGGGGCGGTGGCGAGCCCGGAGCCGTCCGGCTTGAGCGGGTTGGTCGGGTCGATGACGATCTTGCCCGCGACGACCGGCGCGATCTCCCGCGCCACGTCCGCGACGGCGGTGTAGGGGACGGCAAGCACGACGATGTCGGCGCCGGCGACGGCCTCACGGGGCGATGTCGCCGCGGTGGCGCCCGCGCCTTCGGCGACGGACTCGGTCTTGTCCGCGTCCTGGCCGGCGAAGACGACGTCATAGCCGGCCTTGACCGCCCCGGCGCCGATCGCGCTGCCGACGTTGCCCGTTCCGATGATCGCGATGGTGGTCATTGGTGAAGCCTCCGCGCGGCGCCCGCCGCGGCTTGACGTTTTGCTGTCGGCAAAGCAAGATTGCCTGAGAGCGAAAGCCTGACACATCGTCGGCAAGGAGTCAAATAGGTTGGCCGCAGGAAAAGTCGCACCGGTCCTGAACGTGGGTCGCGAGGTCCGGCGCTGGCGCCAGACCCGCGGGCTGACGCTCGCCCAGGTCGGCGAGCAGAGCGGGCTGAACATCGGCTACCTCTCGCAGATCGAGAACGAGAAGGCCGTGCCCTCCCTCGAGGCCCTCGCCGCGATCGCGGCCGCCATCGACGTGCCCGCCGCCTGGCTCCTGCTCGACTCGAGCTCCGCGCCGCGCGTCGTCCGCGCGAACGAGCGGCCGAAGGCGGTGGCCCCCGGCGGCGCGCTCATGACCGAGGTGGACGCCGGGACCTCGCGCGACGTCTGCATCCTGGAGGTCGTGGCCCCGCCCGGGCACGCGACCGGCGTCCACGCCCATCACGGCGACGAGCACCACGTCATCCTGTCCGGCCGCTGGCGGATGACGCAGGGCGACCACGTCGTGGAGCTCGGGCCGGGCGACTACCTGGCCTGGGACCCCGCCGTCCCCCACGACGTCGAGAACATCGGCGACGACGACGGCCGGATCCTCATCGTCTATCCCAGGCGCGGGCGCCGCGCCACCTCGGAGGCCCCGCCCGCCTGAACGGCATCCGCACCACGCGCATCCGACGTACCCGAGCCTGACCCACGAACCCACCGGTGAACCCATGTCCCTGCCGCACTTCGACTCCCTCCTCGACCGCGACGCCACCCACGCCTGTCAGGGCTATGGCCGCGACCACGTCTGCGTCCGCATCGCCGCGGCCGCCGAGCTGCCGACGCGCTTCGGCGACTTCCACGCCGTCGGCTTCTGGAACCCCGTCGACGGCAAGGAGCACGCGGCGTTCGTCCACGGCCACGAGGCGATCGACGGGCGAGCCGGTGCCCGTCCGCATCCATTCGGAGTGCCTGACCGGCGACGCGATCGGATCGCTGCGCTGCGACTGCCGGGACCAGCTCGAGGCGTCGCTCCGACAGCTCGCGAAGGTGCCCTACGGGATCCTCCTGTACCTGCGCCAGGAGGGCCGCGGGATCGGCCTGACGAACAAGATCCGCGCCTACGCCCTCCAGGACCACGGCATGGACACCGTCGAGGCCAACGTCGCCCTGGGCTTCCGCGACGACGAGCGCGACTACGCGATCGCCGCCCACATGCTCGACTCGCTCGGCGTGCAGTCGGTGCGGCTGATGACCAACAACCCGCGCAAGCTCGACGGCCTGCGCGAGCTCGGCGTCGACGTCGTCGACCGGATCCCGCTCGTGATGCCGGCGAACCGGTACAACCGGCGATACCTGTCGACGAAGGCGCGCAAGTCCGGGCACCTGATCGAGGACCCGGGGCTCGAGCAGCTGGAGCCGGAGCTGGTCGCGCGGCAGCGGACGGCCGATGTCGCCTGACGGACCGGTCGTGCTCATCACCGGCGCCAGCGGCCAGGCCGGGCGGGCCGCCGACGACGCGCTTCGCCGCCGATGGCGCGCGCCTCGTCCTCGCCGGCACCAACGGCACCCGCCTCGACCACGCCGCGGCCGCGGCCGGGCTCCGCGACGGCACGTGGCTGCCGGTCGTCGCCGACCTGCGTGATCCGGCCGCCGCACGGTCGCTCGTCGACGCCGCCGAGGCGCGCTTCGGGCGCGTCGACGTCCTGGTCCACCTCGTGGGCGGGTGGACCGGCGGATCGGCCGTCGTCGACCTCGATCCCGACAAGGTGCGTGCGATGCTCGACCAGCACCTGTGGACCACGTTCCACCTGGCGCAGGCGGTCGTGCCCGGCATGGTGAGCCGGGGCTTCGGGCGGATCATCGGGGTGTCATCGCCGTTCGCCGTCAACCCGGGCCCCCGTGGCGCCGCCTATGCGGTCGCGAAGGCGGCCGAGGAGGTGGTGCTCCGCTCGCTCGCCCGGGAGGTCGGCGGGTCGGGCGTGACCGCGAACGTCGTCATCGTGCGGGCGATCGACACGAAGCACGAGCGCGAGACCGCGCCCTCGCCCAAGAACGCGGCCTGGACGACGCCCGAGGAGCTCGCCGACACGATCGCCTTCCTCGCCTCGCCGGCGGCCGCCGCGGTCAACGGGGCCCGGGTGACGCTCGACGGGCGCGGCTGAGCGACGCCCGATGCCGGACGACCCCCGGCCGCGGGTGACGTGGGTGTTCGGGGCCACGCTCGACGGCCGCGTCGCGGCGCCGGACGGCACCTCGCGCTGGATCTCCTCGCAGGCGGCGCGGGAGGACGCCCACCGGCTGCGGGCGGCCCACGACGCCGTGCTCGTGGGGAGCGGTGCGGCGCGCATCGACGACCCGCATCTCGGCCTGCGCCACGGCGTGGACGGCGCGCCGCCGCTGCGGGTCGTGCTCGACGCCCGGGCCTCCATCGTCACCGTCCTCGTCGCGCGTCGCGGACGACGCGGCACCGACGCTCGTGATCGTCGGTCCGGAGGCGCCCGCTCCCGACCTCCCGGCGCGCGTCGCCGTGGCGCGCGTCCCGCTCGACGGCCTCGGCCGGTTCGTGCTCTCCGCCCTCCTCGACGCGCTGGCGGCGCGCGGCGTGCGAACGCTCCTCGTCGAAGGCGGGCCGACGATCGCGGCCGCGTTCCTGGAGGCCGGGCTGGTCGACGACGTCGTCGGCTACGTCCGCGCCGCGGTCCTGGGCGCCGGGCGCCCGCTCCTCGAGCTGTCGGGCGTCGGGACCATCGGCGACCTGCGGCCGTTCCGCCTCGTCGACGCCGCCGTGGTCGGGGACGACGTGCGGATCCGGGCGACGATCGACCGGGCCTGATCAGGTCTTCCGGAGGCGTCCCAGCAGCGCCCGCGGCGACGCCGGCCCACGGAGCCGGCGCGCCAGGCTCTCGGCGAGCTGCGCGTACTCCTCCTGGCGGTTGTACCGCTGCGCCGAGATGCGCACGAGCGCCTGCTCCGGACCGCCGCCGGCCTCGACCGCGGCCCGCACCGGGAAGACCATGATCGGGACCTCGATGCGGTCCTCGTCGTAGAGCGCGGTCTGCAGCCGCTCGGCCGCGGCTCGTGTCGGCGCGAGGCCCGGCAGCGGCACGGACGCCATCGCGCCCAGCATCCCGTCGGGCGCCGGCGGCTGGACGCCGAGGGCGCTGCACAGGAGGTCGCGGCCGCGTCGCGCGAGCGATCGGTTGGTCGCCATGA
Organism: uncultured Chloroflexia bacterium; assembly: GCA_963774695.1. Classification (GTDB taxonomy): domain Bacteria; phylum Chloroflexota; class Limnocylindria; order Limnocylindrales; family CSP1-4; genus CAIXZV01. Next base: position 14,369 of record CAVZFY010000008.1, on the reverse strand, counting down.
CCCCGGTCCAGCCGTCGTCGTCGAGGCCGCCGACGTAGCGCAGCGCCGCCGGCAGCGAGAGGATCCCGGACGGGTCGCCGGTGCCGGTCCAGTCGAACTCGAGGCGGAACCGCGACCGGTCGGGGCGGTCCGCGTTGCGTCCGTGGGAGATCGACCAGCGGGTGGACGCGCGCCCGGAGGTCGGCGCGCACGTGGAGCATGCCGACGCCCTTCGGCGCGCACAGCCACTTGTGGGCGTTCGCGGTCCAGTAGGCAGCCCCGAGCCGGCCGAGGTCGACGTCCACCATGCCCGGCGCATGCGCCGCGTCGACGAGCGTGTCGACGCCCCGGCGATCCAGCTCGCGGACGATGGCGTCGATGGGGAGCACGAGCGCGGTCGGCGAGGTCACGTGGCTGACGAGCGCGAAGCGCGTCCTCGGCGTGACCGCCTCGAGATAGGCCTCGACCGCGTCGCTGGGCTCCTGGATCGGGAACGGGACGCGGACGAGGCGGAGGACCGCGCCGTCGCGCTCGGCCGCCGCGCGGAGGGCGTTGATCGTCGCGTTGTACTCGTGGTCGCCGGCGAGCAGCTCGTCGCCGGGCTCGAACCGGCGGGACGCGAGGACGGTCGAGACGCCCATCGTCGCGTTCGTGACGAACGCGAGGCCCTCGGGGTCGGCGCGCAGGAACCGGGCGACCTCGTGGCGGACCTCGTCGAGGCGCGGCACCAGCTCGCGGTCGAGGAACCGGACCGGCTCCACCTCCATGCGCTCGCGCCAGACCTTCTGGGCCTCGAGGACCGGCGCCGGGGTCGCGCCGAACGACCCGTGGTTGAGGAACGAGACGCCGGGTTCGAGCAGCCAGGGCGAGCGGTCGTACGTCGGGTGCGGCACCCGTGGACGATAGCCGACCGGGCGGGCCGCGTGGCGCGCCCGGGCTCAGCCGATGGGGATCGCCGCTCCCGGTCCCGCGACCAGCGCGGGCTCGCGGGCACCCACGGGCACGAGGTGGACCCGGCCGCGGCCGGCGACCGCCCACGTCTCGCCGGGTCGCCCGATGACCAGCGTCTGCTCGTCGATGCCGATCCACGCCAACGGGCGGCCGTCCTCGACGATCGGGCGCCAGGCGTCGAGCCGGCCGGCGACGAAGTGGGGGATGACCGCGGTCCCCGGCACCAGCCCGAGGCCGTCGACGCCGCCGCGTGACGTCCAGACGCGGTCGCCGAGGGCCATGGCGCCGGCGCTCGCCCCGGCGAGGCAGGCGCCGCCGTCGACGGCTTCGGTGATGGCCGTCCAGGCGGGCGTGTCGCGGAAGACCGCGGGCACGAGGTCCGGGTCGCCGCCCGGGACGTGGATCAGGTGCGCGCCGCCCAGCGTGGCGACGAGCGCCGGATCGCTCGCGTCGGCGCGGGTGAGGATCGCCGCGGTCTCGACGGCGATCTCGATGCCGGCCCGCGCGGCGGCGGCCCGGAACGCGCGCTCGCCCTGGGCGGCGGCCTGCTCGGGCCGCTGGCGTGCCGCCGCCGTCGGGACGATGACGATGACGGGCTCCGCCGCGCCGGCTGCCGCGCGCGCCGCGGCCAGCAGGGCGTCCATCGCCCGCTCGTCGCCGGTGACGTACTCGCCGCCCCCGTGGAGCCCGATCGGCCCGCTCAGGGCTTGCGTCCCGGGTCGTCGTCGATGACCTCGCCCTCGACGTGGCGCGGCGGCTCCGGCTCGCCCTGGGCGCCGCGCGGCGTGACGTCGATGATGACCGCCGGCGCCGTCGGGCGGCCGTTGAGGAGGCGCGTGACGCGCTCGGGCCCGGCGATGAACGGGGCGATGAACGCGACCACGACGATCGGGATCACGAGGCGGACCGTGGGGAGGCGCACCGCGACCAGGATCCCGAGCGTGTACAGGATCCACGCCGTCGCGAGCCAGCGGGTCGGCCAGCCCGCGACGTGCAGCCGCCACACCGGGAGCAGCGCGACCAGCGCCGCGACGAGGAGCGAGAGGATCAGGACCGGGGACATCACGACCGATCATAGGCCCACGGTCGCGGGGCATGGACCACGACCCGGCCCGCGGCAGGGCCTCGGCTACGATGGCCGTCCATCTCGACAGGTAGACCGTGACCCGACGCGCCCGACGCTGGCTCGACGCCTGGGGCCCGATGCTCCCGATGCTGCTGGCGGAAGGGACCATCTGGGTCGGCTTCGGCGCGCTCCTGCCGATCCTGCCCATCTACTTCACGGCGCACGGCGTGGACCTGCCGACGCTCGGCATCGTGGTCGCGGCGTGGCCGGCCGCCCGGCTGCTCGGCGAGCCGCTGTTCGGCTGGATCGCCGACCGCGGGCCCCGCAAGGCGCTGATGATCGTCGGCCTGTCGCTCGCCGCCGTGTTCGCCGTCGCGCCGCTGTTCATCGTCGGGCCCGCGGCGTTCATCGCGCTCCGGGCGCTCGCCGGCCTGTCGGCCTCCATGTACGACCCGGCCGCGCGCGGCTACCTCGTCGACGCGAACCCGCCCGAGCGGCACGGCGAGCTGTTCGGCCTGTACGGCGCCGCGCAGATGGGCGGCCTGATTCTCGGTCCGGCGATCGGCGGCATCGCGGCCGGGCTCACGGGGCAGCCGACGGTCGTGTTCTGGGTCGCGGGCCTGATGATCGTCGTCGCCGCGATCGTCGTCGCCCTCCGGGTGCCCGAGCTCGCCCACCGGCCGAGGCCGGCCCGCGCGGGCGAGGCGTCGACGCCAACGGACGGCACCGAAGGCACCGAGGACGAGGGCGCCGCGCTGCCGAAGCCCGGCCGCCTCGTCAACCGGCTGCTGATCGCCGCGGTCGCGTTCAACATGGGCAGCTTCTTCGCGAGCGGCGCGTACGAGGTCGTCTGGAGCCTGTACCTCACGCACCTTGGCGCGAGCCTCGGGCTGATCGGCGTCACGTTCGCCACGTTCGCCCTGCCGATCCTCGTGCTCTCTCCCTGGTTCGGGAAGTTCATCGACCGCGAGGGCGGCTTCTACGCGCTCGTCGTCGGCATGGCCGGCGTCGGCATCTGCGGCCTGCTGTATCCGGCGATCCCGGAGATCTGGTTCATGGCCGCCCTGGGGATCGTCGAGGGGACGGCGTTCGCGCTCGCGTCGCCGGCGCTGTTCCTGCTCGTCGCGCGGGCCTCGCCGACCGGCATGAGCTCGACGGCGCAGGGCATCTTCGGCGCCGCCGGCACGCTGGGGACGATCGTCGCGTCGCTGACCGCCGGCCTGCTCGCGGCCCAGAACCTCACCTACCCGTTCTACGCGACGGGCATCGCCGCCCTGGCCTCGCTGGCGATCGGGCTCGCGATCGGCCGGCGCCGGCTGTGGGACGCGATGCAGCCGAGGACCCGAGCGGCCCGCGGGCGCCGGCGGGACCACGAGCCCCGCGCTGCCCGGCGACGCGGCCGGCTGACGCCCGCCCGCCCGTCGCGCCGTCCTTGCGCGGGCCGCGGCTGCATGCAAGCATCGACCTGACGCCGCACCGCGGCGTGGCGATGACCGCCATGGCCCGGGCCGCCGGGAGTGCGGTGCGAGGGAGGTCGATCCATGTCCTATGCCGACGGGCTGCTGGCGAACGACGAGACGGTCGTCCGCCGCGAGCACCAGCACTGGATCTTTCCGTTCTACATCGCCGGCAAGTGGGTCGCCATCGCGATCGGCGTGACCGTCATCGGCTTCATCCTCTCGCAGTGGGTGTTCAAGTCCGACGGGACCGGGATCATCGGCGGCACGATCGCCTTCATCAACACCGTGGTCACGTTCGTCACCGTGATCGCCCTGGCGTTCGCCGTCATCGGGTTCATCTACTCGGTGATCCAGTGGCAGAGCCAGGAGTACATCCTCACGACGGTCCGCGTGCTCCACGTCCACGGCGTGATCAACAAGCAGTCTGGCGACAGCTCGCTCGAGAACATCACCGACGCGCAGATCCGGGTCCCGTGGCTGGGACGGATCCTGGGCTTCGGCGATCTCGTCGTGATGACCGCATCCGAGGCCGGGATCAACAACCTCCGGGCGCTCCGTGACCCCATCGGCTTCAAGAAGGCGATGATGGAGACGAAGACCGAGCGGATGATCGACCTCAACACGCCGCGAACCACGGCGGCCGTGGCGGCCGCGGCACCGGCGCCCGCTCCCGTCCCCGCGCCCGCTCCGGCTCCCGTCGCCCCCGCGCCGCCCCCCGTCGATCCCGACGAGGTCGCGAAGACCATCGCCTCGCTCGCGTCGCTCCGCGACTCGGGGGCCATCACGCCCGAGGAGTTCGACGCGAAGAAGCAGGAGCTGCTCGACCGCATCTGAGGGGCGATGCCGGCCCGCCAACTTTGACGGAACGGTCGATCACCGGTAACGTTGGCCGCCGCGGGGTGGAGCAGCGGCAGCTCGTCGGGCTCATAACCCGAAGGTCAGGGGTTCGAATCCCCTCCCCGCAACCAAGACCGCTTCCACCTGAACCCCGGGACCCGACCACCCCGGGGTTCTTCTTTGTCAGGCGGCGGCGCCGTGATCCCGGCTCGAGGCTTCGGCGAGCTCGCCGATCGGCGGCTTGCCGTAGGTCTTGAGGAACTCGAGGGCGGCGGGCTCGGCCATCGGTCGGGCGAACAGGTAGCCCTGGCCGACCCGGCAGCCGAGGCTGATCAGCCGGTCGCGCTGCTCGGCGTCCTCGATCCCCTCGGCGATGGTCACGAGCCCCAGCGAGCGGCCGAGGCGGAACACCGCGTCCACCAGCGCGGACTCGCGGTCGCCCCGCCCCGACGGCACGACGAACGAGCGGTCCAGCTTGAGGACGTCGACGGGCAGCCGCCGCAGGTAGCTGAGCGACGAGTAGCCGGTCCCGAAGTCGTCGATCGCCAGGCGCACGCCGAGGGCCTTGAGCGCCTGGAGCGTCGCGATCGCGCCGTCCGCGTCCTCGACCATGCTGGTCTCGGTGATCTCGAGCACCATCGTGGCCGGGTCGACGCCCGTTCGCTCGCAGGATGTCGGCGACGCCCTCGACCAGGCCGGGCTCGCGGAGCTCGCGGGCGGAGAGGTTGGCGCTCATCGTGAGCGGCGGCTCCGTGAGCGTGGCGAGCTGCCACTCGCGCGCCTGGCGGCACGCCTCCTCGAGCACCCAGCGACCGATGGGGACGATGAGCCCGGTCGCCTCGGCGGCGGGGATGAACCCGGCCGGCGAGAGCAGCCCGCGCGTCGGGTGCTGCCAGCGGATGAGCGCCTCGAACCCGAGGATCCGCCCCAGGCGCAGGTCGACGACCGGCTGGTAGTGGAGGACGAACTCGCCGCGGTCGATCGCGCGCCGCAGGTCCGTGCCCAGCTCGAAGCGGCTCATCGCCGCCTCGCGCATCGCCGGGACGAACCGCTCGTGCGAGCCGCCGCCGCGGGCCTTCGCGGTGTACATCGCCGTGTCCGCGTCGCGCAGCAGGTCCGCGGCCGTGTCGCTGTCCTCGGCGACCGCGATGCCGACGCTCGCCCGCAGGGCCACCTCGACGCCGCCGACGGCCAGCGGGGCACCCAGGGAGATCGCGACCCGATCGGCGACCTCGTCGGCGTCCGCGGGATCGGAGACGTCCTCGAGCAGGAACGCGAACTCGTCGCCGCCGAGGCGGGCCACCGTGTCGCCGGGGCGGACCGTCGTGCGCAGCCGCTCGCCGACCTCCTGGAGCACGCGGTCGCCCGCCTGGTGTCCGAGGCTGTCGTTGATCGCCTTGAAGTCGTCGAGGTCCACGAACAGGACCACCACGCCGCGGTGCTGGCGGCCGCGGCGCTTCAGCGCGTGCGACACGCGGTCGGTGAACAGCGCGCGGTTCGGCAGCCCCGTGAGCGCGTCGTGGAACGCCTGGCGCGTCAGCTGCGCCTCGAGGACCGTGCGCTCGGTCACGTCGCGGTGGTTGATCACGATCCCGCCGACCGCCGGGTCCTCGAGCAGGTTGCGTCCGATCGCCTCCATCGTCCGCCACGTTCCGTCCGAGTGCTGGATCCGGAAGTCGAACCGGCGCTCGCCGCCCTGCCCCGACGCGAGATCGGCCAGCGCCTGCTCGACCGTCGGACGGTCCTCCTCGTGGACGAGCGACGCGAACGGCCGGCCCTCCCAGTCCCCGGCCTTGTAGCCGAGGATCCGCTCGACGGCGACGCTCTCGTAGCGCACCCGACCGTCGGCGTCGAGGATCGCCTGGGCGTCGGACGAGTTCTGCAGCAGCGATCGGAAGCGCGCCTCGCGTCCGCGCAGGTCCGAGGCGAGCTCGAGGAGGCGCCCGTTCTGGCTGGCGAGGAGCCGCTGCGTCGCGTTGAAGGCGCCCCACAGCATCAGCAGCAGGATCGTGGCCGCGAGGCCCGCGACGATGAACACGTCGCGCCGCGTGGCGTCGATGAGGTCGATGATCGAGGAGGCGTCCTCGTAGATCTCGTAGGCGCCGATCGTCGTGCCGTTCGAGGCGTGGACCGGCAGGTAGATCTCGAGGAAGTCGCCGGGCAGGCCCACGTCGAGCACGTTCTCCTCGGCGTCGGTCGGGCCGACGTGGAGCTGGCTCGAGGTGTCGCCCGCGAGCGCGGTCGCGAGGTCGTCGTCGACGTCGAAGCGCCTTGCCACGCAGGGACGGCAGGTCAGAGAACAGGACGGTGCCCGACGGCGACCAGAGCTTGATCCGCGCGATGCCGCCCGGCTGCACGAGCCGCGCGAGGAGGTCGTCGATCTGTCGCCCCGCGGACCCGTCGGGATCGCCCATCGTCGCCTCGGCCAGCAGCGGGTCCACGCTCGCCCGGACCGTGGTCTCGGCGCTGCGGGCCGCCTCGTCGGTGGCCGCCTCGGTCACGCGCTTGGCCGCGTCGTCCGCGGTGACCAGGGCCGCGCCGAGGACGAGCACCGACGCCACGACGAGGACAGCGGGACGGAGCCACGGCATGAGCCGCTGGCTCCGGGCGTCGTCGGTGAGGCTGCGCGTGGCCGTCCGAAGGCGATCGAGGTTCAAGGGGTCGGTGTGCTCTTGTGCCTGGCGGTGGGGCTAGGACGCAACCCTAGGGCGACGATGGTCGTGGGGGCACCCCGCCGTTCGTACGCCGTTGGCGGGGCTGGTAGTACGCCCGCGCCGATCGTCAGCGGTGCTGGACGGTCCCCAGCTGGTCGGCGGGGAACGTCGTGGTCGTGTCACCGAGCTGCAGGCAGCGGAACGTGTTGACCGCGGCCTCCTCGAGGTTGAGCGCGCGCCGCCAGGCCATCTCGACGGTGGGTCCGAGGGTCGAGCAGCCGTGGTGGGCGAGCACGATGACGTCGCACTCCCGCGAAGCCGCCGCGGACGCGTCGGCGAGCTCGTCGGACCCGTTGGGGAAGTAGGGGACGCGCTCGATGCGCCGCAGGTACGTGGCGTGGTCGAGGGTCAGGACCCGGACCTGATAGCCGAGGGCGTCGAGGACCACCGCGGTCTGCGGATGGAGGTGGACGACGGCCGAGACGTCGGGCCGGACCCGGTAGGTCGCGCGGTGGAGGCGCCACTCGCTGGACGGCTCCGCGCCGTCGACGACCGCTCCGTCGAGCCCGACCAGCGCGAAGTCGTCGGGGACGAGCCGGTCGAGCCATGTCCCGGCGCCGGTCACCACGAACGCCTCGCGGTCCGGGCAGCGCGCGGAGAGGTTGCCGCCCGACGCGACCACGAGACCGCGTCCCACGGCGGCACGGCCGACCTCCGCCAGCTGGTCGGTGAGGTCGCGGTAGAGGTCGGTCATGGCGTGGCGCTCCCGTCGTGTCGCGAACATTGAACGCGCGACCCGTCCGTTCCCTCATGATGCGTGAACGCGATCGCGTTCGAGGGGCCGAACGGCCGTATCGCAGTCGAGGGGACACGTGGACACGGACCTCGTCGTCCAGGCGCGGCAGGGAGATCGCGACGCGTTCTCCATCCTCGCGCGGACGCACGCGGACCGCCTGTACGCGATCGGCTACCGGATCCTGCGTGACCCCGGGCTCGCCGAGGACGCGATGCAGCAGGCCCTCGTCACCGCCTGGGAGCAGCTGCCGTCGCTGCGCGACGACGAGAAGTTCACGGCGTGGATCACCCGGCTCCTCGTCCACGAGTGCTACGCGGAGTCGAAGCGGCGGACACGGATCGCGTCCAACATCCGCATCCTGCCCGCCGAGCCGCACGACGTCTCGGACGCGATCCCCTCGATCGTCGACCGAGACGAGCTCGAGCGCGGGTTCCGGCGCCTGCCCGCCGACCAGCGAGCGGTGCTGGTGCTCCACCACTACGTCGGCCTCGAGCCGGCGGAGATCGCCACGACCCTGGGGATCGCGCCGGGCACCGTCCGGTCGCGCCTCCACTACGCCCATCGCGCGATGCGGGCCGTCCTCGAGGCCGACGCGCGGCCCGCGGCGGCGGGAGGGTCCGACCGATGACGGCCCGGAACGACCTCGACCTGGACCGGGTCCTCGACAGGTTCCTCGGCGAGGGACCCACCGCGGCGCCCGACGACGCGCTCGACCTCGCGCTCGAGCGGGTGTCGACGATGCGCCAGCGCCATGGCACGCCACGGAGGACAACCCGCATGACGACACCCGTCCGGCTGCTCGCCGCTGCCGCGATCCTGGTGGCGATGCTCATCGCCGGCGGCATCTTCATCGGCAGCCGCCCGCCGACGCCGGAGCCCCTGCCGTCGCCGGTGGCGACGCCGCCGGCGGTCGCGCCGTCGATCGCCCCATCCCCGTCGCCGGCCGCGATCGCCTCCCCCTCCGCCCACCCGTCGGCGAGCCCACTCGCGAGCCCGACATCAACACAACCCGTCCCCGCGCTGGCGATTCGTGCCCTGTATGCCGTCGACAACGGGATCACGGGTGCGCGCCAGCCGGGCATGCTCACGGTCGATGACCAGAGCCGTCTCCTCGAGCTGTCGGACGGGGTTCGCTTCGCGCTCGATGAGCAGCCGGACCTGCCACGGGCCCTCAAGGCGTTCCCCCTGCTCGCGGCCCACGTGGACGAGCTCGCGCCAAAGCTCACGGGCGACCGCGGCGATCGCCTCCGCAGCGCGGTCGCCGTGCTGGGCGACATCCTGGAGGCGAAGGAGCTTGCTCCGGGGCCGCTCGACGCCGGGACGTACTACTCGACGCGCTTCCACCCCACGGTGATGGTCACCGTGCCCGATGGCTGGACGCGCCGGAACGAGGACGGCGAGGTGGTGGCGATGAGCAAGGGCGCCCTGACGCTGGCGGTCACGAAGCGCGCGACCGACGTGTCTGCGGACGGCCTCGCGAAGGCCCTGGGCAAGAACAGCGCCGACGCGCTCGCCGATGCGCCGGAGCCGGCGACGTTCGGTGGGCACAAGGCATTCCGCGGCCGAATCGACGGCGGGGGCACGCTGTGGTTCTCGGAGGGCCTCGACCCACACGACTCCAGGCCGGGCTCCGAGGTCCGGGCGTGGGTGGTTGACGTCAATGGGAAGCCGTTGACCATCCAGCTCGACGGGCCGAAGGCCGACGTGCTCGACGTGCTGCCCGAGATCGAGACGATGCTCGCGACGATGCAGTCGATCTAGCCGTCCGGTCGAGATCCGCTCGGTCGGGCCCTCAGTCCCAGCGGAAGCGCCAGGCGGCGAGCGCGACGAGCACGACGGCCCAGCCCGCGAGCAGCGCGAGCTGCGGCCCCGCGTCACCCTGCGCGTTCCCGAGGCCGATCGCGAGGGCCTGCGTCAGCGCCGCCGCCGGGAGCGCGCCGGCGACCGCGGCCACGGCGTCGGGCAGGCGGTCGAGCGGCAGGACGATGCCGCCGAGCACGAGGAAGACCAGGAACAGGAGGTTCGCGAGCGCCAGCGTCGCCTCGGCGCGGAGGGTCCCGGCGATCAGCAGGCCCAGCCCGGCGAACGCGATCGTGCCGAGGACGAGCGCCGCGAGGGTCACGGCCGCGGAGGCCGTCGGGCCGGCGGCCCAGCCGAGCGCGCCCGCCGCGATGCCGACCAGGAGCACCAGCTGGACGAGCTCGATGACGATCACGGCCGCCGTCTTGGCCGCGACGACCGCCGACGAGCCCGCTGGGCTCCCGCCGAGGCGCTTGATCACGCCGTACTGGCGCTCGAACCCGGTCGTGATGGCGAGCGACACGAACGCGGCGGCGATGACGGCGAGCGCGATCGAGCCGGGAAGCAGGCGGTCGACGGCGGGCGTCGCGCCGCCGGTGTCGAGGGCGCTGAACACGAGCAGCACGCCGACGGGGATGACGAACGTGATCAGGAGTCCCTCGCCACGACGGAGCGCGAGCCGGAGCTCGTTCAGAGCCAGCGCCGCGGCCATCGCCGGCCACGGCGCGGGCCGGGCCGGGGCCCCCGCGCCGATCACGGGGCCGCCCCCGCGCCGACGAGCTCGAGATACCGCTCCTCGAGGCTCGCGGCCCCGACGCGGAGCTCGGTGAGCAGGAGTCCCAGCGTCTCGCACCACGCGGCGAGCGCGGCCACGAGGCGCGGATCCGGCGCGACGCTCAGGCCGTCGACGGCGTAGCCGGCCCCATCGCCGTCCGCCGTCACCGCCGGGGTGCCGCCGACGAGGCCTCCGACGACGGCCGCCAGGTCCGCCCGCTCGGCGTCCTCGAGCCGGCGCGAGACACGGAACCGGAGCCGCGGCGCCCCGCCCCCGGTGAGCTCGGCGGGCGTGCCGGCCGCGACGATCCGGCCGCGGTCGATGATCGCGACGCGGTCCGCGAGCCGCTCGACGTCGTCGAGCTCGTGGGTCGTGAGCAGCACGGTCGTGCCCGCGGCCCGCAGCGCCGCGATGCGATCCCGGGTGGCGCGCTTCGCGGCGGGGTCCATGCCCGCGGTCGGCTCGTCGAGGACGAGCAGCTCGGGGCGGCCGAGGAGCGCGAGGGCGAGCGCGAGGCGCTGCTTCTCGCCGCCCGACAGCCGCCGGTACCGCGTTCCAGCGGCGTGACCGAGGTCGACGGCCTCGAGCAGCTTGGCCGGATCCTCGGGGTCGCGGTAGAAGCGGCTGTACAGCCGGAGCACCTCGCGCGGCGTGGACCGGTTGTCGATGCCGCCCTCCTGGAGCATCAGCCCGATCCTCGGCCGAAGGCGCCGGCCGTCCCGCGCCGGGTCCAGCCCGAGCACCCGGGCCGAGCCCCCGTCCGGCCGGCGATAGCCCTCGAGGATCTCGACCGTCGTCGTCTTGCCGGCCCCGTTCGGGCCCAGCAGCGCGAACAGCTCGCCGCGTCCCACCTCGAACGACACGCCGCCGAGGATCTCGCGCCGCCCGTAGGCCTTGCGCAGGTCCCTCGCCTCGATGGCGGCGCCGGTCTCCGCGGCACCGCCCGTCACGGCTTGATCTTCGCGTACTGCGCGTCGAAGTCCTGCGGCAGCACCTCGCCGATCTGGATCCCCTGGAGCACGCCGTTGGCGTCGATGAAGTAGGTCTGCGGCGGCGCGACGACCCGGTAGTCCTTCGCGATCTTGCCGTCCGCGTCGGTGACGGTCGGCCAGGTCGCCCCGAACTCGTCGGTGAACTGGCGCGCCGGCGCGGCATCGTCCTTGTACAGGACGCCCACCATCTGCAGCCCGTCCGACGCGCCGAGGCGTCGCGAGCCGGTCCTTGAACAGCGGGAACTCCTCGCGGCACGGGACGCACCACGAGGCCCAGAAGTTGACCACGAGCGGGTGGCCGCGGTACGCGGCGAGGTCGATGGCGGTGCCGTCGAGCGCGGTCCCCGTGATCGCCGGGGCCGGCTGGCCGGTGCGCGCGTCGCCCGATCCGCCGCCGCAGGCCGCCGTCAGCAGCGCGAGGCACAGGGACAGGGCGATGAGGGCGGGTCGGCTGGTCATCGGCATCTGCGTGTCCCGGCCGCCTACTTGGAGGTCAGCGTCCCCGTCATGCTGGGGTGGACCGAGCACGAGAAGGTGTAGGTGCCGGCCGCGAGGGCGGGCACGTTGTAGACGATGACCTTGGGGCCCGTCACGATGTCGCCCTCGAACTGCTTCCCGCCCGACGCGTCGTGGATCGCGACGTTGTGCGGCTGGCCGTCGTCCATGTTGTCGAACGCGATCGTGAACGGCTTGCCGGCCGGCGCGTCGACCGACGTCTGGATGAAGGCCGTGCCCTGGGCGTTGATCGTGACGTCGGCCGCCGGCAGGCTCGCACCCGCCGAGGGGGCCGCGGCCCCACCCGCCGCGCCGCCGCCGGCCGCCGGGGCGCCGCTCGCCGCCGGCGTCGCGGAGTTGGGGAGCAACCCGGACGTCATGAGGAGGCCGCCCGCGAGCAGCAGCGCGAGGATCGCGAACGTCGCCGTGGGCCAGCCCGGGCGCGGCCCGTTCTCGAGGTGGCCGGTCCGGTCCGCGCGTTCGGTGAGGACGTACTCGTGGCGCGCGTCGCGGAGCCACTCGACGAGCGTGACCGTGAGCGCGATGAACCCGAAGATCAGGGCCCAGCCCCCGACGACCAGCCCCGCGACCAGCAGCGTCATCGACATCGCGACGAGCAGCGGCTTGAACGACGGCCCCGGCATGTGGACGCCGGCCGGCGGCGACCCGGCGGGGGCGGGGAGGGGACCCGGGGGAAACGGCCCGCCGGTCGCGAGGCCGGTGCCGCCGGTCGTGACCAGGGCGGTCGACGCGGACGGGATGTGGTCGTAGTCGCGCAGCGCCTCGCGGCCCCAGTACAGCAGCGTGACGGCGAGGATCGCGAAGCCGATCCACAGCCAGAACCCGCCGGTCACGAGCCCGAAGACGAGCATGAAGCACCCGAACGCCGCGAGCAGCGGCGCGAACGAGCCGCCCGGCATGTGGATGCCCGGCGGCGGCACGGGCTCCATGCGGCGCTTGCCCCGCCGCTTCGGCCCCGCGGTCGCGAAGCGGTAGATCGTCCAGGTGATGAACAGGAACATGAGGATCGCCAGGAGGATCGGGATCAGGCCGACCAGCGAGCCCCAGTCGGGCACGACGTACTGCGTGCTGAAGTTGAGCAGCTGGCTCCAGATCTGTTCGAGCTGGGTCGTCACGGCCGGGTGGTCGTCAGCTCCGCCGGAGGCCGGCGAACAGCACGAAGGTCATGATCGACATCGCCGCGCCCAGGGCGAGGAGCATCGTGATCCCGGCGTAGTCCTCGGGCCAGCCCGCGTACTTCTGGACGCCCCAGTAGAACGCGGCGATCACGACGAAGATCAGGCCGACCAGCATCGAGCGACGAGGGGTCATGTCGTCCTTCTCCGCCTAGAGCACGTACAGGGTCAGGAACAGGATGATCCAGACCACGTCGACGAAGTGCCAGTACAGCGACGTGGCCTCGACCATGTCGTGGTGCTTCGAGGTGAACTGGCCGGCCATCGCGCGGTACAGGACCACGCCCAGCATCAGCGCCCCGCCGAAGACGTGCGCGCCGTGGAAGCCGGTCAGCGTGAAGTACGTCGTCCCGAACGGCGTCGCGCCCATCGAGAGCCCTTCGCTGAACAGGACCGTGTAGTCGTAGGCCTGCATCAGCAGGAAGGTGATGCCCAGGAGCAGCGTGACGGCGATGCCGCGGCGGAAGGCCACGTGGTCGTCGCGCCGGATCGCCCAGACCGCCATCTGGCAGGTGAACGACGAGGTCACCAGGATGATCGTCGCCGGCAGGATCAGGTTCAGCTTCTGGGTGCCGGTCGCCGGGTCGGTGATGATCAGCGGCAGGACCTTGAGCAGCCCGACGAACTCCGTCGGCGGCCAGACGTGGACCGGCGGGAGCCCCTCGGTGTAGCCGGCGCGGATCGTGAAGTACGCGGCGAACAGGCCCGCGAAGAACATGATCTCGGAGGTGATGAACAGCAGCATCCCGAGGACGGGATTGCTGATCCCACCGGAGGCGTGGCTGGGCAGGACCTCGTGCTGGGCGAGGAGCTCGGCGTCGGGCGTGGCGGTCGTCATCGTCCGGGGCTCAGTGCGGTGCCGTCCGGCCGTGCCGGGCATCGAAGACCGGGCGCTCGGACCGGATCTCCGGGAGGTGGTCGAAGTTGTACGGCGGCGGCGGCGAGGAGGTCGCCCACTCGAGCGTGTTGGCCTCCCACGGGTCGTCGCCCGCCGGCTTGCCGCTGCGCAGCGACACGAGCACGTTCCACAGGAACGGGATCATGCTGGCCGCGATCACGAAGCCGCCGATCGTGGCGACCATGTTGAGCTGGCTCCAGCCGGCGTTGGACGCGTAGTCCGCGATCCGGCGCGGCATCCCCGCCAGGCCCAGCTGGTGCATCGGGAAGAACGTCAGGTTGAAGCCGATGAACATGATCACGAACTGGATCTTGCCCAGGGTCTCGTTGAGCATCCGGCCGGTCATCTTCGGGAACCAGTAGTAGATCCCGGCGAACACCCCGAACACCGAGCCGCCGAACAGCACGTAGTGGAGGTGGGCGACCACCCAGTACGTGTCGTGCAGCGCGAAGTCGACCGGCACGGCCGCG
>CAVZFY010000007.1:0-564591 GCA_963774695.1 uncultured Chloroflexia bacterium | reverse complement strand
GCTCGATCGCCTCGGCGGCGACAGGCGCATCGACGACGGCTTCCGGCTCGGCCTCGGGCTCGATCGCCTCGGCAATGACCGGGGCATCGACGATGGCTTCAGGTTCGGGCTGCGTGACAGCCGCGCTCGCGACCACCGCCGGCGAAGCGACGCTCTCGCGCTCCTCGGCGGCGAGGCGGGCCTCGTACGCCGCGACGGCCTCCTCGAGGCTCTGCCCGGGCGCGACGCCCGCGACGCCGGCGTCGGAATCCTCCAGCTCGTAGTCGAACGTCGGGTCCATGACGGCCTCGACCGTCGCGTCCTGCTCGGCGGCCGCGGCCTGGGCCTCGTACTCCGCGTCCTCCTCGACCTCGCCGGCGGTCGCCGGAGTGGCGTCGACGATCTCGTCGGCAGTCTCCGTCTCGTCGGCCTCGGCCGCCACGACCTCGGCGAGGGGCGCATCGGCAAGGTCGTACCCGGCGAGCGGCAGGTCCTCATCGAGCTCGAGCTCCGCGGCCGGATCGGCGAAGGCGTCGACGGGGGAGGGCTCGGGCTCGAGCTCGAGCACCGGCGCCTCGATCGTCTCGGCGGCAGCGGCAGAGACCGGCGCGTCCTCATCGACGGCGGGTTCCGCGAATGCGTCGTTCGCCGCGTCGACCTCGAGCTGCGACGGGACCTCGTCCGCCGCCGCCGCGGCAGCCGCGAATGCCGCGTCCGTGCCGAGCGCGCGGGCCAGGCGATCCTGCGTCAGGTCCGCCTCGGGCCAGGACTCGGGCGGCGCGTCCTCGTGGTAGCCGTTGGTCGGCGCCGCAGCCCCTGCGGCAGCCAGTGGCGCGGGCGCGTACTCGGGCTCCGCGATGCCGGCCATCGGGGCGCAGGTCAGGCAGCGGCCCTCACTGGGATTCCAGCAGTCGCCACACGTGTACTGGCGGCACGTCAGGCAGAAGTTGAAGGTCTTGTGGAACGCGTCGAGCTGGTGGGCGGTCGCCGCCAGCTCCTCCTCCCCGCGCGCGTCGGCCATGGCCTCCGAGAACGACGCTTCGTCCGACATGACGAAGTTCTTGACGCCCTTGGCGGCCATTCGGACGCGACCGACCCGCGACTTCCGCGGAGCGCTCGATTCGAAGGTGTAGCGAGTACCGCACCGTTCGCAGAACGACTCGGTGAGGATTTCCGTCATCAGGTTCTCGGGCAGACATGAGAGGCGCCCGATCGAGTCCGGCCGGGCAGGTCCAAGAGTATAACCACGCTCTCAAGGCACCCCCCGAACCGAGGTACCCCGCCCGACCGCCGTTGGTCCCGCGCACCACACGGTCGTCCACGACGCCCCGTACGATCCGGTGGCGACCCCGGTGCAGGGCGTCGACAGGCCCGAGCGAGCCCGCCTGATCGGGCCTCGCCGCCAGCCTCTGGTACGGTTCCCGTCGCCATGGCCTCCGTCGCCGACATCGAGCGGTTCCTCGAACGCCTCTTCGAACGCTCCACCGCCTCGCTGTTCCGGACGCGCGTCCAGGTCGTGCAGCTCGAGCATCGCGTGGAGCGATCGATGGAGCGCTCGCGCTCGTCCAACGGCTCGCGGACGTCGGTGCCCGGGCGCTACCGGGTGCGCCTGAACCCAGGCGATCTCGACAGCCTCGCGCCGGGTCAGGACGAGGCCGTCGCGCTCGCGGGGCACCTGGCCGACGCGGCGCTCGCCTTCGCCCGGGCCCATGCCTACCACCTGCCGGCGAGGCCCGCGATCGTGATCGTCGCCGACCCGTCGCTCGCGCGCGGCCAGATCGAGGTCGACGCGGCGCCGAGCCCCGGGCACGTCGTGGACCACGAGCTGGACGCGGTGGCGGCACCCGCCTGGGTCCCGCCCGTGCCGCTGTTCAGCGCGGCGGTTCCCGTGGGTCCGAGCGCGCCGATGGTCCAGGCGCCCATGCCCGCCCCCGTGCCGCTCGAGCCGGCGGTCGTCGTATCCCGACGGCATCCGCGGCGACGGGACCCAGACGATGGTCTTCCGTCGGCCGGCGCCGCCCGCCGCGCGTGCCGTCCTCCGCGTCACGGCGCCCGACGGGTCCGAGCAGGTCATCGAGGTCGACGGCGCGCCGCTGGCGATCGGCCGATCCGGAGACAACCAGCTCGTCCTCGGCGATGTCCGCGTGTCGCGCCACCACGGGCGCCTCCAGGCGCGGCGCGGCGCCCTCGTCTACACCGACCTCGGGAGCACGAATGGCAGCCGGGTGAACGGCATCCGGGTCGACGAGATCGCCCTCGGCATGGGCGACCGCGTCCAGCTGGGAGACACGGTCCTCGTCGTGGAAACCCTCCCGGGCTGACGTGGACGGGTTCGTCCTCACGCTGTGGCTGATCCGGATCCTGTTCCTCGTCCTCCTCTACGGATTCCTGTTTGCCGTCGCCCGCGTGCTGCTGCGCGACCTCCGCTCCGCCAGTCGCGGACCCACCGAGCTCGGCCGCCTGATCGTCCTCGCCTCGCCGGCCGCCGAGCCCCCGGTCGGGACGTCGTTCCCGCTCGACGCCGTCACGACGCTGGGCCGGGACGTGAACAACGCGATCGTCATCGACGACCCGTTCGCATCCGCCGAGCACACGGTCCTGACCTTCCGTGGCCGCGCCTGGTACGCCGAGGACCTCGGGAGCACGAACGGCACCTTCGTCAACGGCGTGCCGGTGGAGCGCGTGGCGCCGCTCGGGTTCGGCGACGAGCTGCAGGTCGGCGAGGTCCGGTTCCGACTCGACCGGGGCCGAGAGTGAGCGCGCTCGCGCAGGCGCACGCGACGCGCCGGTTCCGCGTCCAGCCGCGCGTGCGCCGGACGGAGTTCTCGCTGCTCGTCATCGTGGCGATCACGCTGCTCGTGGGCGGCGCGTCGCTCGGCGCCGGGCTCGACGCCCAGCGTGCCGCCGCGGCCGGCACGACCCGCTCGACCATCGACCTGATGCCGCCGGACCTGCGCGGCCTCGTCGTCTACATCGTCGCGCTGTTCGTGGTCCACCTCGCGTTCGTGCTGGCAGGCCGTCGGACCGACCAGGTGCTGCTGCCCGCGACCGCGCTCCTGGGTGGGATCGGCCTGCTCCTCATGCAGCGGCTGCCGCAGGACCTGGTCGTGCAGCAGTTCGGCGACACGGAGCTCGGCCTGGGCCAGCTGCAGCTGGGCTGGCTGCTGCTCGCGCTCGGCGTGATCGCCGCGCTCGCGCTCGCCGTCCGGTCGGACGCGTGGCTGCGCACCTACAAGTACACGTGGGCGGCGGCCGGCATCGC
The DNA here is from genome assembly GCA_963774695.1 of uncultured Chloroflexia bacterium. Taxonomy (GTDB): domain Bacteria; phylum Chloroflexota; class Limnocylindria; order Limnocylindrales; family CSP1-4; genus CAIXZV01. The sequence continues at coordinate 561,350 of CAVZFY010000007.1, read as the reverse complement.
GCTCCTCGCGCTGACGTTCGTGCTCGGCAGCGACGTCAACGGGGCGAGGCTCACGCTCTCGGTCGGCCCGCTCTCCGGCCAGCCGTCGGAGCTCCTGAAGGTCATCCTCGTCGTGTTCCTCGCCGGGTACCTCTCCGAGAACCGCTCGCTGCTCGCCGACGAGAGCACGCGCATCGGCCCCATCCGCCTGCCGCCGATCCCGTACCTCGCGCCCATGGTCGCGATGTGGGCCATCGCCCTCGTCATCGTCGTGGTCCAGAAGGACCTCGGCGCGGCGCTCCTGTTCTTCGCCGTGTTCCTCGCGATGCTCTACGTCGCGACCGGCCGGCCGTCGTACGTCGCGGGCGGCCTGCTGCTGTTCATCGCCGGGTCGTTCGTCCTGTACAACCTGTTCGGCCACGTGCAGCAGCGCGTCGACAACTGGCTCGACCCGTTCAAGGATCCGCTCGGCAGCGGCTTCCAGACCGTCCAGGCGCTGTACGCCTTCGCGCGCGGCGGGCTGCTGGGGGTCGGGCTGGGCGCCGGCCTGCCGACGATCGGCGGCAACCTCCCGATCCCCGCGGTCCACACCGACTACCCGCTCGCGGCGCTGGGCGAGGAGCTCGGGCTGATCGGGCTGCTGGCGATCCTCGGGCTGTACCTGGTCGTCGTCGAGCGCGGGCTGCGGATCGCCGCGGCGGCGCACGACGACTTCCGCGCGCTGCTCGCCGCCGGCCTCGCGCTGGTGGTCGCCGTCCAGGCGTTCATCATCGCCGCCGGCAACCTGAAGCTGATCCCGCTCACCGGCATCACCCTGCCGCTGATCTCCTACGGCGGGTCGTCGCTGCTCGCGAACGCGCTGGTCATCGGCCTGCTGCTCGCCCTCTCCGACACGGGCGCCGAGCCCCCGCCGGCGCCCGAGGTCGCCCGATGAGCGCGGCACCGGTGCGGCGCACGATCGGCGGCAACATCTGGCGGACCGGCGTGGCGCTGGCGGCGTCGTTCGCGATCCTGGCCGTGGGTGCGGGGTGGTGGCAGGTCGTCGACGCGCAGCGACTCTCGCGCGCGGCCGACAACCCCGAGGTCATCGCCGTGGCCCGTCGCGCCCTCCGGGGGCCGATCGTCGACCGCGACGGCCGATGGCTCGCGCGGAGCGAGCGCGACAAGAACGGCGAGGCCGTCCGCGAGTACCGCGACGACTCGATCAGCCAGGTCGTGGGCTATGCGTCGCGCCAGTACGGAACGGCGGGCCTCGAGCGCACGTACAACGCCGAGCTCATCGGCCTCGGGGGCGCGGATCCGTTCGACGGCCTGCTCGACAAGTTCGACGCCTCGCGCCGCCAGCCGCTCGGCCTGCAGACGACGCTCGACCTCCGGCTGCAGCGGGCGGCCGTCGACGGCCTCGGCTCGGACCGCGGCGCGGTGGTGATGCTCGATCCTTCGACGGGCGACGTCCTCGCCCTCGCCTCGACCCCCACCTTCGACGCCGGCGCCATCGCGGACCCGGACACCGCGGCGGCGACGATGGCTTCGCTCCAGGCCGACGACGCCGACCCGCTCCTGCCGCGCGCGACCCTGGGCCGCTACGTCCCGGGCTCGGTGTTCAAGATCGTGACCGCGATCGCGGGCCTCAACACGGGCTCGATCTCGGCCGACACCACGTTCCCGCAGCAGCCCAAGTCGGAGAAGAAGGGCCTGCTGGTCGACGGCTATCGCATCCGCGACGGCCATCACCCGCAGACCGGCAACACCGCGCTGGACCTGGTGGGCGCCACCGAGGTGAGCTGCAACATCTGGTACGCGCTCGCCGGGATGGCCACGGGCGGCGACAAGCTCGTCGACCAGGCGGCGCTGCTCGACTTCGGCGCCCCGATCCCGTTCGACCTGCCCACGGCCCCCAGTCGCGTCACCGGCGGCGGCGGTCCGCGCGCCCGGTGGCTTCGCGGACGACGTCGAGCTCGCGTCCGCATCGTTCGGCCAGGGCGAGACGTACGTCACCCCGCTCCAGATGGCGCTCGTGGCGTCGACGGTCGCGAACGACGGCGTGCTCGTCCAGCCGCGGCTCGTGAGCGCGTTCACGGGGGACGGGACGGACACGCGCAACCTCCCGGCGCCGGCCTGGCGGCAGGTGATGGCGGCGAGCGACGCGAAGACGATCCAGGGGGCGATGCAGGCGGCCGTCGAGGGCGACCTCGGGCGCCAGTTCACGTCCGGCGCGGCCGTCCCGGGGTGCCGACGGCGGGCAAGTCCGGAACGGCCGAACTCGGGGGCTCGGGTGAGCCACACTCGTGGTTCATCGGGTTCGCGCCGGTCGAGAACCCGAAGATCGCGATCGCGGTGCTCGTCGAGCAGGGCGGCCGTGGCGGTGAGCGGGCGGCGCCCCTGGCGGGCTCGCTGATGGCACGCTACTTCGACCTCTACGGAGCTCCCTGATGGCCGACGATCCCAGCCCCGATCCGCCGACGACGGCAGCGCCGGCGACAGCAGCGCCGGAGACCGCAGCCCCGCCGGCCGACGGCCCCGAGCCGGACCGCCGGCCGCGCCCGTTCATCGAGCGGATCGGGATGGCGCTCATCGCCCTCGTGTTCGCCGCGGTGTTCCTCCTCGTGGCCGTGGCGTCGTTCATGGGCGGGGAGCCGTTCCTCGGCATCATCGGCGTCATCGGCTGCCTGATGGTCATCTGGGTCGGCGGCCTGACGTTGTTCCGGGGCTGAAACGCCGGTGCGTCTCGCGCGTCAAGGGGAGTGACCGCAGGACCGCTATTAGAACCCTCTGCGCGGAGCGGTCGTACACTGCGGTGAAGGCATGACGTCGCTCGCGCCCCATTCCCAGTCTGCCCGCCGTCACCGCACGGCCGACCCGGCACCCACAGACACCGGGTTCGCGAAGCCCGCGGCGACGGCCGCACCAACCGGGAGTCCGATGAGCAACATCCAGCAGGTCGGCGACAAGGTCCTCGCCAACGTCGAACGCGTGATCGTCGGCAAGCACCAGGAGGTGCGCCTGGCGCTCGTCGCGCTGATGTGTCGCGGGCACCTCCTGATCGAGGACGTCCCCGGCACCGGCAAGACCATGCTCGCCAAGGCGATCGCCCGCAGCCTCGGCTGCTCCTTCCGGCGGATCCAGTTCACCCCGGACCTCCTGCCGTCCGACGTGACCGGCCTCTCGATCTACAACCAGAAGACCCAGGAGTTCGAGTTCCGGCCGGGCCCGATCATGAGCCAGGTCGTGCTGGCCGACGAGATCAACCGGGCCACGCCGAAGACCCAGAGCTCGCTCCTCGAGTGCATGGAGGAGCGCCAGGCGACGATCGACGGCGTCTCGCACCTCATGCCCGACCCGTTCCTCGTCATCGCCACCCAGAATCCGATCGAGTACGAGGGCACGTTCGCGCTGCCGGAGGCCCAGCTCGACCGGTTCATGCTCCGCATCCGGCTCGGGTACCCGCAGCTGCTCGACGAGATCGTCATCCTCGACGAGCAGAAGCGGACGCATCCGCTCGAGGACCTCACCGAGGTCTGCTCGGTGGACGAGCTGCGCGAGATGCAGGCCGGCGTCCGCGAGGTCTACGTCGACCCGGCGGTCAGCGACTACATCGTCCGCCTCGTGTCGTCGACGCGGACCCATCCCGACGTCTACCTCGGGGCGAGCCCGCGCGGCTCGATCGCGCTCTACCGGGCGACGCAGGCGCTGGCCGGCCTGATGGGCCGCGACTACGTGATCCCCGACGACGTGAAGGTGCTCGCCGAGCCCGCGCTCGCGCACCGCGTGATCATCAAGACGAGCTCGTCGATCCACGACGTGTCCGCGGCCAACGTCGTCCGCGAGCTGCTGGACAGCACGCCCGTCGAGGCCGCACGGATCACCGGAGGACCGCGAGAGGTCCGCCCGACGCCGACCGCCGGCTGAGCGCGACCCCCATCGTCCCAGGCGATCCAGTGGAGGACTGACCGCAGTGTTCCGGCGCCTCCAGCTCGTGATCCTCTCGGTCGTGCTCGTCATCGCCGCGTTCTCGACCGGCGAGCAGTTCCTGTTCTTCCTCGTCTACATCGGCCTGCTCATCGGCGGCGGCAGCTACATCCTGACCAGGCTCGGGCTGTCGGACCTCGAGGCGGGCTACGCCGTGTCCCAGCTGAGCGGCCACGTGGGCGACAAGCTCCGCGTGACGTACACGCTGCGCAACACCGGCCGCATCCCGAAGCCGTGGCTCGAGATCTACAACCCGACCACGCTCCCCGGCGGGCTGCCGGGCCGCGCGCTGTCGCTCCGCGGCCGCCAGGAGCGCTCGTGGCTGGTGCGGGCGCCGCTCGTCCGGCGCGGCCACTTCCGGATCGAGCCCCTGATGATCCGCACCGGCGACCCGTTCGGGTTCTTCGAGGCGTCGGCGGGCGTCGGCCAGGGCGTGACGCTCGTCGTCTACCCGCGCGTCGACGCGCTGCCCATGTGGCGGCTCCCACCGGCCAACATCGAGGGCGCCCGCGCCTCGCCCGAGCGCACCCTCCAGACGACGCCGCTCGCGACGTCCGTCCGACCGTACGCCCCGGGCGACTCGATGAACCGCATCCACTGGCCGATGACCGCGCGCTACGGCGAGATCCAGGTCAAGGAGTTCGACCTCGAGCAGACCGCCGACGCCTGGGTGTTCCTCGATCTCGACGCGTCGGTCGAGGCGGGTGAGGGCGACCGGTCGACGACGGAGGTCGCGGTGCGCGCCGCGGCGTCGATCGCCGACAAGGCGCTGGGCGAGAACCGGGCGGTCGGCATCTCCACGAGCGGCCACCGCCTGACCGTGCTGCCCGCGGACCGCGGCGCCCGCCAGCGCCTGAAGATCCTGCAGCTGCTCGCGGCGGTCGAGGCCGACGGGCGGACGCCCCTCGCCGAGGCGTTGGTCACGGGGGTCAGCCGGCTCCGCCGGGGCATGACGGCGATCGTGATCACGGCGACGCTCGACCCGTCGTTCGTCCGGCCGCTGGCCACCCTGCGAAGCCGCGGGATCGGGACCGTGGTCGTGCTGCTCGACCAGCCGGCGTTCTCCCCGCCGGCCGAGGCCGAGGCCGCGGACGCCGCCCGCCAGCGGAGCCGGGCCGTGCGACACGCGCTCGCCGAGTTCGAGGTGCCGGTCTCGGTGCTCGGCCCCAACCAGGATCTCGCGGAGGCCCTCGCCCGATGACCGAGCTGCGCGCGCGCCGCCCCGAGGAGGGCTGGCTCACCCTCGCCCTGGTCGTCGTGATGATGATCGTCCTCGCGTCCGCCATCGACGACCCGGCCTACGTCAACGGCCGCGGCAACCTGACCGACGGGCTCGTGTGGTTCGCGCTGGCGGGCGTCGCGTTCGGGTTCATCGGGCCCAAGGTGGGCTGGAGCCGCTGGACGACGCACGGCGTCGGGGCCCTGTTCGGTGGGCTGCTGATCCCGATCGTCGCCGGCATGGCGATCGCGCCGGGCTCGTCGATCGGCGGCGCCTTCGACGCCTCGGCGCAGGGCATCGTCCAGGCCTACTTCGACACCGTGTGGCTCAGCCAGCAGTACACGACCGTGCAGGTCCACTACATCATCGCGTTCGGCGCCATCGTGTGGGCGGCGGGCCAGTTCACCGCCTACGCCGTGTTCGGCCACCGGCGGCCGCTCAACGCCGTGATCATGGCCGGGATCGTCCTGCTGGCCAACATGTCGATCACGTTCGGCCAGCTGCCGTACCTCGTCGTGTTCACCGGCGCCTCGCTGTTCCTGCTGATCGAGATGCACGCCTTCGACGAGCGGGCGACGTGGATCCGGCGCCGCATCGGCGACCCGGGCACGATCTCGTCGCTCTACCTGCGCGGCGGGACCGTCTTCATCCTGGCCGCGATGTTCGGCTCGCTCCTGCTCACCAACCGCGCCGCCTCGAGCCCGCTGGCGGGCGCCTGGCGCCCGGTCCACGACCAGCTCGTCGAGGTCGGCGAGACCATCGGCCGCATCCTGCCCGTCGGCGGCAACCTCCGCGGCGGCGGCGTGACGTTCGGACCGATCGCGAAGATCGGCGCGCAGTGGTTCAACAACGACGACCCCGTGTTCAGCGCGGTCGTGCCCGCCAACGTCCCCAAGGACGTGCCCCTCTACTGGCGTGCGGTCACGTTGAACCAGTTCGCCCTCGGCGCCTGGGTCAACACGGCCGGGGCGACGAACGGCGTGGACGCGGGCGCGCCGCTGCTGGACGGCACCGAGGAGGCGCCCGATCCAGACCTCACGGTCCCGATCAAGGTCACCGTCCGACCGGACAACTTCGCGGGCACGAGCCTGCTCACGCCGGGACTGCCGACGGACGTCACGGCTGGCGCCGTCGTCAACCTGACGGGCCCCGACGGCTGGTTCCAGGGCGCGGACATCCAGGGCGACCCGAGCGAGTACACGGTGAACGCGGAGGTGATGCAGGAGGGTGACACCGCCGTCATCAGCGGGAACCGGCTCGCGGCCGCGTCGACCGCCTACCCCACGGACGTCACCGACCTCTACACCGACGTCCCGAAGGGTGCCATCGGACCCGAGGCGCAGAAGCTGCTCGACACCGTCATCAAGAAGGCCGGCGGCTCGACCAATCCGTACGTCCTCGCCAAAGACGATGGAGGACTACCTCCACAGCGACGTCTTCCACTACTCGACCAACCTGACCAACCTGCCGAACAGCGACCCCAGTGCGGTCGAGTGCTTCGCGACCACCAAGACGGGGTACTGCCTGCATTTCGCCTCGACGATGGCGGTCCTGCTGCGGGCGGCAAACCCGCAGAACCCGATCCCGACCCGGCTCGTCGAGGGCTTCCTCCCGACGACCCCGGTCGGGGGCGTCGTCACGGTCACGGCTCGCGCCGCGCATGCGTGGGTCGAGGTCTACTTCCCTGGGTATGGCTGGATCCGGTTCGATCCCACCGGCGGCGAGGCCGGCGTCGCGCCGAGCGCGATCCAGCCCGGACCGAGCTTCAAGGCGCCGCCCGCGCCGTCAATCGACCCCAAAGACCGCGGCCGCGATCCGCTCGGCCGCCCGTCGTTCAACCTGGGCGACAACGTTCCGGCGACGTCCCCCGCCCAGACCCAGGTCGGCAACCGCGCGGTGTTCGCGATCCTCGCGGTCCTCGTCGCGCTGCTGGTCGGCGGCCTCGCGTTCGCTGCCTGGCTCCGCGGGCCTCGCGGCGAGATCAACCCCGATCGGGCGTGGCAGTCGATGGCCAAGGCCGCGGGCCGTTTCGGGTTCGCGCCACGCCCCAACCAGACGATCTACGAGTACGCCACGAGCCTGGGCGAGCTGGTCCCGGTCGCCAGGGCCGACCTCGCGACCGTCGCCGACGCGAAGGTCGAGACGGCGTACGCGCGGGTCCGGCTGGGCGGCGACCGCATGACCGAGGTGGGCGCCGCGGCGCGCCGCCTGCGGATCACGCTGTTGCGCCTCGTCTTCATGCGGCGCGGCCGCCGGAAGCGCCGCCTGTAGCTAGAGCGCGCCCGAGCGGGTCCTCGCCTCGGCTTCGGCCTGGGCCTCCTCGTCGAGGAGCGGCGCCAGGTGCTCGGTCAGGTTGTGCGCGCGCAGGACGGCGCGGCCGCCACGGAACTCGACGACCGAGATCCCGCACAGCGCGAACGAGAACGTCCAGAACCGGCTGAGCGGCAGGTCGAACAGCGTGAGCAGCACGACCTTGAACACGCCGTCGTGGCCCACGAGGATCGACCACGGCTGCTCGAGCTCGGTGCCGGCGCCGCGGTAGCCGCCGACCTGCGGCCGATCGAGGCTCCCGCGCGGGTAGTCGCGTCCGAGCCGCTCGAGGATTCCGGCGAGCGCCGGCCGTGCCCGCGCCTGCACGGCGGCGAGCGATTCCCCGCCCGGCGCCCACGCCTCGTCCGGCCGCCGTCGCCACCCGGCCAGCTCCGCGCCCCAGCGGCGCATGATCTCGTCGTGGGTCTCGCCCTCCCAGGCGCCCTGCCCGATCTCGAGGATCCCGGGCTCGGGTCGCGTGACGGTCTCGTCGTGCATCGCGGACGCCACGGCCGCCGCCGTCGCGGTCGTTCGGGCGAGCGGCGAGTGGGCGATCTCCAGCGGCCGCCCGGCGGGCACCGGGAGCAGGGGAGACGCGTGCGGCGCCGCGAGGCGCGCGCCGGCGAGCGCCGCCTGCCGCCGGCCCGTGTCGGACAGCGGCGTCTCGGCCTGGCCCTGGAACCGGCCCTCGCGGATGTACTCGGACTCGCCGTGCCGCAGCAGCACGAGCGTCGCGTCGAGGCCCTCGGGGATGAGGGGCGTGTCCGGTCCGGCCGTGCCGGCCAGGGTCACCGCTCGCCGCCGAGGCGGATGGTCCAGACGTCGATCACCGCGTCATCGGCGCGGATCGCCTCGGCGACCGAGGCGGGCACCTGGTCGTCGAGGGCGAGGACCATGAACGCGTCGGCACGCGGCGCGGACCGGGCCAGCGTCATCGCCGAGATGTTGACGTCCGCCTCGCCGAGCAGGACGCCGATCCGGCCCATCGTCCCGGGCTTGTCCCGGTGGCGGGTGATCAGCATCGAGTCGGCGGGGGCGAGGTCCATCGCGTGCTCGTCGAGCCGGACGATGTGCGGCTCACCGTTGGCCACGGTGCCCGCGACCGTCGCGGAACGGCCGTCGGCCTCCGCCGTCACCGTGAGCAACGACGCGAAGGCGCCGGCCGCCGAGGTCTTGCGCTCGACGACCTTGATCCCGCGGGCCTTCGCCATCGTCCCCGCGTTGACGAGGTTGACGCGCTCCGTCGTCGAGGTCTCGAGCAGCCCGCGCAGCACGGCCGCGACGAGCGGCGAGGCGTCGTAGGCCGCCGGTTCGCCGGCCACCTCGAGCGTCAGCGTCCGCGGCGCGGTGTGCGCGAACTGGCCGAGGAAGCGCCCGAGGGTCTCCGCGAGCGGCAGGTAGGGGGCGATCGCCTGGGCCGTCTCGGGCGTCAGCAGCGGCGCGTTGACCGCGTACCGCGCCGGGCGGCCGTCGAGCACGTCGATGATCTGCTCCGCGACCTCCTCGGCCACCGCGACCTGGGCCTCGGCGGTCGACGCCCCGAGGTGGGGGGTCAGCAGCGTGTTCGGCGCGTCCAGCAGCGGCGAGCCCGTGGGCGGCTCCGCCTCGAACACGTCGACCGCGGCGCCCGCGATGCGGCCGTCGCGCAGGGCCTGGGCGACGTCGGCCTCGTCGAGGATGCCGCCGCGGGCGACGTTGAGCAGCAGCACGCCGGGCTTCATCCGGGCGATGGTGGCCGTGTTGATCAGGCCGCGCGTCGTCCGCGTCATCGGCACGTGGACGGTGATCACGTCCGCGCGCTCGACGAGGTCATCGAACGAGACGAGCTCGACGCCGACGTTCGCCGCCTGCTCGGGCGTCACGAACGGGTCCGAGCCGATCACCGTCATCTCCATGGCGCGCGCCCGGACCGCGATGGCCTGGCCGATCTTCCCGAGCCCGACGATGCCCAGCGTCTTGCCGCGCAGCTCGATGCCCGTGAACTGCGCGCGCTTCCACTCGCCGCGCCGCATCGAGGCGTCCGCGGCGGCGGTCTTGCGCGCGAGCCCGTACATCAGGGCGATCGTGTGCTCGGCCGCGGCGATCGTGTTGCCCGTCGGGGCGTTGACCACCGTGATGCCGGCCCGCGTCGCCGCCTCGAGGTCCACGTTGTCGACGCCGACGCCGGCGCGGCCGACGACGACGAGGCGGGTGCCCGCGGCGATCAGCTCCGCGTCGACCTTGACCTGGCTGCGGACGACGAGCGCGTCGTAGTCGGGCAGGATCGCGGCGATCTCCGAGCGCTCGAGGCCGAGCTTCTCGTCGACGTCGTGATGGGCGCGGAGCAGCTCGAGGCCCTCGGGCGCGAGCGGCTCGACGACGAGGATCCTCACGCGGGCACCGCCACCGCCGGCGCGGCGAGGAGCGCGCGCTGGGCCGCTGCGACCGCCGCCCCCGGGGCGACGTCGAGGCCCTGCTCGATGGCGACCGCCTCGAGCACGCCGATGGCTGCGAGGATCTCGTCCGTCGTGACCGACCCGAGGTGCCCGAGCCGGAAGATGTGGCCCTTGAGCTTGCCCTGGCCACCGGCGACCACCAGGCCGCGCGCCTTGAGCGCCTTGTTGAACGCCGACCAGTCGACGCCGTCGGGGACGCGAGCGGCGGTCACCGTCTTCGACGCGACGTCGTCGGCCGCCAGCAGCTCGAACCCGATCGCCCGCAGCCCAGCCCGGGTCATCGCCTGGCAGGCCGCGTGGCGCGTGAACACGCCGTCACCTTCGGCCTGCATCAGCCGCAGACCCTCGTCGACCTGGTACATGACCGCCACCGCGGGCGTCCACGGCGTCTCGCCCGAGGCCGCCGAGTCGCGATGGCGCTTGAGGTCGAGGTAGAAGCGCGGCATCCGCGCGCTCTCACCGGCGGCCCACGCCCGCGGCCCGACGGCGGCCATCGCCATCCCGGGTGCCGACATCCAGGCCTTCTGCGAGCCCGTGACGACGAGGTCGAGGCCCCACTCGTCCATCGCGAACGGCACCGCACCCAGGGCCGAGATCGCGTCGACGAGGATCAGGGCGTCGGGCGCCGCGGCCCGCACCGCCGCCGCCAACGCGGGGATGTCGTTGGTCACGCCGGTCGACGTCTCGTTGTGCGTCAGGAGCACGGCCTTCAGGCCCGGGATCGATCCGGCCAGGCGCCCCACCTCGGCCGCCTCGGCCGCGCGGCCCCACTCGACCTCGAGCCGCGTCACCGACGCGCCGTAGACCTCGGCGATCTTCGCGAACCGGTCGCCGAACGCGCCGATCGTGACGGCCAGCACCGGGTCGCCCGGCGACAGCGTGTTCACGACCGCGGCCTCGAGGGCCCCGGTCCCGGCGCAGGTCAGCATGACCACGTCGCTGCTCGTGCCGAAGAAGGGCTTCATGCCCTCGCTCACGCGGCGCAGCAGCGCCTTGAACTCCTCGCCGCGGTGGTTGACCATCTGGCGCCCGCCGGCCTCGCGGACCGTCGGGGGGAGGCCGGTCGGCCCGGGGATGCGGAGGTTCGGCTCGAAGCGGCTCACGGGGGGCCTCCTGATCGCGGTGGATGCAGGACCGATGGTGGGGGAGGTGACACGCCGCGTCCACCGTGGTAGATATGACGTCATATGAAGACCGTCCGGACGACGATCCTCCTCGACGCGGACCTGCTCGACCGCCTGGAGCGCCACGTCCAGCGCCAGCACGCGACGAAGACCTCCGTGATCGCGGCGGCGCTCGAGACGTGGCTCGACGCGCACGAGTCGACGCCCGAGTTCCCGTTCCTGGGCATCGGGCGCAGCGCGCACGGGCGGCTGTCGCTGGACGGCCGGTCGATCGTCCGCCGCGAGGCCGGCCGCCGGCCCGGCGACCGCTAGCGCCTCGAGGGAGGCCCGATGGCGATCCTGCTCGACCCGTCCGCGGTCATCGCCGCCGCCGACGCGGCCGACCTCAACCATCGCGCGGCGGTGGCGTGGTTCGAACGGGTCGACGAGCCGCTCCTGCTCGGGGCGCTCGGTCTCGCGGAGCTCGACATCCTGCTCCAGCGCGAGCTCGGCTCCGACGCGACGGCCGCCGTCCTGGCATCGGTCGTCTCGGGTTCCATCCGGCTCGTGGCGCCGACGCACGAGGACCTGTCGCGCGCGGTGGAGCTGCTGGGCGAGGCCGCGGAGCACCGGCCGCGCCTGGCCGACGCGCTGCTCGTCGCGACCGCGGAGCGCCTCTCGGTCCGGCGCGTGGCGGCGTTCGACCGGCGCCCGCTGGCGGTGTTCCGGCCCCGGCACGTGCGGAGCCTGGACTTCGAGCCCTGAATCGAAACGGGGCCGGCGACGCCGGCCCCGTCTGCGTTCGCGAAGGTGAAGCGGCTAGCCGCGCTTGACGACGACCGTCCCGGCCTGCACGTCGTGGTAGCCCTGGCGCTTGGGGCTCTGGTTGATCGTGTAGATCAGGTAGATCAGGTAGATCAGGGCAAGGAGGCTGATGAGGATGCCGAGGATCGGCACGATCGCCCCGAGGGCGATGGGTCCCCACAGGAACACCCAACGTCGGATGGCCTGGTTCTGCGTGAGCGTCGCGCCGTCGGCTGCGTTCACGGTCTCGAGGTTCAGGAACTTCTGTCCCGGCGACGCACGCATCGTCGTCCACGTGTAGACGAAGTACACGATGGACGCGCCGGCCCAGATGACACCGAACAGCAGGGTGACGATCAGCCCCGCGCCGGCGCCGATCGAGATCGCCGCGGCGACGAACAGCAGGATCCAGTAGATGATCGCCAGGATGATCCCGTCGATGAACACCGAGATGATCCTGGTGACCAGGTCGGCGTAGGCGACGCCCGGAGCGGGTCCCGCCGCGACCGGCGCCTGCTGGAACTGCGCCGGCGAAACCGGCGGCGGCGACTGCCAGCTGCTGGGCGGGGCGGCAGCCGGGGGCGCCGGGGTGGGCTCGGGGGGCGGGGGCGTGGGCGCCCCTCCCGCGGGATCCGTCATCGAACACCTCTCCCTCGTTGGCGCGAGCGCGCCACGTCGTGCGTCAGGATACGGCCCCGGAGGGCGTAACGGAAGCCCCGCCGTGCGCATCGCCTCGCGTGGCGCGGCAGGCGCGTCGCAGCGCCGCCGAGTACGTACAGGTCGACGCCACTCGACGTCGTCGGTTCTTCCGGACGGTGAACCGGAACGATAAATCAACGCCGTGTGGTTCTCGACTGGACAGTTGCTCAATTCGTGTCATCATCCCGTCGCCCACCGCCGCCGGACCGATCGAGGAGTTTTCACGGACCATGCGAATTCGTGCCGCGAAGATCGAAGAGCTCGCCCCGAAAGCACGCGAGCGCGCGTTGTCACCGCGCCAGCTTGCAGCGCTTCAGCGCGAGGAGGAGATTCGAAAGGCGCTCGCGAGGTTGAAGTCGGACGAGGACGTCATCGCGATCGAGCTTGATCCGTCGGAGAAGATCCCGACGATGCGAGCCGCCGTGAAGAAGGCGGTCGCGGCGCACAAGCCCGGCACCAACGTCGCGATCCGCGGCCGGACGATCTACCTCTCGACCGGGCGCCTCCCCGGCGGCCGAGGCGGCCGCAAGCCGAAGGGGAGCTGAGGCGCCCCGGCGCGCGCGTCGCAGCGCCGTCGTACCGCGCGTCTCTCCGGCGGCCTGAGCCGCCCGGAGGTACCCCATGAACCCTCGCCGACGCCTGCGCCGCCGCCACGTCGTCGCCTTGTTCCTCGCCATCGGCCTGCTCGCGGCCGGCGCGATCTGGTCGAACGTCCTCGGCGTCGGCACGCGGTTCCATGACGTGGTCCAGCGTGTCGAGCGTCGCGTCAGCCTGTTCATCGATCCGCCGCCCGACCGCCCGATCGCCGCGACCGTCCTGGTGACGCCGCGGCCGGTGGAGGAGGAATCGCCCACGGCGGTCGCGTCCGATGCGCCCTCGGGCCCGCCGGCGTCGCTCGCGCCCGGCGCATCGCCGACCCCGACGCCGAAGCCGGCACCGCAGCGCGTCAGCGTCGACGTCAACCTCTTCAAGCATCCCGAGAACCACTTCATCAACGAGGAGTTCGACCACGAATGGTGTGCCGTCGCGGGCACCCAGATGGTCCTCGAGATGCACGGCAAGGCGCCGCTGACCCTCGCCTTCCAGAAGGAGCTGGCGTCGCGGATCGGCGAATGGGAGAGCCGGCGCGACAGCCACAACGGCGGCTGGGGGCCATCGGCGATGGTGGCGGCCCTCGACGCGTACGGAGTGCCCGGCTACGAGGTGCGCGCGTACGAGACCCGCGGCGATGCGCTGTTCGACGCGGCGCAGGCCATCGAGAAGACGCACGCGCCGGTGATGCTGCTCGCCTGGCGGGGCGCGCACACCTGGGTCATGACGGGCTTCCGCGCCGACGCGGACCCGCTCGTGTTCGACGACGCGAAGATCAAGGGCACGTACATCAACGACCCGTGGTACCCGATCGTCTCCTCGATCTGGGGTGCCTCGGACCCGCCGGGCACGTTCCAGGACGCGTCCGAGATGCGCCGCAACTACCTGCCCTGGAAGCGGCCCGAGGGCCATTACCCGGATCGCGACGGCCTGTTCATCGCCGTCGTCCCGACGAAGGTCGTCACCCGCTGACCCGCTGACCGAGACCGCGTGCCGGGGCGTCAGGCGGCGGCGAGGTCCGGCGACACGTCCGTCGGCGTCGAGGGCGAGGCGGTCCGCATCCGGTAGGCGAGCGCGACGGCCTGCAGCACGGTGCGCACCGCGAGGCCCGCGGCGAACCCGACCGGGATCGCGACGATGCCCACGCGGTCCACGAGCGCGAGGGTCGTCACGATGGTGACGGCGAACCCCGCCAGCGCGGCCCCGAGCGGCAGCAGCGTGTTGTGCGTGGCGTACAGGCCGCGCGCCAGCAGGTGGCCGATGGCGTCGAACGGCACGGAGATCGCGAATGCGATCAGGACGGTCGCCGTGAGCCGGACGTCATCGGCGTCGAAGGCCCCGCCACCGAGCAGGACGTCGATGGCCAGCGGCCCGACGATGGCGAGCCCGACGGCGGCGATCACGGACACGACCACGATCGTCGTCGCGCTGCTCCGCACGAGGCGCGAGAAGCCGGTGCGGTCGCCGGCGGCCCAGGCATTGGACAGCGTCGGGAAGGCGGCGACCGAGATCGCGACGCCGATCAGTGCCACGGGAACGCTCTGGAAGTTGCGGGCGAAGCTGACCGCCGACACGCTGCCCGCCACGAGCGTCGACGCGACGCTGGTGAAGAACAGGAACGTCAGCGGCTCGATCGGGTGGCTCGCCATCTTGGGCACCATGAGCTTGCCGAACTCGAGGAGCGCGGGCATGCGCAGGTCGAGCCGGAACCGGACACGCACGGTCGTCCGGGTCATGCCGATGAGCCGGATCCCGAGGTGGAGGAACGAGCCGATCACCGCGCCGACCGCGGCCGCCTCGATCCCGAGCCGCGCGTGGAACAGCAGCGTCCCGGCGATGATGCCGACGTTGTAGAGGATCGGGGCGAGCGCGTAGTAGATGAAGTGCCGCTCCGCCACGAGCACCTCGCCGAGCGTGATCGAGGCCGCGAACACGATCGGCGTCAGCAGCATCAGGCGGAAGAGATCCAGGTAGCGGGCCTGGTTCTCGGCGTCGAAGCCGGGGGCGACGATCCGGATCGTCGAGGGGGCGACCGTCAGCATCAGCAGGCTGATCCCGGCCATGATCGCGATCGCGAGCGTCAGCACCGTCTGGGCGAAGTGCGACGGCGCGTCCGGGTCGCCGCCCCGGCCGAGCGACGTGAACACCGGCACGAACGGCGCCGTGAGGCCGCTCGCGACGAGGACGTCGAGGAACAGCTCGGGCAGGACGAACGCCGCGTTGTAGGCGTCGAGCTCGGGGCCGGCGCCGAAGGTGCGCGCGAAGATGCGGTCGCGGAGGAGCCCGGCGAAGTAGCTCGCGAACGTGAGCACCGCGAGCACGACGGCACCCGGGGGCACGAAGCGCGCGAACAGGGCGCGGAACCTCGCGATCACGACTCCCTCCGCTGGCCGCCGCGCGACCCTTGGGCCTCTGACGGCCGAGCCATGTCGGCTGGGACGCCGCCCGATTGTGCGGGACGGGGGGCGGTGCCGTCGGGCACCGGACGCCAGCAGGCCATGGGCCGTCGTCCCGCCCGGACCGCCCCGCGGAGGCCACGACCGCACCGTCGACCCGGACGATCGTCCTGGCGGCGGGGCAGGACCCGCCGCCGCGCGCCCGCCCTCGGCGGGTGGTGCGCGGGTGCACTGACCCCTTCGACGCATGGCCCCTCGGTACTTCCGTAGGTCAAGGTGGGGTCGTGACTGCGAACGCCCTGCGCCTCAACCCCGTTCGCCGAGACGGCGAAGCCCTCACCGACAGCCCGCGCTACCTGCTCTGGTTGCGGCTGGCGATCGCCGCGACCACGCTGGCGTTCGCGGTCGCCGGCCCGATGTCGGGCGCCGTTGCGTCGGACGTGCTGGGCGTCGCCGCGGCCTTCTACGCGGCCCTCGCCGTCGTTATGGAATGGTCAGCCCGCCGCTCGGAGCACCGCGGCATGGCCTCGACGGTCGCGATGCTGCTCGTGGACGGCGCGTTCCTCGCGCTCGCGACCTACGCCACCGGCGGTGCGACGAGCTCGCTCCGGTTCCTGCTCTACCTCCAGCTGATCGCCGTCTCGCTCCTGGTCTCGTACCGGGCCGGGCTCCTCGTCGCGGCGTGGGACACGCTGCTGCTCGTCGGGCTGGTCCAGGCACAGGTGTCCGGCCTGATCCCGGCCGTCGACATCGCGGGCGGGCAGGACGCGGTCCAGGTCGCCGCGGTCGGCGTGTCGGCGTTGTGGGTCTTCGCGCTGGCCGCCTCGCTCTTCCTCGCCCTCACCGAGCGCGAGCTGCGCCAGCGCCGCGCCGACCTCGAGGCCCTTGTCCCGATGGGCACCCGGCTCGCCGACGAGGGTGACCCGATCCGCCAGGCGTCGATCGTCCTCGACGGCCTCGTCGACCGCTATGGCTTCTCCCGCGGCCTCGTGCTCGGCATCGGCGACGACGGCCTCGTCGTGCTCGGCAGCCACGCCGTCGCGGTCGAGACCAGCCAGACCCTGCGCGCCGACCCCGTGGTCGAGCGGGCGTGGGCGACGGGCGTGCCGCTGGCCCTGCCGCGCCTGGACCGTGAGAGCGCCCCCACGCTGCTGCCGCTGCTGCCCGGTGCGCGCCGAGTGATCGTCGCCCCGATGCTCGCCGACGACCGTCCGATGGGCGTGATCGTGCTGGAGCGGCGCAACGTCCGGCAGTCCGGGGCCGAGAGCCGCCTGCTCGCGGTCGTCGAGCGCGTGGCCGCCATGACGGCCCTCAACCTGCGGAACGCGGTCCTCCTGCGCCGGGTCCAGGACCCGGAGGAGCGCGACGCGCTGACGGGCGCGGCCAACCGCCGGACGTTCCAGGCGAGCCTGCAGCGCGCGCTGTGGACGAGCGGCCGGCGCGGAGCGCGGACGTCGTCGGTGCTGTTCATCGACCTCGACGACTTCAAGACCGTCAACGACAGCCACGGCTTCGAGACCGGCGACGCGCTGCTGGTCGCCGTCACCCGGCGCATCGAGTCGCTCATCCGCGACGGCGACGTGCTCGCGCGCCTCGGTGGCGACGAGTTCGCCATCCTGACCGACGACATGGCGGACCTTCGCAAGTCGCGCGTGATGGCCGACCGCCTTGTCCGCGAGCTGCGGGTCCCGTTCGTGCTCGAGACGGCCACGGTCTCCATCTCGGCGTCGATCGGCATCGCTGGCGCCACCGACGACGCCGACAGCGCCGCCGACCTCGTGCGCAACGCCGACGTCGCGATGTACGTGGTGAAGGCCGGCGGCAAGGCCGGGTTCGCGATCTTCGACCCGGCGATGCCGAGCGAGATCCGCGGCCGCCACGAGCTCGCGACCGAGCTCCAGCAGGCCGTCGACCTCGACCAGCTCGAGCTGCGCTACCAGCCGATCGTGAACCTGCAGACCGGCGCGATGGCGGGGTTCGAGGCGCTCGTCCGCTGGCGCCATCCGGAGCGCGGGCTGATCGCCCCGGGCCAGTTCATCGAGATCGCCGAGGAGCACGGCTCGATCCTCCCGATCGGCCGCTGGGTCCTGCGCGAGGCCTGCCGCCAGGTCGCGGCGTGGTCCGCGGAAGGCTCGACGGCCCCGGGCATGTACGTCGGGGTCAACGTCTCGGCCCGCGAGGTCCAGGAGACGGACTTCGTCGAGGGCGTCCGCGAGGCGCTCAACGACCACGGCGTCGACGCGAGCGCCCTGGTCATCGAGATCACCGAGACGGCGCTCCTGCGGGCGACGCCCGCGACGATCGCCGCGCTGACCGCGCTCAACCACCTCGGGGTGCGGGTCGTCATCGACAACTTCGGCTCGGGCTACTTCTCGCTCAGCCACCTCCGCCAGTTCCCGGTCCACGCGCTCAAGATCGCCCGCGAGTTCACCCAGGAGATCGACGACGACACCGACCCGCGCACCTCCGGCCTCGCGGCCGCGGTCGTCGCGATGGCGCGGTCGCTGGGGATCGAGACCGTCGCCGAGGCCATCGAGACCGCCGCCCAGGCCGACTGGATGCGCTCGCTCGGCTGCACCTACGCGCAGGGCTTCTACTTCGACCACCCGATGCTCGCCGAGGAGCTGCCGGCGGTCGCCCGCAACACGGTCGTCTCGCTCGCCGAGGAGGCCGCCGAGGCCGAGGCCGTCGCCGAGATCACGCGCGCCCGGAGCCGACGTCGCCGAAAAACGGCCGCGCCGGCTCCGGACCAGCCCGGCGTCCGTGCGAGGCGACCGAGGCGATGTCGTCGCGGCCCGCAGCTCCGGTCGCGACGAAGCCGCGCCCCGTCGCGGCTCGGCCGGCCCGTTCGCGCGGCAAGACGGTCAAGCCGCCCGTCCCGGTCTCCGGCGCCGCCTGATCCGGGCTCGCGCGTCAGACGGCCGGCGCCAGGGCCGGATCAGCGACGGGCGCGTCTCCGGGCTTCCGGAGCAGTGTGAGCGCCACGGCCGCCACGGCGACGATCACCACGTACGGCGCCGTCGGCGACACCTGCGCGTAGAGGACCCCGGCGAGCAGCGGTCCGACCAGCTGCGTGATCGACCCGATCCCTGACATCGCGCCCGCCAGCCAGCCCTGCTCGTCCTCGCTCGCGGCCTGGGAGAGCATGCCCTGGAGCGTTGCCCCGGTCGCGCCCTCCGACGTCGCGAACAGCAGCGTCGCGATCACCAGCAGCCACGGGAGCGGCGCCAGCGAGCCGACGATCACGAGCACCAGGCTCGCGATCCCGATGCCGGCGAGCCCCATCACCACGACCCGGCGCTCGCCTGCCACTCGCAGCGCGAGGCCGAGCAGGCCGCCCTGCACGATGATGTCCATCACGCCGACCGCGGACAGGAGCAGGCCCACCTGGATCGGGCCCCAGGCCAGCACGTCCAGCGCGAAGACGGGCACGGACGACGCGAGGATCGCGAGCGCGAAGCCCATGAGGCCGAACACGACCAGGAGGGGTCGGAGCGCGGGGCGCGCCAGGGCGCCGGTGACGGTACGGATCGGGTTGAGGTCGGCCAGCACGACGCGATCGGTGCGCCGCTCGGCGGGGAGGCTCTCCGGCAGGACGAGGAGACGCAAGGAGCGCCGTCAGGGCACTCAGGCCGGCCGCGACGAACAGCGGCGCGGCCAGGCTGATCGGAGCGAGCAGCCCGCCGATCGCCGGGCCGATCAGCGTGCCGACGCCCGCGACGGCTCCGGCGAGGCCGTACCGTCGGGCGCGATCCTCGGGTGCGGTGATATCGGCCATGTAGGCGAAGGCGACCGACATGTCACCGGCGGTGAGGCCGTCGACGATGCGTGCCACGAGCAGCACCGACAGGGCGCCGCCGATCCCGAACACGAACCAGCCGATGGCACTGCCGATCAGGCTCGCCACGAGCACCGGCTTTCGTCCGATGCGGTCCGACAGGGCGCCGAGGATCGGACCGGCGATCAGCGAGGAGGCGGCGTACACGCCGCCCAGCACGCCGGACCAGAGCGCGATCGCGCCCGGGTCGCCGACGTAGCCCTGGACGATGTAGGGCATGACGGGGAAGACGATCGTCATCCCGAGCGCGGAGAGGAAGGTGATCGCCAGGACGACGGCCAGTGCCAGTCGCGACGGCGAGGGAGGAGGGCGAGGTCATTGAGGTGAGCTTCCGTGGTTGTCACGTGTGCGGCTCGTTTGTCGAGCGGCGTATCACGTGCCATCACGATATATCGTGATGCATCCGAATGCAAGTGGCCGCGACACGGCGGTGATCCACAGCAGGCGAGTCAGCCTGACGCGTCGTCCCTCTGCGTCTCGGCCAGCTTCTTGCGGCTCTCCATGCTGCCCTTGACCCCGTCGCCCATCGACGCCATCGGCGGGTCGGGACGTTCCTTTCGACGCGGCTTCTCGCGTCGGGCATCGTCGCGAGCGGCCATCCGGGCGGCGGTCGTCGCCTCGTGGCCCTGGTCGTTCGGGACGTAGTAGCGCCGGCCGACGAGCTCGTCGGGCAGGTACTGCTGCTCGACGTCGTCGCCCTCGAAGTCGTGGGGGAAGCGGTAGCCGACGCCGATCCCGTGGTGCTTCATCCGCCGGTCGCCCGCGCTCCGCAGGTGGTTGGGCACGGGAACGGATCCCAGGCGCATGACGTCCGCCATCGCCGCGAGGTACGCGCGCCCCACCGAGTCCGACTTGGGTGCCGTCGCGACGTGGATCGTCGCCTGGGCGAGCGCGTACTGCGCCTCCGGCAGCCCGATGTGGTCGAGCGCCTGCGCCGCCGCGACCGCGACCTGGAGCGCGCGCGGGTCGGCGTTCCCGACGTCCTCGGACGCGGAGATGATCAGGCGCCGGACGATGAACCGCGGATCCTCGCCGGCGGCGATCATCGAGGCCAGCCAGTACAGCGCGGCGTCGGGGTCGTTGCCGCGGAGGCTCTTGATGAACGCCGACACCGTGTCGTAGTGGCCGTCGCCGGCGCGGTCGTAGGCGAGGACCCGCTGCTGGGCGGCGGCCTCGACCTGCGCGAGGGTGGGGGAGACGCGGCCATCGGCATCGCGCGCGTCCTCGTCCTCCGCGAGCGCGACGGCGCCCTCGAGCACGTTCAGCGCCTGCCGCGCGTCGCCGCCCGAGAGGTCGACGAGGTGGTCGAAGGCGTCGGAGGCGAGCGCGACGCCGCCGCTCGGACCCAGCGAGCCCGCCAGGCCGCGCTCCTCGTCGTCGAGCGCCCGCCGCACGATCGAGGCGACCTCCTCGTCGGTCAGCGGCTCGAGCCGCCAGACGCGCAGGCGCGACAGGAGGGCCGAGTTGACCTCGAAGTAGGGGTTCTCGGTCGTCGCGCCGACGAGCGTGATCGTGCCGTCCTCGACGTGCGGGAGCAGCGCGTCCTGCTGGGACTTGTTGAAGCGGTGGATCTCGTCGATGAACAGGACGGTCCGGCGGGCCTCGAGGGCGAGGCGGTCCTGCGCCTCGGCGATCGCGGCCCGGACCTCGGCGACGCCGGACATCACGGCGGACACCGGCCGGAACTCCGCGCCGACGGCGTCGGCGAGCAGCCGGGCGAGGGACGTCTTGCCGGTCCCGGGCGGGCCCCACAACAGGAGGCTCGCGAGGTGGCCGCGGGTGACGGAGCGACGGAGCGGACCGCGCTCGCCGACGAGGTGCTCCTGGCCGACGAACTCGTCGAGGTCGCGCGGGCGCATGCGCGCGGCGAGCGGCTGCCGCTCGGGCGGTGGCCGGAACAGGGGTTCGGGGCGGGCGCCCGCGGGTGTGCGCCGGGTGGGCATGGGCCGATGGTAGCCCGCGCCGATCAGTGGATCTTGAAGACCCCGGTGACGTCGATCGCGATGTACAGCACGAACAGCACGATGAGCAGCAGGATCGCG
Source organism: uncultured Chloroflexia bacterium (assembly GCA_963774695.1). Taxonomy (GTDB): domain Bacteria; phylum Chloroflexota; class Limnocylindria; order Limnocylindrales; family CSP1-4; genus CAIXZV01. The sequence continues at coordinate 539,965 of CAVZFY010000007.1, read as the reverse complement.
ATCCGGGCGATGTCCTTCAGGTCACGGGCGACGTAGGCGTACTCGCGCGCGTCGTCGAGCGCGGTCACCGGCGTGGCGCTGATCTCGCGGGCCGCCGTGCTCCGCTCCTGCGATCGGCGGCGGGCGTTCTGGGCGGCCTGCTCCTCGGCGACCAGCTGCGCCTCGAGCTCCGCCGCGCGGGCGAGCTCGGCGTCGGTCAGGCCGGCGGGACGGGGCGGCGGCGCGGTGAGCGGCCGGTCGACGCGGCACCGGACGTGGTCGACGTCGCGGGCCGGCGCGTGATCGGCTTGCGCTGGCCGGGTCGGGTGCTGCCGCGAGCGCGTTTCGCCATACGGGGTTCGAGAGCCTCCAGGGGTCGGGCAGCCGGGGGCACGGCGCCATCGGCGGCAGAGGATACACCGGACCCCGTGTCCCGGGCCGCCGGGACGGGGAGTGAGCGTCGATTGGCGACTGCTAGACTCGGCCCCGCCCCGCCCGGAGGAGAGCTTGGACGATCTCAACGCGACCGTCGCCCCATACGTCGGGATCGCCATCGTCGTGCTCGCCGTCGCGTGCGTGCTGCTCATCGTCGCGGTCGTCCTGCTGGCCCGTCGTACGGCCCGGCTGGACCGGCGGATCGCCGCCATCACGCGCGGCTCCGAGGGGAGCCTGGAGTCGATCCTCGACGCCCACCTGGACAAGGTCTACTCGGTGGCCCGGGATCTCGACGAGCTCGGCGCGCGGACGGCCGTTGTCGAGGTGGCGCAGCGGCGGGCGCTCCAGCGGACCGGCCTCGTGCGCTTCAACCCGTTCGAGGACACCGGCGGCAACCAGAGCTTCGCGCTCGCGATCCTCGACGCGCAGGGCAACGGCATCGTCATGAGCAGCCTGCACTCGCGGACCGGGACGCGCGTCTACGGCAAGGCGATCACGGGCGGGCGCGCGGAGACGACGCTGTCCGACGAGGAGGGGGAGGCCTTGCGCCTGGCCCTCGCCTCCGGGGCGGGCGGGGCGAAGGGCGCCTGACCCGAGTGCGCGCCGTGACACGCAAGCTGGCACGGGCGCGCGGCATCGTGGCGGCGTGGCCCCCAGAACACCCGCCTCGCTCTCGACCGATCCGGACGCCGATGCGTTCGACGACCTCCTGCGCATGACCCGGCGGGCGACGCGCGGCGAGCCATCGGCGCTCGTCCAGATCCCCGTCTGGGGCGGTGACGCGCCGCTCGAGGCCGCCGAGGACACGTCGCCGGACGGCGTCGAGGAGCTGCTCTCCGGGCTCAACCCCGAGCAGCGCCGGGCGGTGACCCACGGCGACGGGCCGCTGCTCGTGGTCGCGGGCGCCGGCACCGGGAAGACGCAGGTCATCACGCGGCGGATCGCGTGGCTGATCGCGACCCGGCGCGCCAAGCCGTCCGAGATCCTGGCCCTCACGTTCACGGACCAGGCCGCGGACGAGATGCAGGTCCGGGTCGACCAGCTCGTGCCGTACGGCTACACGGACACCGCGATCTCGACGTTCCATGCCTTCGGGGACCGGCTGGTCCGCGAGTTCGCCCTCGAGCTCGGCCTGCCGCCGGACGTGCGGGTGCTCTCGCGGCCCGAGACCGTGGTGTTCCTCCGCGAGCGGCTGTTCGAGCTCGAGCTGAACGAATACCGGCCGCTCGGCGACCCGACGCGGTTCCTCGACGCGCTCGCGACGCTGTTCTCGCGGGCGAAGGACGAGGACGTGTCGCCCGACGCGTATCTCGCGTACGCGGACCGGCTGGCCGCGCAGGCGTCGGCGGCGACCGAGGGCGAGGAGGGAGATCCCGACGCGGCGGCCGCGCTCGCCGAGGACGCGCGGCGCCAGGGCGAGCTCGCCCGCGCCTACGGGCGCTACCAGGCGCTGCTCGCCGAGAACGGGTCGATCGACTTCGGCGACCAGGTCTCGCTCGCGCTGCGGCTGCTGCGCGACTCGCCCGCGGCTCGCGAGGCCGTCCAGCGCCGGTTCAAGTACATCCTCGTGGACGAGTTCCAGGACACGAACCGGGCCCAGGCGGAGCTCGTCGCGCTGGTCGCCGAGCGCCATCGCAACGTGACGGTCGTCGGCGACGACGACCAGTCGATCTACAAGTTCCGCGGCGCCGCCATCAGCAACATCCTCGAGTTCCGCGAGCGCTACCGCCAGGCGCGGGTCGTCGTGCTGCGGCGCAACTACCGGTCGCGGGCGCCGATCCTCGACGCGTCCTACCGCCTCGTCCGGCACAACGAGCCGGACCGCCTGGAGTCGCGCGCCGGGATCGTCAAGCGCCTCGACCCGCAGCGTGGCGGCGACGACGCCGTGCCCGTCCGCCACGAGGCGTTCGCGAGCGGTGCCGAGGAGGCGGACTGGATCGCGTCGGACGTCGCCCGCCGGATCCGCGAGGGCGCGCGGCCGCGGGACATCGCCGTGCTGGTCCGCGCGAACGCCGCCGCCGACCCGATCCTGCGGGCGCTGAACCTCGAGGGGATCCCGTGGCGGTTCTCCGGGACGAGCGGGCTCTACGCGCGCCCGGAGGTCCGCCTGCTCCTCGCGTTCCTGCGGGCGATCGCGGACCTGTCCTCGTCGGTGGACGTGTACGCGCTGGCCGCGTCCGAGCTGTACGGGCTCGGCGCGACGGACCTCGTCGCGATCGTGAACACGGCGCGCCGCCGGAACCGGTCCGTGTGGGACGTCCTCGAGGAGCTGGACCGGCAGCCCGGCATCCTGCGGCTCTCCCCGGAGACCCGCGCCGCGGCGTCGGGCCTCGTCGCGGACCTCAAGCGGTACGTGGAGCTCGCCAACGAGCGGCCGGCCGGCGAGGTGCTCTACGCGTTCCTGCGGGGCACGGGATGGCTGGCCAGGCTGGCCGCCGGGGAGTCCGTGGCCGCCGAGGAGGCGCTGTCCAACGTCGCGCGCTTCTTCGACATCATCCGCGCGCAGTCGGCGCTGCTCGCCGACGACCGCGCGGTGTTCGTCGCGCGCCACCTGAACACGCTGATCCAGGCGGGCGACGACCCGCCCACCGCCGACATCGACCCCGACGTCGACGCCGTCGCGGTGATGACCATCCACAAGGCGAAGGGCCTCGAGTTCCCGTTCGTCTACCTGCCGGGCCTCGTCACCGGGCGGTTCCCGGCCATCGGCCGGCGCGAGCAGCTCGCGCTCCCGCTCGAGCTCGTGCACGAGACGCTGCCCGAGGGCGACTACCAGCTCCAGGAGGAGCGACGCCTGTTCTACGTCGGCATGACGCGCGCCCGCGACGAGCTGGTCCTGACCCACGCGGCCGACTACGGCGGCCAGCGCGCCCGCCGCGTCTCGCCGTTCGTGCTCGAGGCGCTCGACCTCCCGGTCGCCGCGGGTGCGCCGGGCGCCGGCGCTCGGGCGACGACCCCGCTGGAGCGCCTCGCCTCGCTCGAGCGGACCGAGGCCGTGCAGCCAGCCCCGCGGCGGCGCGGCGACGAGCCGCTGGTGCTGTCCTTCTACGCGATCGACGACTACATGACCTGCCCGCTCAAGTACAAGTACGCGCACCTGCTGCGCGTGCCGCTCGCCCCGCACCACTCGCTGATCTACGGGTCCGCGCTCCACGCGGCGGTCGCGGAGTTCCATCGCCGCCACGCGCGCGGCGACGTGATGACCGAGGAGCAGCTGTTCGCGTCCTTCGAGCAGGCGTGGACGAACGACGGGTTCCTGTCGCGCGAGCACGAGGAGGCGCGCCGGGCGGCCGGACGCGAGGCGCTGCGACGGTTCCGCGACGAGCAGCTGACGCCCGGCGCCGTGGCGCCCGCCTACGTGGAGCGCGAGTTCAGCTTCCTGCTCGACGGGGACCGCGTCCGGGGCCGGATGGACCGCGTGGACATCCTGCCGCGCGACCCGAACGACCCGGTGCCGGTCATGGCCGACCCGATCTCGGGCGCCGACGTCGTCGAGCCGATGCTCGGGCTGTACCCCGAGCGCGTCGTGATCACCGACTACAAGTCGTCCGACGTGCGCGACCCGGCGAAGGCGCGCCAGCGCGCCAAGGACTCGCTCCAGCTCTCGATCTACGCGATGGGCTACGAGGCGATGACCGGCCGGCTGCCCGACGCGGTGGCGCTGAACTTCCTCGAGACCGGGCTCGTGGGCATGGCCCCGGTGGACCGGCGCCGGATCGACAAGGCGCGCGAGGCCATCCGCACCGTGGCGGCCGGGATCCGGGCGCGGGACTTCGAGGCGAAGCCGGACCACCTGTCGTGCACCTGGTGCCCGTTCCGCGAGATCTGCCCGTCCAGCGCGGTGCGCTGAGGGTGGCGGCGCTCGCGGACGCGGACCGGCGGGCGATCGAGGCGGTCCTGGCGCGCGAGGCGCACGGCGCGGTGGTCGAGGCCGACAACCTCGACGCGCTGCGGTCGCTCCCGGACGCGTGCGTCGACCTCGCCTACGCCGACCCGCCGTTCGCGACGGGCGGGTCGCAGCGGCTCACGTCGATCCGGACCGGCAGCGGCGAGGCGACCCGCGGCGGCTTCGGCGGCCGGACCTACCGCTACGAGGTCGTGTCCGACATGGCCTGGGCCGACGACCTGCCGCTCGACGAGCACCTCGAGGCGTTGCACGCGCGGCTGGTCGAGACGCATCGGGTCCTGGCGCCTCACGGTTCCGTCTACCTGCACGTGGACTGGCGGACCGTCCACCACGCCCGGCTGCTCCTCGACGAGGTCTTCGGCCCGGAGCGCTTCCTCAACGAGATCGTGTGGGCCTACGACTACGGCGGGCGGGCGCGCGACCGGTGGCCGCGCAAGCACGACTCGATCCTGTGGTACGCGAAGGGCGACGCCTGGACGTTCGAGCGCGAGGCGATCGACCGGATCCCGTACCTCGCGCCCGGGCTCGTCGGGCCGGAGAAGGCGGCCCGCGGCAAGCTGCCGACCGACGTGTGGTGGATGACGATCGTCCCGCCGGGATCGAAGGAACGGACGGGCTACCCGACCCAGAAGCCCGTGCGCCTGCTCGAGCGGATCGTCGCCGCGTCGAGCCGGGCGGGCGACCTCGTGCTCGACCCGTACGCGGGCAGCGGCACGACCGGCGTCGCGGCCGAGCGCCTCGGGCGGCGATGGCTCCTGATCGACCGGAACCCGGCCGCCGTCGAGATCGCGCGGACCAGGCTGCAGGACGAGGTCGGGGCTTGACGGCGGATCCGGCGCCGGGCGTCCGGGGATCGCGGCGATCACCCTCGACTTCGGCAACACGCTGGTCCCGGTGCCGGCGTCCGGGCTGCGCGAGGTCGTCGGGCGGACCGCCGAGGCGATGGCGGCCCGCCTGGGTCCGTTCGACGTCGACGAGGTGCGGCGCGTCTGGGCCGAGGAGCGCGAACGGCAGTTCCGCGAGGAGGTCCCGATGTTCCGGGAGACGGACATGGGCCAGCGGATCGCCCGGGTGCTCGCCCGGCTGCGCGGCATGCCGCCGCCGCCGGACGACGTCCGCTGGGACGACGAGGCGGCGGCCGCCCGCACGAGCGCGGACGAGGTCGCCTGGACGATGGAGGTGTACTCGGCGGCCTTCATCGATGCCCTCCCGCCGCCGCCCGGTCGTGCCGAGCTGCTCGCCCGGCTCGCCGAGCGGTACCGCGTCGCGATCCTGTCCAACTGGCCGCTCGCGGTGACCATCGACCGCTACGCCGACGCCGCGGGCTGGACGCCGTCGCTCGCCGCGATCGTCGTCTCGCAGCGGGTCGGCACGATCAAGCCCCATCCGGCGATCTTCGCGGCGGCGCGATCGGCGCTCGGTGACCCGCGGCCCGCGTCGATCCTGCACGTCGGCGACGACTGGGCGGCGGACGTCGTCGGCGCCCGGCGGGCGGGCTGGCGCGCGGCCTACTACCTCGCGAGGCCCGACGACTCGCCGCTGCCCGGGAGCGAGCGCGTCGACGACGATCCGGCGCTCGCCCCCGACCTCGAGCTGGCGACGCTCGACGACCTGGAGGCCGGGCTCGAGCGCCTGCGTCGGTAGACTCGCTGCTGATGGAGCCCCGCGACCGCCTCGCCAACCTCGGGCTGCTCGTCGCGGCCGTCGTCTCGTGGATCCTCGTCGCGGTCCTGGTCACCACCCGCGATCCGTATCAGGACGCGATGGCCGGATACATCGGCGCCCTGCTGATCGGGCTCGCCGTCGGCGTGACGGCCGTCCCGCTGTGCTGGCTGATCGTGTTCGCGCGCCATCGGCGGATCGCCTACCAGGGCGACTGGTTCCGGGCGACCAGGCGGGGCGGCTGGGTCGGCCTGTTCGTGGCCTCGCTCGTCGTGCTCCGGCTCGTCGACGCGTTCCAGCCGGCCATCGTCGTGTTCCTCGCGGCCATCTTCGTGGTCGCCGAGCTCACGCTCTCCGCGGAGCGAAGCTGACGGCACAGCCCGCCGCGCGACGCCCGCGGCGACCGATACGATGCCGTCCATGACCGACACCATCCCCGCCGCCCGTCCCGCCGAGCCGTTCGCCGACCTCAAGGCCCGCGCCGCCGCCGCGGTCGAGGACGCGCGTGACGAGATCATCGACCTGTCGCACCGCATCCACGCGAACCCCGAGCCGGCCTTCGAGGAGCACCAGGCCTCGGCATGGGTCGCGGAGGCGATCGCGCGTCACGGGTTCGCCGTCGAGCGCCCGGTCGGCTCGCTCGACACGGCCGTCCGCGGCCGCCTGACCGGCGGCCTCGGTGCAGACGGGCCGCGGATCGGGATCCTCGCGGAGTACGACGCGCTGCCGGGCCTGGGCCACGGCTGCGGCCACAACACGATGGCGGCGTCCGGTGTCGGCGCGGCGATCGCGCTGGCCGCCGTCCGCGACGCGTGGGCCGGCGAGGTCGTGTTCCTCGGCACGCCCGCGGAAGAGCGGGGGAGCGGCAAGGCGATCATGATCCGCGAGGGCGTGTTCGAAGGGCTCGACGCGGCGCTGCTGTACCACCCGTGCGACCGGAACCACGTCGAGATCGCGCCGCTCGCCTCGGAGGACGTCCACGTGACGTTCACGGGCTTCGGGGCCCACGCCGCCTCGGACCCGTGGAACGCCCGGAACGCGCTCGACCCGATGATCGCGCTGTTCGTGTCGGTCGGCCTGTGGCGCCAGCAGCTGCCGACCCACTGCCGGGTCCACGGGATCATCCAGGAGGGCGGCACGGCCGCGAACATCATCCCGGACCGGACCCGCGCCTGGTTCATGCTGCGCAGCGCCGACCAGGCCTACTACGAGGTCATGAAGCGCCGGTTCATCGCGATGTGCGAGGCCGTCGCGAGCGCCTCGGACGTCGAGGTCGAGGTCGAGTTCTCCGGTGGCGCGACGACGATGAACCACAGCCGCACGCTGGCCGAGCGATGGGTCGCGAACGCCGAGGCCGCCGGCGTCCAGGACCAGGGCATGGATCCCGCGTCCGGCTCGACGGACATGGCCAACGTCTCGTGGGTCGTCCCGACGATCCACCCGGAGCTCTCGATCACCGACCGGCCGACCCCCGGGCACACGCTCGAGTTCCGCGACGCCGCCGCGCGGCCCCGTGCCGACCGCACGACGCTGCTCGCCGCGACCCTCGTCGCGCAGACGGCGATCGACCTCCTCATGGACCCCGCGCTCGTCGAGGCGGCGTGGGCCGAGTTCAAGGGGACCGTGCGGCGCCGACTGACCGGGTACGATGCCCGGGCGCGCCCCGCTGGACGGCGGACCCGAACCGGCGGCGCGCCGACTGAGGCGGCACGCGGGCCCGATGCCCGGTTGCCGAACGGCGGCGCCGCCTCCGGAGGACCATCGTGGCCGACCGTCCCCAGACCCCGGGTGACGTCGACTTCGCGGCGCGCAACGGATGGGACCGCGCGTACGAGCTGTACGACGACTTCGACCTGCCGACCTACGTCGGGCTCCCCTCGTTCATGAAGCTGCCATGGATCACGGACCCGGCGGAGCTGCGCGCACGCGGCGTCGACATCGCGATCGTCGGCGCCCCGTTCGACGACGCCGTCAGCCACCGCTCGGGCGCCCGGTTCGGGCCGCGGGCGATCCGCGAGGCGCAGTACACGACGGGCTCGATCCACTCCCTGCAGCTGGACAACGAGCCGTTCGAGGTCCTGACCGTCGTCGACGCCGGTGACGCCAACATCGTCCCGTCGTGGATCGATCGCGCGCACGCGCTCATCTATCGCAAGGTCCGCGAGGTCGCGGCGACCGGCGCGATCCCGATCGTGCTCGGTGGCGACCACTCGATCACGTGGCCGTCGGCGACGGCGGTCGCCGACGTCCGGCGGCCCGGCAGCATCGGCATCGTCCACTTCGACGCCCACGCCGACACGGCGAACGACGACTGGGGCGTGCTCGCGGGGCACGGGACGCCGATGCGGCGGCTGATCGAGTCGGGCGCGGTCAAGGGTCGCAACTTCGTCCAGGTCGGCCTGCGCGGCTACTGGCCGCCGGTCGAGACGTTCGCCTGGATGCAGGAGCAGGGGATGCGCTGGCACCTCATGCGCGAGATCGAGGAGCGCGGCGCCGAGGCCGTGGTCGACGACGCGATCGCCGAGGCCCTCGACGGCCCGGACGCCGTGTACATCTCGGTCGACATCGACGTCATCGACCCCGGGCATCGCCCCGGGCACCGGCACCCCCGAGCCAGGCGGCCTGCTGCCGCGCGAGGTCCTCCGCGCCGTGCGCCGGATCGCGTCCGCGGTCGAGGTCGCCGGGATGGACATCGTCGAGGTCTCGCCGCCGTACGACCACGCGGAGGTCACGGCGATGGCCGCCAACCGCGTCGCGCTCGAGGTGATCTCGGCGCTCGCGGCCAAGCAGCAGGGCGGTCGCCCGGTGCGGTTCTCGGGCCCCGGCACGGCGTGAGCGGCGAGTCTGCAGCCGAGGCGCTCGCGCGCCTCTACGACCTCGACCTGTCCGAGGACCCGGGCGACCTCGACCTGTTCCTCGCGCTCGCCGCGCGGTCCGGCGGTCCGGTCCTCGAGCTCGCCGTCGGGCAGCGGGCGCCTCGCCGTTCCGCTCGCGGCGTCGGGGTACGACGTCACCGGCGTCGACCTGGATCCGGCGATGCTCGCGCGGGCGCGCGCCGCAGCCGCCGCCGCCGGCGCGACGGTCGCCGGCCGCCTGCGCCTGGTCGAGGGCGACGCGCGGACGATCCGCCTCGCCCGAGGCGGGCACGTACCGCCTGGCCACGATCCCGCTCAACTCCGTGTTCCTGATGGGCACGCGCCGGGAGCAGGCGGAGGCGGTGGCGACGCTCGCCGCCCATCTCGCGCCGGGTGGCCTCGCGGTCGTCGACGCGTGGCTGCCCGACGCGGACGACCTCTCGCGGTACGACGGCCGCCTCGTCCTCGAGTGGGTCCGCGAGGAACCGGACACGGGCCGCACCGTGACCAAGACCGGCAGCGCCATCTACGACGCGTCGAGCGGCGTCGTCCGGCTGACGACGATCTTCGATGTCTCGGGGCCAGACGGCGCGACGGTCCGGTGGGTGCGGGTTGACCGGCTGCGCCTCGTCGGGCCGGACGAGCTGGTCGGCTTCGCGGAGGCCGCGGGCCTCGTCGTCGACGTCCTCGCCGGCGACTACGACCTCGGGCCGCTCGAGCTCGGCGCGGAACGCGTGATCCTGGTCGCCCGGCGGCCCTGACCGGCGGCCTTGACGGGCGACGCGCCCGGCCGAAAGGCCGCCGCCATCCCCCGTGCGGCAGGGGCCGATGGGACCTTCGGGGCCGGGCGTCGGGTGCCTGATCGCGTGGTAGAGTCCGCCCGATGCCGGATCAGATCCGACTCCTCGTCGTCGAGGACGTCCCCCAGGTCGCGCAATACATCCGCGGACTCCTCAACTCGCAGCAGGCGATCAAGCTGCTCGACGTCGTCACCGACGGGTCGCGCGTCGCCGGGCTCGTGTCGGAGCTGCGGCCCGACGTCGTCCTCGTGGACGCCCTCCTGCAGGGCCGGGTCAAGGGCATGACGCTCGTCGACCAGCTCCACCAGTCGGGCGCGGGCATCCCGGTCATCGTGCTCACGGTCCCGCAGCAGCCCGTCTCGGTCGACGTCCGCCAGGGGATCCACGGCGTGCTCTCGATGCCGTTCACGGGCTACGAGCTCGTCAACCGGCTCCAGCAGGTCAACAAGGACGCCGCCACGAGCGATGCCACGGGCGCCGCACGGATGATCACCGTGTTCGCGCCCAAGGGCGGCGTCGGCAAGACCACGCTCTCGTTCAACCTCGCGGTCGCCCTCGGGCAGCTCGGCCCGCGCACGGTCCTCATCGACGGCAGCCTCCAGTTCGGCGACCTGCGGGCCCTCCTCAAGGTGCCGATCGACGCGCCGTCGCTGCTCGACCTGCCCACCGACCGCATCCAGGAGTCCGATCTCCAGGACGTCCTGTGGCGCGACCCGTCGGGGATCGACATCCTCCTCGCCCCGCCGCGGGTCGAGATGGCGGAGATGGTCACGGTCCGCGACCTGGACAAGACGATGTCGCTCCTGCGCCGCGTCTACGACATGGTCGTCGTCGACACGCCGGCCGTCGTCAACGACATCAACCTCCTGTTCCTCGACCATTCGGACACGATCCTCGAGGTCGTCACGTACGACTCCACGACGATCCACAGCACGATGGTCATGGCGGACGCGTTCCGGATGATCGGCTACCCGCCGACCAAGGTCCGCTACCTCGTGAACCGCGCCGACTCGACCGGCGGCCTGAACGCCGAGACCCTCGCCCGGGCGCTCGGACGCGTGCCGGAGTACACGGTGAGCTCCGGCGGCGGGCTCGTCGTGCGGGCGAACAACGAGGGGATCCCGTTCGTGCTCGCCGACCCGGCCGCCCAGATCAGCCAGGACATCGGCAAGGTCGCCGCCGAGCTGGTGGGCCGGGTGGCGGCGACGGCGACGCGGCGGTAGCCTCGACTACGTGTCCGACCCCCGGCCGATCGGTGTCTTCGACTCGGGCGTCGGTGGGCTGACCGTCCTGCGCGAGATCGTCCGCCGATCGCCCCACGAATCCACGATCTACTTCGGCGACAACGCCCGCGCCCCGTACGGCGTCCGCTCCGACGCCGAGGTCCGCGCGTTCTCGATCGAGGCGCTCGACGAGCTCGCCTCGCGCGACGTCAAGGCGCTGGTCGTCGCCTGCAACACCTCGACCGCCGTCGCCCTGCCCGACCTGCGCGCCCGCTACGACCTGCCCGTGCTCGGCGTCGTGCGGCCCGGGGCGGCCGCGGCGGCGCTCGCGACGCGCAACCGGCGGGTCGGCGTCATCGCGACGCCCGCCACCGTGCGGACCCACGCGTACTTCAACGCGATCAAGGACGAGAACCCGGCGGTCGAGGTGTACGAGCACGCGACGCCGCGCTTCGTGCCGATGGTCGAGGCCGGCATCCTGAGCGGCCCGGAGCTCGAGGCGGCCGTGGCGGAGGAGCTCGCGCCGCTGCTCGGCGAGCGCGACGGCGCCGGCGAGTTCGTGTTCCCGCGACCGCCGTCGGCGCGCATCGACACGCTGCTCCTCGGCTGCACGCACTACCCGCTGCTGCGACCCGTGCTCGCGGCGGCCGTCGGGGACCGGGTGGCGATCGTGGACTCGGCGACGGCCACCGCGTCCTCGCTGGCCGAGCTGCTCTCGGTGAACGGGCTCGAGGTGCCCGGGACCACCCGCGGCACGGCGGCCGACGCCGGTCGCAACGGGCACGACCGGCCGACGGAGTCGTACGAGGCCGCGGTCCACGTCCAGCTCACGACGGGGGACGTCGAGCGGTTCCGGTCGATCGCCTCGCGGATGTTCGGGGAGTCGTTCCCGGACGTCGAGGCGGTCGAGCTGGCGGGGGTGCGCTGATGGCGTCCGGGTCGTCGGGCCCGCGCCGCACGCCGGGCCGCAGGGGGATCCCCGAGCAGCGCCTGTGGCAGGTCGGGTTCGTGGTGGGGTCGGTGATCGGTGCCGCGGTCACGGTCGCCGGCCGGCAGCTGGAGCGGTCGGCGCGGGAGGCGGGCCTCGTCGACTGGCGCCGCGTCGAGGACATCGCGATCGCCCGGCTGCGCCGTGCACCGGGCTCGCTCACCGAGGCCGAGCTGCGCGCGACGGAGGCCGACTACGCCGAGGCGATGGCGGCCGTCGTGCCGGCGCTCGGCGCGCACCTGGGCACCGAGCTGCCGGGCGTCGTCGAGCGGGTCGCGGTCGTGGACCGGGCCGCCTGGGTCCGCGCCAACACGTCGGCCTTCGCCGGGCTCATCGGCCGCCTCGAGGGCGACCTGCTGGACCAGATGCTGCCGCCCGGGAGCGGCGCCACCAAGGCGGCGATGACGATGGCGAACCGGTGGGTGACCACCCGCCAGCTCGCGCTGCTGCTCGGGTTCATGGGCCAGCGCGTCCTGGGCCAGTACGACCTCGCCCTGCTCACCGCGGAGGCGACGCCCGGGCGGCTGCTGTTCGTCGAGGAGAACATCCGCCAGACCGCGACCGCGATGGGCGTGCCGATCGGGCCGTTCCGCACCTGGATCGCGCTCCACGAGACCACCCACGCGTTCGAGTTCGAGGCCCACCCCTGGCTGCGGCCCTACATCGCCGAGCGCCTCGAGCGGCAGCTCACGCTGTTCAGCCACGGGGCGTCGTCGATGGGCCGCGACGCGGCGCGGGCGCTGGGCTCGGCGCTCCGCGGCGACGGGCGGCGCGACGACCAGCACTGGATGGAGCGCCTGATGACCGACGAGCAGCGGTCGCTGTTCCGCGAGACGCAGGCGGTGATGAGCCTGCTCGAGGGGTTCGGCGACCACGTGATGGATGCCGTCGGCAAGGACCTCGTCCCGGGCGTCGAGCGGATCTCGGCGCGGTTCCACGGGCGCCGCGAGCAGCGGACGACGTTCGAGCGCGCGATGCTCCGGATCACCGGGATGGACCTCAAGATGGAGCAGTACCGCAAGGGCGAGCTGTTCGTCGCCGGCATCGAGCGCCTGGGCGGCGCGGCGGCCCTCCGCCGGCTGTGGGACGGCCCCGAGACGCTGCCGACGCCGGCGGAGATCGACGATCCGGCCGCGTGGGTGCGGCGGATGGGCCTCAACCAGCTCGGATCGGGCGCATGACGGAGGGGTCGATGCGGGCGCCGGGTCCCGGCGCGGGACCCGGGGGCGTGCCGAAGGCCATCGCGCTCACGCCGATCCTGTCCGCCCGGTATCGCGCCGTGGACCTCGAGTCCATCCGCGCCGCCGCGCCCGGCGCGCGGATCGTCACCATCGGCTTCGACGGCCACCCGGACGGCGCGCTGGACGACGTCGAGGTCATGCTCCGCGGCCGGCTGCCCGCGGAGACGTTCGACCGGATCCTCGCCCGAGCCCCCGGCCTGCGCTGGGTCCACTCGGCGACGGCCGGCGTCGAGCGCGTCCTGACCCCCGCCAGCCGTGACCGGGGGCTCGTCATCACGAACGCCCGCGGCGTGTTCTCGCGCCCCATCGCCGAGTACGTCCTGCTGATGATGCTGGCCGTGTCGCGCCGCCTGCCGCAGCTCCTCGAGCTCCAGGCCGAGCGGACCTGGCAGCCGCTCGAGTCGCGCGAGCTGCGCGACGTGACGGTCGGGATCGTCGGCCTGGGCTCGATCGGCCGCGCGGTGGGCGCCCTGGCGACCGCGTTCGGCTGTCGCGTCATCGCCACGCGGCGCCGGCCCGAGTCCGGGACCGAGGTGACCGACGGGGCGGGGGACGAGCCGGTCCTCGGATCGCTGATGCTGGACCGCGTGCTGCCGCCGGAGCGCCTGCCCGAGCTGCTCGCCGAGTCGGACTTCGTCGTGCTCGCGGCGCCGCTGACGCCCGACACGCAGGGGCTCATCGGGGAGGCCGCCATCGCCGCGCTCAAGCCGGGCGCCTGGGTGATCAACGTGGCCCGCGGGGAGCTCATCGACGAGCGGGCGCTGGCGCGGGCCCTGCGCGACGGCCGCCTGGGCGGCGCGGTCCTCGACACGTTCCGCGAGGAGCCGCTCCCGGCGTCGTCGCCGCTGTACGACCTGCCCAACGTGATCCTCACGCCGCACACCTCGTGGTCGTCGACGCGGGTGCTCGAGCGGTCGGTCGGCCTGTTCTGCGACAACCTCCGGCACTACGCCGCAGGCGAGCCGCTGGTCAACGTCGTCGACCCGACCGCGGGGTACTGACCGAAGGGTCCGCCTCGTCGGGCGACGACCGGCACAATCACCCCATGCAGATTGCGATCGTCGGCCTGGCCGGGGCCGGCAAGACCACCGTGTTCAACACGCTGACGCGCGGCCACGCCGAGACCGGTGGCTACGGCGCGCTCCAGCTCAACGTCGGCGTCGTGAAGGTGCCCGACGAGCGGCTCGGCAGGCTCGCCGAGGTGTTCCACCCGAAGAAGATCGTCCACGCCGACGTCACCTACGTGGACCTGCCCGCCCCGCCGGCGTCGTCCGAGGGCCGGGTCGGGACGGACGAGCTGCCCGCGGAGCACATGGCCCGGCTGCGCGAGGCCGACGCGATGATCCACGTGGTCCGGGCCTGGGACGACGCGGCCCACCCGCATCCCTCGGGATCGGTGGACCCGGCGCGCGACATCGAGCAGCTCGACCTCGAGTTCATGCTCGCCGACCTCGCGATGATCGACCGTCGCCTGGAGCGGCTCAACGCCGGCGGTGGCCGCCACGGCACGCCGGCGGAGCGCGAGGCGAACGAGCGCGAGGCGGTGATCCTCGTGGGCCTCAAGGCCGTGCTCGAGGGCGGGCGGCCGATCCGGGACGAGGCGCTCGACGCGGACGACGAGAAGGCGATCCGCGGCTTCCGGTTCCTCACCCAGAAGCCGGTGCTCGTGCTGCTCAACGTCGGCGAGGGCGACCTCGCCGGGGCACCGGCCCTGATCGAGCGGATCGCGGCGGGCTACGGCCACAGCCACGCGATGGTCGACGCGCTGTCGGCGAAGATCGAGATGGAGCTGGGCGAGCTCGAGCCGGACGAGGCGGCGGTCTTCATGGAGGAGCTCGGCCTCGCCGAGTCCAGCCTCGACCGGGTGATCGCGCTGTCCTACCGGCTGGTCGGCCTGATCTCGTTCCTGACCGCCGGGCCGGACGAGTGCCGCGCCTGGCCGATCCCCGACGGGTCGAGCGCGGTGGACGCCGCGGCGGCCATCCACACGGACCTCGCCAAGGGGTTCATCCGCGCCGAGACGATCGGGTACGAGGACCTGCTCGCCGCCGGCTCGATCGCCGAGGCGAAGAAGGTCGGCAAGGTTCGCTCGGAGGGCCGGACCTACCGGGTCCGCGACGGCGACGTCATCGAGATCCTGTTCAGCCGCTAGCCGGCGCTAGTTGAGGCGGCTTTCCCCGGCCTCGAGGTCGGCCAGGATCGAGACGTAGTCGGGCTCCGTCTCCGGGGCCTCGAGGTCCGCGAGGAAGTTCTCCTCCTCGTCCTTCGAGACGTTGATCGCCGCGGTCAGGCGGTCGTCGGTGACGGCGACGAAGTCGTAGTCGCGCTCGAGCTCTTCGGCGATGGCCTCGATCAGCGTCTCGCGCCTCGTAGGAGTCCTGGATCCGACGGCGGATCGACTGGACGACCTCGAAGAACTCCTCGGCCTCCATCTCGTCCTCGCGGGCGAGGAGCAGGTCGGCGAACGTGTCGTTGTCGCCTTCGTGCAGCTCGTAGAAGTGCATGATGGAAAACCTCGGTCGTGGACGGATCGGAGCGCTCGCTCGCGGCCCCGCCCGTTTGGGGCGCGGCGACCGCGGGTCACGCAAGTATAGGTCGGGCCCTGATCGGGCCCCGCGGAGGACAGATGGGGGACGTGCCTGAGGTCGTCGTGGTCGGGGCCGCGTCGCGAGACCTCGTCGACGACGATCCGCGCGGCTGGCGGCTCGGCGGCGGCGTCTCGTACGCGGCGCTGACGCTGGCCCGGCTCGGGCTGCGCGTGGGGGCGCTGATCGGCGCGGACCGCCTCGCGGCCGAGTCGCGCGAGCTCCACGTCCTGCGCGACGCCGGCGTCGACGTCGCGGTCGCGCGCCTCGATCGCGGGCCGGTGTTCATCAACACCGAGACGCCGAACGGGCGGATCCAGCACGCGCCGCAGGTCTCGGAGCCGGTCGCTGCCGTCCGCCCTGCCGGCGGGGTGGGGGAGCGCGCGCGCGTGGCTGTTCGGGCCGGTCGCCGCGGAGCTGCCCGACGCATGGGCCGACGTCCCGGCCGGCGACGCGCTCGTCGCGCTCGGCTGGCAGGGCCTGCTCCGGGTGCTGGTCGCCGGGGAGCCGGTCATGCAGCATCCGCCCGGCCCGTCGCCGATCGTCGCGCGCTCGGATCTCGTCGGGGTCGGGAGCGACGACGTCGACCCCGCCACGCCCGAAGCCTCGCTCCTGGGCCTCCTGCGCCCGGGCGCCACGATGCTGCTGACCGACGGGGCGCGAGGGCGGGCTCGCGATCGACGTCGCGGCCGACGGGAGTCCCGGGCGTCGCCGCCGTTGGCCGCCCGTGCCGGCCGAGCGCTTCGTGGACCCGGTCGGTGCGGGGGACACGTTCCTCGCCGGCGTGTTCGCGGCGCGCATCGACCCGACGCTGCTTGGCCCGGACGCGGACCCCGACGACGACCTCCTCGTGGGTGCCTCGGCCGCCTCGCTCATCCTCGAGGGGCCGGGCATGGTGGGCGTCCCGACGCGCGAGGCCGTCCTCGCGCGCCTCCGGACCGTGACCTCGGCGCGCTAGGCCGGAAGCTCTCCCCGGCGGCGCAGTCGCGCCGTCAGCCGCGCGCCGCGCCGCAGGAGGTCCGCCTCGAGTCGCGGGTGCGGCCGTCCCATCGTGCGCAGCCGCTCCAGCAGTCGCCACGCCGCCCGGGTCGCCGCGAGGGCGCCCGCCGGATCCGCGAGCCGGTGCTCGCGCAGCTTCGCGACCTCGATCCAGGCGATCACCCCGAGGCCGCCGCCCGCGGCCGCGGCGGTCTGCCAGGCCTCGGCCGCGTCCGACCACCGCCCCAGCCGGCGCAGCACGCGCGCGCGATCGGCGGCGAGGCGCTCGTCGGTCCAGCGGCCGCCGGCGTCCCACGCCGCGCTGCCGTCCCAGCCCGACGCGCCGGGTCCGGGCCCGAGCGGCCCGCCGCGGCCGTTCGCGAGCTCGCCCCGCCAGCCCGATCGGGGCGCCCGGCCGCCGAACGTCGGTCGCACCGTCGGCGTCCACCACGCTTCTCGCTCCTCCTCCACGCGCTCCCGGGCGATCGCCGGCCCGACGGGCGTGCGCCCGAACGGGTCGCGGACCGGTGGCGCGGACCCGAGGGCGTCGTCGAGGCAGGCCAGCGCGTCCTCGTGGCGCTTCTCCCGCCCGTAGGCGCGGGCGAGGCCGGCGAGGTCGCCGCGTGGCGCCGTGTGGCGCGCCTCCCGGTCGGCGTAGCCCTGCTCGACATGGGCGAGCAGCAGCCCGAGGCTGCGAACGTCCTTCTCGTTGTGGATGACGACCCCGGCCAGGGCGTCGACCGGGCCGCCGCGCAGGACCTCGAGGTAGATGGCGGGGATCTCCCAGCCCTCGACGTCCCCGATCCGCGAGACCCCCAGCAGCTCGCCCTCGACCGTGCGCAGCCGTGCGTCCTCCATCCGGTGGCGGAACACGCGCCGCACGAACGGCAGGAGGTCGAGGTGGCCGGCATGGACCGGCGCCGCGCGGCCGGCGAGCCGATACCGCGCCTCGATCAGCGGCCAGTCGAACCCACGCCCGTTGTAGCTCACGAGCCACGCGTCCGGCGTGATCCAGCGGGCCATCTCGGCGAGCAGCGCCGGCTCGTCGGCGTGGTCGGGGAGCAGGAGCTGGGTCTGGCAGAAGCTGTCGCCGTCCCAGCGGGCGAGCCCGACCAGGAACGCGAGCGTGCCGGCCGCGGTCGCGAGCCCGGTCGTCTCCGTGTCGATGCACACGAGCGGGGCGTCCGCCGGCGGGTGCCCCGGGAGGTCCGCGAGACGCCGGCGGTCCAGCGGCATGGCCACCGGCGCGACGGTCCTGCGCACGAGCCAGCCGCCGTCGATCTCGGCGACGTCGGCCCCCAGCGCCGCCGCGAGCCGGCCCGCGAGGACCGGGCTCCGGCGCCCCGAGAACGGCGCACGCGCCGGCAGCTGGTCCGGTCCGGCGGCCGCGCCACCGGGTCGTGCGAGCGTCGCCCGCAGGTTCGCGAGGCGTCGCTCGCGGGTGACGCCGGCCGCGTGATCGATCGTCATGCGATGCCGGCCGCGGTGCGCTCGCCGACCGTGAGCGCCGCGAGGAGGCGGAGCGCGAGCGCCTTGCCGTCCACGCCGGGCTCCAGGCGCGGGCCCGTGCACGCCGGACAGCCCGCCTCGCACGGGCACGCCCGGATCAGCTCCGAGGCGCCGACCACCAGCTCGTCGTGGCGCGCGTACAGCCGCTCCGACAGGCCGACGCCGCCGGGCATCGCCTCGTACAGGTAGATCGTCGGCGCCTCGTGGTGCGGCGATCGGACCTGCGACACGAGCCCGAGGTCGCGCGGGTCGACCATGAGCAGCACCGCCGCGACGGCCTGGATCGCCCGCCCGGCACCGATCAGCGCGACGTCGAGCTCGTCCCGCCGCCAGCCGGCCCCGGCGCCCTCGGCCGTCAGCCAGTACGCCGTCGTCTGGAGCTCGATCTCGGGCAGGTCGACCGGCCCCCAGCCGACGTTCTCGTCGGTGATGAACTTGAGCTTCTTGTACAGCGTCACGAGGCTCGCGACCATGACCTCGCCGTGGACGCGCGACCCGCCGGTGGCCTCGGCCGAGGCGAACACGTCGAGCGGCTTCAGCGTCACCGCCCGGTTCGCGTACGTGTAGTGGTCCGCGTCGATCCGGTGGACGTACGCCTTGCGCTCGCCCCACTCGAGGCGGTCCACGTGGTACTGCGCCGACTCGTGCATGTAGATCGCGTGCTCGTGGACCAGCACCTGGGCGCTGAACAGGTCGACCTCGCCGAGCACGCGCGGCCGGTCCGGCGACGTGTCGATGATCACCACGTTCTCGGGCGCCGCCGAGCGGAGCGAGATCTCCGACGCGGGGAAGTTCTCGGAGCTCCAGTACCAGCGCCCGTCGTCGGCCTGGCGGACCTGGCCGCCCTCACCGAGGAAGGCCAGCAGCTCGTCCGCCGGTCCCGGCCCGAACCAGTCGCCCGGATCGAACGGCAGCTCGAACGCCGCGGCCCGCAGGTGCGCGAGCAGCACGTGGAGGTTGTCCGGGTCGAGGCGTGCCTCCTCGGGCTTGCCCCCGAGCAGGAACTCCGGGTGGTGGATGACGTACTGGTCCACGGGCGCCGGCGACGCGACGAGGATCGCGACGCTCACGTCGCCCCGCCGCCCGGCGCGGCCCATCTGCTGCCAGGTGGCCGCGATGCTGCCCGGGTAGCCGGCGAGGACGGCCACGTCGAGGCGCCCGATGTCCACGCCGAGCTCGAGCGCATTGGTGCTCACGACGCCGAGCACCTCGCCGTCCCGGAGTCCGCGCTCGATCGACCGTCGCTCCGTCGGCAGGTAGCCGCCGCGATAGCCGCGGATCCGCGAGCGCGGCCCGAGGTCGGCGCGCATCGCCTCGCGCAGGTTCGACAGCATGATCTCGACCGTGACCCGCGACCGGCCGAAGACCACCGTCTGGCGACCGGCCCGCAGGAACGGGAGCGCCCATCGCTCCGCGAGCGTCAGCGCCGAGCCGCGGGCGCCGGTCGACCCGTCGATCACCGGCGGATCCACGAGCAGCAGGTGCTTCTCGCCCGACGGCGCCCCGTTGCGGTCGATCGCGCGGACCGGACGCCCGACGAGCAGCTCCGCGAGCTCCGACGGGTTGCCGATGGTCGCCGAGCAGCAGACGACGACCGGGTGGCTGCCGTAGTGCGCGCACAGGCGCAGGAGCCGCCGCAGGACGTTCGCGACGTGGCTGCCGAAGACGCCGCGGTACATGTGGAGCTCGTCCACGACGATCACCCGCAGCTGCTCGAACAGCTGGAACCACTTCGTGTGGTGGGGGAGGATCGCCGAGTGGAGCATGTCCGGATTGGTCACCACGACCTGGCCGGCCTTGCGGATGGCCGACCGGATCGGTGCCGGCGTGTCGCCGTCGTAGCAGGCGGACGCGACCTCGAGGCCGGCGTCCCGGACGAGCTCCGACAGCTCGGCGACCTGGTCCTGGCCGAGCGCCTTCGTGGGGAACAGGAACAGCGCCCGGGCCGACGGGTCCTCGGCGAGCGCCTGGAGGACCGGCACCGTGTAGCACAGCGACTTGCCCGACGCCGTGGGCGTCACGACGACGACGTCCTCGCCGGCGTGCACGGCCTCGATCGCGTCCGCCTGGTGGATGTACGGCCGCTCGATGCCGCGCTTCGCCAGCCCGGCGCGGAGCCGCGGGTCGAGCCACGCCGGCCACTCCCCGAACACCGCGTCGAGCGCGGGCCGGACCTCGTGGTGGACGACGCCGCGGGCGAGCGACGGCTCCTCGAGGAGCTCGTCCAGGACCTTGATCACGGGCGCGGGGGCGTACGTGCGCATGGTGGCTCCGACGCTGCATTTCGAACGGATGAGCGATTTGTCGCGCAGTCTACGCCACCCTGAGCGCCCGCCGTGACAGCTCGGGTGTCACACGCCCCGATCAGTTGGGCGTTCCGCGATGCGCCGCGCCATCCCCGAGCGGAGTTGACACCCGAATCCGGCGAAGCTACCCTCGGCCCAATGTCTCGACCCCCGGCACGCCCGACCGACGCCGAAACCGACCCCGAGCGCGCCGATCGTCAGGCGCCCGAGGTGGCCGTCGGGCCCGCGCCCGGCGCGGCGTCGGGCGTCGGCAGCCTGTCGGACCTGCCGGTCGCCGGGCTCACCCGTCGACGGATCGCGCTCCTGCTCGGCGCGCTCATCGCGGCGTGGGTCGTCGTCCTGTTCGCCCGCCAGGTCGGAGAGGCCAGCGAGGCCACGACGCAGGCCGACGCGATGCGCGCGTCCAACGTGACCCTGCAGATCCAGGTCGCCGCCGCGCAGCGCGAGCTGCAGCAGATCCAGCAGCCCGCCTACATCGCGCAGCAGGCGCGCGAGTACCGCCTCGGGATGCCGCGCGAGATCCCGTTCATCATCGCGGACGACGCGCCGCCGCTCGCCGCCGACGCGCCGGGGTCGGCCGCCGTCCGCCTCGGCGCGGTGGTCGATCGCCGGTCGCCGCTCGAGTCCTGGCTCGACCTGCTGTTCGGCTCACCGGACCAGCCCGAGGGCGATACCGCGACCGCCCCGGGCTGACCCGCGCCCTCGAAGGGCCCGGGACTATTGCCCGATGATGACCTTCGCGACCTGCTGCGCCTGCTCGCACGTGGCCGGGTCGGTGATCACGCCGCTGGCGGTCGCGTCGAGGTTCGGTGCGCCGCCGGTGCTGCCCAGCAGGCTGACGTAGACGAGCGTGTCGCCCTTGCGGACCAGCACGCCCGACGTGATCGACGTCGAGACGCCGGTGCAGAAGGCCTCGTCGCCGAGTCCCGAGACGTCACCGCCGAAGTAGCCCTCGGACTCGAGCGTCACGCCGTTGCCCTGGTCCTGGGACGTCGGCTGCGCCTTCTGCTTCTCCTGCTGGTAGACGCTGGCAGCGTCGTTGCCCTGGTAGCGGGCGATACGACCGATCCCCGAGCCGTCGGTGGTCTCGACGATGCACGACTCGGCGTCGGGGAGGACGCGCGTGTCGAGCACGCTCCCGAGGATCCCGAAGATGCCCGAGGCGGGGAGGCCCTGCGTGTCTTCGCCCATCACGGAGCTGAGCTTCGCGTTGCTGACGATCGGACATTCCTTGAGGTTGCCGTTCTCGTCGACGACGCCGCCGACGAGGCTCCGCCCGAGGAAGTACAGCCCGGCGAGCGCGATCCCGAACAGGATCACGAGGATGACGCCGACGATCAGGCAGGCCTTGAGGCAGCCGTTGCCCTTGGCGGGCGGCGCCGGCTCGGCGACCCAGGTGGGCGGGACGCCCCCCGGTGCGGCGCCGCCGGGCGCGAACCCGGCGGGCGGCGGTGCGCCCCAGGCCCCTGACGGCGGCGGCCCCTGCGGTGCCGGAGCCTGTGGCGCGGGCGGAGCGGGTGCAGGCGGGGCCGGCGCCGCGGCCGGTACCGGCGCGGCGGCCGGGGGCTGACCCCAGCCGGGCGCGGCGGGCGCGGGCTCGGTGGGCGCCGGGGCGACCGGCTCGGCGCGGCGCGGTTGTGCCGCCGGCTCAGGCGTCCCGGCGCGGCCGGCTGCCCCCAGCCCGGTGCCGCGTCGGGCGCCGCCGGCGCGCGCCGGTACGGGCTCGGTGGGCGTTGCATCGGGTGGCTGGCCCCAGCCCGGGACGGCGCCTGGCTTCGGCGGCTCGCTCGACATGGACGCTCTCCCCGCTGGTGCCTCGAATGGGTGACGTCCCGCATTGTCCTCGTTCGCGGGACTCGACTCAATGCCGTTTCCGCAGCCTGGCGGGTCGCGGCCGCCGTCGGAGCGAAGCTGAGCGAACGTACGGGTTGACCGCCGACGACCGCGCGTGGACACTCGGCGCGCCCACCCGTCACTGGAGCACCGATGCATCGAAAGGCCCTCGTCAACGCGTCGCGGCTCGTCCTGAGCATGCTGTTGATCGCCGCGGTCGTGCTGCTCGGCCTCGCGGTGGCGATCGCGGTGCTCGGCGACCCGCCCGAGGTCCGAGGGCTGGCTCCGCACCGCCTTCGGCAAGGTCTTCTCGGTCGTCGCGGTGGGGCTCGCGGCCGTGCTCGGCATTCCCGCCGTGATCGGCGTCTGGGCCATGGCCGGTTCGACCCGCATGTCCGCGACGCCGGCCCTGCCAAAGACGCTTCGCTGGATCCTGGTCGGCGTGGCCTACGTCACGGTGATCGCCACGGCGGTGGTGCTGCTCGTCACGGGCAGCGTCAACACGGTCCTGAACCTCGCGCTGCTCGCGTTGGTCGCGCTGGCGTCGCTCGGCCTCGCGGGGGCCGTCAACTTCTCCCCGCACACCTGGCGCGCCGGCCTGTCGGGCCTCGCTGTCGTCCTGGTCGCCCTGGGCACCGCCTGGCTGCTGTCCAACGCGTTCATCGGTGTCGGCGCCTGATCGGTCCCGTTCTGGCGGAGGGTCGACCGCCGACGCTAGAATTGGCGGCCACGGCGGAGTAGCTCAGTGGTAGAGCAGGGGACTCATAAGCCCTTGGTCGGTGGTTCAAATCCGCCCTCCGCTACCACACGATCGCGATGCGCCCGGGCCCCGCGGTCCGGGCGTCCTGCTGTCATGCGCCACGTGGCCCGCGAGCCGGCCCGCCTGATGGGTGATCGGTGACGGATTCTGAACGGAGCCGCAACCGGATCGACAGGGCGATCGGCTGACACCCGCCGTCTGGACTGGTACGGTCGAAACGATCGACCCACAGGACGACGCGTGACCCCGGGCTATACTCGCGGCCATCGCCGGCTGGGGGCCGGCATGTCCGACTCGGAGGCGCCTCGTCTTGAACGCGAAATTCCTGCGCAACGGGATCGTGATGCTCGTCCTGGTGGCGGGCACGGTCGCGCTGCTCTACACGTGGGTGGCGTCTTCGTCCCCGCAGACGTCCCATCCGTACTCGGACTTCTGGAACGACGTCAAGGCGGGCAACGTCACCAAGGTCATCCAGGACGGCGAGACGCTCAACGTCACCGCGACCAGCGGCACCACCTACACCGTCGTCGTCCCCAACCAGATCACCGGGGACGTGTTCAACGACATGCAGCAGGCGGCGATCGCCGGCAACAAGCCGCTGCCGGACGGGGTGTTCACCCGCAAGCCGACGGCCGACACGTCGTGGATCGGGCTCCTGCTCACCGGGCTGCTGCCGCTGCTCGTGATCGGCGGCTTCATCTTCTTCATGATGCGTCAGGCCCAGGGCACGAATAACCAGGCCCTCAGCTTCGGCAAGAGCCGCGCCCGCATGTTCCTCGGCAACAAGACGGTCGTGACGTTCGACGACGTCGCGGGGGTCGACGAGGCGAAGACGGAGCTCCAGGAGGTCGTGGAGTTCCTCAAGTACCCCGAGAAGTTCAACTCGCTGGGCGCCCGCATCCCGCGCGGCGTGCTCCTGGTCGGACCTCCGGGAACCGGCAAGACCCTGATGGCGCGTGCCGTCGCCGGCGAGGCCGGGGTGCCGTTCTTCAGCATCTCCGGCTCCGAGTTCGTCGAGATGTTCGTGGGCGTCGGCGCGAGCCGCGTGCGCGACCTGTTCGACCAGGCGAAGCGCAACAGCCCGTGCATCGTGTTCGTGGACGAGATCGACGCGGTCGGCCGCCAGCGCGGCGCCGGCCTCGGCGGCTCGCACGACGAGCGCGAGCAGACCCTCAACCAGATCCTGGTCGAGATGGACGGCTTCGACACGAACACCAACGTGATCGTCGTCGCCGCGACCAACCGCCCCGACGTCCTCGACCCGGCGCTCCTGCGGCCCGGCCGCTTCGACCGCCAGGTCATCCTCGACCGCCCCGACATGCGCGGCCGCCTCGCGATCCTCAAGGTCCACACCAAGGGCAAGCCGCTCGACAAGGGGATCTCGGTCGAAGAGGTCGCGCGCCAGTCGCCCGGCTTCTCCGGCGCGGACCTCGCGAACCTCGTCAACGAGGCGGCGATCCTCGCCGCGCGACGCAACAAGAAGGTCATCGGGATGAACGAGTTCTCCGAGGCCCTCGAGCGCATCGTCGCCGGCCCGGAGCGCAAGAGCCGCGTCATCTCCGACGAGGAGAAGCGGATCATCGCCTACCACGAGGGCGGCCACGCCGTCGTCCAGCGGATCCTGCCCAAGTGCGACCCGGTCGCCAAGGTGACCGTGATCAGCCGCGGCATGGCCCTCGGCTACACGATGGCCCTGCCGACCGAGGACCGGTACCTGCAGAGCAAGTCCGAGTTCGAGGACAAGATCGCGGGCCTGCTCGGCGGCAACGTCGCGGAGCGCCTGGTCTTCGGTGACACGACGACCGGCGCCAGCAACGACATCGAGAAGGCGACCGACCTCGCGCGCCGCATGGTGACCGAGTTCGGCATGAGCGACCGCCTCGGCCCGCTCTCGTTCGGGAAGCGCGACGAGCTCGTGTTCCTCGGCCGCGAGATCGGCGAGCAGCGCAACTACTCGGACGAGGTCGCGAAGCAGATCGACGAGGAGGTCCGCGCGATCATCGACCGCGCCTACGTCCGCGCGACCGAGACGCTGACGACGTACCGCGACCGGCTCGACCGCCTGGCCGAGAAGCTCATCGCCGAGGAGACGGTGGACACCGAGGGCTTCGAAAGCCTGTTCGAGGACCTGCCGCCCAAGCCGACGCGCCAGGCGGGCATCCCCCGCGTCGTCGCCCCCGGCACCGAGGGCGGCACGTCGTCCGGCCCGACCGCACCCGCACCGAACCCGGCGCCGCAGCCGGCCTGACCGCCGATCGCGACTCGCCCCGAAGGACGGACCCGGCAAGGTCCGTCCTTCTTCGTTTGCCGGCCGCGTCGCCGTCGCCCCGCGATGGCTCGCGCTACGATCGACGCAAATCGACCGTCGCCCGCAGGAGCCCACATGACCGACTCGAGCCTCGCCCCCGACGCCCCGATCGACCCGGCCATCGAGGCGGCCCTGGTGGCCTCCCGCGAGGCGCGGATCGAGGCGCTGCTCGAGATCGCGCGCATCCCCAGCGTGTCGGCCCTGCACGAGCACGCGCCCGACATGGTCGCGACCGCCGAGTGGATCGCCGATCGCCTCCGCCGCGTCGGGGCGACCGAGGTCGAGGTGATCTCCACCGACCTGCACCCGATCGTCTACGGCCGCATCCACGAGGCGCCCGGCGCGCCGACGGTGATCGTGTACTGCCACTACGACGTGCAGCCCGTCGACCCGCTCGACCTGTGGGAGCACCCGCCGTTCGAGCCGTTCGTGCGCGACGGCCGGTTCATCGGGCGGGGCGTGGCCGACGACAAGGGCCAGCTCGTGATGCACCTCAACGCGATCGAGGCGCTCCGCGCGGTCGGCCGCGCGCCGGCGGTCAACATCACGTTCCTCTTCGAGGGCGAGGAGGAGTACGGGTCGCAGAGCCTCGAGACGTGGATCGCCGGCAACGGCGACCGCCTCGCCGCGGACGCCGTCGTCATCAGCGACACCGGCTTCTTCGAGGGCAACGTGCCGGCGATCACGGTCGGGCTCCGCGGAATGATGTACGCGCAGATCGACGTCGAGCTGTCGCCGGTCGACCTGCATTCCGGGGCGTACGGGGGCGCCGTGCAAAACCCGGCCAACGCGCTGGCATCGATCATCGCGTCCCTCAAGGGCTCCGACGGCAGGATCCGCATCCCGGGGTTCTACGACGACGTGGTCGCGCTGACGGCGGCCGAACGCGCCGCCATGGCCGCGCTCCCGTTCGACGACGAGGCGTTCCGGGCCTCGATCCCGGTGCCCGCGCTGGTCGGCGAGGCCGGCTGGTCGACGCTCGAGCGCAAGTCCGCCCGACCCACGCTCGACGTCAACGGCATGTGGAGCGGGTTCCAGGGCGAGGGCGGCAAGACGATCATCCCCGCGCATGCGCACGCCAAGATCTCGGCGCGTCTCGTCGCCAACCAGGACCCGGACAAGATCCTGGCGGCCTTCAGGGACCACGTGGCGGCCGTCGCACCCGCCGGCGTCACGGTCACCACGCAGCCGCTCCACGGAGGCAAGCCGAGCCTCACGCCCACGGACCACCCGGCGACACGCGCGGCGGCTCGGGCCATCGAGGCGGTCTACGGCGTGGAGCCGGTCTTCATCCGCGAAGGCGGCTCGATCCCCGTCACCGCCGTGTTCGAGCACGACCTGGGGCTGCCGGTGGTGCTGCTCGGGTTCGCGCAGCCTGCCGACAACGCGCACGCGCCCAACGAATGGCTGCTCGTGGAGAACTTCGAGCGCGGCACGCGCGTCATCGTGCGGCTGTGGGACGAGCTCGCGGCCGGCGTCGAGACCGGTCTGGCCGCCGCCAGGGCGGGCTGAGGACCGGTACTCCGGGCAGTACGTTCGGGTCATCTCCGGCACCGTGTCGGGTCACTGTGCGCCGAAAACCCGGTGCTAGGATGCAACCCACGGCTATCGCTTGGCGGAGGACCTGAACGCACGTGACGACGGAAGCAGAGGCGGCCCCGAAGGCCACGTGGCGCCACGACGGTCCGAACGGGAGCATGGAGCCCCGGTCGGCCATCGATGTGCTCGTCGACCTCAACGACAAGGTGACGACGGGCAAGGTCGGCGAGTACCAGCCCGTGCCGCTCGGCTTCACGCCCCTCGACAAGACCATCGGCACCGGCCTCCGCGCCGGCGAGCTGCTGCTGATCGGCGGCGCCCAGGGCACCGGCAAGACCACGATGGCGCTCCAGATGGCGCGCAACGTCGCATCGGGCGGCCAGGCCAACGTGCTGTACATCTGCTTCGAGCACGACGAGCTGTACCTGCTCAACCGCCTGATCGCCGCCGAGTCGGCGCTCGCGCACCTGCCGCACAAGACCGGCGCGATCAAGATCCAGGACGTCCGCAAGGAGATCCTGGGCACGTGGATGGCCGAGGGTGGCGGCGCCGCCCAGCTGGCCGCCAACCCGCGCCTGCGCCCGTCGCTCGACCGGATCGCCCGCTACGGCCAGAACCTGTTCCTGCTCCGCGGCAGCCAGACCGCGAGCACCGTCGACGGGATCCGGCAGCTGATCCGCCAGCATCGCGAGCTGTCCGGCGACCGCCGCCTGATGGTCGTCGTCGACTACCTCCAGAAGGTCCCGGTGATCCCGGAGCCCGCGACGGAGAGCGAGAAGGTCACGTTCGTCGTCAACGGCCTGAAGGACATCGCGCTGTCCGAGGACGTGCCGATGATCGCGATCGTCGCCGCGGACAAGGAAGGCCTCAAGGCCTCGCGCCTGCGCAACTACCACCTGCGCGGCTCGTCGGCGATCAACTACGAAGCCGACATCATCATGATCCTGAACGAGAAGTACAACATCGTCGCCAAGGTGAACATCGAGTTCAACCCGTACCAGGCGCAGCGCTTCCGTGACTGGGTCATCGTCTCGGTCGAGAAGAACCGCGGTGGCCAGGACCAGGTGGACCTCGAGTTCGAGAAGCACTTCGAGTTCTCGTGCTTCGACCCGAACGGCCGGACCGTGCAGGAAAAGCTCATCGAGGAACGCCTCTACAACGACTGAGGCCGGCCGCTGATCCGGCGCCCTGCGCGGCGTTGTCGCGTCCGCTCCTCGCTCACGCACCTGCGGGTGCGCTCGCTGCGGTGCTCCGGCTCCGCCTTGCCATGACACCGGCTGAGCCGCGCGCGTTGCCCGCGCGCGGAGCACCGCGTCCGACCTGAACGCTCAGCGTGCACTGCAGCGGTTGGGGCAGGGAGTCGACGTACTCCTGAACGCTGCGCGAGCAGATCGCCGGTTCTAGCGCAAGACTGAACGCCGCGCGAGCAGATCCGCGGGTCTTTAGCTCGCGAACCGCCGGAGTGATCGCTGGGCGTTCAGCGTCGCGCTCCAGGCGCTCAGCTACGGGCCGCTCGGCGGGAAGGGGTGGCCCGTCCACACGCTGGCGCCGGCGTCCTGCGTGCGGCCGGCCGCGTAGAAGGCGTTCGGGCCGCCGGCCCAGAGGTCGACGATTCCGTTCTGCTCCCGATCGGACTGCTGCGGGTCGAGCTCCAGCGCCGGATCCGCCTCGCTCACGTCCCACGTCTGGCCGCCGTCGGCCGACGTCCAGAACACCGCTCGTAGAGGACCCGCCTGGGCCGTCGCGGTGCTGCCCGCGACCACGACGTGGTCGGCATCGGCGGCGACCGCCGTCGCGATGGTGGGGCAGCCCGGCCAGCTCGCCGTCGACGCGCACGGCTCTGGCGGCAACGGCAGCGCCAGCTCGGTCCACGTCGCGGCGTCGCGAGTGATCCAGGCGTAGGGGCGCAGCGACGGGACGGTGCCCCAGCCGCCGACGGCGATGGCCCCGAGTGGCATTCCGCCCGGCAGGTTCGCGATGTCGGCTACACCGCCCGTGTCGTTCGGGAAGGTCGCCGGTGACCACGTCAGGCCATCGGTCGACAGCTTGGCCTCAACCTGGTCGCCCCGGGTGAGGGCGAGGAAGCCGCCCGGGCATGCGAACCAGCCCGACGGTGAACGCGCCACCCAGAGCGCTCCCGCGAGTCCATCGGACGCCGTCGGTCGAGGTCCAAGCCGTAGGCCCGTCGTGCCCGGTGCCTGTGGCCCTCCCGATCCCGACGAATCCGGGACCTCCGGGTACGACGGAGTCCAGGTGCTCGACCTGCTGGCCGTCGAGGGAGTTCACGGAACCCGCGTCGGAGAGGAGGCGCCACGTCGCGCCATCGTCCGAGGTCCAGGTCGCGATGGTCTCGTGCCCGGTGGCCTTGTCAAGGCGCGACCCGTATGCCAGCACGCTGTGGTCAAGCTGGAGGAAGCCGCCGATGGACGACCCTGAAAATGGCGTCTCGTCCGCGATTGGTGCCCAGGTCATGCCGTCATCGACCGAGCGCCACACCGTGTCCTCGTTCGGCACGCCGTTCGGCCAGGTCGCCGCGACGAGCGAATCGCCCGCCCCACCGAGGACGTTCGCGAACGACCCGGGAAGGCCGATCGACGACCGCACCCATCCGGGATCCGGGATCACGGGCTTGCGGTCGCGCCGCGTACACGAGGCCGAGCAGGGCGACCAGCAGCCCGATGGCGACCACCGCGGCCACGGGGATCAGCGTGCTCCGGGTCCCGGACCAGCCGCCGAACCCGGGCAGCGCCCACCCGCGTCGCTCCTGCGGCAGCCCCACCACGCCGCGCAGGACGTCGTCGGCGAGGCGCGCCGGCGCCATGGCGGGCGCGCGATCGGCGAGGAACCGCTCGAGCGCCTCGGTGGACAGGTTGGCGCGCGGCTCAGCCACGGTCCTCGACCTCCAGCTCGCGCTGCAGGGCGCTGCGCGCCTCCGACAGCCGCCGTTTGACGGTGCCCTCGGGCCGCGCCAGCAGGCGGGCGACCTCCGCGACCGGGTAGTGGTGCAGGTGGTAGAGGACGAGCACGGTCCGCTGGTCGACCGTGAGCCGCTCGAACGCCCGTGTCAGGCGCTCGTTGGCGGCGATGCTCTCCCCGAGGTCGCCGTCGGCACGCTCGCGGGTCGCGTACGCCGGCTCGCCGTCGGCACCGGGCTCCACGGCCTGCACCTCGCGGACCGCCCGGCGCGCACGCAAGCGCATCCGGCAGGCGTTGACGATGATCCGGGTCAGCCAGGCGTCGAACGCCCGGGCGTCGCGCAGCCGGGGCAGCTGCTGCCACGCCGACAGGAACGCCTCCTGGGTCGCGTCGTAGGCATCGGTCTCGTTGCCGAGGATCGCGCAGGCCGTGCGGTGGAGCCGGTCGACGCGCGACCGGACCAGCACCTCGAACGCGGCCCGGTCGCCCGTCCGCGCGCGCTCGACCGCGTCGGACTGGGTGGCTCCGAGCGTCTCATTGCGGCCGACGACGGCGGGATCCATCGATCCTCCAGCGAGTGTGCTGTCACACACCAGATGCAGCGGGCCGCCAATCGGTTCGGTCGCCGGATCAGCATGGCAGGCGATCCGCGCGAGCATCTCGGTCCCGCGGCTGGACGGGCCGGGCGCTACGCTCGGGCGATGCGTCCGTACGAATCGCTGGGCGGTCGCGGCCAGCTGGGGCGGATTCGACGGCTCGGTCGGGACGCGCTGGCGGCGTACCCGGGCGACCTGAAGGACGGTCGCCTGACGCTGCTGCGCCACGAGCAGAACGTGACGTACCGCGTCGATTCCGGCGGCACCCGACACGTGCTGCGCATCAGCCGTCCGGACCTGCATTCCGCGGACACGATCGGCTCGGAGATGGCCTGGCTCGCCGCGCTGGCGTGGGAGACGTCGCTGCGCGTTCCCTCGCCGGTGACCGCTCGCGACGGTGCGCTTGTGGTCGCGGGGACGCACGCGGGCGTCCCGGAGGCGCGCCCGTGCGTGTTGCTGCGCTGGGTCGACGGCCGGTTCCTGAATCGCGGCCTCACGCCGGACCATCTCGCGCTCATCGGGGCCGCGCTGGGCGAGCTGCAGGTCCACGCGGCGGGATGGACGTCGCCGTCGGGCTTCGTGCGGCCGCGCGTCGACACGCTGACGACCACCGCCAAGCGGGTGAGCCTCGTCGGTCCGACCGAAGCCCTCGGGCGCGGGCCATGGCCATCCGTCGAGGACGGCGAGCGGGCGACGGCGCTGGTTCGGGATCTCGTCTCGGCGGCCGATGCGGGCGTGGTCGAAGATGCGATCGCGCTCGTCCGGGCGACCACCGCCACGCTGGCCGGCCGCCCGGACGCGGCGGGCTTGATCCACGGCGACCTCCACCAGGAGAACGTCCTGTTCGACGGCCCGGCGGTCGGCGTGATCGACTTCGACGACTGCGGCTGGGGCTTCTTCCTGTACGACCTCGCCGTGCCGCTCTCCGAGGTCACGCTGCGCCCCGCCTATCCGGCGATGCGGAACGCGCTCCTCGAGGCATACGCGCGTCGCCGCCCGCTCCCCGACGACGCCGGGATGCACGTGGACGCGTTCATCGTGCTGCGCGGCCTGCAGATCCTCGTCTGGGTCCTCGAGTCTCGCGACCTGCCCGCGTTCCGCGACCGATGGGCCGACTGGGTGCGGGCGGAGCTCGACTGGCTCGCCGGGCGCGTGGGCCGCGCTATTGTTCGGACGTGAGCATCGCGCACGCGGACGAGTACCCGAGCGTCGTCGAGATCGTGGTCGAGATCCCGCGCGGCAGCCGCAACAAGTACGAGTACGACGAGGAGGCCGGCGTCTACCGGCTCGACCGCGTGCTGTCGTCGGCGGTCTTCTACAACTTCGACTACGGGTTCATCGAGGGCACGCGGGCGGGCGACGGCGACCACACCGACGCGCTGCTCGTGATCGACGAGCCCACGTTCACCGGCTGCCACGTCTGGGCGCGGCCGATCGGCGGCCTCGAGATGCGCGACGAGCAGGGCTTCGACTTCAAGGTGCTGTGCGTGGCGCTCGGCGACCCGCACCAGCAGCACATCGAGCGCCTCGACCAGGTCCGCCCGCACCGACTGGTCGAGATCGAGCACTTCTTCGAGACCTACAAGATGCTCGAGAACAAGTCGGTCGACGTCGTCGGGTGGCGCGAGCTCGATCGCGCGCTGGAGGTCCTGTCCGACGACCGGGAGCGGTTCGCGAAGCAGCACGGCGGCTGACGATGAGCTCCGCGGAGCATCCGAATGCCATCGCCTACCGCAGGACCGTTGACGCATTCCGGGACCGGGACTTCGACGCGATCCGGTCCCTGGTCGCCGAGGATGTCGTGTGGCACGTGCCCGGCGAGCACGCGATGGCGGGCGAGATCCGCGGTCTCGACGCGCTCGTAGCCTGGCTTGGCCGGCTCGGCGAGTTCGGCTTCACCATCCGGGAGCACGACGTCTTCGGCAACGACGAGCATGTCTGTGCGCTGAGCTATATCGGTGCCCGGCGACCGGGGGTGGAGTTCGAGACCCGAGTGACGAGCGTGTTCCACTTCCGGGACGGGCGCCAGGTCGAGCGGTGGTTCTATCCCGAGGACATGGCCGACCTGGGACGCCATCTTCACCAGCTGACGTGACGATGACCGGCAGCGGTTCGCGAAGCTGGCAGGGTGCCCGAGGGGAGCCAACGGCTCTTCATCGCCGTTCCGCTGCCGCCGGCGGCGGTGGATGCGTGCCGCGAGCTCGTCGACGGCGTCCGTGCCGCGGTCGATCCCAAGGGCGCCAAGTGGGTGCGGATGGACGGGCTGCACGTGACGCTGCGGTTCCTCGGTGACACGGAAACCGGAAACGTCCCGGCGGTCGGCGCGGCGATGCGCGCGGCAACCGAGGGCCACGCGCCATTCGGGGTCACGCTCTCGGGCGCCGGCGTCTTCCCGTCCGATCGGCGGCCACGGACGCTGTGGATCGGCATCGAGCGGGGCGCCGAGCAGCTCGGCGCGCTGTCGCAGGCGCTCAACGCGCCGCTCGCGGCGCTCGGCTGGGAGCCGGACCCGCGGCCGTTCCGGCCGCACCTGACGGTCGCGCGGACCGATGCCGTCCGCGGCAATGGCGGGACGGTGGTCGGCGACGTCCTCGCCGATGCGGCGGCCGCCTGGAGCGTGTCGTTCGACGCCAACTCCGTCGTGCTGTTCCGCAGCCACCTCGGGTCGGGCGCGGCACGCTACGAGCGCGTGGACGAGGTCGAGCTTCGGAGCTGAGGCCGGACGTCTCGCGGAACGTCGTTGCCCGGCCCGCGCCGAGGCGCTAGGCTCCGCGTCCCACAGCGAGAACACCCGGAGGTCCTCGATGGCCAGCGTCCTTTCCCAGCGGACCCAGTTCGTCCTCGACGAATCGCGGATCCCGAGGGCCTGGTACAACATCGCGGCCGACCTGCCGGCGCCGCTCAGCCCGCCGCTCCACCCGGGCACGCACCAGCCGATCGGCCCCGCCGACCTCGCGCCGCTGTTCCCGATGGCGCTGATCCTCCAGGAGGTCAGCGGCGAGCGCGAGATCGAGATCCCGGACCCGGTCCGCGAGGCGTACATGCTGTACCGCCCATCGCCGCTGCACCGGGCGCACCGCCTCGAGAAGGCGCTCGATACGCCCGCGCACATCTACTACAAGTACGAAGGCGTCAGCCCGGCCGGCAGCCACAAGCCGAACACGGCGATCCCGCAGGCGTTCTTCAACAAGGAGGAGGGCGTCAAGCGGCTGGCGACGGAGACCGGCGCCGGCCAGTGGGGGAGCGCGCTGTCGTTCGCGGGCGCGATGTTCGGGCTCGAGGTCAAGGTCTACATGGTCCGCGCGAGCTACGACCAGAAGCCGTATCGCAGGATCCTGATGGAGACCTACGGGGCGCAGGTGGTCGCGAGCCCGAGCGCCGAGACGAACTACGGACGCGCGGTGCTCGCCGCGACCCCGGACTCGCCCGGCTCACTGGGCATGGCGATCTCGGAGGCGGTCGAGGACGCCGCGACCCGCGACGACACCAAGTACTCGCTGGGGTCGGTGCTCAACCACGTCCTGCTGCACCAGACGGTGGTCGGGCTCGAGGCGCTCGAGCAGATGGAGATGGCAGGCGAGGATCCCGACGTGATCATCGCGTGCGCCGGCGGTGGCTCGAACTTCGCCGGGCTCACGTTCCCGTTCGTCGGGCGCAAGCTCCGCGGCGAGGCCGACTACCGGGTGATCGCCGCCGAGCCCGAGGCCGCGCCGTCGCTGACCCGGGGCGTCTACGCCTACGACTTCGGCGACACCGGCCACATGGCCCCGATCGTGAAGATGCACACGCTGGGCAGCGAGTTCATTCCCGAGCCGATCCACGCGGGCGGCCTGCGCTACCACGGCATGGCGCCGCTCGTGTCGCTGCTCAAGGAGCATGGCGTGATCGACGCGCAGAGCGTCCACCAGCGCGCGGCGTTCGAGGTCGGCGTCCAGTTCGCCCGGGCCGAGGGCATCCTGCCGGCGCCCGAGAGCACCCACGCGATCAAGGTGGCGGTCGACGAGGCGCTCGCGGCCAAGGAGGCCGGCGAGTCGCGGGTGATCCTGTTCAACCTCTCCGGTCACGGGCATTTCGACCTGGCCGCCTACGAGAGCTACCTGCAGGGCCGCCTCGAGGACTACGAGTACCCGGCCGAGAAGGTCGCGGCCGCGCTCGCCGACCTGCCGGCTGTCGGCTGACCGACATTCCGGGGCGCGAGCCGTCCGCCGGCTCGCGCCTGCCATAGGATCAGTACGTGCCCAAGCTCGCCTGCCACGCGTGTGGCCGCCAGATCTACACCGTGGCGCCCCTCGAGGCGCTGTTCGCCGAGGAGCGCCGCTGCCCGCGCTGCGGGGCGTACATGGACGCCGAGCGGCGCGCCACCGAGCGCCGTACCCGCGTCCGACGCCAGAACCCGCCCACCGACCCCGGCCCGCCCGGCGACGAGCGGAGGGTCGCGGAGCGGCGCGTCTCCCGGCGGCGCCAGGCGTCGAGCTAGGCCGCGTGGCGGCCTCCACGCGGGTCGCCCTGCTGGGCCTCGGGCTCATCGGCGGATCGATCGCGCGCGCCCTGCACGACGAGGCCCGGTGCGGGGTACTCGATCGCGGCATGGACGCCGCGCGGCTCCGGGCCGCGACTCGCGTCCGAGGCCGGGATCATCGACGTCGCGGCGACGAGCCCGGAAGCCGCGATCGACGGCGCGGATGTCGTGATCCTCGCCGCGCCGCCGCTGGACACGCTGGCGCTGCTCCGCGACCTCGGCGGGCCGCTGCGCCGGTACCTCTCGCCGGACGCCGTGGTCACCGACGTCGCCAGCACGAAGGCGGCCATCGTCGCGCTCGCGGGCGAGCTCGGCCTCCGCTTCGTCGGCGGCCACCCGATGGCCGGACGCGAGGTCACGGGGTTCGCGGCGTCGGACGCGGCGCTGTTCGTCGACCGGCCCTGGGTGCTGGTCCCGTCCGGGGACGAAGCCGCCACGGCGCGTGTCGAGGCGATCGCGGTTGCGTGCGGGGCGCGGGTGCTGCGGATGGGCGCCGGAGAGCACGATCGCGCGGTCGCGGCGATCAGCCACCTCCCGCTCGTGCTGTCGGCCGCCCTCGTGGAGGCGGTGGCCGGCACGATGGACCGGCCGAAGCCGGATTGGGCCCGGGCGTCGGCGCTCGCCGCCGGCGGCTGGGAGAGCATGACCCGGCTCGCGCGCGGCGACGTGGAGATGGGCACCGGGATCGCCGCCACGAACGCCGCCGAGATCGCCGCGCGCCTGCGGGACGTCCGCGTGGTGCTCGACGCCTGGATCGGAGGAGCTCGAGGGCGCGGATACCGATGCGATCAGGGACCGGCTTTCGGCCGCGCGGGCGGTCCTGGTCGACGGCGACTGAGATGGCCGAGCCGGGTGAGCGCGTGCTCGTCGTCCCGCGCGCACTCGATCGTGCCCGAGCCCGGGCTGGCTGGGGGTGCGCGCGGACGGGGTCGACGACGCGTTGCTGGCCGTCGCCAGGGACGGGTACTTCGTGGACCGCGCCGCCGCGGAGCAGGATCCGAGCCTGAAGCAGGTGATCCCGTACCTCGTCCTGCGCGACGGCGATCGATGGTTCCTCATGCGCCGCACGCGCGCCGGCGGCGACGCGCGCCTCCACGACCGGTGGTCGATCGGCGTCGGGGGCCACCTGAACCCGGGCGATGGTGACGTCCCGGGCGGGCTGCGACGCGAATGGGCCGAAGAGGTCGTGGCGGACTTCGTGCCGGAGTTCTCGGCGATCGGGCTGCTCAACGACGACACGACGCCCGTCGGGTCGGTCCACGTCGGGATCGTGTTCGTGGCCGATGCCGGCGGCCGGCCCGTGGAGATCCGCGAGGTCGACAAGCTCACCGGCTCGTTCGCCACGACCGAGGAGGTCGCGGCGGTCGTCGACGGCATGGAGACCTGGAGCCGCCTGGTGTTCGAAGCGCTCGAGGGATAGGGCCGCCAACGGGGTCATCGCGCAGTCGGTGCATACTCGGAGCGTCCGATGCCGAGTCGATCTCGCTCCCACGCATCGCTGCTGGCACGCCGGCTGGTCCTGATCGGCGCGCTCCTCGCGGGCGTGGTGGGCATGAGCGGGGCGATGGCGGTCGTCCGGGCAGCCGACGGCGACGTGGTCGTGCTCACCGCGGACGGCACCGTCGACAACGTCATGGCGGGCTACCTCGCGGACGGCGTCAGCAACGCGGCCGCCGCCGGCGCGCCCGCGGTCGTCGTGCGGCTCAACACCCCGGGCGGCAGCCTCGACGCCACGCAGCGGATCACGAGCGCGTTCCTCGAGGCACACGTGCCCGTCATCGTCTGGATCACGCCCAGCGGCGGCCGGGCGGCGAGCGCCGGCACGTTCATCACGATGGCGGCGAACCTCGCCTACATGGCGCCCGGGACGAACATCGGGGCCGCGTCGCCGGTCGACAGCAACGGCCAGGACATCCCGGGCACCCTCGGCGAGAAGGTGAAGAACGATGCCATCGCCAACATGACGGCGATCGCGGAGGCGCGCGGCCGGCCGGTCCCGTGGGCGGTGTCGACGGTCTCCGAGGCCAAGTCCTACTCGGCGAGCGAGGCGGTCGCCGCGGGCGCGGTCGACGGGATCGCCGCGACGCTCGACGACGTGCTCGGCCAGGCGAACGGCAAGGAGGTCACCGTCGCCGGCACGACCACGACCCTGGCGCTCGAGGGCGTTGGGCGTCGACGAGCAGGACATGAACCCGTTCCAGGGCCTCCTGCACCTGCTGTCGGACCCGAACATCGCCTTCCTGCTGTTCACGCTCGGCACCCTCGGCCTGATCATCGAGCTGCTGCACCCGAACTTCGTGACCGGCATCCTCGGGGCGCTCGCGATCATCCTGGCCTTCATCGGGTTCGGGAGCCTGCCGCTCAACCTCGCCGGGCTGATGCTGATCGTGCTCGGCATCGTGCTGTTCGTGCTCGAGGCGACCGTCACGAGCCACGGGCTGCTCGCGATCGGCGGCATCGTCTGCTTCGTGCTGGGCGCTTCCGCCCTCTACACCAACACCGGCGACCCGACGGAGCCGTTCGCCACGGTCGCCCTGCCGGTGATCGTCGTGACCACTGCATTGACCGGGTCCCTGATGGTCCTGATCTCGCTCGCCGCCATCCGGACGCGACGCATGGCGCCCCCGAAGGGCGTCGTCGGCGTCCCGGTGCCGCTGGGCACGGAGGGCGTCGTCCAATCGCCCCTCGAGCCGTTCGGCACCGCGTACCTGGCCGGCGAGTCCTGGAGCGCCAGGACGGCCGATACACGGCCGCTGCCACGCGAGACGCCGGTTCGGCTGGTTGCCTTCGACGGTCTCACGGCCATCGTGGAGCCCACGGGGGAGCCGGTGGGGCAGGGCGCCGCACCGGCCGCGGACACGCCCTACCCGGCGAGCATGCCCTAGCCCGTGACAACCCCTACCGTAGAGATGACGTCGTCCGGCGCGGGCCGGTAGTCGCAGGAGGCACCCATGGAGCTCGTGGTCGCGCTGGCCACCCTCGCGTTCGTGCTCATCGTCGTGTTCATCATCCTGTACCTGTCGGTGCGGGTGGTGCAGCAGTACGAGCAGATGGTCGTCTTCCGGCTGGGCAAGACGAACGAGGGCCTCGTCCGCGGCCCGGGCCTGCGGTTCCTGATCCCGATCATCGATCGGCCGGTGAAGGTGGACATGCGCGAGCAGTTCATCGAGGTGCCGAGCCAGACGACGATCACCCGCGACAACGCGCCGATCAGCGTCGACTTCCTGATCTACTGGCGCATCGTCGACCCGCTCAAGAGCATCGTGAACGTCGCGTACTTCGCCGGCGCCCTCCAGGGCGTCGCGACCACGACGCTGCGTGCCGTGATCGGCGACATCAGCCTCGACGACGTCCTGTCCCGACGCGACCAGATCAACGAGGTCCTGCGCACCAAGCTCGACGAGAGCACCGAGACGTGGGGTGGCAAGGTCACCCGCGTCGAGATCCGCGAGATCACGCCGCCGCGCGACGTCCAGGACGCGATGAACCGCCAGCTCTCCGCCGAGCGGACACGGCGCGCGGTGATCACGGAGTCCGAGGGCGCGCGGCAGTCGGCGATCAACGTCGCCGAGGGCCAGAAGCAGTCGGCGATCCTCCAGGCCGAGGGCGACCGGCAGGCGGCGATCCTGCGCGCCGAGGGCTTCAGCCAGGCCCTCGAGCGGATCTTCGCGGCCGCGCACATCATCGACGAGAAGACGATGGCCCTCCAGTACCTCGAGGCGCTCAAGTCGCTCGGGGCGAGCCCGTCGACGAAGTTCCTCATCCCGACCGAGTTCACCCGGTTCGCCGAGCGGATCGGCGACTACGTGGAGTCGGGCATCGCGTCGGGTTCCGGTGGCACGCCGGTGGTCACCGAGGGATCCGTGGTGAGCGAGGGAACGGCGGCGCCTGGCGGATCGATGGGAACGACGTCCGGGGGGGAGGGCGCCCCCGCCTGAGGATCGCCTCGGGGGCGAAGCATCCGGGGGGACCTTCGGCGCATGGTCGGGGCCTCCGGGGCCATGCCTATACTGGTTTTCGGCACCGTCGGGGACCGAGCGCGTCGCTCGCCGGCCGGAGGCCTCGTTCCGGGAGATGGGTTTGGCCGGGAAAGTCCTCGTCGTCGACGACGATGCGAGCGTCCAGCGACTGCTCCAGTACACCCTCAAGCAGGAGGGGTATGACGTCGTCATCGCGTCCGACGCGACGGACGGCCTCCGTCTGTGGCAGGCCGACTCGCCGACGCTGATCCTGCTCGACGTCACGATCACGCCGATCGACGGCTACGCCGTGGCGACGAAGATCCGTGCCGAGGAGGGCCCCGGCAACCACGTCCCGATCATCATGCTCACGACCGAGCGAGACGTGCAGGAGAAGGTGCGCGCGCTTCGGGCGGGCGCGGACGACTACCTGATCAAGCCGTTCCACCCGGCCGAGCTCCTGGCCCGCATGAAGAGCCTGATCGCCCGGTTCGCGCCCAGCGACTCGCTCGTCGGGCGTCCGCCGATGGGCCGGATCCACGCCTACTACGGGGCCAAGGGCGGCGTCGGGCACGACGACCATCGCGATCAACACGGCGATCGCGCTCCAGGGCCTCGGCCGGCGGGTCTGCCTTGTCGACGGCAACCTCCAGTTCGGCGACCATCGCGTGTTCCTCGACCTCGGGCTCGACCGCAAGAGCATCGTCGACGTGGTCAGCGCGCCGTCGATGGACACCGACCTCATCCGCAAGGTCGTCCAGACCCACGATTCGGGCGTCGACCTGCTGCTCGCGCCGCCGTCGCCCGGAGTCGGCCGACCTCGTGACGCCGGGCCATATGCACCAGGTGCTCGAGCTGCTGCGCGGCATGTACGACTACGTGGTGGTCGACATCGACAAGCGCCTCGACGACGTGAACCTCATGGTCCTCGACGTCGCCGAGACGATCTACGCGGTCATGACCGCCGACCTCTCCTGCCTCAAGAACGTGCGCATGGTGCTCGACACGATCGGGCACCTGGGCTACGAGTCGAACAAGCTCAAGCTCGTGCTCAACCGGTCCAACGCCTTCACCGGCATCAACGTGAAGAGCGCGGAGGGCGCGCTGCGCCGGCCGATCGAGCACCAGATCGTGAACGAGTATCGCGGCGCGATCTCGGCGCTCAACAGTGGGGCGCCGTTCATGACCGGCAAGGCGGACTCCGTGCTCGGGCGCTCGGTGCTCGACTTCGCGCGGGCAGTCGATCGAGCCGAGGGCGCGGCGGTCGCCCAGCTGGCACCGGGCGTCGCGCGCTGACGAGGGTCGCAGCAGGCGGCCGATCGGTCCGGTAAGCCCGGGGTGAGTGGCGGCGGCTACCGTGTCGTCCGTGCTCGCAACGCTGCTCTCCGCCACGCTCAACGGGATCACCGGCCGCGTGGTCCGCGTCGAGGTGGACGTCGCTCCGGGCCTGCCGGGGTTCACCATCGTGGGCCTGCCGGACGCCGCGCTGTCCGAGGCGCGCGAGCGCGTCCGCGGCGCCTTGCGCAACGCCGGGTTCCACCACCCGCCGCGCCGGATCACGGTCAACCTCGCGCCGGCGGAGGTCCGCAAGGCGGGTGCGTCGCTGGACCTCGCGATCGCGCTCGGGATCCTGCTCGGGTCGGAGCAGCTTCGCGCCGGCCCGGGGCGGATCGGGCTGATCGGCGAGCTCGGGCTGGGCGGTGACGTCCGGCGAGTGCCCGGGATCCTGCCGATGGCGATGGCGCTCGCCGCGGCCGGCGTCCACCGGGTCATCGTGCCGGCCGGGGCGGCCGCGGAGGCCGCGCTCGCGCCCGGGATCGAGCCGATCCCCGTAGCAACGGTGGTCGACGCCGCCGAGGCGGTCCGCGCATCGAGGTCGCGACGGAGCCTGCCATCGCCCCTGCCGAGGGCGAGCGTCGCGGACCTCGATGAGCCGGCGGCTGAAGCCTCGCCGGCCGCGGACGACGACCCGGTGGTGGACCTCGCCGACGTTCGCGGACAGGCCGTCGCGCGTCGGGCGCTCGAGATCGCCCTTGCCGGTGGGCACGCCATGCTGCTGATCGGGCCGCCCGGATCGGGCAAGACGCTGCTCGCGCGGACGATCCCGGGGCTGCTGCCCGACCTCGACGACCGGGCCGCACTGTCGGCGACCCTCGTCGCGTCGGTGGCCTCGAGCCGGCCCGTCACGGAGCTCGTCCGGCGGCCCCCCGTGCGAAGGCCTCACCACACGATCTCGTACGCCGGCATGGTCGGTGGCGGCCCTCGCCTCTCGCCCGGCGAGGTGACCCTCGCCGACCAGGGCACGCTGTTCTGCGACGAGCTCGCCGAGTTCGGGCGGGACGTGCTTGGAGGCGCTGCGCCAGCCGCTCGAGGACGGCAGCGTGGCGGTCGTCCGGGTCGGCCGCGCTGAGGTGTTCCCCGCGCGCTTCACCTTCGTGGCGGCGATGAACCCGTGCCCGTGCGGCCAGCTTGGCGCGGCCGATCGGACCTGCACCTGCCCGCCCGGCGTCCCGGAGCGGTACCTGCGGCGCGTCTCCGGCCCGCTCCGCGACCGGATCGATCTCTGGGTGAGCGTCGACCGGGTGCCGCCCGCTGCGCTGATCGGACCCGTCGAGCCCGAGGCCTCGGCACCGGTCGCGGCGCGGATCGCCGAGGCGCGGGCGCGCCAACGGGCACGATCGGGCGACGTGCCCAACGCGCGGGTGCGGCCGCGGTCGCTGCGCGCGATGTGCCGGCTGGATCCGGCGACCACGCGTCGCGCGATCGCGTTGGCCGACCGCGAAGGGCTCTCGGGTCGCGGGACGGAGCGGTTGCTCCGGGTCGCACGGACGATCGCCGACCTGGGCGGGTCGCCGGCCGTCAGGGCGGAGCACCTCGACGAGGCGGCGCGCTATCGGGCGCCGGTCGACCGCATGGCGCTCCGGGCGGCCGGCTGATGCTGGGCGTCGGCAGGGAGGGCGCGTGGCGGCGGTCGGAGGCGCCGATCGGCGGTGGTGAGGCCGTCGAACGGGTGGTCATGGCCGACGTCGTGACCCATGTCCGGCACGCGAGCCCCGACGACGCGGAGCGCGAGGCGTGGGTTGTCCTCGACTCCGTCCACGGCGTCGGTCCCGTGTCGTTCGCCCGGCTGATCGAGGCGTTCGGTGACGCCGGGTCGGTCCTGCGGGTGGCGACCCGGCGTCGAGGCTCGAGCCTGTTGGTCGCGGCGACGACCCCGGTCGACGGTGGCCAGCCATCCCTGGCGCCCGAGGCGGCGCGCGAGGTCGTGGCGGCGGCTCGTGACCCGCAGGCCCGCGTTGCGCCGCTCCGGCGTGCCGGTGTGGTTGCGCTGACGCTCGGCGACTCCGGCTATCCCCGACGCCTGCGACAGATCGCCCTCCCGCCGCCCGTCCTCTACCTCAAGGGACCGCGCGAAGCGCTCGACCGGTTGCACGCCGTCGCCGTCGTCGGGACGCGGCGGCCGACCGCCGTCGGCCGCGCCACGAGCGCGCGCATCGCCGACGCGATCGCCGGGCTCGGCGCGACCGTGGTCTCGGGCCTGGCGCTGGGGATCGACGCCGCGGCGCACACGGCGGCGCTGCGCGCCGGCGGCACGACCGTCGCGGTGATCGGCGGGGGACACGCCCACCTCTACCCGGCCGGTCACCGCGGGCTCGCGCGCTCGATCGTCGCGGCGGGTGGTGCCGTCATCAGCGAGTTCGCGCCGGACACGGTGCCGTCGCGAGGCACGTTCCCACGGCGGAACCGGATCATCAGCGGCCTCGCGGATGCCACGGTCGTGGTCGAGGCCGGGGTGCGGAGCGGGGCGCTGACCACCGCGGCGTGGGCGCTCGAGCAGGGTCGCGACCTGCACATCGTCCCGGGACGCCTGGACGACCCGGCGGTGGCCGGCTGTCTCGCGTTCCTGCGTGAGGCGGGGCCGGAGGCGCACGTGGTGGCGGGCGTCGCCGAGCTGATCGAGGACCTCGGGCTGCTCGAGGTCGAGACAGCCGGGGCGAAGGAGGCGGGACATCCTCCGACGGCGGCCGCGGTCGTCGCGGCGCTCTCACCGCCGGAGCGGGCGGTGGCACGGGCGCTCGCGGCCGGGCGCGGGTCCGTGGACGAGCTCGTGGCGGCCACCGGACAGTCGGGGGCGACCGTGCTCGGCGTGCTCACGTCACTCGAGATCCGAGGCCTCGCGGTCGAGACGTTCGGGCGGTATCGCGCCGGTGGGCTGCTGGCCGTCACGGGGTCCGGCGCGGCGGCGC
This sequence comes from uncultured Chloroflexia bacterium, assembly GCA_963774695.1. Lineage (GTDB taxonomy): Bacteria > Chloroflexota > Limnocylindria > Limnocylindrales > CSP1-4 > CAIXZV01. The sequence goes on along the minus strand of CAVZFY010000007.1, from coordinate 496,820 downwards.
AGGCCCGCATCCGCGCGCTGCTGGATGACCCGGCCGGCGGGTGACCGGCGGCGCCCGCGAGCGCGCGCCGCCCGCACGGCGGGACCCGCGCGGTTGCCTCGTCGCGGACCGCAGTGTTACCCTCCGCGCAACCCGGCAGGGTGCAGCCCTCGGCCCCAGCGCCCCTGCCGTTCCCCTCGCGGCGTGGTTGCGGTGGGCCGCCGCGAGCGGGAAATGGTCACACGGAGGAGAGGTATTGCGGAAGGTCGGCGCGACCGTGCTCGCCGTGCCCGTGATCGTCGCCTTCTATGTCGCGTCCCTGCGCGGACGTGGCGGCGCCCACCGGTTGCTCGCGGCCCTCGGAGCCGCGGCGGTGGTCGCCATCGTCGCCATCGCGAGCCTGCCGCCGGCACCCAGCGCCGCGGTGCCTGCCTCCGTTCCGACCCCCGTCACCGCCCAGCTCCTTGACGCGGTCCGCACCGGTCACCCGGTCACCGCCCCCATCGAGGTCAAGTTCGACTCGCCGATGGACGCCGCCTCCGTGGCGGGCGCGCTGCGCGTCTCGCCCGACAGCGCCATCAACGTCACGTGGGACGCGGCGGGCCGGCAGCTGACGATCGCCCCGATGGCGCACTGGCAGCCCGACACCCTCTACACGGTCACGATCGACACGAGCGCGCGGTCCGAACAGGGCGGCCGCCTCGACAACCCGGTCCGCGCCGTCGTCCTCACGACCAGGGCCGGCTCCGCGGCGATCGCGGCGAGCGCCTCGGTCAAGGGCCATGCCCGCACCGACACGGCGATCACGATCCATCTCGATCGACCGGTCCCGATGGCGGCCCTCCGCGCGGCGTTGCGGACCGAGCCGGCCATCGACGGCAAGCTCGAGGCCGGCGCGACGGCCGCCGACTACACGTTCACCCCGAACGCGGCCCTCCGCCCCGCGACCGCCTACCGCATCTCGCTCACGGGCCTCGTCGACGCCGACGGCGTGCCGTTCGCGACGACGCCCTCGATCACCGTGTCCACGGTCAATGCCCCCTCGGTCGTCCGGTTCCGGCCCTTCGACAAGAGCCAGAAGGTGGACCGCGCCTCGCTCCTGTCCGTCCGCTTCACCGAGTCGATGGACCACGCGAGCACCGCGAAGGCGTTCACCGTGACCGCCGGCGGCAAGCGCGTCGCCGGCACCACCGCCTGGGCCGAGAAGTCCCACGTGCTGGTATTCCGCCCGTCCGCGCCGCTCGCCTACGGGACGACGGTCGTCATGAGCGTCGGGCCGGCGGCGACGTCGCGTGCCGGTGTCCCGGTCCAGGCCGCCTCGGCGACGTTCCGCGTCGTACCCAAGCCCGCGCCGGCCGCCAAGCCCAAGCCCGCGCACACCGGCGGCTCCGGCAGCGTGAAGCGCCAGCCGATCTCGCATTCGGGCGGCAGCGGCGCGGTGGCGGGCAGCTGGCACGCCGTCGAGTCCTACTACCTGCGCCTGATGAACTGCACCCGGACCGGCGGCTGGGTCACCTCCGGCGGATCGTGCTCCTCGCCGGGTGGCCGCAACGTGAAGCCGCTCGTGCTCAGCGAGAACATCTCGGCGCGCGTCTCGCGGCCCTACGCGAAGCGACTCGCGACCAACAACCAGTGCGACCACTTCATCGGCGGGACGCCGGGCGACCGCCTGCGGCATGCGGGCTTCAGCAGCTACCGCTGGGGCGAGAACCTCGGTTGCCGGTCGGGCAACCCGTACAGCGCCGTCCTCGGCTCGCACCTGTTCTTCCAGAGCGAGCGGCCGTACAACGGCGGCCACTACAAGAACCTGATGAACGCCCAGTACGACCGCGTCGGGATCGGCGTCTGGGTCTCGCACGGGCGCGTCCGGCTGGTCATCGACTTCTATCACCCCTGATCGCGACCCCCGGAACCCGGGAGGACCATCGGGCGGGTGACCATCGGGCGGTGACGATCCGCGCCGCTCTCGGCGAGCATCGTGTCGTGATCCGGAACGTCGTCATCCATGCCTCGAGCGAGCAGCCGCTGATGGCGGACCTGTACGACCTGCCCTCGGCGGACGACGCCGGGCTGCTGTGCACGAACCTGCGGATGATGGACGGCAAGCGGCCGGTGTTCATCGACCAGATCGAGTCCACGTTCTTCTTCCCGTACCACGTGATCCGGTTCCTGGAGATCCCGCAGGCGGCGGCCGCCGGGGCGGCGCGACGCGGCCGGCGGCGCGACCCGGAGGCGAACGACGAGCCCCGCGAGCTGGCGGCTCCGGAGCCCGAGTCCCTGCTTCCCATCGTCCTGGGCGCCTCGTCGGAGGTGAGCGGCGGGGTCGACGACCCGGACATCGACATCGAGATCGACGAGGAATTCCTGCAGCGCGTCCGCGACATCTGACCCGGGCGCCGGCCGGGCGCAACGGTCGGCAAAGAACCCGGTGCTACACTCCGCGCCGCCATGCCGAAGCACCTCGTGATCGTGGAATCGCCCGCCAAGGCGCGGACGATCGAGCGCTACCTCGGCGAGGACTACCAGGTCCTCGCCTCGTACGGCCACGTTCGGGACCTGCCCGAGAACCCGGGCAAGGGCAAGTTCGGCGTCGACGTCGACCACGACTTCAAGCCGGAGTACGTCATCCCCGAGGACCGGCGCAAGCAGGTCTCGGCGATCGAGAAGGCCGCCCGCGGGGCGGTCGACGTCTTCCTGGCCACCGACCTCGACCGCGAGGGCGAGGCGATCGCCTGGCACGTCGCCGAGGCGGCCAACGTCCCGGCCTCGAAGACGCACCGCGTCACCTTCAACGAGATCACCGAGGGCGCGATCCGCGAAGCCTTCGCCCATCCGCGCGAGATCGACCGCAACCTCGTCGACGCGCAGCAGGCGCGACGCATCGTCGACCGGCTCGTCGGCTACACGCTCAGCCCGCTGATCTCGCGCAAGGTGCGCCCCGGGCTGTCGGCCGGGCGCGTGCAGTCGGTCGCGGTGCGGCTCGTCGTGGAGCGCGAGCGCGAGATCACCGCGTTCACCGCCCGCGAGTACTGGTCGCTCGAGGCCGTGCTCGCCACGCCGGACGGCACGCAGTTCGGCGCCGAGGTCTCGCGGATCGCGGGCAAGCCGCTCGACATCGGCGACGGCGACACCGCGCACGCCCACGCCGCGGCGCTGCGCTCGCTCAAGCCGGTCGTCGACTCCGTCGCCACGCGGCCCTCGAAGCGCAACCCAGCGCCGCCGTTCACCACCAGCACGCTGCAGCAGGAGGCGAGCCGCAAGCTCGGCTTCAGCCCCAAGCGGACGATGAGCGTGGCCCAGCGCCTGTACGAGGGCGTCGACACCCCCGACGGCCACGTCGGCCTGATCACCTACATGCGAACCGACTCCACGGCGATCGCCGGCGTCGCCATGGCCGAGGCCCAGGGCCTGATCCGCGACCGCTTCGGCGAGCGCTACGGCACGGGCAAGGGCCGCTTCTACAAGACCAGCGCGAAGGGCGCCCAGGAGGCGCACGAGTCGATCCGGCCGACCTCGTTCCGCCGGGACCCGGACTCGCTGCAGGGCACGCTCGAAGGCGACGAGCTGCGCCTGTACCGGCTCATCTGGCAGCGCGCGGTCGCGTCGCAGATGGCGTCCAAGGAGGTCGAGACGACGACCGCGGACCTCGTCGCCGGCGACTACAAGCTGCGCGCGTCGGCGACCCGGACCCTGTTCGACGGCTACGCCCGGGTGTACACCGAAGGCCAGGACGACACCGCCGCCGAGGAGGCGGAGCGCTCGCTCCCGCCGCTCAAGGCCGGCGACGTGACGAGCATCGTCGAGGTCACCCCCAACCAGCACTTCACCGAGCCGCCGCCGCGGTTCACCGAGGCGTCGCTGATCAAGGCGCTCGAGGAGCACGGGATCGGCCGGCCGTCGACGTACGCGGCGACGATCTCGACGATCGTGGAGCGCGGCTACGTGCGCGTCGAGCAGCGCCGCCTGCACCCGGAGATGGCCGCCTACTTCGTCACCGACTACCTCGTGCGCAGCTTCAGCGACTACGTCGACGTCGGGTTCACCGCCGGCATGGAGGAGGACCTCGACAAGGTCGCCAGCGGCGAGCGCGAGTGGGTGCCGCTCCTGCGCGAGTTCTACCCGCCGCTCAAGTCCCTGGTCGACGAGCACAAGGGCGACGACCCGGTCACCGAGCCGACCGACGAGGTCTGCTCGCTCGGCCACCCGATGGTGATCCGCCTCGGGCGCAACGGCGCGTTCATGGCCTGCTCCACGTTCCCCGAGCACAAGGAGACGCGGCCGCTCCCGGGCGACGAGACGCCGAAGCTCGAGGGCGAGGGCGACCCGTGCCCGCAGTGCGGCGAGGGGGTCCTCGCGACCAAGCGCGGACGGTTCGGCGCCTTCGTCGGCTGCTCGCGCTACCCGGACTGCACGTACATCCGCAAGGACGGCCCGCCGCCCCCCGACCAGCTGCCGTTCGAGGTCACCTGCCCCAAGAACGGCGACGGCCACCTGGTCGCGCGTCGCGCCCGCAAGACCGGCAACGTCTTCTGGGGGTGCTCCAGCTACCCGAAGTGCGACTTCACGACGAACTTCGAGCCGACCGGCGCGATCCACGACACGCACGACGACGGCAAGGGCGCCGTCGCGCGACGGCCGGAGGGCGGCCTGTGCCTGACCTGCGGCGCGACGGTGGAGCTGCCCGAGGGCGACCTGGTCGGCCGGCGGCTGCCCGGCGGACCGCCCGATCCCGCGGCGCTGCAGCGACCGGCGCGGGGCGGCGGCGTCGTGGAGGCGGTGGCGCCCGGGGTGGTGGCGCTCGACGGGGGACCCGGAGCCCGGGCACCACACGGGCCGGAGCCGGGACGCGGCGCGCCGCCGAGTGACCCGGCGTCGATGCCTCGCGGCGCGACCGACGGCATGACCGACGGGGTGACGGGCGAGGAGGCCCTCGGGCGCTTCATGCGCTCGCTCGAGGCCCGCGACGCCTCGGCCCACACGCGGCGGTCCTACGAGGCCACCGTCGGGGACTATCTCGCCTGGCTCGCCTCGCGCGGCGTCGACTGGCGCACCCCTGGCCGGGCGGACCTGCGCGGCTACCTCGCGGAGCTTGGCGAGGGCCGGTCGCGAGCGTCCGTGGCCCAGCGGCTTGCGGCGATCCGTTCCTTCCACCGCTACGCGGCGAAGGCGAGCCTCGCGCCCGGCGACCCGTGGGGCGCGATCGCCACCCCGCGCCTGCCGCGCCGCCTGCCGCGGGTCCTCGAGGTGGACGAGGTCGAGCGGCTGATCGCGACGGTGGACGCCGACCTCGAGGCCGCCGATGGCGGCCCGCGCGCCGATCAGGCGAAAGCGATCGCCCTGCGCGACCGGGCCCTGGTCGAGACCGCGTACGCCGCCGGGCTCCGGATCAGCGAGCTCGCCGCCGCGGACCTCGGCAGCCTCGACATGCGGAAAGGCGAGCTGCGGGTGCTGGGCAAGGGCCGCAAGGAGCGGATCGGGCTGCTCGGCCGGCCGGCGCGCGAGGCGCTCGAGGCGTACCTCGCCGAGGGTCGCCCGACGCTCCTGGCGCACGGGTCGCCGCTCGCGGAGCCGCCCACGGCCGTGTTCCTCAACCACCACGGGCAGCCGCTCGGGGTCCGCGGGCTCCGGGGCCGCCTCGACCGCCTGCGCCGGCTCGCCGGCCTCCCCGAGGGCGTCAGCCCGCACACGCTGCGCCACAGCTTCGCGACGCACCTCCTCGAGGGCGGCGCGGACCTGCGGGTCGTCCAGGAGCTGCTGGGCCACGAGAGCCTGTCGACGACGCAGGTCTACACCCACGTGTCGCCGACCCGGCTGCGCGAGGCGTACCGGACGGCCCACCCGCGGGCACGCGCCACGTGAGCGACGACCCGACGACCTTCATCGACGTCGTCGAGCCGCCCGAGGACGTCGAGGAGGCGACGACGGCCGTCGCGACCGGCTCCGGGCGGGCATCGACCGCGACGCTCGCGCTGGCGCGGGCCGGGTTCATCGTCACCGGCGCGTTCCTGATCTCGCGCGTGCTCGGCTACGTGCGCTACGTCGCGATCGCTGCGGCCGTGCCGAACGCCTCGCAGCTCGACGCGTTCTTCGCCGCGTTCCGCATCCCGGACTTCCTGTTCCAGCTCGTCGCGGCGGGAGCGCTCTCGTCGGCGCTGATCCCCGTCGTCGCGGGCCTGCTGGCGAACAAGGAAGAGGCGCGAGCGTGGCAGGTCGTCTCGAGCGTCACGACCCTGATGCTCAGCACGCTCGCGATCCTGGCCGCGGTCGTCCTGCTGCTCGCCCCGGGGCTCGTCGCGACGATCACGCCGGGCTTCGACGCGTCCGAGCTCGCCCTGACCACCGAGCTGACCCGGATCATGGTCCTCGCCCCGCTGTTCCTCGCCGCCGGCGCCGTCGCCACCAGCGCGCTCAACGCCCGCGGCCACTTCGGCGCCGCGTCCATCGCGCCGATCGCGTACAACCTCGGGATCATCGGCGGGGCGATCTTCCTCGTCCCGGCGTTCGGCGTCGCGGGGCTCGCGATGGGCGTCGTCGCCGGCGCGGCCGCCCACCTCCTGGTCCAGGTCCCGACGCTGCGGCGGATCGGGGCGCGGATCCGGCCGCGCGTCAACCTGTCGGACCCGCAGGCCCGTCGCGCGCTCGTGCTGATGGCGCCGCGCGCCCTCGGCCTCGGGATGACGCAGGTCGTGTTCCTCGTGATGACCAGCCTCGCCTCGACCCTGCCCACCGGGTCGATCAGCGTGTTCAACTTCGCGTTCGCGATCCTCCAGATCCCGATCGGCGTCATCGGCGTGCCGCTGGGCGTCGTCCTGCTGCCCTCGCTGTCGCGGGAGGCCGCCACGGGCGGCATGGAGGCATTCCGGCGCCTCCTGGTCCGCGGGCTGTCGATGCTGGCCTGGGTGATGATCGCGATCACGGCGCTCGGCATCGCCCTGTCCGGCGACATCGTCCAGCTGCTGTTCGGGTTCGTCGGGGTCGGGGCGACCGCGCTCGACCGGACCTCGGCGACCCTCGCGATCTTCCTCGTCGGGCTCACGGCCCACTCGCTGATCGCGGTGCTGGCCCGCGCGTTCTACGCGCTCCAGGACACGGCGACGCCGGTCGTCGCGGCGCTGATCGCGGTCGGGGTGAACATCGTCGTCGCATCCGTCCTGGTCGGCCCGCTCGGGCTCAACGGCCTCGCGGTCGCGATCGCGACGGCCGCCTGGCTCGAGACGCTGGCCCTCGTGCTGCTGCTGCAGCGGCGGATGCCGTCGCTGGGCCTCGGCCACGTCGGGAGCGTCATGGCGCGGACGGCGTTCGTCGCCCTCGCGGGCGGGGTGGTCACGTGGGCGGTGGTCCAGGGCCTGACGTCCGTCTGGGGCGCGAGCCCGGGCTTCCTGCGGCTGCTCGTCGAGATGGTGCTCGCGACGGCGGCCGGCGGGCTCGTCATCTTCGGCGGCTCGCTCGCGTTGCGGATCGAGGAGCCGCGGCTTATCGTCGGGGTCGTGGTCGACCTCATGCGCCGCCGCGGCCGCTCGTGACGGGACGCGCCGACGCCGCGACCGAGACCACGACGACGGCCTGGGACGGGTTCGTCGAGGCCAACCAGCTGGGCTCCTACCTGCAGCTCTCGGGCTGGGCCGAGGTCAAGGCCGTGAACGGCTGGACGTCGACGCCGGCTCCACGCGGCGGACGGCGACGCTCCCGCGGTCGGGGCCCAGGTGCTGCTCCGGCGACCCGGGCCGCTCCCGTGGGCGTTCGCCTACGCCCCACGGGGACCAGTGCTCGAGCGGTGGGACGGGGCCGCCATCGACCGGTTCACGGCGCTCGCCCGATCGGGCCTCGCCGGCGGCGCCACCCCGGCCGGGCGGGTGAGCCACCTGCGCATCGACCCCGAGATCGAGCGGGGCGCGGGCCTCGACGAGGGTGGCGCCGTCACCGCGGCGCTCGCGGCCGCCGGTTGGGCATCGTCGCCGCCGGTGCAGCCGGTCTCGACGCGCGTGATCGACCTCGCGGCCGACGAGACCGCCCTGTGGGGCGACCTGCGCAAGAAGTGGCGCCAGTACGTGAACAAGGCGAAGGCGGGCGGCGTGCGGATCGTGGACGCCGGCCCCGAGCGCCTCGACGAGTTCTACGCGATCTACCGCGAGACCGCGGATCGTGCCGGGTTCCTGATCCGGGCCCAGTCCGCCTACCGCGACGTGTGGGACGCGTTCGGGCCGTCGGGGCATGCCCGCCTGTTGTTCGCGGAGCTCGCCGACGGCAGCCCGGTCGCGACGCTGTTCCTCGTCCGGGCCGGCACGCGGGTCGTGGAGCCGTACGGCGGCATGACGCAGGCCGGCGGCGACTCGCGCGCCAACTACCTGCTCAAGTGGGAGGCGATCCGGAGCTCGAGGGAGCAGGGCGCGACGACGTACGACCTGTGGGGCCTCGCGCATCCCGGGATCGCCCACTTCAAGACCGGCTTCGGGGGCCGCGAGATCGCCTACGTCGGGGCATGGGACCTCGTGCTCGACCCGCTCGGCCGCCGCACCTACGCCGTGGCCCAGCGGACGAGGGTGCGGATGGCCCGGCTCCGGCACGGGCTTCGGGGCGCCGGCTCGGCGTCGGGCTACGCCGGCGACCAGGGCGCCGATTGATGACGACGGAGATCCGGGAGCTCGAGGGGGCCGGGCTCGACGGGTGGGACGCGCTGGCGGTCGACGGCAAGGGCGGCCACGTGCTCCAGTCGCGGGCATGGGCCGAGCACCGCGCGGCGAGCGGATGGCAGCCGCGGTTCCTGGCTGCCGGCGACGCGCGGGCCGCTGGCCCTGGTGCGCCCATGGCCGGTCGTGGGCGGCGGGTCCGCGTACCTGCCACGTGGCCCGGTCGTGGACGGCGAGCCGTGGACGACCGACGGGTCGGGCGGCGCCGTCGGCGCGGCGCTGGTCGCGGTGGCCGCGCACCTCGAGCGCACGGGCGTCGACGTCGTCGCCGCCGATCCCGAGGTGGCGGCCGACGACCCCGCGTACGCCGGGGCGCTCGGAACCGCCGGCTTCCACGCGATCGCCGAGATCCAGCCGTCGCGGCACCGGATGCGGCTGGCGCTGCCGGCCGACGGCGACGCGACGGCGATCCTGGACGGCGTCGCGAAGGCCACCCGCCAGCGGATCCGCCGGGCGGAGCGCGACGGGGTCGCCGTCGTCCGCTGGGACGCGCACAGCGCCGCGGGCACGCTCGAGGGGGCCCATGCCGCGACCGAGCCACCCGCCGCGGCGCTCGGTCGCTTCTACGACCTCCTGCGGGCGACCGGGGACCGGCGCGGCTTCGGGTTCGCGGGCGCCGACGAGTTCGTGACGTGGTGGGTCCAGGCGCTCGCGGCCGGGCACCTCGTCTACCTGGAGGCGCGCGAAGGGTCGGTCGACGGCGACGTCCTCGGCGGCCTCGTGCTGTATCGCCACGGGCGGCGCCTCTCCACGGCGCACTCCGCGGACCGCGCCGAGCGCCGCCACGACCATCCGGGCGCCATGCACCTCCTGCGCTGGCGCGCGATCGAGCTCGCGCTCGCGGAGCGGCGGACCGAGATGGACCTCGGCGGCGTCGACGTCGCGGGCGCCCGCCGGCCGCCGACGCAGGGCGAGCCGACGTTCGGGCTGTACGAGCACAAGAAGTCGTTCGGGGCGACGTGGGTCGCGCTCGCGGGGGCGCAGGAGCGGGTCGCGCGGCCGTGGCGCTACCTGGCCGGGCGGACCGTCTCGCGCGCCGGCCGGGCGGTCGGGCGGGGAGCGGGCGCCTCGTGAGCGGCGACGAGGGCAGGATCGCCGGGCTGCTCGCCGCCGCCGAACCATCGGACCCGCGACCGGCGGCGACCCTGATCGAGCGCCTCCGGGCCGCCGGCCTGGTGCGCGGCGCCCGGCGCGACGGCCTCCCGATCGGCGCCGCGGGGCTCGGCGACGTCGCCGTGCGCGGCGTCACCGACGACTCGCGCGCGGTGGGCGAGGGGACGCTGTTCGTGGCGGTTCCCGGATTCCACGTGGACGGCCACGACTATGTCGGCGCGGCGGCGAGGGCCGGCGCGGCGGCGGCCATCGTCGAGCATCCGGTGGCCGACGCCCCGCTGCCCCAGCTGGTGGTGTCGGCGCCGCGGGCCGCGCTCGCCCGGGCGGCGGCCTGGTGGTACGGGGACCCGTCGCGCGCCATCGGGATGATCGGGATCACCGGCACGGACGGGAAGACCACGACCTCGTTCCTCGCCGCGGCGGCCCTCGAGGCCGCCGGCCTGTCGTCCGGCCTCGTCGGCACGGTCGAGACGCGGATCGGCGACGTCCGCGAGCGGCACGCCGCCCACGTGACGACGCCCGGTGCGCCCGAGCTGCAGGCGACGCTCGCGGCGATGGTCCGCGCCGGCAACCAGGTCGCCGTGCTGGAGACCACGTCGCACGCCCTCGCGCTCGACCGCGTCCTCGGCGTCGCCTGGGACGCGGCGGTGTTCACGAACCTGACCCACGAGCACCTCGACCTCCACGGGACGTTCGAGGCGTACCGCGCCGCGAAGCTGCGCCTGTTCCAGGGCCTCGGCGCCGGGCAGGGGGACGGCGACGTCGACGCGAACCCCGTCAAGTCGGTCGGCGGCCGCCCCTGGCCCAAGGTGGCGATCGTGAACCGCGACGACGAGGCGTCGTCCTGGTTCGAGGCGGCCGCCCACGAGGCGGGTGCCCGGGTCGTGACCTATGGCGCCGACGCGTCGGCCGACGTGCGCGCGACCGGCCGTGGAGGAGGACGCGCATCGCCTCCGCGTGTCGTACCACGCGCCGTCGGGCGCCGCGACGCTGGAGCTGCGGCTCGCGGGCCGGTTCAACGTCCACAACGCGCTCGCGGTCGTCGCCCTCGGCGAGGCGCTCGGCCTGGATCCCGCCGCCGTCCGCGACGGGCTGGCGTCGGTCGAGGGCGTGCCCGGCCGGATGGAGCGGATCGACGAGGGCCAGCCGTTCGCCGTGATCGTCGACTACGCCCACTCACCGGCGTCCCTCGGCGGCGTGCTCGACCTGCTCGCGCCGGTCGCGGCCGCGGGCGGCGGCGGCCTGATCGCCGTGTTCGGTTCCGGCGGCGAGCGGGACACGGCCAAGCGGGGCGCGATGGGCCGGATCGCGGCCGAGCGGTGCCGGCTCGTGGTCGCCACGGACGAGGATCCCCGGGGCGAGGACCGCAACGCGATCATCGACGCGATCGTGCGCGGCGCCGAGTCCGGCGGGGCCCGACGCGGCGTGGACGTGCTGGCGATCGCGGACCGGCGCGAGGCCATCGCCGCCGCGTTCGAGCGGGCGCGGCCGGGCGACGTCGTGCTGCTCGCGGGCAAGGGCCACGAGGCGTCGATCCTGTACGGGGACGGCCCGATCGACTGGGACGAGGCGGCCGAGGCGCGCCTCGCGCTGGCCGCCGCCGGCTACCGGGGCCGCTGAGGGGTGCGGGGCTGCCTGTTCACGCTGCTGCTCGGCGCGGCGGCCATCGCCGCCTTCGTGCTCATCGGCCTGCCGGCGATCGCGGCGGGCGCGCTGACCGCGGGCGTCCAGGCCGCCGGGCTCCAGTCGGACGACACCGTCGTCACCGTCGCCAGCGACCCGCCGACCGACCTGCTCGGCCTCCACGCCGATCGGGTCCGCATCCGGGCGACGGACGCGACGTTCCGCGGCCTCGCGATCGGCTCGCTCGACCTCACGCTGCACGACCTCCACTTCGTCGACCGGACGGCCGCCTCGATCGAGGGCACGCTCGACGACGTCACGGCGACCGGCGTCGGGGGGCGCGACCTCACGCTCCAGACGATCACGGTGTCGGGTGGCGGCGACACGGTCACCGCGACCACGACGATCCCCGCGGCGGAGGTCGAGGGCCTGATCGCGGACACCGTCGAGCAGCAGCTCGGCGCCCGGCCGACCGACGTGCGCCTCGCCGCGCCGGACCGGCTCACGGTCGAGCTCGTCGTCGCGGTCAAGGGCCGGTTCGTCGTGTCCGACGCCGGCGACCTCCAGGTGCGGATCACGAACGGTCCGGTCGCCGGCCAGGTCGTCACGCTGCTCGACGCGAGCTCGGGCCTGCCGATGCACCTGACGGCGGCGAAGGTCACGCCGGCGGGCGATCTCCAGCTCACCGGCGACCTCACGGTGAGCCTCCTGGGCCCGCTGCCCGTGATCGGCTCCTGATCGTGCGGGCGTAGACTTCGTGCATGGCTGAACCCGTCGTCCGCGATCCGGAGGTGCCGCTCGCGGCCCCGCCCGAGACGGCCGCGGCACGCCGCAAAGGCCCGCGCAGGACCGCGGCCCAGGCCCCGGTGAAGGCGGCCGCCGGCTGGGATCCCGCCCCGCTCCGCGCCGAGCTCCTCGCCGAGGTCCATCGCCACCACCCGCAGGCCGACCTCGACATCGTCGAGCGCGCGTTCGACCTCGCCGTCGAGGCGCATGCCAACCAGGTCCGCGCCTCGGGCGAGCCGTACGTCACGCACCCGATCGCGTCGGCGCAGATCCTCGCCGAGCTCGGCATCGACCCCGTCGCCGTCTCCGCCGCCCTGCTCCACGACGTGCCCGAGGACACCGAGTACAGCCTCGCCGACGTGGAGGACCGCTTCGGGCCCGAGGTCGCGCAGCTCGTCGACGGCGTGACGAAGCTGTCCAGGTTCAGCACCCACAGCCACGAGCAGCAGCAGGCCGAGAACATCCGGAAGATGTTCCTGGCGATGGCGGACGACATCCGCGTCGTCCTGATCAAGCTCGCGGACCGCCTCCACAACATGCGCACCCTCGGCGCCCTGGGGGTCGAGAAGCAGCAGCGCATCGCCCGCCAGACGCTGGAGATCTACGCGCCGCTCGCCGAGCGGCTCGGGATCTGGCAGATCAAGTGGGAGCTCGAGGACCTCGCGTTCAAGGCGCTCGAGCCCGACGCGTTCCGCGACCTCGCCCGACAGCTCGACACCCGGCGCAAGGGCCGCGAGAGCTACATCCAGCGGGCGATCGAGGAGCTGCGGCCGCGCCTGGCCGACGCCGGCATCGACGCCGAGCTGCAGGGCCGCCCGAAGCACATCTACAGCATCTGGAAGAAGATGCAGCGCAAGAGCGCGGAGTTCGGCGAGATCTACGACGTCTACGCGATCCGCCTGCTCGTCGACGAGGTCCGCGACTGCTACGCGGCGCTCGGCATCGTGCACGCGCTGTGGCGCCCGATCCCCGGCCAGTTCGACGACTACATCGCCGTCCCGAAGAACAACCTGTACCAGTCGCTCCACACCGCGGTCATCGCGCTCGACGGCAAGCCGCTCGAGATCCAGATCCGGACCCACGCGATGCACCAGGTCTCCGAGGTCGGCATCGCGGCCCACTGGCGGTACAAGGAAGGATCGAAGGCCGAGCGCGACTACGACGCGAAGCTCGCGTGGCTGCGCCAGCTCATGGAGTGGCAGCGCGACGTCAGCGACTCGGACGCGACCGAGTTCGTCGAGGGCATCAAGCTCGACATCTTCCAGGACCAGGTCTTCGTGTTCACCCCGAAGGGCGACATCAAGGACCTGCCCGCGGGCGCGACGCCGCTCGACTTCGCGTACCGGATCCACACCGACATCGGCCACCGCACGATCGGCGCCAAGATCAACAACCGGCTCGTGCCGCTCGACTACCGGCTCAAGAACGGCGACATCGTCGAGATCGTCACCACCAAGGGCGAGCACGGGCCGTCGCGCGACTGGCTGAACATCGTCCGCACCTCGCATGCCCGCGAGAAGATCCGGCAATGGTTCAAGAAGAAGGACCGGGCCGAGAACATCGTCCACGGCCGCGAGTCGCTCGAGCGCGAGCTCCGCCGCCTCGCCCGGACGAGCATCCAGCAGGTCGGGCTCGACCAGATCGCCGAGGTCGCCAAGACCTACCAGCACGAGTCGGTCGACGACTTCTACGCGGCGATCGGCTACGGCGCGATCTCGACCCAGCAGGTCGTGATCCGGCTCGGCGTCCTCGACGACGGCGAGACCTCGCTGCCGACGATCGCGCCGCCGCAGCCCGCCCGGACCGGCGGCGTCCGCGTCAAGGGGGTGGGGGACCTCCTCGTCCGGTTCGCCAAGTGCTGCCACCCGATCCCCGGCGACCCGATCCAGGGCTTCATCACGCGCGGCAAGGGGATCACCGTCCACCTGATGTCGTGCCCGACGGTGCTCAACGAGCGCGAGGTGAGCCGCCTGATCGACGTCGAGTGGGAGGCGGCCCCGGCGCAGACGTACCCGATCGCGATCCGCGTGGAGGCCTACGACCGGACGGGCCTGCTGTCGGACATCACGCAGGTGATGGCCGAGAACAAGGTCAACATCCTGGCGGCCAACGTCGCGGTCAACCCGGACCACACGGCGCAGGTGGCGCTGACGATCCAGATCGCGTCGGTCGCGCAGCTGGCCAAGGTGATGAGCCGCGTCGAGCAGCTCAAGGACGTGATCTCCGCCCAGCGCGAGCTGGGCTGAGCGCGACGCGTCCGACCGCGACTAGCGGGGGCGGGCGCCGCTGGGCTGCGCGGCCGCGCCGGCCATGGCCGCGGGCCGCACCTTCGCGGCGATGACCTCCTCGGCCCGGTTGCGGCGGACCCAGGCGTAGGCCGTCAGGCCGATGGCGGTGCAGACCACGCCGCCCAGGATGATCGACTCGGCGACGCCGTACTGCGAGGCGATCCAGCCCATCAGCAGGGCCCCGATCGGCGTCGAGCCCGCGAACACCGTCGTGTAGACGCTCATCGTCCGGCCGCGGAGCTGGTCCGGCACCGCGAGCTGGATCGTCGTGTTCGCCGTCGCCGCCATCGCGATCGCGCCGAGCCCGATGAAGAACATCAGGACCAGCGACAGGAAGTACATGCTCGACAGCCCGAGGGCGATCGACGCGACGCCGAGCAGGATCGCGCCGCCCGAGATCAGGCCGAGGCGGGCGCGCGCGGAGAACGCGATGTACAAGGCGGCGACCAGGGACCCGACGCCCGAGGCGGCCATGAGGAAGCCGTAGCCGGTCGCGCCGGAGTGGAGGACCTGCTCCGTCAGCGGCGGGATGACGACCTGGAAGTTCATGCCGAACGTCGACACGAGGCCGACGACGAGGATGCTGAGCAGCACGAGAGGCGTCCGCCGGACGTAGCTCAGGCCCTCGCGGAGGTCCCTGACCACCTCGCTGGCCGAGCCGGGGCGAACGATCGGCGGCGAGGGACGCAGCTCGCTCTGGCGCATCGCCAGCAGGGCGAGCAGGACGGCGAGGAAGCTGACGGCGTCGATGAAGAAGGCGGTCGAGATGTCGAACGCCCCGATCGTCAGGCCCGCGACCGCCGGCCCGAGGATGCGCGCCGCGTTGAACATCGCCGAGTTGAGCGCGACGGCGTTGCGGATGTCCTCGCGGCCGACCATCTCGACCGAGAAGGCCTGGCGGGTCGGCATGTCGACGACGTTGGTCAGGCCCCCGAGGAAGGCCAGGGCCATGACCTGCCACACCTGCACCGCGCCGGTGAACACCAGCGCGAACATCGTGAACGACAGCATCATCTTGATCGCCTGGGTCACGATCAGGGTCTGGCGCTTGGGCAGGGCGTCGGTGATCAGGCCGCCGAACAGCCCGAGGACCATGACGGGGATCCACTGCATCGCGGCGACGACGCCGAGCAGGAACGGGTCGCCGGTGAGCTGGAGGATCAGCCACCCCTGGGCGACCGCCTGCATCCACGTGCCGACGAGCGAGACCAGCTGGCCGCCGAAGTAGAGGCGGTAGTTGCGATGGCGGAAGGCGCGGGCGCCGTTGGCGAACGAGAGACCCGCCCCGGGGCGGATCATCGGGCCGGCTCCGCGGCGTGGTGCGCGGCGTGGCGGCTCGTCGGGGGGTGCTCGTGGGTCGGTTCGCGGCCGGCGTCGAGATCGGCGATGTGGCCGGTGAGATGCGCGCGGCGCTCATCGGCCTCGCGGATCATCGCCTCGAGCCGCTCGATCTTGGGACGCAGCGACGCGATCTGGCGGTCGACGCGGGCGACGGCGTCCTCGAGGATGGCGCGGCGCTCACCGGCGTCGGTGGTGGTGCGGAAGGTCGCCCGGTTGCGAGCTCGGGCGGCCTCGTCTTCGAGCAGCTGCCCGATCTCGGCGAGGGAGAACCCGGCGTCGTCGCGGAGACCTCGGATGAAGCGCAGGCGCTCGAGGTCCTCGGCGTCGTACAGCCGGTAGGCGCCTTCGGAGCGGCCGGCGGGGGCGAGCAGGCCGAGCTCCTCGTAGTAGCGGATCGTGCGCGGCGTCAGGCCGGTGTCCGCGGCCACCTCCTGGATCCGGAGCAGGCGCGGTTCGGCGTCGGCATCGACGGCAGGGGTGGGCGTTCGCGGGTTGGTCACCCGTTAACCCTATCAAACCTTCCCGTTGACGTAAAGGTTAGGGTTTGTCCATCTGGCCCACGCCTATGGCAGGATCACGCCGTCGGGCGCTTCGGCCGGCGGAGCATGAGGAGAAGGTCATCGGCGCGGCAGACGCAGGCGGGGACCCCGGCGCCGCAGGCCAACGACCACCTGGTGCTCGGAGGCGAACGCGGTCGTCGCGGAGGCCGGCCGCCAGCTGCGGGCACCTGCGGCGGCCGCCGTCGCCGGCGTCCTCTTTGCGATCATGTACACGGCGGCCCTCGTGCTGCTCCGGCAGCGAGCAGATGTACGTCGCGGACGACGCGGAGCTGGTCCGCCTGTTCGCCCGCGGCGACGACCTGTCGGCCGTGATCGGCGGCCTCTACCTCGCGCCATTCGCCGGCGTGATGTTCCTGTGGTTCGTCGCCGTCATCCGGGACCAGATCGGCGACCGCGAGGACCGCTTCTTCGCGACCGTCTTCTTCGGCAGCGGCATCCTGTTCGTCGCCCTGCTGTTCGTCGCGTCGGCGATCGCCGTCTCGCCGAGCGTCAGCTACCGCTACCTCAACCAGCCGGCGATGTCGGCGGCGGTGATCGACGTGCTTCGGGCGCTCGCGTACACCGTGACCTTCGCGTTCGAGAACCGCGCCGCCGGCGTCTTCCTGATCGCGACCGCGACGATCGGCCTCAAGACCGGCGTGTTCCCGCGCTGGTTCTCGGGGATCAGCTACGTGCTCGGCGCCGTCCTGCTGATCGCGGTCACGTTCCTGGACTGGGCGATCCTCGTCCTGCCCGCCTGGGTCCTGGTCGTCAGCGTCTTCATCCTCCTCCGGGAGCGCTCGCGCGGGCGAGCCGCCTGACGGCGGTCGCCCCGGTCGCCCTAGACTTCGCCTCGATGCCCACGTTCCGCGCCCCCAGGGGCAC
Source organism: uncultured Chloroflexia bacterium (assembly GCA_963774695.1). Lineage (GTDB taxonomy): Bacteria > Chloroflexota > Limnocylindria > Limnocylindrales > CSP1-4 > CAIXZV01. Next base: position 479,579 of record CAVZFY010000007.1, on the reverse strand, counting down.
CCGCGACCTCCTGCCCGTCGAGCGCGCGCAATTCGACCGACTGACGAGGGCCGGCGCCGACCTCGCGGCGCGCTACGGCTATCGGCCGATCGAGACGCCGATCTTCGAGCAGGCCGCCGTGTTCGAGCGGGGGATCGGCGAGGTCACGGACGTCGTCGAGAAGGAGCTGTTCCGGATCGCCCCGCGGACCGAGGAGGCGGAGTCGTGGGCCCTGCGCCCGGAGCCCACCGCCGGCATCGTCCGCGCCTACGTCCAGCACGGGATGCAGACGCTGCCCCAGCCCGTGAAGCTCACCACGACGGGGCCGATGTTCCGCTACGACCGGCCCCAGGCCGGCCGGTACCGCCAGTTCTGGCAGTTCGACGTCGAGGCCATCGGCGACCCGGGACCGGCGATCGATGCCGAGATCATCGAGCTGGGCCACCGGTTCTTCACCGAGGTCGGCGTCACCGGGGCCGAGGTCCAGGTCAACTCCATCGGCGACGCGGACTGCCGGCCCGCCTACATCGCGGAGCTCACCGCCTACTACCGGGGTCACGCAGCCGCGCTCCCGGACACCGAGCGCGACCGCCTGGAGCGCAACGCGCTGCGCCTGCTCGACTCCAAGGACCCGGCGATGGCCGAGCTCAACGCGGCGGCGCCGCGGATCACGGACCGGCTATGCGACGCGTGCGCGGCGCACTTCGAGGCCGTCAAGGCCCACCTGACCGCGGTCGGCGTGCCGTGGCACGTCGAGCCCGGGCTCGTCCGCGGCCTCGACTACTACACGCGGACGGCGTTCGAGTACTACGTCGCCGGGCGCGAGGGCCAGCAGCAGGCGATCGGTGGGGGTGGCCGCTACGACGGCCTCGTCCAGCTCCTCGGCGGGAAGCCGACGCCCGGCATCGGGTTCGGCCTGGGCCTCGACCGGGTCGCCCTCGTCCTCGCCGAGCAGGGCGGCGCCGCGGTCGTCGAACCCGGGCCGCTCGCCGTCGTCGTCGGGGCCGACCCGGACGATACGGTGGCGCGCCTCAGGGTCGCGACCGACCTGCGGGCGGCGCGCCTCCGCGTCCGTGCGGACCTCGCGAGGCGCAAGCTCGGCCGCCAGCTCGAGGCGGCGAGCCGCGACGGCGCGCACTTCGCGGTGATCCTCGGCGACGAGCTCGCGGGCGGCCAGGTCCAGCTCCGCGACCTGCTCGCCGGCACGCAGCGGGCGGTCGCGCTCGAGGACCTGGCGCGGGAGCTGGCGCGAGCGGAGGCCGGCCACCACCACGGCTGACGCAACGCGACGCCTCGTCCGGCCTCAGTCGTAGCTGGCGACGGCCTCGAAGAGCAGGTCCCAGAAGCGCGGCTCATCGACGGCGACGGCCACGTCGGCATTGGATGTGGCGGCGTCGTGGCGGCCGACAGCGCGTGGCCGGAGATCCGCGCCAAGGCCGCGCCCGTCGCACAGCGTCATGCCATAGGCGATCGACCCCTTGGCGGTCTCCACGTCCACATGCAGCGGCGCCGTCGTGACGATCGAGGGGTCGATCAGCGTCGCGACGGCCATCGGGTCGTGGAGCGCTCCTCCGGGAAGCCCGGAGTACTGGCCCTCACCGATCGCGTAGTGGTCGAGCATGTCCGCCGCGGCCTTCGCCGCGCGCCGCCCGGTGGACCGGAGCTGCGCCCGCCGCTCGGGCATCGCGATGGACTGCATCGTCACGTTGAGCCCGACCATCGTGATCGGCACGCCGCTTCCGAACACGATGTTCGCCGCGTCCGGGTCCGCCCAGATGTTGAACTCCGCGGCAGGCGTCACGTTTCCCCACGTGAGTGACCCGCCCATGATGCTGAACCGGGCGACGCGCGACGCCAGGGTCGGGTCGCGCCGAAGCGCCAGGGCGACGTTGGTCAGCGGTCCCACGGCGATGACGTGCAGGCCGGCAACGGACCGCGATTGCTCGATGATCACGTCGGTCGCGTGGGCATCGACAAGCGGCATCGTCGGCTCCGGCAGGTCCGTCCCGTCGAGCCCGCTCGCGCCGTGGACGTCGGGCGCGAAATGGGCCTCCCGCACGAGCGGCCGGTCGCAGCCGGCGGCAACCGGGATGTCCGTCCGCCCGGCGAGCTCGAGGACCCTGCGCGCGTTGACGTGGGTCCGGGCGAGCGGCGCGTTGCCGTGGACGGCGGTGACCGCGCGGACGTCGAGATGGCGGAGGGCGAGCAGGATCGCCAGGGCGTCGTCATGCCCGGGGTCGCAGTCGATGAGGACGGCAGGGCGCGTGGGATTCGGGCATCAGTCAGCCTCGTGGTCGGGTCCGGCAGGGTCGTCGAGTTGGAGCACCGCGATCAGGTTGCCCGCCGGGTCCTTGAACCAGGCGGCGCGCCCGGCGCCGATGCGGGCGATCCCGGCGGCGTCCGTCGCCGGCGCCTCGTACGCCTCGAACACGATGCCCTTCGCGTCGAGCGCCGCCACCTCCGCGTCGACGTCGGGGACCGTGAACGCCATCTGCGTGTGGCTGCCGGCCGACGGGATGCCCGACCGCGAGATCGCGAAGCGCGTGCCGTCGCCGACCTCGTAGAACACCGCGCCCGGCAGGATCGCCTGCGGCGTGAGCCCGAGGACGTCCTCGTAGAACGGCCGCAGCGCGTCGACGTCGCTGGTCGGGAGCGTGGTGTGGACCCGCCGATCGGACAGCATGCGGGATACGATACGCGGCCATGACGACGACCGGCCCGAGCCTCGCCACCCCGTATCGCACCCACACCTGCGGCGAGCTGCGCGCCACCGACGCGGGCGCCACGGCGAAGCTCGCCGGCTGGGTCCACCGCCGCCGCGACTACGGGCGGCTGACGTTCATCGACCTCCGCGACCGGCACGGCATCACGCAGGTGGTCATCGACGCGGGCGACGCCCCCGAGGCGAGCGAGACGGCCGCCCGGCTCCGCTCCGAGTTCGTCGTGGAGTTCGAGGGCGACGTCGCGCTCCGCCAGCCGGGCACCGAGAACCCGAAGCTGCCGACGGGCGCCGTCGAGCTCCAGGCCAGGTCCGTCCGGATCCTGAACGAGGCGAAGACGCCGCCGTTCTACGTCAACGACCCCGACGCCCCGATCGACGAGACGCTGCGCCTTCGCTATCGCTACCTCGACATCCGGCGCGAGCCGATGGCCAGCCGCCTCCTGCTCCGGAGCCGGCTCGTCCAGGCGATCCGCGAGGTCCACCACGCGAACGGGTTCGTCGAGGTCGAGACCCCCAACCTCATCAAGAGCACGCCCGAAGGCGCCCGCGACTTCATCGTCCCGTCGCGCCTGCAGCCGGGCACCGTCTACGCGCTGCCGCAGAGCCCGCAGCAGCTCAAGCAGCTGCTGATGGTCGGCGGCATCGACCGCTACTTCCAGATCGCCCGCTGCTTCCGCGACGAGGACCTGCGCGGCGACCGGCAGCCCGAGTTCACGCAGCTCGACCTCGAGATGAGCTTCGTCGACGAGGCGGCGGTGACCTCGTTCGTCGAGGCGATGGCGATCGAGGTGAGCCGCGTCACGGTCCCGGAGCGGAAGATCCGCGAGATCCCGTTCCCCGTGTTCGACTACGCGGAGTCGATGGAGCGGTACGGCAACGACAAGCCCGACATCCGGTTCGCGATGGAGCTGTTCGACCTCGCGCCTGCGCTCACGGGCACCGACGGACAACCGGCCTCCGGCTTCCGGGTGTTCGACGAGACGCTTGCCGTCCGGTGGGCGGGTCAAGGGGATCGCGGCGCCCGGGATGGGCGGCGTCACGCGCCGCGAGATCGACGACCTGACCGAGCTCGCCAAGCGCTTCGGCGCGCGCGGCCTCGTCCACCTCGCGGTCGTCGAGGGCGGCGAGCTGCACGGTCCCGGTCGCCAAGTTCCTGTCGGCCGAGACGCAGGGCGCGATCCGTTCGGCCGCGGGCGCCGCGGAGGGCGACCTGATCCTGGTCGTCGCCGACAGCGCCGACACCACCAACGACGTCCTCGGGCGGCTCCGCGTCGAGCTCGGCGGGCGCCTCGGCCTCGCCGACCCGGACGAGCTCGCGTACTGCTGGGTCAACCGCTTCCCGATGTACAAGTGGGACGCCGAGCAGGGGCGCTGGGACGCGACCCACAACCCGTTCAGCGGCGTGCTGCCCGAGGACGAGCCGCTGCTCACGACGGTCTCGGGCGACCTCGACCAGCGCTCGCCCGACGATCCCGCCGGCCGCGCCCGCGCGATGCAGTACGACATCGTGCTCAACGGCTGGGAGCTGGGCGGCGGGTCCGTGCGGATCTGGACCCGCGACCTGCTGGCGCGCAGCTTCAACCTGCAGGGCTACTCGCTCGAGCAGATGAAGGAGCGCTTCGGCGCGATGCTCGAGGCGTTCGAGTTCGGCGCGCCGCCGCACGGCGGGATCGCGCTCGGGATCGACCGCTGGGCGGCGCTGTTCAGCTACCAGACCAACATCCGCGAGGTCATGGCGTTCCCCAAGACGCAGTCGGGCTCCGACCCGATGCTCGAGGCACCGTCCGCGCCCGAGGACGCGCAGTACGCCGAGCTGGGGCTGCGCTTCGTGGGCGTCCCCGGACGCGACTGACCGCCGTGGCCGAGGTCGCGATCCGGCGGTTGACCGCCGATGACGCCGAGGCCCTGACGGCGCTCGTCGACCGGGCGCGCGACGCCGGGGAGCTCGCCGGCTCGTCGTCGCCGCACGGCGACTGGATCGTCCGCTATGCCGTCTCGCAGGCCGAGCAGGTCGCGGTCGCCGATGCCGGCGGCGCGCTGGCCGGCGTGGTCATCCCCGAGGTCAAGACGCTGGTCGTCGAGCCGGCCTGGCGCCGGCAGGGGATCGGCCGGGCGCTCGTCGAGGCAGGGGTCGAGATCGAACGCGAGCGCGGCCGCCCGAACCTGCTCCTGGGCCTCGTCCCCGAGGACGCGGCCGGTCACGCCTTCGTCGAGGCCACCGGCTTCTCGTTCCACTCCACGCTGTGGGACCTGGACCTCGATCCGGAGGTCGCGGTCGAGGCGCCCGTCTGGCCGGAGGGCACGCGGCCGCGCCAGATCGATCGCGATCGGGACGTCAGGGCGTGGGTCGAGCTGTTCAACGCGGCCTTCGCGGACCATGCGACGCCGCTCCAGCTCGACGCCGACCGGATGGAGGCGGACAAGGGCGCGGCGCCGTTCGCGGACGAGGACCTGCTGCTGCTCGAGTCGGCATCGGGCGAGCTCCTGGGGTTCTGCGCCACGGAGCCCAAGCGCGGCCCGGACGGCGGTGTCGAGCCGCGGGCCGAGGTCTGGACGATCGGCGTCCGGCCGGAGGCCCAGGGTCGCGGCTACGGACGCCAGCTGCTCCGCTGGGGCATCGGCCACCTGCGGGACGTGGGCGCGACGACCGTCACGCTGTCGGTCAACGGCCGCAACCCGCGCGCCCTCGGCCTGTACGAGGCCGAGGGCTTCCACCGCACCGCGACCCGGGAGCGCTGGGCCCACCCCGCGTGAACCCGCTCGGGGTCGCCATCGCGCACCCGCGGTCGGCGGCGGTCGTCGGGGCGCTCGCGATCGCCTTCTCCGGGATCTTCTACGTGTGGTCCGGCGTGTCGCCCTCGACGGGCGTCTTCTGGCGGTGCGTGTACGGCCTGCCGATCCTCGTGGTCGTCGCGTGGCGCGAGTGGCGGACCTTCGGTGCGATGAGCCGCCGGGCCATCGCCCTGTGCATGGCGGCGGGCGTCTGCTTCGCGGTCGACCTGATCACGTTCCACTACGCGGTGAACATGATCGGGGCCGGGCTCGGCACCCTGATGGGCAACCTCCAGGTGGTCATCGTCGCGCTCGCGGCGTGGGCCCTGTTCGGCGAGAAGCCGCGCACGGAGGTCCTCGCCGCGCTGCCGCTGATGATGCTGGGGGTCGTGCTGATCTCGGGGATCGTCGGCTCGGGGGCCTACGGGACGAACCCGCAGCTGGGCGTCGCGATCGGCCTGCTCACGGCCGTCGCGTACGCCGGCTACCTGCTGATCATCCGGCGGGCGACGCCCGATCGGCGGCCCGCCGCGCCCGTCGCGATCGCGACGGCCGTGACCGCGGTGCTCGCCGGGCTGTTCGGCACGGCGGTCGGGGACCTCGACCTCACGCCGGGCCTGCCGGCGGTCGCCTACCTGATCGCCCTCGGCGTCCTGTCGCAGTCGGTCGGCTACCTCGCCATCCAGGTCTCGCTGCCGCGCCTGCCGGCCGTCATCGCCTCGGTGCTGCTGCTCGTCCAGCCGGTCACGACGGTCTTCCTCGGCGCGATCCTGCTGCGCGAGCTGCCGTCGCCCTTCCAGCTGGTCGGCGTCGCGTTCGTGATCGGCGGGATCGCCCTGGCGACGGGCTCGCTGGCGAAGATCAGGTCGGGGATCCGTGCCGGAGCGGGAACCGGGTAGGCCTTCAGTCCGGCTCGTCGAGGTCGGCGACGCCCCATTCGTTCGCGTGGCCGTCCGCCGGCTCGGGCGGGCCGTCGTAGGGCGGCAGGTCGGCGCGCGGCGTGGAGAGGTCGTGGGTCACGCCGGGGTCGCCACTCTCGATGATCCGGGTGGGCACGCCGGCGGCCTCGAGGTCGTCGAGGAGCTCGCCGGGCATGCGCGTCGCATCGAGGGCGGACAGGGCGGCGAGGTGACGCACGGGCACGAGCGCCGGCCAACCCGGCTCGCCGCGCCAGGCCGGGCGGGTGACGCTCTCGCGGTCGTCGCCGTGGGCCGCGATCAGCGTGGTCACCGTCTCCGCGTCGACCCAGGCGAGCCGCGCCGGCCAGACGAGGGCGGCGTCGGTCTCGGCGACGAGCCGGACCGAGGCCTCGATCCCGTTCGCGATCTGGCCCACCGGCCCGCGCTCGGGCGGCGACCGGGTCGACGAGCGTCGCCTCCGTGTTCGCGAGGGCCGCCGCCACCGCTCCATCGGGATCGAACGAGCAGACGACCACCGGCGTCGCGCCGCCCGACCAGGCCACCTCCGCGAGCCGGCGGACGCCGGGCGTGCCGTCCGCGTCGGCAAGGGCGGACGCGGGGCTCGCGGCGAGAATCACGGCGGCGACGGTCATCGGCTCTCCATGGGTGTCCGGGCAGTGTAGCGACGGCGTCGCGTGCTCCGACGGGCACCCGCGGAACCTTTCCGGGCGTGCAGGGTTATTGTCGGGTGACGCCCGCCGCGTTTCCCCCGGGAGACCATTCGCTGCCCACATCCATCGGCCTCTGGTCCGCCGTGCTCAGGCGCAGCCGCGCCGACCTGCCCGTCGTGCTCGCGTCATTCGCGCTGCTGGCCAGCGCGCTGTCCCTGCTCGCCGCGGGGACGCTGTACACGTCCGCGGTGACGCTGGCCGGTCTCCAGCGCGCGCTCCTTGCCGCGCCCGCGGCCGACCGCGCGATCGTGGTCCGCACCAAGATCCTGCCCGAGCGCCTGCAGGCCGCCGACGCCGCGATCGTCCCGCAGCTCCAGGAGTCGATCGCGGACACCGGCGGCGAGCTCGCGTTCGTGCTCCACTCGTCGGCCTACGCGGACGCGGCGTCCGACCCGGCGACGGTCTCGGACCTCACGCAGTTCGCCTCGTTCCAGGGCATCGACCGGCACGCCGAGCTCGTCGACGGCCAATGGGCGACGCCCGGCCACGATCCGATCGAGGCGACGCTGTCGCAGGGCGCCGCGGCCGCCCTCGGCGTCGGGACCGGCGATCACCTGTCGCTCGTCAGCCGCCTCGACCCGACGCACAAGGTCGACGTCGCGATCACCGGGACCTGGCGGCCCGACCCGTCGGACGGGTACTGGCTCGCGGACCCGCTCGACCTCGACGGCACGGACAAGGGCGGCCAGTTCACCACGCGCGGGCCGCTGGTCGTCGACCAGGCGGACCTGACGAACGGGCCCCTCAGCGAGGCGCTCGACGCGCAGTGGCGGGCGATCCCGGACGTGGGCGGGTTCCGGCCGGAGTCGCTCGACGCCGTCGCGACGAACGTGGACGGCCTCCTGGCCCGGGTCAACGCGGCACTCCCGGGCACCAACCAGGCCTCGATCTCCACCAAGCTGCCGGCGATCCTGTCGTCCATCGACCGCTCCGTCCTCGTCGCGCAGGCCGGGATCCTGCTGCTGCTCGTGCAGTTCGGCGTGCTCGCGGCGTACGCCGTGATCCTCGTGGCCGCGCTGCTGCTCGAGCGGCGCCGGACCGAGACCGCGCTGCTGCGCTCGCGCGGCGCGGGGACGGGCCATCTCGCGCTCGATGGCGTTCGGCGAGGCGCTGATCGTCGTGGTGCCGGCGGTGATCGTGGCGCCGTGGCTCGCGATGCTCCTGGTCCAGGCCGTCCGGCTGAACCCGGCGATGGAGGGCGTCGGCCTGAGCGCGCCGCTGCCCGGGCCGGCCACGTTCCTCACGGCGATCGGCGGCGGGCTCATCGCGCTGGTCGCGCTCACGATCCCGACGCTCGCCTCGGGCGTCAGCATCGCGGGCGTGCGCGCCGCCGTCGGCCGCCAGGCGGGACGAACGCTGCCGCAGCGCCTGGGGCTCGACCTCGCGCTCGTCGTGCTGGCGGTCATCGCGATCCTCCAGCTGCGGCTCTACGGGGCGACGCTCACCCGAAACACCCGTGGGACGCTCGGCGTCGACCCGCTCCTCGTGGCCGCGCCCGCGATCGGGCTCGCGGCGGGGGCCGTGCTGGCGATCCGGATCGTGCCGCGGCTCGCCGAGCTCGGCGAGCGGGCGCTGGCGCGAACGCGCGGACTCGATCGGATCGCTGGGCAGCCGGCAGGTCGCCCGGCGACCGCTGCGCTACACGCGGGCGGCCCTGCTCCTGATCCTCGCGGCGGCGCTCGGGACGTTCGCCTCCGCCCACGCCGCGACCTGGACGCAGAGCCAGGCCGACCAGGCGGCCTGGACCGCCGGAGCCGACGTCCGGATCGAGCCCAGCGCCACCGGCGACGTGCCGGCCTGGGCGCTGGACCGCAGCCTCAAGGCGATCCCGGGCGTGACCGCCGTGACCCCGGTCTCGAACGCCGCGGTCGATATCGGCGCGACGATCCGGGGCGGCAACCTCGTCGCCCTCGACGGCGCCGACGATGGCCGACGTGGTTCGGCTGCGCAAGGACGCCGCGGGTGCCGCCACCGTCGCCGCGTTGCAGGAGCTGGGCGCGCGCCGGCCGACGGTCCCGGGGATCGCCCTGCCCGACGGGACGAAGCGGCTCGTCGTGAGCGCGGACTCGCACTTCACGCCCGTCGAGGGTTTCGAGCCGATCCCCGACGGCTACAAGGGCCTGACGGCGGCCGCGCTCCTCGTCGACGGCAACGGCCGCATCGTGAAGTTCACGTCGGACCCGGGCGCGATCGGGGTCGACGGGACGCAGCTCGACATCCCCCTCACGGGAGCGGGCGGCCAGGCGCTCGAGGGCCCGGTGCACCTGATCGGCCTCGACGTCGGCCTCACGATCGCCGGCGTGCCGAACGGGATGGGCCAGGGCCAGATCGACGTCACCTCGCTCGCCGCGCAGCCCCGACGTCGACGGCGGCACCGTCACCCCGCTCGAGATCGCCCCCGGCGGCCACTGGACGCAGGACGAGGGCGGCAACCGCACGCCGCTCAAGCCAACGGCCGGCCCGAAGATCACGCTCCCGGTGATCTCGATCTCGCAGTTCTTCGACGACCTGTGGACGCTCTCGTACCTCCCGGCCCGCGACGCCGCGCCGCTCCCGACCATCGCCGGATCGTCGTTCCTCGCGAAGACCGGTGCGTCGGTCGGCAGCAAGCTGCACGCGTCGGTCTTCGGCGTCCCCGTCACCCTCGACATCATCGCGAAGGTCGACGGGTTCCCGCCGCTCGACCAGACGAAGCCGTTCGTGCTCGTCGACGACCTCGCCCTCGGCCTCGCCCGTGCCGGGGCGGGCGGCTCGGTCGTCGACCCCGACGCCTGGTGGTTGTCGGTCGACCCGGCGAAGGCGGCATCGGTCGACGCGGCCCTGCGGGCGGCGCCGATCGAAGCGACGTCGATCGTGGACCGGTCGGTGGTGGCGGCCGACCTCGCGGGCGACCCGCTCGGGCTCGGGGTCATCGGCATCCTCGGGCTCGGGTCGCTGGCGGCCCTGGTGTTCGCGTCGATCGGCTTCCTCGTGAGCGTGACGGTGTCGATCTCGGAGCGGATCGGCGAGTTCGCGCTGCTCAAGGCGCTGGGGCTCGGCCCGCGACAGCTGCTGCTGTGGCTCACGATCGAGAACCTCGTGCTCCTGGTGACGGGCCTCGTCCTCGGCACGCTGCTCGGCCTCCTGCTCGCGTGGCTCGTGCTGCCGTTCGCGACGCTCACCAACACCGGCGTACCGCCCGTGCCGGCACCGGTCATCGTCGTCCCGCCCGAGGCCGCCATCCCGACGATCGCGCTGGCCGCCATCCTCGTCCTCGCGACCGTGGTCCTCGCCATGCGCCAGCTGCCGTCCGCCCGCACCAGCGCCGTCCTGCGCGCGAGGGACGAGTAGCCATGCGCTGGATGGGCCTCGCGCTCCGCAGGGTCGGCGACGACGTCGGCGCCACCGTCGGCTTCGCCGTGCTCGTGCTCGTCACCGCGCTCATCGCGGCGCTGGCGCCACGCGTGCTCGCCGGTCTCGCGGACGCGGCCGTGCGCAGCGAGGTCGCATCCGCGCCGGTCGAGGCCCGCGACGTGGTGCTGATGCAGAACCGGATCTACGGGCTCGGCCCGGCGAGCGACCCGCTGGCCCAGGTGCGCAGCGGCGGGCGACGAGCTGTTCGCCACGTTCCCGGCGAAGGTCCGGGCCCTGGTCGACCACCGCGACATCCAGGTCGAGAGCGGCCGCTTCCGCGTCCAGAAGGACACGACCGACCCGGCGTTCATCCGGTTCCGGATCCAGGAGGGGATCGCCGACCACATCCGCTACGTGTCCGGGCGCCCGCCGACCGCCGCCGTCACCACCCGCAACAGCGTCGGGCCAGAGCAGGTCAACGACGTGCCCGTCTACGAGGCGGCGATCTCGAGCAAGACGGCGGAGGCGTTCGGGATCGCGCTCGGCGAGACCGTGCCGCTGGCCGGCGACCCGGGCGACCCGCTGATCGGCCGCACGCCGCAGGAGGTGCTCGCGTTCGCGACGATCACCGGCATCTACGACGTCCCGAACCCGGACGACGACTACTGGCTCAACGACCCGCAGCTGATCCACCCGGTCATCCGCGCGCTGTCGAGCGAGAACCAGCTGCTCGACGCGGCGCTGCTCGTGGACCCCGGCGCGCACGAGGCGCTGACGAAGTACGCCAGCCCCGGGTCGCAGGGCATCCGGTACACGTGGCGCGAGTTCGTCGACCCGCAGCGCCTGGACCAGCGCGGGCTCGGCAGCCTGATCACGGCCTTCCACCGCCTCCTCGTCCTCTACCCCTCGGCCAACGTCACGCCGTCGGTCGACACCGCGCTGCGGACGGGGCTGCCGGCGATCCTCGAGGCGCACCGCGCGCGCTGGGCGGCGGCGGAGGGGATCATCGCGGTCATGGCGCTCGGGCCGGCGCTGGTCGCGGTCGCGACGCTCGCGCTGATCGCCGTCCTGGCCTCGCGCCGGCGGCGGGCGACGATGTCGCTGGCGAGGAGCCGCGGCGCCTCGGGCCGGCAGGTGGTGGTGCCGGTCATCGTCGAGGCGCTCCTGGTCGCGGTGCCGGGGGCGGTCGTCGCGGCGGCGGTCGGCCGTCGCGCTCGTGCCGGCCGGGACGCTCTCCCGGACGCTGGCTGCCGCCGCGGCCGTGGTCGCGATCGCCGTGGTCACCGTGACCTCGACGGTCGTGTCGATCGCGCGATCGCGGGGGCCGGAACGACGTGACGGCGATCGCGTGGTCGGGCGCGTGAGCGGGCGCCGGCTCGTGCTCGAGGGCCTGATCGTCGTGCTCGCCATCGGCGCCGCCTACCTGCTGCGCGAGCGCGGCCTCTCGGCCGTCGGCACGAGCGGCGCCGTCCAGGGCTTCGACCCGCTGATCGCCGCCGTCCCCGTCCTCGTGGGCGTCGCGGTCGGGATCGTCGTCGTGCGGCTGTACCCGCTGGCCCTGCGCCTGGTCGCCGCCGATCGCCCGCCGCGGCAAGGGGCTGGTCGTCGTCCTCGCGGCGCGGCGCGCGACCGAGGGCGGCACCTCGTCGGCCGTGCTGCTCGTGCTGCTCGCGACCGCGACGGTGGCCGCATTCGCCGCCACGTCGCTCGCCAGCCTCGACAACGGCGCGGAGGTGGCCGCCTGGCAGGCCGTCGGCGGCAGCTACCGGCTCCAGGGGCCGACGGGGGCGCTGCCGTCGAGCTTCGACGCGACGTCGTTGCCCGGCGTCACGACCGCCGCGGGCGTGTTCGAGGCCGGCGTGCCCGTCGGGACCTACGGGCCGCACGACGCTGTTCGCGGTCGCCGACGCGGGCCACGCTGGCCGAGGCGCTGGCCGGGCACGCCCGCCGACCCGATGTTCCCGCCGGGGTTCACGACGCCGGGCACCGGCCCGATCCCGGTGATCGTCGCCACGAGCCTCGCCGGCGTCTCCGCGGGGCGTGCAGCTCGGCGACGAGTTCACGAGCAGCATCGAGGGCTACGCGCTCAAGTACCGGGTCGTCGAGGTGCGCGACGGGTTCGCCGGCCTGCCGCGCGACCGATCGTGGGTCGTCGTCCCGCGCGAGTGGTTCCTCGCGCAGGCGCCCGAGGCGCGGGTCGCCCCGACGTGGGAGATCGTGAGCGCGCCGACGACGACGCCCGATGCCCTGCGCACGGCGGTGACGGCGGCGTGGCCGACGGTGGCGACGACCAGCCAGGTCGAGGAGGCCACCGCCCTCCGGACGGCGCCCGTGACCGAGGCCGTCCGCGGCGTCATCCTCGTCGCCGCGCTCGTGACCGCGGCGTACGCGGCGCTCGGCGTCGCGGCCGCGCTCGCCCTGTCCGGGCTCGCGAGGACGGTCGAGGTCGCACGGCTGCGCACGCTCGGGCTGACGGGGCGCCAGGCGATCGCGCTCGCGGTCGCCGAGCACGGCCCGAGCACGCTGACCGGGTTCGTCATCGGCGGCGCGCTGGGCGTCGCGCTATTCCAGGGTGCTACGGTCCGCGCTCGGCCTCGGCGGCCTCGTCGGCTCGCCGGTGGACGTCCCGCTGGCGATCGGGGCCGGGCCCCTCCTCCTGATCCTGCTTGGAATGATCATCGTGGTCGCGGTCGGGCTCGCGCTCGGCGCGGCCCTGCAACGCCGTGTCACGCCGGTCGCCGCGCTACGAGGAAGGTTCGAATGACGGGACAGACTGCTCCGACGCCGGGCGATCCGGTCCCGGCGGAGATCGAGGACCTGCCGCCGCGCTCCGCCGCGCCCGCTGCGAGCGCCGGCGACGCGCGTCGCAGGCGCGCCCGGCGGCGCGCACGGTGAAGTACGGCGACGGTGCCGTCATCGCGTGCGACGGGCTCGTGCGCATCTACAAGCAGGCCGAGCTCGAGGTCGTCGCGCTCCAGGGCCTCGACCTGCTCGTCGAGGGCGGCGAGATGATCGCGATCGTCGGGGCGTCGGGCAGCGGCAAGTCGACGCTGCTCAACATCCTCGGCGGCATGGACGTCCCGTCGGCCGGCCGCGCGGTCGTCGCCGGCTACGACCTCGGGCGGCTCAAGAGCTCGGAGCGGACCCGATTCCGCCGGCGCGTGATCGGGTTCGTCTGGCAGCAGACGGGCCGCAACCTCCTGCCGTACCTGAGCGCGGCCCAGAACGTCGAGCTGCCGATGGTGCTCGACGGGCGGAAGCAGCGTCGCGCCCGGGCGCTCGAGCTGCTCGACCTCGTCGGGCTCGCGGACCGCGCGACCCATCGGCCGGACAGCCTCAGCGGCGGCGAGCAGCAGCGCACGGCGATCGCGGTGGCCCTGGCCAACGACCCGAACGTCGTCCTCGCGGACGAGCCGACGGGCGAGCTCGACAGCCAGACCTCGAGCGACGTCTTCGGCCTGCTGCGCCGGGTCAACCGCGAGCTGGGGACGACGATCGTGATCGTCACCCACGACGCGTTCGTGTCGGAGCAGGTCCAGCGCACCGTGGCGATCCGCGACGGCCGGACGAGCACCGAGACGCTGCGCCGCACCGAGCAGACCGAGGGCGGCGACGATCGCGTGATCTCCGAGGAGTACGCGGTGGTCGACCGGGCGGGCCGGCTCCAGCTGCCGCGGGCCCATGTCGATGCGCTCGACCTGCACAACCGGGTGCGGCTGCGCCTGGAGGAGGACCACGTGGGCGTGTGGCCGGACCGGCCCGACGAGCGGTCGAAGGGCGACGAGCCGCAGGCGCCGGCGGTCCCCGCGGGCGCGGCGGACGAGGAGGGCAAGCGATGACGGTCGATGTCGCCGGCACCGGGCCGATGGTCGAGGCCCGCGCGCTGATCCGCGACTACCCCGCGGGCGGCGACGTCGTCCACGCCCTCCGCGGGATCGATCTCGAGGTCGCCCGCGGCGAGCTGCTCGCCGTCCGCGGCCGGTCGGGGAGCGGCAAGACCACGCTGCTGAACCTGCTCGGCGGCCTCGACGCGCCGACGTCGGGGTCGGTCCTGGTCGACGGGCGGGAGATCTCGGGCCTCGACGAGCAGGCGGCCGCGGGCGTGCGCCGGCACACGATCGCCTTCGTGTTCCAGACGTTCGGCCTGATCCCGATCCTGAGCGCCGCCGAGAACGTCGAGGTGCCGCTGCGGATGGTCGAGCGCGAACCCAAGGAGCGCGACCGCCGGGTCGCCGAGCTCCTCGAGCTCGTCGGCCTCGAGCGCTCGGGCGAAGCATCGGCCGCACGAGCTCTCGGGCGGCGAGCAGCAGCGCGTGGCGATCGCCCGGGCCCTCGCGAACCGTCCGCGGCTGCTGCTCGCGGACGAGCCGACGGGCCAGCTCGACTCCGAGACGGGCCAGAAGATCATGCTGCTGATCCGGACGGTCGTCCGCGCGGAGGGCGTCACGGCGATCGTCGCCACGCACGACCCGGTGATGATCGAGGTCGCCGATCGCGTGATCGAGCTCCTCGACGGCAGCCTCATCGAACCGACCCACCTGCAGCCGGTCGGGGCCGTCCCGCGGGGCTAGGCGCCGCACCCGGCGTGTTCGCCCGAAACGGCGGCATGTGCGACACTTCGCCGGCCCATGAACGACACCGCCGGCTCCGCCATGCCCACCACCGCCACGTCTGACGCCTCCGCCGCCGTCCGCGACGACCTCCGCAACGTCGCGATCGTCGCCCACGTCGACCACGGCAAGACCACCCTCGTCGACGCGATGCTCCGCCAGACCGGCGCCTTCCGCGCGAACCAGGCCGTGGTCGACCGCGTCATGGACTCGGGCGACCTCGAGCGCGAGAAGGGCATCACGATCCTCGCCAAGCAGACGACGATCGACGTCGACGGCGTCCGCCTGAACATCGTCGACACCCCCGGGCACGCCGACTTCGGCGGCGAGGTCGAGCGCAGCCTGCTCATGGTCGACAGCGTGCTGCTGCTGGTCGACGCGGCCGAGGGCCCGCTGCCCGCAGACCCGCTACGTCCTGCAGAAGGCGATGGCGCGGCGGCTGCCCGTCGTCGTCGCGCTCAACAAGATCGACCGCTCCGACGCCCGCCCGGCGGAGGTCCTCGACGACGTCTACGAGCTGTTCATGGACCTCGGCGCCGACGAGCACCAGATCGAGTTCCCGGTCGTGTACACGAACGCGAAGCTGGGCACGGCGACGCGCGACCTGGCCGTGCCCGGGCACCGACCTCCACCCGCTGCTCGAGCTGCTCGTCGAGCGTCACGCCGGCGCCGGTGTTCGAGCCCGAGCACCCGCTCCAGCTGCTGGTGACGAACCTGTCGGCCAACGAGTACGTCGGTCGCATGGCCGTCGGCCGGATCCGGAACGGCACGATCCGCGTCGGCCAGCGGATCGCGGTCGTCCGCGAGGAGGCCGACGACACGGCGGGCGAGATCGAGCCCGGCCGGATGATCACGTTCTCCGGCATCGGTGACCAGCCTCCAGACCGCGCACGGCATGGAGCGGATCGACATCGCGCGAGGCCGGCCCCGGCGAGATCGTCTCGGTCGCCGGCCTGCCCGAGGTCACCATCGGCGACACGCTCACCGACCCGGGCGATCCCGCGCCCGCTGCCGCGCCTCGACGTCGACGCGCCGACCCTGTCGATGACGTTCGGCGTCAACACCTCGCCCCTCGGCGGCCGCGACGGCAAGTACGTCACGTCGCGCCAGATCAAGGCCCGCCTCGAGCGCGAGGTCCTGGGCAACGTCTCGATCGAGGTCCACCCGACCGACTCCGGCGACACCTTCGAGGTCCGCGGCCGCGGCGAGCTCCAGCTGGCCGTCCTGATCGAGCAGATGCGCCGCGAGGGCTACGAGCTCACCGTCAGCCGTCCCGAGGTCATCCTCCACGACGTCGGCGGCCAGGTCCACGAGCCGTACGAGCGGATCACGATCGACATCCCGCCCGACTTCATCGGCGAGGTCCAGCAGGCGCATGGCGGGCCGCAAGGGCCGCCTGGAGCAGATGTCGACCGACACCGACGGGCGCGTCCGGATGGAGTTCGTGCTGCCGGTGCGCGGGCTCATCGGCTACCGCGGGCAGCTGCTCACCGACACGCGCGGCACCGCGCTGCTGCACCAGATCGGCGAGGGCTACGGGCCGTGGGCGGGCGACGTCACGCATCGCACCAACGGCGTGCTCGTGAGCGACCGGACCGGCACGTCCAACGCCTACGGGCTGTTCAACCTGCAGGAGCGCTCGCGAGCTGTTCATCGGCTCCGGCGTCGACGTCTACGAGGGGATGATCGTCGGCGAGAACGCGCGCTCGGGCGACATGGACGTCAACGCGACCAAGGAGAAGAAGCTCACCAACATCCGGACGCACTCCCACGACGAGGCCCTGCGGCTCACGCCGCCGAAGCCGCTCACGCTCGAGACGGCGATCGAGTTCATCGGCGGCGACGAGCTGGTGGAGGTCACGCCGTTGGCGATCCGCCTGCGCAAGCGCCTCCTCACGAAGAACGATCGCGACAAGGAGCGCGGCCGCGCCTACGACCTGGCGCGGAGCGGCGCCTAGCCCTCGTCGCTGGCGCCGTCAGCCCGGCGACGGCCGCTCCCGGCGGTAGCTGACCCCGGCGCCCTGGCGCCGCGTCCACGCCATCCGGAGCAGGACGACCGCCCACATCCGGTACGGCCGCCACGCCTCGGCCATCCGCTCGACGTCCTCGCCCGTGACACCCTCGAGGCCGTAGAGGTCGCGGATCACCTCGCGCCCGAGGTCGTCGCTGCCCGGGAGGCCGTCGGCCACCCCGCATCCCCGGTAGAGGACGGCATCCGCCGTGAACGGCCCGACGCCCGGCAGCGTGCGGAGCGCGGCGAGGGCATCGGCCTCGGGCATCGAGCGAAGGGCCTCGGTGTCGAGCCGTCCCTCCAGCGCGGCCGTCGCGAGACCGTGGAGCCGGCGGACCTTCTCCGCGTTGAGGCCCTTGGCCTCGCGCAGCTCGAGGAGCCGGCTCGGCCGCGGGAACGCGGGGATCTCGGTGCCGGCGACCGTGGGGCGGTCGCCGAGGCGGTCCGCGAGATCCCGCTTGATGGTCGCGCTCTGGCGGCGGGAGATGCGCTGGCCGATCACGAACGAGGTGACCGCCTCGTACGCGGAGTAGAAGCAGACGGGTCGCAGCCAGGCGTGCTCGCGGCCGAGCTCGCCGATCACCGGGTCGCGGTCGCCGACCGCGGGCCAGCCGGTGCCGTCGTGGTCGAGCGAGAGCGACCGCGACGCCTGCCGGATCAGGGCAGGGACGAGCTCGGGCGCCGCGTCGGTCCGGCCCCGGATGACGCCGTCCTCGTCCTGCCACAGCTCGGCCGCGACGCTCGCGTCGACACCCTCGACCGGGAAGGCCAGCGTGATGGACGCCGTCCCGACGCCGCCGCCCCCGATCCCCGCCGGAAAGCCGCCGGCGAAGTCGCGCGCGGCATCGAGGCTGAACGGGCCGCGCGGGACGATCTCGATCTCGGTCATGCCGAGAGTATCGGCGCTCAGCGCACCCCTCGATGGATCGGCTGGAGCCGCAGCCCGGCCGATCCGGGCTCGACGTCCACCACCTCGGGCTGCGTGTCGAACACCTCGGGCTCGGTGCTTCGCGGGACGATCGCCGCCGCCGGGACCGCCGCCGCCGGGACCGCCGCCGACCACGTCCACTGGAGGTCGTCGTCCTCCTGGACGCCGCTCGGCCAGCCGAGGGTGGGCGCGCGGAACATGCCGCCGAACGTCTGGATGCTCGACCCCGACGCCCCGATCGCGAGCGCGCCGATCACGACCAGCGCGCCGATCACGACCAGGACGCCCGTGTCCATGGCGTGATTCTCCGCCTCCCGCGTCAATCCGAGCGGCCGAGCCCCGTTGCGATGGGCGATTCGCGGCCTACGGCGCGGGCGGGGGACTCGGCCGGCGGCGGCGGTGGGGCCTCGGTCTCGGCCGCGTCGGCAGCCCCTTCGGCCTCGGTGCCCTCGGCGGCTGCTGCGCCGCCGGCCCCGGCTGCCGCGGCTCCGGCGCCGGCGCCCGCGGTCGCGGCTTTCGACCGCTGCTGCATGTAGGCGTAGCCGCCGATCACCAGCCAGGATGATGATCGCGAGGATCGCGACGATGACGATCGTGTTGTTGTCACCACCGGACGGCGCGGGCGCCGGCGCGGGCGACGGGGACGGCGATGGCGTGACACCGGGGGTCACGGTGAGGACGACGTCCGACTTGGGGTTGCTGTTCGTGATGACCGGCACCCCGACGGGGGTGTTCCAGAGCGTCGTGCCGTCCCACACCGAGGCGCGGGCGACGTAGTCGGCGCTCGGCGTGATCGTGCTCGGGTCGAAGGGCACCGAGTAGGGGACCGGCGCGGCGCCGGCCGGCTCGATCAGCTGGAACCCGATCGTGGCGCCCGTGTTGACCTCGATGACCAGCGACGTCCCGTACGAGTCGGGGTCACGCGCCGGGTCGAGGCCGACGCCCGTGATCGT
This sequence comes from uncultured Chloroflexia bacterium, assembly GCA_963774695.1. Classification (GTDB taxonomy): domain Bacteria; phylum Chloroflexota; class Limnocylindria; order Limnocylindrales; family CSP1-4; genus CAIXZV01. The sequence goes on along the minus strand of CAVZFY010000007.1, from coordinate 460,641 downwards.
GCCGGTCACGGCGGCCTTGAGCAGGTCCGGGCGGTACTCGAGCGGCAGGACGACGCCCTCGATGAGCGGCTGCGGCACGGCGACGTTGACACGCCGATCGGGGTGACCCAGGCGAGGTCACCGTCGACGATGCCCGCGTACAGGCGGTACGTGTCGCTGGGGTTGATCTGCGAGAACGGATAGGCCAGCTCGAACGGCACCGGCTGCGGTCCCGGGTTCTTGATCTCCACCGATGCGACGGTGGTGCCCTCGGCCGGTCCGGCGGTGCCGTCCACGAGGAGGACGACGGCTCGGGCGTCCGGCGTGAGCGACGTGGGTCTGCGGGTAGGTCAGCGTGCCCTTGATGATCCCGGTGTCCGGGGCGGGCGTCGGCGTCGCGCTCGGTGACGGCGTGGGAGCAGGCGTCGGCGACGGGGTCGGGGCCGGCGTGGGCGAGGGCGTGCGGTCGGCGTGGGCGTGGGGGCCGGCGTCGGGCTGGCGGTCGGCGCAGCGGTCGGGCTCGGCGTCGGCGCGGGTGTGGGCGCGGGCGTCGGCGACGGCGTTGCCGCCGGCGTCGGCGAAGGTGTCGGGGCCGGGGTGGGCGAGGGCGTCGGTGCCGGCGTCGGGCTCGGCGTGGGGGCGGGTGTCGGCGCAGGCGTCGGGGTGGGCGCGGGCGTCGGAGCCGGCGTTGGCGTTGGAGCCGGCGTCGGCGCGGGCGTCGGCGCCGGGGTGGGCGCCGGTGTCGCAGTCGGCTCGGGCGTGGGCTTCGGGGTCGCGGTCGGCTCCGCCGTCGGGGCGGCCGTCGGAGGCGGGGTTGGCGCCGGGGTCGGCGCGGGGTCGGCGGCGGCGTCACGGCCGGGGGCACGGACGGGAGGGCCGTGGGCGTGACGGCCACCGCGATGCCCGTGAGCAGCTTGCCGTTCTCGACGGCCGGCACGCCGTCGAGCCCGCCCAGGCATTGTTGCCGTCGACGATCGCCGCCTTGGCCACGTACGTGTCGGCGGGGTCGATCACGCCGGGATCGACGGCGATCGAGAAGGCGATCGGGATGTTGCCGGGCGTCGGGATGACCTGGCGGGACACCATCGTGCCCGTCGTCGCGTTGACCAGCGCCGCGACCGCGACGGCCGACGACGACAGCGACACCTTGGCGCTCGACGTGATCGTCCCGGTGACCGCGCCCGGCACGCTGGGCGGGGCCGAGGTCACGACGACGTTGACGCCGCTCGTCGGGCCGCCGGTGATGACCGGCACGGGCTCGAAGGACTGATAGGCGGTCGAGCCGTCGACGATCGACGCGAACAGCGCGTAGCTCTGGTTCGGGTTGATCTGCGTCGTGTCGTACGACACGGAGAACTGCACCGGGGCCTTGGCCCCGTCGATCCGCTGGAAGCCGACGATGCCGCCGGCGCTGGGATCGGCCTGCTGCCCGACGATCGAGATGAACGCGACGGCGTTCGCGCTGAGCGTCGCCTTCTCGCGAATCGTGATCGTGCCGGTGACGGTGGCGGGCGCCGCGACGACCGCGGTCGCCGGCAGCAGGAGAGCGGCAAGAATCGCGATCGCGACCAGCGCGGACAGCTTGCGGGGCATCGCGTTCTCCGGTGTCGGACGTGGCCGTCGGTGTCCCGTCAGGCTAGCCCCTTCGCCAAACCCGGGCGTCACGCGTTCTGGGCGATACGCCCCCCGGTCTACAATCGCCGCGCGATGCCCGTCTACCTCGACCACGCCGCCACGACGCCCGTCCGACCCGAGGTCCTCGAGGCGATGCTCCCGTTCCTCGGCGGCACGTTCGGCAACCCGTCGTCGGTGCACTCGTTCGGCCGGCTCGCCCGCGAGGCGCTCGACGACGCCCACGAGCGCCTGGCCCGATCGATCGGCGGCGACGCACGGGAGATCGTGTTCACGAGCGGCGGCACGGAGGCGAGCAACCTCGCCCTCAAGGGTGCCGCGTGGGCCGGCAAGGCGCGCGGCCATCGCATCGTGACCACGCCGATCGAGCACCACGCCGTCGGCCACGCGCTCGACTACCTGCAGAAGTTCGGCTTCGAGGTCGTCGAGGTCCCGGTGGACCGGTACGGCCGCGTCGACCCCGCGGACATCGAGCGCGCCATGACCGACCGGACGACGGTCGTGTCCGTGATGCTCGCCAACAACGAGGTCGGGACGATCCAGCCGATCGCCGAGGTCGCCGCCGTGGTGCGGGCCCACCGGGGCGTGCTGCTCCACGTCGATGCGGTCCAGGCGGCCCCGTGGGTCGATCTCGACGTCGACGCGCTCGGCGCGGACCTCGTCGCGCTGGCGGCCCACAAGGCCGAAGGGCCCAAGGGCACGGGCGCGCTGTGGATCCGCCGGGGCACGCACATCCTGGCCCAGCAGCACGGCGGGTCGCAGGAGCGCTACCGGCGCGCCGGCACGGAGAACGTCGCCGGCGCGGTCGGCATGGCCACGGCGTTCGAGCTCCGCGCCGCGGAGCGACCGACGCTCGTCCCGCAGGTCCGCGCCCGGCGCGACCGCCTGCTCGCCGCGCTCGTCGCCGTCGACGGCGTCGAGCCCACCGGCCATCCCGTCGATCGCCTCCCGCACATCGCCTCGGTCATCGTCCCGGGCCTCCATGGCGGCGACGTCACGCTGGCGCTCGACCTGGAGGACGTCGCGGTGTCCACCGGATCGGCCTGCACGAGCGGCTCGACGGAGGTCAGCCACGTCCTCACGGCGATGGGCTATCCCACCGAAGAGGCGAGGGGAGCGCTGCGGCTCAGCCTCGGCCGGACGACGTCGGATGCCGACATCGACGAGGCCGCACGCGATCGTGCCGGCGCGTGATCGCGCGGCTCCGGGCGGCGGCGGCGCAGGTCGCGGCCGTCGAGGCCTCGGCGGACAGGGATCTGGTCGAGGAGCCGGTGCCGTGACGACGGCGCCCGACGCAGCCGCCGGGGCCGCGATCGATCCCGCGAACTTCGACCCGGCCACGCCGGCCTCGGAGGACTTCTACCGGCACGCCAACGGCGGCTGGCTCGACGCGAACCCGGTACCGCCCGCGTACGGCGCCTGGGGTGCGTCACACGAGGTCAACGAGCGCAACCAGGCGCTGCTCCACCGCCTGCTCCTGGCCGCCGCCGAAGCGCCCGGCGCCGCCCACACGCCCGGCCGTCTCGCGGGCGACTACTTCGAGGCCGGCATGGACGAGGCCGCGATCGCCGCGGCCGGCATCGCCCCGCTCCAGCCGTTCCTCGACCAGATCGACGGCATCTCCTCGATCGCGGACGCAGCCGCGGTCGCCCGGGACCTGCAGCGTCACGGCGTCGACGTCCTGCACTCGCTCGAGGTCACCGCGGACTTCGAGGACGCCACGGCGTACCTCGTGTACGTCGGGCAGGGCGGCCTGGGCCTGCCGGACCGCGACTACTACCTGCGCGACGACGAGCGATCGAACGCGATCCGTGAGGCCTACCGGGCGCACATCGCGGCCCAGCTGGTCAACCTCGGCCAGCCCTCGGACGACGCCGCGGCGTCGGCAGACGCGATCTTCGCCTTCGAGATGCGCCTCGCCGAGGCGTCGCTGCCCGTGGAGCAGCTCCGGGACCCGACGGTGATCCTCAACCGGCACGAGGTCGACGGTCTCGACGCCCTCATGCCCGTGTTCGCCCTGACGGGTCACGTGCGAGCCCTCGGCGTGACGACGGCCACCGTGAGCATCGACAACCCGCCGTTCTTCGTGGCGCTCGAGGCGGCCCTCGCCGAGACGGATCTCGCCACGATCCGCGACTACCTGCGCTGGCACCTCGTGCAGTCCTTCGCCTCGGCGCTGCCACCCGCGTTCGAGGACGAGGGGTTCGAGTTCTACGGTCGGACGCTGACCGGCCGGCAGGAGCAGCTGCCGCGGTGGCGCCGCGTCATCGACGCCGCCAGCGCCGACATCGGCGAGCAGGTCGCCCGGGTGTATGTCGAGGAGGCGTTTCCGCCCGCGGCGAAGGCGCGCTGCGAGGCGATGGTCGGGCACCTGCTGTCCGCGATGGGCCGGGCCATCCGGAATGCCGCCTGGATGTCGGAGCCGACGCGGGAAGAGGCGCTCGGCAAGCTGGCCACGTTCGGCTGGAAGATCGGCTACCCGTCGAAGTGGCGCGACGTCTCGAAGCTCGAGATCGGCAGGGACTCCTTCGTGGGCAACCGCATGGCGGCGGCGCTGTTCGAGCACGAAGACGCGATGGGCCGCCTGGGTGAGCCCGTCGACCGGACGCGGTGGGAGCTGCCCGCCCACATCGTCAACGCGTACTACCACCCGCTGCTCAACGAGATCGTGTTCACGGCGGGCATCCTCCAGCCGCCGTTCTTCGACCCGGAGGCGGACGACGCCGTGAACTACGGCGGCATCGGGACGGTCATCGGCCACGAGATCACGCACGGCTTCGACGACGCGGGGAGCCGGTTCGATGCCCATGGTCACCTGCGCGAGTGGTGGACGGAGCCGGACCGGGCGGAGTTCGAGCGCCGGGCGCAGGTGCTCGTCGACCAGTTCGCGGCGTACGAGGTCGCCGGCGGCCTTCACCTGAACGGGCTGCTGACGCTGGGCGAGAACATCGCGGACCTGGGCGGGTTGGCGATCGCGTACGACGCGTTCCACGAGGCGGTCGGCGTCGACGGGCCGGCCATCGACGGCTTCACCCCCGACCAGCGGTTCTTCCTCGGCTACGCGACCATCTGGCGGACGAACTACAAGGACGAGTACGCGCAGATGCTCGCCACCGTCGACCCGCATGCACCGAACTGGAGCCGCACGAACGGGCCGCTGGCGAACTTCCCGCCGTTCGCGGCCGCGTTCGACGTGCCCGAGGGTGCGCCGATGGTGCGCCCGCCCGAGCTCCGCGCGGAGATCTGGTAGCGATGGGCCGCATCCTCGTCGCCATGTCGGGCGGAGTCGACAGCTCCGTCGCGGCGGCGCTCCTCCACGAGCAGGGGCACGACGTCGTCGGGGTCTGGATGCGCCTCCACGACGTCGCCGACACGTACTCCGAGGTCAAGAAGAGCTGCTGCTCGGCGGACGCCGCCGACGATGCCCGCCGCGTCGCCGCCCGCCTCGGCATCCCGTTCTACGTCATGAACCTCGAGCGCGAGTTCGCGGCGGGCGTGATCGAGCCGTTCATCGCCGCGTACCTCGGCGGCCGGACGCCGAGCCCGTGCGTCGACTGCAACAGCTACGTGAAGTTCGGGGCCCTGCTCGGCAAGGCGCGTCACCTGTACGAGTGCGAGGCGGTCGCGACCGGGCACTACGCGCGCCGGGTCGTCGTCGACACGGCGGACGGGCCGCGCGCCACGCTCGCCCGCGCCGAGGACACCGAGAAGGACCAGACCTACTTCCTGTACGGCCTGCGCCAGGACCAGCTGTGGCACAGCCGGTTCCCGCTCGGCGACCTGCGCAAGCCGGAGGTCCGCGACGTCGCCCGTGGCCTCGGCCTCGTGACGGCCGACAAGCCCGAGAGCCAGGAGATCTGCTTCGTCCCGGGCGGCGACTACCGCGACGAGCTCCGCACGCGTGGCGGCTGGGTCGCGGAGCGCGGGCCGGTCTTCGACGCCGACGGCAGCCGGGTGGGGGAGCACGGCGGGGCGGCCGGGTTCACGGTCGGCCAGCGCAAGGGCCTCAACGTCGCGCTCGGCGAGCCGCGCTACGTCTCGCGCATCGATCCCGCGACCAACGCCATCGTGCTCGGGCGACGGCAGGACCTCGAGACCCGCGAGATCCCGCTCGACGGCGGCACGTTCGTCGCCGGCGACCCGCCCGCGGGCCGCGACGAGCGCGGCGCCTGGCGCCCGTTCCGCGCGGAGGTCCGGATCCGCCATCGCGGCCCCGCTCGTCGGGGCGACGGTCCGGCCCGCGACGCCGCACGAGCCGGCTCGCGGCGGCCGGTGGATCGTCGAGACCGACACCGCCGGTGTGGGCCATCGCCCCGGGGCAGGCCTGCGTGCTGTACGACGGCCAGCGCTGCCTCGGCGGCGGCCGGATCGCGACGCCGGCGCGTGGACGACACGATCGGCGCCGCGCGTCGACCTCGAGCCCGCCGGGGCCGTCGCGTGACCATCGGACCCGCGCTGCCGCTCGCGCTGCTCGTCGGGCTCGCGAGCACGGCCATCTACGTGCTCATCCGCGGGGACGCGGGCGGACGCCTGCCCGCCACCTACGTCGCGGCGGCGCTGGGCGCGTGGGCCGGGGCGGCCATCGGCGGCCGGATCGGGATCGACATCCTCACGATCGGCGACTTTCCCCTGATCCCGGCGGCGATCCTGTCGTGGGTCGGCATCGGGATCGTGGCCGTGCTGGCGACGCTCGGTCCGCAGTCCCAGAAGGCCCGTTGATGGCGACCGACGACGCCTCGGGCGGCGACCCGCGCCCGCGCCGAGCTTCGACCCGTCGGCTCGCTCGCCGACATCTCCGAGCTCCTCGGCGGCGACACCAACCGCTCGAAGCGGTTCCTCGGCGGCCTCATCGCCGGGGCCCTCGTCGGCGCGGCGGTTGCCGGCAGCACGCTCCTCCGACGGCGCCGGGGGAACGGCCAGCCCTGATCCGCCGGGGTGCGGGAACGGCCCGTCCGTTCGCTACCATTGCCCCGATGGCGACCCCCACCGAGCAGACGGCGATCCCGTACCTCACCGCGTCCGAGATCCGGTCGCGGTTCGTGGAGTTCTTCGCCGAGCGCGGGCACACCGTCGTGCCCAGCGCCAGCCTCGTCCCGGCGGGCGACCAGACGCTGCTGTTCACGAACTCGGGCATGGTCCAGTTCAAGGACGCGCTCACCGGGGTCGAGAAGCGCGACTACGTCCGGGCGGTCGACTACCAGCGCTGCCTGCGCGTCGCCGGCAAGCACAACGACTTCGAGGAGGTCGGGCGGACGCCGCGCCACCACACGCTGTTCGAGATGCTCGGCAACTGGAGCTTCGGCGACTACTTCAAGCGCGACGCGATCCTGTGGGCGTGGGAGTTCCTGACCCGCGACCTCAAGATCCCCGGCGACCGGCTCGCGGCGACGGTCTACACGACGGACGACGTCGCGCACGCGGTCTGGAAGGACGAGATCGGCCTCCCGCCCGAGCGCCTGGTCCGGTGGGGCAACTTCGCGGAGGGCGACGAGAAGAACTGGTGGCGCATGGCCGACATCGGGCCCTGCGGCCCGTGCTCGGAGCTGCACTACGACCGTGGCGCGCACCTGTCCGAGGGCCCCGAGTGCGTGCCGGACCACAGCGAGCACTGCCCGCGCTGGCTCGAGGTCTGGAACCTCGTGTTCATGGAGTTCGAGCTGCACCCGGACCGCTCGCTGACGCCGCTGCCGGCGCCGGGCGTCGACACGGGTCTCGGCCTCGAGCGGATCGCGAGCGTCGTCCAGGGCGTCGCGAGCAACTACGACACGGACGTGTTCGCGCCGATCCACGCCCGGATGCGCGAGCTGCTGGGCCACGACCCGGAGGGCTTCGAGGCCGAGCGCTTCAGCTACCAGGTGATCGCGGACCACTCGCGCGCGGTGACGTTCCTCGTCGGCGACGGCGTGCTGCCGTCGAACGAGGGCCGCGGCTACGTGCTGCGCCGGATCCTGCGGCGGGCGGTGCGCCACGGGCGCCTGCTCGGCCGGACCGAGCCGTTCATGGGCGAGACCGCGAAGGTCGTCATCGACACGATGTCGGACGCGTACCCGCACCTCGCGGAGCGCCGGACGGAGATCCTCGGGGTCATCGAGCGCGAGGAGCGCCAGTTCAACCGCACGCTCGAGGCCGGGACCGGGCCTGCTCGAGGAGGCGCTGATCCCGCTCACCTCCGCGGAGCGCGTGGTCGGGCGCCAGGCCGAGACGCTCCCCGCCGACGCCCCGGTGCTCCCGGGCGCCGTCGCGTTCAAGCTCCACGACACGTACGGGTTCCCGATCGACCTGACGGTCGAGCTCGCGGCCGAGTACGGCGTGCAGGTCGACCTCGCCGGGTTCGGGGACGCGCTCGCCGAGCAGCGCGACCGTTCCCGGGCGGGCACGAAGGCCGACCTGGCGAAGACCGCCGAGCTGGCGTCGCTCTACAACGCGCTGCTCGCCCGCACCGGCCCGACCGAGTTCCTGGGCTACGACACGACGACCGCCGACGCGCGCGTCGTCGCGATCCTCCGCGACGGCGTGGAGTACGAGACGCTCGAGGCGGTGCCCGAGATCGAGCTCCGCGCCGAGGCCGCCGCGCGAGCGGAGATCGTGCTCGATCGCACGCCGTTCTACGCGGAGAGCGGCGGCCAGGTCGCGGACACCGGGCTCCTTCGATCGGCGGATGGAACGGTCCTGTTCGCGGTCGACGACGTCCAGCGCGTCGCCGGGACGCAGACGGCGGGCCTGACCGTCCATCGCGGGATGCTCTTCGGCAAGGTCGCCGTCGGCGACACGGTGACCGGCGAGGTCGATGCCGACCGGCGCGCCGACACGATGCGCAACCACACGGGCACGCACCTGCTGCACCGGGCGCTGCGCAACGTGGTCGGGAACCAGGCGCGGCAGGCGGGCTCGCTCGTCCACCCGGACTACCTGCGCTTCGACTACCCGTTCGACCGCGCGCTGACCGACGACGAGAAGCACGCGATCGAGGCCGAGGTCCGTCGGATCGTCCGCGAGGACCGCCCGGTGTCCATCGAGTGGATGACGATGGCCGAGGCCCAGGCCGCCGGCGCCGACGCGTTCTTCGACGAGAAGTACGGCGAGCGCGTGCGCACGATCCGCGTCGAGGGCTTCAGCCACGAGCTGTGCGGCGGCACGCACTGCCGCGCCAGCGGCCAGATCGGCAACTTCGTGATCACGGGCGAGCGGAGCATCGGCTCGGGGGTCCGCCGCATCGAGGCGCGTCACCGGTCGCGGCCGCCGATCGGCTGATGGACGAGCGGTTCGCGACGCTCGATCGCGCGGCCGAGCGCGGTCGGTGCCCGGACGCCCGAGGCGCTCGAGGAGCGGATCGCCGCGCTCCAGGCGGAGCTGCGCGAGACGAAGCGCCGGCTCGCGCGAGGGCGGCGCTGCCGGCGAAGCCCAAGCCCGGTGACCTCGCCGCCCGCGCCGAGGACCTCGGCGACGGGACGCGGTTCATCGGTGCGACGCTGGACCTCGAGTCGATCGACGCCCTCAAGGGGTTCGCGAAGGACCTGCGTGGCGCGCTGCCGTCGGGCGTGATCGCGCTCGGGCTCGATGCCGACGAGCCGCAGCTCTTCGTGACCGTCAGCGACGATCTCGTCGCCCGTGGCATCTCGGCGGGCTCGCTCGTCTCGGGGGCCGTGGGAGCGATGGACGGCCGCGGCGGAGGGCGCCCCGAGATGGCCCAGGGCAAGGGAACACGCCGGGAGGGGCTCGGAGACGCGATCGCGGCCGTGCGCGCCGCGGCCGCCCGCGCCGGCGCCGCGTGACGCCCGGCCGCGGTCCGGCGCGGCGAGGCGGCGTAGATGGCGTTCCTGCGCCGCATCTGGAACCGGGACGACGCCACCGCCCTCGCCGCCTGCACGGCGCTCGACATCGGCACCGAGTTCGCCAAGGCGCTCGTGTTCGAGATCGACGAGACCGGCCACGGCACGGTCCGCGGCGTCGGCCGGCGGCGCCAGGGCCTCGCCCACATGCAGTCGGGCACGGTCGCCGACATCGCCGCCGTCGTCGACAACTGCGCGGTCGCGCTCCAGGAGGCCGAGGAGATGGCCGGCTTCCGGCCGACGCAGGTCGTCATCGGCATCGCCGGCGAGCTCGTCAAGGGCTTCACGACGACGATGACCCAGGAGCGCAAGAAGCCCGAGGCGCCGATCAACGACGCCGAGCTGGTCAAGCTCATCGACTCCGTCCAGCGCGAGGCGCTCCACGAGGCCGAGCGCTCGATCACCTGGGAGACCGGCCTGCCGCACGTCGACGTCCGGCTCGTGCACAGCGCGATCGTCGGCGCGTCGATCGACGGCTACGGCCTCACGAACCCCGTCGGCTTCCAGGGCCGCCACGTCAAGATCGGCATCTTCAACGCGTTCGCGCCGCTCGTGCACCTGGGTGCGCTGCAGTCGGTCGCGAGCCAGCTCGACCTCGAGCTGCTCGAGGTCGTCGCCGAGCCGTACGCGGTCGCGCGGGTGCTGGGCCCCGAGAACGTCCGCCAGGCGGGCGCGCTGTTCATCGACGTCGGTGGCGGCACGACGGACGTCGCGCTGGTCCGCCAGGGCGGCATCGAGGGGACGCGGATGTTCGCGCTCGGCGGTCGGGCGTTCACGAAGTCGATCGCGGACCGGCTCGACCTGCCGTTCCCGCGCGCGGAGTCGCTCAAGGTGGACTACGCCCGCGGGCTGCCCGTGGAGGGCCGCGAGGAGGTCGCGGAGATCGTGCGCGACGATGCCGCGGTGTGGGCCGCCGGCGTCGAGCTCGTGATGGAGGAGCTGGCCGCGGGCGAGATGCTCCCGTCGCGCATCCACATCTGCGGCGGCGGGTCGCGGCTGCCCGAGATCCAGGACGCGCTCGCGGCCGAGCGGTTCTGGAAGCGCCTGCCGTTCGCGCGGCCGCCCGAGATCACGATCATGAGCCCGGACCAGGTCGAGGCGATCGACGACGCGACCGACCTGCTCGTGGACCAGCAGGACGTGACGCCGCTCGGGCTCGCGTACCAGGCGATCGAGCTGCAGACCTCCGAGGACCCGCTCGATGCGACCCTGCGGCGCGTCCTCCGCGCGATGAAGGTCTGATCGTGGCCGTGCGGGCATTGCGGCGCGCGGTCGGCGTCCCCGGTCCGACCGGGGTAGGCTGCGGGCCGCATGGCGACCATCGTCTACCTCGACGCCGAGGACGAGATCACCTCCGCCGCCTCGCGGATCCGCGCGGCGGCGGACTCGCGCGTGGGTCTCGTGATCCCGTTCGGGTCCCGCGTGGCGACCTCGCGGATCAACTTCCGGCTGCTCGCGCGCGAGGCCATGAGCCATGGCCGGCGCCTCGACATCGTCGCGCCCGACGCCTCGGCGAGGGCGCTCGCGGCCTCGGCCGGGCTGCCGGTGTTCGCCTCGGTCGGCGAGTACGAGGAGGCGCTCGACGACGACGACGCCCAGGCCGACCAGCGGCGCGCCGACGCGAGGGCGGCGGCCGGGATCACGGGGGCCGCGGCGCTCGGCGCGAGCCAGACCGACGACGCCTGCCGGCAGGGATCCGGCCGTCACCGCCGCGGCCGCGGGTGCGGCCGCCGGCGCGACGCGCGCCACCAGCTCGCGGCCGACCACGACCACTCCCGCGCCCGACCCGGGCGATGGCGCCGACGACGAGACCTACGCCGACGCCCCGACGGCAGCGGGACGCGGGTCGTCGATCCCCGTCGTCCACGGCCGGTCGCGCCGCCGTCCGTTCGGGCTCGCGCTCGGCCTGCTGCTGATCATCGTCGTCGTCGGCGGTGCGGCCGCGTTCGCCGGCTACCTCCTGCTGCCGCACGCCTCGATCACCGTGACGCCCAAGGTCGAGGCCATCGGCCCGGTGAACTTCACCGTTCACGCGGACCCGAACGCCACCAGCGTCGACGCGGCGGCCGGCGTCGTGCCGGCCGAGACCCTCACGATCCCGGTCGAGGCCCAGGGCGAGTTCCAGGCGACCGGCAAGCGGGTCGAACGGACCGCGGCGACGGGCGGCGTGCGCTGGACGAACTGCGACCCGACGTCGCGCCTACACCATCCCGTCGGGCACCGTCGTCCGGACGGCCGGCGGGCATCGCCTTCTCGACCGACGAGCAGGTGTTCCTCCCGGTCGCGATCCTCTCGGGCGGCGGCACGTCGCCCAACCTCAAGTGCCAGACGAGCGAGGTGGCGGTCACGGCCGTCGTCCCGGGTCCGAGCGGCAACGTCGCCGCCGGGACGATCCGGATCGTGCCGGCCCGCTACAACCGCAACGTCGTGCGGGTGAACAACCCGCAGGCGACGACCGGCGGCAAGCGCGAGGAGTTCACGCGCATCAGCCAGCAGGACGTCGATGCGGCCATGGCGCAGCTCGGCAAGGACCTCGAGGCATCGTTCGCGACCGACGTCGCGAACCCGCCCGGGGTCTCCGACGGCATGACGGTGTTCCCCGAGACCGCCGTGCTCGGCGATGCGACCCCCGACGTCGACCCGAAGACGCTCGTCGGCAAGGAGGTCGACTCGTTCACGCTGCACCTCACGGCGAACGGGACGGTCCTCGCGGCCGATGCCTCGCCGGCGCAGGCGATGGCGCAGGACCGGCTCCAGGCGTCGATCAAGCACGGCTACGAGCTCGTGCCGGACTCGACCGCGATCGAGGTGGGCGAGGGGACCGCGGCCAACGGTGTCATCGACTTCCCGGTGACCGCGACCGCGAAGCAGGTGCGCCCGCTCGACGCGGCGGCCCTCGAGCAGTCGGTGCTCGGGATGCCGATCGACCAGGCGAAGAAGACGCTCGCGCCCTATGGCGAGGTCGTGATCGTCCAGTGGCCCGACTGGGTCACGAGCATCCCGTCGCTCGACCAGCGCGTGACGGTGACCATCGCCGAGCCCGTCGACACCGCGCCGGCCGCATCGCCATCGTCGGCACCGTCCCCGCGCCCGACGCCGCGGCCGTCCGCGAGCGGGGATCCGTCCGACGGCGCTCCCTCCGGCCAGCCGGTACCATCCGCCGGATGAGCCGCCTCCTGGGGATCGACCTCGGCACGCGGCGGATCGGGCTCGCCGTCGCCGATTCCGGGATCGGCGGTGCCCGGCCGCTCGCGACCATCGGTCGGACCGCCTCCATCGACACCGACGCCGACGCCATCGGGCGCGTCTGCCGCGAGCAGGGCGTCGTCGAGCTGGTCGTCGGCCTGCCGGTCGAGGCGAGCGGGGTCGAGGGCCAGATGGCCGAGGGTGCGCGGGCCTGGGCGGCCGAGATCGGCACGCGCCTCGGACTCCCGGTCACCCTGCGCGACGAGCGCCTGTCCTCGTTCGAGGCGGAGCGCCGGCTCGGGCGCATGCCCCGCGGTCGTTCCGGCGGCGCGCCGTCCCGCGCGCAGCGCAACGCCTTCCGCGCGCGGATCGATCGCGAGGCCGCGGCCGTGATCCTGCAGGACGAGCTGGACGCCCGGCGCCAGGAGGCGCGGTGAGCGTCAGGGGCGGGCAGGGGCCGCGCGATCCCATCGCGTCCCCGCCCCCGACCACCTCGCGTCGCGCGAATCCCTACCAGCGGACCGGCCGGTACGGCCGGGGACCCGGCGACCAGCGCCGGTACGAGCGGTACGGCGACCGCCGCGGCAGCTTCGGCGGCGTCGCGCGCTTCCTGTTGTTCCTGTTCGCGCTCGCGGCGGCCGTGCTCCTCGTCATGGGCACCGTCGCGCGGCCGCTGGTCCGGGCCGTCGTCGTGCCGTGGGCGTGGGACAACCCCAGCGCGCTCCAGATCGGGTTCGTGTCGGATCTCGTCCGGGAGGACCTCGGCAGCTCGCTCACCGCGCCGGCCTCGGACGACGCCACGACCGTCGAGTTCGTCGTCGAGTCCGGCGACACGCCGGCGACGCTCGCCCCGAAGCTCGAGGCGGCCGGACTGATCACGAACCAGCGGGCGTTCCTCTACGAGGCCCGCCAGGAGAACCTGCTGCCGCAGCTCAACGCCGGTCGCTACTCGCTGGCGAAGAACCTGACGCCGGCGGGCGTCGTCACCGGCCTCGTGAACAACCTGATCAAGACGGCGGTCATCCCGGTCACCTTCCGCGAGGGCCTGCGCGCCGAGCAGATGACGGCCAAGCTCCAGACGATCGGCGGGACCGACGTCGACCCGAAGGCCTTCTACGACCTCGTCATGCACCCGACGGACGCGCTGCTCGGCGACTACCCCTGGCTGCTCGACGAGAGCATCCGGCCCAAGGGCGCCTCGCTCGAGGGCTTCCTGTACCCGGCGACCTACTCGATCAAGGTGGGCGACGACAACCCGACGACCGCCGAGGACCTCGTCCGGCAGATGCTCGACGCGTTCCACGAGCGGGTGGGCGCCGAGCTCACCGTGCCGGCGAAGCGCGGCCTGACGTTCTACCAGGTCCTGACGCTCGCCTCGATCGTCGAGCGCGAGGCGCAGCTCGACTCGGAGCGGCCGCTGATCGCCGGCGTCTACCAGAACCGCCTCAACCCGAAGAAGTGGCCGACGGGGCTGCTGCAGTCGGACCCGACGATCTTCTACGTCAACGACACGCTCCAGCTCGACGCGATGAAGTTCCAGCAGTGGCAGGACTACGTGTTCTGGGACAAGCTCAAGGAGCAGCTCCCGGCCACGCTGCCCAAGGCGCTCGCGGGCTACAACACGTACACCAGCAAGGGCCTGCCGCCCGGGCCGATCTCGTCGCCCTCGATCGCGTCGATCGAAGCCGCGCTCGCGCCGGACACGAAGGACGGCTACCTGTTCTTCATCGCCAAGGGCGACGGCATCGGGGACGAGCGCCTTCGCGAAGACGCACGCCGAGCACGACAAGAACGTCGCGAAGTACGGCAAGAACTGAGGTGAGCGCGGACCGCCGCGGTCCCGCCGGGCTCCCGTCGCCGGCCGACTTCGCCGCGCCGCCCGACGCGGCCGCCCACGTGCGCTGGGCCGAGGCCGACCACGACCGCCGGCCGAGTCGCGTGGACAAGCTCCGCGCCCGCATGGCCGCCGAAGGCGTCGACGCCTACTTCGGCGCCAAGCGCGAGCACATGCGCTGGCTGACCGGCTTCACGCTCGCGGAGGGCGAGGACAAGGTCTCAGGTCACTCGGGCCTGTTCCTCGTCGGTCCCGACACCGTGACGGTCCTCACCGACTCGCGCTACACGATCCAGGCGCGCCGGGAGGCGCCGGGCGCCGTGGTCGACGAGATCGGGTACGACCTCCCGGGTGCGTGGCCTCGGCTGCTCGCGTCGGTCGGGGCGCGCCGGGTGGCCGTCGAGGCCGCGGTCGATCTCGCACGCGCTCTGGGAACGGCTGGCGGCGGCGGCGCCCGACGTCGAGCTGGTCCCGGTCGAGGGCTGGGTCGAGGTCATGCGGGCGATCAAGGAGCCCGACGAGGTCGAGCGGATCGCGGCCGCCTGCGCCGTGGCCGACCGGGCGCTCGCGACGCTGCTGCCGGAGATCCGGCCGGGCGTCACCGAGCGCGACCTGGCGCTGCGCCTCGAGTGGCTCATCCGCACCGGCGGCGCGGAGGCGCTGGCCTTCGACGTCGCCTGCCTCGCGGGACCCGAGGCGGCCCTGCCGCACGGCTCGCCCGGCGATCGCCCGGTGCTCGCGAACGCCGTCCTGCTGTTCGACTTCGGTGCCCAGGTCGACGGCTACCGCAGCGACATGACGCGGACGCTGTTCGTCGGCGAGCCGACCGAGCGGGACCTCGCCGTCTACGACCTCGTGGCCCGCGCCCAGCGAGCCGCGATCGAGCGGATCGAAGCCTGGGCGGTCGGCGGAGCGCCGGCGCCTGATCACCTCGAGCCGGACCGGATCGCCCGCGCGGTCATCGATGACGACGGCCGGTGGCCCGCCTACGGGCACGGCCTGGGCCACGGGATCGGCCTCGCGACCCACGAGGACCCGCGGATGGGCCGCACCGGGAGCGACGAGCCGCTGCCGAGCCCGACGGTGTTCTCCGTCGAGCCCGGGATCTACCTCGAGGGCGAGACCGGCGTCCGGATCGAGGACCTGGTCCACGTCGATGCCGCGGAGCGCCGCCTCGAGCGGCTGACGCGGTTCCCGAGCGACGTCGTGGTCCTGCCCGGCTGACCCGCGCGCCGCTATGCTCCGCGCGTGGAGCCCAGCTTCGGTTCGATCATGGACCTGACGATGGTCGCGGTCTTCGGATTCTTCGCCGTGACGCTCGTCACGATGCTGGTGATCGTCGGCGTGATCGTCTGGATCTTCCGGCGCGTCGCCCGAGGCGTCGAGAACCCCGCCGTGACCGAGCTCAAGCACCGGCTGGCGGCAGGCGAGATCTCGCCGGTCGAGTACGAGGTCCGCATGCGCGCGCTCGACGAGGGCGGCTGACCGTCCGGGCCGCGATCCGGCCTCTGGTAGCATCGGGCGACATCCAATCGACCTCGCGCGGGGAGTCCGCACGCCTCCCGATTCGCGCCTGCCCACCGGAGCGCCAAACCCATGATCAGCACCGGCGAGCTGCGCAAGGGCGTCGTCATCGAGCTTGACGGCGACCTCTGGCAGATCCTCGACTACCACCACATCAAGATGGGCCGCGGCTCGGCCCAGGTCCGCATCAAGCTGCGCAACGTCAAGAAGGGCAGCACGGTCGAGAAGTCGTTCCAGGCCGGCGAGCGCTGGCCGCGGGCGCAGATCGACCGGCGCCCCGTGCAGTTCCTGTACCGCGACGGCGACGACCTCCACTTCATGGAGACCGAGTCGTACGAGCAGTTCAGCCTGCGGGCCGAGACGCTCGACGACGTCGTCAACTTCCTGAAGGACGGCATGATCCTCGACCGGACGAGCTACCAGGGCGACACGCTCGGCGTCGAGCTCCCGGTCACCGTCGACCTCCTCGTCACCGAGACGGAGCCCGGCTTCGCCGGCGACACGCGCCCAGGGCGCCCGCAAGAACGCGACGATGGAGACGGGTCTCGTCGTCGTGGTCCCGCTGTTCGTCAACGAGGGCGACACGCTCCGGATCGACACCCGGACGGGCGAGTACCAGACCCGGTCTGACGCGAGGTCGCCGATGACCGGCCGGCGGGAGTGAGCCGCGTCGGAGCCGCCCGACTGGGCGCTGCCCGAGCTGGGACACCGTCCCGACGAGCGGCACGCATCGCCCGCGGCCCCGGCGCGCCGACCCGCGGGCATCGCCGGCGGGCACGTTCGGCGCCTGCGACGTCAAGATCCTGTCTCCGAGGTCACGCGCGCCATCCGCGAGCGCGTCCGCGGCGACGACGGCCTGCGCGACCTGTGGGTCGAGGGCGAGGTCGGACGGGTCACGGTCTCGACCGCCGGCCACGCCTACTTCGCGCTCAAGGACGCCCGCGGCGCAGCTGCAGTGCGTCTGGTTCCGCGACGACCGTGTGCGGTCCGCGTTCCAGCCGCAGACCGGGCTCCAGGTCGTCGTGCACGGCCGGCATGGACGTGTTCGAGCCGCAGGGCGCGCTCCAGCTGTACGTCGAGTCGCTCCAGCCGTCGGGCTTCGGCGACCTCGCGGTCCGGTTCGAGCAGCTCAAGGCGCGCCTGTCGGCCGAGGGCCTGTTCGACGCCGCGCGCAAGCGGCCGCTGCCGGACCGGCCCGCCGTGATCGCCGTCGTCACCTCGCCCACGGGCGCCGTCTGGCGCGACGTGTGCAACGTCCTCGCCCGGCGCTGGCCGCTGGCGCGCGTCGTGCTCGTCGCGTGCCAGGTCCAGGGCGAGGCCGCACCGGCGAGCATCGTGTCGGCGCTGCGGCGCCTCGAGCGCTGGATCGGCGAGGCCGAGGCGGACGGACGGCCCGGCGACGCGCCCGCCGTGACGATCCTCGCCCGCGGCGGGGGATCGCTCGAGGACCTGTGGTCGTTCAACGACGAACGGGTGGTCCGGGCGATCGTCGCGCACCCGGTGCCGGTCGTGTGCGGCGTCGGGCACGAGGTGGACGTCACGCTCGCCGACTTCGCGGCGGACGTGCGGGCGCCGACGCCGTCGGCGGCCGCGGAGCTCGTCGTGCCGGACCGGGCCGACGCCCTCGCGGCGCTCCGGGCGCGCCGGCGCCGGCCTCGACGACCTGGTGCGCGGCGGGCTCGCGCGCGGCCGGGCGCGAGGTCGCGGCGGAACGCCGGCTGCTCGACCGGCTCGATCCGGCCGTCCGGCTCGCCGAGTCGCGCGAGCGTGCCGGCCTGCTGCTCGACCGGGCCACCCGCGCGACGCTCGCCCGGGTCGCCGGTGCGCGCGCCGCCGAGGAGCGCGTCGCCGGCCGCCAGCACGCCCTCGCGGCGACCCGCATCGCCCGGGTCGAGGGCCGCGCTCGATGCCGAGCGGCGTCCGCGCTGGCCGCCCTCGGTCCCCAGGCGACGCTCGAACGCGGCTACGCCATCGTCCGGCGGCCGGGATGACGGCGCGATCGTCCGCTTCCCGCACGAGGCACCGGCCGGGACCGGGACTCCGCGTGGACCTCGCGGGCGGCGACCTGGCGGCGACCGTCGACGACGCCGCGTCCGCGGGTTGAGACACCGCGCGTATCCTTCGTGCCGATGACGACCGAGCCCGCCGCGACCACCGCCCCCGCCAGCCCGGCGCTGCCGGACGTCGGGACGCTGACCTTCGACGAGGCCCTGGCCGAGCTCCAGCGCACGGTCGCCGAGCTCGAGGCGGGCGGCCAGCCGCTGGAGCGGACGATCGCCCTCTACGAACGGGGCGTCGCGCTCCACGAACGCTGCTCGACGCTCCTCGCGGACGCCGAGCTGCGTGTCCAGCAGCTCGTCGCGCGGGCCGGTGGTGCCCTCGCGGCGGTGGACGTCCGACCGGAGGACGCCGCGGAGGAGTAGCCTCGGGGGATCATCGTGCTACCGTCAGCTATCACATAAATCGTCACCATCCACGACGACCCGGCGTCTCACGCCGGCGCCCGGACCGGGCGGCAGCCGTCGCACCCGCACCAGGAGCCGCATCCGTGCCCATCCTCGACCGCCTCCAGGACCCGTCGGAGCTGCGAGGGCTCTCGGAGGACGAGCTCGACCAGCTCGCGACCGAGATCCGCGAGACGATCATCCGGACCGTCGCCGCCACCGGCGGCCACCTCGGCTCGAGCCTCGGCGTCGTCGAGATCACGCTCGCGCTCCACCGGCTGCTCGAGTCGCCGCGCGACCACATCGTCTGGGACACCGGGCACCAGGCCTACGCGCACAAGCTGCTGACGGGCCGCCTGGAGCGGTTCCACACGCTCCGCCAGATCGACGGCGTCGGCGGCTTCCCGCGCCGGACCGAGTCGCCGCACGACGTGTTCGACGGCGGGCACGCGGGCACGGGGCTGTCGATCGCCGAGGGCCTCGCGACGGCGCGCGACCTGCGCCACTCGCTCGAGCGGGTCGCGGTCGTGGTCGGCGACGCGGCGCTGCTGTCGGGCCTCTCGCTCGAGGCCCTCAACGACATCGGCCATCGGCAGAGCCAGCTGCTGATCGTGCTCAACGACAACGAGATGTCGATCAGCCCGTCGGTCGGGGCCCTGTCGAAGTACCTGTCCGAGATCAAGCTCTCGTCCGCGTGGCAGCAGAGCAAGTCCGCCTACGACCGGGTGACCGAGTCGCATCCCCGTCGTCGGGCCACGGGTCCTCGAGCTGTCGCGCCGCCTCCGCCAGTCGGTGGTCTCGTTCGCCCAGCCGGGCCAGCTGTTCGAGGACCTCGGGATCACCTACATCGGCGTGATGCCCGGGCACGACCGGCGCCTGCTCGAGGAGACCTTCCGGCGTGCGCTCGCGCTGCCGGGTCCCGGTGATCGTCCACGTCCGCACCCAGAAGGGGAAGGGCTACCGCCCGGCGGAGAAGGACCAGATCTCGTTCCACGGGGCCGCGCTGCCGCCGATGGCCGTCCCGCCGCCGGCCGACACGCACGACCAGCTCCGCGCCGCCGCGAACGGGATCAACGGCGACGCGATGGCGTCGACCGCGGCCGCCGGGTCGCAGGTCACGGCCGGGAGCAAGGCCGAGGCGGGCGCGCCGCCGTCCGCGTCGGTGATGGTGAACCGGCGGACCCCGGGCCCGATTCGGAGGGCACCGCCCAGCCCTCGGCCGTGCACGCCGCCGGCGAGGCGGCCAAGACGCCGAACTACACCGCGTTCTTCGCCAAGGAGCTGGTGGCGCTCGGCGCGACCGACCGCCGCATCGTGGCGATCACCGCCGGCATGCCGACGGGAACGGGCCTGGCCAAGTTCCAGGCGGCGTACCCGGAGCGGTTCATCGACGTCGGGATCGCCGAGCAGCACGCGGTGACGCTCGCGACGGGTCTCGCCCTCGGCGGGATGCGGCCCGTCGTCGCGCTGTACTCGAC
This sequence comes from uncultured Chloroflexia bacterium, assembly GCA_963774695.1. Taxonomy (GTDB): domain Bacteria; phylum Chloroflexota; class Limnocylindria; order Limnocylindrales; family CSP1-4; genus CAIXZV01. The sequence continues at coordinate 440,735 of CAVZFY010000007.1, read as the reverse complement.
GTTCCTCCAGCGCGCCTTCGACCAGACCGTCCACGACGTCTGCCAGAACGACGCGCCGGTCCTGCTCGCGGTCGACCGCGCGGGCCTCGTCGGCGAGGACGGGACCAGCCACCAGGGCATGTTCACCGTGCCCGCGCAGCGGCAGCTGCCCAACCTCGTGGTCGCGAGCCCGCGCGACGAGCAGGAGCTCCGCGCGCTGCTCCACACCGCGCTCGAGCAGGACCACCCGTTCGCGCTGCACTACCCGCGCGACGCCGGGTTCGGCGTCCCGGAGCGCGATCCCGAGGCGATCCCCGTCGGGCGCGGCGAGGTCCTCCGGGAGGGCCGCGACCTGCTGTTCGTGACCTTCGGGCCGATCACCGGGCGGGCGCTCGAGGTGGCCGACGCGCTGGAGGCCCGCGGCTGGTCCGTCGGCGTCATCAACGCGCGGTTCGTCGAAGCCGCTCGACCGGCAGCTGATCCTCGACCAGGCGCGCGGCAAGTCGCTGCTCGTGACCTTCGAGGAGAGCGTCGTCACCGGCGGCTTCGGGTCGGCGGTGCTCGAAGCGGTCGAAGAGGCGCGCCTCGCGGATCCCTCGTACCGATCGCTCGCGATCCGGCTCATCGGCATCCCCGGCGACCGGTTCGTCGACCACGGCTCCGTCACCGACCTTCGACGGCTGATCCGGCTCGACGTCCCGGGCCTGACCGCGCAGGTCGAGGAGACGATCGCCCAGCTCGGCCTCGAGGTTCCCGCCGCAAAGCGCCGCTAGCGCTGCGCGGCGTCGCGATGCGCCGCGGGTAAGCGCCCGTATGCCACGATAGGCGCATGGCGACGGCCACCTCTCGACGGACCCGGCTCGACCTGCTGCTCGTGGAGCGCGGCCTCGCGACGACGCGTGCGCGTGCCCAGGCGCTGGTGATGGCGGGCCAGGTCCGGGTCGGGGAGGGCGACGGCGCGCGGACCGACCTCAAGGCCGGCGATCTCGTCGCCAACGACGCGCCCGATCACCGTGAGCGAGGGCGCTGCGCTGGGTCAGCCGCGGCGCGCACAAGCTGCTCGCGGCGCTCGACGCGTTCGAGATCGACCCGGCGGGCATGGTCGGCCTCGACGTCGGCGCCTCGACCGGCGGGTTCACCGACGTGCTCCTGGACCGCGGCGCGACGCGGGTCTACGCGCTGGACGTCGGCTACGGCCAGCTCGCCGAGCGGCTGCGCCAGGACCCCCGCGTGGTCTCGATGGAGCGGGTCAACGCGCGGACGCTCGCGCCCGGCGTGCTGCCGGAGCCCGCGGACCTCGCCGTCGTCGACGTCTCGTTCATCTCGCTGCGGCTCGTCCTCGGTCCGATCCGCTCGGTGCTCCGCGACGGCCGCGGCCCGATCGTCGCGCTCGTGAAGCCGCAGTTCGAGGCGGGCCGGGCGGAGGCGAAGGGCGGCGTCGTGCGCGACGCGGCCGTCCACCGCCGGGTCATCGCGGAGATCGCGGCGGCCGCGGCGGAGCTCGGGCTGGGCACGCGCGCCGTGATCGCGTCGCCGATCCAGGGCCCCGAGGGCAACCGCGAGTTCCTCGTCCACCTGCAGGCGGGGCCGTCGTGCGCCGAGGTCGACGACCGGATCGACGAGGCCGTCGCGGCCGCCTGGGGCGCCGAGCGCGCCGGCGAGCGCGCGTGAGCATCGGCCGCATCGGGTTCGCGTACAACCCGACCATCGAGCAGGCGACCGAGCTCAGCGAGCGCGCGGCCGGGTGGTGCCGCATGCACGGCGTCGACCAGTGGGCGATCGCGGCGGACGACACCGAGGCGATGTGCGCGAAGCTCCCCGAGACCGACGTGCTCGTCGTGCTCGGTGGCGACGGCACGTTCCTGCGCGCGGTCCAGGCCGTGATCGCCGTCGACGTGCCGATCCTCGGCATCAACCTCGGGCGGATCGGGTTCCTCTCGAAGGCCGAGACCGACGAGCTCGAGTCGGTGCTCGAGCTGCTGCAGGCGGGCGCGTACGAGCTGCGCCCGCGGATGGGCCTCGCGGGCGCGATCCTGCCCGCCGGGCGGCCGGCGTCGCTGACCTTCACCGCGCTCAACGACATCGTCATCGCGCGCGGCTCGCTGGCCCGCGTCGTCCGGATGTCCGCCTCGATCGACGAGTCGCACCTCGCGACGTTCATCGCCGACGGCCTCGTCGTCTCCAGCCCGACCGGCTCGACCGGCTACTCGTTCTCGGCCGGCGGCCCGATCCTCGACCCGCACAGCCGCAACCTCGTCGTGACGCCGATCGCCGGCTACCTCTCGGCGATCCGCTCGATCGTCGTGTCGCCCCACCAGGTCGTCCGCTGCCAGATCCTCGACGCCCACGAGGCGCTCGTCTCGATCGACGGCCGCGAGGACCACCGGATCGAGGTCGGCGACGTGGTCGAGGTGCGCGCCCTCGAGCGGCCGATCCGGTTCGTCGAGCCGTCCGGGAGCCTGCCGTTCTGGGACCTGCTCCGGACGAAGGTCCAGCTGCTGCCGTCGTGACCGCGAACGGGCGCGCGGGCCGCCTGCTCGAGCTCGCGGTCGACGACCTCGCGCTGATCGACCGCCTGCGGCTGTCGCTCGCGGCCGGCCTCAACGTGCTGACCGGCGAGACGGGGGCGGGCAAGAGCCTGCTGATCGACGCGCTCGGCCTGGCGCTGGGGGCGCGCGCCGACGCGACGCTGGTCCGGCACGGGGCGGAGAGCGCGCGGGTCGAGGCGCTGTTCGACCGGTTGCCGGAGCCGCTGATCGCCGTGCGCGAGGTGGGCGCGAACGGACGCTCGACGGCGCGGGTCGACGACGACGCGGTGACCGCGGGCCGGCTCGCGCTGGCGACCGAAGGCCTGGTCGAGATCCACGGCCAGCACGACCAGCAGCGGCTGCTCGACGAGGACTGGCAGCGCGACCTCCTGGACGCGTACGGCGGCCACGCCGAGGCCCGCGCGACCGTCGCCGCGGCCGTGGAGCGGTGGCGCGGCAACCGGGCCGCGCTCGCGGAGCTGTCGATGGACCCGCGCGAGCTGCTCCGCCGGCTCGACATCCTGGAGCACGAGGCGTCCGAGATCGACGCGGCGGGGCTGCGGCCCGGCGAGGCGGCGGAGATCACGGGGCAGCTGGCGACGGCGCAGCACGGCGAGACGATCGCGGCCGGCGCGGCCGAGGTGCGCGAGACGCTGCTCGGCGAAGGGCAGGGCGCCCGCGAGCAGGTCGCCCGTGCCGAGCAGGAGCTGCGGGGGCTGGCACGGCTCGACGCGCGCTGGGGCGGGCTCGCAGACCGGCTCGCCGGGCTCGAGGCGGAGCTCGAGGACGTCGCCGCCGAGACGCGCACGCTGGCCTCGACCGTCGACCACGACCCGGCGACGCTCGCGCGGCTCGAGGAGCGCCTCGGCGAGATCCATCGCCTGCTGCGCCGGTACGGCGACGACGAGGAGGCCGTCATCGAGCACGGCTCGCGATCGTCCGCCGAGGCGGAGCGGCTGCGCGGCCTCGAGGACGAGCGGGCGCACCGGGCCGCCGACGACGCGCGGCTGCTGCTGGAGGTCGCCGACGCCGCGGCGAGCCTCTCGATCCAGCGGTCGACGACGGCGACCGGGCTCGCGTCGTCGGTCGGGGCGGTGCTGGCGGAGCTCGGGTTCCCGGCGGAGGCGTTCGGCGTCGCCCTGGGCCGGCGGCCGGCGGCGCGCGACGATCCGGCGGTCGAGGTCGACGGCGACGCCGTGGCGTTCGATGCCACCGGGATCGACACGGTCGTGTTCACGTTCCGGCCCAACGCGGGCGAGCCGGCCCGGCCGCTGGCGCGCATCGCGTCGGGCGGCGAGCTCTCGCGCGTCGCGCTCGCGGTGAAGCAGGTGCTCGCCGAGATCGACGAGACGCCGACGCTCGTGTTCGACGAGATCGACACCGGGATCGGCGGGCGGAGCGCCGACCCGGTCGCGCGCAGCCTGTGGTCGCTCGCCCGGGACCACCAGGTGCTGTGCGTCACGCACCTGCCGCAGATCGCCGCGTACGCCGACGCCCACTACCGGATCGCCAAGGGCGAGCGGGACGGTCGCACCGTGACCGAGGTGGTGCGGCTCGACCGCGCCGAGCGCGAGGCGGAGCTGGCCGAGATGATCGGCGGCCCGTCGGGCGGCGAGGCGGCCCGGCTCTCGGCTCGCGAGCTCCTCGATCGTGCGGAGGCGTGGCGCGCGGGACGGCTCGTGGACGCGCCCGCCTGACCGACACGCGACAATAACGCGGTGACGACCGTCGCCTCGGGCTCCTCATCGCTGGATCGCGCCATCGAGGACTACCTCACGTACCTGCGCGTCGAGCGCGGCGTGGCCGACGCGACGGTGCGCGCGTACCGGAGCGACCTCGTCGACTTCGCGATGAGCCGCGGCGCGGCGGCCCGCTGGGCGAGCGGCCCCGAGGTCGCGCAGCAGTACCTGGCCGCGAGGGCCCGGCGCGGCCGGCCGAACGAGCCCGGCCTGGCGCCCGCGAGCCTGCGCCGCCGCGTGGCCTCGATCCGCGGGTTCTACCGCTTCGCGTACGGGGACGGCGTGATCGACGTGGACATCGCGACGCACCTCGACCTGCCCAAGCAGCCGCGGCTGCTGCCGGAGACCCTGACGGTCGAGGAGGTGGGCCACCTCCTGGAGTCGGCTGGCGGGGCGGCCGGCGACGACGGCGGCGAGGCGGGCCAGTCGGCCGCGGCGGCCCTCGCGGTCCGCAACCGGGCGATGCTCGAGCTCCTGTACGCCGCCGGGCTCCGGGTGTCGGAGGCGCTCGGGCTCGACCAGGCCGACCTGAGCCTCGGCGACGCGTGGGTCCGGGTGATCGGCAAGGGCGACCGCGAGCGCGTCGTCCCGGTCGGCGACGTGGCGCTCGAGTGGCTCGCGCGGTACCTGAGCTGGCCCCGCGCCGCGTGGCTCGTCGCGTCCGGTGTCCAGGACGGCTCCACGACGCCGCTGTTCCTGACGCCGCGGGGCAAGCGGCTCGGACGGCAGCGGGCCTGGAGCATCGTGACGGCGGCCGCCCGCGACGCCGGGCTCGCCGACCGGGTCTCGCCGCACACGCTTCGCCACTCGTTCGCGACGCACCTCCTCGAAGGCGGCGCGGACCTGCGCGTCGTCCAGGAGCTGCTCGGGCACGCGAGCATCTCGACCACCCAGCTGTACACGCACATCACCGGCGAGCGGATCCGCGAGGTCTACGCCCGCGCCCATCCGCGGGCATGACGGACGGCCGCGCGGATGAGCTACACGGACTCCCTGCTCGCGCCGGGCGAGCGGATCGTGCGCCGCGCCAGCCAGCACCCGCTGGTCCTCGTCACCGGATCCGGCTGGGCGATCCTCGCGTTCGTGGTCGCGGGCGCGCTGCTGCTCGTCCGGGCCCGCGTGCAGGGCAGCAACCCGATCCTCGACGTCCTCGGCTACCTGACCCTCGCCCTCGTGCTGTTCGGCGTCGTCGTCGTTCACGCTGGCACGTCCTGCGGTTCATGACGCGACGAGATCGCGATCACCTCGCTGCGCTTCATCCGCGCCGGCGGCATCGTGAACAAGCGGGCGTCGGACGCCTCGCTCGCCCAGGTCACCGACGCCGTGCTCGACCGAGCCGTTCCTCGGCCGCCTGCTCGGCTTCGGCGACCTCGACGTCGTGACGGCGTCGACGATCGGCGTCCAGCGGCTGCCGATGGTGCGCGACGCCAAGGGGTTCAAGCTGGCGCTGATCGAGGCGAAGCACGAGCTGGCGCTCCAGATCGCGCGGCCGACGATGCCGGCGATCCGCGTGGCGGCGACGCCGGCGCCCGACGCCGGCGGCCCGGTCCGCGCCGCGCCCGATCCCGCACGCCGCCGATGGCGCCGGCAGACGTGGTCGCGCGCGCTGCGGCTGCTGGCGGACCAGCGCGAGGCCGGCGAGATCGACGACGCCGGGTTCGACGAGCGGCGGCGCGACCTGCTCGGCCGGATCTGAGCCCACGCGGTCCCGACGATCCGGCCGGTACCATACGCGCGACTCCACGACCCGAACCCTGAGGACCGCGTGACCTGATCCCTCGACGCTGCTGCCGGCGGCCATCACCGTCGCGATCTTCCTGCTCATCGCGTTCCCGGTCCACGAGTTCGCCCACGCCGCGCGTCGCCTACCTGCAGGGCGACGCGACCGCCAAGCTGTTCGGCCGGCTGACGCTCAACCCGATCGTCCACTTCGACCCGGTCGGCGGCCTGATGACCATCGTCTCGGTCTTCATCGGCGGCTTCCTCATCGGCTGGGCGAAGCCGACGCCCGGTCAACCCGGCGAACCTGCGCGACCGGCGCAACGGCGAGGTGATCGTCGCGCTCGCCGGCCCGGCCTCGAACTTCCTCATGGCGATCGCCGGCGGCCCTCGTGTTCCGCCTGCTCGAGGGCGTCGGCGTCGAGCTCCGAGCGCATCGGCGGCGCTCGACCTGACGCTGCTCGGCTACGTCCTGTACCTGTTCGTCCTGTATCAACGTCACGCTCGCGATCTTCAACTTCCTGCCCGTCCCGCCGCTCGACGGCTCGACGCTCCTGTACCGCGTGCTGTCGCCGCGCCAGGCGTGGCAGGTCCGCCCGTTCCTGAACCAGTACGGGATCTTCATCGTCCTCGGCGTCGTCCTGCTCCTCAGCCGCCCGCTTGGGCAACCTGATCTACGGCGTCGACCGATGTCCTGGTGGGCGCGTAAGGGCCGCCAGTTCCTGCGGCACCTCACCGCCCGCGTGCGTCCCGATGAGCGGGCATCGCTGGCGGCCTGGCTGCGGCCCGCGGAGCTGGCCCTGTTCGACGCGCATGCACGTCGCCGACCGGCGCCACGGCCTCGACGTCGTCGCCGCCCTGCGGCGCGCCGGCGTGACGGACCGCGACGTGCTCGCGGCCGGGCTCCTCCACGACTGCGCGCAAGGGCGACACGGGCGTCGGGCCGCGGGTCGCGTGGTCGCTGGGCGAGGCGTTCGGGCCGTGGGTCCGCGATGCCGCCGCGCGGCTGCCCGGCTGGGGCGCCGCGCTGGACCGGCTCCGCGACCATGCCGAGGCGTCGGCGGCGATGGTCGAGGCCGCGGGCCTGCCGCCGTTCGCCGTGGACCTGATCCGCTACCAGTCCGAGCCCGCGCGACCCCGAGTTCGGCGGGTCTTCCGGCTCGCCGACGAGGCCGCGTGATGGCGATGCCGCTGCCGTCCGTCGCGTTCGGGGAGGGGCGGCGGCCCGGAGTCCGGCGACCCTGGTCCCGCTGCCGGCGTTCGACGGGCCGCTCGGCGCTGCTGCTCTCGCTCATCGAGGCGCGCCAGCTCGACGTCCTGACCGTGCCGCTCGGCGCGCTCGCCGGACGCCTACCTCGACGCGCTGGCGACCCTCGACGACGACCGGATCGGCAACGTCTCGGCGTTCGTGGCGGTCGCGAGCCAGCTGATCCTGATCAAGAGGCGGGCGATGCTGCCGCGCCGGACCGGTCGACGGCCCCGTCCGCGCTGACCGACGAGGGCCCGGACCCGGAGGCCGAGCTGCGCGCGCGGCTGATCCTGTACCGCGCCTTCCGCGACGCCGGCACGCCGGCTGCTGGACGAGGCGGCCGGGCGGGTCGGGCTGTTCCGGCGCGAGCCGGCGCGCCGCCGCAGCCGCCGGGCTCGCGGGTGCCCGGCCGCCGGCGGCCGAGCCGCTGTCGACGGCCCTCCTCGTGCTCGCGCTCGACGGGCTCGCCCGCGTCGCGCCGCCGCCCGCGCCGCCGCCCGAGACGATCCGCCGGACCGTCACGATGACCGAGCGCGCGGCGATCATCCGCGAGGCGCTCCTGCGGCGCCCCGGTCGTCGTGCTCCAGGACCTGCTGCGCGGCGTGCGCGACCGGGTCGTCGTGGCGGTGACGTTCCTCGCGATGCTCGAGCTGATGAAGCGGCGCGAGATCGTCGTCGAGCAGGCCGAGCCGTGGGGCCCGATCGTCGCCCGGCGGACGACCGCGGCGGAGCGGGCCGCCGTGCGGCGCGCCGGACCTCGACGAGGACGAGCCGATCGACGAGTCGCTGGAGTCGTTCGCGTGACCGAGATCGAGCGACGGCGGTCGACGAGGCGCGACGTCGGCGCCGGCCGACGCGCCGGTCGCCGGCGAGCTCACCGAGGCGCAGCTCGAGGCGCTCCTGTTCGTCGCGGAGAAGCCCCTCTCGCGGCGCGAGATCGCGGCTGCTCGCGGGCGTCGACCGGGCGACCGTCGACGAGCGCCTCGGCGACCTCGAGGTCAGCGCTGGCGGGCCGCGGGATCCGGCTCATCGTCTCGCGGCGAGCGCGTCGAGCTCGCGACCGCGCCCGAGGCCGGCGCGCTGATCGCCCGCTACGTCGGGGCGGACGCGGTCCGCCTGTCGCCCGGCGTCGCTCGAGACGCTCGCGATCGTCGCCTACCGCCAGCCCGTCACCCGCGCCGGCGATCGAGCGGATCCGCGGCGTCGACTCCGACTACACGGTCCGCGCCCTGCTGCATCGGCGGCTGATCGTCGAGCTGGGCCGCTCGGACGCGCCGGGCCGGCCGTTCCTGTACGGGACCGGGTTCGAGTTCCTCGAGCGCTTCGGGCTCACGACCCTCGAGGAGCTGCCGCCGCTCGACCTCGACGTCGCGACGCGCCTGGTCGACGAGGCCGATGCGGCCGCCGACCGGCGAGCCCGCGGCCGACGAGGCCGCGACCCGGACGCCGACGACGACGGGCCGGGCTGACCGATGCCGGCCGAGCGGATCTCCGAAGGTCCTCGCGGCCGCCGGCGTCGCGTCGCGCCGCGGCGCCGACGAGCTGATCGCGGCGGGCCGGGTCACCGTCGACGGCCGGCCGGCGGCGCTCGGGCGAGCAGGTCGATCCGGTGCGAGCAGGCGATCGAGGTCGACGGCCGGCGCGATCGGCGAGCCGCCGGCCGCGCCCTGTACCTCGTGCTCCACAAGCCGGCCGGCGTGACGTCGACCGTCCGGATCGCCACGCCGAGACGACCGTCCTCGACCTCGTCCCGGCCGACCTCGCGCGCGGCGCCCGGCTCTACCCGGTCGGCCGGCTCGACCAGGACTCCGAGGGGCTGATCCTGCTCACCAACGACGGCGACTGGGCCGAGCACGTGCTCCATCCGCGCTACGAGGTCGAGCGCGAGTACGCGGTCGCGCTCGCGCGCCCGCTGACCCGCGAGCAGGCGGAGGCGCTCGAGACGGGCATCGAGCTCGACGAGGGCGTCGCGACGGTGACCGACCTGCGCGGCCAGACGACGACCGAGGACCGGCTGCTCGCCGAGATGCTCGAGCCGGCCGTCGATCCGCGGCACGACCTGGGTACCGCGGTCGACGCTCCACCAGGGCTGGAAGCGCCAGCTCCGGCGGATGTTCGGCGACGGTCGGGGCGCCGGTCGAGCGGCTCGTCCGGGTCCGGATCGGGACGCTGCGCCTCGACGACCTCGCGAGCGGGGACGTGCGCCCGCTGACCGCCGCCGAGGTCCGGCGGCTCGCCGCCGACCGGTCGCGACTGAGCGCGATCAGCCCGCGGACCGGCCGGGTATCCTCGGGCCATGGCCGCGCCCGCCAAGACGTCCCGATCGCGATCCCGCGCCCCGAAGGCCGCCGTCGAGCGGCGGATCGTCGTCGCGCTCGACGGTCCGGCGTCCAGCGGCAAGAGCAGCGTCGGCGCCGCCGCGGCCCGCCGGCTCGGGCTGCCGGTTCTGCGACACGGGCCTGCTGTACCGCGCGCTCACCGGGCTCGCCCTCGCGAGCGGGGATCGCGACCGACGACGCGGCCGGCCTCGTCGCGCTCGTCGACCGAGGTCGAGCTCGGCGGACGACGGCACGGGGCGCCTGACGACGGTCCTGCGTCGACGGCACCGACACGACCGCGGCCGCGCGCGGACCCGAGGTCGACGCCGCCGTGTCGGCGGTCTCGCGCCAGGCCGAGGTGCGCGCCGCCCTCCTCCAGCGCCAGCGCGCGCTCGCCGAGCGGCGGCGGGATCGTCGTCGCCGGGCCGCGACATCGGCACGGTCGTGCTGCCCGACGCGGACCTCAAGCTGTTCCTCGACGCCTCGGTCGAGGAGCGGGCCGGCCCGCCGCATCGAGGAGCGCGGCCTCGACCCGGCGGGCGACGAGGCCGAGGCGGTCCGCGCCGAGCTCCGCGACCGCGACGACCTGGACCGCAACCGGGCGGTGGCGCCGCTCCGGGCCGCGGACGACGCCGTGATCATCGAGACCGACGGCAACACGTTCGAGCAGACGGTCGACATCGTCGAGGGCGCGATCCGCAACGTCGAGTCGGCGATCGGCCCGGCTCCGCCACGCCGCCAGCCCGGCGACGCCGGAGCCAGCCGCAGCGCCGGCCCCGCACCCGGCCGACGCCCGCACCGAAGCCCGCCGCCGCGCCGGCGCCCGAGCCCGCGCCCGCGAAGCGCTCGGGCAACCTCGAGCGCGCCATGCGCCTCGACAACGACCAGACCATGCTCGTCCGGATGGTCGCGCTGTGCGCGCGCATCGGCGCCCGCCTGTTCACCAACGTCCGGATCGACGGCCTCGACGCATCCCGCGCGACCGGCGCGGTGATCCTCGCCTCAACCACGCCTCGAACGCCGACGCCTTCGTGACCGGCTCGTGGATCACGCCGGCGCTCCGGAAGCGCCGCATCCACTGGCTGGGCAAGCAGGAGATCTTCGACTGGCCGGGCTTCGGCTGGGTGGCCGCGCGCGGCGGCGTGCACCCGGTCGACCGCGGCGACGGCCGACGTCGAGGCCTTCCGGCTCGCGATCCGGATCCTCGAGTCCGGCTACGTCCTCGCTGATCTTCCCGGAGGGCACGCGCAGCCCGACGGCGCGCTGCAGGAGGCGAAGGACGGCCTCGCGATGCTGGCGCTCCGGACCGGCGCCGCCATCCTCCCGATCGGCGATCAACGACACGCGACCGCGTCTGGCCGCGGGGCAGCAAGATCCCGCTGCCGATCCCGCGCCGGACCGTCACGGTGCGCGTCGGCGAGCCGTTCCGCCTCGCCGACGTCGTCCCGGCCGGGACCGACCGCCGGGCGGCCAAGGCCATCGCGACCGACGCGATCATGGGCCGGATCGCCGCGCTCCTCGAGCCCCGGCAGCGCGGCGTCTACGCGGACGCCGTGCCCGGCGAACGCGGCGGATCCCGAACCGGTCGGCGCGAAAACCTGACCCTTCCAGGTAGCCAAAACCGCGACGCGATTGCGCGGCCTGTGCGACCATCGACGCATGGGAACCGTCCAGGACGTCCGCATCGCCAAGCGCACCGGCTTCTGCTACGGCGTGCGCGAGGCGATCGACAAGGCCAAGGAGTCGGCGGCGGCCGGCAAGTCGACCCACACCCTGGGCCAGGTCGTCCACAACGAGGGCGTCATCCGCGACCTGCAGCAGATCGGGGTCCAGAGCGTCGAGTCGCTCGACGACGTCGACCGCGGCGCGGCCGTCGTCATCCGCGCCCACGGCGTCCGGCCCGAGGTCATGGAGCGCGCCGAGGCGCGCGGCCTCGAGGTCATCGACGGCACCTGCACCTGGGTCATCCAGGAGCAGCGCGAGCTCGAGGACCTCGTCGAGGAGGGCTACACGATCGTCCTGCTCGGCACGCCCAAGCACCCCGAGGTCGTCGGCCTGCTCGGCTTCGCGCCCGACGCGATCGTCGTCGACGAGGAGGAGGACTGGGACCGGATCCCGCGCCGCAAGAGGATGGCGCTGATCACCCAGACGCACGCAGCCGCCCTGGAAGTTCGAGAAGCTCGCGGCGTTCATGGTCTCGCGCGCCCACGAGCTCAAGATCGTCAACACCGTCTGCCCGGTCACGATCCGGCGCCAGGAGGACACGCTCGAGACGGCCCGCGAGGTCGACCTGATGGTCGTCGTCGGCGGGCGCCACTCGGCGAACACCAAGGAGCTCACGCGCCTGTGCGAGATCGTCGGCACGCAGCGCGATCCAGATCGAGAACGCCCGCGACCTCGACGACGCCGCGCCGTTCGAGGGCGCGCAGGTCGTCGGCGTGACCGGCGGCACCTCGACGCCGATCGAGGACCTCCGCGACGTCGCCGAGCGCATCCTCGTCGTCGCGGGCACCGACGACGCCCGCGCGCACGCCACCGAGCTCGCCCGCGGCGCCCTCGACGTCGCCGCGCACTCCCGCCGGCCGCACGACCTCCCTCCCGACGATCAGCGCCGCGTCCGGCGCGGCCTGACCCATGGCCGCCCGCCGCACCGCCGGCTTGCCCGTCGTCGCCTTCGTCGGCCGGCCGAACGTCGGCAAGAGCACGCTGTTCAACCGCATCGTCGGCGACGACCGCGCGGCGATCGTCGAGGACCGCGCCCGCACGACGCGCGACCGCCTCTACGGCGACGCCGAGTGGAACGGCCGGCGGTTCGTCGTCGTCGACACCGGCGGCCTCGAGATCTCGCCCGGCGACCCGATCGAGGAGCAGGTCCAGCTCCAGGCCCGCCTCGCGATCGCCGAGGCCGACGTGATCGTGTTCGTCGTCGACGCGGCCACGGGCCCGACGCCCGCCGACCTCGAGGCCGCCGCGCTCCTGCGGCGCACGACCAAGCCCGTGCTCGTGGCCGCCAACAAGGCCGACAACGAGCGGCGCGAGCTCGACGCCACCGAGTTCTACGCCTTCGGCTGGGAGGACACGTTCGCGATCTCGGCCAACCACGGGCGCGGCGTCGGCGACCTGCTCGATGCCATCGTCTGGGCGCTGCCGCCCGGAGACGGACGCGGAGATCGCGCGCAAGGCGAAGGAAGACGAGGCCGAGGCGTGGGCGAAGGAGATGGCCGCGGGGCGGCTGGAGCCCGCGGCGAGCGACCGATGACGACGACGACCGACGACGACGATGACGACGGCGCCGCCGATCCGGAAGACGCCGAGGCCGCGCGCTGGGACGCGATGATGGCCGCCGAGGGCGACGAGCCGCCCGGGATCGCGTTCGTCGGCCGGCCGAACGTCGGCAAGTCGAGCCTGCTCAACGCGCTCCTCGGCGAGACGCGCACGATCGTGTCGCGACACGCCGGGGACCACCCGCGACGCGATCGACACCACGATCCCGTGGGGTCGCAGCGAGATCGTCCTGATCGACACCGCCGGCATCCGCAAGCGCGGCAAGGTCGCGTCGGCGGCCCGCGGCCGAGCGCTACTCGGACCTCCGCGCGCTCAAGGCGATCGGCCGTGCCGACGTCGCGGTCCTCGTCCTCGACGCCGCCGACGGGCTGACGGCCCAGGACGCGCACGTCGCGGGCTACGTGGTCGAGGAGGGCAAGGGCCTCGTCATCGCGGTCAACAAGTGGGACATCGTCGAGGACAAGACCGACAAGACCTTCGACGAGTTCGCGGCCACGCTCCGGCGCGAGCTCGCGTTCATCGACTACGCCCCGATCGTCTCGATCAGCGCCAAGACCGGCCAGCGCGTCCAGAAGGTGCTCGAGCTCGCGGTCGACGTGTGGGGCGAGCGCCGCCGCCGGATCTCGACGGGCGAGCTCAACCGGCTCGTCTCCGCCGCGGTCGAGCGCACGCCGCCGGCGATGGTCCACGGGCGCCGCTCGAAGATCCGCTACGCGACCCAGGTCGGGGTGGCGCCGCCGACGTTCGTGTTCTTCGCGACCGACGCCGCGTCGATCCACTTCTCCTACCGCCGCTACCTCGAGAACCGGCTGCGCGAGGCGTACGGGTTCGACGGCACGCCGATCCGGCTCGTGTTCCGGGAGCAGATCCGCGTCAAGAAGCGGTCGAAGAGCCGGACCGCGCGCGCCCGGAGGAGCTGACGGCCGTGGCGGACGGCTCCGCTTCGTCGAAGGACGGGCCCGCGCGGGTCGCCGTCGTCGGCGCGGGTGCCTGGGGCACGACGCTCGCCGCGCATCCTCGCCCAGCGGGAGCCGGTCACGCTGCTCTGCCACTCCCCGGAGACGGCGGCCCGCATCCGCGACGAGCGTCGGAACGAGGCGCGGCTGCCGGGCATCGACCTCCCGGCCAACGTGCGCGCCACCGCCGATCCCGCGGCCCTCGCCGACGCGACGGACCTCGTCGTGTTCGCCGTCCCGTCCGCGCACGTCCGCGAGCATGGTCGCGGCGGTGGCGCCCGCACGTCGCCGTCGACGGCGGACCTGCTCTCGGTGGTCAAGGGCATCGAGCGCGGCACGCACGCCGCGCATGACCGAGGTCATCGCCGCAGGCCGGCGGCTTCGACCGCCGCCGGATCGCCGCCCTGTCGGGCCCCAACCTCGCGCTCGAGATCGCCCGCAAGCTGCCGGCGTCGGCCGTCGTCGCGGCGGAGGACGTGGATCTCGCGGCGCGCATCCAGCAACGGCTCGGCCGCCGTCGCTTCCGGCTCTACGTGAACCGCGACGTGCTCGGCGTCGAGCTGTGCGGCGCGCTCAAGAACGTCGTCGCGATCGCCGCCGGCGCCGCCGAGGAGCTGGGCTTCGGCGACAACGGCAAGGCGGGCCTGATGACCCGCGGCCTGGCGGAGATGACGCGGCTCGGCATCGCCGCCGGCGCGAACCCGCTGACGTTCGCCGGGCTCGCCGGGATCGGCGACGTCATCGCGACCTGCGGGTCGTCGCTGTCGCGCAACCACCGCCTGGGCGTCGAGCTCGCGCGGGGCCGCAAGTGGGCCGACATCGAGGCCACGCTGCCCGGCGTCGCCGAAGGCGCGTACACGGTCGATGCCGCCCTCGCGCTGGCCGACGAGCTGGGCGTCGAGATGCCGATCGCCCGCGAGGTCCACCGCGCGCTGTTCGAGGGCAAGAGCGCCAAGCGCTGCCTGATCGACCTCCTGGCCCGCGAGTCGAAGGACGAGCTCGCCGACTACGACCGCTGGGCGGCGCAGGTGGGTGCCGGCCGGGCGGCCGCGTCGGACTGAGGTAGACTCGTCGGCCTCGGGGCGTGGCGCAGCCTGGTAGCGCACCTGAATGGGGTTCAGGAGGTCGAGCGTTCGAATCGCTCCGCCCCGACCACTCACTCTCGCACGGATATGGCCCTCGGATCGTTCCGAGGGCCGTTCGAATTCCGGGGCCTTCCCGACGGCCGTACTGACGTCAGCTTGCGCGGGCGTAGACGTCCACCGACGTCGACACCCGCGAGCGGCCGGCGGCGAACCCGACCCTGGCGTCACGATGTCCTGGCCCATCCGTCATTCCGGTGATATGCGCCGGCGGGCTCGTCGCCTTGTTTCGCCCGACCCGCTGTCCGCATCGTTCTCTTGGCCAGCAATGCCGGGGCGTAGACGGGTGCCAACATGGACGCAGTCTGTCGACCCTCGCGTGTTCAGGCGCGCGATCACCGACCTTCCCGTTCAACTTCAGCAGTCGAACACTCGGCATCTCCCGAAGTGGTGGAGCAAGCCATCGTGCGGTCTGCGCTTGCCGTACTGATCGACCGTCACGGCGGCTCGATCGAGTACACCGAGGCGGATTTCCAAGCCGTCCACGACCGGCATGGCGCCTACCGGATCGTCGGCGACATCGACAGCTCGGGGCCAGGGGATCCGCGGATCCTGCTTCGCATCGCACCCTACACGTCCGGCTCCTAGCGCGAGGCGGTGCACGATCTCGTCGAGGTCGGCGAACGATCCGCCCGACGATCCGTTAGGCCCTGCCCGAGGCCATTCCGTACCGATCCGGCACCGACCATCGACCTCTCGCCGCGGCGCACGCGGCGTGGCACGGTGTAGACGTCACATCGAACAGCATCGATGGACCGGCCGCTGGGGCAGGGGTGGCTCGCGTGCACGTCGCGCGAGGCGTCACCACTTCGACCAAGCGGCCAGCCTGGACGCGCCGGGGGGCGTCTCCTTGGCAGGAGATGGACGATGCTCAAGACGCCCCCGGCCGGGCAACGGTGCGACGAGGCTGCCCGCGGGCAGGTCCTCGTGGTGTTCGCGCTGTCCCTGATCACGCTGCTCGGGTTCGCCGGACTTGCGCTCGACGGCGGCTCGACGTTCGCGCAGCGTCGCAGCCAGCAGACCGCCGCGGACATGGCCGCCCTCGCCGCCGCCAACGACTACCTCGTCAACGGCAGCGCCTCGCTGGCCACCACGCGCAGCCAGACCGTCACGGCGAGCAACGGGTTCACGAACGGCACCGGCGGGACGACCGTCGCGACCGCGCTCGACACGAGCAACGGCATCGCCGTCGTCGTGACGGTGACCGCACCGCACCAGAACGCGATGGCGGCGCTGCTCGGCCAGCCCGTGTGGATGGTCACCACGACCGCCACCGCGCTCGCCGGCTTCCCGGACACCGCCTACGGCGCGTCGCCGTTCATCTTCCCGGCCTCGGCGTTCTCGAGCGATGGCACGGCGCTGTACCAGACGCCGACCGACTTCGGCGAGACCAACGGCGACGTCCCGACGAGCCAGCTCGACTTCGCCTGGACGAACTACGGCACCGGCAACCTGAGCTCGTCGGACGTGGACGCGATCATCAAGGGCGACACGACGATCAACAAGACGCTCGCGTTCGGCGAGTACATCGGCCAGCACAACAACGGCAACCACACCACGCTGTACGGCGACGTGGACACGTACCTGAGCGGCCTCGACGTCCCGGCGGCGATCGTGGACGCGAACGGCAACTTCGTCGGCTGGTCGACCTTCCACGTCATCAGCGCCGACGGCGGCTCGGCCAAGCACGTCCGCGGCTACTTCCTCAGCTCGTTCGAGAGCGCGCGGCTGACGATCACGGCCTGCTCCGCCAACGACTGCCCGCGCTACCTGGGCTCGTACATCCTCAAGCTGACGAACTGACCGCGCCCGGAGACGGGCTGCACTGCTCCCGCATCCGAGCCCCGCTCGGGGAGGCAAGGACCCGCACGCCTCGACCGGTGGTGGTTGGTCGCACGCGCGGGTCCTTGGTTGAGACCCGCTGCAGTTGTCGGTTGTCCCCCGAGCTACGGGAGCGGGTCTCAGTCATGACAACGGTGAGCGACTGCCGGGATTACGCCCCGCCTTGTCGAGGCGCCGTCGCCGGACGCGCCGGACTCCTGTAGACGGAGGCCCGCGTCGACATATCGCCGGGGGGACGTTGCCGAACGCGGACCTCCGACAATGACAACGTGTTGGGTCGGACTGCGTTTGGTGACGGGGCCAACGTGGTCGCGCCGAGAGGTCGCTCGCACGTCGCGCCCCGCCAGCGGAGTCGATGCCGCACTTATCCACCGCTTTCGCGAATGAAGGCATCGGCTCACTGGTAGAAACGACCGATCGCGATGTGAATTTGGGCCGCGACATCGCACCTTCGTCGCGTGTCGTGCGTGGTCGCGTTACAGCGCCATCGCTGCGCCTCGAACCGCGTCGGAGGGTTCCCCACGCCGGCTTCAGCCCGAGCTGTGGGCGATGGCGCCCGACCCACGGGATGGCCAGGTCAGGATCCCTGCCGCATGTGTGGGCGCGAGATTCCTGCAACGACTTGGGCGGCTGACGCGGTATCGATGTCGTCGCGCGAGCCTACATTCGCGAATGCCGTCGTCGGCGTGTGTCCCCACCCATTGTCGGCGACGGCGCAAACGGAGCCCGGCCGGGCGGTGACCGAAATCCGGCCGGGCTCGTCCATGTCGGGCGACCGGGCCGGGGCATACTCGAACCCAGTCCCGCGCAAGGAGGTACTGCCGATGGCGGTCGATGACGACACCACGCTCCCGACGACAGCGGAGGCGCTCCAGGCCTGGCGGGCTGCCGAGCAGGTGGCGGCCGTGTCGGACCGAGGCAAGGTCGCGAGCGACGCGGCCGTGGCCGCGGCGAGGAACGCATCGGTGGCGGCCGCGGCGACTGCCGTATCGGCGAAAGCCGCCCTCGAGGCGGCGACGTCCGCGGAGGCGACTGCCCGGGCGACGGCGGAGGCTGCCGAGGCGGTGATCCGGGCCGCCCGGCAGGAAGCCGACGATGCCGGTGCCGCGCAGCTGCAGGCGGGCGTCGATGTCGCGACCGCGCACCAGACGTACCGGGACGCGGTGGCCCGGGCTTCGAAGCGCCGGGACGGCGGCGGCTAGGTCGGGTCCTCGCCGGGGGCTAGTCGGGCCGCTCCGAACCGAACGAGAAGATCGACCAGGCGAGCACCGATCCGCCCAGCAGCATGGCGGTGAGCGGGGAGGACTCGCGCCAGGTCAGCAGCAGGCCGATGAGCAAGCCGGCGAGCAGCGATTCGAACGCCAGCCGCACCAGCGTCGATCGCGATCGCGGTGGGCTTGATCTCGCTGCCAGGAGTGGTCCGAGACGAACAGGGCGCCGTCTTGGCCGGATAAGCGGAACCGTCATGGCTCGCAGTCTGGGTGAGCGCGCGGCGCGCCGGCGTGCAGGCGACGAGCGAACGTCTTGCATTGCTCTCGCAGGGGCCTGCAGGCGGTGTCAGCTGGCAACGGCGCGGGTCGAGATCTCGCCAGCGTGGCGCCCGGAGCCGCCGTGTGCGGCGGGCGCCTCGTTGGCGCGTCGGTCACACTCGGTCGGCCCCGGCCGCGTTTCCCGCTGGCCGGGGCTTTTCCGGCGTCCTCAGTGCGCCGCGGCCAGCGATCCCTCGGTCACTTCCGGCTTGTGGGCTGCGAATGCGGCAAGGACCTCGCCCTTCTCCTTCGGCGGGACGCCGAAGTGGTCGAGCGAGCGCGCCAGCTCCGTCGCCACGGCATCGAACTCGTCGGACGTGATCCCGAGCCGGCGATGCGCTTCCTCCAGGCTCAGCTTCTCGTGCCCTGGCCTGGTGCCCGAGTACTCGAACGGCCCGCCCGAGATGTCGCACACCCAGAGCGTCCGCATGAACTTGAGGCCGGGCAGTCGCGCAAGCTCCGCGGTGTGCCACTCACGAAGGGCAGGGTTGGCGGACCCCTGCCCGGCGACCGCGTTCCTGACGACCGCGTCGCTGAAGTGGTCGACGACCGCTGCGATGGCGAAGACACCGCCCAACCGCTCGTACAGACTCTGGTCGCCCATGGTCCGTCCTCCTGCCCGTGCCGAGCCTGGACCGCGAACTGGGTGGAGTCCGTGAGGCTGCGGCGCCGTGCCACCAGATACGCTCGCCTGCGTCGAGCGGATCGGCGTCAGGGCATGCCGGGAGGGGAAGCGAGGCCCGCGCTGCTCTTATCACCGCTCAGTGGCAATGAAAGCGCGGGCCTCGGCACTGACAACGTTTGGGACGGGCGTTTGTTACAGACCGTCGTGTAAACGAACCCATGCGATCATCGAAGCGCGATCCATGCGGCCCCGGGAGGATTTCCACGATGACGGACACGACAGTCAGCACCCACGAGGCCGATGAGGTCGCCGCGGCGAACGCCACGGGCAAGCAACCCGTCGTCTTCGTGCATGGGCTGTGGCTGCTGCCCAGCAGCTGGGACCGGTGGGCGAAGCTGTTCGACGACGCCGGCTACGTCTCGGTCCTGCCGCACTGGCCCGACGATCCGGAGACGGTCGCCGAGGCGAACGCGGACCCGAACGTGTTCGCCGGCAAGGGCATCGGCGAGATCGCGGACCACCTCGAGGCCGTGGTCGCCCAGCTCGAGCGCAAGCCGGCGATCATCGGCCACTCCTTCGGCGGTCTCATGGCCCAGATCCTCGCCGGACGCGGTCGATCGGCGGCAACGGTGGCCATCGACGCCGCCCCGTTCCGCGGCGTGCTGCCGCTCCCGATCTCGGCGCTCAAGTCCGCGTTTCCCGGTGCTCGGCAACCCGCTGAACCGGAGCAAGGCCGTGCCGCTGACGTACGACCAGTTCCGCTTCGGGTTCACGAACGCGGTCAGCGAGGAAGAGGCGAAGGCAGCTGCACGAGACGTACGCCGTCCCGGCGGCCGGCAAGCCGCTGTTCCAGGCGGCATCGGCGAACCTCAACCCGTGGACCGAGGCGAAGGTCGACACCAAGAACCCCGATCGCGGGCCGCTCCTGTTCATCTCGGGCGAGAAGGACAACACCGTCCCGTGGTCGATCACGAAGGCTTCGTACGACCAGCAGAAGGACAACCCCGGGGTCACCGAGGTCGTCACGATCCCGGGCCGCGGGCACTCGCTCACGATCGACAGCGGCTGGCAGGAGGTCGCGGAGACCTCGCTCGCGTTCGTCAAGCGCTTCGTCTAGCCGCGGCTGCCGGGTACGACCGCCGCGCCCGAGGCGCAACGCGAGCCGGTGGACGGTCGCGTCCTCGTCGGCATCCTCGCGAGCCTCATCGCCCTCTGGGTCGCGATGCTCGTCCTGTTCTGGGCGCTGCGCCCGAGAGGCGTGCCCGCGAGGCAGATCGTCGGGGTCATCCCGGACGTCCTGCGCCTGCTTCGCTCGTTGATCGCCGATCGCTCCACGCCGCTCGACGTGCGCGATCGTGCTCGTCGGCCTGGTCGCGTGGATCGTCTCGCCGATCGACCTGATCCCCGAGTTCATCCCGGTCCTCGGACCGCTCGATGACGTCGTGGTCGGGATCGTCGCGATGCGCTACGTCCGTCGCCGAGTCGGCATCGAGGACCTGCGAGGCGCGCTGGACGGGCACGCCGGACGGATTCGAGCTGCTGACGCGCCTCGTGGGCTCCGGCTGACCGGAGGCGCGTCCGGTCAGGCCGGGCGATAGGTCGCGATCGCGACGCCCTTGGTCGTGGTCGTGAGCTCGGCCAGGGTCATCGTCGCGAGCGCGCCACCGTCGGGGAACAGGCGGCGGCCCTCGCCCAGCACGACCGGGTGGATGAGCAGCGTGAACTCGTCGATGAGCCCGGCCGCCATCAGCGCCTGCGCGAACCGGCCGCTGCCCATGATCACGAGGTCCTTGCCCTCGGCCTCCTTGAGCCGCGCGACGTCCTCGACGGCATCGCCGTCGAGCAGCGTCGAGTTCGCCCACGAGAGGTCCTCGAGCGTGTTCGACGCCACGTACTTGGGCGTCTCGGTCAGCACCTCGGTGAACGCGGTTCGGCTCGGCGGGCGTCGGCCCAGGCCGACTGCAGGATCTCGTAGGTCCGGCGCCCGAGCAGCAGCTCGTGCGACCCGATTCCCTTGCCCATCTCGCGGACGAGCACCTCGTCGTCGTAGGGCGCGGCCCAGCCGCCGTGCTCGAACCCGTCGCTCCTGTCCTCGTCCACCGCGCCAGGCGCCTGCATGACGCCGTCCAGGGTCACTCGCTCGACCACCCCGATGCTTCGCATGTCGATCTCCCGATTCCGTCGCGAGACGGTCCCGCGGTCGTGCTCATGGTCGGCGCACCGGCATGCTGGCAAGGTCACACGAGCGGCGAAATGTGACGGGAGGCTCGCGCTTCGGTGTCTGGCGGAGGTTCGCCCGAGCTGGAGTAGGCTCTGGTGCGCGCGATTGGCGCGTGTGCGGCATCCGGCCCACGCTCGAACCCGAAAGGCGGCATCGCGGACATGGCAGACGAGGTCATCGAGAAGCCGAAGACGGCCGAAGCGCTGCAGGACTGGCGTGCCGCGGAGCAGGTGGCGGCCGTTGCGGAGCGCGCAAAGGTCGCGACGGACGCGGCGAACGCCGCCGCGGCCGAGGCGCAGGAGAGTGCCGAAGCGACGGCCGATGCCGCACAGGTGGCCCTCGAGGCCGCCGCGCTCGCCGAAGCCTCCGCCACCAAGACGGCCGTGGCCGCGAAGGCGGTCGCGGAGGCAGCGGCAGAGGTCGGTGCCGACTCCGATGCCGCGATCGCGCAGGCCGAGATCGACAAGGGCGTCGCCAAGCAGCGGTACAACGATGCGGTCGCGCGCGCGGCCGAACGCCAGCGGCGAACGCCCTGACCCGCGTCCGACGCGTTCCGCGCGCGGACGACCGCCGCCGACGGCGAGTGAGCGCGGCCCCGCTCGATTAGCATCGGGTCGAGGGACGACGACCAGGCGAGGCTGCGGTGGACAACAAGAACGATCGCGTGCCCGGCGAGGGCGAGGACGAGACGCGGGCCGACTGGTCCACGAACGTCAACGAGGTCCCGCCTGACCCGGCGTCGCCACCGCCCGTGCCACCGGCGATGCCGCCTGCGCCCGTGACCCCGACAGGACCGCCGCCCGGGGTCGCGCTCGGACCGCCGGGCGCTCCCGTGGCCTGGGCGCCGGTCGGCGGCGTGGGCGGAGCCGCCTGGGTGCCGCCCGCAGGCGGTGGCAGGTACGCGGTGCCCGGCGTGACCGGCCTCGAGTTCGCCGGCGGTGCGCCGCGCTTCGTCGCCTACGTCATCGACGCGATCATCGTCACGATCCTCAACCTGATCGTCGGGATCCCCGCGACGGTCGCGCTGTTCGCGGTCGGCGCGGATCCCGGCGCTGCGGGCGATCGTGCTCATCGGGATCGGGATGCTGCGTCGACGCGGCCTACTTCATCTCGCTCTGGAGGTCGCGAGGCGCGGGCCACCTTCGGGATGCGGATCCTGCAGCTCCAGGTCGGCGACGCAGCCAGCGGACGCCGGCTCGAGACGGGACAGGCCTTTCGGCGGTGGGTCGCGCTCGCGAGCTGGCTCACGATCGCCGGCTCCTCGACGGCCATCGGTGGCACGAGCGGGGTCCTCGGGCTCGTCTGGCTGCTCTGGGCGTTGATCCTGCTGCTCACGACGGTCTCGAGCCCGACCAAGCAGGGCCTCCACGACCGGTTCGCCGAAACGGCGGTCGTCCGGCGGGTCGGGTCGTCGAACAGCCTCGTCGTGGGCTGCCTGGTGATCGTCGTGCTGCTGTTCGGCGCACTTGCGCTGGCGGTCGTGCTCTCGTTCGGCGTGCTGGCCGCGCTCGGCGGCGCAGGCTGAGCGGCTCGGGCTGACCGTCGGGCCTCGATCCGGCAGACGGCCCCGGTAGACTGGCCGGGTGACGGACGTGGGGGAGCCCGGGCTCGATCCCGAGCAGGTCGACGGCCTCAACGACATGGATCCGGAAGCGTTCCGTGCCGCGGCCCACGACGTCGTCGACCGGATCGCCGACTACCTCGCGGGCGTCGAGCAGCACCCCGTGCTGCCACCGATCGAGCCCGGATCCGTCGGGCCCCTGTTCCCGGCCCACGCGCCCGACGAGCCCGAATCGATCGCCGCCATCCTCGCGGACGTCGACCGCCTCGTGATCCCGAACGCGACGCACTGGCAGCACCCGGGGTTCATGGCCTACTTCGCGAGCACGGCGTCGGGCCCGGGCGTGCTCGGGGAGTTCCTGACCGCCGCGCTCGGCCAGAACCCGATGCTGTGGCGGACGTCGCCGATCGGGACGGAGCTCGAGACCGTGGTCGTCGGCTGGCTGCGCGAGGCGCTCGGGCTGCCGGCGACGTTCGGCGGGCTGCTCACCGACACCGCGTCCACCTCGTCGCTGATCGCCCTGGCCTCGGCGCGCGAGGCGTCCGGGCTCGATGCCGCGGCCTCCGGTCTCGCGGCGCGCGGGCACGAGGGCGAGCCGCGTGTCTACGCCTCGACCGAGGCCCACAGCTCGATCGACAAGGCGTGCATGACGCTCGGGCTCGGACGCGCGTCGGTCGTCAAGATCCCGGTCAACGAGACGTACGAGATGGACCCCGAGGCGCTGTCGGCGGCGATCGAGGCGGACCATCACGCCGGTCGGCGGCCCGTGGCGGTCGTCGCGACGATCGGGACCACGTCCTCGACGTCGGCCGATCCGGTGAACGCGATCGCCGACGTCGCGACGCGCGAAGGGCTGTGGCTGCACGTGGACGCGGCCTACGCCGGCGTCGTCGCGCTGCTGCCGGAGCGGCGCACGCCGTTCGTCGGGTGGGATCGCGCGGACTCGATCGTCGTCAACCCCCACAAGTGGCTGTTCACCCCGCTCGACGCGTCGCTGCTGCTGACCCGGCGCATGGACCAGGCGCGCGCGGCGTTCAGCCTCGTGCCCGAGTACCTGCGCACCCTCGACCGCGCCTCGCCGGTGCTCGACTACAACGAGTACCAGCCGCAGCTCGGCCGTCGGATGCGGGCGCTCAAGCTGTGGATGCTGATCCGCTGGTTCGGGCTCGACGGGCTGCGGCGGCGGATCGACTTCCACCTCGAGCTCGCGGCGCGGTTCGCCGCCTGGGTCGACGAGGACCCCGCCTGGGAGCGGCTCGCCCCGGTGCCGTTCTCGACGATCTGCTTCCGCTACCGGCCGACCGCGCTCGCCGGGACGCGAGGACGAGGGCGACGTGCCCGACCTCCTCGACGACGTCAACACGCGCCTGATGGACGCCGTCAACCGGACGGGCGAGATCTTCCTGTCGCACACGCGCCTGCGCAACCGCTTCACGATCCGCCTCGCGGTCGGCAACCTGCACACCCGGGAGCGAGCACGTCGAGCGGGCGTGGGAGCTGCTCCGGGCCGAGGCCGCCAAGCTCGACGTTTGAGGGAGCCACGATGACCGAGCCGATCGAGATCCTGTACTTCTACCGCACGCGCTGGGGCGCGCACGACGAGTTCGTCGAGCTGTTCGATCGCAACCACTGGCCGATCCTGCGCGAGCAGCTGGCGGCCGGCCGGTACACCGACGTGCGGATGTGGACGCCGCGGTTCCACGGGGAGGGCCGGGCCGACTGGGACGTGCTGGTCTCGATCACGTACCGCGACTGGGCCGCGATCCAGGAGCACAGCGACGCGGAGATCGCCCAGCGGCTCTACCCGGACCAGGTCACGTTCAAGCGCGAGGAGCAGCACCGGTTCGCGCTGCTCGAGGCGCACTGGGACGTGGTGCTCGAGGATCGCGTCCTCGATCGCTGACGACCGTGCCGGCCGCTCACCCAGATCGGGTGATGCTCGGCGGTCGCGCGCTCCGGTGGAATGGCCACGGGCCCGACCGGGTCTTGAGGAGGGTTCGTCAATGTGCCTGTTCGCGGTCCTTGCGGGCCTGTTTCCCCGGCTGGCGTTCGCGGTCTACTGGATCGCCCGGCCAAACGCCGTCTCGGCCGTCTTCGGCGGCACCCTGATCTGGCCCCTGCTCGGCCTGATCTTCCTGCCGTTCACCACGCTCATGTACACGATCCTCTGGTTCCCCGGCGGCAACCTCTCGGGCTGGGACTGGCTGTGGGTCGGCCTCGCGTTCCTGCTCGATCTCGGCCACTACGGCTACAGCGCGTACGGCAACCGCAACCAGATCCCGGGCTACACCGGGTCGTAGGCCGGCTCGCCTCCGGCGAGGGCGGCGGTGCGCGTCGCGGTCAGGACCGCGATAATGGCCACCGTCCCGCCCGACACCGGAGGCCGAACCCGCCCGTGCCGCCCATCACCGAGCTCACCCGCATCGAGCCCGTTTACCTCGAGCGCCTCGAGAAGCAGGGCGTGTTCACGACCGGCATCCTGCTCGAGGTCTCGGAGACGCCGACGAGGCGCCAGTACCTCGCGGACCACGTCCGGGCCGACCTGACCGACGTCCTCGCCTGGCGCGACGAGGGCCTGATGCTGAACCTCGCCGGGTTCGGGCCCGACGAGCACCAGCTGTTCATCCAGGCCGGCATCGAGGGGCTGCGCGACATCCTCGAGGCCGACCTCGAGCCGTTCCGCACCCGACTCGGTCGCGCGGCGGTGGAGCTCAACTGGCCCGCGCCGGCGGACCTCATGGTCGACACCTGGTGGGAGCAGGCCCGGACGCTCGAGGAGGAGTAGCCGCCGGGCGCCCTGATGCACACCCTCACCGGCGCCCTCGCGTCCCTCGTCGTCGGCATCGCCACGGCGCTCGTCATCATCGCGATCGCGATCCTGCCGTTCCTCACGCCGGCCTGGGTCTCGTTCGAGCAGGGGCGCGCGCAGGCCGCGGCGTGGACGGGCTTCGACGAGGCCGACCTCCGCACGGCGACCGACGCCATCCTCGCCGACCTCGTCGTGGGGCCGCCGGACTTCGACGTCACGCTGAACGGGGTCCCGGTCCTCAACGAGCGCGAGCAGCAGCACATGCGCGACGTCCGCGGCGTGTTCGCGGCGTTCTACGCGCTCGCGGTCGTCGGTGCGGTCGTGCTCGTCGCGGCGTTCCTGCTGGCACGGGGCCGAACGGCGCGTGCCCGGCTGTGGCGGCGGCTCGGCCTGGCGGGTCGGGTCATCGCGGCGGGGACGGTCGCGCTCGGGGTCGTCGGCCTGCTGTCCTTCGACGCGGCGTTCGAGGCCTTCCACGAGCTGTTCTTCCCGGCCGGGTCGTTCCTGTTCGACCCGCTCACGGACCGCCTCGTCCAGCTGTTCCCGGAGACGTTCTGGGTCGAGACGACGATCGCCGTGGGGGTCGTGATCATCGTCCTCTCGCTGCTCCTCGCGTGGCTGGCCCCGAAGCGGGCCGGCGCGCTCGAGGCACGGGCAGCCGAACGTGATGCGGGCTCGCTCCAGCCGGCCCCCGAGGGCGGCGGCTGATGGGCGGGGGAGGGATCCCGGTCGCGCGCATCCTCGGGATCGAGCTCCGGATCTCCGTCGCGTGGGTGGTGCTCATCGCACTGATCGCCTTCATCGGCGTCCAGCAGGCCGCGCTGAGCGACCCGACCATGAATCCCGCCGTCCAGCTCGTCATCGGCATCGTCGTCGCCGCTGCTGTTCCTGGCGTCGGTCATCGCGCACGAGCTCGCCCACGCGCTGGTCGGGCGGCGACGCGGCGTGCCGACCACCACGATCGTGCTCGGGTTCATCGGCGGGCTCGCGCCGCTGTCCATCCAGGCGAGCACCGCGCGGGACGAGCTCGTGATCGCCGTCGCCGGCCCGCTGGTCTCGTTCGTGCTCGGCGCCGTGCTCTCGGTCGCGGGCGTCCTGCTCGGAACGCTGGTGCCCGCGTCGACGCCGATCGCCGGCGGCATCGTCATCGTGGGCGTCCTGAACCTGATCCTCGGGGTCCTCAGCGTCGTGCCGGCGATGCCGCTCGACGGCGGCCGGGTCGTGCGCGCGTTCGCGTGGTCGCGTCACGGCGACCGGGATCGCGCGTACCGCACGACCGCGCGCGTCGGCCGGATGGTCGGCTGGACCATCCTCGGCGCCGGGGTCGCCCTCGTGCTCGCCGACCAGGTCACCGAGGGGCTCATCGGCATCGCCCTCGGCTGGCTGCTCAACACCGGCGCCCGCACGGGCGAGCGGCGCCTCGCGCTCGAGCAGCTCCTGCGCGGCAGCCGGGTCCAGGACGCGATGCGCGTCGACGTGCCGTTCGTGGGCCCGAACCTGACGATCGACACGTTCGCGAACCGGTTCGAGGGTGCCGACGCCGTCGCCGCGATGCCGGTGGTGGACGACGACAAGGTCGTGGGCGTGCTCGGGCGCAAGCGCCTCGTGCGGCTCGGCCGGCGCCGGTTCGGCGGCACCCGCGTCGAGGACGTGATGGCCGCGCCGCCGCAGGCGCCGGTGCTGGCGCCGTCGGACGCGCTGTGGGACGCGGTCGAGGCGATGAACGAGGCGGGCCTCGACGGCCTCGCGGTCGCCGACGAGGGGCAGCTCGCCGGCCTCGTCACGCGCGAGAGCCTCGCGGACACGATCCGCGGGCTCGCCGCGGCGCAGGCGGCCAAGACCGCGTGAGCGCGCACGTGGGGATCCGATGAGCGGCGAGCTCCTCGCCGTCGAGGCGGCCCAGGCGACGGTGCTCGCCGGCGTCGAGCCGCTGGCCGACGTCGAGCGGATCGTCCCCGAGGCGGCGCTCGGTCGCGTGCTGGCCGAGCCGATCGTCGCGGGCGTCTCGCTGCCGCCGTGGGACAACTCCGCGATGGACGGCTACGCGGTGCGCGCCGCGGACGTGGCCGGCGCGTCCGAGGGCCGGCCCGTGCGGCTCACGGTCGTCGGCGAGTCGCGGGCGGGCTCGGCGCCCGATGCCCGGGTGATGCCCGAGACCGCGATCCGGATCGCGACCGGCGCCCCGATGCCCGCGGGCGCCGACGCCGTGGTCCCGGTCGAGATCACGACGCCGCTCGACGCCACGGGCAACCCCGGGCCGCGCGGCCGCGATGCGGCCGGCCCGTTGCCCGCGGCGTGCCTCGTCCACGAGCCGGTCGAGCCGGGCAACGCCGTGCGGACGCGCGGGAGCGACGTCGAGGCCGGCGCGACGGTCGTCGAGCCGGGCGTGACGGTGACGCCGGCCGTCGTGGCGCTGGCATCGGGCGCGGGCCTCGCCGACGTCGTCGTCCGCCGCCGTCCGATCGTCGCGGTGCTCGCGACCGGCGACGAGGTCCGGGCGGCCGGGACCGACCTCGGGCCGGCGGGGATCCCGGACGCGAACGGCCCCGGGATCCGCGCGCTGGTGCGGGAGGCCGGCGGCGGTGCCCCTGGAGCTCGGGATCGCGGCCGACCGGCTCGAGGACGTCGAGGCGCAGGCTGCGGCGCGGGATCGCCGAGGCCGACATCGTCGTCGTGTCGGGCGGCGTGTCGGTCGGGCCGTACGACGTCGTGCGCCTGGCCTTCGACGCCGTCGGCCACATCAACCTGTGGCGCGTCGCGGTGCAGCCGGGCAAGCCGTTCGCGTTCGGCCGCGCCGACGTCGGCGGCCGCCGCCACCCGGTGCTCCTGTTCGGCCTGCCGGGCAACCCGGTCTCGTCGTTCGTCACGTTCGAGCTGTTCGTGCGGCCGGTGATCCGGCGCCTGGCCGGGCAGACCGCGCCTGCACCGGCCCGTCGATCGCGCCGTGCTCGAGGAGGCCGTCTCCAAGAGCAAGGGCCGGCGCGGCTACCAGCGCGTGACGTCGATCCGGGACGCGGACGGCCTGCCCGTGCGCGACGCGCAAGGGCCGGGTCCGCGTGCGCCTCGCGGGCGGGCAGGGGAGCCACGTGCTCTCGTCGCTCGCCGCCGCCGACGCGCTCGCGGTCATCCCCGAGCCGCTCGAGCGGGCCGAGGCCGGTTCCGAGGTCGAGCTGCGCTGGCTCGACCGGGGGTAGCCCGCGACCGCTAGCATCGTCGGTGCAGGAGGGTCCATGGATTCGCACGAGCCCACGCGCGCCGAGCGCCGCCGCCTCACCCACGTCGATCGCCGTGGGCGGCCGCGCATGGTGGACGTCAGCGCGAAGCCCGCGACCGCCCGCCGAGCCGTCGCCGAGGCGGAGATCGCGGTCTCCGCCGAGACGATGAGCCTGGTCATCGACGGGGGCGGCGCGAAGGGCGACGTCCTCACGGTCGCCGAGCTCGCCGGCGTCATGGGCGGCAAGCGGACCTCCGAGCTGATCCCGCTGTGCCACCCGATCGCGCTCACGGACCTGGTGGTGTCGATCGCGCCGGACCGGGCCGCGGGCGTCCTCCGGGTCCGCGCCGAGGCCGCGACCACGGGCCCGACGGGCGTCGAGATGGAGGCGATGACCGCGGCGTCGATCGCCGCGCTCACCGTGTACGACATGGTCAAGGGCGTCGAGCGTGGGGTCGAGGTGCGGGGCCTCCGCCTCGTCTCGAAGAGCGGCGGCAAGAGCGGCGAGTGGCACCGGCCGTCGCCGGCGACCCCGCGCCGCGGCCGAAGGGCAGGCCCGGGCGACCGGAGCGCGGGCCGGATCGCGAAGAGCCGCAGGCCCTGATGCCCGACCGGTCCGCGCTCGTCCTCACCGTGAGCGACCGGAGCGCCGCGGGCTCGCGCGAGGACGCGTCGGGCGCCGCGCTGGAGGCGCGCCTCGTCGAGCTCGGGTTCGGCGTCGAGCGGCGGGTGGTGCCGGACGAGCGCTGGGAGATCGAGGAGGCGCTCGTCGTCGGGCGCCGCGGCGCACCGCCTGGTCGTGACCACCGGCGGGACCGGCCTGACGCCGCGCGACGTGACGCCGCAGGCGACGTCGGCGGTGCTCGAGTACGAGGTTCCGGGGATCGCCGAGGCGATGCGCGCCGACGGGCGCCGCTCGACGCCGTTTGCCGCCCTGTCGCGCGGCCTCGTCGGCGTGCGCGGCGGGAGCCTGATCGTCAACGTGCCGGGGTCGCCGCGCGGCGCGCTCGAGTCGTTCGAGGTCGTCGTCCCGCTGCTCGACCACGCGCTCGAGACGCTGTCGGGCCGTTCGACCATGCCGCCGCGCGGGCCGGCGGCCGCGCTGACCTGCCGCCGGGCGAGCCGGTCGAGCCCGACGCTGGATCCCGCCGCCGGCCGCTGACGTGTTCCCCGCCTTCGCCGACGTCCCCGCCTACCCGCTGGTGTTCCCGGTGTTCTGGGGCGCCGCGGCGTTCTTCGCGCTGGCGATGGCGCGCCACCTGCGGGTGTTCGCGGCCGCGCGCAACGCGAGCCCGACCGACCACGCCGGCCGCGCGCCTGTGGGGGACGCTCCGCTACGGGATCGTCCAGACGCGGATGTTCCGGGACGCGCGCGCCGGGCATCCTGCACGCGGGGATCTTCTGGGGCTTCGTGCTGCTCACGATCGGCACCGCCAACATCGTCACCGGCGGCCTGATCGAGGCGATCCTCTCGATCCCGTTCGACGGCGCGCTGTGGACCGCGGTCAGCGCGATGCAGAACGTCGTCGCCGTCATCGTCCTGCGTCTCGATCGCGTGGGCGTTCTGGCGGCGGCTGGTCACGAAGCCCAAGCGCCTCACGTTCAACCGCGACGCGCTCCTGATCCTGGGCATGATCGGCGGCGTCGTCGCGACCGAGCTCCTCGCGCAGGTGTTCCAGGTCGCGGCGTACGGCGAGGTCCCGGGCGCGTTCATCGCCAACGCCGCGGGCGACGCGCTCGCGGGTGGCGACCCGGCGACGCTGCAGGCGATCTTCGGCGTCCTGTGGTGGGCGCACATCGCGCTCGTGGCCGCGTTCCTGTGCTACCTGCCGTTCAGCAAGCACCTCCACATCGCGACCGCGATCCTCAACATCGCGCTCCGCAAGCTCCGGCCGCGCGGCGAGCTGCCGGCGATGGACCTCGAGGCCGAGGACGCGACGTTCGGCATCCGGACCGTCGCCGACCTGTCGTGGAAGGACCTGCTCGACGGCTTCACCTGCACCGAGTGCGGCCGCTGCCAGGAGGCGTGCCCGGCCTGGAACACCGGCAAGCCGCTCAACCCCAAGACGTTCATCATGGGCATCCGCGACGAGGCGGTCGACGCGGAGGCCGGCCTCCCGCTGATCCCGAACTCGCCGTCGGTGCGCGCGTCATCGCCGGCCCTCGACGACCGGCTGCCCGCGACCGCGCTCGCCCGGCCACTCGTCGACACCGCGATCCCGTACGACGCCGTCTGGGACTGCGTCACCTGCGGCGCGTGCGTCGAGGCGTGCCCGGTCACCATCGAGCACGTCGACAAGATCGTCGGGCTGCGGCGCAACCTCGTGCTCGAGGACAGCGCGCTTCCCGCAGGAGCTGACCGCGCGCGTTCAAGGACATGGAGAGCGTCGCCAACCCGTGGGGCCAGCCGCCGTCGGCCCGCCTCGACTGGGCGAAGGGCCTGCCGTTCGAGGTCCGGACGGTCGCCGCAGGTCCAGGCCGCGCGGCGAGCTCGACGCCCTCGAGGTCCTGTACTGGGTCGGCTGCGCGGCGGCGTTCGACGACCGCAACCGCCGGGTCGCCCGCGCGGTCGCGACCTGCCTCGACGCCGCCGGCGTCTCGTTCGCGGTCCTGGGCCAGGAGGAGTCGTGCACCGGCGACCCGGCCCGGCGGATGGGCAACGAGTACGTGTTCCAGATCCTGGCGACGCAGCAACGTCGAGACGCTCAACCGCTACCGGATGGGGGAGCGGACGATCGTCACGGCCTGCCCGCACTGCTTCAACACGATCGGCAACGAGTACGGCCAGCTCGGCGGCTCGTTCACGATCCGCCACCACAGCGAGTACCTCTCGGGGCTGGTCGCGGCCGGCCGGCTGCAGCTGGGCGCGGACGGCCTGCCGGGCCGGACGGTGACCTACCACGACTCCTGCTACCTGGCGCGCTACAACGGCGTGATCGCGCCGCCGCGCGAGGTCCTGGGCGCGATCCCGGGCATCGAGCTGCGCGAGATGGACAACAGCGGCCGCCAGACGTTCTGCTGCGGCGCCGGCGGCGGCCGGATGTGGATGGAGGAGACCCGCGGCACGCGGATCAACGCGGCGCGGACGCAGCAGGTCCTCGCGACCGGTGCCGACACGCTCGCGACGGCGTGCCCGTTCTGCATGGTGATGCTGCGCGACGGGCTCAACGACGCGGGGCGGGGCGTCGGCAGCGAGGACCAGGTCAGCGCGCAGGACATCAGCGAGCTGCTGGCGGCCGCGATCGTGCCGTTCGGCGGCCGCCAGGTCCCGGAGGGCCGCCAGCTCCCGGTGCTCTAGCGGCGGGGGATCAGCCCTTGAGCGGCCGGCCGCACGCGCTGCAGCGGCGCTCGGTCCAGAGGTTGCCCATGCCGCAGTTGGGGCAGATCTTGTCGCCCTCGGTCGAGACGGCGAACGGCGACTCAGCGGGAGACTGGTCGGCGCGGTCCGCGAGGACGCGACTCCGGATCCTGAGGCCCATCCCGACCGCGACCAGGATCGCGATGCCCAGGAGCACCAAGTAGGTCTGGTCCATGCCTGCCTCCAGGCGCGTCGCCGACCGTCCCCTGCCGGTCGTCGTGGGCGCGCGTTGGTCGGGTCAGCCTAGGCGTGTGCGCGCCACTTGTCATCCCCGACGATCGGCCCCTGACCGGCTGCTAGCATGGCCCCTGCGTGACCACCAACGACCGTGCCCACGGCTCGATCCGCCTCACGGAGGACCAGGTCCTCCTGCGCGACGCGGTCCGCGAGCTGGCGGACGAGCAGATCGCCCCGCGGGCCGCCGACATCGACCGGACGGCCGAGTGGCCGGACGACGTTCGCCGGCTCCTCGCGAGCCACGACATCCTCGCGATCCCGTTCGCCGAGCGACACGGCGGCCTCGGCGCGGACCTGCTGACCCTGTGCCTCGCGATCGAGCAGATCAGCCGTGCGTGCGCAACGTCGGGCCTGATCCTCGCCGTGCAGTCGCTGGGCGCGATCCCGATCCAGGTCGCCGGCTCGCCCGAACAGCAGGACCGCTGGCTGCCGGGGCTCGCCTCCGGTGAGCGGCTCATCGCGTTCGCCCTCACCGAGGCCGACGCCGGGTCGGACCCGTCGGGCATCCGGACGAAGGCCGTCCGCGACGGCGACGAGTACGTCATCGACGGCGGCAAGCGGTTCATCAGCCACGCCAGCGTCGCCGACCTGGTCGTGGTGTTCGCCGTCACCAACCCGGACGCGGAGCGCACCAGCCGGCGGCTGTCGGCGATCGTCGTCGAGACCGACCGCCCGGGCTTCAAGGTCACGCGGCTCGAGCACAAGATGGGGATCCGCGGCTCGCCCACGGCCGAGCTCGCGTTCGACGGGCTGCGCGTCCCCGTCGGCGAACCGGCTGGGCGAGGAGGGCCAGGGCTTCGCGATCGCGATGCAGACGTTCGAGCGATCGCGCCCGGGGATCGCCGCCCAGGCCGTCGGCATCGCGCAGGGCGCCCTCGAGGCGGCGACCCGCCACGCGACCGAGCGCCGCCAGTTCGGGGCGCCGATCGGCGAGCTCCAGATGGTCCAGGCGATGCTCGCCGACATGGACGCCTCGACCGAGGCCGCGCGCCACCTGCTCTACACCGCGTGCCAGGAGATCGAGGCGGGTGCCCCCGACGCCGCCAGGTGGGCGGCCATCTGTAAACTCGTGGCCGGTGACGCCGCGATGCGGGTGACGACCGATGCGGTGCAGGTGTTCGGGGGATACGGCTACGTCGACGAATACCCGGTCGAGCGGATGATGCGCGACGCCAAGATCACGCAGCTGTACGAAGGAACCCAGCAGATCCAGCGGTTGATCGTCGCCCGCGCGTTGCTCGCGCGCCATCCGTGAGCGCCGTCCCCCAGACCAGCCACCACCCGATCCAGGAGCGTTTGGCCTCGTGCAAATCCTCGTCCTGACGAAGCCCGTTCCCGACCCGGCGGCGAACGCGGAGCGCTTCGGCCCCGACCTCCGGCTCGATCGCGCCGCCTCGCCGACCGTCGTCAACGGCAACGACGAGTACGCGCTCGAGGCGGCCCTGCAGCTCGTCGAGGCCCACGAGGGCGAGGTCGCGATCCTGGCGATGGCTCCAGCGAATGCCATCGAGACCATGCGCAAGGCGCTCGCGATGGGCGCCCAGCGCGGCGTCCTGGTCACCGACCCGGCCCTCGAGGGCGCCGACCTCCCCGCGACGGTGCGCGTCCTCGCCGCGGCGGCCGCGCAGGAGACGTTCGACCTCCTCCTGACCGGCCTCGACACGTCCGACGGGACCGGCGGTGCCGTCGCCGCCGGCGTCGCGGCCCGCCTCGGCCTGCCGCTCCTGTCGGCGGCCGCCGCCATCGAGCCCGATCCCGCCGCGGGACGCGTCCGGGTGAAGCGCCTCTCCGCGAAGGGCTACGACCTGATCGAGGCGCCGATGCCGGCGGTCATCTCGTGCACCCAGGCGCTCGGCGCGCCGCGCTACCCGTCGCTGAAGGGGATCATGGCCGCGCGCCAGCGCGAGATCGCGGTCAAGTCGCTCGCGGACCTCGGAGCGGACGATGTGGCGTCGCTCGCGGGCACGTGGGCGACGAGGGTGATCGCCGCGGATCCGCCGCCGGCGCGGGCCAAGGGCCGCGTGGTCAAGGCGCCGGCGGCCGACGCGGCGCGCGAGATCGCCGACTTCCTCGCGGACCGGAGGCTCATCTGATGGCGCCGTCGATCCTGGTCGTCGCGGAGGTCGCCGACGGGACGCTGACGCGTCTCTCGACCGAGCTCGCGACGCTCGCGCGGGCGCTCGCGGAGGCGTCGGGCGGCTCGGCCGTCGGGCTGGTCGTGGACGCGAGCCCGGACGCGGCTGCCGCGGAGCTGGCGACCTTCCTGCCGCGCGTCGTCTCGGTGGCATCGACGGCCGCGGGCGACCCAGACCTGGGCGCCGCTCGCCGCGGCCGAGGCCGCGCGGCTCGTCGACGAGGGCACGACCCACATCCTGCTCGGCGCGCACCACCGACGGCCGCGACGTCGCCGGCGCGCTGGTCGCGCGGCTCGGCTGGGGGCTGCTCGCGAACGCCGGCGGCGTGACCTGGGACGGCGACGGACCCGTGGTCGAGGCGAGCGTGCTCGGCGCCAAGGCGATCACGCGCAGCGCCTTCACCGGACCGACGGGCCTGATCACCGTGCGCCCGAATGCCACGACCGCCTCGCCGGCACCCGCCGCCGGGGCCGTCGAGCGGCGCGAGCCCGCCGCGCCCGGCGCCGTGCCGGCCGTCGCCGTCCTCGAACGGGTCGCCGAGGCCGGCGCGGAGGCGTCGCTCGAGGAGGCGCGCATCGTCGTCGTCGGCGGGCGTGGCGTCGGCAGCCCCGAAGGGCTTCGCCGTGGTCACCGAGCTCGCCGGGCTCCTCGGCGGCGTCGTCGGGGCGACCCGCGCGTCGGTCGACGCCGGGCTGGATCCCGTACGCCCGCCAGATCGGCCAGACCGGCAAGGTCGTCAAGCCCGCGCTGTACCTCGGCCTGGGCGTCTCGGGTGCGATGCAGCACCGCGTCGGCATGCAGTCGGCCGAGGCCATCGTCATCGTCAACCGCGACCCCGACGCCCCGATCGCCGAGATCGCCGACCTGTTCGTGGTCGGCGACCTGTTCGAGGTCGGCCCCGCCCTCGTCGCCGAGCTGCGCTCGCGGCGAGGCGGCTGACCCCGGCCGGCGAGCGGACCAGGGACCGGCGAGGTGCCCCAGGCGGCGCTGATCTGGCTCGGCCTGCTGCTGCTCGTCCTGCTCGGGCTGTTCTTCCTGACCGTCCGCCGGATGTCGGTGCTGGTGGGGCGGACCCGTGACCTCGAGCAGTTCCAGCGGGCGGTCGCGGGCCTCGATGCCGGCCTGACCGCGATCGTGGACCCGCTCGTGGCGACCCTCGACGAGATCCGCCGCCGGGCCGGCGACCCGCCCGGGCTCGCCGCGGGCCTCGAGGCCACCAAGGCGAACCTGCGCGACCTCGTCCGCCAGGGCAGGGAGCTCCGCGCCGCCGCCCGCGCTCGCCGAGGAGGCCGCGTCGCTCCTGGTGGAGCTCGACCGCGCGGCCCGGGCGACCGACCTGCTCGAGCACGGCCTCGACGCCCTCCTCGCGCATCGTGGCCACCGCGAGCTGGAGGCGCAGACCTCGCTCAAGCGCGCGGCCCTCAACCTGCGCAACGCCCGCGGCGCCTCCGCGCGCATCGCGGCACGCGTCGCCGCCGTCCGGCCCGCCGACCTGATCGCGCAGCCCGGCGGCAAGAGCCCGGCGGTGCAGGTCCGGGCGCCGTCGACCTTCGGCCCGGACGCCGCCGACGTCGACGACGACGGGGTCTGACACCCTGCATGTAGTGGTATCCTCGTCGCACACCACTAGGGCTTGTGGTGTCTCGGACTTGGAGGGTCCATGCGCTGTCCCCAGTGCGGCACCCGCGACACGCGCGTCGTCGACTCCCGCGACCTCGAGGAGTCCACGACGATCCGGCGCCGGCGGGAGTGCCCCGCGTGCTCGACGCGGTTCACGACCTACGAGCGCGTCGAGGCTGCCCGGCTGATCGTCCTCAAGCGCGACGGCACGCGCCAGGAGTTCGACCGCGACAAGCTGGCGGACGGCCTCGCGAAGGCGCTCACGCGCCGGCCCGTCGCCGCGGATGCCGCCGAGCGCGCCGCGGACGCGATCGAGGCGGAGCTGCGCGCGTCCGGCCAGTCGGAGATCCCGAGCTCGCGCGTCGGTGCGCTCGCGATGGAGCGGCTGCGCGCGATCGACCACATCGCGTACATCCGGTTCGCGTCGGTCTACCAGAGCTTCGAGGACCTCGAGGACCTCAAGCGCGAGGTGGATTCGCTGTTCGCCGAGGGGGTCTCGCCGAAGAAGGCACGACGCGCGGGATGAGCGTCCTCGCCGATCGCGACATCCGGGCCGAGCTCGAGGCGGGGCGGGTCCGCATCGACCCCTACGACCCGTCGGACCTGCAGCCGTCGTCGGTGGACCTGCACCTCGACCAGTCGTTCCGCGTCTTCCGCAACAACCGCTACGCGTTCATCGACCCGCGCCAGCCGCAGCCCGACCTGACCGAGCTGCTGGCGATCGAGGGCGACGAGCCGTTCATCCTGCACCCGGGCGAGTTCGTGCTGGGCCAGACGCTCGAGTGGGTCGAGCTGCCCGACGACCTCGTCGCGCGGCTCGAGGGCAAGTCGAGTCTGGGCCGGCTGGGGCTGCTCATCCACTCGACGGCCGGGCTATGTCGACCCGGGCTGGAAGGGCACGCTGACGCTCGAGCTGTCGAACGTCGCCAACCTCCCGATCGCGCTCTACGCGGGCATGCGGATCGGGCAGATCAGCTTCTTCCGGATGAGCTCCGCGGTCGAGCGGCCGTACGGCAGCCGCGACCTCGGGTCGAAGTACCAGGGCCAGTCGGAGCCGACGGCGTCCGCCTTCCACGCGGACTTCGATCGCGGCCGCAAGGCGACCAGCACCGCGGAGGGCTAGGCCACGGCATTCCGCGACGCGGGCGACTGGAGCGCCGACCTCGGCGGCGGGACGCGGGTCGCGCTCGTGCAGGCCGGCACGTTCCGCACCGACTCCGGCGCGATCTTCGGCCCCGTGCCGTGGATCCTGTGGCGTCCGTGGGCGGAGGGCGAGCTCGACGAGAACCGGCGCCTGCTCCAGGCGCTCAACTGCCTCATGATCGAGACGCCGGCCGGGCGCGTGCTGGTCGAGACGGGGATCGGGGAACGGCTCGACGAGAAGGCGCGCGCGATGCGCGAGTACCAGGGCTCGCCGGTCGTGCCGGCGATGCGCGCGGCCGGCTTCGACCCGGGCAGCGTCGACGTCGTCGCCATGAGCCACCTCCACTTCGACCACGCCGGCGGCCTGCTGCTTGCCGACGGGTCGCGCGCGTTCCCGAAGGCGCGGATCGTGGCGCAGCGCGGGGAGTGGGAGGTCGCCCTGGGCGGCAACAGCCGGCTCGTCGCCTCGTACGACCAGCCCGAGCTGCGCCTGGTCGCCGACTGGGGCGCCGAAGGCTGGGCGGACGGCGATCGCGAGCTGCTGCCGGGCGTGTCGGTCGTCCGAACCGGCGGGCACTCGGCCGGCCACCAGGCGATCGTCGTGCGGGGGACCGGTCCGGGCGCGCGGACCCTGGCCTTCTTCGGCGACCTGTGCATGCGCCCGTGGGCCGCGAACCCGCGCTGGGTGACGGCGTTCGACGACTTCCCGCTGGACAGCGTCGAGGTCAAGGGCGAGCTGTTCCGCCGGGCGGTCGACGAGGACTGGCTGGTGGCGCTGTCGCACGAGCGGCGCGACCCGGTCGGGCGCCTCGTGCCGGATCGCGACCGGTTCAAGTTCGAGGCGCGTGTAGGGATGCCAGGGGAAGCGGATCCGCGCGAGGTCCTCCGTCCGCTCCGGCGCGTCCGCCAGGTCCGCGAGTTCACCGCCGAGGTCCCGTCGGACGCGGCGCTCGACGCGATGGCGGACGTCGGCCGCTGGACCGGGAGCAGCAAGCAACAGCAGCCGTGGCGCTTCCTCGTCCTCCGCGACCAGGCCGTCCTGCGCCGGATCTGGGAGATCGGCGTTCCGCAGACGCGGGCGCTCGCGACGGCGACCGCGGCGATCGCCATCGTGCTGCCGGTGGGCGAGCACGACATCGCCGACGCGTACGACGACGGCCGGGCCGCGGAGCGGCTGCTGATCGCGGCGTCGTACCTCGGCCTCGGCGCGGCGATCCAGTGGGTGCGCTCGGACGTGCGGGCCGCGGTCAACGAGCGTGCTCGGGCTCCCGTCCGACCACTTCGTCCGGACGATCATCGCGCTGGGCTATCCGACCGAGGCCGCGTCGCAGCCCAAGGCGGCGCCCGGCGAGGCCCGCCTCCCACGCGACGAGTCCGTGTTCCGCGACCGCTGGCCGCGGGTAGGTCGCGCCGGCCGTCAGCCTGGGGTGATCCCCGCGTCGCCCGCCGAGTCGCCGACCGGGCGCAGCTCGACGCCGTCGGTCGCCCACTCGAGGCCCGGCCAGCCGGAGGCGACCTCGATCGCCGTCGCCAGGTCGGGCACCTCGAGCACGATGAAGCCGCCGAGGTGCTCCTTGGTCTCCGCGAACGGCCCGTCGGTCACGAGCCCGCCACGCCGGACGGTCCGCGCGGCCTTCGCCTCGCCCAGCTCCTCGCCGCCGACGATCCGGCCCGCGGCGCCGTGCTCGCGGAACCACGCGATCGTCCGCTCGATCTCCAGCCGCCGCTCCTCGGGCGTCGCGGCCTCCCAGGCCTCCAGGTGCTCGTCGCCCTGGAAGGTGAGCATCACGTAGCGCATCGGGTCACCTCTCGCATCGCGGCCAATCATGGGGCCGCCGGGAGGTGAACGAGCCGGGAGCGCGACGATCGACGCGCCGGGCCCGCGTTGCGCCGTGCGGGACGCCCGGTCAGTCGCCCGAGCGGATCGCGCTCTTGGGCAGCCAGGCCTCGATGCGCGCCCTGGCCTCTCGTCGGTCATCGGGCCGTTGACGACCTCGAGCACCTTGCCCGACGGGTCGATGAAGAACTGCGTCGGCAGGGCGTAGACCTTGTACAGGTCGAAGATGTCGGCCGACGCGTCGAACGCGATGTCGTAGCCCAGCTCGTACTTGTCGGCGTAGGCCTGGACGTCGGCGGGCGTCGTCTCCTGGACCGCGATCCCGACGATCGCGAGGCCCTTGTCGCCGTACGCCTCGTCCATGTCGCGCAGGACCGGCGTCTCCGACTGGCACGGCGGGCACCACGTCGCCCAGAAGTTGAGCCACACGAGCTTGCCGCGCAGGTCCGCGAGGCTCGACCGGCTTGCCGTCGAGGTCGGTCAGCGGCACGGTCGTTCCGTCGGGCGCCTTGACCAGGAGCTCGGGCGCCTGCTGGCCCGGCTGCAGGCCCTCGGTCGCGGGGCCGACGAGGAACGGCGTCGAGACCGGGATCGGCGTGGCGTTCGCCGGGCCCGGCGGCGATGGGCCGGGTGGCGAGCGTGAGCCCGATGGCGACGAGCACGATGACGAGCAGGATCCCGAGGAGCTGGCGGCCGGTGAACGGACCGATGAGGCCGCGACGGGGCGGCGGGACGAGCTCGGGTGTCATCGGCTAGACGCCCGCGAAGTTGAAGTAGCGCGGCAGCAGGACGAGCAGGTCGAAGATCATCGCGAGCCCGATGGCCGCGACGAGCAGCCCGCCGATGAGCGACACCATGCGGCCGTGACGCACCAGCGGCCGCATCAGTGCCGGGGCGCGGTCGAAGAACAGGGCGATCACGAGGAACGGGATCCCGAGCCCGAGCGTGTAGCCGACCAGGAGGAGCGCGCCCTGGAGCTTGGTCGCGGCGACGGCGGCCATCGTCAGGATCCCGCCGAGGATCACGCCGATGCACGGCGTCCAGCCGATCGCGAAGATCGCGCCCAGCGCGAACGAGGTCCCGAGGCCGGCCTTGCCCCCGACGAGCCGGCTGCCGACCCGTCCACCGATGCCCGCATCGGCCGGCGCGAGGGACATGCCGCCGGTCATCGTGGTGACGCTCGCCGACGCGCCGGCGTCGAGCGGTCGCCACGTGCGCTCGAGCAAGGGGATCGGCAGCAGGCCGGCGAGGCTCAGGCCCATGACCACCAGCAACACGCCGCCGACGATGCGCAGGGTCGGGATGTAGTCGGCGAGGGCGCCACCCGCGAACGCGGCCGTGATGCCGAGCAGGGTGAAGACCGTGCCGAACCCGGCGACGTAGGCGACGGCGTGGCGGAGCGCCGTCCAGCGCGAGGCCGTCATCGCCCCGTCCGGTCCGGCCGCGACCGCGACCGCCGTCAGCTGGCCGAGGTACGCCGGCACGAGCGGCAGGACGCACGGCGACAGGAACGAGACGAGGCCCGCGAAGACCGCGACCAGGAACGTGTAGTCGCCGGTCACGCCGCCGGCGCCCCGTCGAGCACGTCCGCGAGCAGCCGCCGGAGCTTGGCCGGGCTCGTCGCCAGCTCCAGCTCGCGACCACCCAGCGCGACGACCGGGATCGTGAAGGCGTACCGGCGCTGGAGGTCGGGGTCCGCCTCGATGTCGCGCTCGACCAGGCGCGGCGCCGGCAGCCCGTGCGCGGCGCGATCGGCCAGCAGCAGCTCGAGCGTCGCGCGCGCCTCTTCGCACAGGTGGCAGCCGGGGCGCGAATAGAGCACGAGATCGGGGAGGGGAGGGGTCACGGCGAGCGCATTGTAGGCGGGAGGCGCCGAGATCGACTCGGCGAGGCGCCTGGGCGTCGGATCGCGCTGCCGTTGACGAAGGGCACCGGGTTCGCGCTTTGACGCCCGTTGCGGTGTGCCGGGTGCGGTAGAGTGCGCGCCTGTTCAGTTACGGGGGGTCTCGGGGAGGATCGGGTTGCGCCGTCGCGCGAGGGTGCTCGGGGCCGCGCTTCTGGCGGCCCTGCTCCTGGTCAGCACGACGGATCGCCCCGGCCGTCGGCCACGGCCCCGAGATCCGGCCGATGCTCGGGAAGGACGCCCACGCCGAGGCCGGCCAGACGACCCCGTCCGGCGGCCTCGCCGGCCAGCCGTCATCCCGACCGGCTTCCGGACCAGGCCGTCCTGACCGGCCTCGTCCATCCCGTCGTCATCCAGTTCGCGCCGGACGGCCGGTCTTCGTCGCCGAGAAGCGCGGCATCGATCAAGGTCTTCGACAGCCTGACCGACACGACCCCGACGATCTTCAGCGGACCTCGAGCAGCCAG
Organism: uncultured Chloroflexia bacterium; assembly: GCA_963774695.1. GTDB lineage: Bacteria > Chloroflexota > Limnocylindria > Limnocylindrales > CSP1-4 > CAIXZV01. Next base: position 399,319 of record CAVZFY010000007.1, on the reverse strand, counting down.
GTCGACGACTACTGGGACCGCGGCCTGCTCGGCATGGCGCTGCCGCCCAACTTCCCGACCAACCCCTACGTCTACGTCCTGTACACGTACGACGCGCGCGATCGGCGGCACGGCGCCGACGCTGGAGCGATGGCTGCCCCACGCCGCCCGGTCCCACGACGGACGGGTGCGTCGTCAGCGGCCGGCTGTCGCGCCTGCCCGGCGAGCGGCGACGTGAGCACGGGGCCCGAGCAGGTCCTGATCAACGACTGGTGCCAGCAGTTCCCGAGCCACTCGATCGGCACGGTCGCGTTCGGGCCCGATGGCGCGCTCTACGTGAGCGGCGGCGACGGCGCGAGCTTCGACTTCGCCGACTACGGGCAGGCCGGCGGCACGCTGGCGGGCACCCCGACCCCCGTGAACCCGTGCGCCGATCCAGCCAACGAGGGTGGCGCGCTGCGCGAGCCAGGACATCCGCACGATGCCGAGCGGTGGAGGCTGGCAGGCGGCAACCTACGCAACAACGGTCCTCGCAGACGCGCCGGCCGGCTACTGGCGGCTGGGCGAGGCGTCCGGCAGTGCCGTCGACTCGTCGGGCAGGGGCAACCAGGCCTCGCCGACAGGGACGATGACCCGGAACGTCGCAGGTGCCGTCACGGGCGACGGGGCCGTCACGTTCGGCGGCGGCTACCTCAGCGCGCCGGACGCTGCCTCGCTCGACCTCGGCGACACGTTCACGCTGGAAGCGTGGGTGAAGCCGAACGGTTTCGGGCCATCGTCAGCAAGGGGACAAGCGGCTACTACCTTCGCCTGCTCAGGCGACAGACACGCTGAACCTGAGAAGTCCAACATCGCGGAAATCGTGACATCCACTGTCGCGGTACGCCGTCGGGCTGGCACCACGTCGTCGCGACGAAGTCGGGCGCGACGGTGAAGCTCTACCTCGACGGCGTCGACGTCACGGGAACCGTCACCAACGCGACCGTCGCCAACACGGCCGACTCGATCGACATCGGATCGCGCAGATCGGCCTCCTCCGAGTGCGGCAACGCCTCGATCGACGAGGTCGCCGTCTACCCGACTGCCCTGTCGTCCGTCAGGGTCGCCGCGCACTATGCGGCCGCCTTCAGCAGCGGGCCCCCGCCGATCGACCCGGCGACCCTCGACGGGGCGATCCTGCGCCTCGACCCCGTCACCGGCGCCGCGATGAGCCGGCAACCCGAACCTCGCGTCGCCTGACGCCAACGCGCGGCGGATCATCGCCCACGGATATCGAAACCCGTTCCGGTTCACCTTCCGGCCGACGACGAACGAGCTGTGGATCGGCGACGTGGGCTGGGGCACATGGGAGGAGATCGACCTGATCGCGAATCCCGACCGGCGGCGTCGTGAACCACGGCTGGCCGTGCTACGAGGGTAGCGCTCGACAGTCGTCGTACGACAATCTCAACCTCGGGATCTGCGAGGGCCTCTACGCAGCGCCCGCGGGGGCGGTCACCGCGCCCTACTTCAGCTACAACCACGAGTCGACCGTCGCAGGCGAGACCTGCCCGATCGCGAACGGCTCGTCGATCGCCGGCCTGGCGTTCTACACGGGAACCGGCTACCCCACGAGCTATCGGGGCGGCCTGTTCTTCGCCGACTACTCGCGCGATTGCATCTGGTTCATGCCGGCGGGGGCCGACGGCCGTCCGATGGCGACCCAGGTGGCCAAGTTCATCGAGGGCGCCGCCAACCCGGTGTATCTCACGACCGGGCCCGGGGGCGACCTGTTCTACGCCGACTACGACGGTGGGACGATCCACCGGATCACGTTTGCATCGGGCAACCAGCCGCCGACCGCGGTGGCATCGGCGAGCCCGACCAGCGGCCGGGCGCCGCTCACCGTGCAGTTCACCGGCAGCGGCTCGACCGATCCCGAGAGCGGTCCGCTGACCTACGCATGGGACTTCGACGGCAACGGGACCGACGACGTGTCCACGGCGAACCCGTCCTTCACGTACACGTCGCCCGGCACGTTCCTCGCGCGCCTGCGGGTGACGGACAACGGCGGCCTCACGGACAGCCGGACGGTCACGATCAGCGTGAACAACACGCCGCCCGTCCCCACGATCACCGCTCCGCTCTCCACCCTCACCTGGGCGGTGAACGACAGGATCGATTTCTCCGGCGGTGCCAGCGACGGCGAGGACGGCACGATCCCCGACGCCCGCCTGTCGTGGACGCTCGTGCTGCACCACTGCCCGGTGAACCCGAACGACTGCCACACACATGACGTCCAGACGATCAGCGGGCAGCACATGGGCTTCTTCTCGGCCCCCGACCACGAGTATCCCAGCTGGATCGAGATCGTCCTCACGGCGACCGACAGTGGCGGCCTCACTGGCACGACCTCCGTCCGCCTCGACCCCAAGACCGTCACCCTGTCGTTTGCGACCGTGCCGACCGGACTCGACGCTGTCGGTGGGCGCGGTCACGTCCACCACCCCCTTCTCACGGACCGTGATCCAGGGCTCGCGCAACACGATCACGGCGCCGCTCCAGCCGACCCTCGGTGGGACGACGTACAACTGGCAGAGCTGGTCCGATGGCGGCGCGCGGTCGCACGACGTGCTCCCGAGCGCGTCGGGAAGCTACACGGCGACCTATGTGGCGGCCCAATCCCCGGCCGATGTCCGCGTCACGCAGACGAGCCGGCTCAGTGGCTCGCGGGTCACCATCACTGCGGTGATCACGAACGGCGGGCCCGGAACGGCGAGTGCGGTCACGATGAGCGACACCCTCAACTCCAAGCTCGGCTACGTGTCGGCATCCACGACTGGCGGCAGCTGCGGCTACGCGTCAGGTAGCCGCACCGTGACATGCGCCCCAGGCACTCTCGCCAGCGGCGCCCAGGCGACGGTGACGATCGTCGCCAACGCGGCAGGGAAGGGGAGCGTCGTGAACACCGTCACGGCCGGCAGCTCCACACCCGACCCGAACACGCTGAACAACACCACGACGATCTCGATCAAGCTGCGCTGACCCGGCGCGGGACCCGTGTCGCGGCTCCCCAGCCTAGAATCCACCCGTGACTGAAGCCGGCCTGTTCGACCGCGTCGGCGGCACGCCCTTCTTCGAGCGGCTCGTCGACCGGTTCTACGCGGGCGCGGAGACGGATCCCGTGCTGCTCGCCGTCTACCCCGACCACGCTGACTTCGCAGGCGCGCGTCATCGCCTGACGCTGTTCCTGGTCCAGTACTGGGGCGGCCCGACGACGTACAGCGATGAGCGCGGCCACCCGCGCCTGCGGATGCGCCACGCGCCGTTCGCGATCGGGAGCTTGGAGCGGGATCGATGGCTCGTCCACATGCGCGCGGCGATCGACGAATCCGGCGGGCCCGACGACGCCCGCGCCGAGCTCCACGCCTACATGACGATGGCAGCGGACGCCATGCGCAATCGGGAGGACGCCCCGGCGACCCGCTAGGATTGGGCCCGCGCCCCCGTAGCTCAGTGGATAGAGCGCAGCCGTCCTAAGGCTGGCGTCGGCGGTTCGAATCCGTCCGGGGGCGCCATACGCACGCAGCAGGCTCGAAGAACGGTCGAGCGGGCGACGTCCACTCGACAGACTCGGGATCGGCGGTCCGGCCCTGCGCCATTGACCCGCCGACGTACTCGCTGCACCGGCTCCGCGACCTGCGTCGTGGTGCCCGCTCCACCTGTCGCCGACGGTTTCGGTCAGCAGCGTCCCGGCGAAAGCGCGGACGACCTCAACGCCGACAAGGTTTGCGGACCGCCGTTTGCATTGGACGACTCGCTCGTGGCCATCATCGGCTCATGGGAGCTTGATCTGGATCCCCAGGATCGAATCGTCGGGTCCGAGCTGGTACATCGTGCCATCGGCCGCGAAGGCGAATGCCCCCCGAAGAGGGTCGGCCGGGCCATCCCACATCCCGATCAAACGATGGTCTGGATCGAACACCTGGATTCGGCCATCGACACAGTTGAAAACGAACAGGTTCCCGGTCCTGTCGAAATTCAGGCCGCAGGGTCCGGCGAGTTGCCCCGGCCGGGATCCGGTCTCTCCAAGGCGTCGACCTGGTTGCCGTCCGAGTCGAACGCGATCAGGCGACCGCCATCGTCGTTGGCGATCCACACGTGCCCGACCCGATCGAACTTCACGCCGTGCCCACCCGATTTGAGTTCCGGGTCGGACGATCCCACGCCACCAACCCACCACCTGAACGTGCCGTCCGCCCCGAATTTGGAGAGAGTCGCCCGCCCACCGTCGACGACATAAGCACTGCCCTGATCGTCGATGCCGAGATCCCATGCGATCTCAAGACGGTCGCTCTCGGCGCCACGGTTGCCGAACTGCCGGAGGTAGTCGCCGGTGGGCGTGAAGACCTGGACGCGACCATTGCCGCCGTCCGACACGTAGACGAGGCCGTCTCGTCCGACGGCAATCTGGGCGGCCCCGCCCAGGCTTGGCGCCGAGAAATCGAACTCGCCGTCGCCGGTGCCGGCGTGGCCCCAGGCGTGGAGCAGGCGGCCGTCGGGTGAGATGACGCTCACCTTCGGTCGATAGTCGACGACATACAGATTGCCGTCCGGCCCGACGTCGATGTCCGCGGCCCCGACCACCCCAGTAGTGGCGGGCAGGAGGGTCGAGCTGACCGTGGACGGGTTGGGCGGCACTGAAGGCTCGCTCGCGGGAACGTTTGGTGGCGAGGCGACCGGCCTGGGTGCCACCGAGCTAATCGTTCCGGCCGGTGGCGCGTCCCCGAACGCCTGGATCTCGCCTGAACCATCAGTCGTGAAGACGAGCCCGCCGCTGACGACCGGCCAGCCCTGCATCATGCCCCCGAGCTGGTGCTGCCAGGCGACGGAACCGTCGGACGCGCGTATCGCCAGGATCCCTCCAGGATCGTCGACGGGCGCGAAGACGACGCCGTCAACAATCGGGGTCGATCGAAGAATTGATCCGATGTTGGGAGCGTGCCATACGACGTCGCCAGTTCGCGCCGTCAAGGCGAAGAAGCCTTGGCCGCTCGTGGGGGCGTAGATGGTGCCGTCCTGGATCGAGCCAACCGAGATGATTGCGCCGCTCGGACCTGGGAACGTCCACAACGGCGATCCGCTGGCGAGATCGAGGGCTGTCAGTGCGCCCGCGCCGGCTCTCGTGCTGACAAACACCTGATCGCCTGCGACCGACGCCAGACTCGCCTCAACCCCCTGCGTGTCGAAGGACCACCGCTCCGAACCGTCGGCGATGACCACCGCGTGAAGCGTCCCTCCCGCGGTCACGTAAGCCGTGTCCGTGACGACCGTGACGTACAGGACCGGTTCAGGCGCCTGCCACGTCCAACGGGGCGCACCGCTCTGAAGGTCGAAGCCGTGAACGGCGTTGTCGCGGCCCGGCGCGTAGAGGACTCCCGCCGAGACGTTTCCGACGTCACTGATGCCGTCGGCTCGCCAGCGCTCTATGCCGGTGACCTGGTCGATGGCGTGGAGGACGCCGTTTACGTCGGCCACGGCAACGACGCCGCCCTGAGCGACCGCGGAGCCCTTGATGGCCACTCCTGCGTCGAACGACCACTGTACGGACCCGCTCCGCCCGTCGAGTGCATAGAGTCGTCCGTCATCACTCCCGACGAACAGAACCCCCGAAGCAAGGACAGGGTTGAACTGGATTGGTCCGTCCGCCTTGGCGGACCAGATCACGACCGGGTCTACCACTCGGCCGGGGTCCTGGCTGGATGCCCGTTCGTTGCGCGTCGGATCGATAGTTCGTGACGTCGCTGAAGGGCGGCGGAGACGGTGGTTGGCGTCGCTCGAGTAGCGCGCCGACGAGGGCCACGCCGGCGAGGATCGCGAGCGCCAGCAGTGCGGCCGCCACCAACCAGGCGAGCCGCGGCGCGCGTCGGGCCCATCCTGTTGCAGGGACGCGTGTCACGTGAATCGAGTCGGTCGAAGCGTCGCTCCGGAATCCGAGCTCCGCCGCCAGCGTCTCATACAGGTCGTCGAGGAATGCCGAGGCGGGCTCGGCGGGCTCGGCGATGCGGCGCAGGCTCAGCAGGAGCCGGTCGTCATCCACGGCCCTGCTCCAGGTACAACGCCCTGAACCGCTCGCGCCCGCGGCTAAGGAGCGATTCGATCGCGGTCTCGCTGCGGTCCATCGCCGCGGCGACCTCTCTGATGGACAAGCCGTCCACGTGATGCATGATCAGGGCCGCTCGCTGGGTCGCCGGCAGGCCGCGCATCGCCTGCAGAATGTCGTCGTGTTCGTCTCGCGTCCGCCAGGCAGCATCGTGTGCGGCTTCAGGCGCGATCTCGCGGATCACGAGGCGCAGCCGTCGGCGTTCTTCTCGTTCCTGCCGACGGAAGTGGTCGAGCAGTCTGTTTCGTGCGATCGCGATCAGCCACGTGATCGAATTGGCGCGCCCGTCATACGAATTGCGATGCCGAAGCGCGTCCATGAAGGTCAGCTGGGTCAGCTCCTCGGCGAGACTCGCGTCCCCGCCGCAGCGCCCGAAGAGGTACGCATACACGCGCCGGGCCGCGACGTCATACCAGGGGCGGAACCGGCGCTCGTCCGCGAAGACCGCTGCGAGCTCCGTTCGCCGATCCGGATCCTCTCGAGGTTGCACCGGTCTTCCCGAACCCTTTAGGAAGGTCTGGACGCAGGTTAGACGCACGGCCGGCCAGATTGCCGTCGCTTGCGTGCGTTTTCGACCGACGGCAAAGCGGGTCGAGCGACATCTAACCCGTGAACCCGGCGGCGAGACACCCGTCCGGAAGTTGGTGGGAGCGAGATGATTGCTCGAATTCGACGTTCGATCGGCTGCTTCGCGGCGATGACCCTGACCCTGGCCCTCGCTCCTGCGGCGATGGCCGGCACACCGGTCGACCTGGCCAGCCTCAACCCGGTTCCCCCGGATGCCTACTCGTGTCAGGCGGATGGCGCCAACACGATTTGTCGGGGCTCATTCGACGACAGCATCGTCGGAGGCGACAACGGACCGATCTGTGGCGATCAGCACTTCTACGAGTTCACGGCCGGCAGCCTCGACGCGGTTCGGTTCTACGACTCGAACAACAACCTCGTGCGGCTAAGCGGTCGCGAGAGCGTGAGCGGATTTCAGCCTCTCACCAACTGGTGAGCCAGCGATCGATGTTGTCGCGCACTTTGACTTCGTCGTCGAGTACTCGGTGCCGGGAGACCTGGATTCGGGCCTCGAAACGGGCCGTGGATTGTTCAATCAGACCGGCGGCTCGAGCGCGCCGGGTTTCGGCGCCGACCTTCACGCGTCGGGTCGCGTCTTGCCCGATGGGACCTTCTACGGGCTCAACCACGACTTCTTCACCCCCGGCGCCAACGAGGCGTTCTGCGCGGCGCTCGGCGCCTGAGTCGGCGGCGCCGCGCACGGGTCCCCAGGTTCGATCTCGCGCGGTCAGGCGTCCGGCTCATCCGGATGGAGATAGCCATCGCACGTTCCCGGGGAATCCTGCCTGCCAGATCCCGTAAAGGACGCTGCGTTGCTGCTGGGGGCCCGAGTCCGTCCGGGCGCGCCATAACCATGCAGCGCCTTGCCGCGGAAGACCTCGACCACGCGCGAGTTCAGCGCGCCAATCTAGGGCACGGCCCCCGGGGAGCCGAACGGACAACCTGAAGGGGCCCTCGCAGGACCAGCGGCGCTAGGCTTAGCCACGGGGGAAATGAGGGAGGAAGCACCGTGGGTTTCGGACCAATCGAATCCCCTGAGATGCCCACGGCGATCGGGCCCTACTCACACGCCGTTCGCGCCGGCGACTTCATCTTCGTATCCGGACAGCCTGGGATAGACCCATCGACGGGCTCTGTGCCAGCGGGCGGCTTCGATGCGGAGGCCCGTCAGGCGTTCGTAAACCTGCGAACGGTCGTAGGGGCTGCCGGTGCGAGTATGGAGCGCGTGGTCAGGACGACCGTATTCCTCGCGAACGCGGATGACTTTCCCGCGATGAATCAGCCGTTCGCTGAGTTCTTCCCGTCGGCTCCGCCTGCCCGCGCGACCCCGATCGTGAGCCTGCCACGCGGATTGCGAATTCTCGATCGACGCAACCGTGTTTCTCGGCTGAATCCGTGTGTCAGCTCCTGCCCAACCAGCGAGTGATGGCGAGTCAGACTGCCTGTAGGTGAGCCGCGGACGTCGTAAGGGCGAGTCGCTCGCTTGCGGCGATGAGAGACTCCGCAGCATGGCTCCCGGCGACACCGCGCGGCTCTACCACCGCCTCAGCTCGTATTCGGGCGACCCGCGGAGCGAGTGGCCGACGCCGATCGACCATCCGCTGGTCCTGCAGGACTTCGCCCCCAACGACCGCCCGACGTTTCCCGCCCATCACAAGCGCTATCCCGACGGCCTCCCGCTCGGTAGAGCTGCCAGCGGCGTGGGCGCCCGTGCCGCGCCCCGACGATCGACCTCCTGGCCGGACGCCACCGGACAGTCACGACGCCCCTCGACCTGGACGGACTCGCCCGTCTCCTCCACCTGTCGGCCGGGGTCGTGCGCGTCGCCGTGCGTCGGGACGGCCGGCGGTTCCTGTTCCGCCCTGCGGGGTCGGCCGGCGGACTCTTTCCCCTCGAGCTCTACGTGTCCGCGCGCGGCGTCTCCGGGCTGCGCGATGGCGTCTACTGGTACGACCCGGTCGGTCATGCGCTCCGGCTCGTCGCGCCTCCGGCGATCGGGGAGGCGACGACCATCGTCGTTACCGGGATCCCGTGGCGGACGGGATGGCGGTACGCCGAGCGTGGGTTCCGGCACATCTACTGGGACGCCGGCACGATGCTCGCGAACACGCTCGCGCTCGCCGAATCGGGCGGTTATCGGCCCCGACTGCTGACCCGCTTTCCCGACGCGGCCGTCGCACGGCTGGTCGGTGCCGACGGGACGCAGGAATTCCCGCTCGCCATCGTCAGCCTGGGTCGCGGCACGCCGGCGATCGGCCCCAGCGGCGAGGCAGCAACCGGCGCGATCGACGTGGCGCCCGTCGAGTTCCCGCTCGTGACGCTCGCCCAGCACGCCGGCGACGACGAGCGACTCGGCGAGCCGTGGCCGACCGCGCCGCCGCTCGAAGGCGACCTTCCGGTGGTCGACGACCTCGACGCGGTCATCCTGCGGCGTGGCTCGGCGCGGACGCTCGACGCGACGGCCGCTGTCGACGGTCCGGACGTTCGAGCGATCGCTCGCCGTGTCGCTTCGCGGCACCCGGGTGCCGCACTTCATCGCCGTCCATGCCGTCGATGGGCTCGAACCCGGACTCTACCGCTGGCCGACACCTCGGGCGTCCGCTGCGAAGCGGTCCGCTGCGGGAGGAGCTGTGGGTCGCGTGCTACGGGCAGGACCTCGGGCGCGACGCCTCGTTCGTCGTCATCAGCGCCGTCGACCTGGACCGGCTCGACGACCGCGGGTACCGCGAGGCCCAGCTCGATGCCGGCATCGTGGAGGGCCGCCTGCACCTGGCCGCGTACGCGCTCGGCATCGGCGCAACCGGGATGACGTTCCTCGACTCCGAGATCCCCGCGCTCCTCGGGGAGCCGTTGGCAGCGCTGCTGTTCACGTGCGTCGGTGTTCCGCACCATCGCACCAAGCGTGCCGGCACGCCGCGCGACCCGGCCGACGTGACCGAGCCCTGACCGCCGACATCGGGTCGACCGCGAGATCGTTGGTCGTGGCGATACGACAGGTACCGGTTCGAGACTGCCGACCGGGCGCCTCGGCCATCAGGCGCTCGAGGACCACCCGAGTGGGTCGTACGCCTTGCTTCGTAAGCCGCCGGATCCGTCCGGTGGCGCCATAGCAACGCCTTCGGCTCGAGGAACTGGCGAGCAGGCGGAGTCCACTCGACGGACTCAGCGACGGTCTAGATCTGCGCCCGGAACAGGCGCCACTCTCCCGGCACGCCCTTCAGCTCGTGCGCCCCACGGTCTTCGAAGGCGATCCCCGACCCGATGACCAGGTCCTTGACCGTGGAGGACACCAGGATGTCGCCCGGTCCTGCGAGGGCCGCGATCCGTGCACCGATGTGGACGGCGATTCCCCTGACATCTGCGTCGGTCAGCTCGACCTCGCCCGTGTGCAGGCCTGAGCGCACCTCCAGGCCGATGGCGCGGACGGCCTCGCGTATTCCCGCGGCGCATCGGATCGCTCGGGCCGGTCCGTCGAAGACGGCCAGGAAGCCGTCGCCGGTCGTGGTGATCTCGCGGCCCCGGTACCGATCCAGCTCGGCCCGCGCGGCGAGGTCATGCGCCGCAAGGAGCGACCGCCAACGCTGGTCACCGAGCTCGGACGCACGGCGCGTCGATTCGACGATGTCCGTGAAGAGCACGGTCGCGAGGACGCGATCCGCGTCCTCCCGTGGTCGAACGCCGGTCACGAATTCCTGGATTTCCGCAAGCAGCCGCTGTTGGTCGCCCGCCCACGGCAGGTTCTCGTTCCCCGGCAGCTCGACGTAGCGGGCGCCAGGGATGTGGTCGGCCACGTAGCGGGAGTGCTCGATGGGGATGCGCGCTGACTCGGAGTGGGCGATCACGAGCGTTGGTACGCGGATGGCGGGCAGGACCTCGCGGACGTCGCCTTCGTAGAGCATCTGCAGCATCGCCTGTCCGGTGCCGGGGCTGGCCGACTGTCGTTCGTATGCCGCGAACGCCTGCACGATCGCCGGATCCTTCGCCTCGTCGGGTGCCAGACGACTGAGAAGGATGCCGCGTCCCCAGCCCGCGCGGATGCTCTCGCCCTCCTCGGGCGGGAACGTGCGCGGAAGCCATGGCAGGTAATCGTCGGCTCCGCGTAGCCGGGCATAGCCGTCGACGAGCACCAGTGCAGACGCTCGCTCCGGGTACGTGGCGGCGAACAGGATCGTGAGGTAGGAGGCACCGATCCCGGAGAGGAGTGCGACCCGACGCGACCCGACCGCGTCGAGGACGGCCCGGATGTCGTCCATCCACTCCTCGAGCGTCGGCATGCCGCCCAGCGGAACGGGATCAGACAGGCCGGTGCCGCGTTTGTCGAGGAGGATCAGCCGGCTGTACGACGCGACCCGCTCGAGCATCCGCGCCAATGGCGGGACGTCCCACTGCGAGTCGACGTTGCTCCACCACTGGTCGACGAAGAGGACGTCGATCGGGCCATCCCCGACGGTCTGATACGCGATATGCACGTCGCCCGATCTCGCATATCTGGTCTCAGGACGCACGCCAGAAGGGTACTGGTTCTGCCTGATGTGGCGTGATGGCGGGGAGGGAGCACGTCGCGCACCGGCGATGCTCCGCGATGGTCGGTCGGCGGCGGGTTACGCGCGCTCGCGCGTCCGGGCGATGGCCTCGCCCGTGGCCAGCGATGCCTCGGCGGCATGGATCTGCTCCGGCGCTGCGACCAGCATCCGCTCGGGATCGTTGCTGGCAAGCTCGGCGAGCGATGCCTGGAACGGGTCCGGGCGAAGGCTGTCGGCGACGAACCGGGCGTGGTCGAGCAGCCCGCCGGCCTCGCTCCGGTAGGAGCGGGTGGCCATCTCGTCGAGTCGGCTCTCGATCAGCGCGAGCTGCTCGTCCAGCACCTGCCGGGCGGTTCGGCCGTCGAGCACCGGCTCCGAAGCCAGGTCAGACGGCAGCGCGATGAAGTGCTCCAGGGCGCCGGGCACGTAGTCGATGCAGATCTGGCGCAGCAGCCACGTCTCGTGGTCGGTCAGGTCGAGCGGCCCGTCGGTCGTCGGCAGGGCGAGGGCGGCGGTGTCGCGGATGCGCCGCACGGTCGCCACGTCGGTCTCCGGCACCAACCCGCGCACGTTCGCGACGAGGCGGTCGAGCACGGCCAGGACCTCGACGCGGGTCCGGGGGTCGCCGTGCTCGATCAGCCTCGGCCGTTCGGTGATGGGTGCCGCCGTCACCGTCGGAGCCCCAGCGGCTGGGGCGGGTCCCACCCGGTCGGCCTCGCCGAGCCATGGCCACACCGCGAGCACGTTCGGTGGAAGCGAGGCTGGCGCGCGCGAGCTCGAGCTGGATCCGACCTGCCTTGCGGCTCCGGTCCGCCATCTGGACTCGATCCCCGAGCGAGCCACCGACGATGAGGATGGCCAGCGGCGCGACAACGCCCAGCCAGCCGAACCCGCCGATCATCATCATCGCGAGCGCAGCGATCCCGGCGAGGATGAACCCGACGCCCCGGACGAACGACGCCCCGGACGAGCCGGGATCCACCCGGTTGGCCAGCTTCAGCGCCTCGTCTCTCGTCGGCGGCGAGACGTCCACCGGACCCCCCGCACGAGCGGTGACGACCGCGTGCTCGAGCTCCCGCATCCGCGCTTTCGCCGCGAGCCTCGCCTGCGCCTCGTCGGCCGCGGCGGACACGGCCGTCAGCGCCGCCGTCGCGGCGTCGCCCGCCGCGTCCACGAGTTGGCGGGCTCCCGACCACTGCCCACCCGACCACTGCCCTCCCGCCCGCTCCTGCGCCTTGTGGACGCGGCGCGCAGCCCGGTCCGCTCGCCGAGCGGCGCGATCAGCCCGCTCCCGGGCCTTGCGGACCTCGCGCGTCTCGAACGGCTCGCTGGACCAGCCTCGCGACCGCCGTGGCAGGCGAGCCGGGGGGCGGCGGAGGCGCGGTCGGTTCCTGGGACGGCTCGCTCGGCGGGTTGAGTGGCTGCGCGTTCACGGTGCCAAGTTGCGCCATGTCGGGCAACGGCGCAACCGTCGTCGTTGCGGTGATGATCGGTCCGTGCATCCGGGAGCGCGATTTGACCCACCTGGAGGCGTTGGGCGCCAAAGTCGCCGACAAGGCGCCATGATCGGTAGGAGTCGCTCATGAAGGTTGGATACGTCGTGCTGTACGTGAATGACGCGGAGGCCTGCCGCAGGTTCTGGGTCGAGCAGGTCGGCATGGTCGAGAAGCGGCGGTCCGAGGCGGGGAGCTTCACGATCGTCCAGGTCGGGTTCGCCGACCAGCCGTTCGCGTTCGAGCTCGTGCCGCTCGAGCTGATGAAGGACAACCCGGACGGCCTCGACCTCGCGACACCGTCGATCGCCTTCACGGTCGACGACCTCGAGGCCACGCACGGTGCCCTCGTTGGACGCGGGGTGCAGGCGACGGACGTGGGCGACCACCAAGGGACGGCGAGCTTCGCCTTCTCGGATCCCGAGGGCCGCTGGTTCGCGGTGACGCAGTGAGCACGACGACCGCAGACACCGGATCTTCTCGACGACCGTGGCCTCGGTCTACCCGCTCTACCTCGCGAAGGTGGAGCGGAAGGGCCGCACGCAGGACGAGCTCGACGCCGTGATCTGCTGGCTCACGGGATTCGACGAGGCCGAGCTCGAGCGGCACCTCGCCGCCGGCACGACCTTCGCGGACTTCTTCGCGGCGGCGCGGCTGAACCCGAACGCAGGGCTGATCACGGGCGTGATCTGCGGCGTGCGCGTCGAGACGATCGATGACCCGCTGATGCAGCAGATCCGCTACCTCGACAAGCTGGTGGACGAGCTCGCGAAGGGCAAGGCGCTGGAGAAGGTGCTGCGCACATTGACGAGCATTCGACGCTTCGACCACGTCGGCATCACGGTCGCGGACCTCGACATGGTCGCGGCGTTCTTCGTCGGGCTGGGTTTCGAGGTCGAGGGCCGGATGTTCATGGAGGGCGAGTTCGTCGACACCGTCATCGGCATCCCGAACTCCCGTTCCGAGATCCTCACGTTGGTGCCGCCCGACGGGGGAACCAGGCTGGAGCTGTCGAGCTTCATCCGCCCTGACCACGAACCGGGAACGCCCAACGCCATGTCCACCGAGCTGGGGCTGCGGAACATCTGCCTTCGAGGTGGACGACCTTCAGGCGATCGTCGACAAGCTGGCCGCGGACGGCTACGGCCTCGTCGGCGGCATCGGTCAGTACGAGGACATCTGGCGCATGGCGTACGTTCGCGGGCCGGAGGGGATCATCGTGGCGCTCGCCGAGCGGATCGGCTGACGCTCGCGCCTGGCGCTGGCGGCCTACCTCGAGATCTGTCCGCCGCCAGCCGGAGGCCCAGGTGCCCCATCGAGCGTGACGTCGGTCTACGTCGGCCAGCTCCGGGCGTCGTGCATCGCCGGGGCCGGCTGAGCCGCGCGACCTGGCGCGCCTCCGCAGGGCTGGAGCCTTGACGGCGCTCGATTCGGTTGACGGGCCGACCCCGCGACGCCTAGGCTCCGATCGACGGCGCTGCGCAGCATGCGCGAGGCGGCCCGAGGGATGGAGGGCACGCAATGATTCGGCGGATCACCGGGATCATCCTCGGAGTGTTGGCATTCCTGCTCGTGTACTGGCTCACCGGCGGGACGGCGACACCGGCGACACCCAACTGGGCGCTGGCGATCCTCGTCGGCCTGGTCGTGGCGCTCATCTGGCCGTGGGTCATGGGCCTGATCATCGTGCGGCGGGCTCGGCAGCGCCGCCAGAACGAGATCGATCAGGAAGTCCAGAAGCAGCTGGCGCAGCAGCAGAACAACCAGCCGCCCTCCTGATCCCCGTCGACGTCGACACGCCGTAGCGCGTCCTCGAACAGCCCGGACATCAGGACGCCGCGGCGACGCCCGCGCCATCCGCCTCGGGTTCGGCCTCGGCCTCGAGCTCGCGCCACTGGCTGCCCCGCATGATCACGAGCAGGATCCAGCCGAGCGGGATCGGGACGAACCACTGGACGGTCCGGAACAGCATGATCGCCGCGGTGATGGGCGCCGTCATGGCATCGCCGGCAACGGCGGACAGCAGGCCGATGTAGGCGATCTCGCTGACGCCGACCGCGCCGGGCGTGATCGGGATCAGGGCGACGAGCGCGACGGCCGTCATCGCGGTCAGGACGGCCGACGGCGGGAGCTCCTCCCAGGTCACGCCGACCGACCACAGCGCGACCTCGAGCACGAGGAACCAGGCGAGTCGCGCGAGGACGGCCGCCCCGAAGCCGAGGGCGCCGCGTCGCGACAGCATGTCGTGCGATCGCACCCGGAGCCGGATGATGCCCTCGACGATCCCGGACGGCGGCTTGCGGCGGACCAGGGGCCAGAGTCGTCGCGCGACGGCATCCAGCGCCCGACCGAGGCGACCGGCGAGCGCCTCCGACCGGACGATCGTCACCAGCACCACCATCGCGACCGCGAGGATCACGATCCCGACCACCGCGAGCAGGACCACCTGCGGACGGGGCTGGTTGCCGGCGACCAGGACGCCGATCGTCGCGATCAACGGCAGCACGAGGTCCGAGAGCGTCTCGAAGAACGCGTTGAACACGAGCCCCGCCGTCGCGGTGTCGGCGGGAATCGACCACTGCCGGTAGAGCACGAACCTCGTTGCCACGTCGGTCGGCCCGGGGATCGTGCTGACCACCGCGCGTCCGGCGAGGTCGGCGCCGATGGCGTGCGGCCATGACAGGCCCGGGACCATGATCCAGCTCGGCGCGGCGTTCGCGACATAGGCGAGGCCCGTCACGGCGACGAGGACGGCGAGCTGGCCCGCGGTGAGGGTCGAGAGCGCCGCCGCGACCGCGCCGTAGTCGACGATCCTCGGCAGGACCAGGACGAAGACGACGGCCATGACGCCGATCAGCAGCCCAAGGCGGGCCAGGATCGTTCGCCTGCTCGGCCTTGCCTGCGCCTTCCCGTCCGTGCGCCGCTCGCCGGCTGTCGCGGGGGCGGCGCGCTCGTCGGTCATTGGCCCACAGTAGTGGGTCCCGCTCATCCGAGGAGGTAGAAGACCCGCACCTCGAACGTCGCCGGGTCATCGCCCGGATCGCCGTAGATCTCCCACGAGACGCCCGCCAGCGTGCGCTGGTTGGCGAGACACCAGGCCTCGATGGCGACGTTGGCGTCGCCGAGCCGATCGGGCGGTCCGATGTGCACGGTCGAGGCGACGTGGCCGGCCGGCGTATGCGTGAACACGATGTCGTCCTCGTCCTCGAAGGCGACGACTGACCTCGACCCCGAAGTCGACCTCCATCGGCGCGCCGGGCCGTGCCGGATGGCGGTAGACGAAGATGTTGTGGCCGTCCGTTCGAAGGCCGTCATGCGTTCGCAGGAACGCCCAGACCTGGTCGAGGGCCGGCCGCCACACTGCGCCGACCTGTCCGACGGGAACGGTCGTGTGCACGGCCGCGATCGGGCGCGCCTTCACCTCCCCGAGGACGACCTCATACGACAAGGTCGAGACGACCCCGATGTCTACGGGTTCGGGGGCTTCTTCACGAGCGTGAGCGCGACCGTCTTCTCGTCGTCAGCGATGGCGGCGAGGACGTGCAGGTGCGTCGCCGACAGCGTCTGGTGGTGATTCAGGACCAGCGTCGTCACCTTCCAATCGCCCTCGTTCAGCCCGAACTCGTCAAGCTCCCGGGCCGCTCGCATCACCGTCAGCGGATCGTGGATGAAGTCCTCGCAATCCTGCGAGCTGCTCTTGAACCGGTTGACGACGAGGTTGAAGGGGACCCCTGTGCCGTCCTGTGGGTCGAGCGTCGAGACATCGATCTGTTCCCAGGCTTTGCCCGCGTTTTCCTCGGTCACCATCACACCCTCCTAGAGCCTCGGGCCTGGAGAACGTGGTCGGTCGCGTCGCGGAGGCCCCCGCGATCTCCGCCGCCGCGGTCCGCGAATCCCTGGCCCGGTTGCATCGTCGACGCGGAGCGTCGACCGATTGACGCTGCATACTGCGCGCATGAGCGCCGGGGTGTCGAGTCCCCAATTCGTCGGGCGTGCGAAGGAGCTGGCGGCCCTGTCCGATGCGCTCGCCGGCGCGGCTGACGGGAACCCTTCGGTCGTCATGGTTCTTGGCGTGTCCGGCGTCGGCAAGACCCGCCTCGTCACTGAATTCGGGGACGAAGCCCGGGCACGGGACATGCGCGTGCTCGTCGGCAACTGCCTCGAGCTCACGACCGGGGATCTCCCGCTCGGGCCGGTGGCGACGATCCTTCGGGACCTCATCCGCACCGTGGGTCAGGATCGGGTCGCGACCGTGCTCGGCGGGGCTCGGGACGAGCTCGCTCGTCTCGTTCCCGCGTTGGGCTCGAGCGAGGCAGCAGCGGACATCGCGGGCGACCCGAGGGCGGGCCAGGATCCCGACCTCGACCGGCGTGAGGCGCAGTCGCGGCTGTTCGACCAGCTCCTGGACGCGCTGAGCCGGATGGGCACGGAGCGGCCGACGGCCGTCGTGCTCGAAGATGTCCAGGCGGCCGATCCAGCGACGCGCGACCTGATCTCGTTCCTCATCAACAACTTCCGCGACGAGCGGGTGCTCCTGATCCTGACGTTCCGGACGGAGCACCTCCCGCGCGGCCATTCGCTCCTCGCCTGGATCGCTGACCTGGGCCGCCACCCCCGCACCACGATGCTCACCCTGGAGCCGCTCACGCCGTCGGAGACGTCGATGCAGGTCGATGCGATCCTCGGGGCGAGCGCCGATGGCCAGCTCGCCAAGCGCATCCATGAGCGATCGGGCGGCAACCCGCTGTTCACCGAGGAGCTGGTGTCAGCTGCCGGCTCCGGCTCCGCGACGCTTCCGGACGCGCTCTCTGAGATGCTCCTCGCCAAGGTGCGGGCGTTGGCGGATCCGAGTGCCGCGGCGCTGCGGGCAGCGGCGGTCGTTGGTCGCCCATTCGATGAGGGGCTGCTCGCGGCCGTGCTCGGTGGAGCGGAGGGCGACTACCTGACCCCGGTCCGCCAGGCCGTCGACGGCCAGGTGCTGGTCGCGGACGAGGTCGGCTACCGGTTCCGCCACGGGCTGTTCGCAGAGGCGATCGTCGAGGACCTCACGTCGGGCGAGCGGCGGGATCTCCACGAGCGCATCGCAGCGGCGCTCGAGGCTCGACCTGCACCGGCCGATGGCGCCCGCTGGGCGGCCGGAGAGGCGGCCAGACACTGGCAGGCGGCCGATCGACCAACGGAGGCGTACCGGTCGTCGATCGAGGCCGCGCTCGCGGCCGCTGCGGTCCATGCCTCCACCTCGGCCCTCGACCATTGGGAGGCGGCACTCGAGCTCCAGGATCGCGTCGAGGGCGACGTTCGGAACGAGATCCTGGTCGCCCACGGCCTGGACGACATCGACCTCCTCATCCGAGCGGCGTGGGCGGCGGACCTGGTCGGACGCCACGAGCGGGCCATCGAGCTTGCCGAACGTGCGCTCGCCATGATCGACCCGTCGAGCGATCCGGCGCGCGCCGGGACCCTGAAGGCCGACTATGGTCAGCTCCTCTGGTACGCCGGTCACTTCGCACCGGCGGAGCGCGCCCTCGAAGAGGCGGCGGCGCTCGTCGGCCCGGACACGCCGATGCGTGACCGCGCGCAGGTGCTGGGCCGGTTCGCCGCGGTGCAGTTCTGGCACGGCCGGTTCGGACGTGCGATCGAGCTCGCCCGTGAAGCGGTGGAAGCCGCACGTGAGAGTGGCGTCCGCTCGTTCGAGGTCGAGGCACTGGGGATCCTGGGCGACGCCCTTCACTTCGCGGGTTCGAGCCGCGAAGCGATCGATCGGTTGAGCGAAGCGCGCCAGACGGCAGCCGACGCCGGCAGCGTCGAGGGGCTCCTGTTCGCAACGGACAGTCTCGCCGAGTGCCTCGTCGATACGGACCACTTCGAAGAGGCCATCGTCGTGGCCAATCGGGGCGCGGATGACGCTCGCCGGTTCGGGCTTGATCGACGATTCGGTGCGATGTTCCGCGGTCAGGCCGGCTGGGCCCTGTTCGAGCTCGGCAGGTGGGACGAGGCCGAGACGACCATGAGCCACGGGCTCGACATCGGCCATGGACGGGTCTGGGGCCTCTCCGTGCGTGCCCGACTGCTCGCCGCGATGGGCCGCACGGACGAGGCCTCCGCGTCGCTCGCGGCGATCCTCGACATGTTTCCCGAGGGCCTCCCGGAGCTCGCGAGACTCGAGCTCGTTCGGTCGGGGGTCGACGTGCTCCTGGTCCAGGGCGATCTCAAGGGTGCCGTCACGATGGCCACGCAGGCACTCGACGCCGACTACCCATCCGTTGGCCTTCGCCTCGGGATCGCCGCGAACGGCCTCCGGGCGGCCGCCGACCTGGCGGAGTCCGGTCGGGCACGCCGCGACGCCCCGAACGCCGCCGAGGCGGCCGCTGCCGGTGAGATCCTCGGCGCCGATGTCGTCCGGCAGCGGGCGATCCTCGCCGGATGGCTGGAGCCGACGCCGTCCAAGGTCGCCGCCGCCCAGCTTGCCGATGGCGAGCTGGCCCGACTCGCCGGTGCCTCCGACCCCGACCTGTGGGCCGCGATCGAGGTTGCATACGAGCGGGTTCCGATGCCCTTCTCGGTCGCGTACGCGCGCTTTCGCCGGGCGGAGGCGCTGCTCGTCAAGGACCGAACCAAGACCATGCCGACAGAGCTGTTGCGGGCCGCTCACGCCACCTGCAGCCTGCTACGCGCCGGACCGATGATCGCGTCGATCGAAGGTCTGGCGCGCCGGGCGCGCATCGACCTGACCGAGCCGATCCGCGACCCGGTCGAACCGGGCCGGTCCTCGGCCGCGGCGCCGGCCAGGCCGGAGGACCTGGGCCTGAGCGCCCGGGAGCTCGAGGTCCTCGCGCTCGTCGCGGACGGCCGGACGAACGGCGAGATCGCGCGGGCCCTGTTCATCACGACCAAGACGGCGTCGAGCCACGTGACCCACATCCTCGACAAGCTCGGAGCGACGAATCGCGTCGAAGCGGCGGTGATCGCCTCGCGCGCCGGGCTCACCCTGGGCGCGACGGACGAGACGACCGCCTGAGGGCCAGCCGCGGCCGACCCGGGGGTCGCGCCGCGCGTCGCCGGGGTGGTGCGGCGTGGTCCGGTGCGCTCGGGTGTCCCTGCGACCATCGTCCGGGACCCATCCATGACCATAGGCACGACCCTGTCGTCGGGTCATTGGCATAGGGTGGGACGAGCGACCGATGGGGTGACTCGGCGCGCGCCGTCCCGATAGGGTGGTGTCAGTTGTCACCGGTCCGCCGGGGGGCGCACCATGCGCACGGCTCGCAACCGGCCGTAACGGCACCGAGGAATTGTCTTGACACACGCGACTCGACCCATGCGGTATCGGCTCATGGCCGCCTTCCAGGCGGTCCTCATCGCGGGGTCGTTGCTCGCCCCGGTCTCGGCGCTCGCCGCCGACCCCGGTCAGGGTTCCCAGTCGCAGCCGAGCGCGACCCCGGCACCGGCCGCGACGCCGGACCCGGCCCCCGCGGGGGCGACGCCTCCGGCCGATCCTGAACCGACGGCCACCGCCGAACCGACCCCGTCGCCGACCGAAGCGCCAACCGCCGCGCCGACGGCCGACCCGGCTCCGTCCGCGGATCCCGGCGCGAGCGCCGACCCGTCACCCGCCGAAGCGCCCTCGGCGACCCCGGCGGCCACCCCCGAGCCGTCCGCCCCGTCGACCGAGCCCGTCGCGACCAACGACTACGTCGTGACCTTCGCGCCCGGCACGAACGCCGCCGAGCGATCGGACATCCTGGCCGCGGCCGGCGCGACGACCGTCGACTCGGTCGCCGCGCTGCGCATGGCCGTCATCCGCGTGCCGGCCGGCTCGGGCATCGTCGACGGGCTCCGTGCCCGGTCGGACGTGCTGCACGTCGAGCGCGATCGCGTCCGCGAGGCGGAGGCGACGCCCGACGACCCCGGCTACGGCGGCCAGTGGTCGCTGCGGCGCATCGGCTGGAACGACGTCTACGGCGCCGTCGATCCCGGCGGCTCGGCGGTCGTCGCCGTGCTGGACACCGGCGTCGACGCCTCGCATGCGGACCTCGCTGGGCGGCTCGTGCCGGGCA
This sequence comes from uncultured Chloroflexia bacterium, assembly GCA_963774695.1. Taxonomy (GTDB): domain Bacteria; phylum Chloroflexota; class Limnocylindria; order Limnocylindrales; family CSP1-4; genus CAIXZV01. The sequence goes on along the minus strand of CAVZFY010000007.1, from coordinate 378,558 downwards.
CCAGCCTCATCCCCGGGACAGCGGCGACGAGCGATCCCAATGGCCACGGCACGGCCATGGCCGGGATCATCGCTGCCCGGACGGGCAATGGCATCGGGATCGCGGGCATCGGCTTCGCCGGCGTCAAGGTGATGCCGGTGACCGTGCTCGACGCGGACGGCCTCGGCCAGGACAGCGACATCATCGAAGGCATCGTCTGGGCCGTCGATCACGGCGCGGACGTCATCAACCTCTCGTTCAGCAACCCGGGCTTCAGCACCGCGCTGCAGGCCGCCATCGACTACGCGTGGGACCACGACGTCGTGGTCGTCGCGGCGACGGGCAACGACGGCTCGTCGGCCGCGACCTATCCGGCCGGCGATGCCGGCGTCATCGGCGTCTCGAACACGAACCGCTCCGACGAGCTCAACCCCGGATCGAATCACGGCGCCGATACGTTCCTCGCCGCACCCGGGACCGGCATCGTCACCCTGCAGGCGGGCGGCGGCACGACGACCGTGACCGGCACCTCCGCCTCCTCGGCCGAGGTGGCCGGTGCGGCCGCCCTGCTGCGCGCCCTTGATCCCGGCGCATCCAACGGCGCCATCGTCGGACGGCTCGCCCGTTCGGCGGCCGCCGTCGGGAGGCGCGACGAGACCGGCAACGGCCGCCTGGACCTGGCGCAGGCCGTCGGCGATCGCGGCTCGGCGCCGGTCAAGCCCGCCGGTGCCGCCCCGACCGGCGATGGCGGACCGTTCGTAGGCCCGTACGTCGCGGCCGCCGCGTCCGTGAACAACGCCACCACGACCCTGAACGGGTCGACGGGCACGATCCGCGTCCAGCCCGGCGCCTCGATCGCGGTCGTGATGAGCGTGACGACCACTGGCACGATCATCGCGCGCGACTGGGATTCGTCGAGCTGGGCCATCTCGACGACGCCTCCGCCGGCCACCCCGATGACCTGCGTCGACCACGGGAATCACACCGGGCCCGGCACGTTCACTGAAAACTTCTCGATCACCGCCCCGGCGTTGCCCGGGACGTACAACCTGTACCTGTACGCGTACAACGTCGACCCGTGTTTCGCGGGGCAAAGCGGGCTGTTCACGCGGCCGAGCGCGATCGTGGTCGACAACACGCCCCCGACCGTCACCATCAACCAGGCAGCGGCCCAGCCCGACCCGACGGGCACCAGCCCGATCAACTTCACGGTCGTGTTCAGCGAGGACGCCACCGGCTTCGCGACCGGCGACGTGACGCTCGGCGGCACCGCCGGCGGCACGCTGACGGGGACCGTCACGGGAACCGGGACCACGTACAACGTCGCCGTCACCGGGATGACCACGCCCGGCACGGTCACCGCGACCGTCGCCGCTGGGCGTGGCCACCGACCGTGCCGGAAACGCGAACCTGGCTTCCACCTCGACGGACAACACCGTCAGCTGGGACAACGTGCCGCCGACGGTCACGATCAACCAGGCCGCGGGTCAGGCCGATCCCGACCAACGGCAGCCCGATCAACTACACCGTCGTGTTCAGCAAGTCCGTCACGGGCTTCGCCACGGGCGACGTGACGATCACCGGCACGGCAGGCGGGGCGAAGGTCGGTACGGTGACGGGCTCGGGGACGACGTACAACGTCGCGGTGACGGGCATGACCGGCGCCGGGACGGTCGTCGCGTCGATCGCCGCTGGCGTCGCCAACGACACCGCCGGCAACGGCAACGCCGCCTCGACCTCGACGGACAACACGGTCAACTTCGACAACGTGGCCCCGACGGTCACGATCAACCAGGCGGCGGCCCAGCCGGATCCGACGAACACGAGCCCGATCAACTTCACCGTCGTGTTCAGCGAGGCCGTCACCGGCTTCGCGACCGGCGACGTCACCTTCGGTGGGACCGCGGGCGGACTGAAGGTCGGCACGGTCACGGGCTCGGGCACGACCTACAACGTCGCGGTCACGGGCATGACGATCTCGGGCACGGTCACCGCGACCATCCCGCCGGCGTCGCCATCGACGCGGTCGGCAACCTCAACGTTGCGTCGACGTTCACCGACAACGCGGTCACGTGGGACGTCGTCCCGCCGACGGTCACGATCGACCAGGCCGTTGGCCAGGCCGATCCGACCGGTACCAGCCCGATCAACTTCACGGTGGTGTTCAGCTCGATCGCGGTCGGCTTCACCACGGGCGACGTCACGCTCGGCGGCACCGCGGGCGGCACCTTGACCGGCACCGTGACGGGCTCCGGGACGACCTACAACGTCGCCGTCACCGGGCATGACCACGCCCGGCACGGTCACCGCGACCATCGCCGCGGGCGTGGCCAAGGACACCGCCGGCAACGACAACCTGGCCTCGACCTCGACCGACAACACGGTCGCGTGGGACAACGTGCCGCCGACCGTCACGATCAACCAGGCGGCGCTCCAGGCCGATCCGACCAAGACGAGCCCGATCAACTTCACGGTCGTGTTCAGCAAGTCCGTCACGGGCTTCGCCACGGGTGACGTCACGTTCACCGGGAGCACGGCGGGCGGGGCGAAGACCGGCACCGTGACGGGCTCGGGGACCACGTACAACGTCGCGGTCACGGGCATGACCGGCGTCCGGGACGGTCGATCGCCGTCGATCGCCGCGGGCGTCGCGACCGACACCGCCGGCAACGGCAACGCCGCGTCGACCTCGACCGACAACAGCGTCACCTTCGACAACGTGCCGCCGACGGTCACCATCAACCAGGCCGCCGGCCAGGCCGACCCCACCAACGCGGCCACGATCAACTTCACGGTCACGTTCAGCGAAGCGGTGACCGGCTTCGCCACGGGCGACGTCACGTTCACCGGCAGCACCGCGGGCGGCACGCTGACCGGCACCGTCACCGGCGGCCCGACGATCTACAACGTCGCCGTCACCGGCATGACCGGCTCGGGCACCGTCGATCGCCACGATCCCTGCCGCTGTCGCGACCGACCTCGCGGGCAACAACAACGCCGCCTCGACATCGACCGACAACTCGGTCACCTGGGACAACGTCGCCCCGACCGTCACGATCAACCAGGCGGCCGGCCAGGCGGATCCCGACGAACGGCGCCACCATCAACTTCACGGTCGTGTTCAGCGAGGCCGTCACGGGCTTCGCGACGGGCGACGTGACCCTGGGCGGCACCGCGGGCGGCACCCTGACCGGCACCGTCACCGGCGGACCCACGACCTACAACGTCGCCGTCACCGGCATGACCGGCCCGGGCACGGTCGTCGCGACGATCGCCGCGGGCGTGGCCACCGACCCCGCCGGCAACCCGCAACGCCGCCTCGACCTCGACCGACAACACGGTCACGTGGGACAACGTGGCGCCGACGGTCGACCATCGACCTGCAGGCGGCCTCCGACACCGGTGCGTCGAACACGGACAACCTGACCAACGCCACGACGCTCGTCTTCGACATCACCTTCAGCGAGTCCGTGACCGGGCTGACCGAACGGCCGACTTCTCCAACGTCGGGACCGTCGACGGGCTGCAACTTCGGCTCCATCACCGGATCCGGCGCCGCCTACACCGTGACGGCCACCGGCTGCTCCGCCGGCACCGTGATCGTCCGCGTCCGGACCAACGCCGTCGCGGACGCGGCGGGCAACCAGAACGCCCAGACCGACGGACCGACGGTCACGATCGATCGGACGGCCCCCACGGTCACGATCAACCAGGCGGTCGGCCAGCCCGATCCCACGAACGCGAGCCCCATCAACTTCACCGCCACGTTCAGCGAGCAGGTCACCGGGTTCGCCACGGGTGACGTCACGGTCGCCGGGACCTCGGGCGGAACGAAGACCGGGACCGTGACGGGTGGCCCGACGACCTATCTCGTCGCCGTCACCGGCATGACGGTCTCCGGGACCGTGACCGCCACGATCCCGGCGGGACGGGCCACGGACCTCGCGGGCAACAACAACACCGCCTCGACCTCGACCGACAACAGCGTCACGTGGAATCGCGCCACGCACCTCGGGTTCGTCCAGCAGCCGACCGACACCGTCTACCGCGCGACGATCACGCCGGCCGTGACCGTCGCCGTGCTCGACGACAACGGCCTGGTCGTCACCGAGAGCACCGCGTCGATCACCCTGACGCTCGCCCCGGCCGGCCCGACGCTCGGCGGGACGCTGACCCATGCCGCCGTCGCCGGGGTCGCCACGTTCAACAACCTGACCGTGAACCAGGTCGGGACGTACACCCTCAATGCGACCGCGACCGGCCTGACCGGCACCGCGAGCGCGTCGTTCCAGATCACGCCCGCCGCCCTGACCGTGACCGCCAACAGCCGGACGAAGGTGTACGGCCAGACGGTCACGTTCGCCGGCACCGAGTTCACGACGAGCGGCCTGCTCGGCACCGACACGGTCACGAGCGTCACGCTCACGAGCGCCGGCGCGGCAGCGACGGCCACGGTCGCCGGCAGCCCGTACCCGATCACGCCCTCGAACGCCATCGGCACCGGTCTCGCGAACTACGCGATCAGCTACGTGAACGGCAGCCTCACCGTCAACACGGCGCCGCCTGTCGGTCACGGCCACGGATCGGACGAAGGCCTACGGCCAGGCGGTCGTCTTCGCGCGGCACCGAGTTCACGACCGAGCGGCCTGCTCAACGGGGACAGCGTGACGAGCGTCACGCTCGCGAGCCCGGGGGCCGCCGCGACGGCGACGGTCGCCGGCAGCCCGTACCCGATCACGCCGTCTGCGGCGATCGGGACCGGACTCGCCAACTACGCGATCAGCTACACGAACGGGACGCTCACGGTCGGCCCGGCCGCCCTGACGATCACCGCCGACGACCGGACCAAGACCTACGGCCAGGCGGTCGTCTTCGCCGGCACCGAGTTCACGACGAGCGGCCTCCAGAACGCCGACGCCGTCAGCAGCGTGACGCTCGCCAGCGCCGGCGCGGCGGCGACGGCCACGGTCGCCGGCAGCCCGTATCCGATCGCGCCGTCGAATGCCGTCGGCACCGGGCTCGCGAACTACACGATCAGCTACGTGAACGGCACTCTGACCGTCGACCTGGCGCCGCTCACGATCACCGCCGACGACGCGACCAAGACCTACGGCCAGACCGTGACCTTCGCGGGCACGGAGTTCACGACCATCGGGCTCCAGAACGCCGACGCCGTCACCAGCGTGACCCTTTCGAGCGCCGGCGCCGCCGCGACGGCCACGGTGGCCGGTAGCCCGTACGCGATCGTGGCATCCGCCGCGGTCGGCACCGGGCTCGCGCAACTACGCCATCACCTACGCCGACGGCCAGCTCACGGTGAGCCAGGCCGTCCTCACGATCGCCGCCAACGACGCCGTCAAGACGTATGGCCAGGCCGTCGGCTTCGATCCGACGGAGTTCCAGGCCTTCGGCCTGCTCAACGGGGACACCGTCGACAGCGTCACGCTCTTCAGCACCGGCGCCGTTGCCACGGCCCCGGTCTCCGGTAGCCCGTACCCGCTCACGCCGTCCGCCGCGGTCGGCACCGGCCTCGACAACTACGTCATCACCTACGTCGACGGCCTGTTGTTCGTGGAGCCGGCCCCGCTCACGATCACCGCGAACGACGCGACGAAGACGTTCGGCGACACGCTGACGTTCGCGGGCACCGAGTTCGTCGCGGCGGGCCTCCTCAACGCGGACACCGTCGACAGCGTCACCCTCAGCAGCGCGGGTGCGCCCGCCGCGGCCTCGGTGGCCCTGAGCCCGTACCAGATCATCCCGTCGGCCGCCGTCGGGACCGGCCTCGACAACTACACGATCACGTACGTCAACGGGACGCTGACCATCGGCAAGGCGGACGCCGTCATCGTGGTCACCGGCTACTCGGTGACGTACGACGCCCTGCCGCACACCGCCACCGGAACGGCGACGGGCGCGCTCGGCGAGGACCTGACCGCCGATCTGGACCTGTCGGCGACGACCCACACCGCCGTCGGCGCCACCACCGACGCCTGGACGTTCACGGACCCGAACGGCAACTACAACGACGCGGCCGGCACCGTCGACAACGAGATCCTCGCCGCGACGCTCACGATCACGGCCGACGATGCGACGAAGACCTACGGCGACACCGTGACCTTCGCCGGCACCGAGTTCACGACGACCGGCCTCCTCGGCGCGGACGCCGTCGACAGCGTCACCCTCACCAGCGCGGGCGCTCCGGCGACCGCCACCGTCGCCCTGAGCCCGTACGCGATCACGGCGTCGGCTGCCGTGGGCACGGGCCTGGCGAACTACGCGATCACGTACGTCGACGGCACGCTGACGGTCAACCCCGCCGACCTCACGATCACGGCCGACGACCAGTCCAAGGCCTTCGGCGTCGCGTTCACCTTCACGGGGACCGAGTTCACCACGGCGGGCCTCGTGAACGGCGACACCGTCGACTCGGCGACGATCACCAGCCCGGGCGCCGCCACGCTGGCCGCACCGGGGACCTACTCGATCACCATCTCGGCCGCCGTCGGGACCGGGCTCGCCAACTACGCGATCACCTACGTGCCCGGGACGTTCACCGTCGGCAACACGCCGCCGGTCATCGGCGACGCCGCGGTCTCGACCGATGCGACGGTCGCGGTCACCGGGGCCGTCACCGTCACCGATCCGGACACCGGCCAGACCGTCACGCTGACGATCTCCGCTGCGCCCACCCACGGGACCGCGACCGTCGCCCAGGACGGATCGTTCACCTACCAGCCGACGGGTACCTACACGGGCCAGGACACGTTCACGATCCAGGGCTGCGATGACGCCATCCTGTCCGCGTGCGACACCGGCACGGTGACCGTCTCGGTGTTCCCGGTCGCGGTGCCCGATGCCCAGGTGACGAGCGAGGGCCAGACCGTCGAGGTCGACGTCCAGGCCAACGACATCGGCGACGCCGGTGCCCCGATCATCGTCTCGGGTCCTTCGCATGGGACGGCGCGCATCGGATCGATCATCTACACGCCCGATCCCGGCTTCGCCGGCACGGACGAGGTCGTCTACCGGATCTGCAGCCCGAACGACCAGCAGCTGTGCTCGGACACGACGCTGACGATCACGGTCGCGAGCAGCGCGCCGCCGACCGACACGGACACCCTGGGCACGCCGCTGGGCCGGGTGTCCACCGGGTTCCTCCAGCTGGGTGGCCTGATCGTCCTCCTCGTGGTGAGCGCGCTCGGCGCGGCCATCGTCATCGACCGCCGGCGGTCACCCGGCCGCTGACGTGGCAGCGAGGCTAGTCTTCGCTGATGGCCGGTACCGGAACCACGCGGCGCGAGCCGCCCGAGCGGATCGTCACGCCGACGCTGACGGCCTGGTCGGATGCCGCGCTCGAGCCGCACGGCGACTACGAGGCCCTCGACCTCTCTGAGCGGGACCTCGCCGGGCAGGACGCGAGGTCGGCGGCGTTCATGGGCTGCCGGATCGAGCGCTGCCGGCTCGACGATCTCGACCTGCGGCACGCGCGGATCACCGACACGCTCCTCGCGGACAACGACGCCACGAGCGTCAACGCCGCCGAGGGGACATGGCGCGACTCGATCCTCAGCGGCGGGCGCCTCGGGGCGTTGACGGCCTCCTCGGCGGCGTGGAGCGGCGTCCGCCTGCGCGGGATCAAGCTCGACTTCCTCGACCTGAGCGGCGCGAAGGTGTCGAACACGGTGCTCGAGGACTGCGTGATCGGCGAGCTCGAGCTGGGCGAGGCGGACCTGCGCTTCGTGCGGTTTCCCGGCTGCGACATCGGCGTGCTCGGCCTCTCGGGGGCGCGGCTGGCCGACGTCGACCTGTCGAGGGCGAGCCTGCACACGATCGGCAGCGTCACGGGCCTCCAGGGCGCGACGCTGAGCGCCGGACCAGCTGATCGACCTCGCCCCGCTGCTCGCGGCCCACGTCGGGATCCGCATCGCGGCGGACTGACCGCCGTTCGCAACGGCTACAGTCAGCGCGTGGACGACCGAGCGCTGATCGACGCCGCCGTCACGAACGTGGTGTCCGCGTACGAGGCGGTCGCGCGCTACGCGACGTGGCCGGTCTCCGGCGCCTCGCGGCGCTTCGGGCGGGCGATCGCGGTCGCCAGCGGGCATCCGTTCATCGGCTTCTGGAACGCGGTCGTCGCCGGCATCCCGGGGACGGAGCCGGACGACGTCCTCGCGGCCCTCGCGTGGATCGACGGGCTCGGCCTGCCGGGCTCGGTCCACCTCGGGCCATCGGAACCGGACCCGGCGCTCGCGACGGCCCTCGAGTCGCTTGGCCTTCGGCGCGATCCCTGGACCTCGCCGGTCATGGCGCTCACACCCGTCCTGCCGGCGCCGGGGCATCCCGAGCTGCGGGTCGAGATGGTCGACGTCGTCACCTATGGCGAGTGGCTGCGCGCCTTCGCCGGCTCCGAGGAGGCCGTCGAGCGTGCGGGCCACACGATCGGGCCGGGGATCGCCCTCGACCCCGACGTCCAGCTCATCAGCGGCTACGTCGGCGATCGGCTGGTCGCGACGTCCTTCGCCGTGCGTTCGGGGCCGGTCGTCGGCATCTACGGCGTCCACACGGACGAGGCCTACCGGCGGCGGGGGATCGGCCGCGCGATCACCGCCGAGGCGATCGGCGCGGGCGCCCGATGGGGCTGCGTGGCCGCGATCCTGCAGTCGAGCGAGATGGGCGTGCCCGTCTACGGGGCGATGGGCTTCCGGCGCATCGCGGACATGATCAGCTTCGAGGCGCCGCGCCGCCCGGCGACCTGACGGTCCTACGAGCGTCGATCAGCCATACCCAACCCCACCGGATGGCCCACATACCCCCCAAATTACCTGTCGTCGGTGGGCGATTCATACGGCATCATGCGTGGGCCATGGCCGCCATCGACGAAGTCCTGACCGCCCCGGCCGACGCGCCGTCGTCGGCGGTCGCCCCGCGTCGTCGGAGCCGGCTTCGGCTGTTCGTCGGCTTCGTCTTCGGCTTCGCCATCGGCCTCGCCGCGGTCGCCGGCATCGCCGCGGGCGCGCTGATCACCTGGGACCGGAGCTACGAGGCGCGAATCCTGCCGGGCGTCACCGCGGCCGGGATCAACCTCGCCGGGATGGACCGCGCCCAGGCGACGGCCGCACTCGAGAAGGCCTACGACCCCGTCACCACCGGCCGCGTCGTGGTCGAGACCGACGCGGGTGACGTCTCGGTCCCGTACGCGCGGTTCGGGCGCCACGTCGACACCGACGCGATGGTCCAGGAGGCGCTCGAGACCGGGCGCGACGGCACGACCGCCGAACGGGCCCTGGGCGAGGTACGGCTGGCCCTGACCGGACACGACATCCAGCCGACGCTCCAGCTCGACCCGGCCGCGCTGGCGGCGAACGTGAAGGACGCGCTCTCGTCCCTCGATCGGGCGCCGGTGGACGCGGCGATCGTCCAGGGGCCCAAGGGGCCGTACACGATCGGCGCCCAGGTGGGGGCCGCCTACGACGGCTCGGCGGCCACCGCCGCGGCGATCGAGGTCGTGAGCCGGCTCGACGCACCCGCCGAGGTCCGCGTCCAGGCCCAGTCCACGGTGATCCCCCCGGCACACGACGACGCCGAGATCGCGGCCGCGAAGACGTCGGCGCAGCAGATGGGTGGCGGCCGGGTCGTCGTCACCTTCCGGGACAAGAAGTGGAAGATCCCCGCGGCGACCGTGAAGAGCTGGCTGGGGTTCGGGACGGCCGCGGACGGGTCGGTCCAGCCGGTCGCCGACGTCGCCAAGATCCAGAAGGCGCTCAAGAAGGTCGCCAAGGGCGTCCGCCGTGCCCCGCTGAACGCCGCGTACCTGCGGGCGCCGGGCGGGCACATCGTCGGCGTCGCCGCCGGGAAGGACGGCCTGCGCCTCGACCCGGCCGCGACCGCCGCGGCGATCCGGGACGCGCTCCTGCACCGGGCGTCCGGCGTGGCGATGGCGCCGGTCGCGGTCAAGATCGCGAGGATCCCCCCGAAGGTGACCACCGAGGAGGCCGTCAAGAAGGGCCCCCTGATGCAGATGCTCGGGATGTGGAAGACGTGGTTCCCGGTCAGCGACCACAACTTCTTCGGCGCCAACATCTGGCGCCCGGCGCAGATCATCGACGGCACCGTGCTCTACCCGGGCCAGCGCTTCGAGTGGTGGAGCGCGATCGGGCCGGTGACGTCCGGCCGCGGCTTCGGCCCTGGCGGCTTCATCGCCGGCGACCACACGGAGCCGACGGGCGCGCTCGGCGGCGGGATGTGCTCGAGCTCCACGACGCTGTTCAACGCCGCGATGCGCGCGGGCCTGCAGATGGGCGCGCGCTCGAATCACAAGTACTACATCTACCGCTACCCGCTGGGCCTCGACGCGACGGTGTCCAAGATGGGCGGCAGCGTCGGCCAGACGATGTCGTTCACGAACGACATGAAGCACCCGATCGTGATCCGCAGCTACCGCTACACCGCGGGCGGCGTCGGCTGGGTGCGCTACGAGATCTGGGGCATCCCCGACGGCCGGACCGTGAGCCTCTCGAAGCCGTCGGTGTCGAACGTGCTGCAGTCGCACACGTCGACCGAATACGTCAGCACCCTCCCGCCCGGCGTCCGCGAGCAGACCGAGTACCCGGCCGACGGGATGGACGTGTCGGTGTCGCGCGTCGTCCGCAACCACGGCGGGAAGATCATCCACACCGACACGTGGCGCTCGCACTACGTGCTCTGGAACGGCATCATCCAGGTCGGGCGGTGAGCTCCGCCCTGGGCGTCATCATCCCGCGCTGGGAGTGGCGGACCTTCGGCAGCCGGTTCGGGATCGCCGAGGCGCGGTTCGCGGCCATGACCCCGGGCGCCGTCCAGGAGAGCGACGAGGTGTACCTCGTCGGCGGCGCCGGTGACAACGTCAAGGTCCGCGCGGACCTGATGGACATCAAGGTCCTGCGCGAGACGGACGCCGCCGGGCTCGAGCGCTGGGAGCCGGTGATGAAGGCGGGCTTCCCGCTCGCCGCGTCAGACGTGGCGAAGGTCTTCGAGGCGCTCCGGCTGCCCGTCCCGACGCTGGCTCGCGGCGACTACACCCTCGACCAGTTCGTCGACGAGCTCGTCGCGCCGTCGGGCGTCCTGCGTGCCGTCAGCGTGCACAAGCGGCGCGTGCGCTACACCGTCGGCGGGTGCACGTCCGAGGTCTCCGACGTGACGGTCGACGGGATCCCGACCCGGACGATCGCGATCGAGTCCGAGGATGCCGCCGCGGTCACCGCGGCCGTCGCGTCGGTCGGGCTCGGCGGGTACGACAACATGAGCTACCCGGTCGGTCTCCGGGCCGCGCTCGAGGGTCGGCCGGAGCGCTACGCGGTCATCGACGCGGGCACGAACTCGGTCAAGTTCGACGTCGCGGAACGGTCCCCGGACGGGACGCTGCACCCGGTCGTCGACCGTGCGGAGCTCACGCGCCTCGGCGAGGGCCTCGATCGGACCGGCGAGATCTCGCCCGAGGCGACGACGAGGACGGCGGACGCCATCGCGGGCATGGCCGCCGAGGCGCGCGAGCTCGGCGTCCGCGCCCTGGTCGCCGTCGGCACCGCGGGCCTGCGCATCGCCCGCAACGGCGACGACGTCGTGCGCACGATCCGTGAGCGGACCGGCGTCGCCATCGAGGTCATCCCGGGCGAGGAGGAGAGCCGGCTCGCGTACATCGCGGTGCTCGCGGGCCTCGGGCTCAAGGACGAGCCGGTCGTGGTGTTCGACACCGGCGGCGGCAGCACGCAGCTCACGTTCGGCCACGGCACCCGGGTCGACGAGCGGTTCAGCGTCGAGGTCGGTGCCGTGCGCTTCACCGAGCAGTTCGGCCTGGCCGGCGCGGTCTCGGTCGCGGTGCTCGACGAGGCACGGGCGGCGATCGCCGAGGGACTCGCTCGCGTCGACGGCCACGAGCGTCCCGAGACGCTGTTCGGGATCGGCGGCGCGGTCACGAACCTGACGGCCGTCAAGCACGCGCTGGCCGTGTACGACCCGGACGTGGTCCAGGGCACGGTCCTCGAGCGTGACGAGATCGACCGCCAGATCGAGCTCTACCGGACCCGCGACACCGAGGCCCGCCGTTCGATCGTCGGCCTCCAGCCCAAGCGTGCGGACGTGATCCTCGCCGGCGCACTCGTCGTACGGACGGTCATGGACAAGCTCGGCAGCGACGCGCTCACGGTCAGCGACCGCGGGCTCCGGCACGGCGTGCTGGCCGAGCGCTTCGGCAACTAGAGGTTCCCGGTCCAGGCCCGGGGGAGGAACATCGATGACGTCCGAGGCGCACGAGCAGCGCATTGGCGGCTGGTATCGAGATCGCCGAGCTGTTCCGCGACATCGAGTGCTTCCGACTCGGTCGAGCTGAAGATGACCGTCGTCCCCGACGAGCATCGAACGACGATCGCCAGGCTGGCGATCGATCCGGTCGAGGCGCAGCCGCGCCAGGTGTTCTTCTTCGACACGCCCGACCTGCGGCTCAACCAGGCCGGCGTCGTCGTCCGCGCGCGACGGATCCAGGGCGGCCGGGGCGACACCGTCGTCAAGCTGCGGCCCGTCGTCCCCGGCGACCTTCCCCAGGAGCTCCGCAAGTCGCCCTCCTTCAACGTCGAGGTGGACGTGCTGCCCGGGCTGATCGGCGTCTGTTCCGCATCCCTGAAGGGGCGCTCCTCGGGCGACGAGATCCGCGACGCGGTGCGCGGGGACTTGCCGCTCCGGAAGCTGTTCACGAAGGATCAGCGCGCGTTCTACAAGGAGCATGCCCCCGCCGACATCGACCTCGACGCGCTGCAGCTGCTCGGACCCACGTTCATCCTCAAGTCCGTCTTCCAGGCCACGTCGATCACCCGCCGGTTCGTCGCGGAGGCCTGGTTCTACCCCGACGGCACCCGGATCCTCGAGCTGTCGACCAGGTGCATGCCGAGCGAGGCCATGACCGTTGCGCGGGACGCCAGGCAGTACCTCGAGGCGCACGGCATCACGGTCGGGGCCGGCACGCAGCAGACGAAGACCAAGACGGCGCTCGAGTTCTTCAGCGCCCAGCTGCGCGAGGCGGGCGGCGCGAGGTCGACTGACATCGCCCTCGGCGGGGAGGGGATCGACGCGGACGGCGAGGTCCTGTCGCCGAACGTCGACGATGCCGACGAGATCGGCCAGGCACCCGCCGCTGACGACGACGACGCGGGCTGACCCGCCGGGCGGGAGTCGACAGGTGGCCGACAATAGGCCCGCGACGCGCTCTGTAGCCTGACGCCGGTCGACCAGGGCGCCCTGCCCGGGGGTGGGTGTCATGCGGCACGGGTCGGAGAGCTTCTTCATCCTGGGCGAGGGCCTGGTCACCACCGAGGTCGGCGGGCGGCACGGGGAGGCGCCGGACCCGATCAACGAGATCGGACCCGGTCGACGACCAGGCGCCGCCGGTCGTCGCGGCGCCAGTCCTGCTCGCGGCCGACCAGGCGCCGCCGTTCCGGTTCATCCGGGTCGGTCCGAAGGGGACGGCGATCGGCGCGGGCATCATCCGCAAGCTCGGCCGCGCGATGGTCGCCGAGGGCGGCGGCAACAGCGGCATCCCGGCCGGGTACACCTACCTCGGCCAGTTCATCGACCACGACCTGACCATGGACCGGACGACGGTGATGCTCGGGGAGGACGTCCGCCCGGTCGACATGCTGCAGGGTCGCTCGCCGCGGCTCGATCTCGACTCGCTGTACGGCAACGGGCCGGGTGACGCGGGATCCGCGAAGTTCTACGCGGTCGACGGGCTGCACCTGCAAGACCGGGACGACGATCGCGGTGCCGCCCGACGGCGCCAAGGCGGGACACGACCTGCCGCGGGTGGGCACCGGGGCCACGAAGAAGGCCAAGCGCGTCGCGCTGATCGCCGACCCGCGCAACGACGAGAACCTGATCGTCGCGCAGACCCACCTCGCGATGATCCGCTTCCACAACCGGGTGCTCGACAAGCTGCCCGCGTCGGTCCCGGACACGCAGCGGTTCACGCGGGCCCGCAAGAAGGTCAGCCTCCACTACCAGTGGCTGATCCGCCACGACTACCTGCCGCGGATCTGCGACCCGGCCGTGCTCGACGACGTCTTCACCAACGGCCGCAAGCTGGTCGAGCCCGGCGCGACGCCGGACTCCGTGCCGGCGATGCCGGTCGAGTTCTCGGTCGCGGCGTTCCGCCTCGGGCACAGCATGGTGCGGGCGACCTACAACTGGAACCGGATCTTCTCGGGATCCGGCGGGGCGCTGGAGTACATGTTCCAGTTCTCCGGCCTCGGGCGGCGACCTCGGTGCCGAGATCCGGCTGATCACCAGCTGGGTCGCCGACTTCCGGCGCATCTACGACTTCGCGGCCGGCGGGCATCCGGGGCTCAAGCCCGCGAGCCACCGTCAACAAGGCCAGGCGCATCGACACGCGGATCACCGATCCGCTGGGGAACCTGCCGCCCGCACGTGTTCGGCGGCGCCAACTCGATCCCGTTCGGCGACCTGCGGCGCAACCTCGCGTTCCGCAACCTGACCCGGGGCGCGATGGTGAAGCTGGCGAGCGGCCAGCAGATGGCCACGAAGCTCAACGGTCTCGGCGTCAGCGTGACGCCCGCTCACGCGGGCCGCAGATCCTCGATGGCAGCGGCGGCGCGGTGCTCGACGAGCTGACGGCGGCGCAGAAGGACGCCCTCGTGGCCAACACGCCGCTGTGGTTCTACATCCTGCGCGAGGCGGAGACCAACGGCGGCAGGCTTCGCGGCGTCGGCGGGCGCATCGTCGCCGAGACGTTCCATCGGGCGATGGAGGGCAGCCGGTTCTCGATCGTTCGCAACCCGGCGTGGCGCCCGACGCTCGGCCGCAACGCGACGACCTTCGAGATGACCGACCTGCTGTTCTTCGCGTTCGCCGGCAGCAAGGCCGAGATCAACCCGCTCGGCGGCAGCTGATCGCGCCGCTCGCCTCCGAGGTCGCGGAACCGCGCCCGGTATCCTCGCCGCGATGGCACCCGATGACGTCCCCGACGAGGTCCGCGCGCTCGCGGACGCCCGGTCCGCCGCTCGTCGGGCGCGTGACTTCGAGACCGCCGACGCCCTCCGGGCCCAGATCGAGGCCGCCGGCTGGAAGGTCGTCGACGCGGCCTCGCTCTATTCGCTGGAGCGGGCGGCGCCCGCGGATGTCGTCGACGGCGGCGTGGAGCAGTACGGCTCGAGCGCCTCGGTGCCATCGCGGCTCGACGACGAGCCGATCGGCGTCGCGACGGTCGTCCTGGTCGCGACCGACTGGCCCGCGGACGTCTCCCGAGCGCTCGATGCGCTGAGCGCGACGTCACCGGCGGGCACGCACGTCGTGGTGGTCGCGAACGGGCCGTCGGCGGAGCAGGAGCTCGCGCTCGCCGGCGTCACGACGGCGGAGCCGGACCCAGCGGGCGTGACCATCGAGGTCGTCCGCACGAGCGCCCGGCTCGGGTATGCGGCGGCGCTGAACTGCGGGATCCGGCGGGCCGCGGCGCCCGTGGTCGTGCTGCTCGACACGAGCGTCGAGCCGCGTGACGACCTCTTGACGCCGCTCGTCGCCGCGCTGGCCGACCCGGACGTCGCCGTGGCCGGCCCGTTCGGCCTCGTGACCGACGACCTCCGCTCCTACGAGGAGCCACCGGCCGGGACGATCGACGTCGTCGCGATCGAGGGCTATGCGCAGGCGTTCCGGCGCGCGGACTACGTCGCCCGCGGGCCCCTGGACGAGCACTTCGCGTTCTACCGCAACCTCGACATCTGGTGGAGCCTGGTCCTGCGCGACCCGTTCGCGGTCGATGACGACGAGGAGGCCGATGACGAGGACGCCGACGACGCGGCCGTCGCGGACTTCGTCGTTGACCTCGCATCGATGCCGCGGCCACGCCGGGCGGTCAGGGTCGAGGGACCGGACGTCGTCCGTCACGAGCACCGCGGCTGGACCTCGTTGCCGGAGGCCGAACGGGACCGCCTGTCGAAACGGAACTTCTACCGCGTGCTCAAGCAGTACGCGACCCGGCGAGACCTGCTGCTCGGTCCCCGGTAAGGCGCCGGCTCAGGCGTCCCGGCGGCGGGCGGTCGTCCCGCCGGGCCCATCGGTCAGCTCGACGCCCATCGCCGCGAGCTCGTCGCGCAGCGTGTCCGCCCGCGCCCAGTCGCGCGCCTCGCGAGCCTCGCACGCGCTCGGCGAGCAGCGCCGCCGCGCCCGCGGGGAGCTGGTCGTCCCCCGACGCCCAGGCGAGGTCGAGGTCCAGGCCGAGCACGAGGTCGGCGTCGAGCACGAGCCACCGGCGCTCGTCGGCGGGCAGGTCGGCCCGGAGCGTCTCCCGGATCACGGCGAGCGCCGTGGGCAGGTCCAGGTCGTCGTCGATCGCCGCCACGAACCGCTCGTGGAGCGCCCGCCCGGCGGGGGACAGGGGAGGGGCGCCGGCGAGCGCCGCTCGGTCGACGAGGGGCGACCCGGCGGCGGTGGCGGCCGCGGGATCGGGTTGCGCCGCCTGGTGGCCCGCCACGCCACTCGCGATCCCGACGGGTCGCGGACCGGCCGACCCGGCGCGCAGCGGCACGGGCGCCGCCCACGGGCCGTCGGCCGGTGGGGGACCGAGCGCCGCGAGGTGGCCGCGGAGCGACGCGAGCGCTGCGCCGGCCGCCGCGATCGAGTCGGCCGAGTAGTTGAGCTTGCGGCCGTAGCGCACGGTCAGCGCGAGGTACCGGAACGCGAGCGGGTCGATGCCCTGATCGCGGAGCTCGGTGACCCGCTCGAAGTTGCCGGTCGACTTGGCCATCTTGCGGCCCGCCGCGAGCAGGTGCTCCCCGTGGACCCAGAGGCGCACCGGCGGGCCGCCGGTGATCGGGGTCGACTGCGCGATCTCGTCCTCGTGATGCGGGAACACGTTGTCGATGCCGCCGGTGTGGATCTCGAAGTCGGGCCCGAGGTAGCGCATCGCCATCGCGGAGCACTCGAGGTGCCAGCCCGGGAACCCCTCGCCCCAGGGGCTCGGCCAGCGGAGGATCCGCCCCTCGCCGGCGGCCTTCCAGAGCGCGAAGTCGGCGCTGTCGCGCTTGTCGGGCTCGACCTCGCCGCGGTGCCCGGCCCGCAGCAGGTCGAGCGTGTTGCCCGAGAGCCGCCCGTAGTCGGCGAACGACGACACCGAGTAGTAGAGGTTGCGGTCCTCGGAGAGGTAGGCGTGGCCGAGCGACTCGAGGCGAACGGCGAGCTCGAGCATGTCGGGCACGTGCTCCGTCGCCCGTGGAAAGACGTGGGCGGGGAGGATGTTGACCAGGGCCTCGTCCTCGTGGAACCCGGCCTCGTAGGCGTCGGCGATCTCGGCCGGTGTCTTCGATTCGAGCCCGGCGGCGACGAGCATCCGGTCCTCGCCTCGGTCGAAGCGCTCGTCGCGCAGGTGGCCGACGTCCGTGATGTTCTTCACGTGCAGCACCGGGACGCCGTGGTACAGCAGCGTCCGGCGGATGAAGTCCGCCAGCAGGTAGCTGCGCAGGTTGCCGATGTGCGCCCACCGGTAGACGGTCGGCCCGCAGGTGTACATGCGCACCGGCCCGTCGGCCGGAATGGGCACGGTGTCGACGCGCCGGCTGAGCGTGTTGCGCAGCGAAAGGCCGCTCATCGCCGGGGCCCTGGGTCGAGCGTCGATCATCCCGCCATCCTACGGCTGGGACGCGATCGGGGATCCGGGCCGGCAACGATCGTGAACATCACGAGAAATCTCGTGCGGGACGCCATAACGAAACGGGCGCGCCCACGTTCCTTAGTCAGAGGCCTCGCAGGACAGCATCGTTCCCCCGGCGGTGTCGCACGGCGAGGCCTCATTTGCTGCCCGCCGAGCCCCTCGGGCGACCGCCCGTATACTCCCGCCGTGACTCGTCGGCCTGATCGTCTCGTGCTGCCGGAGGGGCCCCGGTGGAGGACGACCTGACCCCAGCGCCGCCGGCCCCGCCGCCGGCCTTCGGCCCGCCGCCGCCCCCCGACTCGCCCGACTGGTCGATCCCGGGCGGCCCGGTGCAGCCGCCGTCGAGGCGCCGCCGGACGGTCGCGGCCGCGATGGCCCTCATCGTCGCCGGCGCGCTGGCCGTCAGCATGTGGCCGTCCTCGGGCGGCAGCCAGAGTCCCGCGGCGGTCGCCGCCGCCGACCCGGGCACCGTCACGGTCGTCGCGGGAACACCCGCGTCCATCGACCCGGCGCGCCACGGCGACCTCGGCAGCGCCTCGTACGTGAGCCAGCTCTACGAGACCCTCACCGCGGTCGACCCGTCGCTGACCGTCCGTCCCGCGCTGGCCGAGTCGTGGGCGATCGGCGACGACGGGCGCCAGGTCACGTTCACGCTCCGCGACGGCCTGGAGTTCAGCGACGGCTCGCCGCTGACCGCCGCGCGACGTCGTCCACAGCTGGCGCCGCCTCTTCGACCCCGCGCACCCGTCGCCGCTGGCCTCGCTCATCGCCGACGTCAAGGGCGCCCGCGACCTGCTGAGCGGCGCCTCGACGGACGTCACGACGCTCGGCGTCCGAGCCGACGGCGACCGCACCGTGATCGTGGACATGGAGCGCGGCGGGGGCGACCTGCCGGCCATCGTGTCGGGCGCCCCGTTCGCGGTCGTGCCGCCGTCAGCCGGCGAGGCCGAGATCACCCCGGACCCCGGCACGCTCGTCGGGAGCGGCGGCTACACGCTCGCCAGCGTCGAGCCCGATGCCTTCGTGCTCTCGGCGAACCCGCACTACTGGGCGGGCAAGCCCGCGATCGGGACCGTCCGGATGCTCACCGACCTCAAGGGCCAGAGCCCGGTCGACGCGTTCGTGGCGGGCGACGTCGACGTGACGCCCGTGGGGTTCGTGGACGCCGGCTGGCTCGCCTATGACAAGGACCTGGGGCCGTCGCTGCGCAGCGACCCGTCGCTCTCCGTGACCTACTACGGCTTCGACACGCGCGAGGCCCCGTTCGACAACCCCAAGGTCCGCCAGGCGTTCGCGATGGCCGTCGACTGGAAGCGGCTCGCGTCGCTCGACGAGCCCGGCTCGTCCGTCGCGGCGACCGGGATGGTCCCGGCCGGGATGCCCGGTGCGCCGGCGGGCGACTTCATGCCCGCCTACGACCCGGCGGGTGCGCGGGCGCTGCTCGCCGAAGCGGGCTACGCGAAGGGCTCCGACCTCGGGCCCATCTCGTTCATCGCCAACGGCGCCGGCTACGACAGCGGGATCGTCACGATGCTCGAGGAGAACCTGGGCGTCACGATCGACTACGCGACGATGGACTTCCAGACCTACCAGGCGCGCCTCGCGACCGATCCGCCGCGGATCTGGAGCATCTCCTGGGTCGCCGACTATCCGGGACCGAACGACTTCCTCGGCGTCCTGCTCGGCACCGGGTCGACCGCCAACCAGGGTGGCTGGTCCAACCCCGACTTCGATGCCGCGATCGCCGACGCGACCTCGGCGGCGGACCCGGCGACCGCCGCGGCCGCCTACGCGCGCGCCGAGGGCATCGTGCGCGACCAGGCGCCGGCGATCCCGGTGAGCTACGGGACCTCGTTCTCGCTCGTGCGCGAGGGGCTGCTGGGCGCCAGCCAGAACGGCCTCGGCATCCTGCGCCTGGCGGGCCTCGCCTGGGCGCCCGGCCGATGATCTCGACGACCACGACGCGAGCGTTGCGAGCGCTGCTCTCGCCAGCCTGTTCGTCGGCAGCCTGCTGCTCGCGGCACCGGCCGTGGCGTCGGCGGCGGACGTCTCGTTCGGCACCCCCGACCAGACCACGGTCTACGACAAGTCGATCACCTTCACCGTGCCCGTCACGCGCTCCGTGCCGCTCGACCGCGTCGAGCTGCGGCTCCGCTTCCCGGACTCGCTCGGCCCCGTCATCGTCGACGTCCCGGTCCCGCAGGGGACCGGCACCGACCAGGTCCAGTACGTCCTCGACCTCAGCGGCGGCGGCCACGTGGTGCCCAACACCACGATCGCCGCCACCTGGGCGGCGTTCACGGCCCCGGGCGCCACGCCCGTGCTGTCGTCCGAGCAGATCGTCCGCTACGAGGACACCACGCAGGACTGGAAGACGCTCAAGGGCGACCTCATGACCGTCCACTGGTACGAGGGCGGCCAGGCGTTCGCGAACAAGGCGCTGCGGATCGGGGAGCAGGCGATCAAGGACACGGCGACGCTGCTCGGCGTGACCGAGAACGAGCCGGTCGACTTCTACATCTACGGCGACGAGGCGTCGTTCCGGACGGCGCTCGGGCCCGGCACCCGGGAGAACGTCGGCGGCCAGGCGCACGCCGACATCCGGACGCTGTTCGCGCTGATCACGCCCGACGAGATCGACCAGTCGTGGGTGGGGATCGTGATCCCGCACGAGCTCGTGCACCTCGTGTTCGACACCGCCGTGCACAACCCCTACCGGTTCCCGCCCCGGTGGCTGAACGAGGGCCTCGCGGTCTACCTCTCCGAGGGCTACGGCTCGTCGGACAAGGGCCGCGTGCAGGACGCCGCGTCGAAGGACGAGCTGATCCCGCTCGTCGCCCTGGGTGGCCAGTTCCCGACCGACTACGACCGGACGCTGCTCGCGTACGCGGAGTCGGTGTCGGCGATCGACTACCTCGTGCGCACGCAGAGCCAGGACGCGCTGGTCAGCCTCGTCAACGCGTACTCGGCCGGGCTGACCGACGACGAGGCGTTCACGCAGGCCCTCGGCCAGGACCTGGCGGCGTTCCAGGCGGGCTGGCTCGCCGACCTCGGGGCCACGACGCCCAAGGAGTACGGGCCGCAGCCGGCACCCGCCGGACCGCTGCCCTCGGGCTGGACCGGTCCCGCGGCGACGCCCGGGTCGATCGTCGTGCCGGCGGCGTCGCCGAGCGCGGCGGCGGCCACGCCGGACGCAGCGGCCCCCACGCCGTCCGCGACGCCGGTACCAGCTGTCGTGGCGCCGGCGTCCGGCTCCGGATCGAGCCAGGGCGCGGTCCTCGGCATCGGCGCGCTCATCGTCGTCTCGATCGTCCTGATCGTCGCGGTGGCGCGCCGCCGCCTGCGGATCGCGTAGCGTGGCGGCGCTCGCGTCGCGCGTCCGCGCCATCCCGACCTGGCAGGTGACGCTGGGCGTCGCGCTCCTTGCCCTGGGGTTCCTGATCGCCGCCCAGCTGGCCTCCGAAGGCCCCCGGATCCGGATCACGAGCCAGGAGCGGACGCCGCTGATCGCGACCGCCCTCGACCTGCAGGCGCAGCAGGACAACCTCAAGCAGCGGATCCTCGACCTCCGGGCGAGCATCGGCGATCTCGAGGCGGCGGGCCAGGGCGGCACGACCGTGACCCAGGCCCTCAACGACCGGCTCGAGGCGGCGAGGATGGCCGCGGGCCTCGTGGCGATGACCGGCCCGGGCCTCGTCATCCAGCTCTCGGATTCCTCGGTCGCGGTCCCGCAGGGCAGCGACGGGTCCGACTACCTCGTGTCCGGGCAGGACGTGCGCGCCGTGGTCGACGAGCTGTGGCTGGCCGGGGCCGAGGGTGTCGCCGTCAACGGCGAGCGGGTCACGGTCTCCACGGCGATCGTCGACATCGGCGGCTCGGTCCTCGTCAACTCGGCCTACGTCGCCCCGCCGTACCAGGTGTCGGCGATCGGTGCGCCCGACCTGCTCGAGCGCCTGACGGCGTCGCCGGGCTTCGCGGACTTCATCCGCGCCCGGGCGGAGACGTTCGGCATCGGCGTCGACTACGCGACCCCGCCGGCGGTCGACCTGCCCGCCTACGCGGGATCCGTGAACCTGCGCTACGGCCGGCCGACCGCGACCGAGGCGCCGTCCGCCGCACCATCCGGGGCGCCGTGATGCGCCGTCGATCGGGCCGGATCGCCGTCGGGGTCGTCCTGTTCGTGCTGGGGTTCCTCGTCGTCGTGCAGCTGAAGTCGCAGTCGGCCGACCAGGGCCTCAACGGGCTGTCGGTCCAGGACCTGACCGAGCTCGTGGCGAACCTCACGACCCGCAACAACCAGCTGCGCGACGAGGTCACGGCGCTCGAGCAGCAGCACGACGCGCTGGCGGCGGGGGTCGCCCGCGGCGACTCGTCGGCCGTCCAGGTGCGCGCGGACCTCAACCGCGTGCGTGGCTGGTCGGGCGAGACCGGCGTCGTCGGCGCGGGGATCCGGGTCACGGTCTCGGGTGCGCTCCCCGGCGACGCGCTGGAGCAGCTGCTCAACGAGCTGCGCAACGCCGGCGCCGAGGCCATCGCCGTCGGGGACACGCGTATCGTCCAGGGCGAGGTCCCGAACGGGCCGGCGGGCAGCGTGATGGTCGGCGTCGAGTCGCTCACGGACCCGGTCGACATCGTCGCCGTCGGCCAGCAGCAGACGCTGGCGGGGTCGCTCACGCGCGCCGGCGGCCCGATCGCGCAGCTCGCGGCCCGGTTCCCCGACGTGCTGATCACCGTCACGGCCGAGGACCTGGTCACGCTCCCGGCGACGACCCGCGACCTCGCCCCGGTCCTCGGCAAGCCGCGCCTCTGAGACGCCCTCTGCTACCCTCCCGGCGATGTCAGGCCACCCGGTGCTCGCGCTGCTGCTCGGCGACGTCGTCCGGCTCCGGCGCCGCCATCCGTGCGGCGGCGACACGTGGCTGGTGGACCGCCTCGGCGCCGACATCGGCCTCCGCTGCCAGACCTGCCAGCGCCACGTGCTGATCGAGCGGCCGACCCTCGAGCGCCGCATCCTGGAGTTCGTGACCCGCGGCGACCCCGCGATCAGCGCCGCCGTCGAGCCCCACCGCCCGTGACGCAGTCGACCCGGCCGACGCCGCCCTCGCGCCGAACGGAGCTCCGATCGAGGGCGACGAGGGGGAGGGTGGCGCCCTCGCCGTCTTCCGCAACCGGCCGTTCCTGCTGCTGTGGCTCGCCCAGGCGTTCACGCAGATCGGCGGCAACATGGTCATCTTCGGGCTGACCGTGATCATCCTCGAGGCGACGTCCTCGAAGACGGCGGTCAGCCTCCTGATCCTCACGTTCCTCCTGCCGGCCGTCCTGTTCTCGGCCGTCGCCGGCGTCTACGTGGACCGGTTCGACCGGCGCACGATCCTGATCATCACGAACGTCCTGCGGGGCGTGGCGTTCGTGCTGACGTTCCTCGCCATCCCGACCCTCGCGTTCATCCTCGTCCTGAACGTCGTCGTGTCGACGATCACCGTGTTCTTCGGCCCGGCCGAGGCCGCGATGATCCCGTTCCTCGTCCCGAAGAAGCAGCTGCTCGCGGCCAACGGCGTGTTCACGCTCACGCTCAACGCCGCGTTCGCGATCGGGTTCGCGCTGCTCGGCCCGATCGTCGTGACGCTGTTCGGCGCGCCGGCGCTGATCCTGATCGTGGCGGCGTGCTACTTCGTCGCCGCCGGGTTCTGCTGGACGCTCCCGTCGTCGCCGCCGACCGAGGTTCGCGCGGAGGGCGAGGCGGGGCACGGGCTGACCCACGACGCCGAGGCCGCGCTCGGGTCGACGCTGTCCGAGCTGCGCGAGGGGATCACGTTCATCCGGTCCCACCGCTCGATCAGCTGGTCGCTCACGTACCTCGCCATCGCGGCGTCGCTGATCGGCGTGCTGGGCGTGCTCGGCCCGGGGTTCGCGACGGACTCGCTCGGGCTCGAGCCCAAGGACTTCGTCGTGATCGTGCTCCCGCTCGGGTTCGGGATCGTGACCGGGATCCTGCTGCTCAACTCGTTCGGGCACCTGGCGCCGCGACGGCGGATCATCGAGGGCGGCCTCGTCGCGCTGGGCATCCTGATCGTCCTGCTCGCGATCGCCGCCCCGATCGCGCGGTTCGTGCAGCGCGCCGAGACGGCCACGGGCCTCGTGTCGTTCGCCGACTTCACCGGGCTGCTGTCCATCGTCGTGCTGATCGCGCTCCTCGCCGGCATGGCGTATGCGTGCGTCGCGATCCCGTCCCAGACGCAGCTCCAGGAGGACCTGCCCGAGGACGTCCGCGGCCGCGTGTTCGGCATCCTCAACATGCTGGTCTCGGTGGCGAGCTTCGCGCCGATCCTCATCGTGGGGCCGGTGTCCGACCTCGTCGGCACGGTGAGCGTGCTGATCGCCGTCGGCTGCATCGTGACGCTGTGCGGGGTGCTGTCGATCGTGCGGCGCGGCAAGATCCGGCCGGGCGAGCGCATGGTCGACGGGACCGTCGACGTCGGCGTGCAACCGCTCGATCCGGTGGCCGTCGCCGTCACGAGCGGCGTCGAATCCGCCGCCTGGCGCGCGGGCCTCACCGCCGACGACGAGGACCCGCCGGAACCCCTGGACGCGGGATGACCCAGCACGCCGACCTGGTCGTGGTCGGCAGGATCGCGACCCTGGCGGGCGACGAGGGACCCGGGTGGGTCGAGGCGATCGCGATCGCACGCGGCCGGGTCGTCGCCGCAGGATCGCTCGCGGACGTCGACGGGGTCGCTGGACCCGGGACCCGGCGGATGGTCCTTGCCGGCGACGAGGTCGCCGTCCCCGGCCTGACGGACGCGCACCTCCACCTCGCCGAGGCGGCGCTCGCGGCCACGCAGGTGGCGCTCGAGGGCTGCCGCTCCATCGACGAGCTGATCGAGCGCGTGCGGGCAACCGCGACCGCAGTCGACGACGGGTGGATCGAGGGCGGCGGGTGGAACCCGGACCTGCTCGGGCGCTGGCCGACGGCCGCGGACCTCGAGCTCGCGGCGCCCGGACGGCGGGTCGCCCTCTGGGCCCACGACCACCACGCGCTGCTCGCGAGCCACGCCGCGATGGCCGACGCCGGGATCGACGACGAGCTGCGCGACCCGCCGGGCGGCGTGATCCGCCGGGACCCGGACGGCCGGGCGACGGGCGTGCTGCACGAGTCCGCGACGCGTCTCGGGTCCTCGCTCGTCCCGCCGCCGATGCCGGCCGTCATCGCCGATGCCGTGCGCGTGCTCACGCGGCAGCTCGTCGCCGCCGGCGTCGTCGCCGTCCACGACCCGGGCGGCCTGTCGGCGCGCCATGATCTCGGCGGGCCGCTCGACGCCTACCGCCAGCTCGCCGCCACGGGCGAGCTCGGCGTGCGCCTGCACGCCAGCATCCGGGCGGAGCAGCTGGACGCGGCGGGCGTCGCCGGGGTCCGGAGCGGCGAGCCGCTCGGCCCGGACCCGCTGGACCGGCTGCGCCTCGGCTGGCTCAAGGCCTTCGCCGACGGATCGCTCGGGTCCCGGACCGCCGCGCTCCTCGAGCCGATGGACCAGCCGCCGGGCGAGCCGCCGGCCCCCAACGACGGCCTGGGCGTCTGGCTGGCGGAGCCGGCGCGCCTGGCCGAGCAGGCGACGCGGGCGGCGTCGCTGGGCATCGCGACCCAGATCCACGGCATCGGGGACGCCGCCGTGCGTGCCGCGCTCGACGTGCTGGCGCCCACCGTCGGGGCGACCCGGCTCATGCCCCGCGTCGAGCACGCCCAGCTCGTCCACCCGGACGACGTCGGCCGCTTCGCGGGGCTCGGCATCGCCGCCTCGATGCAGCCGGTCCACCTGCGCTCCGACGTCGTCCAGGCCCGTGCGTTCTGGGGCGAGCGCGCCGAGACCGGCGCCTTCCCGATCGCGGCCCTCGTGGCGAGCGGCGCGGTCGTCGCGTTCGGCACGGACGCCCCGGTCGAGCCGTTCGACCCCTGGCCGGGGATCGCCTGCGCGGTGACCCGCGCCGCGCCGTCGTGGCCGCCGGGGACCCGGCCGCTCGGGGCAGCCTCGGCGATTCCGCTGTGGCGGGCGATTCCGTGCCGCGTGCGTGGACCCGGCGATCACCGCAGGCGAGGCGGACCGGGGGCGGCTGGCGCCCGGGCATCGCGCGGACCTCGTCGTGCTGCCGGCGGCCGCGGTGGCCGAACCGGTCGAGGTCGGCGGGGCGCTGTGGCACGCGCGGCCGCGGCTCGTGCTGGTCGACGGCGAGGTCGCCGCCGGCGGCTAGGCCAGCTTCGCGCGGGCCTCGGCGAACAGGCCGTTCAGGATCCGGGACGTGCTCGGGAACGCGTGGATGGTCTCGGCCAGGACGTCGACCGTCACGTGCGCCTTGATCGCGAGCACGCACTCGTGGATCGCCGCGGACGCGTCGGGGCACGCCATCGCCGCCCCGACCAGCTCCTTCGTGGCCCGGTCGATCACGATCGTCACGTGCCCGGTCTCCGCCTCGACCGAGTACCCCTTCGCGCTCTTCGTGAAGTCGGCGACGCACTCGAACGCGTCGATGCCGCGCTCGATCGCCTGGTCGAGCGTCACGCCGACCGACGCCGACTCCGGGTCCATGTACGTCGCCCGCGGCAGCGCGCGGTAGTCGGGGACGATGGCCTCGCCGAGCGCCATGCGGATCGCGAGCTCCCCCTGGTAGTGCCCCTGGTGGGTGTGCAGCTCGGGCCCGGCGGGATCGCCCGCGACCCACAGCCCGTCGGCGATGCGCAGGCGCCCGTCGCGCGGGTAGGCGTCCGGCCCGGTGACGGCGACGCCGTAGTGCTCCATCCCGAGGTCGCCCAGCGGGAACTCACGGCCGACCGCGAGCAGGATCACGTGGCCCTCGGCGGTCGAGCCATCGGCGAGGTCGATCACGTGCGCGCCATCCTTGCCGGCGCCGGCCCGGGCACGGACCGCACGGCGGCCGGTCAGCACCACGGCTCCGTCGCGCTCCAGCGCGAAGCGCACGGTCTCCGCGTTGCGCGGATGCTCGGTCGGGACCAGGCGCGGTCCCGACTGCACGATCGTCGTCGGGACGCCGAACCGCACGAAGACCTGGGCGAGCTCGCAGCCGGTCGGGCCGCCGCCGAGGACGAGCAGGCTCTTGGGCAGCTCGCGGGTGAGCGTCGCCTGCTCGTTGGTCCAGGGATGGGTCTCGGCGAGGCCCTCGATCGGCGGGACCTTGGACGACGAGCCCACCGCGACGATCACGTCTCGTGCGCCGAGCTCGGTCACCGCGCCGTCGTCGGCCGTCACCGAGACGCGACCCGGCGCGGTGATCCGGCCGGTGCCGCGGAAGGTGGCGGCGCCCGCCCCCTCGAGCGACGCGACATGCGAGCGGTCGTCCGGCTCGGCGGCCCCGGCCGGGCGGTTGACCATGTAGTCGCGCCGCTCAGACGCACGCTGCCACGAGTAGTCGGCGCCGGACCAGTGGCGCTCGGCGGAGTGGAGCAGCGCCTTCGAGGGCACGCAGCCGATGTGGGGGCACGAGCCGCCGAACCAGCGTCGGTCGACGATGGCGACGGTCGCGCCGAGCTCGCGAGCCTTGTGCGCGGCGCCCTCGCCGGCCGGGCCGGCGCCGATGATCACGAAGTCGAAGGTCTGCATGCCCTCAGTCTGCCCGGCCGAGGTCGCGCTGTCGCCGCGCCTCGTACAGCAGGACGGCCGCGGCGATCGACACGTTGAGGCTGTCGGCCACGCCGAGCATCGGCAGCCGGACCGCGACGACGTCGTCGCCCGACCAGGCGTCCGTGAGCCCGGTCGCCTCGCTGCCGAGGACGATCGCCACCGGTCCGCGCAGGTCGACGGCCGAGTAGGGGAGCGTGCCGTCCACCTTGGCCGCCACGATCCTGACGCCCCTGTCCCGGAGCCACGCGCGCACGTCAGGCGATGGGCCGGCGGCGACGGGGAGCGCGAACAGCGTCCCCTGCGACGCGCGGACGGCGTTCGGGTTGAAGAGGTCGGTGCGCGGATCCGCGGCGATCACGGCATCCGCGCCGGCGCCGTCGGCCGACCGCAGCACCGCACCCAGGTTGCCCGGCTTCTCCACGCCCTCGACGACCACGACCAGCGGATCGGCCGGCAGCACGAGCCCGTCGAGCGACACGTCCGGGATCCTGGCGACCGCCACGATCCCGTCGCCGCGGTCGCCGTAGGCGAGGCGGTCGAGGACGAAGGGGGCGCATTCGACGACCTCGGCGCCCGCGGCACGCGCGGCGTCCACCGCGTCCACGCCGTCGTCGCGGAGTCGCGCCCGGTCGACGTAGACCTCGACGATCGCCGCCCCACCCGCGACCGCCCGCGCCACCTCGCGGACGCCGTCGATCAGGGTCAGCCCAGCTTCGTCGCGAGCCCGCCGGTCCCGCAGCGCGGCCACGGCCTTCACGCGCGGGTTGCGGGTGCTGCTGAGCACGAGGTCGGCCACGACGCCCATCTTCGCAGACGGCCTCAGCGGGCCGGGGTCCGCGCCCAGCTACCGAGTCGAAGGACGTTGCCGCTGCGCGCGATCAGCCGGAGATCCGCGCCGGTCGATGGCACGCCCAGGTGCTCGCGACACAGCGCAGCCAGGCGCTCGCCGTCGAAGCCCTCGGTGTGCGCGCTCAGCACGACGAGCGAGGGGCGCGGCCCGAGCAGCGCGGCAAGGTCGTCGAGCAGCGGCTCGAGGTCGGTCTCGATCTTCCACGGCACGGGCCCGTGCCCGTACGACGGCGGATCGACGACGACGCCGTCGTAGTGCCGGCCGCGACGGCGCTCACGGCGCAGGAACGAGCGCACGTCGTCGACGAGCCACCTGACCGGCCGGTCGGCGAGCCCGGACAGCTCCGCGTTCTGCCGCGCCCAGGCGACGGCCGGCTTCGAGGCGTCCACGTGGGCCACTCGGGCCCCGGAGCGGGCGCAGGCGAGCGTCGCGCCGCCGGTGTACGCGAACAGGGAGAGGATCTCGGGCGGCCGCTCGAGCTCGGCGCGAGCGGCGGCGACGGCGCCCTGGAGCCAGTCCCACGTGCCGGCGTGCTCGGCGAAGACCCCGACCTGCCCGCCCGACGCGGGGCGGCATTCGAGGACGAGGCGGGCCGATCGCACGGTCCACGGGGTCTTGGTGGAACCCCGCGCCCAGCCCTCGCTGGTCCAGCGGAGGGCGGCCCGCTTCCATTCGGCGGCGACGAGGCGGCGTGGCATGACGGCCGCGGGTGCGGGCCGGTCGACGAGCACGTCGCCGAAGCGTTCCAGGCGACGTCCGTCGCCGCAGTCGATGAGCTCGAGGTCGGCCACGGGCCAATGGTGGCATGGGACCGTGGCGTGCGCGGCGCGCCCACGTCCCCGAACCGTGTAGTGTCATGCACGCCGCGGCGTCGGTCCGTGCCGGCGGGCGGCGGCGCTCGGCGGCAACGCGTGCCGCTCGGAGGGAGTCGCCGTTGGACGACATGTGGGCGTGTCCGAACTGCCACTCGCTCAATGTTCGGGGTGCGCGCCAGTGCTACAGCTGCCATGCCAAGCGCCCGCGTCCGGGTGAGGTCGATGCTGCCCCCGCGGCGGCGACTCCGGCCCAGGCTCCCGCGCCCAAGCCGGCCAAGCCCGCTGCCACCAAGCCGACGCCTGCATCGCGCCGGATCGCGCCCGCCCCGACGTCGAGCATCGCGCCCGCCCCGGCTGCCGACCCTGCCCCTGCGCCTGCTCCCGCGCCGCCAGCCTCGCCACCGCCCGAGCCGCCGCCGGCCGTGTCCGCGCCGGTCGCGGCGCCCTTGCCCGAGCCGGTTGCAGCGTCGTCGGCGCCAGCTGCCCATTCGCCGGAGCCGGCGCCACCGGTCGTGGCGGCGGCAGCCCCGGCCAGTGCGCTCGTCGTTGCCGCGGCCACGCCTTCCGGGCGAGCCCGCGAGCCGATGGCCACGCCCATCGTTCCGACCGAGTGCCCGTCATGCGGCCGTCAGGTCTTCACCGCGGACAACTTCTGCGCGAACTGCGGCCACCGCGTGTCGTCGAAGGGGGTCGTGGCCGCCGACTCGACCGTGACCGGCATCGCGCTGGGCGGAATCACCGAACGCCGAGATCAGCGGGGACCGCTTTTGGACCAAGGTCGAGAGGTCCGGTGTCGTCGCGATCCCGGCCGCAGCGCAGGCCCATGCGGCGCCGCCTTCAACCACGCGGATGCCATTCCGCCCCGTCGCCGTCGCGGTCACCGGGGTCGCCCTCGTCGCGTTCGGGGTCCTCATCGGCGTCACGGTCCTCGCGCCCGACCGGCCGACGGCCGCCGCGTCCGTGCCGCCCAAGGCCATTGCGACCTCGAGCGCCGAGATCCACCGGGTCTCGGTGAACGTGTCCGTCGACGAGACCGGCGGAGCCAGCGTCGATCCGTGGGCGGATGTGGCGATCGGCAAGCCGTGCCCCGCGACCGAGGCGTCGCTCGGCGACATCGGGGAGGGGACCTCGGTCGTCGTCAAGGACCAGGCCGGGACGTTGCTGGCGCGGCGTGCCGTTGCCGGAAGGCCGGAAGTCTGGGCCGGGGATCTGCACGTACCGCGCGAAGGTGCCCGTGCCGGAGACCGCCCTCTACGTGTTCACGGTCGCTGACCGGCCAGCCACGGTGATCCCGATCGCCGACCTGTCGAGCGCCGGCTGGACGATGGACCTGCGATACGCCGTCCTGCCCTGAGCGCTCGGCGCCTCAGAACCCGAAGGCGATGACCCGCGCAGCGGCCCCGGCGTCGATGATGCCGAGAACGTTCGTCAGGGCCCCGAACAACCCGACCACCGCGACGATGAGGGCGAGCCGCCGCGGCGACCCGACGCGTCGCGTGTACAGCGTGAAGATCACGAGCACGGCGAGCAGGGCCAGGAGCTTGGCCATCGCGACGGGCGCGAAGCCGCCTTCGGCATAGACCCGGCCCATCGGCCCGAGCTCGCCCGCGGGACCCGCGATGCGCGCGACGATGCCGAAGGTCGCCAGGTCGGCGAGCTGCGCCGCGATGACGAGCAGGACCGTCACGCGCGCCAGTGAACGTCGTTGTGCAGCCGTCACGTCGTCACCGATCCAGGGGGCACTCCCGCCCGGCCAACGTTGATCCCCGGATTGTGGCGCACCACTCTTAACTGCGCATTACCGCACCAGCAGCCGTGGTGCGCGCAGGCACCAGATTGTCGGCCGAGCAGGCGAGTCGGGGGCCTCGCGCTAGCCCGAGGATGCGCCGTCCGGATCGGCGAGCCGCTGCGACGTCCTCGTAATCCGGGTCGGACGCGTACAGGCGCTCGAGGTCGGCCTTGGCGCGGGCGTGCTGGCCGAGCCGCTCGAACGTGAGCGCCCGGTCGTAGCGGACGGCGCGGAGCAGCCCCGGATCGCGGTTGGCGGTCTTGGCGAGGGCATCGCGGAACACGTCGAGCGCCGCCGTGTCGTGGCCGAGGCCCGCCAGCGCCGCTGCGCGCAGATGGAGGATCTCGACCTCGACGTCGGAATCGTTCGTGACGCCACTCGACGTCTCGATCACGCCGTCGTAGTCGTGGTCGGCGAACAGGAGATCGCACAGGGAGAGCTGGACGAGCGGGTCGGGGAGTGCCTCGTGGAGCTGCTGGACGAGCCCGATCGCCTCCTCGAGCCGGCCGGCGGACTGGTAGAGCTCGGCGAGTGACAGGGTCGCCGCGAGCTCCCCGAACGGGGGCGCGGCCGTGATCGAGTCCGTGATCTTCACCTGCAGCGAGAGCGCGATCGGCAGGTGGTCGCCGAGGTACTTCGCCTGGTACCGATCCGGCAGGCCCGCCGGCGAGGCAACCACGGCCTCGAGGTGCGCGATCGCGCCGGCCGAGTCGTCCAGCGTTCGCGATCACGCCGGCGAACAGGTGCGCCGAGACGGCCGCGGGATCCTTGGCGATCACCCGCTCGAACGCCGTGAGAGCCGCCAGGTAGTTGCCGCCGATGTACGCGAGGACGCCCTCGTGGTACGCCTTCTCCTCGCCCGAGGCGAACATCCCCGGCTTCGGGATCACGCTCTGGAGCGCGATCCCGCTCATCGCCTCGAAGCCGCTGGAGCGGCCGGCGGGGCCGCCTTGGAGCGCCCGCGGCTGCTCGATCGATCCTGGTAGTACAGCCCCGTTCCCGGGAGCCCGACGCTCCGCGTCCGGTGCCGACGAGTTCACGCTGTAGTGGGCGCCGCGCGGGCCGGCGGTACGCCGAACCCGGTCTTGGTCACGTTGAGGCGGACGCCGGGAGCGATCTTGAGGCTGCGGCGGAACCGGAGGCTGCCCACCCGGCAAGGATAGTCAGGCGTGCGCTCGGCCTCAGTGTCCCGAGCCGAGCCGCATTCTTGGGGTACGGCGGACCGACCACCCGTGTAGGCTCCGCACAATCCGAGTCCGGGGAGGGCAACTCGGGTGTGCGCGCCTCGTGGCGTCCTGAGCGGGAGGATCGATCGATGCGTGGCAACCGATATGCCCTGCGCTACCTGGCCGCCGCAATGGGCGGACTGTTCCTGGCGGCAACTGCGTTCCAGCTGCTCGACCAGCTCAACCTGATCGTCCAGCCGCCGACGATCCCGGACACGGCGAATCTCGTCGAGTCGGTGACCGCTCGCATCCCGTATCGCCAGCAGGTGTGGCCGCTGTTCCTGGCCGCAAACGGCCTGTTCGCGCTCGGCTTCATCGCGCTGAGCGGACTCGGCATCGTGCTCGCCCGGCGCGTCGGCCGGGATGACGACCGTGGTGCCGTGCTCCTCTGGACCCTCGGAGCCGCGGGCATCCTCGGGGCCATCGGGCAGCTCGTCCTCATCGGGTCGGTCAAGACGACGATCGACATCCCGTACTGCGACTGCGGCTTCAAGAACGAGGAGATCGTGAGCCAGGTCTGGGCGCGCTGATGGTGGTCCAGGGCGCGTCGGACATGCTGGTCCAGGTGGGCTCGCTGCTCGCGGCCGCCGGCGTCGTCGTCGCGGCGCTCGCGTTCGGAGGGCGCGCGATGTCCCCATCGTGGGCGTGGCTGTCGTACGCGATCGCGATCGGCTTCGTCGTCGTGGGCGTGCTGAGCGTTGCCGACGTGCCTGGTGATGTCTCGCAGTGGCTGACGGTCCTCCTGACCGGCATCCTCGTGCCCGTGTGGGCCTTCTGGCTCGCGTCACGTTCCGTGAGTCGAATGCGGCCCCGGGATCAACGGAGGTGGTCGCGACGTCACCGATGTCCGCCTGACGTCAGACCCTCGGGTGAACCGCGGGGTGACTTCGGGTACACTCTCGCCCGCACCAGGGCGATTAGCTCAGCTGGTTAGAGCGCATGCTTGACATGCATGAGGTCACTGGTTCGAGTCCAGTATCGCCCACCACATCAGGCCCTCCGGGGCCCTGCCAGACCCAACGCGTCGAGCGGGACGCGCCCCATCGGGACGTCGCCAGAGAGCCGGGGCCATCGGCTGCAAGCCCCGACGGACACGACCGATGACGGCACCACCCGCGAGCGGCCGGTGAACCGGCCCGGGATCCGCCCGTTAGCGCGGCTCGAGCGCACGACGGCGTCGCGGCAAGCGATGCGGCCGTGAAGGCGGGTGGAACCGCGGGAGGTCGAACCTCTCGTCCTGTCGGACGGGAGGTTCTGTGATTCTCGGGAGCAGTGACATGGTCGACGAGCAGGCGAAGCCGGGCGAGCAGCCCGAAGACGACGAGCCGGAGTTCGAGGCGCCCACGCGCGGATCCGCCGACGAGCTCCTCGATGCCGGCGCCCACGCGCCGATCGACGCGATGCGCCACAGCACGGCGCACGTGATGGCCGAGGCGGTCCTCGACCTGTTCCCGGGCGCGAAGCTGGGCATCGGGCCCGCGATCGACAACGGCTTCTACTACGACTTCGAGCTGCCGCGGCCGCTCACGCCCGACGACCTGGCGGCGATCGAGGCGCGGATGGGGAAGAGCGTCAAGGCGGACCACCCGTTCGTGCGCAAGGAGCTGCCGTTCGACGAGGCGCGGGCGATCGTTGAGAGCGAGGGCCAGGGGTTCAAGGTCGAGATCCTCGACGACCTCCGGGCGAAGGCGGAGGCAGCCGGGGAACCGGCGCCGGTCACGACCTTCTACGAGCACGGCCCATTCCGCGACCTGTGTCGCGGCCCCCACGTCGAGTCGACGGGCAAGATCGGCCCGTTCAAGCTGCTCGCCGTCTCGGGCGCCTACTGGCGCGGGCGACCAGGCGCGCGCGTCGATGCAGCGCATCTACGGCACGGTCTGGGAGACGCAGGAGGAGCTCGACCAGTACCTGTGGCGGCGCGAGGAGGCCAAGAAGCGCGACCACCGCCGCCTCGGCGTGCAGCTCGACCTGTTCAGCTTCCACGACGTCGCGCCCGGTTCCGCGTTCTGGCACCCCAAGGGCTGGCGCCTGTACCAGACGCTGCGCGGCGCGATGCGCGAGCTCCAGGAGCGCCGCGGCTACGAGGAGATCTACACGCCGCCGCTCGTCCACCAGAAGCTGTGGGAGCAGTCCGGCCACTGGGCGCTCTACCGCGACAACATGTACCTCGTCGACGTCGAGGGGCAGTGGTTCAGCCTCAAGCCGATGAACTGCCCCGAGTCGTCGTTCATCTACCGATCACGACTCCGCTCGTACCGCGACCTGCCGCTGCGCCTGTCCGAGTACGGCGTGCTGCACCGCAACGAGCTGTCGGGCGTGCTGTCGGGGCTCACGCGGGTCCGCCACTTCGTCACCGACGATGCCCACATCTACGTCCGGCCGGACCAGATCGCCTCCGAGATCGAGGCGCTGATGGGCGAGATCCGCGAGGCGTACGGCTGGTTCGGCCTCGACGCCGACGCTCACGTTCGGCACGCGGCCCGACAAGGCCCTGGGCGACCCCGCCGTGTGGGCCGAGACCGAGGCGATCATGCGGACGGAGCTCGACCGGTCCGGCCTCCAGTACCGGGTCAAGGAGAAGGACGGCGCGTTCTACGCGCCCAAGCTCGACATCCAGATCACGGATGCGCTCGGCCGCGAGTGGCAGACGGCGACGATCCAGGTCGACCGCGTGATGCTGCCCGAGCAGTTCGACCTCCACTACATCGACGAGCACGGCCAGCAGCAGCGGCCCGTGGCGATCCACCGCGCGATCTACGGGTCGCTCGAGCGGTTCATCGGCGTGCTGACCGAGCACTTCGCGGGCGCGTTCCCGCTGTGGTGCGCCCCGGTCCAGGCCGTCATGATCCCGATCGCCGACCGGCACGTCGAGGCGGCCGGCGAGCTCGCGGCCGAGCTGCGCGCGGCCGGCGCTCCGCTTCGTCGAGGTCGACGCGTCCGACAACCGG
Organism: uncultured Chloroflexia bacterium; assembly: GCA_963774695.1. Lineage (GTDB taxonomy): Bacteria > Chloroflexota > Limnocylindria > Limnocylindrales > CSP1-4 > CAIXZV01. The sequence goes on along the minus strand of CAVZFY010000007.1, from coordinate 343,633 downwards.
ATGCAGAACAAGATCCGCCTGGCCCAGGGCCAGAAGGTGCCGTACATGCTGATCCTGGGCGACCGCGAGGTCGAGGCGCGGACGGCATCCGTGCGCAAGCGCGGCGCGAGCAAGGACGATCCGCAGGAGACGTTGGCCTGGTCCGACCTGGCGCAGCGCCTGGGTGACGAGGTGCGCGAGCGGCGCGTGTCCTGACCTCGCGGCCGACGGGCCGCCGCACGTTGATCAGAACGGACGCAGCCGTTGCTGCTAGGGTCGGGGCAGGATCGCTCGTCGAGCGGGCCGACCCGGGGGACACGCCATCCGCACGCGACGACGGTCCCCGCTCTGGGTCGGCCTGTGGCTGGTCCTCGCCACGGTCGCGGCCTGCGGGCAGTCGCAGGTGCCCGCCGCGACGCCCGAGCACCGGGTCGTCGCCAGACGTCCTCCCGGGCCCGTCGGGCGCCCTCGTCGCGCCGGGCGTCCAGCCGAGTCCGCTCGCGGTCAGCCTCGATGATCCGGTCGTCGCGCTCGCGCCGTTCGAGCACGATGTCCGTGCCCAGGGCCGCGAGCGCGCCCATCTCGCCGAATCTGGGCCCCGGCGCGCTCGACCTGGGGCTGGCCATCGACGCGTCGCAGGCGCGGATGCTGGGCCGGCTCGAGGAGATCGCGTCGCTTCCTGCGACGGCGCGGCTCGCGACGTTCCGCGGTCCCGCCCTGGATGTCCCGTCGAACGGCCTGCTCACCTGGGCCGTGATGCTGTCGTCGCTCGACGACTTCTACCGCGAGCAGCAGTCGGGGACGCTCGAAGAGGCGCCCGAAGAGACGACCATCGGCAGCAACCCGGCCACCATCCAGACCACCATGACGCTGAATTCGACGCTCAGCGGGAGCGTCCTGATCGTCGATCTCACGCTGCGCACGAAGGGCCAGGTGCGTGACGGGGCGACGGGCGCGACGTTGTACACGGTCGACAACGTCGGCAAGGGCCACGTCGAGATGCACTTCTGCCCCGACGCGAGCGGCCAGGCGGCGGTCACGATCGCGCTGAGCACGAGCGAGACGTATGGCGGCGCAGGCGGTCGGCTCCGGAGGCGGCAGCACGAACGACTACTCGGCGACCGCGGTCATCACCGTCAACGACGACGCACACATCGCGAAGGTCGACGGCAGCTTCGGCGGTCAGGCGACCGCGCAGGGCCCTTCCGCGCCCGGATCGACCCAGGCCGCGCCCGTGCAGACCCTCGAGGCCAGCGACAACATCGCGATGGACGGCAGCGGCCACCGCCGGCCGGACGTCGAGCGCAACATGCTCGGCACTGGCGACTGGTCGACGGGCGAGATGGTCGGCCTCTGGTCGGGCAGCGAGCTGGTCACGGAGTCGATGATCCTCGCGGCGGCCCGCGAGGCCGAGGAGCTGTGGCGCTCCGGCAAGTGCGTGGAGCTGCAGCTGGACCATCGCGACGAGGACGTCCTGCCCGACGCGACCGTGCGGATCACCGCGAAGGTCCACCACGTGATCGACGGCAACGACCTCGACAAGCCGGTGGTCGCAACCCTCGACGGGATCAAGGGGATCGACCCGACGACGAAGCAGCCCGCGCCGGCGACCGTCGCCTACACCGCCGGACCGGAGCAGGGTGACGTCGGCCGGGTGACCTTCACGACGACCTCGAACCGCGGCGCCGACGAGCGCACGATCCGGTTCATCGTCAAGCCCATCGGCTGGGACGTCACGTTCAAGGGCACGGATACCGAGGCGTTCGGTCCGGTCGCGAACCGGCTGACGGCGACCATGGAGGACATGCGGATCACCGCGTCCGGCGACGTCCTGACCGGCACCGGCGACCTGCACCTGACGGGCAAGGTCAACTCCGGCCCCTGCACCGGCAAGCTCGACCAGACGGCGACGGTCACGGTCACCGGCACCCTCGCCGGCACCGGGCCCGGGTCCACGCTTCGAGTCTCGTTCTCGACGCCGTCGCCGGCGAGTGGCGTGGTCCACATGCACTGCACGCCGGGCGGCGGCTCGGACCTGCCGGCCCAGGGCTACAGCGAACGGGTGGGGGAGACCCTCGTCGGGATCGAGCTCCCGGCCGACGGCGGGACGCTCGCCGTTTCGAAGACCAACGCCGTCGGCGGGATCCTCAACGTGAAGATCAAGGGCACCTTCACCGTGACCCGGCCGGGGTCCTGACGGCAGCCGTCTGCGCTACGAGCGGGTCGTGACGCTGCCGATCGCCTCGATCCCCGCGAACATCGCCGCGGCGTCGTCCAGCTGGGCCGGACCGCCATCCGTGGCAGGGTCCGCGCCGGGCTGACCCGCGACTCGAGCCCGCGAGCCGGTACCAGGCGGGCACGTACCGCGCGATCCCCGACGCCGCCGTGCCCTGGCCCCCGAGCAGGCGTTCGATGTCGCGCTGGAGCCCGAGCGCGAACGACCAGACAAGGGTCTGGTCCGGCGTCTCGAGCCAGGTCAGCCGGCTCGCCGTCCTCGCCTCGTCGAGCGAGCCCGACTGGGCGATCGTCGCCTGCAGCGTCCGTCGATAGGCGGCGACCTGGGCGCGCATCGACGCGCCGAGCGGCGACAGGGCCGCCATCGACGGGGCCGCGATTGCCGTCACGAGGGCGCCGAGCAGGACGCCGCCGCCCAGCCAGACGAGCGGTTCCACGTCGAACGCCGAGCCGATGATCGCGAGCACGGCGCCGACGCCGGCCTCGCGGATCGCGACCCAGTACCAGTGCAGGCGGGCCCGGAGCGGCAGCTCCGCCATCCAGCCGTGGCGCGTGGCGTAGGTCTGGATGAGGGTCCCGAACAGGAACGGCGCCTGGACGCTCCGGGCCCGTGCGGCCGGGATGTACGAGGCCTCGGCGGACGCGGTCGCCCGGGCGGCGCCGGCGGCAGGCGACGTGGCGTACGTCGCGGCCCACGCTCGGACCTGCGCCCGCTCGTCGTCGGTCAGCGTGTGGCCGTTCTGGGCGGCCATGCGCTCCGCGAACGCCTCGGGATCCTTCATGATCGCCGACGGGTCCGCGAACGCCGACATCGTGCTCGTCAGCCGCTCGATCCCTTCGCGCGACTTCTCGGGCATCGCGTGGCCGGTCCGCTGCTCGTACGCGGCCTCGAGCGCGGCGGCGTCGGGCATCGACGTGGCCGTGAGCCCGTGCTCACGCGCGCTCCGGGCCTCGAAGCTGTCGTCGTCGTCGGCCGTCGTGGCGCCGATGCGCATCATCGTCGTCAGCATCTGCATGCCGGCCGCGATGGCCTCCGGCGGTGGCGCGTCCCCCTCACGATGACCGGCACCCGACGTCTCGATCGAACGGAACGCCTTGAGCTCGGCGAGGAGCCAGGTCTCCGCCTCGCCGATCGGCAGGCGCCGGTTGAGGCGCACCTGCGGGTCGGTCGTCTCGCCGCCCCGGAACGCGATCCCGAGCTGGTCGGCGCCGTGCTCGCGGCCTTCCGCGACGAAGGCGATCTCGTCGCGCGTGGCGAGGTCGAGCAGCGCCGCGATGAAGGCGAGCCGACCGCCCCCGCCCGACACGATCGCCGCCGTCGCCGCGGTCATGGCCGGGGGCGGCGCGGGCATGAGGATCGACGCGTCGTCGACGACCTTGGGATCGCGCCCGCGGCGGAGCCAGGCGAGGGCGATGAAGCCCGCGACCACGACGAAACCGACGACCCCCAGGACGACGTCCGCGCTCGGCGGGAGGGTGAGGTCCGGCACGCTGATCCCCGTGTCGCGATGGCATCCCGAGCATAGCCCCGCGCGGAACGCCTGTGCTATCCTGCCGCGGCGAACGCGCCTGTCTTTGGACCGTGCGCGCCGTACGAAAAACACTTCGAACGAAGGGACGAAGACATCAGCCGAGACCTGCGCGTAAACCAGATGATCCGTGTTCCACAGGTGCGGGTCGTCGACGATGAGGGCCAACAGCTCGGCGTCATGCCGACCCCACAGGCGCTCGCCATGGCGCAGGAACGTGGGCTCGATCTCGTAGAGGTCGCGCCGACGGCGGCCCCTCCGGTCGTCCGGTTTCTCGACTTCGGTCAGTACAAGTACGAGCTGACCAAGCGCGAGAAGGAGGCCAAGCGCAAGCAGCGCGCGGTCGAGTTCAAGGAGGTCCGCCTGACGCCGAAGATCGGCTCGGGCGACTTCGACACCAAGGTCCATCGCGCCATCGAGTTCCTCGAGGACGGCGACCGGATCAAGGTGACGGTCCGCTTCCGCGGCCGGGAGCTCACCCATCCGGAGATCGGCAGGACGCTGCTCGCGAAGTTCGGCGATGCGGTCAAGGACCACGGCGCCGTGGACCGGGCCCCGATCCTCGAAGGCAAATCGATGTTCATGACGCTCGCCTCGGTCCACAAGCCGAGGGTCCACGAGCACCGGATCGCGAGCGCGCGGCCCGACGGCGAGGAGCCGCTGGAGCCGGGCGACGAGCCGGAGCTCGAGGAAGCGACAAGCGAGACCGACGCAGCGCCGGCAGCGCCCGTCGCGGCAGCCGCAGCAACCGAAGCACCAGCAGCAACCGAAGCACCAGCAGCAACCGAGCCGGTCGAACCGGCACCCGTCACGCCGCAGCCCGAGCCCGTCGCCGAAGCGCCGGCCCCGGCCCCGAAAGCGGCGCCAGCCGCCGAGGCGTCGCCGGTCGCCGAAGCCGCGCCAGTAGGAGAGTGAGGCCCCCGTGCCGAAGATGAAGACCCACAAGGGGACCCAGAAGCGCGTGGGCGTCACGGGCAGCGGGAAGTTCATCCGCGTCAAGTCGTGGCGCGGCCACCACCTCGAGATCAAGTCGTCGCGCCGCACGCGCCGCTATGCGGGCAAGGCCGTGATCGGTCCCGAGCACCAGGAGCAGCTCCGCCGGCTCCTGCCGAACATCTAGGAGCATTCGATGGCACGCGTCAAGCGCGGCGTTACCTCCCACAAGCGCCACAAGCGGCTGCTCAACGACGCCGAAGGGCGGATGGGCACCAACCGCAAGCTCGTCAAGCGCGCTCGCGAGTCCCAGCTCCATGCGCTGGCCTACGCGACCCGCGACCGGAAGCAGCGCAAGCGCGACATGCGCGAGCTGTGGATCATCCGGATCAACGCCGCGGCGCGCCTCAACGGCATCACCTACGGGCGTTTCATCGCCGGCCTGAAGAAGGCCAACGTCGACCTCGACCGCAAGATCCTCGCCGACCTCGCCGTGCGCGACGCCGCGACCTTCGGCCGGATCGCCGAGGTCGCCCGAACGGCGTAATCCTCGGACCGATGGCTCGCAGGAGCGTCGCCTCGGTCCTCCGAAGGAACTCGACGGGTCCTCGACGTCGCTGACGCTCGAGGGTTCGTGATTCAAGGACCCACCGCCCGATGGACCTCGCCCAGCTGACCAGCGACCTCGAGGAGCTGCGGGCGCGCGCGACCTCGGCGGCCGCCTCCGCGCCGGACACCGCGGCCCTCGACGGCATCGAGGTCGAGGTCCTGGGCAAGAAGGGCGAGCTGACCGCGATCCTGCGCGGCATCGGGGCGCTGCCGGGCGAGGACCGCCCGAAGGTCGGCGCGGTCGCCAACCAGGTCCGGACGGCGGTCGAGGCCTCGCTGTCCGAGGCCCGGACGCGGCTCGGCGGCGCGGAGCTCGGCGCGCGACTCGTCGCCGAGGCGACGGACGTCACCACCCCCGGTCGCCCGATCCGCCGCGGGTCGCTCCACCCGATCGTCGAGACCGCCCGGGAGATCGCCGACGTCTTCGCGCAGTTCGGGTTCGTCGTCTACGAGGGACCCGAGATCGAGGACGACGTCACCAACTTCCAGATGCTCAACATCCCGCCCGATCATCCCGGCGCGCGACCTGTGGGACACGCTCTACCTCGACGTCGAGGGCAAGCTCCTGCGCACGCACACGAGCCCGGGCCAGATCCGCGTGATGCAGCGCGAGCGACCCCCGATCCGCGCGCTGCTGCCCGGCCGCTGCTTCCGGTACGAGGCGGTGGACGCCAGCCACGCGTCGGAGTTCTTCCAGGTCGAGGGGCTGATGATCGACGAGGGCACGTCGATGGCGCACCTCAAGGGCCTGCTCGACCAGTTCGCCCACGCGATGTTCGGCGCGGACCGGGCCACCCGCTTCCGGCCGGGCTACTACCCGTTCACGGAGCCGTCGGTGGCGTTCGACATCCTGTGCGTGATCTGCGACGGCGCGAAGTGCCCGGCGTGCTCGCGGACGGGCTGGATGACGATCCTGGGCGCGGGCATGGTCCACCCGGTCGTGCTGCGCTACGGCGGCATCGACCCCGAGCGGTTCCAGGGGTTCGCGTTCGGCATGGGCGTCGAGCGCATCGCGAACCTGCGGCACGCGGTGGGGGACCTGCGGCTGTACATGGAGAACGACCTGCGGTTCCTGGCGGCCTTCCGATGAGGGTGCCGCTGTCCTGGCTGCGCGAGTTCGTCGACGTCGACCTCACCCCGGACCAGCTCGCCGAGCGGCTCACGCTGCTGGGCATGGAGGTCAAGTCGATCGAGCGGTGGGGCGCCGACTGGGAGCAGGTCGTGACCGGCGAGCTGCTGACCGTCGAGAAGCACCCGCGTGCCGACCGGCTGTCGCTGACCACGGTGACGCTCGGCGACGGCGGCGCGCCGCTCGAGATCGTGTGCGGGGCGACCAACATCGCGCCCGGCCAGCGGATCCCGGTCGCCCTCCCCGGTGCGGTCCTGCCGGGCAACCGGCGCATCGAGCGCGCCGAGAAGATGGGCGTCGTCTCGAACGGGATGCTGTGCTCCGGCGAGGAGCTGCGGCTCACCGGCGACGGCGACGGGATCCTGATCCTGCCCGCGGACACGCCGCTGGGCGTGCCGCTCGCCGACCTGTACGGCGACGACATCCTCGACGTGGACGTGAAGCCCAACCGCGGGGACGCGCTGTCGATCCTCGGGCTCGCGCGCGAGGTCGCCGCGGCGACCGGCCAGCAGGTCCGGATGCCGGAGATCACCGTCCCGGAGGACGGCGGGCCGGCCACGAGCGAGCGCCTCGCCGTGGACGTCCGCGACCCCGACCTGTGCCCGCGCTTCGTCGGCCGCTGGGTGAGCGGCGTGACCATCGCCCCGTCGCCGGACCGCGTGCAGATGCGCCTGCTCGCCGCGGGCCAGCGTCCCGTCTCGAACGTCGTCGACGCCTCGAACTACGTGATGCTCGAGCTCGGCAAGCCGATCCACACGTTCGACGCCGCCGCGGTCCACGCCGGCGCCGACGGGCGGCCCACGATCGTCGTCCGCCGCGCCATCGCCGGGGAGCGGCTCGAGACCCTCGACCACGTCGAGCGCGAGCTCGCGACCGACATGCTGCTCATCGCCGACGCCGAGGGCCCGATCGGCGTCGCCGGCGTCATGGGCGGCGCCACCTCCGAGATCTCGGACGCGACGACCGACGTCGTGATCGAGTCCGCCGTGTTCGACCCCGTGAGCATCCGCCGGACCGCGCAGCGGCTCGCCCTGCGCTCCGAGGCGAGCAGCCGCTTCGAGAAGGGGCAGGAGTCGCGCCTGGCATGGATCGGCGCCGACCGGACGGCCCAGCTCGTCGCCGAATGGGCCGGCGGATCGGTCGCACCGGGCCGCGTGGATACGGCGCCGAACGATCCCGGTCCCTCGCGGGTCGTCTTCCGCCCGGCACGGGTCAACCGCCTCCTCGGCACCGATCTCGCGACCGCGGAGCAGCGGGCGCTGCTCGCACGCGTGGGGATCGAGTCGGAGCCCGCCGCGGCGGACGAGGCGGTCACGGTCGCGCTGCGCCCGGAACCGGTGGTCGTCGACGCCGGGAGCGACGAGACGATCGCGGCCATCGTGCCGACCTGGCGCCGCGACGTCGTCATCGAGGCGGATGTCGCCGAGGAGGTCGCCCGCGTCCGCGGCTACGAGCTGGTCCCGTCGGTGACGCCCCACACGGGCATGCCGGCGTACCGGCCGTCGCCGCTCGAGGTGCGGGAGCTGATCCGCGAGACGCTGGCCGGCGCGGGCCTGACCGAGGTCGTCACGACCGCCCTGGTGTCGCCGCGCCACCTCGAGGTGTTCGTGCTCGCGCGGGACGTGCCGTCGGTCGGCGACGAGCCGCAGCCGGGCGGCGAGCCCATCGCGGCGACGAACCCGCTCTCCCGCGACCACTCGCTCCTGCGCCGCAACCTGCTCGGCAGCGTGCTGGACGTCGTGGGCACGAACCTGCGGCGGGGCATCGACGACGTCGCCGTGTTCGAGATCGGCAAGGGCTATGCCCGGGTCGGCGACGAGGCGCGCGAGTGGTGGCGCCTCGGCTTCGCGATCACGGGTGCGGCGGAGCCGCCGGCCTGGAACCGCGCGGCGCGCGCATACGACCTGGACGACGCCAAGGGGATCCTCGAGCTCCTCGCCGCCCGGCTGGACCTCGGCAGCCCGACGTATGCAGCGGAGACCGGCGAGGCCGTGTTCCACCCGGGGCGCACGGCACGGGCGACGATCACCGGCCGCCTCGAGGCGCTCGTGGGCCAGCTCCATCCGGCGATCGTCGAGACGTGGGAGCTCCGGACCGGTGCCGCGGTGATCGTCGGCGAGGTCGCCATCGAGGGGCTCGCCGAGGGCCGCCTCGCCCCGGAGCGGGCGCCGGCCGTCGGGCGCCATCCCGAGGTGGAGCGCGACCTCGCGATCGTGGTGCCGGAGTCGACGGCCGCCGCCGACGTCGAGTCGGCGATCCGTGCGCGCGGCGGCGACCTCCTTCGGGCCTGCCGCCTGTTCGACATCTACCGCGGCGTGCCGCTTGCGGCCGACGAGAAGAGCCTCGCGTACCGGCTCCGGTTCGGGGCGCCGGAGCGGACGCTGACGGAGGCCGAGATCGAGGCCGCGGTCGCCGCGATCGTGGCCGGGCTGCCCGCGCTCGGGGGGCGCCTGCGCGCCTGACCGCGCTCGGCTGAGCGCTCGCGCCGGGCGCGTCGGTGCACCGGATGCTCGCCGATAGGGCGTCCGAACCCGTTGCGGCGCCGGATCGCGCGCTGCTACCCTTCGGCGCAGTCCGGGCCGGGCGCGGCCGTTCTACCGTCACGAGGGCTTGCGTGAACATCGCCGACTCCCTGAGCCAGGTGAACGTCACCGACGTTCTGATCGTCCTCTACCTGTTCGGCTTCTTCATCCTGGGGTTCATCCAGGGAACGATCCGCCGCCTCGTCGGCATCGCGTCGATCGTGTTCTCGTTCTTCCTCGCCCTGCAGCTCAACGACCTGTGGCTGGGCAACTTCCTCGCCACCAACTGGACGCAGTACCCCAAGGAATACTCGGTGATGATCGGGTACCTGGTGCTGTTCATCGCCGGCGTGGTCGCGTTCACGCTCGTGATCCAGGGGACCTACAAGAAGGCGCCGCTGTTCGCCAAGTACCCCGTGATCGACGAGATCCTGGGCGGCGTCCTCGGCGTCGTGCAGGGCTTCCTGCTCCTGATGTTCCTGCTGTTCATCCTCGACCAGTACTACCTGTACACGAGCATCCCGCCCGACGACGACGAGTTCGCGTTCCTGCGCACGCTGTTCACGCAGCTCGACGGCTCGAACATCGGGCAGTTCATCCAGACGGTCGCCATCCCGGCCCTGATCGCGGTGTTCGGGTTCCTGATCCCGGCCCAGGCGAAGGTCGTCTTCAACCACTGATGGCCGGCGGACCGGAGGGCGGCCGCCCGCCGCCCGGCCGGGTCTCGCGCCCGTTCGACCGGGCGCTCCTCGCCGAGGACACGCTGGTGGCCGCGCGCGCCCTCATCGGCGCGCGACTCGTGCGTGCGGGCAGGACGCCGCGCGTCGGGCGCATCGTCGAGGTCGAGGCCTACATCGGGCCCTCGGACCAGGCCTCGCACGCCCGCATGGGCCCGACCGACCGCAACCGGGTGATGTTCGGGCCGCCCGGGATCGCCTACGTCTATCTTGTCTACGGCATGCATCACTGCTTGAACGTCGTCACCGAGGCCGAGGGCCGCCCCGCGGCCGTGCTGATCCGCGCGATCGAGCCGGTGGACGGGACCGACGCCATGCGCGAGGCCCGCGAGTCCCTCCTCCACGCGCCCGTCCGCGCGTCGGACGCGCGACTCGGCGCCGGCCCCGGGCTCGTCGCCGCCGCGCTGGGCATCGACCGCGGTTGCACCGGCCTCGACCTGTGCGACCCGGCATCACCGCTCCACCTCGAGACGCGCCCGGCCGAGGAGCCGGCGCCGGAGATCGAGGCGACGCCGCGCATCGGGATCGCCTACGCCGGGGAGCCGTGGGTCTCCGTTCCGTGGCGGTTCGTCGCATCCGGGAGCCCGTCGCTCAGCCGCCGGTCACCGGCCCCCGCGACCGCCTGCCGCCCGCCCGGCCTGACCGACGACCATGGACGCCCGCTCGATCGCCCTCCTCGAGTTCCCGGCCGTCCGGGCACGGCTGGCGGAGAAGACCTCGTTCGACCCGTCGCGCCGCCTCGCCGAAGCCCTGGTGCCATCCGACGACCCGGTGCTCGTCGCGCGCGCGCTGGACGAGACCGACCAGGCCCGCGCCCTGCTCCAGGACCGACCCGGGGTCGGGATCGGGGCGGCGCACGACATCGAGCCCTGGATCAGCCGCGCGAGCCGGGGCGGCCGTCTCGACCCCGCGCAGTTCCTCGAGATCACCGAGACGCTCGACTCGGCAGCGCGCCTCGCGACGTCCCTCGCCGACGAGCGGCGCGCCCTGCTGCGCGACCTGGGCCGGCGGCTCCACCCGCTGCCGGCGCTCCGCGGGACGCTCGCCCGCAGCTTCGACCCGGCGGGCGAGCTGCTCGACACGGCCTCGCCCCGCCTCGGTCCGCTCCGGGCCGGCGTCCGCGTCGCCTACGACCGCCTGCGCCGCCGCCTGGACGCGCTGGTCGGCTCGGAGCTCGGCGGGGCGCTCCAGGAGCCGATCGTGACGCTCCGCAACGGCCGCTACGTGGTCCCGGTCCGTGCCGATGCGCGGTCCAAGGTCAAGGGCATCGTCCACGACGCGTCGGGCAGCGGCCAGACCCTGTTCGTCGAGCCGCTGGTGGTCGTGGAGCTCGGCAACGCCTGGCGCGAGGCACAGGCCGCGGCCGACGAGGAGGAGGGCCGCATCCTCGACGAGCTCTCGTCGCTGGTCGGCGCCAACGGCACGCTGCTGCGCGAGACGCTCGAGGCGCTCGCCCAGTTCGACTTCTGGGCCGCCAAGGCGAACCTCGCGGCCGAGCTCGACGGCGTCCGCCCGGAGCTCGCCGACCGCCCCGAGGTCATCCTGCTGTCGGCCCGCCATCCGGGGCTCTCGGGGCGCGTGGTCCCGATCGACCTCAGGCTGGGCGACGGGTACACCGCGCTCGTGATCACCGGCCCGAACACGGGCGGCAAGACGGTCGCGCTGCGCACGCTGGGCCTGCTGTGCCTGATGCACCAGGCCGGGCTCCACGTGCCCGCGGCGACGGGCTCGCGGCTGCCGGTGCTGCGCGACGTGTTCGCGGACATCGGGGACGAGCAGTCCATCGCCCAGTCCCTCTCGACGTTCTCCGGCCACCTGCGCTCGATCATCCGGATCGTGGAGCACGCCGGCCCCGGGACCCTCGTGCTGCTCGACGAGCTCGGCGCCGGCACCGACCCGACGGAAGGCTCGGCGCTCGCGCAGGCGCTGCTCGACCACTTCATCCGATCGGGCGCCCTCGTGGCGGCGACCACGCACTACGCGGAGATCAAGGTCTACGCGCACGAGACCGCGGCGGCACGCAACGCCTCGGTCGAGTTCGACCTCGAGTCGCTGACGCCGACCTACCGCCTGACGATCGGCCTCCCGGGCGGGAGCCAGGCGTTCGCGATCGCCGAGCGGCTCGGGCTGCCCGAGGCGATCGTCGCCGACGCGCGCAGCCGGCTCACGGAGAACCAGCAGGCGTTCGAGTCGACGCTCGCGTCGATCCGCCAGCAGGAGGGCGAGATCGCCGTCGCCGTGGAACGCGCCCGCGTCGCGGAGTCGCGGGCGACGGAGTCCATGCGGGCGGCCGACGAGGAGCGACGCAAGGCCCGGAAGGAGCGCGACGAGGCCGTCAAGGCGGCGCGCGACGAGGCCGAGCGCCTGGTGGCGGGACTTCGCACCGACGTCGCGGGGATCCGCCAGCGCCTCGAGCGCGAGACGGTCACGGCGCCGGCGATCGACGACGCCATGGCCCGCACCGAGCGCACGCTCGGCCGCCTGCCGTCGGCCGCGGAGCCGGTCATCGAGCCGGTCGAGCCGCCGCCCCCGAGGACCTGGCGGCTCGGGGATCGCGCGCGCAGCCGCACCGGCGGCTGGGAGGGCCGGATCGCGGCGCTCGAGAAGGGCGGCACGCGGGCGACGCTCGAGGCGGGCGGGATGCGCGTGTCGGTCGACGTGGCCGACCTCGAGCCGGCGATCGGTGGCGGTGACGGCGACGGTGGGGGATCCGGGCGGTCGGGCGGCTCGCGCGGCGGGCGCGATGCGTCGGCATCCGGCGTCGGCGCGCTCCAGCTGTCACGGGCGCGATCGGTGGCGTCGTCGCTCGACGTGCGCGGCGCGAGGGTGGACGAGGCGCTCGAGGCGCTCGCGAGCTACCTCGACGACGCGGCGCTGGCCGGCCTCGAGCAGGTGCTGATCATCCACGGCCTCGGCACGGGGGCGCTGCGTGACGCCGTGCGGACGCAGCTCGCCGACCACCCGCTCGTCAAGAGCTTCCGCGCCGGTGAGCGCGGCGAGGGCGGGGACGGCGCGACGATCGTGCGGCTCTAGGGCCTCGGCACCGGGCGGCCGTTGCCGCCACCGTTTCCGTTCTCCGAAGCCGAGGCCGCCGTCGCCGGGCGACGGGCTGGGCTCGGGCGGCGCGGACGGGCACGGGTTGAACGGGTCGATCGAGATGCACGGGGTCGGCGGCGGCGGCGCGAGCTTGCAGGTCTTGGTCGGGGCGAACTTGCCGCCCCACGAGGCGCCGAACGGGAAGAACCCGCTGCCGTAGAGGTAGGCCGTGTGCGTGCCCTTGGGCCCGCCCGACACCCCGACGCCGCGCGCCGCCCGGGCCTGCCAGGCGATGTCGGCCCGCTGCCACGACCGGTAGCCGTTCTCCACGTTGCTGAAGTCGATGAACGTCCGCGTGACCATCGGTCCGGCGCAGCCTTCGCGCCACTTGAGGCCCGACGCCGAGTCGACGTCCACCGCGACGCCGACATCGGCGGCGCGCGTGGGCGCGGTGCCCGGGATGAACAGCTCGTCGACGGTCTTGCGGGTCGACGACCCCGGCTTCATGCCCGTGAACGCGTCGACCGACGCCGTCTGCAGGCTCTTGGGCTTGATCCGCCCGAAGCCCTCGATGGGCATGCCCTTCGACACGTCCGAGAGGATCGCCGACCACAGCGGCGCCGAGGTGTCGAGCGACAGCTTGCCGTCGTTGGGCGAGTTGTCGGAGTTGCCCATCCAGACGCCGGCGACCAGGGCCGGCAGGTTCTTGTTCGAGGGCGGGGCGAGGAAGCCGTAGGCGTGGACGTCGCGGTTGTCGCTCGTCGTGCCGGTCTTGTACGCGGCCGGGCGGACCTTCGACCCGGTGACGCCGTCCGTGATGCGCCACTTGCCCCAGAACGGGTTCACGCTGCGGATCGTGTTGCCCGCCAGGATGTCCGTGATGATGTACGACGTCGCCCGCGCGATGATGCGGTCGCCCGTCGTCTTGGTGGTCGGGAGCGGCCAGACCACGTTGCCCTGCGCGTCGGTGACCTTCTCGATCGTGTGGCGCGGCATCAGCACGCCACCGTTGGCGATGGCGCCGTACGCGGAGATCATCTGGATCGGGTGCGTATCGAGGGTGCCGATGCTCTCGGACACGACCGGCGCGGTCCCGCTCGGGAACGTGAGCCCGAAGTCCTTGAACCGGTTGTACTCGTGGTCGACGCCGTTGATGATCCCGGCCTTGATCGCGGGGATGTTGAGCGAGAACTGGAGCGCGCTGCGCAGGCGGACCGGACCGCGCTCGGCGCCGTCGGCCTGGGTCGGATAGAAGGCCTTCGAGCCGGAGGGGGCGAAGTTGGTCACGACGTCCATGAACATCGTGGCGGCGGTCATCGTCTGGTCGTCGATCCCGATCGAGTACACGAGCGGCTTGATCGAGGATCCGGGCTGCCGCCAGCCGTCGGACAGGACGTCGAACTGGGGCTGGAACTTCCTGTTGCCCTTCGCCGTGTACGACGCCGAGCCGGCATAGGCGAGCACCTCGCCCGTCCGGTAGTCGATGACGCCGGCGGCGTCGTTGTGGATGTTGTGGCCCCGCAGGGCCTTGATCCAGCTCCACTCGCTGCGCGGGATCTGTCGGTTCTTGAGGATCGCGTTGGGGTTCGACGCATTGGGCGCGATCGCGGCCACATACGCCCACTTCTCGACGATCCGCTGCATCCGGTAGTCGAGCGTCGTCGTGACCTGGTAGCCGCCCGTGTCGATCTTCTCGCACTGCGTCGCGTCGCCGCACAGGATGTTGCCGAGCTCGTTGCGGACCTGCCACACGAACTGCGGGGCGCGCCACTGGGCGGTGGCCTGCGACCCGAGGATGACGGGCTCTGCCTTGGCCGCCTCGAAGTCGGCGGCCGTGTAGGCGTTGTAGTGCTTGCCGAGGTAGTCGAACCCGTCGGGCGAGCCGGTCAGCTCGCTGCGCGTCTTCATCAGGTCGAGGATGAAGTTGCGGCGCTGGACGATCTCGCTGGTCGGCGGGCACGACGAGGTGCGTCTGCGTCTGGCCCTTCGAGTCCTTGTAGCTCTCCTCGACCGCGTTCTTGACGAGGTCGAACCGCGTCGGCGACTGGGGGATCCCCGCGAGGATCGCCATCTGCGCGAGCGTGAGGTCCTTGAGGTCCTTGTTCCAGTAGCTGCGGGCGGCCGCCGCGACGCCGTAGCTCCGGTTGCCGTAGAAGTTCTGGTTCAGGTACTTCTCGATGATCACCTGCTTGCCGGCCTCGCCCGGGTAGGCCTGGGTCAGGCGGATCGACTGGATGATCTCCTTGGCCTTGCGCTCGTAGATGCTGCCGTCGAAGGCGCTCGAGGGGAGGAGGCGCGCCCGCACGAGCTGCTGGGTGATCGTCGAGCCGCCGCGGTCCCGGCCCTGGATCGTGTCGATCGCCGCGGCGATGAAGCCGGCGGGATCGAAGCCCGAGTTCTGCCAGAACGTCTTGTCCTCGATCGAGGTCGTCGCGTCGATGAGGGCGGGCGGGATGTCGGCGAACGTCACGACCTCGCGGCGGTCGTCGCCGAGCCGGGCGAGCTGGACCTGGCCGCTCCGGTCGAAGACGGTCGTCTGCTGCGTGAACCCGAGGTCGTCGAGCGCCTGCTGCGGGTCCGCGAGGTCCCGCGACAGGAACGAGTAGGCCGCCACCGATGCGGTGGCCCCGGCGACGCCCAGCAGGACGAGGATGGTGAACAGGAAGAGGGGGATCGCGACGGCCGCGGCCTTGACCGCGGTGGATCCGTTCCCTCGGGGGCGGCGGCGGTCGTTGAGCCGGCGCCGGCGCTGCCTCCGGAGGCTGGTCTGCATTTCGGCCGTGAAGATACCATGCGGGGGATGAATGACCGACCGAGCCGATCGGGCCGGACCATGGACGGTTCCGGCGTCCGCGAGCGTGACGCAGGCGTGACGACGGAGGTCGGCGAGGACGAGGCGTCCGGGCTCGGCGGGCTGCTCGCGGACCTCGAATGGCGCGGGATCCTGCACGCGACGACGCCGGGGCTGCCCGGAGCGGCTGGCGTCCGGTCGACCGATCTCGGCGTACATCGGGTTCGATCCGACCGGCGAATCGCTCCACGTCGGGCACCTCGTCCCGATCTTCGGGCTGATCCGGTTCCAGCGGCACGGCGGCCGGCCGGTCGCCCTCGTCGGCGGGGGCACGGGGATGATCGGGGACCCGTCGGGGCGGTCGTCGGAGCGGAACCTGCTCGACACGGCGACGATCGAGCGCAACGTCGCGGCCATCGGCGTCCAGCTCGAGCGGTTCCTGGACTTCTCGCCGGGTCCCACGCAGGCGCGTGCTCGCCAACAACCTCGAGTGGCTCGGCAAGCTGTCGCTGATCGAGTACCTGCGCGACGTCGGCAAGCACTTCACCGTGCCCTACATGCTGGCCAAGGACTCGGTGCAGCAGCGGCTCGACCGCGGCCTCTCGTTCACCGAGTTCAGCTACATGACCCTGCAGGCGTACGACTTCGCGACGCTGTACCGCGAGCGCGGCGTCGAGATGCAGATGGGCGGCGCGGACCAGTGGGGCAACATCACCGCCGGCCTGGAGCTCATCCGGCGCACGAGCGGCGACGCCGAGGAGAGCCCGGCCCACGGGATCGCGTACAAGCTGCTGCTGTCGCCGTCGGGCGCCAAGTTCGGCAAGAGCGAGGGCGGCGACTCGGTGTGGCTCGATCCGGCTCGCACGACGCCGTACGCGTTCTACCAGTACTGGGTGCAGGCGGACGACCGCGACGTCGGGACGTACCTGCGCTGGTTCACGGAGCTCTCGCGAGAGCGCATCGAGGCGCTGGACGCCGAGGCGGCCGCCCATCCAGAGCAGCGCGCGGCGCAGCAGGCGCTCGCGTTCGACATCACGGCGCGGGTCCACGGCGAGGACGCCGCCCGGGACGCCCAGCAGCGCAGCCGGACGGCGTTCCAGGGCGCGACGCAGCTCTCGCTCGACGACCTCGTGACGATGCGGAGCACGCTGCCGCACTTCGTCCTCGGCCCGTGAGGCGATGACGACCGTGCTCGAGCTCGCGATCGGATCGAACGCCTACACGTCGAAGGGCGAGGCCCGTCGCGGCATGGCGGGCGGCGGGTTCTACATCAACGACGTCCGGGTGACGGACCCCAACGCGCCCGTGCCCGAGCCGCTCCACGAGCGGTTCTGGCTCGTGCGAACGGGCAAGCGGAACCTCAGGCTGGTCGAGCCGGCGGAGTGAGCCCCGCGCCGCCGTGGCGCGCGCGGAGGACGTCGATCACGGCCCGGGGTTGGACGCCGCGTTCGGCGAGGAGCACCAGCGCGTGGTACAGGAGGTCGCCGGCCTCGCCGGCCAGCAGCGCCTGCGTCTCGGTTCGACCCGTTCCGGACGCTTCGGCGGTCTCGTCGTTCTTGGCCGCCAGGAGCACCTCGGTCGCCTCCTCGGCGACCTTGCGGCCCGCGAGGTCGACGCCGCCGTCGAGCAGCGTGACCGTGTAGGAGCCATCGGGACGCTCGACGGCCCGGCGCTCGATCGTCGACCACAGGGACTCGAGCCAGGCGAAGCCCTGCGGTCCGGCGACGCTGGTCGCTGCGTCGCCATCGGCGTCGAAGCAGGATCGCGTCTCCCGGTGGCACGTGGGTCCGGCGGGCTCCACGCCCAGCAGGAGCGCGTCGCCGTCGCAGTCGACCGCCAGTGAGCGGAGCCGCAGGACGTTGCCCGAGGTCTCGCCCTTGCGCCAGAGCGTGCCGCGCGAGCGTGAGTGGAAGTGCACCTCGCCGGTGGCGAGCGTCGCGGCAAGCGCCTCGGCATCGAGCCAGCCGACCATCAGCACGCGGCCGTCGGCGGCGTCCTGGACCACGCCCGCGACCAGGCCGTCCGATCCCCAGGCGACGGCGGCCGGATCGAGACCGGCGTGGAGGTCGACGGGGCCCGGCGTGATCGCGGTCATGCGGCGGCGCCACTGCGGATGGCGCGCACCGGGAGCCCGGCCGCCGCCATCGCGGCCTTGACCTCGCCGATCGTCGCCTCGCCCCGGTGGAAGATGCCGGCGGCGAGCACGGCATCCGCGCCGCCATCGACCACGGCCGTCACGAAGTCGGCCGGACCGGACGCGCCGCCGGACGCGATGACGGGGACCCCGACCCGGCTCGTGATCGCGCGCAGGAGCGGGGTGTCGAAGCCCGACTTGGTCCCGTCGCGGTCGATCGAGGTCACGAGGAGCTCGCCCGGCCCCGAGCTCGACGGCACGCGCCGCCCAGTCGATCGCGTCGAGGCCCGTCGACTCGCGGCCACCCTTGACCACGACCTCGAAGCCGGAGGGTCGGTCCGCGTCGACCGGCACCGCGCGGGCGTCGATGGCCACGACGACCGCCTGGCTGCCGAACCGCGCCGCGCACGCGGTGACCAGCGCCGGATCGGCGACCGCGCGCGTGTTGAGGCTGACCTTGTCCGCGCCGGCCCGCAGGACGTCGCGCATCTCGTCGACGCTGCGCACGCCGCCCCCGACGGTGAGCGGGATGAACGCGCGGCGCGCGGTCCGCTCGACGATCTCGAGCAGGGTCGATCGGCCCTCGGGCGCGGCGGTGATGTCGAGGAACACGAGCTCGTCGGCCCCGTCGCGGGCATAGCGCTCGGCGAGCTCGGGCGGATCGCCGGCATCGACGAGGTCGACGAACCGGGTGCCCTTCACGACGCGGCCGTTGGCGACGTCGAGGCACGGGATCACGCGCCGGCGCAGCATCAGCCGGCCAGCCCGACGACGTTGGCGATCAGGCGCAGGCCGTCGTCGCCGGACCGCTCCGGGTGGAACTGGACGCCGAGCAGGCGTCCCCGGGCCACCGCGGACACGAACGGGCGCCCGTGGCTGGTCGTGGCGAGCGTGGCGGCGTCCCCGGTGCCGCCCGCGGGAGCCCCGACGTACGAGTGGACGAAGTAGAAGTCCGCATCGTCGATCGATCCCGTCGAACGCCGGATGCGGTCGGGTCCGTTCCACCTGGTTCCAGCCGATGTGCGGGAGGGTCGGCGCGCCCTCGAGGCGGACGGTCCGGCCGGGCAGGACGCCCAGCGTGTCCGCGCCGTCCTCGTCGCTGCCCTCGAACAGCAGCTGGAGGCCGAGGCAGATGCCGAGGAACGGGCGATCGTCGGCGATCCAGTCGCGGATCGGCGCCACGAACCCGGCATCGCGCAGCCGCTCCATCGCCGGTGCGGCCGCCCCGACGCCCGGGACGACGACGAGGTCGGCGCCGTCGATGTCGTCCGGCGTCGTCGCGCGGCGAGCCCGGGCGCCGGCGGCGAGCAGGGCCTGCTCGATCGAGACGAGGTTGCCGGCGCCGTAGTCGACGACCACGGCGGTCCTCGGCCGCGCGGCGCTGCCGCTCATCCCAGCGAGCCCTTGGTCGACGCGACGCCGTCGCGGCGCGGATCCGCCTCGCACGCCACGCGCAGGGCACGGCCGAGCGCCTTGAACGCGGCCTCCGCCAGGTGGTGGTCGTTGCGGCCGGTTCCCCGGACGTGCACCGTTGCGGCCGCGGTCCTGGCGAACGCCTCGATCGCGTGCTCGACGAGCTGCAGCGGGAGGGTCCCGGCGCGCTCGGCGCGGAACGGGAGGTCGACCACGGCGTACGGGCGCCCGCCGGCGTCGACGACCGCCGTCGCGAGGGATTCGTCCATCGGGACCGAGCTGTCGCCGAAGCGCCGGATCCCGGCCCGATCGCCGAGGGCCGCCGCGAACGCCGACCCGAGCACGAGCGCCGTGTCCTCGACCGTGTGGTGCTCGTCGACGTGCAGGTCGCCCTTCGCCGCCACCTCGAGGTCGAACAGGCCGTGGTGGGCGAGCGAGCCGAGCAGGTGGTCGAAGAAGCCGATGCCGGTATCGATCGACGCGGAGCCGGTGCCGTCGAGGTCCAGCGTGATCGTGATCTCGGTCTCGCGCGTCCGTCGCGCGACGCGGACGCGACGCCCCCCGAGCGCCTGGACGTCGAGCGTGCCGAGCGGCGTGGTCATGCGGCCGACTCCCCGGGGATGGCTGGCAGGGCGGGCCCGATCTCGTCGGCAGCGGCGACGAGACGGTCGTTCTCGGCGGGGTCGCGCACCGTGACGCGCAGGCAGTGCGCGAGCGGGTGGCCGTGGCCGAACGTGCGCGGGACGAGGCCGCGGGACATGAACGCGATCGACGCCGCCTCCGCGCGCTCCGCCGTGACGAGGTCGAGGAGGATGAAGTTGGTGACCGACGGCTGCGGGCGCAGCCCGGCGGCCTCGAGGCCCGCGGCGAGGCGCGGACGCTCGCGCAGGACGCGCTCGACGTTGGCGCGCATGCCGTCCTGGTCGCGCAGGGCCGCCGTCACGGCGGTCGCCGAGACCGTGCTGATCGAGCCCGGCGGGCGGTACAGGGCGACGCGCCGGATGGTCGAGGCGGCGCCGAGCGCGAACCCGACCCGCAGGCCGGCGAGCGCGTAGGCCTTCGACGCCGTCCGGACGACGACGAGGTTGGGATGGCGGTCCCGGAGCCCGATGACCGACGCGCCGGTGAACTCGCTGTACGCCTCGTCGACGACCACGGCGGGCACTGGTCGTCCGTCGGTCGCCGCGTCGGCCGCCAGGCCGTCGAGCAGCCCCTCGATCGCCCCGTCGGGCTCCGCCCGGCCGGTCGGGTTGTTGGGGTTGCAGAGCCAGACGAGCGTCGCGGATCGAGCCGCCTCGCGGACGGCCGCCACGTCGATCGCCCAGCCCTCGTCGCGCCCGAGGCGGGGAACGACGACCGGGCGGCCGCCGCGCTGCTCGGCGTGGATCCGGTACATCGGGTAGGTCGGCACGGAGATCACCGCCGCCTCGCCCGCGGGCAGGAACGCCTTCGTGCACATGTCGAGGATCTCGTCGGCGCCGGCGCCAGGGACGAGCTCGTCCGTCGCGACGCCATAGGCAGCGGCGGCGGCCTCGACGAGGTTGCGGTAGTCGCCCGGCGGGTACTCGGAGAGCGTCGTCTCGAACCGTCCCGCGGCCAGCAGTCCGGCCAGGAGGGCGGGCGGCGCCGGCGAGGTGTTGAGGTCGAACCGCAGCACCTGCTCGATCGGGATGCCGAAGCGCTGGGCGACGCCCTCGTCGGTGGCCTCCCAGCTGTAGGAGGCGGGATCGGTCGGGGAGCTGACGGCGAACGGGCTCGGGCTCATCGGACGGGTGCTCCCTCGAGGTCGGTTTGGGCGTCGAAGCGGGCCTCGACGGCATCGCGGTGGGCGAGGAGGCCCTCCGCCTCCGCGAGGATCCGGATCGTCGGCCGGAGCGCCTCGAGGCCCTCGCGCGTGATCCGCTGCACCTGGCTGAACTTGCCGAAGGTCTCGACGGCGAGCGGGCCGCAGGCGCGCGCCAGGCCACCGGTCGGCAGGACGTGGTTCGCGCCCGAGGCATAGTCGCCGGCCGACTCGGGCGACCAGCGGCCGACGAAGATCGATCCCGCGTTGCGCACCGCCGCGACCGCGGCCTCGGGATCGGCGACGTCGATCGACAGGTGCTCGGGGCCGTAGCCGTTGACGAACGCGATGCCGGCGGCCACATCGGCGACCAGGACGACGCGTCCGTGATCGGCCAGCGCGCGCTCGAGGATGTCGCGCCGCGACGCCGTCGCGAGGCGGCGCCGGACCTCGGCCTCGACCGCGTCCGCCAGCGCCTCGTCCGGCGTGACGAGCAGGGCAGGGGAGTCCACGCCGTGCTCCGCCTGCGTGATCAGGTCCGCGGCGACCGTCGCGACGTCGGCGCGTCGCATCGGCGAGCACGAGACCCTCGGACGGGCCGGCGGGCAGGTCGATCGCCGACCTCGCCGGCCAGCTCGACCTTGGCGGCGGTGACCCATGCGCTCCCGGGACCGACGACGAGGTCGGCGGGCGGCAGGCCTTCCTCGGGCAGGCCGTACGCGAGCGCGCCGACGGCCTGGACGCCACCCGCGACGAGGAGCGCGTCGACGCCGAGCAGGCCGGCGGCGCCCAGCAGGACGGGGTTGACCGCGCCGCCGGCGTCCGCGGGCGACGCGACGACGATCGCGCCCACGCCGGCGACCCGCGCCGGGACCACGGTCATCACCAGCGACGACGGGTACGGCGCCGAGCCGCCCGGGACGTACGCCCCGACGCGCTCGACGGGCAGCCAGCGACGCTCGATCTCGACGCCCGGGACGACCTGCGTCCGCGCCGACGCCGGCCGCTGGGTCTCGGCGAACCGGCGGACGTTCGCGATCGCGGCCTCGAGCGCGTCGCGCTGCGGGGCCGGCAGCGCGTCGGCGGCGGCGGCGAGCTCGTCCGCGCCCAGGAGCAGGCGACCGTCGGCGAGCCCGCCGCCGAACCGCGCGGCCGCATCCCGGACGGCGACGGCGCCACGCGCCCGGACATCGGCGAGGATCGCCCGCGCCGCTTCGCGGACCGCTGGGATCCGGCACGGCGCCGCGGCGGAACAGGGCGTCGCGATCGCGCTCGGCGGCCGGGTCCGGCGAGCGGAGGTCGAGCCGTCGGAGGCGCAGGTCCGCGCCGACGCGCGTCGCGCTCACGGGAGGATCTTCTCGATCGGCAGCACGAGGATCCCGGACGCGCCGGCGGCCTTGAGCCGCGGGAGCAGACCCCAGACCTCGTCCGCGCCCACGACCGCGTGGATCGCGATCATGCCCGCGTGCGCCAGCGGGATGACCGAGGGCGACTCGAGACCCGGCAGCAGGTCCTCGAGCTCGGCGAGGTGCGTCGCCGGCGCGTTCATCATCAGGTACTTGCGCCCGCGCGCCGCGATGACCGCGCCGATCATCGTGACGATCTCGTCGAGCTCGTCCGCGCGCTGCACCCGGGCCGCCGGGTTCGCGATCAGGACCGCCTCCGACGCGAGGATGTCGCCGAGCGCGCGGAGGCCGTTCATCGCGAGCGTGGACCCCGTCGAGACGAGGTCGACGATGGCGTCCGCGACGCCCAGCCGGGGCGCGACCTCGACCGCGCCCGAGAGCGGGACGATGTCCACGGCGATGGACTGTCCGGCGAAGAACCGCCGGGCGACGTTGGGGTGGGACGTCGCCACGCGGCTGCCGCCGAGGTCGGCGATCGGCCTGGATCGGGGAGTCGGTCGGCACCGCGGCCGCCAGCCGGCAGCGCCCGTAGGCGAGCGAGCGCACGACGGGCAGCTCCGCGCCGGTCTCGGCCAGGAGGTCGCCGCCGGTCACGCCGAGGTCGGCGACGCCGTCGCCGACGAACTCGATGACGTCGGCCGTGCGCACGAACAGGATGTCGAGCGGGTGGTTCTGGACGCGCGACACGAGGCTGCGATCGTGCTCCTCGAACACCAGGCCGGCGTCGTGGAGCAGCGACAGCGTCGGGTCGACGAGCCGGCCCTTGTTCGGGACCGCGAGCCGGAGGCGCTCGCGCATCAGGCGCGTCGCCTCGCGGACGCGGTCCAGCATCAGCTGGTAGCCGCCCTCGCCGTGGTGCAGCCAGGAGGCGATCCGCGTGATCGTCGCGGTGCTCGCGCCGGTGCGCTGCGAGATCTCCGCGTAGTGCATGCCCGAGTCGAGCAGCCGCACGACCGCCCAGCGCTGGGCCAGGTCGCGCAGCTCGCCCAGCGTGCACAGGTCGCGCAGGAAGCGGCCGGCCTCGTCCGCGTCCTCGAGGCGCAGCAGGGCCTCGATCAGCGCCTGCGTATCCGGTGTCCGCCAGTCGTCCGTCACGGCGTACGATTCCTCCGCCCGGTGCCTCCCCAGCGGGGAGCTGCACCATGCTACTGTAGTAGTGTGCTAATACGCTAGCAATGGGGGGATCGGTTGTCAACGATCGGCGACGGGCCGCTCGGCGCCTATGACCTGCCGGCGAGCCTTCGAGCTGCTGCCGGCGATCGACATCCGCGAGGGTCGGGTGGTCCGGCTGGCGCAGGGTGACTTCGAGCGCGAGACCGCCTACGAGACCGATCCGGTCGCCGTGGCGGCGCGGTTCGTCGCCCAGGGTGCGACCTGGCTCCACGTCGTCGACCTCGACGGGGCGATCGAGGGCGAGCCGCGGCAGCTCGCGACGGCCGCGGAGATCGTGGCCGACACGTACGGGCGCGCCAGGGTCGAGCTGGGCGGCGGGCTCCGGACCGCGATCGCGGTCGCCGGCGCGATCGGGACCGGCGCGGCGCGGGTGACGGTCGGAACCGCGGCGCTCCACGACCCGGAGTTCGTCCGGTCCATCGTCGGCCGCCACGGACCCGAGCGGATCGTCGCCTCGATCGACATCCGCGACGGTCTCGCGCTGGGCGAGGGATGGCGACAGGGCGCGCCGGGGATCCCGGCGGTCGAGGCCATCGACATGCTCGCCGCGGCGGGCGTCGTCACGTTCGAGGTCACGTCGATCGAGCGGGACGGGCTCCTGCAGGGACCGGACCTCGAGCTGCTGCGCGGGCTCGTGGAGCGGCAGCGGGGCCGGATCATCGCGTCGGGCGGCGTCGCCTCGATCGAGGACGTCCTCGCCGTCCAGGCGGCGGGCTGCGGCGGCGTCATCGTCGGCCGCGCGCTCTACGAGGGCCGGATCGAGATCGCGGCCGCCGTGGCCGCCATCGGAGGCTCGGAGCGCCGGATCGGGTAGGCCCCGGCGCGGCGCCTCAGTCCCCGGACGTCGCCGGCTTGCCGTCCCAGGTGCCCGTCACCGTCACGATCGAGTCGTGGGCGACGACATCGATGTCCCCGCGAACCGAGTGCAGGTGCAGGTCCGCATCGCCCGACAGGACGTCGTAGGTGCCATCGCCGGTGAACGTCGCCGACGAGACCCAGGCACAGTCGCGCAGCGTGACGCTGACGCGGTCCGACGCGGTGCCGGCCGGAGCCGTGTTCGCGAACGTCATGCGCCCGCCGTCCGCGCACCCGACGCGGCGCGTCCCGCTGCCGTCCCAGAAGATGAGCTCCGGGGCGGCCGAGATCTCCCAGATCAGCCCGAGCGCCGCATCCTCGGCGTCGGTGGCGGGCGAGCTCGGCAGCGGGATGAAGGCGTTCGCGACGGACCCGTCGCAGACGCTCGTCTGGCCGATCGGCAGCTGGCCGTCGACGACGAAGTCGGCCATCCGCGCGTTGGGGCACGAGGCGCCGAGCGAGCCGTGGCCGCCGCCGCGCGTCTCGATCAGCCGGGCGAGGGGCAGCCGGCCCGTGATGGCCTTCGCCTCCGACTCCGGCGTGATGGGATCGGTCGTCGTCGTCAGGATCAGGGTCGGCACGGTGGTCGACTCGGCCGGCGGCGCCCAGGTGCTGGGCTGCGCCGGCCAGAACACGCACGGCACGATCGCGCTCGCGATGTCCAGGGAGCTGGGGTCGTCCACGTGGTCCTTGCGCAGCTCGCCGATGTAGGCGTCGTAGTCGTCGTCGCGGGTCGTCGGCGAGGCCCGGACGTCGGCGCACCACGTGGCGAAGTAGGCGAAGGTCGACGTCAGGCCGGAGCCGACCCAGGCGTCGTAGAGATGCACGAGCTTGCGCCGGTCGCCCCGGTCGAACGCGGCGAGCGCGCGGAGCCAGGCCATCCGCGACATCGGGTCGTACATCGCGCTGTCGGTGACGGTGTCGAACTGCGCTCGCGACAGCGTGAGGGTCCTCGCGCTCCCATCCGGTCCGGTGATCGAGGCGTCCAGGTCGCCGTCGCGGAACGCGTCGAGCAGCCGGCTGTAGGTCGCCGACGGATCCTGCATGTCGGCGTGGCAGTCCTCGTCCTGCGCGCACCACGCGAGGGTCGCCGCGACCGCGTCCTCGAACCCGTGGGCCGCGACCGACCACATGTCCGCGGGCGCCAGGAAACGGTCGATGGGGGCGTCCAGCACGAGCCCGTCGAGGCGATCGGGGTGCGCGGCGGCGTACGCCTGGGCCACGACCGTGCCGTAGCTCGAGCCGTAGAGCGTGACGCGGTCGACGCCGAGCCGCTGGCGGATGGTCTCGATGTCCTCGACCACCTGGACCGTCGCGTAGCGATGGAGGTCGACGTCCTCGGCGTTCGCCTCGCGGATGCAGTCGGTGACCAGCGCCTTGGCCGAGGCCGGCGTCACGGCGCCAGCGTCGTAGTCGCTCGACGCCCGCGGGCAGTCGCGACCGTCCGACAGCCCGACGCCGCGCGCGTCGAACGTCACGACGTCGAACGTGTCCGTGATGCGCGGTGACAGGGCGTCGAGCATCCAGACCCCGTCGTCGAGCCCGCTCGCCCCGGGGCCGCCCGTGGCGATGAGGAGCACGCGCCGCGGATCGGATCCGCGGTTGTCCGCCGGGTGCACGGCGTACGTCACGTCGATGGACGGCTGCGCCTGGCCGCTGAAATGGTCGACGGGGACGCTCACGGCCGAGCACGTCCAGCGGGAGCCGAGCGCGCAGTCGGCCGGCTTCGATCCCGGGCCGGCGATGGAGGCCGCGAACGCGATCCCGACCACGATGACGACCATGACCGCGAGCGCGACCCAGCGTCCCGGGTCGATGCCGCCGGCGAGCGGCGACGGGCGAGGACGGCGCGCCGCCCGGGGCGAACGGGTCGGCCGGCCACGGCACGACGAATGGCGGTGGCGGCGGCAGCCGCGCGGGCGACGGAGGCGGCGGAGGCGGCTGCGGCCAGGCCGCGTCGTCGGGCATCGACCCCTCAGTCATCCGGCTCCCGCCGGATCAGTGCCCCTCGGCGTGTTCCTTCTTGTGCGCCTCGACGATCTTCTCCGCGAGGTGCGACGGCACGTCGTCGTAGTGGTCGAGGTTGGCGCTGAACGTGCCGCGGCCGCCGGTGAGCGACCGCAGCTCGGTGGCGTACGAGAACAGCTCGGCCTGCGGCACGTGGGCGGAGATGACCTGCATCCCGTTCGCGGAGTCGAGGCCGAGCACGCGCCCGCGGCGGCCGTTGAGGTCGCGGTTGACCTCGCCCATGTACTCCTCGGGCACGGTCACCCGCACGTCCATGATCGGCTCGAGCAGGGCCGGCTTCGCCTGGAGCACGCCGTCCTTGAGGGCCATCGAGGCCGCGATCTTGAACGACAGCTCGTTCGAGTCCACCGGGTGGAACGACCCGTCGTAGAGGGTCGCCTTGAAGTCGATCAGCGGGTAGCCGGCGAACACGCCCTCGGCGGCCGTCTCGCGGATGCCCTTCTCGACGCCCGCGAAGAACCCGCGCGGCACGGATCCGCCGACGACCTTCTCGGCGAACTCCACGCCGGCGCCGGGACTCGGCTCGAGCTCGAGCCAGACGTCGCCGAACATGCCGTGGCCGCCGGTCTGCTTCTTGTAGCGGCCGTGGACCTGGGTCTTGCCGCGGATCGTCTCGCGGTAGGGGACCGTGGGCGTGCGCGTGGCGATCGCCGCCCCGAACTTGCGCTTGAGCCGCTCGGTGATCACGGCGACGTGCGCCTCGCCGACCGCCCGCAGGATCTGCTCGCCGGTGTCGCTGCGCTCGACCCGGGCCGTCGGCTCCTCCTCGAGCATCCGCTGGAGCGCCGGGCCCATCTTGTCGAGGTCGCCCTTCGACACCGGGTCGATCGCGACCTGGAGCGTGGGCTCGGGGAAGTCGATCGGGGCGAGGTGCAGCGAGGCGTCGCGCGTCGTGATCGTGTCGCCCGTCTCCGTCACGCCGAGCTTCGCGACCGCGCCGATCTCGCCGGCCCGCAGCTCGGCCGCGGGCTCCTGCTCCTTGCCGTGGAGGTACAGGAGCTGGCCGATCCGCTCGTCCTCGCCCTTGTCGGCGTTGAACACGGTGCCCTGGCTCTTCAGCGTCCCCGACAGCACGCGGAAGTAGGTCAGCCGCCCGACGAACGGGTCGGCCGCGGTCTTGAACACGCGCGCCAGCAGCTGGCCGCCGGTCGCCGGCACCTCGACGGCCTTGCCCGCCTTGTCGGTCGCGCCGTACGGGCCTTCCTCCTCGGGCGAGGGGAGGTAGCGGACGATCGCGTCCAGGAGGGCGGTCAGGCCGATGCCCTTCGCGGCCGACGCCACGAGCACCGGCGCGAGGATCGACTCGCGGACGCCCTTGTGGAGGCACGCGTCGAGCTCCGCGTCCGAGATCTCCTCCTCGCCGAGGTACTTCTCGAACACGCTGTCGTCGGCCTCGGCGGCCGCCTCGAGCAGCTGGTCCCGCCGGCGGGCGACCTCGTCGGTCAGCTCGGCCGGGACCGGGATCTCGACCTCCTTGCCGCCTTCGAACTTCCAGGCCTTGCGGTGGACGAGGTCGACGTAGCCGCTGAACGTCTCCGCGGCGCCGATCGCGAGGTGGAGCGGCGCGATCTTGTTGCCGAACGTCTCGCGCAGCGCATCGAGGGCCGCGCCCGGATCCGCGTTCTCGCGGTCGCACTTGTTGAGCACGAAGCACGCGGCGGTCGCGGTCGCCCGGCCGGTCGCGACGGCGGCTTCGAGCCCCGCCTCGACCCCGCCCGACGCGTCCATCACGAACAGCGCGGCGTCGGCGGCGTGGAAGCCCTCGATCATCTCGGCGATGAAGTCGGGGTAGCCGGGCGTGTCCACGACCGTGATCTCGTGCTCGCCGTGCTCGAACGTCCCCACCGCGAGGCTCAGGGACTGGTGGCGCTTCTGCTCCTCGGGCTCGTGGTCGAGGTGCGCGGTCCCGTCGTCGACGCGGCCCAGCCGCGGGATGGCGCCGGCCCGGAAGAGGAGCTGCTCCGCGAGCGTCGTCTTGCCGGCTCCGGCGTGGCCCGCGAGCACGACGGAGCGGATATGGGCGAGGTCGTGGCTCTTGACGGTCATCGCGCGCGGTACCTCGTGCTGCGTCGGGGTCGCGGGGTCGCGAGGAGGGCGCCTGGCGGAGGGGACGTGCGGGTGCGGGCACCGATCGACGAAACCCTTTGGCTTCGATGATATCGGTATACTCCCGGCCGATGTCCGGACATTCCAAGTGGTCCACGATCAAGCGCCAGAAGGGCGTCAACGACTCCAAGCGCAGCGCCATGTTCACCAAGGTCGCGCGGGAGATCGCCGTTGCTGCGCGCGCCGGCGGCGGCGACCCTGACGCCAACTACCGGCTGCGCCTCGCGATGGACAAGGCGCGCTCGATCAACATGCCCGCCGACAACATCAAGCGGGCCATCGAGAAGGCGACCGGCGGCGGCGACGAGGTCCAGTACGAGGAGATCGTCTACGAGGGCTACGGCCCGGGTGGCGTCGCCGTGCTGGTCGAGGCCGCGACCGACAACCGCAACCGCACGGCCGCCGAGGTCCGCTCGATCTTCGTGAAGGCCGGCGGCCAGCTGGCGGGTTCGGGCGCGGTGGCCTGGCAGTTCGAGCCGCGGGGCCTGATCACGGTCGACCGCGCGGGCACCGATCCCGACGAGGTCGCCCTCACGGCCATCGATGCGGGCGCGACCGACGTCGACACCGAGGTCGACCCGATCGAGATCTACACGGACCCGGGTGACCTCGAGAGCGTGCGCAAGTCGCTCGAGGCGGCGGGCGTCGGCGTCGACGGCGCCGAGTCGGCGATGCTCGCGAAGCAGACGGTCAGCCTGGACGCGGACCACGTGCGCAAGGCGATGCGCCTGGTCGAGCTCCTCGAGGACCTCGAGGACGTCCAGCGGGTCACGGCCAACGTCGACATCCCCGAGGAGCTGCTGGCCGAGGTCGCCGGGTGATCGTCCTGGGGATCGACCCCGGGACCGCCGCACTTGGATACGGGATCGTCGACCGGACGGGATCGGGCATCCGGGCGATCGACTACGGCTGCCTGACCACCAGCGCCGACCTGCCGATGCCCGAGCGGCTGCGACGGATCCACGCGCTCGTGGCCGAGCTGATCGAGACGCACCATCCCGCGCTCGTCGCCGTGGAGCGCGTCTTCTTCTCGAAGAACGCCCAGACCGCGTTCGCCGTCGGCCAGGCGCGGGGCGTCGTGCTGCTCGCGGCGGCGCAGGCGGGCGTCCCCGTCCGCGAGGCCACGCCCAACGAGGTCAAGGTCGGCGTCACCGGGTACGGCCGGGCCGAGAAGGGCCAGGTCGCCCGGATGGTGACCGTGATCCTCGGGCTCGCCGAGGTCCCGACGCCGGACGACACGGCCGATGCGCTCGCGATCGCCATCTCGTGCGCCAATGCCGAGCGGCCGAACGACCGGGCGAACGGCGGCGGTGCGAAGGCGTCGGTCATGGACCGGGCGGCCGTCGCGCCGATCACGCGTGGCGAGACGCCGTACGAACGCTCCGTCCGCGAGGCGCTCGCCCGTGAGAAGGGCGCCGCCGGGGCCGGCGCCGGCCGTCGTCAGCCCTAGGCCCGGCGCCACGTGATCGCGTCGGTCGAGGGCGTGGTCGGGGCGATCTCGCCGGATTCGCTCGTCATCGAGGTCGGCGGCATCGGCTACCGCGTGTTCACCTCGCCGGCGGTCATCTCGACGGCGACGCCCGGTGGCCGGCTGCAGGCTCCACACGTACCACCTCGTCCGCGAGGATCAGCAGGCCCTGTTCGGCTTCCGGACGCCCGAGGAGCTCGGGTTCTTCAACCTGCTGCTCACGGTGACCGGGGTCGGGCCGAAGGTGGCGATGGCGATCGTCGGCTCGCGACCGACCGCCGACCTGCAGCTCGCGATCCTGCAGCAGGACCAGGCGGTGCTGGTGTCGATCCCGGGCATCGGCAAGAAGCTGGCCGAGCGGATCATCTTCGAGCTCAAGGAGAAGGTGTCGGCGGCGGGTGTCGCGGCGGGATCCGTCCGCCGCCGTCTCGAGCGCCTCCGAGGGCGAGGTCGTCGGCGCGCTCCAGGCCCTGGGCTACTCGCCGGGCGAGGCCCGCGAGGCGTCGCGGCTCGCGCTCAGCGACCCTTCGGTCGGCGCGGGGCTCGAGGAGCGCGTCAAGGCGGCGCTCCGGACGCTGCTGCGCGAGTAGGGGCGGCCGCGGGTTGCGCGCCATCGTCGCCGTCGCGATCTCGCTGCTGCTGAGCGTGTCCGTCACGGGATGCGCGAACAGCTGCGCTGGATCGCTGCTGGAGGGCACGCTCGTGGCGGCCGACGGCGAGCTGGTCGTCGAGACGGACCAGGCGGGTGTCGCGATCCACGTCGAGTGGCCGTTCGGCCTGGGCGTCCGTGACGACGGCGGCACGCTCGTGCTCAGCGACGTCTTCGGCAGCGTGAAGGCGCGCGAGGGCGACGTCGTGAGGATCGGCGGCTCGTCCACCGCGGACGGGACGTGGATCGCGTGCGGCGACATCACCGTTTCGGGCAGGGCGACGCCGAAGCCGCCCAACGGCTAGTTCGCCCGAACGGGCAGCCAACCCTGCCTTGGCGGCCTCCGCCGCGTGCCCGATCGCGCGTGCCACGACCGCCCTCGACCGGGTCGTGCCCGCGAGCGCGGGCGCGTAGGCTGGGGCCGGAGCAGCGTCCGCATGGATCGGCAGCGGGGCCGCTCTACGCGTGCGATGCGCCCCGCGCCAGGGCGGGACGCCGTCACCGGAGGGCCGCGATGGCTGCGCCGATGCGCCAACCGGCGGAACGGAAGAACGCGAGCACGACCCCGTGGCACGGGTCGCGCGATGCCCGGGCATCCTCCGCCGGGGCGGTCACGCTCGAGAGCGGCGGCGCCCACCTCGAACCGGGTGCGCGGCGGCTGCTGGAGCTGCAGCGCGACGCGGGGAATCGCGCCGTGATCGGACTGCTGTCCGGCGCGACGGAGCCCATCGAACGGCCACGCCGTCCCCGTGCAGCGTCGGCCAAGCCGCAAGGACCGCCGGCGCCGCGACCGGGCCACGAAGCTCCATGCGGCCGATGCCCGCGCCGTGCTCGGCGAGAAGCTCCCGTACGCCCTCGCCCGCATGAGCGAGTCCCAGGTCGACCAGATCCAGAAGGTGTTCGACGCCTCCGTCGTGAACCCGGACGTCGCCAGCGAGGCCGCCGCGATCGACAAGAAGTCGATCATCGCCCAGTCGGGCGGGTACGCGAATCGCGATCCCGACCTCGTCGAGAAGGCGGATCGCGTCCGCGAGCAGGGCCTGGTGCCGGTCGACGAGTCGGACAAGCGCATCCGACTGGACGCGCTGGCGCTGATGGCGCCCGATGCGCTGACGCCGCGAACCGACAATCCGGACGAGACCGATTACCTCGGCCGCGTCAAGTCGACCCTTGAATCGCGCGGCGTCTACCTGCGCATCGCGACGAAGCTGGTCCGCGATCCGGAGGACCCGTCGCATCACATCTACGATCCCCGCCAGTTCGAGGCCTGGCTGTCGCTGGGACCCAACGGCGACACCATCCCGACGCCCGACGGGCGGATCACCCGGGACGCGATCATCGGGACCACGGTCCTCGGCGCGGGCTACTACGACCGGGTCGACCAGGGCCCGACCCAGCGCGCGATCGACCGCGAGGTCAAGCGCCTTCGCGAGCAGATCGAGTCCGGGCGCTACCAGCACCAGCTGCTGCGGAAGATCCGCGACGACGCATTCGTCGGCGTCGCGGAGGTCTCCGACCTCTTCGGTGGCGCGGATTTCCCGTCCGAATCGATGTGGGACGAGCCGTACAAGCTCGTGCTCCGGGCGACGCAGTTCAACACCGGTGGCAACGTCGGCGGCGCGCAACCGTTCCTCGTCGTTGCCGCCGTCGTGACCCGCAACGCCGCCCGGCTGCTCGCGCAGTACATCGATGACTCCAGCAGCGGCGCCGAGCGCGCCGTCACCGTGCTCAAGGTCGCGAAGACGGCCGGCGAGGTGGCCGAGGTCGGCCTCACGCTGACCGGTGTCGGGGGGCTGGTCAAGGGCGGGGGGCGGCTCCTCGCGGGCGAAGCCGTTGCCGGGGATGCCGTCGACGCCGCCGCGGACCGGCTCGTCAAGCGGTACGCGGCGCGGAACGGCATCGCTGCCGACGAGCTGTCGTCGGTCCGGTACGTCCCGCAGCCCAAGGGGAGCATCGCCGGGGGCGTCAAACCGGGAACGAGCTCTGGGGCCGGCACCGGCTGGCACAAGTGGTAGCCGACCGCCCGCTCGGAAAGGGGCGCGTCATCCCGCGCTAGGATCGGCGACGTGCGCATTGCGTTCGTCTCCAATCCCGCCGTGAGCCACGTCCTGCCGCTGCTGCCGCTCGCCATCGCGGCGCGCGACGCCGGACACGACGTCGCCGTCATCGGCGGCGCCAGCATCCACGACGCGGTCACCACTGCCGGGCTCCGGCACGTCGACGTCGGTCCGCCCGACCTGGCGACGGTGTTCGCCCACGTCCCCGAGCGAGCCGGGCGCACCGGCCGCTCGCTCGCGCTCGTGACGTGGACCCGGGCCTTCGCCGGGATCCTCGCCGAGGCGATGGCGGCGGACCTCCTCGACGTCGCGCGGTCGTGGCGACCGGATCTCGTGGTGCACGAGGACAGCGAGCAGGGATCGTGGATCGCCGCCGAGCGACTCGGCGTGCCGCACATCGCGCTGCAAGCGACGGCGTGGCGAGGGAATCTCATGCGCGCGTCCCGCGAACCGCTCGGCCGGCTGCGGGCGCGATACGGGCTGCCGGTCGACGCGGAGCTCGTGCGATGGCACGCGGCAGGGTTCCTCACGACGCGCCCGCTCTCCCTGCGCAACCCGGACGACGCCATGCCGGCCGCGACGCGACCACTCCGGCCGGAGGCTTCCGACGAGGTCGTGGCGTCGACCCCGGCGTGGGTGGCGCAGCGCGACCCATCGCTCCGCCGCGTGGCCATCACGCTCGGAACGGCCGTGCCGGATCGCGCGGAGACGCTCGCGCCGCTGGCCGCGGCCTTCGCCGATCTCGATGCCGAGATCGTGGTGACGACGGGACCCGGGGTCGACGTCGATGCGCTGGGGGCGGTGCCGCGGAACGTGCGGGTCGCGGCCTGGGTCCCGATGTCGCGCCTGCTGCCGACGTGCGACGTGCGTCGCGTTCCACGGCGGGTCGGGCACGATGCTGGCCGCCCTCTCGGTCGGCGTGCCCCTCATCGTGATGCCGGTCGCGGCCGACCAGCCCGAGAACGCGGATCGCTGCGCCGCGGCGGGCGTCGGGGTCACGCTCGGCACCGCCGAGCGGATCCGGCCTCGGTGCGCCGAGCGGTGGAGCTCGTCCTGGGCACGCCGGGGTACGCGGTCGCCGCGGGGCGCGTCCGCGACGAGATCCGTGCCATGCCGCCGCCGGCGGCGGTGCTCCACGAGCTCGAGCGGCTCGTCGCGGCAGGCTCGTAGGCAGTGCGAGGACGAACCGAACATGCGTACCAAATCGACGCAGAACCTGCTAGACTTTCGGCGATGACCGACGACGGCCTCAGCCTCCTCGCGGCCGGCGCCACCGAACCCGACGAGATCGTCGTGGAGGGGTCGCTGCGCCCGCGGACGCTCGACGAGTACATCGGCCAGCGCGAGGTCAAGGCCAGCCTCGACGTGCTGCTCCAGGCGGCGAAGGGGAGGGGAGAGGCGGCGGACCACGTCCTCCTCTACGGCCCGCCCGGCCTCGGCAAGACGACCCTCGCCACGATCATCGCCCGCGAGCTCGGCGTGAACGTGCGCTACACGAGCGGCCCGGCGGTCGAGCGGGCCGGGGACCTGGCCGCGATCCTGACCGCGCTCGACGAGCGCGACGTGCTGTTCATCGACGAGATCCACCGGCTCAACCGGGCCGTCGAGGAGATCCTCTACCCGGCGATGGAGGACTTCGCGCTCGACGTGATGATCGGCAAGGGCCCGAGCGCCCGGAGCCTGCGCCTCAGCCTGAAGCCGTTCACCGTCGTCGGCGCGACGACCCGGGCCGGCCGCATCAGCGGGCCGCTCCGCGACCGCTTCGGCATGACCTACCGGCTCGACTTCTACGGCGAGGACGAGCTGACCGCGATCGTGCGGCGGTCGGCGGGGATCCTGGGCGTCGAGGTCGACGGGGACGCCGCGCGCCTGATCGCGAAGCGCGGCCGGGGCACGCCGCGCATCGTCAACCGGCTGCTCCGCCGGGTCCGTGACCATGCCGAGGTCCACGGCGACGGGCGGATCCACGAGCAGGCCGTCGCGGAGGCGATGGTCGTGCTCGACATCGACGAGCTCGGCCTCGACACGACGGACCGCAAGCTGCTGGCCGCGATCATCCAGAAGTTCCAGTCCGGCCCGGTCGGCGTCCAGGCGCTGGCCGCGGTCCTCGCGGAAGAGCCCGAGACCATCGAGGACGTGTACGAGCCGTTCCTGCTCCGCCTCGGCTTCCTCGACCGCACGCCGCAGGGGCGCATCGCGACCGAGGCCGCCCGCCAGCACCTCGCGTCGCTGGGCTACGAGATCCCGCCGCCGCGACGCTCGGAGCCGGACATGCCGGCCTTCTGGGACGACGTCCCGTCGGCGTGACCGTGGACAGCCTCGAGCCGTTCGGCCGCGTCCTCATCGTCATCGGCCTCGTCATCGCCGCCACCGGTGCGGTGATGGTGTTCGGGTCGCGGATCCCGATCCTCGGCCACCTGCCGGGCGACATCACGATCAAGGGCGACAACGTCACGGTGTTCATCCCGCTGGGGACGATGCTGGTCGTGTCGGTCGTCGCGTCGGTCGTGCTCAGCCTGCTCGCGCGCCGCTGACCGTGACCGGCGCCGCCAGCTTCGAGATCCTCGTCCCGCCGCCCGCGGACGGCTCGACCCGTGCCCGGCTCGGTCGCCTGACGCTGCCGCACGGCGTCGTCGAGACGCCCCAGTTCATGCCGGTGGGCACGAACGCCACGGTCAAGGCGCTCCACCCGGACGAGGTCGCGGCCGCCGGCGCGTCGATCCTGCTCGCCAACACCTACCACCTGTACCTGCGGCCCGGGCACGAGCGCATCGAGCGGCTCGGCGGCCTGCACGCGTTCATGGGCTGGGACAAGCCGATCCTCACCGACTCCGGCGGCTACCAGGTGGTGTCGCTCGGCGACCTGCGTGTCATCGACGACGACGGGGTCACGTTCAAGAGCCACCTCGACGGGTCGATCCACCGCTTCACGCCGGAGCACTCGATCGCGGTCCAGCAGGCGCTCGGGCCCGACATCGCCGTCGCCTTCGACCAGCCGGTCTTCCCGAGCTCGCCGCGGCCGGTCGTGCTCGACGCCATGCGCCGGACCCACCGCTGGGCGGAGCGGTCGCTCGCCGCCCACACCCGCACCGACCAGGCCCTGTTCGGGATCGTCCAGGGGGGCATCGACCCGGGGCTGCGGGCGGAGTCCGCGCGGTTCATCGCCGGCCTGCCGTTCGACGGCATCAACATCGGCGGCCTCGCGGGCGACGAGACCCCCGAAGAGCGGAACCAGACGATCGAGGACACGGTCGAGCACCTGGACGGCGACCCGCGGCCGCGCTACCTGATGGGGCTCGGGTCGCCGCTGGACCTGCTCGATGCGGTCCACCGGGGCATCGACCTGTTCGATTCGGTGCTGCCGGCGCGCGTCGCGCGCAACGGCCAGCTGTGGGTCCCGGGTGGCCGCCTGAACCTGCGCAACGAGCAGTTCCGCGACGATCCGCGGCCCGTCCAGGACGACTGCCCGTGCCCCCTGTGCAGCCGGTTTTCGCGGGCGTATCTGAGCCATCTGTTCCGCGCGAAGGAGATGCTCGCGTACCGGCTCGCGACTTGTCACAACCTCACCTTCACCCTAGACTTCATGGCGAGGATCCGGGCTGCGCTGCGCGCCGGAACCTTCCCCGTCGAGGTCCCCGGACTGCGCTCCCGTGCCGTCCGGATGAGTGGCGGTGAAGGCACCGCGAAGCCGGCGTGAAGTCCGTGTCGGTACCGTCAGCCATGCGTGGAGGCGCGAAATGGGATCACGGGATCGCCCCCACAAGGAAGTCAAGAAGAAGCCCAAGGACAAGTCCTCCCAGCCAAGCCTGTCGCCGCTCTCCGAGCCTCCGCAGCAGGCGGAGCTCATCAAGAAGCAGCGCAAGCCCCGTTGGGATGAGCAGGAGTCCAGCGAGGGCTGAGGCGTCGGGCGGGCGGGTCCTAAGCCCCGCTCCGTCGGGTCGGCAGCAGCCGCCAGGAGCGAGGACCGGATGACGATCACGGGCAAGGAGATCGACGCGCGCAATGGCGCGTCCGACAAGGCCGTCGCGGAACGCGGGCGGGCCGTCAGCGCGGCCATCCTCGCGATCGAGAAGCAGTTCGGCGCGGGCTCGATCATGAAGCTGGGCTCCCGGGAGCGCCAGGCCGTCGACTCGATCCCCACGGGCTCGATCGCGCTCGACCTCGCGCTCGGCGTCGGCGGGATCCCGCGCGGCCGGATCACCGAGGTGTTCGGCCCCGAGTCGTCCGGCAAGACCACGCTCTGCCAGCACGTCATCGCCGAGGCGCAGCGCTATGGCGGGATCGCCGCGTTCATCGACGTCGAGCACGCGCTCGACCCGGCCTACGCGCGCGCCTGCGGCGTCAACGTGGACGAGCTGCTCGTCAGCCAGCCCGACACGGGCGAGCAGGCGCTCGAGATCACCGAGACCCTCATCCGCTCCGGCGGCGTGGACATCGTCGTCGTGGACTCCGTCGCCGCGCTCGTGCCGCGCGCGGAGATCGAGGGCGAGATGGGCGACAGCTTCGTGGGCATCCAGGCCCGGCTCATGAGCCAGGCGCTGCGCAAGCTCACGGGCGCGGTCAGCCGCTCGAACACCGTCGCTCGTGTTCACCAACCAGCTGCGCGAGAAGATCGGCGTGATGTTCGGCAACCCGGAGACCACGCCGGGCGGCCGCGCGCTCAAGTTCTACGCCTCGGTCCGCCTCGACATCCGGCGCGTCGAGACGATCAAGACCGGCACCGAGTCGGTCGGCAACCGGGTCCGCGTGAAGGTCGTCAAGAACAAGGTGGCGCCGCCGTTCCGCGTCGCCGAGTTCGACGTCATGTACGGCGAGGGGATCTCGCGCGAGGGCGGCCTGCTGGACGTCGGCGTCGCGATGGACGTCGTCACGGCGGCGATCCTGCTAGACTTTCGGCGATGACCGACGACGGCCTCAGCCTCCTCGCGGCCGGCGCCACCGAACCCGACGAGATCGTCGTCGAGGGGTCGCTGCGCCCGCGGACGCTCGACGAGTACATCGGCCAGCGCGAGGTCAAGGCCAGCCTCGACGTCCTGCTCCAGGCGGCGCAAGGGCAGGGGAGAGGCGGCGGATCACGTCCTCCTCTACGGCCCGCCCGGCCTCGGCAAGACGACCCTCGCCACGATCATCGCCCGCGAGCTCGGCGTGAACGTCCGGTACACGAGCGGGCCGGCGGTCGAGCGGGCCGGGGACCTGGCCGCGATCCTCACCGCCCTCGACGAGCGCGACGTGCTGTTCATCGACGAGATCCACCGCCTCAACCGCGCCGTCGAGGAGATCCTCTACCCGGCGATGGAGGACTTCGCGCTCGACGTGATGATCGGCAAGGGGCCGAGCGCCCGGAGCCTGCGCCTCAGCCTGAAGCCGTTCACCGTCGTCGGCGCGACGACGCGGGCCGGCCGGATCAGCGGGCCGCTGCGCGACCGCTTCGGGATGACGTACCGGCTCGACTTCTACGGCGAGGACGAGCTGACGGCGATCGTCCGGCGGTCGGCCGGGATCCTGGGCGTCGAGGTCGACGGGGACGCCGCGCGCCTGATCGCGCAAGCGCGGCCGGGGCACGCCGCGCATCGTCAACCGGCTGCTCCGCCGGGTCCGCGACCACGCCGAGGTCCACGGCGACGGGCGGATCCACGAGCAGGCCGTCGCCGAGGCGATGATCGTGCTCGACATCGACGACGCTCGGCCTCGACACGACGGACCGCAAGCTGCTGGCCGCGATCATCCAGAAGTTCCAGTCGGGCCCGGTCGGCGTCCAGGCGCTCGCCGCCGTGCTCGCCGAGGAGCCCGAGACCATCGAGGACGTGTACGAGCCGTTCCTGCTCCGCCTCGGCTTCCTCGACCGGACGCCGCAGGGCCGCATCGCGACCGAGGGCGCCCGCCAGCACCTCGCGTCGCTCGGGCTTCGAGATCCCGCCGCCGCGGCGCTCGGAGCCGGACATGCCGGCGCTTCTGGGACGACGTCCCGTCGGCGTGACCGTGGACAGCCTCGAGCCGTTCGGCCGCGTCCTGATCGTCATCGGCCTCGTCATCGCCGCCACCGGCGCCGTGATGGTGTTCGGGTCGCGGATCCCGATCCTCGGCCACCTGCCGGGCGACATCACGATCAAGGGCGACAACGTCACGGTGTTCATCCCGCTGGGGACGATGCTCGTCGTGTCGGTCGTCGCGTCGGTCGTGCTCAGCCTGCTCGCGCGCCGCTGACCGTGACCGGCGCCGCCAGCTTCGAGATCCTCGTCCCGCCGCCCGCCGACGGCTCGACCCGTGCCCGGCTCGGTCGCCTGACGCTGCCGCACGGCGTCGTCGAGACGCCGCAGTTCATGCCGGTCGGCACGAACGCGACGGTCAAGGCGCTCCACCCGGACGAGGTCGCGGCCGCCGGCGCGTCGATCCTGCTCGCCAACACCTACCACCTGTACCTGCGGCCCGGGCACGAGCGCATCGAGCGGCTCGGCGGCCTGCACGCGTTCATGGGCTGGGACAAGCCGATCCTCACCGACTCCGGCGGCTACCAGGTCGTGTCGCTCGGCGACCTGCGGGTCATCGACGACGACGGGGTCACGTTCAAGAGCCACCTCGACGGGTCGATCCACCGGTTCACGCCGGAGCACTCGATCGCGGTCCAGCAGGCGCTCGGACCCGACATCGCCGTCGCCTTCGACCAGCCGGTCTTCCCGAGCTCGCCGCGCGCCGGTCGTGCTCGACGCCATGCGCCGGACCCACCGCTGGGCGGAGCGGTCGCTCGCCGCCCACACCCGCACCGACCAGGCGCTGTTCGGGATCGTCCAGGGCGGCATCGACCCGGGGCTGCGGGCGGAGTCCGCGCGGTTCATCGCCGGCCTGCCGTTCGACGGCATCAACATCGGCGGCCTCGCCGGCGACGAGACGCCCGAAGAGCGGAACCGGACGCATCGACGACACGGTCGCGCACCTGGACGGCGACCCGCGGCCGCGCTACCTGATGGGCCTCGGCTCGCCGCTGGACCTGCTCGACGCGGTCCACCGGGGCATCGACCTGTTCGATTCGGTGCTGCCGGCGCGCGTCGCCCGCAACGGCCAGCTGTGGGTCCCGGGTGGCCGCCTGAACCTGCGCAACGAGCAGTTCCGCGACGATCCGCGGCCGGTCCAGGACGACTGTCCGTGCCCCCTGTGCAGCCGGTTTTCGCGGGCGTATCTGAGCCATCTGTTCCGGGCGAAGGAGATGCTCGCGTACCGGCTCGCGACTTGTCACAACCTCACCTTCACCCTAGACTTCATGGCGAGGATCCGGGCTGCGCTGCGCGCCGGAACCTTCCCCGTCGAGGTCCCCGGACTGCGCTCCCGTGCCGTCCGGATGAGTGGCGGTGAAGGCACCGCGAAGCCGGCGTGAAGTCCGTGTCGGTACCGTCAGCCATGCGTGGAGGCGCGAAATGGGATCACGGGATCGCCCCCACAAGGAAGTCAAGAAGAAGCCCAAGGACAAGTCCTCCCAGCCAAGCCTGTCGCCGCTCTCCGAGCCTCCGCAGCAGGCGGAGCTCATCAAGAAGCAGCGCAAGCCCCGTTGGGATGAGCAGGAGTCCAGCGAGGGCTGAGGCGTCGGGCGGGCGGGTCCTAAGCCCCGCTCCGTCGGGTCGGCAGCAGCCGCCAGGAGCGAGGACCGGATGACGATCACGGGCAAGGAGATCGACGCGCGCAATGGCGCGTCCGACAAGGCCGTCGCGGAACGCGGGCGGGCCGTCAGCGCGGCCATCCTCGCGATCGAGAAGCAGTTCGGCGCGGGCTCGATCATGAAGCTCGGCTCCCGGGAGCGCCAGGCCGTCGACTCGATCCCGACGGGCTCGATCGCGCTCGACCTCGCGCTCGGCGTCGGCGGGATCCCGCGCGGCCGGATCACCGAGGTGTTCGGCCCCGAGTCGTCGGGCAAGACCACGCTCTGCCAGCACGTCATCGCCGAGGCGCAGCGCTATGGCGGGATCGCCGCGTTCATCGACGTCGAGCACGCGCTCGACCCGGCCTACGCGCGCGCCTGCGGCGTCAACGTGGACGAGCTGCTGGTCAGCCAGCCGGACACGGGCGAGCAGGCGCTCGAGATCACCGAGACCCTCATCCGCTCCGGCGGCGTGGACATCGTCGTCGTGGACTCCGTGGCGGCCCTCGTGCCGCGCGCGGAGATCGAGGGCGAGATGGGCGACAGCTTCGTGGGCATCCAGGCCCGGCTGATGAGCCAGGCGCTGCGCAAGCTCACGGGCGCGGTCAGCCGCTCGAACACGTCGCTCGTGTTCACCAACCAGCTGCGCGAGAAGATCGGCGTGATGTTCGGCAACCCCGAGACGACGCCCGGTGGCCGCGCGCTCAAGTTCTACGCCTCGGTCCGCCTCGACATCCGGCGCGTCGAGACGATCAAGACCGGCACCGAGTCGGTCGGCAACCGGGTCCGCGTGAAGGTCGTCAAGAACAAGGTGGCGCCGCCGTTCCGCGTGGCCGAGTTCGACGTCATGTACGGCGAGGGGATCTCGCGCGAGGGCGGCCTGCTGGACGTCGGCGTCGCGATGGACGTCGTCACCAAGACCGGCGCCTGGTTCACGTTCGGCGAGACGCGCCTGGGCCAGGGACGCGAGGCGTCCAAGGAGTTCCTCAAGGGGAACGCCGACATCTCGACCGAGATCGACCGCCGCATCCGCGCCAAGATCTCGGACGTGACGCTGCCGGTGGAGGGCATCGAGGAGGCCGAGTAGCGCGGTGGACGACGTCGATCGTCCACCCACTTCGGTCCGCCGCAAGCCCTCGTACGCGGAACGACGCGAACAAACGCGCGGCCGTCGAGGACGTCGCCGAGGTGCTCGATGCCGCCGCGCGCTTTCTCGAGGCGCGGCCGCGCTCCATCGCGGAGGTCCGTCGCCGCCTGACGACCGCCGGCTACCGTGCGCCGCTCGTCGATGCCGCCATCGTGCGGATGGGCGAGCTCGGCTATCTCGACGACGAGGCGTTCGCGCGCACCTGGGTCGAGTCACGCGACCGCGCTCGGCCGCGCGGCGAGCACGCATTGCGGCGCGAGCTGCAGCTGAAGGGCGTCGACCGGTCGAACATCGACGTCGTCCTCGAGGAGCGCCGCGCGCGAGCCGCGACGGAGGCCCCGGCGGGGCACGACGATTACGGTGCGGACGATCTGGCCGCGGAGCGACTCCTGCGACGGAAGCTCGCCCCGATCCTGCGCGAGAACGACCCCCGCAAGCGCAGACAGCGTGCGTACGCACTCCTCGCCAGGAGCGGATTCTCGCCTGACGTCTGCTCGACGGCCACGAAGCGCGTGCTGGACGACCCCGCCACAACCGCGCTCGAGACCGATCCCGGTCTTGACGAGACCGACCTCACGGACGGCTAGCCGCCTGGCCGAGCCTCCGGATGGCGACATCCCGCCGGCCTGCACCAGTCATGCTGCAGGAGGTCGTCCGTGAGCGTCGATCCTGCGACCCCAATCTGAGGAGCTGCCGGTGCACGCACAGCACGTCCTGCGGGTGGACGGCGCCGGCTCGGCGATCCGCCGACTCGCGGCAATCCTGGTACTCGTCGTGGCGGGGTGTGGGGACGCGGCGACTCCCTCCGTCACGACGTCGTCCGTGTCCCCGACGGCGTCTCCCGCCGGATCCACGGCCGCGAGCATCGCGCCATCGCCGTCCGGGTCTGCGCCGGCGGTGATCCCGGAGCGGATCGTGGTCCATCAGGCCGGCGCCGTCGTCGCGAATCCCCCGAGCGAGCTCGCGGGGGCGACCGCACGCTCGTTCGCGACCGGCATTGCGGCCAGCGAGCCGACGGTCGCCGTGCTGCCCGACGGCTCATTCGCGTACCAGGGTTGGGATCGCCCGCCCAGCGGGGCAGAAGGCACATCGCATGTGCACATGTCGGCGTCGGCCGAAGGTCCGTGGCGTGACATCTCGCCCGTGCCCGCCGGCGTGACGCACGACCCGTACCTTGCCGTCGACCCACGCACTGGGCGCGTCTTCAGTGCCGCGCTGCTCGCGCCGGGCGAGCTGGAGCCGGACCAGTTCTGCATCGTCGTCAGCTTCACGGACGATCTTGGCGTGAGGTGGGAGACGAGCGCGCCCGTCTGCGACGCCGACGCGGATCGGCCAAGGCTGATCGCGTCGAGCCCGGTCACGAGCGACACGGGCAAAGCCAGCCTCATCAGCCTCTGTTACGTGAATGCCCGTGTCAACGGCCAGACCTGCCTGCGATCCACCGACGGTGGACGCACGTTCGAACCATCCGGCTCGATCCCGGCGGACAAGTGCGACCCTGGCCCGGCCGGTCCACTGTTCGGCCACCTCGCGACGGACGATCGCGGGACGCTCTATCTAGGCCGGATCTCGTGCCGTCGCCCCGTCATCGCCATCAGCCTCGACGAGGGAGCGTCATGGACGGAGCATGTCATTGGCCCGGAGGGCTGGAACGGCTACCCGGAGGTGGCAGTCACCGTCGATGCCGACGGCGTCGTCTACGGCGTGTGGGTGTCGACCGACCGACTGCCGTACCTGGTCTGGTCGCGTGACGGTGGCGCCACCTGGTCGGATCCCGTCGCCGTGGGAGCACCCGGCGTGACCGAGGAGAACCTCGTGGTCGTCGAGGCCGGGGCGGGCGGGCAGCTCGCGATCGGCGCCCTGGTCAGCACTGACGCTCCAGCCGGCGTGAAACCGCCTGTCGCGGTCGAATGTCACGATGGCCCATGCACCGACGCCCTCTTCTACGACGACGTCACGTGGCACGCGAGCCTGACCATGACGGCGGACGCGCTGGACGAGGCGCCGCTGTTCGTGACGTGCCATCCTGAACGACCCGAGCGCGCCGATCGTCCGCGGCGCCTGCGGGCCAGGCCGGTGCAAGTCGAACGCCGACTTCACCGACCTCACGATCGACGCGCAGGGGAAGCCATGGATGGCCTTCGTCGCCTGCCCGGACGGCCAATGCCCGACCAGGCCGACCGGAGGCTGGTGGGGTTCGAGTGCCGGCATGCTCGGGACGATCGACGGCGTCTCCCTGCGCTGAGTTCGCGGCGGGACCCTGCGCTGAGGCACGCCCGCCGGGCCGAGGCCGGGCGGCTCATCCCGGTGTAGGCTACGCGGATAACCGGATGCGGACCCGAGGGCCGCCTCCGGGCGAGCCGTGGCACCGGATGAGATCGGGTGGAGCCTCTTCGTCAGGCCTTCCCGGTCCCGAGCCCAAGCGATTGCCGGTACCGCGTCGCCCGAACCTGATACGCCAAACGCCTCCGGCGGCTTCGTCCGTCGGATGGGAGGAACTAAAGATGGAACTAGTCGTCGCCGTCGCGGCCGTGGTAGCCGCCGTCGTCGGCGTTGCCGTGGGGTTCGTCGCCCGCGGCATGTGGTCGTCCCAGACCGTGAAGTCCGCCCAGGACAAGGCCGCCCGGATCGTCGCCGAGGCTCGGACCCAGCAGAAGGACATGATCCTCGAGGCGAAGGACGAGAAGCTGCGCCTGGGCCGCGAGGCCGAGGACGAGGCGCGCACGAAGCGGACCGAGCTCCAGAACCTCGAACGGCGCCTGCTCGCGCGCGACGAGCAGATGGACCAGCGCGCCGACATGCTCGAGGAGAAGAGCCGCAAGATCACCGACCGCGAGCGCGACCTCGAGAAGGAACGCGACGAGCTGGTCCGCCTCACGCAGGAGCAGGTGGTCGCCCTCGAGCGGGTCTCCGGCCTCAGCGCCGAGGACGCCAAGGGCGTGCTGCTCGAGGCCATCCGCGAGGAGGCGGAGCACGACG
The DNA here is from genome assembly GCA_963774695.1 of uncultured Chloroflexia bacterium. Lineage (GTDB taxonomy): Bacteria > Chloroflexota > Limnocylindria > Limnocylindrales > CSP1-4 > CAIXZV01. Next base: position 299,308 of record CAVZFY010000007.1, on the reverse strand, counting down.
CCGTCAAGCTCGCGCGGTCCATCGAGCGGCGCGCCCGCGACGAGGCCCAGGAGAAGGCGCGCGAGGTCATCGTCACCGCGATGCAGCGCGTGCGCCGCCGACCACACGGCGGAGCACGCCGTGACCGTCGTCCACCTCCCGAGCGACGAGATGAAGGGCCGGATCATCGGCCGCGAAGGGCGCAACATCCGGGCGCTCGAGCAGGCGACGGGCATCGACCTGATCATCGACGACACCCCCGAGACCGTCGTGCTGTCGGGCTTCGACCCCGTCCGGCGCGAGGTCGCGCGCCTGTCGCTGACGAAGCTGATCGCCGACGGCCGGATCCATCCCGGGCGCATCGAGGAGGTCGTCAACAAGGCGAAGGCCGAGGTCGACCTCGTCATCCGCCAGGCCGGCGAGCAGGCGGCGTACGACGCCGGCGTCCCGGGCCTCCCGGCCGAGCTCGTCAAGCTCCTCGGGCGGCTCAAGTACCGGACGAGCTACGGCCAGAACGTCCTCATCCACAGCATCGAGACGAGCCACCTCGCCGCGATCATGGCGGCCGAGCTGGGCGCCGACATCAACGCGGCCAAGATCGGCGGCCTGCTGCACGACATCGGCAAGGCGGTCGACCACGAGGTCGAGGGCCCGCACGCGGCCATCGGCGCCTCGATCGCGCAGAAGCACAACATGCCGATGAAGATCGTGAACAGCATCGCCGCCCACCACCAGGAGGTCGAGTTCGCCTGCATCGAGGCGCCGATCGTCCAGGTCGCCGACGCGATCTCCGCGTCCCGCCCCGGCGCCCGCGGCGAGACGATGGAGACGTACGTCAAGCGCCTCGAGGACCTGCAGGGCATCGCCGAGAGCTTCGCCGGCGTCGAGCGCTCGTTCGCCGTCCAGGCCGGGCGCGAGGTCCGGATCCTCGTCCGGCCCGAGGAGATCGACGACCTGTCGGCGAGCCGCCTCGCCCGCGACATCGTCAAGAAGATCGAGGACAGCCTGACCTACCCGGGCCAGATCAAGGTCACGGTGATCCGCGAGACCCGCGCCGTCGAGTACGCCAAGTAGGTCACCGACGTGGCGATCGGCCACGTCGACCACGACCCCGGCGCATGGCATGCGCCGATGCAGCTCGCCGACGGTCGCCGTGGCGCTCGCCGTGCGCCATCCGACCCCGCGGACGGGCCAACGGCCGTTCGAACGCGCAAGCCGCGCTCGCCGTGGACGCCGACCGATCGTGACGCGCATGGCGCTCCCGCGCCGGTGCGACGGGCCTTCGGCGCCCGCGACTCCCGGGCCGTCCCGCTGGCCCTAGACTCGCTGGATGCAGCCCTCCCCCTCGTCCGCCGGCCGGACGCGCCTCGGCAACCCGACCAACGGCAACGCGCCGCGCCCCCAGGGCGCGACGCGGATCCTGATGATCGGCGACATCATCGGGAAGCCGGGTCGCGTCGCGATCGAGCGCGAGCTGCCGGGCCTGCGGGACGAGCGGGGCATCGACTTCGTCACCGCCAACGGCGAGAACCTCGCCGGCGGGATGGGCCTCACGGAGTCGCTGGCGAACGCGCTGTTCGATGCCGGCGTCGACGTGATCACCTCGGGCAACCACATCTGGGACAAGCGCGAGATCTACCCGTTCCTCGACTCGAGCGAGCGGGTGCTGCGGCCGATGAACTACGGCACCCACGACGTGCCCGGGCGCGGCTGGGGCGTGTATCACGCGCTCGATGGGAATGAGCTCGCCGTGATCAACCTCCAGGGCCGCACGTACATGCAGCCGATCGACAACCCGTTCACGGACACCGACCGCCTCCTCGACGAGGCGTCCGAGCCGCTGCCGCCGATCCGCCTGGTCGACTTCCACTGCGAGATCACGTCCGAGAAGAACGCCCTCGGGCTGTACCTCGACGGACGGGTCTCGGTGGTCGTCGGGACGCACACGCACGTCGTGACCGGCGACGAGCGCATCCTGCCGGGCGGGACGGCATACCAGACGGACCTCGGGATGACGGGGCCGCTGTGGAGCGTGATCGGGTTCGACCCGAAGACCGTCCTGCCGCGGTTCATCAACGCCCTGCCGACGCGGTTCGAGGTGGGGGAGGGGCCGGTCGTGCTCAACGCCTGCCAGGTCGACGTGGACCCGGCGACCGGCCGCGCCGTCGCGATCGAACGGATCCAGCGGGTGGTCGAGGTCTGAGCCGGTGAGCGACCGCCACGGGGCCGCGTCCGAGCACGCCTCGATCGTGCCCGGCAGTGGCCCTACCGCGACCGCCGATTTCCACGCCCACACGACCCGCTCCGACGGGGTCCTCGAGCCGGCCGAGCTCGTCCGCCAGGCCGCCGAGGCCGGCGTCCGACTGTTCTCCATCACCGACCACGACAACCTGGCCGGCTACCGCGAGCTCCGCGCGTCGGGGTTCGGCGAGGTGCTCGAGCTGGTGCCGGGGGTCGAGATCAACGCCGTCACGCGCGGCCTGGGGCTCCAGATCCCGGGCGGCGAGCTGCACATCCTCGGGCTCGAGGTGGACGCGGACGACGAGGCGTTCGAGGCGGCGCTCGCGTCGCAGCGTGCAGCGCGCCGGGCGCGGTTCGAGGCGACCCTGGGGCGGCTCCGGGACGCCCGGATCGGCGTGGACGCCCAGGTCGAGGCGCTCGACCTCACCCGCGACGACGCGCTCGGCCGGCCCACCGTCGCACGGGCGCTGGTCGCAGCGGGTCACGCGGCGAGCGTCGAGGACGCCTTCGACCGGATCCTCGGGTACGGCATGCCCGGGTACGTCCCGCGGCAGGGCCTCGGGCCGGTGGAGGCGATCCGGGCGATCCGCGCCGCGGGCGGCCTGGCGTCCCTCGCGCACTTCTACGAGGCCCCGACCCACCTGCCCCTGCTCCGCGACCTGCGCGCCGAGGGGCTGAACGGCATCGAGAGCCACCACCGCTCGTTCGACGCCGCCGCGCGCCAGAGCGTCAGCGCCGTCGCCCGGGAGCTCGGTCTCGTGAGGACGGGCGGGACCGATTACCACGGCGACCTCGGCCCGTACGCCGGCGCGCACGCTGGGCTCGTGATGCCGGAGGCCCTGGTGACCGCGCTCCGGTCCGCCATCGGGCGCTGACCCGGAGGCGGCGGCGGAGCCCCGGCGGCACTCGGACGGCAGGCACTACCATGGGCCACCGCATGACCACTCGAGCGCTGCCCGTCCTCGACATCGCGCCGCCGATCACCGGCCCGGCCGGCCCGCGCGACCCGCTCGCGCCCTCCGACGAGCGGCTGGCGGAGTTCCGCCCCGAGGTCCGCTCGCTGCCGTCGTTCTTCGTCTGGACGCTGGGCTGCCAGATGAACAAGAGCGACTCGGAGGAGATGGCCGGCCGCCTCCTGGCCGCCGGCTGCGCGGAGGCGCCCGCGATGGACGCCGCCGACCTCGTCGTCATCAACACCTGCGCGATCCGGGAGGCGGCCGAGGCGAAGGTCATCGGGCGCCAGGGCGTGCTCAACCGCCTGAAGGCGGCGAACCCCGGGCTGCGCGTGGTCATGACCGGCTGCTCGGTCCGGGAGTCGGATCGTGCCGGCCTCACGCGCCGCTACCCGGCGGTCGACCTGTTCCTGCGGCCGGACGAGGAGCCGGAGCTCATCGATCGGCTCGGGATCGCGTCCGCCCAGGCGCCGGTCGGGGCGACGGCCACGGCAGCCACGACCGTCGTCCACGGCGTGCCGGTCTCGGACGCGACACACCTCGTCCGGGCACGGTCCGACGCCATCGCGGACGGCGCGATCAGTCGCGGGTCCGCGATCAGCGCCTGGCTCCCGATCATCTACGGCTGCGACAAGACCTGCACCTATTGCATCGTCCCGTTCAGCCGCGGGCCGGAGCGGAGCCGCCCGTTCGACGAGATCGTCGACGAGGCCCGCGCGCTGGCCGCCGGCGGCTACCGCGAGGTGACGCTGCTCGGCCAGAACGTCAACAGCTACGGCCACGACCTCGCGCCCGAGCCGCGGTTCGGGCACATCCACACCGAGCGAACCGTCGGGCGGCGCCAGGACCGCGAAGGACGCCCGGATCTCGCGGAGCTCATCCGGGCCGTCGACGGGCTCCGCACGGCCGACGGCGCGCCGGCGATCCCGCGGCTGCGGTTCGTGACCTCGCACCCGTGGGACCTGTCGGACCGGCTGATCGAGGCGATGGCCGACTGCCCGTCGATGTGCGAGGCGCTTGCACCTGCCCGTCCAGTCGGGCAGCGACACGATGCTCCGCCGGATGGGCCGCCAGTACACGATCGAGCACTACCAGGAGCGACTCGCCCGGATCCGCGAGGCGGTGCCCGGGATCGCGCTCTCGACCGACGTCATCGTCGGCTTCTGCGGCGAGACCGAGGCCGAGTACGAGGCGACGCTGCGGCTGCTCGAGGCCGTTCGCTACGACCAGGTCTTCGCGGCGGCGTACAGCGAGCGCCCCGGGACGCCCGCGACCCGCCTCGCCGACGACGTGCCCGCCGCCGTCAAGCGCGCCCGCCTCAATGGACTGCTCGCGGTCCAGGAGACCATCGGGCTCGAGCGGAACCGGGCGTGGGTCGGGCGGACGACCGAGGTGCTGGTCGACACGATCGTTCCACGCAGGCACCACGACCACGAGGACGACGAGGCCGCCGGGACCGCGGAGTCGCGCGACGCCTTCGCCGATCTGCCGGATGGCCAGGTCCATCTCGCGGGCCGGTCGCGCGAGAGCAAGCTCGTGCACGTCGCGGGGTCGGCGGACCTGGTCGGCCGCCTGGTCCGCGTCCGCGTCGACCACGCCGGCCCGTACGCGCTGCGCGGGGCCCTCGCCTGAACCTCGCGCCACTCGTCGTCATCGGCGGCCCGACGGCGACGGGGAAGACCGCCCTCGCGATCGTGCTCGCCGAGCGGCTGATCGCCGGGGGTCGCCCGGCCGAGGTCATCTCCGCGGACTCGCGGCAGGTGTACCGCGGCCTGGACATCGGCACGGCGAAGGCGACGGCCGAGGAGCGGGCGCGGGTCGTCCATCACGGCCTCGACCTCGTCGATCCGGACGAGCCGTTCAGCGTGGCCGACTTCCGGCGCCCACGCGCTCGCGGCGCTGGCATCGCTCGGGGCCCGGGGCGGCGTCGGGATCCTGGCCGGCGGGACCGGGTTCTGGCTCCGGGCCGTCTCGGCGGGCATCGACACGGACGCGCTCCCGTCGGACGCCGCCGTCCGGGCGGCGATCGAGGGCGATCTGGTCGACGACGGCCTCGACGCCCTCGCGCAGCGCCTGGCGACGACGGCACCGAACCTCGCGGCACGGACCGACCTTCGAAACCCCCGCCGCGTCGTCCGTGCCCTGGAGATCGCGACGATCCAGGGCGACGAGCCGCTGCCAGGGCGCCGTCGGCTACCCGGTGCGCTCGCCTCGGCTGCGGCCTCGACGTCGAGGACCGTGCCGAGCACGCGCGTCGCATCGCCGTCCGGGCGCGTGGGCAGTTCGACGCCGGCCTCATCGACGAGGCTCGGCGCACTGCGGGAGCGGTATGACCCCGCGTTGCCCGCGTTCTCGGCGATCGGCTACCGCGAGGCTTGGGCGGTGCTCGACGGCGAGCTCGAACGCTTGACGCGGCGGTCGAAGACGACGTGCCGCAGCGCAACCTTGCTTTCGCGAAGCGCCAGCGCACATGGTTCCGCGCCGAACGCACGCTCGGCTGGCTCGACGCCACCGGCGACGTGACGGAAGCCGCCATGGTCGCCCTTGCGCCGCTCCTGGCTGCCCCGAGTCCCTGACGCGTCGAGCCCGCGAGGGCGAATACTCCGATTCGGACGATGCGTCGCGGGCTTCTCGGGCAGCCTTCGTTCCTGCCCGAGACCCGACCAACCTTCGGACGGGACTCTCGCAACGCTGGAGGCGTCCTGCGATGGCTGGCCCTGACTACACCGACCTGGTCGGCTGCTCAACGTGCCTATTTCCTCTCGGGTGCCACGCGACCGGCGGCATGGCGCATCGCGCAGCTCCAAGCCGTGCGGACGATGATCACCGAGAACCGTGAGGCGATGTACGACGCCTTGGCCAAGGACCTCCGTCGCAACCAGGTCGACGCCGATCTCATGGACGTGGAGTTCAACGTCAAGGAGGTCGACCACGCCCTGAAGCACCTCCACGAGTGGATGGAGCCGGAGCATCCCCACACGCCGCTCCTGTTCGAGCCGGGGCACCTGCAGGTGCGCCACGATCCGCTCGGCGTGACGCTGATCATCGGCGCGTGGAACGAGCCGTTCATGCTCACGATCGGCCCACTCGTCCCGGCCATAGCAGCGGGCAACACCGCCGTGATCAAGCCATCGGAGATCTCCGTCGCCTCGTCCGAGCTGCTCGGCGCAGCTGGTGCCCAAGTACCTCGATCCAAAGGCGTTCGCCGTGGTCGAGGGTTCCGTTCCCGAAACGACGGCGCTGCTCGCGCAGCACTGGGACTTCATCTTCTTCACCGGTAGCCCGCGGCGTCGGCAAGATCGTCCACCAGGCCGCCGCGCAGCACCTGACGCCGGCGGTCCTCGAGCTCGGCGGCAAGAACCCGGTGATCGTCCACTCATCGGCGAACCTCAAGAGTCGCGGCGCGCCGGATCGCCTACGGCCGCTACATCAACTCCGGTCACATCTGCACGGCGCCCGACCACGTCCTGGTCTGGCCCGAGGTCAAGGACGAGTTCGTCGGGCACCTGAAGGACGCGATCCACGACTTCTACGGCGACGATCCCAAGCAGAGCCCGGACTACGGTCGGATCATCAACGATCGCAACTTCCAGCGGATCGCGGCGTTCCTCGACAGCGGGACCGTGGCCGTCGGCGGAGAAACGGACGCGACCGAACGCTATATCGCGCCGACGGTCCTCGTGGACGTGGCGCCGGACTCGCCGATCATGCAGGACGAGATCTTCGGCCCTATCCTGCCGGTGCTCGAGATCGACTCCGTCGATGCCGCGATCGCATGGGTGAACAACCATCCTCGTCCGCTCGGCCTGTACATCTTTGCCGAGGACGGCGACGTGGTTGAGCAGATCCTCGGCAGCACTGCGTCGGGCAACGCGGACATCAACGACTGCGCCGTCCACCCGCTGCTGCCCGACCTGCCGTTCGGCGGGGTCGGGAACTCGGGGATGGGCAAGTACCACGGGCGCTGGGGCTTCGAGGCGTTCACGAACACGCGGGGCATCCTGTACCACAGCGCCCTGCTCGGATCCTGGGATGAAATACCCGCCGTATGGCGATCACGTGCGGGAGACGGAGCTCATCGGCAAGCTGATGCCGTAGGCCGCGTTGTCGGCGGATGGGGCGCCGGTCTCCGGGCCGGTGCCCGCGAAGCCCTGCGATATCCTTCGCCGGTGCCCCGTCAGACCATCGACCTCGCCCCGCCCGTCGAGAAGGCCTTCCTCGTCGCCGTCGACACCGGCGCGGACGAGGGCTGGTCCGCCGACGACAGCCTGACCGAGCTCGCCGCGCTCGCGGCGACGGCGGGCGCGGACGTCGTGGGCGCGGAATGGCAGAACCGCCGCCACGTGGACCCGAACTGGTACGTGGGCAAGGGCAAGGCCGAAGAGCTGGCCCAGGCGCGCTCGGAGACCGGCTTCGACGTCCTGGTCGCGGACGACGAGCTGAGCCCCGCACAGCAGAAGAGCCTCGAGAGCCTGCTCAACGTCAAGGTCATCGACCGGAGCCGGCTGATCCTCGACATCTTCGCGCTCCACGCGCAGACCCACGAGGGCCGCCTCCAGGTCGAGCTCGCGCAGCTCGAGTACCAGCTCCCGCGCCTGACGCGCCTCTGGACGCACCTGTCGCGCACCGGCGGCGGCATCGGGACCCGCGGACCCGGCGAGTCGCAGCTGGAGACGGACCGGCGGCTGATCCGCGAGCGGATCAAGAAGATGAAGGGCCGTGTCGAGGACGTCCGCCGCCAGCGCGAGACCACGGCGCGGGGCCGCGACCGGCGCCTGTACCCGACGGTCGCGATCGTCGGCTACACGAACGCCGGCAAGTCCACGCTGCTCAACGCCCTCGTCGGCAGCGAGGTGGCGAAGGCCGAGGACAAGCTGTTCGCGACCCTCGACCCGACCTCGCGCCAGGTCAAGCTCGGCGACGGCCAGACGGCGATCGTCACCGACACCGTCGGCTTCATCCACAAGCTGCCGCACCAGCTGGTCGACGCGTTCCGCGCCACGCTCGAGGAGGTCACCCGGGCCGACGTGCTGGTCGAGGTCGTCGACGCGTCCGACGGCCACGCGCCGGAGCACCGGGCGACCGTCCAGACCGTCCTCGACGAGCTGGGCGCGGGCGACAAGCCGCGCCTCGCGGCGTTCAACAAGGCGGACCTGCTGTACCCGGGCGCGGACGGATCGAAGCCGGCCCCGGCGGTGTCCGGCTCGGTCCTCGTGTCGGCCTCGACCGGGTTCGGGCTCGACACGCTGCGTGCCGAGATCGCCGCGCTCCTCGCGTCGCTGTGGGAGGACGTGGACGTCGCCGTCCCGTACGCCGCGGGCGAGCTGCTGGCACGGGTGCGCGAGCGGGGGACGGTGGACCTCGAGTACGGCGAGCGCGACGTCCGCGTGACGGGGCGGATGGCGCCCGGGCTCGCGGGCGAGCTGCGGTCGGCGGCGGAGCGCTGGGAAGCGAGCCTCGCCGAGGGCGTCGCGCCCTGAGCGACGACGGCGGCACCGAGGGGTTCGTCCGGCGCGCGGGCTCTGGGCGGACGGCGTCGGGCGACCGGGCGTGGTGGTCCGTCGCCGAGGGTCGTCGCGGGCGGCGCTGGCGGGAGGCCGTGGTCGGCGACGCCGGGCTGCGGCACTCGCTGCTGCTGGAGACCGCGCCCGGCGGCCGGTTCAGCCACCTCGAGCTCGCCACGCCCGCGGGGCTGCTGACGCTGCACCCGGAAGGCGACGGGACGCTCCACGGGAACGTGATCGAGGCGGGCGGGATCCGGCACGTCGTCGGCCTCGCGTGGGACGAGGCGGGCGTCGTGGACATCGAGGGATCCGCGGTCGCGGGCGCCGCGTGCGCGCAGCTCCTGTCAGCCGAGGTCGAGGCGGGCGGCTCGGTGCGACGCACGGTCCTCCGCATCACCGCCGGACTCCTGATCACGACCGGCCCGAGCCAGGTCGAGCGCATCGACCCCGAAACGTGGCGCGTCTCGGGCGGCACGCCGTTCCGCGCGGCCGCCGACGGCCTCCCCGTCCTGCCCGACGCCGAGACCTGGCCCCTCGAGCAGGCGGGGTAGGGGAGCCGCAGATCCCGGGCAATCCTCGGTATCGGCACCGGTTTCGTGGACGGGTTGTGGACAAGATTCCAAACGGGGGCCGATCGGGACCAAACTCGTGGATAAGGCCGTTGTGGCCCCTGCCGCGTGTCCCGTATGGTTCGTCTTGCCCGAAGGGGCAGCTGAACTGAAGACGGAGCCGACGGTGCTTGCATCGACGGAGACCGGGTCAGGACGGAAGTTCCTTCGGGCGTTTTGCTGTCCCGCGCGTGCACTCCGGGCGACATACCATCCGGAGATGCAGTACGCCGCCCGGCGTTGCGACATCGACCCGCGTTCGACACCGACCCGGCCCGGCTCGCGCAGCGGTTCCCGGCCTGACTTCACCTGGGGCTTCGCCGCCTCCGCCTACCAGATCGAGGGAGCAGCGGCCGAGGACGGCCGGGGCCCGTCGATCTGGGACACGTTTGCCCGCCGGCCAGGCGCGATCGCCGATGGCAGCACGGGCGACGTCGCCTGCGACCACTACCACCGCTATCCGGATGACATCCGGTTGATGGCCGATCTGGGCGCGCGCGCCTATCGGTTCAGCATCAGCTGGCCGCGGATCCTGCCCACCGGGACCGGCGCCGTCAACCAGCCTGGGCTCGACTTCTACGAGCGGCTCGTGGACGCGCTGCTGGCCGCGGGCGTCCAACCACTGGTCAACCTGTTCCACTGGGACCTGCCACAGGCGCTGCAGGACCGTGGTGGCTTCGCCAACCCGGAGGTCGCGGGCTGGTTCACGGACTACACCTCGGTGCTCGCATCGAAGCTGGGCGACCGCGTCAAGGACTGGATGACGTTCAACGAGCCGGCCGTCTTTGCGTTCCTCGGCCATGCCGACGGCATCCATGCGCCGGGCCTGCGCGACTGGCCGACGCGCGATCCGGGTGGCCGACAACGAGCTGCGTGCGCACGCCGGCGCCACCCAGGCAATCCGCGGCCTGGTCGCAGGGCTCGAAGGTCGGCATGTCGATCGACGTCAACCAGGTCGTGCCGGCGACGGACTCGGAGCGCGATCGGCTCGCCGCGAGCCAGTGGAGCTCCGCTCGCGACGCATGGTTCCTCGACCCGCTGTTCGGCCGGGGCTACCCGGCGCTTGGGCTCGAGGCGCACCGCGAGGCGGGTCATCTCGAGGGCGTCGACCTCGCCGAGCCGCCGGCCGGCGATCTCGACTACCTGGGCCTGAACTACTACCGGCGCGACTCCGTCAGCGCGCGGTCGGACCGCGCCTTCGACTGGGAGATCGGCGCCGTGGCCGGCTCGGAGCAGACGCAGATGGACTGGCACGTCGCCCCCGACGGCCTGCGCGACACGTTGATCGAGCTGAACCGGACCTACGCACCTCGCGAGATCGTGGTCACCGAGAACGGCGCCGCGTACCCCGACACGGTGGACCAGGACGGCGGTGTCCGCGATGCGGCCCGGGTGGACTACCTCGCGCGCCATGTCGCCGCGGCAGCCGAGGCGCTCGAGGCGGGCGTGCCGCTGACCGGCTACCACGTCTGGTCGTTCCTCGACAACTACGAGTGGAGCCTCGGCTACACGCGCCGGTTCGGCCTGGTCCGCGTTGACTACGACACGCAGCGCCGCACCCCGAAGGACAGCGCGCGCTGGTATCAGCGGCTCATCGACGCGGGGGTAGGTTCCTTCGCGGTCAGGCTGCCGCGAGCCCGTGGCCTCGGGGATGCAGGCCGGCGATCTCGACCGGCAACCGGCCGACGAACGGCGCCTCGCCCAGCAGGGCCGCGGCAAGCGCGTCCATCGACGGCGGCAGGATGCCGTAGCTGCAGACGTGCGTTCGGGCGGACGGGTAGGCGAGCAGGTCCCACGGGGTACGCAGCGACACGGTGACGGTCGGCTTGCCGGCCGCCAGGACGGTCGCCGCCAGCGCCGCCTGCGCCGGCTGCAGGTGCGCAGAGAAGGTCCCGAGGACGACGAGGTCGACGGGCGCGAGCCGCTCGCGGAGCGCCGCGATGTCCGCCGCGGCTGGGGTCGCCGGCAGGAGCATCTCCTGCACGCCTGCATGCCGCCGGCGGAGGGCCGATGCCAGGGTCGGCATCACGGTCGATGACGTGTCGGCCGGTGTCAGGTCGGCGGGCATCGACTGGACCACCGCGATCCGCGCGTCCGCGGCCGGCCGCAGCGGCAACAGCCGGTCGTCGTTGCGGACAAGCGTGATCGATCGTCGGGCGAGCTCGGCGGCGAGCGCCTGGTGTTCGCCGGACCCGACGACGTCGAGCGGCGGCTGCTCGTGGCCTCCCAGCCACCGGCGGAGGTCGTCGAGCCGGCCCTTGGCCGCGGCGTCGTCGTCGGCATCGAACAGCCCCCGCCGCTCCGCCTGGGCGAGGCCCTCCTCCAGGCGTTCCATCGCCGGTTCGCCGACGGCCCCGAGCAGCACGTCCTCTCCCGCGCGGAGGGCCGCGATCGCGTCGACGATCTGCGCCGATCCCTGCGCGAGGGCATGCATGTCCATGGCGTCGGTGACGGTCACGCCGTCGAAACCCAACTGCCCGCGCAGCAGGTCGCGCAGGACCGCGCGCGGACAGGCTCGTCGGCAGGCCGGCGTCCAGGTCGGGGAGCGCGAAGTGGCCGGTCATGACCACCCTGGCGCCCGCTTCCAGGGCCGCGCGAAACGGGATCAGCTCGCGCTCCGCGAGCTCGTCGTTCGTCCGCGGCACCAGCGGCAGCTCGTGGTGCGGATCCGCCGCCGTGTCGCCGGCGCCCGGGAAGTGCTTGGCCGTCGCCGCGACGCCCGCTCCCTGCAGGCCGCGGACCGTCGCGGCCGCAAGCCGTCCGACCGCCTCGGGGTCGTCACCGAAGCTCCGGATCCCGAGCGCCGGATTGGCCGGGTTGTTGGCCACGTCGCAGACCGGCGCGTAGTTCACGTTGACGCCCAGGGCACGCAGCTCGCGGCCCGTGGCGCCGGCGACGCGCTCGGCCAGCGCCTCGTCGCCGGTCGCGCCGAGGGCCATCGCGCCCGCGAAGGGCGTCGTGCCGTCGCCCAGGCCGATCAGCTGGCCGCCCTCCTGGTCGGCGGCGATCAGCAGCGGCGGTGCTCCGGCCGGCCGTGCCTCCTGGATCGCGGCGGTGAGCCTGCGGATCTGGGCCGGGTCGACGACGTTGTGGGCAAGGAAGAGCGTGACGCCGGCGACGCCACGCTCGCTGATCCGCCTCGCCGCCGATCCCGGCAGCTCAGCGCCGGCGAAGGCGATCATGAGCCGCCCGAGGGTCATTTGACAGAGCCGGCCAGGATCCCTCGCACGAATGCCCGCTGGAGCGCCAGGAACACGACCAGCGGCACGATCATCGTCAGGAAGGCGCCCGCGGTGAGCAGGTGCCAGGCGCCGCCGTAGGCACCGAGCAGGTTGAACAGCGCCGTCGGCATGACGCGGACGTCCGCCCCGGGCCCGAGGAACACGAGGGCCACGAGCAGGTCATTCCAGACCCACAGGAACTGGAAGATCGCGAAGGCGCCCAGTGCCGGGATCGAGAGCGGCAGCACGATCCGGGTGAAGGTCTGGAACGCGGACGCGCCGTCGATCGAGGCGGACTCGAAGAGGTCGCGCGGCAGCTGGGACATGAAGTTGTAGAGCAGGAAGATCGCGAGCGGCAGCCCGAACGCCGTGTGGGCCAGCCAGACGCCGACGAACGTGCCGTACAGGCCCAGGCCGCTGTAGATCTGAAGGACGGGGATCAGCGCCATCTGGAGCGGCACGACGAGCAGCGCCACGACGATGATGAACAGGATGCCCCGGCCGCGGAACGGGATCCAGGCGAAGGCGTACGCGGCGAACGCGGCAATCGTGATCGGGATGACCGTGGCCGGGATCGTCACGATGAGGCTGTTCAGGAAGGCCTCACCCATGCCGTTCGACCCGATGACCTGCTGGTAGTTCTGCAGCGTCCACCCCTGCTCGAAGGGGTGGATCAGGGCCGTCCACCAGCCGGTCTGGGTGATCAGCTGCGGGTTCCGGAACGAGCTGATGAACAGCCCCGCCGTGGGCAGGGTCCACAGGAAGCAGATGACGAGGACGGAGATGCGCAGCGGGAGGCTCTCGAGCATCGGCGCCCGCCAGAACCGGGTGCGCTCCTTGGGTGCGGCAATCGGCTTCGAGGGTGCAGTCATCACATCGCCGCCTGTCGTCGGAAGTTGCGCAGATTGATGACCATCACCGGCAGCACGGCGATGAACAGGACGGTCGCCAGCGCCGCGGCGCGTCCATCGTTGAAGAACTGGAACATCTCCGCGAACATCCGCACCGCGACCACGTCGTCGTGATTGCGCCCCCCGCTGACCGACATGACGATGTCGAAGATCTTGAGGGTGACGATCGCGACCGTCGTGGTCACCGTCACGATCGTGCCGCGGATCATCGGCACGATCACCTTCAGGAACAGCTGGCGCTCGTTGGCGCCGTCGAGCCTGGCCGCCTCGATGATCTCCGTCGACACGCCCTTGATCGCCGCCGAGAACACGACCATGGCGAAGCCCGTCTGGAGCCAGATCAGGATCACCATCTCCGACGGGAGGTTGACCGGGAACTGTGTGATCCACGGGATCGGCTGGAAGCCGAATGCCGTCCAGACGGCGTTCAGGAGCCCGAACTGCGGCTGGCTCGCCGGCTGCCAGGCGTAGACGAACTTCCAGATGACCGTTGCGCCCACCAGCGAGATGGCGAGCGGCAGGAAGACGAAGATCTTCGCGAGAGACTCGCGCCGGATGCGGTCGAAGAGCGCGGCCGTGAGCAGGCCGAGTCCCACGCTGCCGGCTCGTCCCGATGACGAGCCAGAGGATGTTGTTGCGCAGGATCTCGACGAACGGGGGCGTGGCGAGGCTCGCCCAGTTGGCGAGCGTGAAGGCGCCGTGCTCGTCCTGGAAGCTGCCGATGACCGTGCGGACCGCCGGATAGACGAGATAGATCCCGAGCAGCACCACGGCCGGTGCGATGAAGACCAACGGAAGGATTCGGTCCCGAAGCGCTGGTCGCAGGCGCTCGACGAGCGCGCTCGCGCCCGTGAACAGGAGCCAGATCCCGCCCACGCCGACGAACAGCGCGATCGCCACGAGCAGGAGCTTCGCGAAGAACTGATCGCCCTGCCCGTTCCGCAGGGCCTCGGCGCCCGCGCTGTTGCCGAGCAGGTCGTAGACCGAGGCGAGGAGCTTCTGGCCCCCCTGCTTGTCGATCAGGATCGAGATGCCGATGGCCGCCAGGACCAGCCCGATGAGGCTGACCACGAGCACGGTGCGCGACGTGCCGTACGAGCCCGACCCCTGCGTGCGCTCCACCGCCACCTCGGCCCTCCCGTAAATGTTGCCGGAATAGTAGCGGGGCGCCCACCGGTGGTGTGGCGCCCCGCGACCTAGCTACTTGACGATGTGCGGCTTACTTGGGCCAGCTGTCCTGGATGGCCTGCAGCACGGAATCGGTGTTCGATCCGTTTGCGTTGGCCCAGTCGGAGATGCCGGTCCAGAAGCTGCCCTGGCCGACGGACGGGGGCATCAGGTCAGAGGCGTCGAAACCGATGGCGGTTGCGTTGCTTGCGATGTCGTTCGCGACCTTCAGCTTGTAGTTGTCGGCATACCACTCGGCCGGAACGTTGACGTTCGGCGACAGGACGCCGACGCTCTTGATCCAGCCTTCGAGGCCCTCCGGCGTCGCCAGGAACTCCGCAAGAGCGCGGACCTCGGGGCGGTCGGCGAGGACCATGAACGAGTCGGCGGAACCCTCGGCACCCTTGAAGGTGTCGCTGATCGTCGGGAACGGGAAGATCCCGATGTCGCCGTCGTCACCGATCGTGTACTTCGAGTCACCGCCGCTGGTGCGGCGATCCGGGAAGAAGTCCGGGCCGTACCAGACGGGGATCTTCTGCATCCAGCAACCGGGCGCTGCCGTGTCCTGGTTGAACATCGGATCCATGACGGTCTTGAGGTCGGCGTTGACGATGGCCTGGCCACCGCCGTCGACGTAGCCGTCCTTGAACAGGAGCGAGCCCACCTTGTCGAAGGCGGCCTTGATCTTGGGGTCGGTGAACGGGATCTTGCCGCTGACCCAGTCGTTGGTGACCTGCGGATCCTCGGTCTTGAGGAGGACCTCCTCGACCCAGTCGGTCAGCTCCCAGCCCGTCGCCGTGCCGGGGCCGCCGGCGCTGACGCAGAACGGGTGGCTGCCGTCAGCAACGATCTTGTCGGAGAGGGCGACCAGCTCGTCCCAGGTCTTGGGAACCGTGTAGCCCTTGGCCGCGAAGGCCTTCACCGGGTACCAGATCATCGACTTGACGTCGGCCTTGGTCGGGATGCTCCAGATGTGGTCGCCATCGCTGGTGAGGCCGATGGTCGACGGGAAGTCACCCTTGAGCTTTGCGGTGTCCATGAACGTGGCGAGGTCGATGACCTTGCCTTCCTTCGCGTACGCGAGCACGCCGGTCGGCTGCGCCAGCGCCGCCATGTCCGGCGGGCTGCCGCCCTCGATCCGGGTCTTGAGCACGGTCTCGTGGCTCGAGCCGATGCTGTCGACCTGGACCGCGATACCGGTCGCCGTCTGGAAGTCCTTGATCGCCGCAGCGAAGCCTTCGCCCTCGCCGCCGGTCCACTGCGTCTGGATCGAGACCTTCTTGCCGTTGTACGGCTTGTCGGCGCCGAGGGCCGCGTCCAGCTCGGTGTAGCCGGTCGGGACCGTGGGCAGGTTGGCAGCGGCCGACGCCGCCGGGGTGGCGGCCGGCGCGGACGCGGCCTCAGACGCCGCGGCCGAGGCCGAGGCTGCCGGGGTGGCGGCCGGTGTCGCCGCAGGTGCGGCAGACGCTGGTGACGGCGTCGCTGTGCTGCTCGAGCACGCGCCGACCAGCACCATGACGACGACGGCAAGGGCCGACGTCGTCCTGAGTGTCTTGGCCATGAATTTGCTCCTCCTGCGAAGTACCACGACGGTAGGAACGAGTGGCTCCGCTGGGCGTAACTATCCCATTCCAGCGGAAAGGCCGCCATTGCGTTATCGCTCGCCCACCCCCTCTCGTTCAGGCAAGCCGATCCGGCGGCGCGCAAGCGTTGCCGCTCCGCGTGCGGTGGGTGCCTCGGTTGGCGCCAGCAGCTCGACGCTCGCTTCGCCCAGGGCGGCCCGGACGAGTGGCGAGGCCGCGCGCTCGCGTGCAATGTGGAGTCGAAGTGGATCGAGAAGCGCGGGTCCGGCGGCCGCCACCCCACCGCCGATCACGACGCGCCCGACGCCGAGGCGTCAGGGCGAGCGATCGGATCGCCCGGGCCAGGTGGTCGGCCACCCGGTCGACGATCTCGACCGCGACCGCGTCGCCGGCTGACGCCGCGCGGAAGACGTCCGCGGCCGTCGAACCCGGCAACAGGACGGTGTTTCGGCCGGCCGCGATCGCGTCGGCGGCCTGACGACCGATCGCCGGACCGGCGGCGATCGTCTCGAGGCAGCCGCGGAGGCCGCATGCGCAGACGACGCCCGCGGGATCGGCGGCGACGTGGCCCACCTCGCCGGCAAAGCTGTTGTCGCCGCGGAGCAGGACCCCGTTGCAGGACGACGCCGGCCGAGATCCCGGTCCCGATCGCCAGGAAGACGACGCTCGCCGTGGACGGTGCCGACGGGTCGGCGGCCTGGCCGCTGAGCCACAGCGCCGCCGCGCGGGCGTCGTGCTCCACGAAGACGGGCACGCCCAGCTCCGCCTGCAGCATCGGTCCCAGCGCCAGGTGCGTGATGCCCAGGTTGACGGCCATGCTGACCGAGCCGTCCTCGGGGTCGACGTGGCCGGGGATGGCGACGCCGACGGCGGCGACGTCCTGCCGGAGGTCGGCCTTGGCGCCCTCGACGAGCCCGGCGATCTGGCCGACAAGGGCCGATCGGTCCGTCGGCGCGACATGCTGATACAGGATGT
This sequence comes from uncultured Chloroflexia bacterium, assembly GCA_963774695.1. Lineage (GTDB taxonomy): Bacteria > Chloroflexota > Limnocylindria > Limnocylindrales > CSP1-4 > CAIXZV01. The sequence continues at coordinate 282,166 of CAVZFY010000007.1, read as the reverse complement.
GGTCCTGATCGTCGACGACGATGATCGAGGCCTTGGTGCCGCCGACGTCGACGCCGGCGACCAGCGGCCCGCTCAGTCGGAGCCCGTCGGTCGCGATCATCGCACCAGCCCCAGGCCCAGCTGCTGCTCCATCAGCAGCGCCGACGCGCCCAGCACCACCACGTCGTCGTGGACGTGGCCGAACTCGACCTGCGTGTCATCGGCGAGCAGGTCCAGGACGCTCGAGCGGGCGTAGCGCCGGACCTCGGCGAGCCAGTCGTCGCCGAACTGCGCGACGGGGCCGACGAGCAGCACGTTGCGAACGTTGAGCACCCCGATCAGCCACCCGACCGCGAGGCCCAGCTCACGCGCGCTATCGAGGACGATCCGCCTGGTGTCGGGCATGCCGGCCAGGAACGAGCGCACGAGGCTGCGCTCGTCGATGATGGTCGGATCGATGGCGCCCGCCGCGTCGACCAGTGCGCGCATGCTGGTCATCGTCTCGAGGCAGCCCTCCCGCCCGCATCGGCAGGGCGCGTCGGCGCCGCCCATCGAGACATGGCCGAGCTCGCCCGCGCCGTACCCGTCGCCCTGGAACAGCTGGCCGTTGAGGATGATGCCGGCGCCGACGCCACGACCGACCTTGATCACGATGAGGTTGTTGGGCCGAGGGCGGCGAAAGAAGGTCAGCTCGGCGAGCGCGGCCGCGTGGCTGTCGTTCGCGACGACGACCGGCACGTCGTACCGCTGCTCGAGCAGGGGCCCGAGACCGAGGTCGGCCCAGTTCAGGTTGACCGACCAGCGGACGGTTCCCGTGCTCGTGTCGATGACGCCCGGCGCGCCGATGCCGATGCCGAGGAGGGGGGACCGGTCATCGGCGCGCAGGCTGTCGACGAGCTGGACGACGAGGTCGACGGCGGCATCGCCGTTCCGACCTTCGAGGGGCAGGTGGATCGAGCGGAGGATCTCGCCGCGCAGGTTGACGACGGCACCGCTGAACTGCGCCTCGCCGAGGTCCAGCCCGATCAGGTGGCGACCGTCGGGCGCGACGCGCAGCAGGATCGGCGACTTGCCGCCGCTCGACTGGCCGCGACCCGCTTCCTCGATCAGGCCGTCGTCGATGAGCGAGCCCACGAGGTCGCCGACCGAGGTCCGCGTCAGCCCGGTGAGCCGGGCCAGGTCGGCACGCGAGAGGGGACTCTGATCGTGGAGCGCGCGCAGGACCAGCTGCTGGTTGAACGTGCGCGTCTGCTGGTGCGTCGCCCGTTCCGGCAGGACCGTTGCGCTCGCGCTCATCCGGTCGAGCTCTCCTCCAACCCCTACCGCGCGTGGCCTTGCGGAGCACGGCTTTGCCAAGAGACTTGACAAAGTCGGAGGTTGCGCCCGCGCAACGGCTTTGTCAAGTCGCTGGACAAACAAAGTCGAGGGTGCGGCGCCGGCCACACGTCCGGCTAGGCTGCTTCGGCGTGAGCGCAACCGCCGGCACGACCCGAATGGCGTCCCGAGCGTCGATCGACGAGGCGCTCGTCCGCCGCCTGGTGGGGGAGCAGTTCCCATCGCTGGCCGTCCACGAGCTGCGGCCGTTCGCCGAGGGCTGGGACAACGCCCTGTGGCTCGTCGACGACGCGATCGCGTTCCGGTTTCCGCGCCGGGCGATCGCGATCCCGGGCGTCGAGCGCGAGATCCGGGTGCTGCCCGGACTGGCGGGGGAGCTGCCGCGTCCGATCCCGGTACCGGTGTACGTCGGGCGTCCGTCGCCGGCGTATCCGTGGCCGTTCTTCGGTGCCCGGCTGCTCCCGGGGCGCGAGCCCGCGTTCGTGCCGCTCGACGGGCGCCGCGATCCGCTCGGGGCGCAGGTCGGCGCGTTCCTTCGGGCCCTCCACGACCCGTCGGTCGTCGCGGCGCACGGCGGCGGCCTGCCCGTCGACCCGATGGGCCGCGCCGACATGGCGAGGCGCGTGCCCAAGACCCGCGAAGCGCTGGCGTCGCTGGAAGCGGTCGGGGCCTGGACCGCGCCCGCCGCCGTCGGGCGGCTGCTCGACGAGGCGCTCGAGCTCGGCCCCGCGGACGGCCGCGTGCTGCTCCACGGCGACCTCCACGTCCGTCACGTGCTGCTGGACGACGCCGGCGGGCTGTCCGCGGTCATCGACTGGGGTGACGTGTGCGTCGGCGACCCGTCGATCGATCTCTCGCTCTACTGGAGCCTGCTCGACGCGCCGGCGCGGGCCGCGTTCCGCGCGGCGTACGGAGCGGTTTCGCTCACTCCCGCGCGGCTGCTCCGGGCCCGCGTGCTCGCGCTGTCCCTGAACGGCCTGCTCGCGCGCTACGCGCTGGACATCGCCGATCCCGCGTTGCTGGCCGAGACGCTCGCCGGTCTCGATCGAACGCTCGTCGACGGCTGACGCGCCGTTCGGCGCCACCTGCGCTACCTTCGGAGCGGCGGCGCCGGACGCGCCGCATGGCTCGACGGTGGGGGAGAGGAGGATCGGACCGCTCGTGGATGCAACGCGCTTTGGCACCGGGCTGACCTACGAGGCGTTCAAGGCCTCGATGACCCAGAATCGCGAGCGCCTGGAGGCGGCCGAGGCCGCCGTGGAGATCGATCCTCGCGACATCGCGTTCTTCCGGTCGTTGCGCCCGCTGGCGTGCGTCGCCCTCGTCGAGGACTGGTGCGGCGACGTCATCGCCAACCTGCCGATCGTCGCCGTCCTGGCGCGGGAGCTCGGCCCGGGCCTCGAGCTCCGGTGCTTCATCAAGGCCGACGCCCCCGATCTCGCGACGAGCTACCTCAACCACGGCCGGTTCGAGTCCCTCCCGGTGTTCGCCTTCTTCGACCCCGATTGGAACGAGGTCGGCGTGTTCATCGAGCGTCCGGTCGCCGTGACCGAGCGGCGCGAGGAGGATCGCCTTGCCGTCTACGCGGCCAACCCGGAGTTCGGATCACCCGACGCGCCCGCGAGCGAGCTCGACGAGGACGTCCGGGCCCGGTTGATGGCCGAGATCCAGGCCGGCCGGAAGGCGACGACGCCGTGGGCGAACCGCCAGGTCGTCGTGGCCATCCGTGACGCGATCGCCCGGGCGCCGCAGGTGGGCGAGCGCGTCCCGCACGGCCGATGAGCGCCCGGGTCCGGATCGTCTACTGCGCCGAGTGCGGCTACGAGCCGCAGACGCTCGCGCTGGCGGATGCCCTGATGCGCCGGTTCGGCCACGACCTGACGTCGATCGAGCTCGTGCCCTGGCTCGAGGGCACGTTCGAGGTGTCCGTCGACGGCCGGCTCGTGCATTCGATGGCCCGCGACGGTGGGTTCGGCGAGCACGCGGACATCATCGACGCCGTTTCGACCAGCCTGGCGGCGCAGCCCACGGGGTAGCCAGGGTTGACAGGCGCCCGACGCCGTTCTTACTGTGTGAAGTAAGAACGGAGCCGACGATGCGCATCACCTCGAAGGGTCAGGTCACGATCCCGCAGGCAATCCGGGAGCGTGCGGGCCTGCTACCCAACACCGAGGTCGAGTTCCTGGTGGACGGCGACGTCGTCCTGCTTGTGAAGGCGGTCAAGGGGCGCCGGCCGACTCGGGGCGCCAGGGCGATCGCGGCCCTCGAGTCACAGCGGGCCTCGTTCGAATTCGTCCACGGACGAGTTGATGGCGTTGGTGCGCGGCGAGCCGTGACGTCAGTCCTTGTCGACACCAACGTGCTCATCGACGTCATCACCGGTGATCGCGTTTGGGGATCGTGGTCGCGGGCAGCATTGGACGAGGCGCACGACGGTGCAATCGTCGTGATCAACCCGATCATCTATGGCGAGGTGTCCGCCGGGTTCGCGGCCATCGAGGCCGTTGACGTCGCCCTCCCGAAGGCGTTGTACCGACGCGAGCCCGTCCCGTATCCTGCCGCGTTCCTGGCGAGCCGGGCTTTCGTCGACTACCGCCGCCGCGGCGGTACGAGACCATCACCGTTGGCCGACTTCTACATCGGCGCGCACGCCGCGGTCGCCGGCTATCGGCTGCTGACGAGGGACGCGGCTCGATACCGGACGTACTTTCCACGTCTGCAGCTCATCGCGCCGGCCTGATCACCTCGGCCAGGCGTCGGATCGCACTTCCGATAAGGTGAGTTATGTATCGTTATCCGGCTCACGCCATGACGGGAGCGGGAACCCGTTGTCCTCTGGCCTCGTAGCCGGACCACCGCGGCGACCATACGTCACAGTCGACATCGCATCCATAGCGGCTTGAACGATGCCGTGCCGAGACCGCATGCCTTCGATCGCATGCCTGCCCAGCTAAGGCGCTGATGCCCACGTCCAGAGCTGGCTGCGGCGACCTCCCGCGGGTCGTCGCCAACGCGGACAACCTTGTTGCCGGCATTTGTCACCGGCGCTCTTGCGTGCGCACGGTGCAGAAGCCGGTGCTCGACCGGCGGACGACCACCTCGCTTCCGCCACGACCAGCCACGCGCGGATCCTGATCGAGGCGACGTCGATGACGAGCTTGACGAGTCACGACGTCGTGCTCCAAGGCGCTCTCGTCGTGCGATGACGTCGAGACCGTGGCAATCGGTCGAACAGGGTCGCCCTGGGAAGCCTCGCACTTCAGCGACGCAACGCCGGCTTGACCACGTAATCGTCGACTCTGAGTCAGACGTGGGTGATCTGCAGGTCGCCGTGGATGAACACCGGTGTCCACGGCCGGAGCGCGGCTTCGGCGACCCGGCGGTTGCGCGTACGACCTCGGTAGGAAGGACGTTGTTCGCGACGAGCCAGTGGCACTCGCTCTCGAGGCGCCATGCCAACTCGCTGAGGCTCCGACCGGGCCACGGTGGCAGCGGCGAGGCATGCAGCATCCGTGCAGCCGCACCTGCCGCGGCCCACGCCGCTGCCGAAGCGGTTGACGGCTCCTCGAGGCGGCCGAGGTGCCGTCCTACGGCGACCTCGGAACTCCTCGAGATCGAAGTCGAAGCCATGCGCGACGAGCAGCGGACGCCACTACGACTCTCGGCCGACTGAAACCGCCATCGCGGCGGATCGATGCCTCGGTCGACGCCGTTGCCGAAGCGGGACGACGTCGAAGACCGTTCAATCGGGCGCGACTTGACATCCAAGGTGACGGCTCTCGCCCTGAGTGCGCGGACAGTCGATGAGCCGGAGACCGACCGTAGCGTCAGCGACGCCGTGGAGTGATCGCACGTTCCGTGCGATCGATCACCGGCGACCACGAAGACCGCGAGCGCGTCTTCGAGACGCGATTGCATGACGCTTGGCAGGCAGGACGTCGTTCGCGATGTGCCAGCTGCATCTCGCTCCGTGCCGCCATGCCGGCTCGCTGAGGCCTCCGACCGGCCAGGTGGCTGCGGCGAGGCATGCAGCCATCCGTGCTGCCGCACCGCCGCGGACCCTCGCCGCTGCCGAGGCGGTTGCTATCGCGCGATCCTCGAGCTCGGAACGAGCTGCTCTGTCACCCGAGGGCGGCGAGCGCGAGCACGGCGCGGCTTCCGCCACAGGACCTCTGGGGTCGGGATCGGCGCCAGCGCCATCGCCGCGACCTCGACGTCGGTACGCGTCTGATCAGCGTCGATCTTCAGGAACACGTCGCCGACGCGCAGCGTCGCGCGCTCGCGATGGGCGACGACGACCTCGACTTCCTCCACGTCGGCCATTATCGCGAGGCAAGTCGCTCATGGGAGCTTCGCTTCGACGCGTACGTCGTCGGGATGGGCACGGACACGCTCGCCTTGGCCGTCGGTCGACCTCCACGTGATCTCGATTCGCGACGGCGATAGCGGCCGAGCATTACGCCTTCTGCCCGGACAACATCCAGCAGGGCGTCGCCACGATCCGCGAGTACGCCGAGTCGCTTGTCGACGCGGGGGTTTGGGGGTTCTGGTGGGATTGATCTCCACGGCCGCGTGTATCGCCCTAGCCCCGACGGTCGGGCTAGGCCGGCGTCAGGTCTTGGTCCGAGAAGTGCCCTGTTCGCTACCCTCGACCCGTGACCAGGTACGTGGTGCTCCTGCGCGGGATCAACGTCGGCGGCAAGAACCCGGTGCCGATGGCGCGCCTGCGCGAGGTGCTCGGCGAGCTGGGCTACGAGGATGTCGTCACGTACATCGCGAGCGGCAACGTGATCCTGAGCTCCGACCACAAGCCGGATCGGATCAAGCGGGAGATCGAGGCAGCCCTGCCGAAGGCGTTCAAGCTCCACTCGGAGCTCATCGCCGTCCTGGTCCTGAGCGCGGCCCAGCTCCGGGCCGTCGTCGCCGACCGGCCGAAGGGCTTCGGCGATCAGCCAGGCAAGTACCACAGCGACGCGATCTTCCTGATGGGCATCGACGCGACCGCCGCGATGGAGGCGTTCGACCCACGCGAGGGCGTCGACGCCGTCTGGCCGGGCAAGGGCGTCATCTACTCGCAGCGGCTGAGCGCCCAGCGCACGAAGAGCCGCCTGAGCAAGATCGCGGTCAGCCCGCACTACAAGTCGATGACGATCCGCAACTGGGCGACGACGACGAAGCTCGCGGAGCTCGTGGAGGCGCCCAAGGCCGGGGCCTGATCGTTCGCGTCAGCGCTTCTTGCCGCCGGCGAACGGGTTCTTGGCAGCCTGCTCCATCCAGGACGCGAGCTGGCGTTCATCGATGTCGTCGACCGATTCGAGCTCGACACCGCGTGTGGCCTTGCCCATGCCGACCGGCGTCACCGGCGGTTCCGGCTCGAGCTCGGTGCCGCGGATGAACATGACCTTCACGTGGCCGACGAAGGCGCCGGACGCGAAGCACCAGCCGCCTTCGACGCCGTAGTACGCCATCCCCCACTTCACCGCGCGGTGAAGGTCGGGCAACGTCCTGGCGGCCAGGGCATCGATCTGCTCGGCGATGCCGCGCTGCGGCTGCGGCAGGCTGGCGATGTAGGCGAACACGGGCGCGTCGCCGTCGGCCGCCTTCGCGTCGCTGGCCTTGCCCGCCATGGCGGTGCGCAGCTGGGCGGGGTCCGTCATGCGTGCTCCCTCACCGGGCCGGCGTCAGCTCTTCCTGGTCCCCACGATGGTGACGCCGTCGACCGCCGGGTAGTTCGAGAAGTAGCGCTTCCGCCAGTGGAGCTTGCCGTGGTCGTAGATCGACACGGTGACCCACACCTTGGCGCCGTCCGCCGGCGCGTTGTTGCTGTACCGATAGCCGACCGGCTTGCTCGAGTCGTGCACGATCGTGCTGATCGCGCGCGGGCCGTGATCGATGACGACGTTGCTGACCTTCGCGGTCCGGCCGTTCGGCACGCTCCAGATCTTGAACGTGAGCCATCGAATGCTGCCCTGGTGGGTGATGATCCGCTGGATCAGGATCGGGTACTTGGTGTCGTTCCTGAAGCTCATCGTCTGCTTGGCGTTGCCGACCTGCCAGACGGTCGCATCGAGGCCCGGCGGATACCGGGTGATGAACTCGTTGTGGTTCTGTCGGGCAAGCGGGATCATGCCGGCCCGGAACGCGGCGTTGAACAGCGTCGTAGACGTGGTGCAGATGCCGCCGCCGAACGCCCCGGTGACGGTGATCTTCCCGCCCTCGATCGCGTTGCCGGGTCCCTCGCCCGGGAGCTTGTGCAGGTCGCCGACCACCTTCCAGAAGTCGAACTTGGCGCCCGGCGCCACGACGGTGCCGTCGATCTTCGTGGCGGGCGCCTCGATGTTCCCGCCCCAGTGGTTGTTGACGATGACGTAGTAGAAGACGCTGAACGAGCTGATGACCCGCATCTTGGGGGCAAACGCCTTGGCGTCCGCCACGGTCAGCTTCGGGTCGACGGCCTTGACGACGGCCGCGACCGGCGCTGCCGGCACGCCCGCCTGGCGGGCCCCGATCGCGGTGACGATCGCGGCCTTCATGCCCGTGGCCTTGAGCGTTCGGCCCTCGCGGCTGGAGCCGGTGGCGACGACGTGTCCGCCGATCCGCCTGAGGCCCGCGTCGCGCACGTCCTGGTTGACCTTCTTGGCCAGCGACTTGAGCATCGGGTCGAGGCCCGACGCGTCGAAGACCGGGGTGATGCTCCCGTCGACCGCGGTCGAGAACGAGATCAGCGGCGCGAGGGTCGTGCCGGGGATCGTCCAGGTCTCCTTGCCGCGGGTGATGACCACGTCGGCGGCCATTCGATCGGCGGCAGCCGTCGCTGCCTCGGCCGAGGCGGTCGCGACGGCGGGTGCCAACGACACGACCGGCACGTTCATCGCGATCGACGCCGGCGCAGCGAGCGCCCCGAGCTGCTGGTCGAGCGCGGTCAGCAGCGTCGCCTTGTCCACCGCGCGACCGTCCTCCGCCGGGGAGACGCTGTACGTCCCGTCTCCGCCGGTCGACACGTACGCGTCGGTGGGGTTCAGGTCGATCGTCGTTGCCAGGGTGTCGATGGCGGCCGCCAGCTTGTCGCGGTCGTAGGCGACGGCAGGGTCGATGGTCGCGCCGTGGAGGGCGGCCTGGGGACCGCCGAGGAGGTTCGCGAGGGGGTCGCTCTGGCGGCCTGCGGCGACTGCCGCGTCGACCAGCGCCGAGGTATCGGGGCCTCGACCCACGTCGGCGTAGCTGATGGTCGTCGTCTGCCCGTCCGGGCCGGTGAGCGTGATCTGCCCGCTGCCGAGCGACGAATAGGCGTTCGCGATCGCCGCACCCGCCTGCTCGCGGGTCAGCCCGCCGAGTGCCGTGCTGCCGATGCTGACGCCGGGCAGGACCTTGTCGTCGTACTGCTGACCCCATGCGTACAGGGCGCCGGCGCCGACGCCGACGGCGAGCAGGAAGCCCACGACAAACGAGACGCCGAAGCGGAGAGCGAGGCGCCGTCGGCGCCGCGGCGGTGCGGGGGGCTGGTCGTCGCTCACCGCGGCCGCGAGCGGCACGACGGGCACGGTGGCCACGTCAAGCTCGGAGGTCGGCGACGCGACCGTGGGGGCAGCGTCGACCGGCTCGCCCGGCGCGGGCGCGTCGACGGCGGTCGCATCGGCCGCCGCCTCGGGCGTGGGATCGGCGGCGGGGCCTGCCGCGGACGCCAGGCCGCGCTGGACGAGCGCCGCGAGCTCGGGGTCGCCGGCCGGCGAGTCGCCGTCGGGTGTGGATGCGCTGGCAGCCTGGTCGGCTGCGGAGTTGGGCAGGTCAGTCATAAATGCTCATACGCGGTCGGCAGGCGCCCGGCTTTTCACCCGGGCAGCCGCGACATGATCGCGGGTGCGCGCGAATCTGTCACGTGACGGTCGCCTTGGCCGCCGGGGCTGTGACTCGGGACGGGCAGATTCTGCGACGGTTGGACAGATTTAGAGGTCTCGCTGCTCGGGTTCGGCACTGGACCCGGATCCGAGGCGACAACCGGTCGTTGAGCGGACGGCGGATCTGCCCCACGATTTCGGTCCCAAAGGAGGTGTCATGGCTCCCGCCTCGATCACCATCACGCCGGTCAAAGTCGCCGACCTGCTCGCCGAGGGCGAGCTGATGCCGGTCTACGTGCACGTCATCGACCATCCGGACGGACGCGTGCTGGTCGACACGGGCATGACGGAGCTGCACCCAGCGGTGGCCGACATGGATCCGCGCCTCAGCCCCTTGAGCGATCAGGACTTCGACCTCGCCGGCATCGACATCGTCGTGAACACGCACCTGCACTTCGACCACTGCGGCGGCAACCGCCTCTTCGCCGGCAAGCCGATCTACGTCCAGCGCCGGGAGCTCGACGACGCCCGCAGCCAGGACGACTACACCATTCGCGAGTGGGTCGACGCGCCCGGCGTGCGGTACATGCCGGTCGACGGCGAGCTCGAGCTGCTTCCCGGGATCCGGCTCGTGCCGGCGCCGGGCCACACGCCCGGGACGCAGGTGGTCGTCGTGGGGACCGACGGGCATCCGGTCGTGATCGCCGGCGACGTGGCGGTCTGGTTCGGCGAGCTCGATGAGCCGCAGACCGAGGGCCAACGGCTGGTTCGTGCGCTCGACCCGGAGCTGGTCTGGCTCGCCCACGAGCACGAGCCGTGGCGGCCGCCCACGGTCTGACCAGTTCGGCGCGTGCGATCATCGCGGCGCCCGACGATGACGACGTACCCGCTGATCCCGAAGACCACGGCCCAGCTGATCCCCGGACAGTTCTGGTCGATCCCGTTGAGCGACGGCCGGTTCGGGTGCGGCCGCGTGCTCCGGGTCGAGGACGGCAAGTCGATCGGTCGCCGGACGCGATTCATCGCCGCGATCCTGGACTGGGTCGGCGACACTCCCCCATCGCCCGAGTCGATCGACGGGAGTCCCTTGCTGGCCTCGGGCAATGCCCACGTACGGCTCATCTCGTACGGCGGCGGCGCGATCCTCGGTGAGCGGCCGCTCGAGCTCGATCGGATCGAGACTCCGGCCACGATCACCAACTACTGGGGTGACGGCTACGCGGTCATGCGAGCCGAGCTCCGGTTCATCGCCGGCGATCCGGTCCCGACGTCGGACTTCCGCCAGGTGTCATCCCCGCTGACCCCGGAGATGCTCCGGCCGTCGCTCATCGGACGGGGCACCGTCCAGTTCGACCGCCGGCTGACCGACGACGACTTTCGCCGGCTCGGCGAGTGGTTCCTCCCCTACCCCGAGATGACCCTTCGCGCGTACGGCTCATACGACCATTCGATCACGGACCTCGAGTTCCTCCGCTTCTTCCCCACCCTCCGCCGGTTCGGCGCGGATGCCCTGTGGGATTCCCTGACGTCGCTCGACGGGCTGCGCCATCTGTCGCCGGACCTCGAGGAGCTCGGGATCGGGGCAACGAAGGCGAAGCTCGACCTCGCGATCCTCGCCCGCTTTCCTGAGCTGACCTGGCTGTTCCTCGAGGGTCAAACCAAGCACCTCGAGGTCATCTCCGGCTTCGGGAAGCTCGACGACCTGACGTTGCGCTCGATCACGATGCCCGACCTGTCGCTGCTCGAGCCCATGAAGCGCCTCCGGTCGCTCGATCTCAAGCTCGGCGGAACACGCGATCTCCGCCTCCTGCCGCGCATCGGGGAGCTGCGGTATCTCGAGCTCTGGATGATCCGTGGCCTGACGGACGTGTCGGCAGTCGGTGAGATCCCGACCCTGCGCGTCCTGTTCCTCCAGGCCCTGCGCCAGGTCGACCGGCTGCCGGACTTGAGCCATGCGACGGCGCTGCGGCGCGTCCGGCTCGAGACGATGAAGGGCCTCCGCGACCTGAGCATGCTGGCGACGGCGCCCGCACTGGAAAGCGTTGAGCTCATCGACATGCGGCACCTGCAGCCTGAGGATCTCGCCCCGCTTCGCGGCCTGCCCGGGTTGAAGGCCGTGACCCCCGGCCTGGGCAGCCACCGCAAGAACGACGCTGCGGCCGCCATGCTCGGATTGCCCGCCGTTCGCGGACCCGACGACTGGCGGACGCCGTAGGTTTGTTGATGGCACGACGTCACGTCCTGATCGCGCTCGTCGCCGGCCTCATTGCGGGGGCGTGCTCGAGTTCGGCGCCTTCCGTCGACGGCGCCCGCGTCGGCAGCGATGCCCCCGGCCTCGACGCCCGCCGCGTCCGCGAGCGCTGCGGGATCGCTCGTCGTCGGTGGCGATCGCCCGGTCACCGTGCACGTGCCGGCGTCGTATGACGCGAGCCGGCCCGCCCCGCTGCTGATCGCCCTGCACGGGTACTCCAGCTCGGGCAATGAGATCAACTCCTGGTTCGGCCTCGGCGGTCCGGCGCAACGGGCCGGCTACGTCTACGCCGCCCCGGACGGGACGCAGGACAACAATGGGAACCGGTTCTGGAACGCGACCGACGCGTGCTGCAACTTCGACGGCTCGACCGTCGACGACGTCGCCTACCTGTCCGGCGTGATCGCCGAGATCCAGGGCAAGCTCGCCATCGACCCCGAGCGGATAGCGCTCGTCGGGCACTCGAACGGCGGATTCATGTCGTACCGGATGGCCTGCAAGCGAGCCGATCTCGTCGCCGCCATCGTCAGCGTCGCTGGCGAGACGTTCGCGAATCCCGCCGACTGCACGCCGAGCACGCCGGTGTCCGTCGCCCAGGTCCAAGGCACGGCTGACGAGGTGATCAACTTCGATGGCGGCGGTCCGGTCACGAGCGGCACCGGGCCGTACCCGGGCGCCCAGGCGTCAGCCGCGGCGTGGGCGAAGAACGACGGTTGCGGCGTGACGGCGTCGACGCTGAGCACGAAGATCGACGTCGACGCGGACCTCGCCGACGGCAGCAACCCGGCCGAGACGACGGTCCAGGAGTGGCCCGACTGCAAGGCCGGGTCGACCGTCCAGCTGTGGACGATCCCGAACGGTCACCATGGCCCCTCGGTCACGCCGGCCTTCGCCGACGCCGTCATCCAGTTCCTCGTCGACCACCCCAAGCGATAGCAGGGATTCCTCGTCCGACACGTCCCGACGCCTGCGGTCCTGCGCCCAAGGTACGAGCCACCAATGGGACGGATTGGAAGGTGCACAGGCGGTCGCCATCGTCCTACGGTTTCGTTGACGGTAGACACCGTCCCAGCCTGGAGGCTGGCCGAAATGGCAAACCCGGGGTGACCCGGGGACGCAAAGCCACGGGACTCGCGCGACGGTCACGTCCGAACGTCGAGTTAGCCGGGCTGCCGAAGTCAGGAGGTTGGTGTGGCTACGGCCCGCCGCCCGCTCCTGGGCGCGCTCGTGCGCGTCCTGGCCGTTGGAACGCTCGCGCTCGCGACGCTCGCCTCGGCCCGTCCCATCTGATCCGGTGGGCTCGGGCCCACCACACAGCATGCAGACGCTCCCGGGTCATCGACCACGGGAGCGTCTGTCGTTAAGTGGTCAGGCCTCGACGCCCTCGGGCTCGCCGTCACCAGCTTCGGTCGCAGCGGCCTGACGCTCCGTCCGGCTCAGGTGGCTGGCCTCGACGAGCGTCGGCTGGCCGTCTCGGTCCTTCCACCGGGTCTGGAGCTCGACCTCGTCGGTCTCGCCGACGAGCCGGACCACGACGTTGTAGCCGGAACCGCCCTGCTCGACCGAGACGACCGTCGACTCGTTCGAGGGCAACGGCAGCAGGGCCAGCACCTCGCCGAGGTTCCGCTGGAGCTCCGGGCTCATGTGCTCGGTCGCCCGCGGGATGTCACCGGCATCGAGGGCGTCACAGAACGCCGTCGCGCTTTCACGAACCGTTTCGACGTCCATGGCCATCCTCCTTCAAGCGATGGCCGGAGTTGACCAGAGGTCGAGCGACGGCCACGGGCGCCGTGCGCCGTCATGCGTTGCAGAAGTCGGTAGAACTACTCCCCCGCGTTGCCGAACGTCGCGCGCCCGGCCGCTCGATAGGTCTGGAGCATCACGCCGGACGCCGTCGATCGCGTTTCGACCAGCTCCAGCGCGTGCGTCTGGCCCGACTCCGGGAACAGGTGCCGCCCGGCGCCCAGCACGACCGGGTAGATCCGCAGGTTGAGCTCGTCGACGAGGTCCCGTTCGAGCAGCCACCGGAGCAGGTCGCCGCTGCCGTGGACCTGGAGCTCGCGACCGGGCTTCGCCTTGAGCTCGCGCACCGCCGCCTCGAGGTCGCCCTCGATGACCTGGGTGTTCCAGCCCGGATCCTTGAGCGTGGCCGAGGGGACGTGCTTGGGCAGGACGTTGAGGCCGTGCGACACCGGATCGCCAGCGTCGTGGTGCGGCCAGTAGCCCTCGAAGATCTGCCACGTCTTGCGTCCGAGCAGGAACGCGTCCGCGCGCTCGAACCAGGCGACGAGGAAGCGCCAGCCCTCGTCGTCGCCGTACGGTGCGGTCCAACCGCCACGGTCGAAGCCCCCGGCCCGATCCTCGTCGGGGCCGCCCGGGCCCTGGTACACGCCGTCGAGGGTGAGCATCATCGATGCGGTCAGCTTCATGGTCATCGCTCCTTCGTCAGGTACGTCGGCGCCGTCGATTGGCGGCCGCTCACCCAGGCTACGAACGGCTGCTCGACCCGATCCGACGACCACTGAATCGCGGACGCAACGCCGATCGGCGCGCGCCGCAGGTCCTTCGTGAGCTCGACGATGCCTACGGTTGGCGGGTCGGAGATCCAAACCCTACGTGAGGACCGAGATGCCCGGGAAGGAACACCTGCCGAGCGTGAGCGACAAAGAGCAGCGCATGTACGAGCACATCAAGACGAGCGAGCGCGAGCAGGGCCGTTCGCTGGAGCGCTCCAAGTCGATCGCCGCGGCGACCGTGAACAAGCATCACAACGAGGAGCACCACGCCAAGGGCAAGTAGGCGCTAGTCGGAGAGGTCGGTCGGGAGCCCCGTCGTGCCGCCGTCGGGCCAGATGGCGATGCAGACCCGGTTGCCGGCCCGGTCCGAGAGCGTCCAGTGCTCCGGCGACTGGGCCACGATCCGGCCGCCGGCCGCCAACGCGGCGGCGAGCCGCTCGTGCGCCTGCTCCTTGGCGAGCGACACGTCCACGTGCATCGCGTGTCGCAGCGGCTTGGCGGCATCGAGCTCCTGCATCCACACCGTCGAGCCGTGCCCGAGCGGGTCGATGCCCGTTGTCGGGCGACATCGGCGCATAGCCCAGGACCGCGCGCCAGAAGCCGAGGTCGACCTCATCTGGCTTCGCGGCGATCGCGAGCTGGACCTCCTGGACGGCTTCCGGTTCGGGCGTCGCGCCCGCTGAACGCGCGACGGCGGAGACCGCGCGAGCGAGGTCAACGTGGTGCGGTTCGAGGAACCACATGTCGCGCGTGAGGCGCACGGTGAGCCGGGAGCCGGCGATCGTCAGCACCGCGCCGGCGTCGGTGACGCCCGGAACGTCGGCGATCGCCTCGGCCAGCCTGGCGGCGTCGGCCATCGAGGCGACCCGGAAGGCCGCCGTCGCCCCGCCATGGAGGACGACCCAGTCGTCGACGCCATCGGCAGCCAGAAACGCCCGCCAGCCCTCCTCGCTCATCGCTCGAAGTCCCAGCGTGTCGGCTTGGGCAGCTCTGCCGGATCGAACGTGTCCATCCCCAGCATCCCGGGGAGGCCGAACACCCGCGTCGGGACGATCCGGTAGAGCGTGTACGGCGGCGGCCCGGCGGTCGGGGCGTGCGGGCCATAGAGGTGGTGGCCTCTTGCCTCGAGTGGCCAGGTGTCGGCGAGGACGTCGACGACGTGACGGACCGCCGCGTCGTCGGTCAGGGGTTCCGCGCGACCCTCCACGACGAGGTCGAGGGATGGAAGCGTCGTGCTGGTCGTGGCGATGACGCAGCGGTCATCGGCGCGCCAGGTTGCGGGCCTTCCGGGTCCCCTCCCCCGCCAGGACGTGCATGGCGCCGTCGATCCAGAAGCCGATGACCGGCATGAGGTGCGGCTGGCCAGCGGGTCCCGTCGTCGCGAGCCAGCACGTTCGCTGGTACTCGGGATTGGCGAGGCGTTCTCGGGCCAGCTCCCAGGGCGTCGTCTCCGACGCGTCCGCGGCCAGTGCCTGCGCCCGTTGCGGCGCTCGGTCAGGGGCCATCTCGTTCCTCCTTCGCGCCGCGCCCGGCGTTCACCAGCGGCCTGCCTCCAGTGGGTCAAGCCGAGAGTGTGACCCATGAGGCGAGCGGCTACTCTCGGGCCATGGACGCGCTCGCTCGATTCGTCCGGCCATGGCTCGATCGCGCTGCGCGAATCGGTGCAGATCCAGCGGACGACGACGACCTTCGGTTGCGCAAGTCGCTGCTCGTCGTCGTCAGCATCCTGATCCTGCCGATCTCCCTCGTCTGGGGAGCGATCTACATCGCGCTCGGGGCGTGGGCGGGCCTGGTGGCCTGGCTCTACTTCGCCATCTCCGTCGTCGCGATCGCCACCTTCTCGCGCACCCGGAAGACCGAGTCGTTCCTCCGCGTGGAACTGCTCGACAGCCTGCTTGCGCCGACGATCGCGATGGCGTTCGTCGGCGGGTTCACCGGGTCTGGCGCCGTCGGCCTGTGGGGCATCGTGGCGCCCCTCGGCGCGCTGGTGTTCAACGGCGCTCGCTCGGGCGTGCGCTGGTTCGCTGCCTTCGTGGCGGTGTTCCTGGTCTCCGGCATCGTCGGCCAGGTGGCGGGCAGCGGGCCGACCTTTCCGGCGTGGTTCGCCCCGACGATGATCGCGCTCAACGTGACCGTCGCGAGCGCCGTCGTCTTCGAGCTTCTCGTCCAGTTCGTCCGCCAGCGCGAGGAGGCGCTCGCGGCCCTCCGCGTCGAACAGGACCGAGCCGAGAAGCTGCTGCTGAACATCCTTCCGCGCTCGATCGCCGACAAGCTCAAGGCCAGCACGGCCACGATCGCGGACCAGTACGCCGCGGCCTCGATCCTGTTCGCCGACGTCGTCGACTTCACGCCGCTCTCCGACCGCCTGCAGCCGGCCGAGGTCGTCGGCATCCTCGACCACCTGTTCACCCACTTCGACCTGCTGGCCGACCGCTACGCGGTCGAGAAGATCAAGACCATCGGCGACTGCTACATGGTCGCGGCGGGCGTGCCGACGGCGCGCGAGGACCACGCCCAGGTCATGGCGCTGATGGCCATCGACATGCGGGACGCCATGCGGTCCAGCGACGCTGTCGGTCACCTGGGTCTCGAGATCCGGATCGGCATCAACTCGGGGCCCGTCGTGGCGGGGGTCATCGGGCGCAAGCGGTTCCTGTACGACCTGTGGGGAGACGCCGTGAACATGGCGAGCCGCATGGAGTCCCACGGAACGCCCGGGCACATCCAGGTCACCCACGCCACGTACGAGCTGCTCCGCGACGAGTTCGAGCTGGAACCGCGTGGCACGATCCCGATCAAGGGCAAGGGCGATGTCGAGACGTGGTACCTGATCGGCCGTCGATCCAGATGATCGAGGCGCCGACGCGCGCGGAGCTCGAGGCCGCGCTCTGCTGGGACACGAGCGACGTCGTCCCCCGGAGCCCGGTCGATGACGGCGTTCCGGCAGCGGGCCCGGCTCCACCAGGCGAGGTGGCGCGAGCGCGAGGGGCACCCGATCGGGAGCCAGCCGTACGCGCCGCGGCCGGGCGTGGACCCGCGACCGGTCGGGAGCCGGATTCCGCTGGCATACGGCCGCGACACCGGGGCGACCTTCGTGACGACGGCCGCGCTGGAGTCGGCCAGGGCTCGGACGGCCTTCGTCGAGCGCGAGCAGAGCATCGATCACCAGGGCCTCTGGGCAGACCTGCTCTCGTCCGAGGCGCTCGCCTTCAACCTGTTCGGCGACCTCGCCGTCGCTCCCTCGCGGGCCGACCGCCTCGTCCACGCCTGGTTCGCCGACGCGCCGGGCCACGTCGTGGCGGTCCGGTTTCTCCACTCGCCCGGGCGCCTCGAGCCGCAGTGGCTCAACAGCCTGCGGCAGTTCGACGCGGCCTTCGTGCTCGCGCGGCAGGACGGCTCGCACGGCATCGTCGCGGTCGACGTGACCTACCACGAGCGCCCGAAGGCGGAGACCCCGAAGCCCGAGAACCTCTGGCGCTATCGCGAGGTGCACGAGCGATCGGCTGCGTTCCGGCCCGAGGCGTTCGAGCAGGTGAAGGGCCGCAGCCTCCTGTGGTCGCCGTGGCTCGAGCACCTCCTGCTGCTGTCGATGCTCCAGCACCCGGTCGGTGCGTGGACCTGGGGCAGGTACGTGACCATCCACGCGGCCGGCAACGTCGAGATGGCCGAACGTTCCGCGCGCTACGGGGCGCTGCTCGCGGACCGACGACCTTCCGGTCGACCACGCTCGAGGAGGTGCTGGGGACCGGCGCGCTCCCCTCCCCCACGGTTCGAGCCCTTCGGGATCGCTACCTGTTGACGTAGGCGTGTCGAGCGGCGCCGCCTACTCGGTCGACTGGTAGACCCCGAGGATGTTGCCCCACGGGTCGGCGAACGTGAACCGCCGGCCACCGGGATACTCGTGCAGCTCCGTCTGGATCCGGCCTCCGGCCGCCGTGACGCTCGCCACCGCGGCCTCGACATCGTCCGATCGGACCAGCGCAAGCACGCCGTCGCCGCGGGCCGTGGCCGGATGGGGGTTCAGTCCACCGAATTCCTGGCCGGGCCTTCCGGGGTCCTTGATCCCCGCGTAGTCGTCGCCGTACTCGTTGAACGCCCAGCCCGAGCGCCGCGGCATAGAACGCCTTCGCCTGCGCGAGGTCGTCGACCGCCAGCTCGACGTAATCGATCACGTTTGCCATGGCCAAAGACTACCGAGGTCGGCAACCCGTTGTCAGCGAAGGCTGGCGACGACCTCGGCCAGGACCGTGTCGAACCGCTCGGGCGCCTCGAGCATCGGGAAGTGGCCCACGTGACCGATGAAGACCGGTCGGACGCCTGCGCGGAGCATCGACGGAACGTCGGTCCGCGAGTTGGCCGGGTTGATGGCGACGACCGGCAGCTGGAGTCGGCGCAGCCCGGCCAGGGCGGGTCCCAGGTTCTGCGTGGCGTGACGCACGGCGTCGATCGCGACGTCGGGTGGCGCCGCGGCCATGCCGGCCGCGACCCGATCCACGAGCGCAGGATCGGCATCCTCCGGGAACATCCCCCGCACGAACCGGTCGACCTCGGGCACGAAGTCGGCACGGAGCCGGGCGATGAACGGATCCTCGTGCTCGGCCTCGGCTTCCGCGGTCTCGCTGAGATCGCTGTACACGTCGACCCAGACGAGGCCCCGCACGCGACCGACGAGACGCAGGGCCGCCTCGACGATGACGTCGCCGCCCATGGAATGGCCGATCAGGACGACGTCGTCGAGCCCCAGCTGCTCCACGACGGCCGCCACGTCCCCGCCGAACGCCGGCATCGACCAGGACGCCCGCCCGGAACCCGACTCGCCGTGCCCCGCGAGGTCGACGGACACGACCCGGTGCCGCGGCGCGAAGGCCCGCATCTGGTTGGCCCAGTAGGTCCGATCGCAGGACCATCCATGGACGAAGACGAGGCCAGGCGCACCCGATCCATCGACCTCGAACGCGATCCGGATGCCGTCGGGCGAGGTCGCGGTGTCGCTCACCGGCCGCGAGCCCAGGCGGTCGCCCACGTCGTCATCGGCCAAGCGTACGAGGCCACGACAAACGCGAACCCGACGGCCGATACGATGCGCGCGATGGCGATCACGTCCGTGGCTGTCCTCGGCGCCGGCGTCAGCGGCCTGGCCGTGGCTCTCGCGCTTGGTCGCGCCGGACACGCCGTGACCCTGATCGAGCGCGATGAGCTGACCGTCGGCGAGCCGGGCGACGCGCCGGACTGGCGCCGCGAGGGCATCCCCCACTTCCTCCAGGCGCACGCCTTCACGTCGCGCGGAAGGCTCGAGCTCCGGCGCCTGTTTCCGGACGTCTACCAGGCGTTGCTCGGCGCTGGCGCGCATGAGGTCGACCTGCGGCCGAAGCTCCCCGGTCCGCTGCGACCCGAGGACGAGGAGCTGCAGATCCTTGGCGTCCGGCGCCCGATGATCGAATGGGCGCTTCGCAGCGCCGTGCTTCGCGAACCGGGGATCACCGTGCGATCGGGCGTCCAGGTCGTCGGGCTCGACGGGATGATTGGTGAGCTACCGCGGGTGACGGGCGTCCAGACGGGCCAAGGCCTGATCCGCGCCGATCTCGTGGTCGATGCCATGGGTCGCCGGAGCCCGGTCCGCGACTGGATCGAAGCCCTCGGCGGTCGTCCCATGGCCGAGGCGTCGTCCGATTGTGGCGTCATCTACTACACGCGCTACTACCGCGTCCGGAATGGTGCTTCGCTGCCCGATGGGCCGTGGGTCCCGACGCCGCGCGCCGACCTCGGGTATGGGCTGTTCTCGACCTTTCCGGGCGACAACGACACGTTCGCAGCCCTCATCGCGATTCCGCCCGGCGACAGGGAGCTCAAGATCCTCCGCCATGCGGCCGCCTTCGACGCCGCGACGGCGACCATGCCCGCCTTGCACGCGTGGACGAATCCCGACCTATCGACGCCGTTCACCGATGTGCTGCCGATGGGCAGTCTCCAGAACACGCTCCGCACCTTCGTCGACGACCGGCCGCCGACGATCGGGCTGATCTCCGTCGGTGACGCCCTCTGTCACACGGACCCGGTCTTCGCGCTCGGACTGTCCTATGCGCTCGTCGAGGCCGGAGCGCTCGCGGTAACTGTCGATTCCCATGACGGGGACCTCGAGGCCGTGGCACTCGCGTTCGACAGCGCCGTCCGCGAGTCGATGGTCGAGCGCTTCGCAAACGCCACCGCGGTGGACGACCTGCGGCTGCGAGCCTGGCACGGCGAGGCCGTCGATGTCTCGCGCCGCGATGGTGGCGCGTATCCGCTCTTCGCGTTCGCGGCGGGCAATGCGGCAGCCCTGGTGGACGGGGACGTGTTCCGGACGATGATCCGTCGGAACTACTTCCTCGATCCGCTGTCGGTTCTCGATGATGACGTCGCGATGCAGGTGCGCATCGAGCGGATCTTCGCCGACCTCCGGTCGATGCCGCGGCAACCTCCGGGTCCGTCGCGCGACGAGCTCGTCAGCGTGGCGCAGGCGGCGCTCGACGCCTGATGGAGGAGCGCCGGGTTCTCGCGAAGGCCGAGCTCGCCTTGGCGCGCGTCCGGTGAAGCTGATCGTGACGGCGTTCATGACGCTCGACGGGATCATCGAGGCGCCGGGCTTCGACGAGCATCGCAGCGGTCGCAACGCGTGGGCGCTGCGGATCCAGAACGACGAGGACGAGGTCTACAACCGGGGCCAGGCGATGTCCGCCGACGCCTTCCTGCTCGGCCGTCGGACCTGGCAGATCTGGGCGGCGTTCTGGCCGACGGCCAGTGGTGGCGACGTCGAGATGACCGCGAAGATGAACGACATCCCGAAGTACGTCGTCTCGAACACGCTCAAGCGGGCGGACTGGAACAACTCCACGATCATCTCGGGCGACGTGCCCGCTCGCGTCGCGAGGCTGAAGGCGCAGCCTGGTGGCGACCTCGTCGTGTACGGCAGCCCGGACCTCGTCGACGAGCTCCTGCGCCACGACCTGGTCGACGAGTACCGCCTGCTGGTCTATCCGGTCATCCTCGGCAGCGGCAAGCGCATGTTCCGCGACCGCATCGACACCCACCACCTGCGCCTGACGGACTCCCACACGTTCAGCTCGGGCGTGGTGCTGCTCACGTACGCGCCGGACCCGGAGGAGCGCACGAGCCACTTCGTCGACGAATACCGGTGGACCAGCGAGCAGGTGCGATCCCTCCAGGCGGCCGAGGACATCGAGCGGACGCTGGCGACGATCCTGTTCGCCGACATCGTCGACTCCACCGGTCGCGCGGCGACGATGGGCGACCGGGCCTGGAAGAAGCTCCTCGAGACCTACGAGCGGGTCGTCCAGGGCGAGATCGACCGCTGGCACGGCCAGAACGTCGAGTTCACCGGCGATGGCGTGATGGCCGTCTTCGACGCCCCGACTCGGGCGCTCCGATGCGCGTTCGAGCTGGTCGGCGCGGCACGCGGGCTCGGCGTCGAGATCCGCGCCGGCATCCATACCGGCGAGATCGAGCGCCGCGAGACCGGTGTCGGCGGCATCGGCGTGCACATCGCGGCCCGCGTGCTCGGCGCCGCGGCGCCGGGCGGCGTGGCGGTGACCAGGACCGTGCGCGACCTGGCCACCGGCATCGACCTCGCTTTCGAGCCGATGGGCGTCACCAACCTGCGTGGCGTGCCGGGCGAGTGGGAGCTGTTCGAGGCGCGGACGTCGGATCGCTGACGCCGTCCCTCACGGCGCCGAGGCGCTCACGTCGATGGTGATGTCGGCGACCACGACGGCACCCGTCGACTCGGCGTAGTGCTTGTGCCACGTGGCGTGCCCGGGCGTCGCTGCGGACGGCGGCCCGAAGCCACCCGGCACGGGCGTCGTGTTCGGCGGCGGGGGCTCGCCCGAGCAGTCGCCCTTCAGGCTGTCGATGCACGACTGGACCGAGTACGTCGCCGGTCCGAGCTCGAGGTTGCAGGCCGTCCCGGTGACCGGACCGTTCGTGAAGACGTCCGTCGAGTTCCGGTGGTCGTGGAGCCCCACCACGCCGGCGGCGATGGCGGTCTCGTCGAAGACGAAGTCCATCGTGAGGTTCCACGTCCCGCTGGCGGATCCGTCCGGGGCGATCACGACGGTGGTCGCGCCGGAGCCGCTGCTCGTGGCGACGGTCTTGCCGTTCGCCCCCTGGTCGATGAGCTCGCTCGAGCTGCTCGTCATCTTGCCGGTGTAGGTGCCGGCGGCCACGGGGTTGGGGCTGCAGGCGCCGGACGGCGCCGGCGTCGCCGCCGGGCTCGGCTTCGGTGACGCGCCCTCGTGGAACACGAGGATCGCGGTGGCGGTGCCCCGGGCATCGAGGAGCGCGTTGAGCCGAGCCTGGACGCTGCTGATGTACGGCGCGAAGATCGCGGAGACGAACGGCTTCAGGATGCCCGGCACGAAGCCGAGGAGCGCCTCCGTCAGGTGCGCGCGGGCGGCCTCGATCTCGGGCCGGTGCACGGCGACCGGCATCTGGTCCACCTGGTTCCGCTGCTCACCCGTCGGGTCGCCGGGGTCGATGCTGGTCGTGAAGCCCCAGCTCGCCTTGCCGGTGTCGTCCGTGACGTCATCGGTCTTGGGAACGTGCGGCGTGATCAGCGGGTTGGCGGCCGCCTGGAGCGGGCCCCAGACGAGCGGCACGTGCTTCGAATGGAAGTCCGCCAGCGGGACGTCGGCAGCCTTGGCGCAATCGGCCAGGATGGGCGGCCAGTCGGGCAGGTCGCCCGCGCTCACCGTCGCCGTGTAGCTGCCCTCGAGTGGCTTGGGCCCGAGCATGAACGTGGCCCCGCCGCTCTCGCCTTCGGCCGCCACCCTGAGGCCATAGGGCAGCAGGGACGAGATCTGCTCGGCAACGGCGGCGATCGTGCCCGCGATGCTCCGGACGGTTCCGAGGACGGCGCCGGTCACGGAGCTGATCAGTCCCTGGACGAACGCCTCGCCCTGGCTGACGAGCCAGTTCCAGATGGACACGACGATCCGGCCCGGCAGGTTGTCGGGCGTCGCCACCTTCAGCGCGTTGAACAGGCTGGCGATCATGCCCTCGACCCAGTCCTTGGTGTCGGTGCACACGCCGCCGGTGACCGCGGCGACCGCCAGTGAGATCCGGGCGTCGCCCGGATGCGCCAGCGCGAGCGCGGCCACGGGGTTCGCGGTGGAGGCGCTTGCCTTGCCCCCGTCCGTGGCGATATCGGAGGCGAACAGGACGAGCACCGTCGCCGGGAATCGGAGGGTGCTGGGCGACAGGAGGTCCTGGCCGGCCATCAGCGCCCGGGAGAGCGCACCGCCGGGAGAATCGGCCGCCGCGACGTAGCCCGCGAGGAGCTCCGACGTCGTCGGCATCCCGTGGGCATCGGGCGGCGTGGGCAGGACCGCGTCGAGCTCGGCGCCGGTGAAGCCGCCGCCCGTCCAGTCCCCCACCGCGAGGGCATGGGCCTGGAAGTCGAGCAACTTGAACGGGCTCGCCACGCCCGTCACGGCCGTCTCGGGCGACGTCGCCGCGGTGTCGGCGTAGGTCCCGATCCCCGAGCGGGCGAGGCCCTCGACGAGCGCGGCCGTCGTGTCGGCGGTGTACGTGGGGGCCGCCAGGCGATCCGCGATCTGCCAGGCCTGGTCGTCCACGCTGCCCACCGAGCTGCCGGGGAGCGTCCTCGCCGCGAGCGCCCCGACGAGCGTGCCGGAGGCGGACGACGTCGACCCCGATACCGCGGTCGCATTGGGCGAGGCCGACGAGCAGCCCGCGACGAGGGCCGACGTCAGGAGCAGCGTCAGGAGCAGGGCGGGCCGCCCGATCAGGGTGGTCATCGTGGTTCTCCGTGTCTGTGGCTAGAGGAGTTGCCGGCGGATGGCCGCCAGGTCGTTCCAGATCGTTTCGCGGACGATCCGGCCGTCATCGACCTCGAGCAGCCAGAGCACGCGGTGGCTCAGCTGCCGACCCTGGCCGTCGATCTCGAATGCCCGGCCGGTCAGGCGTCCCGACCAGAGGTGCTCATCGAGGACGAAGTCCGTCCCGTATCGCCGTCGGATCGGGACGTCACGTTCATGGACCGAGGCCGCCAGGAGGTCGCGGTAGCGTCGTCGGACCGCCTCGAGCCCGTGGATCGGAGCGTCGGCCAGGCCGACGATCTCGTGGGAGATCACGTCCGACATCGGGGCGAGGATCCCCTCGATGTCGCCGTCGTGTTCCGCGCGCAGCTGTCCGTCGACGAGCCGATCGAGGTCGGCGCGCGTCCGTGAATCGAGGCCGTTGGGATGCGTCACGGTCCGCACCTTCAGGCGGCGCGCTGACGAAACGCTGAGGACCGGCAACGGGCCCGGGGCCTGACAACGTCGATTCGGGTCGAACGCGACTACGCTGTGCAGGTCCCAGGCAAGACGAGGATCGACGCTGGCGATCGACTTCCGGGTTCTCGGGCCACTCGAGGTGGTCCACGACGGCGTTCCGTTGCGGCTCGGAGGCCCGCGGGCACGCACGCTGCTGGCCGCCCTCCTCATCGAGACCGACCGGTTCGTCTCGCGCGATCGCCTGATCGACGAGGTCTGGGCCGACGAGCCCCCGGCCACGGCCGAGAACGCCCTCCAGGTGCAGATCGCGGCCCTGCGCCGTCTCCTGCCGGGTCGCGTCGAGACCCGGGGAACGGCCTACCGGTTGGTCGCAAGCCCAGGCGAGATCGACTCGCGCCGGTTCGAGCTGGCGGTGAGCGAGGCCCATCCGTCGCTGGAGCGACAGCCCGCGCAGGCGGCCGCGAGGCTCGGCAGCGCCCTCGAGGCGTGGCGTGGTCCCGCGCTCGACGGGAGCACGACCGGCCGGATGGCCGGCGCCGAGGCCATTCGGCTCGACGCCCTGCGCCGGACGACCCAGATCGAACGAGCCGACGCGTGCCTCTCGCTCGGCGAGAACGAGGCCGTGATCGCCGACCTCGAAGGGCTGCTCGCCGGGGATCCCACGGACGAGCGGCTGGCGGCGCGGCTGATGCTGGCCGAATACCGAGGGCGCGGCGCGAGCGTTGCCCTCGCCACCTTCGATCGCGTTCGTGACGCGATCGAGCGCGAGCTCGCGGCGACGCCGGACACGGCGCTCCTCGAGCTGCGACTGGCCATCGAGCGCCGCGATCCGACCCTCGCCGGTCCGTCGGCTGGCCTTCCCGTGCCGGTCACGCGCTTCGTCGGCCGGGAGCTCGAGCTCCGCGAGACCCTCGCCCTCCTCGGGACGTCGCGGCTCCTGACGCTCACCGGCCCGGGCGGATCGGGGAAGAGTCGGCTCGCCCTCGAGCTCGCCCGAGCCATGGCGGCGACGCGCCTGGCAGAGGTGCACCTCGTCTCGCTTGCGGCACTGCCGCCGGGCGGCTCCGTGACGCGCCTCATCGCGGATGGCCTCGACGTCCGCGAGCGCCGCGGCGAGCCGCTGATCGCGGGCATCCTGTCGCGCCTCCGCAACCAGCGCGTCCTGCTGGTCCTCGACAACTGCGAGCACGTCCTGGGAACGGTCGCGGCCCTGTCCACGGAATTGCTCGAGGCGGCGCCCGGGTTGCGGATCCTGGCCACGAGCCGCGAACCGCTCGGAGCTGCCGGCGAGGTCACGTGGGCGGTCTCGGGTCTCGGGCTCCCAGGGCCGGGCGCCTCGCCGGCGGACAGCCTCGCGTCCGAGTCGATGCAGCTGCTGCTGGACCGTGCGGCGGCGGCGCGACCGGGCTTCGAGCTGTCCGGCCAGGCGATCGCGCACGCCGTCGCGCTCTGCCGCCGGCTGGACGGCCTGCCCCTCGCGATCGAGCTGGCCGCGGCGCGGCTGCGCACCCTCTCGCTGCCCGCCATCCTCGAGCGGCTCGAAGGGCACATGGACCTCCCGGCGGGTCGCGGCGACGCCACCCCGGAACGCCACCGGACGATGCGCGCCGCGATCGACTGGAGCTACGACCTCCTCGGTGCCGACGAGCGCCGGATGCTGCGCCGGCTGGCGGTCTTCCGTGGCGGCGTCGACCTCTCGGGCGCGATGGCGGTCTGGGGCGACCCGCTTCCCGGCGCCGACCCGTTCGAAGCGCTGAGCCGCCTCGTCGACCAGTCGATGGTCGTCGCCTCGCCCGGTCCCGAAGGCCCGGCGTCGTACCGGCTGCTCGAGACGATCCGCCAGTACGCCGAGGAGCGACTGGCTGAGGCCGGCGAGGTCGACGCGACCCGGACGATGCACGCCGCGTGGTGCGCGCGCCTCGTCGAGGCCGGACGAGACTGGGGCGGCACCGAACAGGAGACCTGGCTCGTGCGGCTGGGCGAGGCTCATGCCGACCTGCTGGCGTCGCTGACGTGGTCCCTTGGCGAAGGCCACGACCCGGAGGGTGCGCTCGCCGTGACGGCCAACCTCTGGTGGTACTGGTATGTCCGCGGTCACGTCGCCGAGGGCCTCGTCTGGCTGCGCCGGACCCTCGCGGCGTCGGCGACGACGGCGTCCGCCACCCGCGCTCGCGCGTTCCGCGGAGCGTCCGCCCTGGCGCGGAGCAGCGGCGACTACGCCGAGGCGATCCGGACCGGCGAGGCGGGTCTGGCGATGTGCCGCGAGCTCGACGACCGGCAGGGCGTCGCGGGATCCCTCAACAGCCTCTCGGCCACCGCCCTGGCGATGGGTCGTGTCGACGACGCGGTCCGCTACGGGCAGGAGAGCCTGGACGAGGTCCGCGGCTCGGACAACCGGCGCGGGCTGGGGGCGTCGCTGACGAACCTGGGGACGGCGCTCCGGAACCAGGATCGCTACGACGATGCCGATGCCGCGCTCAGCGAGGCCATCGCGGTCTTCCGTGCCGTGGGCGACGTGCGCGGGGAGACCTCGGCGATCATCAACCGGGCCATCGTCGAGCGGCGGCGCGGCCGGCTGCCGCTGGCCCGCGCGTCCTGCGTCGAAGCCCTGCGCCTGTGCGTCGCGCTCGAGCACGCGGAGGGCCAGGTCGACTGCCTGGACGTCGTGGCGGCGATCGACGTCGCCGAAGCGCGGTACGCCGAGGGTCTTCGCCTGTTCGTGATCGTCGACGCGGCGCGGCGCCGCCTCGGCCTCGAGGTCGCCACGCCCGACGAGCGCCACGACCGGGATGCGGCGATCGCGCTCGCGCGCGTGACGCTGGATGGGGCGTCCATCGCGGCCATCGAGCTGGCCAACGCGACCGCGGACATCGCGACGACGGCGATCGAGCTCCTCGACGACGCCTGAGTCATCAGCCGCGCCTCGTCAAGCGAGGCGAGCCAGGCGTCGCGGTCGAGCGGGGCTCGGGGCGGAGCGCTCTCGGCGCGGCGGGTTGTCGCCACCGACCGGCTGGTAGCCACCGGGCCGGGTCTCGAGGATGCCCTCCCCCATCGACAGGCCCGGGCAGCTGGTGCTGGAGCGTGCGGACGCGCGCGACCGGCAGCACGCGCCGACGCCTTCGTCACGCCGTTGGCCGAGAACTGGCCCGTCACGCGGCCACCGAGCCGGCCGAGGACGCCGAGCACGCCCGGGCGCCGTGACCGACGGCATCTCGAGCGCGAGGTCGGCGAGCGGCTCGCACACCCAGGTGCCGGCCCGATCGAGCGCCGTCGCCAGCACGAGCTGGGTCAGCCGCCGGAAGTCGGCGGCGCTCGTCTCGGGCGAGGTGTAGCCGCAGTCGGTCATCGTGACGCGGCAGTCGGTGACCTGCCAGCCGGCGAGGCCCTCCTCGAGCGCCTCGTGCACGTAGGCCTCCAGCTGGGTCAGGAACACCTCCGACGTCTTGAACAGGTAGAGCGGCACGAGCCGGGGCTCGACGTCGCGCACGGAACTCGATGCCCGAGCCGAAGCGGCGCGGGCTCGATCCGGAGCGCCAGGGTCGCCCGGAACGGGTTCGTGCTCAGCGGTGAGCTGCGGCCCGTGATGTTCGTGTGGGTCTTGGAGCGGATGACCTCCTCGGCCTCCCCCGGCCCCGCCGGGCGCTCGATGCACACGACGGTCGTCTCGCGGAAGTCCGCGGCGATGCCGTAGTCGCGCTCGAGCGTCGCCCCGATGACCTCCTTCTGGACCTCGCCGTAGAGCGAGACCGCGATCTCGTGCCGGTGCTCGTCCTGGCGGACGTCGATGAGCGGGTCCTGCTCGGCGAGCTGGGCGAGCGCCGCGCGGAGGCTGCCCGGCCTCGTCGGGCTTGACCGGGAACACGACGGCCTCGAGCGCCGGCCGCGGGAACCGCGCCGTCTCGTCCTGGCCCGGCGGCGGCACGCCGATCGCGTCGCCGACCCGCACCGCGCCGAGGCCGCGGATCGCCGCCATCTCACCAGCCGCGAGCGTGTCCCGCCTCGGCGCTCCGGCCGGCGCGAAGACCTTGATCGACGTCGGCTTCGCCTCCTCGCCTCCGCCGACGCGCACGCGCTGCCGTGGCCGGAGCGTGCCGGCGAAGAGGCGGACGTAGGCGACGCGCTCGCCGGCGGGGGTCCGCTCGATCTTGAACACGCGGCCCGAGACCTCCGCATCCGGGTCGCGCTCGGCGCCCGCGAGGAGCTCGTCGACCCCGGCGAGCAGCGCGTCGATCCCCGTTCCCGTCGCCGCCGACCCGAAGAAGACGGGATGCACCCAGCCCTGCCGCGTCTGGGCCGCCAGCGCCGCGCGCAGGCGCGTCGGCGTGAGCGAGCCCTCGTCGCCGACGAACGATCGGAGGATCGCCTCGTCGTGTTCGGCGAGGATCTCGGTCAATGCCGCTCGATTGGTCGCGTCGTCGTCGGCGAACGGCACGAACGCGGCGTTGGGCGTCCCCGCGTCGCGAACGGAGCCCATCGGCACCATCCCGGATGACAACCGGCGCATCAGCGTCGCGATGACGCGGGTGTCATCGGCCCCGGCGCGGTCGATCTTGTTGACGAAGATCAGCGTCGGGACGTGGAGCCGCTGGAGGGCGCGGAACAGGAGCGGCGTCTGCGGCTGGACGCCCTCGACGGCCGACACGACCAGCACCGCGCCGTCGAGCACGCCGAGGACGCGCTCGACCTCGGCGATGAAGTCGGGGTGGCCCGGGGTGTCGACGAGGTTGACCGCGAGGTCGCCGACCAGGAACGAGGCGACCGCGGACCGGATCGTGATCCCGCGTTCGCGCTCGAGGTCGAGCGAGTCGGTCTGGGTGGTGCCGGCGTCGACGCTGCCGACGCGATCGATGGCGCCGGCGGTGAAGAGGAGCCGCTCGGTGAGGGTGGTCTTACCGGCGTCGACGTGCGCGAGGATTCCGAGATTGAGCGTGCGCATGGGACCTCATGCCTTCCAAGGAGGTACGGACCTTCTGGCTGGACATGGGTGCTCCCATCTCGCTCCTTTCTCGCTTCGGTTCGCGCTACGCGGATCAGGGTCGCATGCGCGGTCAAGTCCGCAGGTCAGTCGCTCGTGGTCAGCGTCATCGTCCAGGGTCGGCCGGACCGGACGGGCTCCACGATGCGGACAGGCCAACGGGCCGCGAGGACATCGGCGACAGCGTCAAGGTCGTCGGCACCATCGGCGGACTCCAAAAGGAGGCGCGCCGCCTGACCGCGGACCCGCTTCGCGATGACGTCGCCGATGCGGCGGCCGTCGCCGGCTCGCTGATCGATCCGCAGGACCACGGTGCGATCCGTGATGCCGGTGGGCCGGCCCATCGCCTGGTAGGACGGAGAGCGCAGGTCGAGCACGATCCCCTCGGGACCGGCGATGCTCGGCCAGCAGCCCGTCGAGCACGGCTCGCCACGTCGGCTCGAGGCGGTCCATCCCGATCAACCGCGCGCAGATGTTCAGCCGATACGGCGGGATGCGATCGGAGGGTCGGAGGAGGCCCCACAGCGCGGACGTGACGACGAGCTCGCGCTCCGCCCGCGCCAGGACGGAAGGCGAGAGCGACGCGGCATCGAGGCCCTGGTGGAGCGGGCCGGCGTACACGTCGAGCGCCGGCATCGTCGGCAGCTCGCGGAGCCAGGTGTTGCGTGCGACGTCGCCGACCATCGTCGGGCGGACCTGCAGGCGCCGGAACGCGTCGGACGCCGCGCTCGTCGCGATCAGGGCGTCGAGGACCGCCGTCCGCGTGGCCGTGAGCTCGCGAAACGAGAGCCCCGCCAGCGCCAGGGGCGGGCCCTGCTCGGGCGGGGGGCGCTTCGTCTCCGACGGCGGCAGGATGATGAGCACCTCGCCACTCTAGGCGGCCGCGAGGGCCGGGCGCGACGAGAGATCGTGGTATCGGTCACATCGGCAGCGGCGCGCGGGTCAACCCGTCGACCGCACCCCGCAGGAACGTGACGCATGCAGGATCAGGACTGGCTCGCCGACCGCTTCGAGGACAACCGCGCCCACCTGCGCGGCGTCGCCTATCGGATGCTCGGTTCGGTGAGCGAAGCCGACGACGCCGTCCAGGAAGCCTGGATCCGGCTGAGCCGCACCGACACGAGCGAGGTCGACAACCTGCGGGCCTGGCTCACGACCGTCGTGGGGCGCGTCTGCCTCAACATGCTGCGGTCTCGCCGGACCCGCCGAGAGGCGTCGCTCGAGACGCACGTCCCGGATCCCATCGTCAGCCCGGAGGCGGGCATGGATCCCGAGCAGGAAGCGCTCCTCGGCGATTCGGTGGGATTGGCCCTCCTCGTCGTGCTCGACTCCCTCGCGCCCGCCGAGCGCGTCGCCTTCGTCCTGCACGACGTCTTCGCCGTGCCGTTCGACGAGATCGCGCCGATCGTGGGCCGGACGCCGACCGCCACGCGCCAGCTCGCGAGCCGGGGCCGGCGCCGTGTCCAGGGCGCGCCCGTGCCCGACGTCGACCTCGACGGCCAGTGGGCGGTCGTCGACGCGTTCCTCGCGGCGGCACGCGAGGGCGACTTCGAGCGCCTCCTGGCCGCGCTCGACCCGGACGTGGTCCTGCGCTCGGACGGCGGCGACGCCCGGCCTGCCCTGGTCTCGCACGTCCACGGCGCCCGGACCGTCGCGGAGCAGGCGATGGCCTTCCGGGCGTTCGCCGAGAACGCGACGCGGGTGCTCGTGAACGGCATCCCCGGTGGCGTGGCCTGGACGCCCGACGGCAAACCCTTCGCCGTCCTCGCCCTCACGGTCAAGGGTGGTCGGATCGTCGCGATCGACATCCTCGCGGACCCGGTCAGGCTCGGTCAGCTGGATCTCACCGTGGTTGCCGGCTGAGACCCGCTGTCATGGCGCGGTCACGTTCGATCCGTCGAACGGGTCCCCTCTGTGATGCACAACGATCGACGATGGAGCAACCAACCATGAGCGAGCAGATCCAAAGCATTTCCAGGGCGCCTCGTACCGTCACCGCCTTCGGGTCGGTGTTCCGGACGTTGTTGCGCGCCGGCATCCCGCTGGGCTTCAACGGGCTCATCACGATCCGCGGCCGCAAGACCGGCCAGCCTCACACGTCGGCGGTGGCGATCATCGAGGTCGAGGGCCGGCGATGGGTCTGGTGCCCCTGGGGCGACGTCAACTGGGTGCGCAACCTGCGCGCGGCCGGCGAGGCGACCATCACCGTCCGTCGCCAGAGCGAGGTCGTACGAGCGAGGGAGCTCGATCCGACCGAACGACTCGCGTTCTTCCGCGACGTCCTCGGCCCGGTCGCGCGCGGGATGCGCGGCGGCGTCTGGTTCATCCGGACGGTCGACGGCGTCGACCTCACGGACCCGGTCGGAGCGGCGGACGGCCGATGCGTGTTCGAGCTGGAGAAGGTCCCCTGACGGCCTCTTGACATGCATCCCGTAGTCTCGGGACATGACCGATTTCGTCCGACGCGGACCCGATCATGACGCCGTCGTCCGCGCCATCACCGAGGCGTTCCCCGACTCCGACATCGTCACCGCGATGGGGGCCACGTTCTTCTCGCTGGACCCCGAGAAGCACTGGCCGAACTTCGCGACGATCGTCACGACCGACGAGCACGACATGGGCGAGCCGTCGAACCTGAGCGCGCGACCGGACGTGTACCGGCTGAACATCGGCGTCAGCCGCGAGACGTTCGATCGCCTCGTTGGCGGCGAGACCGAGCCCGATTTCGCGGCCCTCGACCGCCTGCTCCCCCACCCCGTCTACGCCCAGCAGCACTGGATCTCGATCCTGAACCCGAGCGCCGAGACCTTCGAGGTGATCGTCAAGCCGCTGCTGACCGAGGCGCACGACCGGATCGCGCGGACGCGGGCGAAGCACCAGGCCGCCGGCTGAGGCGCGGCGCTCATCAGTCCCGGGCCAGCACCACGTGCATCGCGTGCTCGGTGGTGACGTGCTCGGTCACGCGGAACCCGAGGTCCGGGAGGTCGATGCCTTCCAGCATCGCCTCGCCGCGGCCGAGGACCACGGGGGCGACGGCGACATGCAGCTCGTCGACGAGCCCGGCGGCCAGGTACTGGCGCACGGTGGAGACGCCGCCGCCGATCTTGACGTCGAGACCGCCAGCCATCCCCTGGGCGCGGTCGAGCGCGACCTTGATGCCCTCGGTCACGAAATGGAACACCGTCCCGCCCTCCATCTCGATCGACGGCCGGTCGAAGTGCGTCAGCACGAACACGGGCGCGTGATACGGCGGGTCCTCGCCCCACCACCCGCGCCAGGTGTCGTCATCCGGCCACGCGTCGCGGATCGGCCCGAACATGTTGCGACCCATGATGAAGGCACCGATGCCCGCCATCGAACGCACCGCGAACCCGTCGTCGGCATCCTTTGACCCGCCGGGCTCGCCGGTCATGGCGTGGAACATCCTCGTGTGCACCATCCACTCGTGGAGCTCCTCGCCGCGCCTGCCGAGCGGCGCGTCGAGGCTCTGGTCCGGCCCCGCGCCGAAGCCGTCGATCGACACCGAGAACCCCGCGACCCGTACTCGCGACATCGTCGCCTCCTGCCTACCCGGACGCCTTCGGGCGCTCACGGATGACCTTGCGTGGATCCTTCTCGAGCTCGATGCCCTTGTAGGCCGCCTGCCGGACGGCGCCGTCACCGGTCCAGCCGGCGAACTCGGCGCGGACGACGAGCTCCGGACGAAGCCAGTTCGCACCACGAGCGGCCGCGCGCGGCACGGGCGGGCTGAAGGGCGATGCCTCGGCCGCCAGCGGGGCGACCCGCGAAAGGAGCTCGGACCGGCGGTCGGCGGTGAACCCGGCACCGACCTTGCCCACGTACCGGAGCTCGCCGCCCTCGTAGACACCGACCAGGAGGGCGCCCAGGTCGACCGCGGTCCCGGTCCCGGTGACCCAACCGCCGACGACGAGCTCCTGCTCCGGGCGGATCTTGACCTTCTGCCAGCGATCGGTCCGCTTCCCCGGCACGTACGGCGAGCGTCGGTCCTTGGCCATGATCCCTTCGAGGCCCCGGACCCGGGCCGCCTCGAAGAACGCGATCCCCGCGGCCTCGATGTGCTCGCTCAGGCGCACGCGTGGGTCGGCGCGAAGGATCGACGGCCAGGAGCCGGCGGCGCTCCTCGAGCGGCTCGTCGAGCAGCGACCGGCCATCGAGATGCAGGAGGTCGAAGACCTCGTACAGGAACGGGTTCGGCTCGGCTGCCGACCCACGTCCCTTGATCCGGGCCTGGAGCAGCGCGAAGTCGGGCTCGCCGTGCTCATCGAGCGCGATCACCTCGCCGTCGACGACGGCGTCGTGCGCGTCCAGCCACGTCGCCGGGTCGAGGAACGGCCCGAAGTAGCGTGCCGCGTCCTGCTCGCCACGCGTCCAGAGGGCGACCTTCCCGCCGTCGACCACGGCCTCGACGCGGAACCCGTCCCACTTGACCTCGAACAGCCAGTCGGGATCGTCGAACGGCGCGGCCACGAGGGTCGCGAGCATCGGCGGGATGAACGTCGGCTTCGTCACGCTCCCACCCTACCTAGGCCGCCTCGGCGAGGGGCACCTCGAGCTCGTGGCCGAGCGAGACGTCCGGCATCGTCCGAACCGCCAGGACGAGCACCGCCGCGGCGGCGACCGCCATCAGCGCGTAGACAACGGTCAGGCCGGACGCCAGCGAGTCGCGCGCGGCCTGCAGATCGGCCGTCTGCGCCGCCTGCGGATCCAGGATGGCCGACGACGCGGCGCCCACGAATGCCGTCAGGACGCCGCCCATGATCCCGACGCCGACGGCACCGCCGATCGTGCGGCTGAACTGCACGAGCCCCGTCGCGACGGCCCGGCGGTCCCACGTGACCGCGCCCTGGATCACCACGAGGAGCGTGGTCGAGGTGAGGCCCATGCCGAGCCCGGTCAGGGCGCACGCGACGCCGGCGTAGGCGAGAGAATCGAAGCGGCTCAGCTGTGTCACCAGCATCGCGCCGACGAACAGGAGCGCCGTCCCCGTGAGCACGATCGGCCGCGCACCGGTTCTGACCAGGAGGCGACCGGCGATGACCGAGCCGATTGGCCAGCCGATCGACATCGCGCCCACGGCCACGCCGGCGTCGAGCGGCGACCCGCCGTAGACGCCCTGGACCATTGGCGGCACGTAGGTCGTCACGCCGAACATGACGACACCGCTCAGGGTCCCGATGGCGAGCCCGGCGCGGACCAGCGGCGCCTGCAGCAGGCCGAGATCGATCAACGGCTCGGGCGCGCGACGCTCATGGCGGATGAACCAGGCGAACACGCCGAACGCCGCCGCGAACAGGCCGATCGTCGCGGGGGAAAGCCAGCCGAACGACTCGCCGCCGCCGGAGACGGTGAACAGCAGCAGCACGATCGACGCCGTGAGGAGGAACGCACCCGACCAGTCGATGCGGTGGGCCCGCCGCTCGATGTGCTCGTGCAGCCCGAACCCGATGATCGTGCCTGCGGCGATCCCGACGGGGATGTTGATCTCGAACACCCACCGCCACCCGACGGTGGACGTGATCAGGCCGCCGATCGCCGGCCCGACGATCGCGGACACGCCCCAGACCGCGGAGAACAGGCCCTGCATCCGCGCCCGCTGCCGGGGCTCGAAGATGTCGCCGGCGATGGTGAACGAGATCGGCTGGACCGCGCCCGCGCCGAGGCCCTGGAGGGCACGGAACGCGATGAGCGCCGTCATCGAGTTCGCCAGCCCGCACAGCGCCGACCCGACGACGAACAGCGTCAGGCCGAACAGGATCACGGGCTTGCGCCCGATCGTATCGGCGAGCTTCGCGTAGATCGGGACCGAGGTCGTCGACGTCACGAGGTACGCCGTGAACACCCACGCGTACTGGTTCAGGCCGCCGAGCTGGCCGATGATCGTCGGCATCGCGGTGCCCACGACCGTCAGGTCGAGGGCCGACATCGCGATCGCGGTCATGATCCCGACCGTGACCAGCGCCTGGTTGCGGGTGATCGGCGGGATCGGATCCTCGGCCACGGCCGATGCCATCGGGATCAGGCCTCGTCGGCGTCCCGCGAGCCGTCGCCGGCCTGCCGCCACGACCCGACGCCGTACACCTTGTCCACGACAACGCGCACCGTGAGCCCGGGCGGGACGTTGCGCATCGGGAACTGCTGCCCGGGCCCGATGTAGAACTCGGCGAGCTGGTCCATCACGTCGAGCGCGCCACCGGGCTCGATGGTCGCCGTCCCGGCGATCACGAGATAGGGGTGGAGGCCCTCTCCCCCGCTCTCGTGCGCCTGGAACGAGAGCGTGACGCGCGGATCGCGCCGCAGGTTGTCGAACTTGTGCTGGTCCGAGAACGAGGACCAGATGAGCCCGTCGCCGTCGACGCCGGCCCACGCGAGGCTCACGTGCGGCGAGCCGTCCGGATTGATCGTGACGATGTGCGCGAGCGGGCCGGTCGCGAGGAAATCGCGGGCGCCCTGGGGGATCGTTGCCATGCGAACGATCTTACGCTCCGTCGGCATCCCGGGACGTTCAGCAGGCGGCGTAGACGTAGCCCTTGTCGGTCGGCGTCACGAGGTCGAGGTCGCGCAGGATGATCGAGAGGTTCGGGTAGGCGGCGCAGCCGGCGTCGAAGTCGCGGCGTCGGTACTCGATCACCAGGACGTGATCGCCGTAGGCGCTCGTGTAGGCGTCGCACTCGTGCCAGCGGTCGCACTCCTCGGCGACGGCGAAGTCGGTGCCCATCTCGGTCCGCCGTCCGGTGATCTCGGCCGAGTTCTTCTGGGCGATCGGCAGCCCCACGGCGTGCGCGGCGTCGGCGAACAGGCGCACCTGGGCGACGGCGTCGTCCTCGGTGATCAGCCCGTGGGCGCGGGTGAACGTGTCGAGATTGTCGATCTCGACGGCGTCGAAGCCATCGGCGGCGCAGCCGGCGATCCAGTCACCGATGACCCCGGCGAGCTCCGAACGGCGCTTGGCCGTCGTCGGCGCGAGCATGATCTCGTTCCAGTCGGCGTCGATGACGATCTTGCCGTTCTTGTTGCGAAGCATCAGGTCCGGGTGGTTCGCCTTCCACCAGGCGACGTCATCGGGCTGGATCTGGAATCCGTTCACGTAGCAGATGTTGTAGAGCCCGGGCGCGGGCGAGTCGGTCCGGTCACGCGAGACGACCGCGACGCCGGCGGCCGGCGTGTATCCGCCGCCAAGCTGGTAGTCGAAGCCCGCGTTCACCGGCGGAAGCCGCAACGTGGCGGCGCCGCCGTCCTCGGATGACGGTGACGGAGATGGTGGCGTCGAGGGCGATGGCGACGGCGGCGGCGTCGCCGGGCTCGCGCGTTCGGAGGCTCCGGCTGCCGAAGGTGCCGCGGTCAGCGTCGAGGCGAGCGGCGGCGGCGAGCTGATCGGCGAGCACGCAGCGACGAGCAACGTCGCCACGACGAGGATGCCGGCGCCGGGTCGCCGGTCACGAGCATGCGGTCCGGAAACGAGACCGACCTACGCTTCCCGCTGGTGCGTGGCCGCGAGCGATCCGAGGGCCTCCTGGTCGAGCGCGGCGAACGGCACGCTCGCGACGCGACCCGGCGTCCGGGCCCAGAGCGTCGCCGTCCGGGTGCCGTTCGACATCGCCGCCAGCTCGCCGACCACAGCGCCCGGGCCGATCTCGGCGACCTGGCGCTCGTCGACCTCGACGACGAAGATGCCATCGAGGATCAGGAAGACGTCCGTGCCCGTCTCGCCCTGGCGGATGAGGTTCTCGCCCTTCTGCGACCTTCCGGATCTTCGGCTTGGCGCCGCCCCGCATGATCGCGCCGGAGAGCGAGCGCTCGAGCGATGACTCGACCGCGGCACTGACGGCGGGCGAGTCCTGCGTGCCCCACGGCGTCCGATCGCCGTACGAGTTGCTGAACCACTTCCCGAAATCGATGGCGCCGGACTTCTCGACCAGGCGCCCCTTGTCGTCGTAGATCCAGTGGCGCGGGAACGGGCTCGCGCCGACGAGCTCGTGGCTCGAGCTGCCGTCCGCGTTGATCGTGAGCGCGAGCGTCGTCCAGGCGATCGAGGGCCAGAACTGGACGAACGGCGGATGCGGCACCGGCCTCGGCGTCGGGAGGCCCATGCGACCGCCGATCGTCTGCACGAAGCGCACCGACGACTCGCCGACCTCGGGCTCAGCCTGGATGTCGGGCAGCTGGACCGCCGGAAATCGCATCGCCGCGTGGCCGACGCGAACGGTCGTCGCGCCGATGTGGCCCTGGCCGAGGTGGCCCGACCGGACGATGTGGCCGTCCTCGACCTCGATGAACGCGCGCAGCTCGTTCGCCTCGCGGAAGCGGTCGCTCGTGCGGAGCTGCTCCAGGCTCTCCAGCCGATCGGGCGGCGGCTCGTCGTAGTGGGTGACGCCGAGCTCGAACGGGATCTTCGACGGTCCGCTGATCGCCTCCGAGGGGATCCACGACACCGCCGTGACCGAGGACTCGAAACGTTGCGTTGCCAATGGAGGCCACCTCGTGCGGAACGCGACCGATCGGTGCGCCGTCGGCGCGCTGATTATCGACGGTTGGCGGTGTCGGTTTCTGGGGCTTGACGCGAGCAACATACAACCGTATGGTTGTATCAATGCAGCCCTCGTTCGACGCCGACACCGTGTTCGCCGCCCTCGCCGATGCCACCAGGCGTGACATCGTCCTGCGCGCGTTGAGCGGTTCCGAAGGCGTGGCCGAGCTGGCCGGGCACTACCCCATGAGCTTCGCGGCGGTGCAGAAGCACGTCGCGGTCCTCGAGCGGGCCGGCCTGGTCACCAAGCAGCGCACCGGCCGGCGAAAGGTCGTGCGCACGAACATGGACGCGCTCCGCCTGGCGCGCGGCCTGCTCGACCAGTACGAGGCGCTGTGGCGCGGCCGCATCGACCGCATGACGGACCTCATCGCACGGAGCAAGGAGATCGACCGATGACTGTCACCGCCGTCCGCAAGGACCCCGCCGCCCTGACGATGACCCTCAGCGCGGAGTTCGAGGCGAGCCCCGAGCGCGTCTGGGACCTGTGGGCCGACCCGCGGCAGCTCGAGCGCTGGTGGGGCCCGCCCACCTACCCCGCCACGTTCACGACGCACGACCTGGCGCCGGGCAGCCGCGTCGAGTACCACATGACCGGCCCGAGCGGCGACCAGCCCCACGGCTACTGGGACGTCGTCGAGGCCGATCCGCCGCGACGGCTCGTCTTCCTCGACGGGTTCGCCAACGAGGACGGCACGCCCAACGACGACTTCCCGCGCAACGAGGGCCGGGTCACGATCGAGCCGATCGGTGCCGGCCGCACGCGGATGTCGATCGAGAGCCACTTCCCGAGCCCGGCCGCGATGGAGCAGGTGCTCGCGATGGGCATGGAGGAGGGCCTGACGCAGGCCGTCGGCCAGATCGACGCCATCCTCGCCGAGGACGCCGTGACGACAGGAGAGGCACGATGACCACGATCACCGAGCAGACCACGCAGACCCTGGACGCGCCCGGGCGCCGTCCTGACGTACGACATCCGCGGTGCCGACTCGGACACCACGGCCCCCGTCCTGCTGATGATCGGGTCGCCGATGGGCGCCAGCGGGTTCGGCACCCTCGCCGGCCACTTCCCCGACCGCACGATCGTGACGTACGACCCCCGGGGCGTCGAGCGCAGCACCAAGGCCGACCCGTCGAGCCCGTCCACGCCGGAGCAGCACGCCGACGACCTGCACCGGATCATCGCCGAGCTCGGCTCGCGTCCGGTCGACATCTTCGCGAGCAGCGGCGGCGCCGTGAACGCCCTCGCCCTCGTGGCCGCGCACCCGGAGCAGGTGCGCGACGCTCGTCGCCCACGAGCCGCCGCTCGCCGGCATCCTCCCCGACGCGGAGGGCGCCCTCGCGGTGTGCCGCGCGGTCCACGACGCGTACGAGGCCCACGGCTTCGGCGTCGGCATGGCGCGCTTCATCCTCGCCGTGAGCCACCAGGGCCCGATGACCCTGGAGCTCGCCGGCCAGCCCGACCCGGATCCCGCGATGTTCGGGCTGCCGGCCGGGGACGACGGCAACCGGACCGACGCGCTCCTGGGCCAGAACATCGTCTCGAGCACGCGGCTACCAGCCCGACTTCGACGCCGCTCCGTGCGGCCTCGACGCGGATCGTCATCGCCGCGGGCATCGAGTCGAAGGGCCAGCTGGCCAACCGCGGCGCGCATGCCGCCGCCGAGCGGCTCGGCACCGAGCCCGTGATCTTCCCCAGCGACCACGGCGGCTTCCTCGGCGGCGAGTACGGCCAGAAGGGCGATCCCGACGGGTTCGCCGCGAAGCTCCGCGAGGTGCTCGCCGAGGGCTGACGTCGCTGGGCCGCCACCCACGCCATCCGCGCCGGAGGAGATCGATCTCCTCCGGCGCATCCGTTTCAGCGGCTCGATGCCGGCCGCCGACGTCGCCGAGCCTTTCAGGTAGCCGGACGAGGCGCCGTCGGACAGGTGCCCGATGGCCCGGGTCGCCGAGAACGCGAGTGTTGCGACATCAAGTGACGACGGTCGACACGGCGCCGATGAACGGAGCCGGACCGGCGTAGAAGGAGGACTCGATGTCCGCAACCACTCCCCGACTGGCCCAGGGATCTTCCGACCAGCGCCGGCTCTTCGCCGCGCTCGGCCTGGTCGCCGTGGCGGTCGCCATCCTCGTCGCGGTGGCCTTCGGCCAGCAGGCGCTGCGATCCTCGTCCGCGCCGGCGGTCAACGGCGCCCACGACCTCATCGTCAAGGGCACCAACGGCGGCGCCATCCGGTACACCGGGATCCCGTATCCCGTGCCCGTGGCTTCGCCAGTCGACCAGCTCCGGCATCCCCTACCCGATCCCCGGCGTCCGCAAGGCCGACAGTGGGATCCCGTACCCGATCCCGGGCGTTCGCAAGGCGGAGAGCGGCATCCCGTACCCGATCCCGGGCGTCCGCAAGTCCACCTCGACCCCGGCGCACTTCGGCCACGGCAAGGGCGGTTCGACTCGCTTCGACGAGTGACCGCGAGCGCGCGTCCGGCGATGAGCCGGCACGCGAACCCGTTCTCCAAGCGGCGAGGCCGTCCCGAATTGGGGCGGCCTTTCCGCGTAGGCTATCGGCCATGGCCGACGCTCCGCAACGACCTAGGCGCCGCGTTGTGCCGCCGCGAGCCTCCGGAGCACGAGCGCGACGTTGAGCCGGCGGCCGGGCTCGCCGTCGAGGCCATGGCCCAGCAGGTCCTCGGCGCGTTCGAGGCGATAGGCGACCGTCCGGTCCGCGAGGTGGAGGCGGCGGGCGGTCTCGCGACGGTTGCCGCCGGCATCGAAGTAGACCTGCAGCGTCTCGACGAGCTCCTCGCCCATCCGCGGGTCGCCGAGCAGCGGCCCGAGCTCCCGGTCGACCACGGTCGACGCGAGATGCGGATCGCTGGTCAGCAGCCGCTCGAGCCCGAGCTCCGCGAGGTCGTCGATGACGCCCCGCCGCCCGAGCCCCTCCGAGACGTGGATCCCCTCCTGCAGCTCCCCCATCGCGCTCGCGAACCCGCGAACGCCCTGCGCCTGCGTGGCCACGGCCGTCCACGCCGGGCTGCCGGCATGCGGGTCACCGAGGACGGTCCGCGCGGCCTCCTGGAGCCGGACCCACTCCCGCCGGTCCGGACCGAGGATGGCGACGATGGCGCCGCGCCACGAGAGGGCGAGCGGGATCCGCAGGCCCTTGCCGGCGGCGTCCTCCTCGGGCTCCTGTCGTCGGAGGAGCCCGTCGATCCGGCGGGCGAGCTGGTCGAGGTCGGCGTCGTCGATCCCGGGGTCGTTCGGCGTCGGGTCGGCGTCCGCGCCGGGCAGGATCGCGGCGATCCGGTACGCCGCGTCGGGATCGAGGCCGTAGCGCATGGACAGCCGGCGGATGCGCGCCGTCGCCCGCCCGTCGGTCGACATGGAGCCGAGCAGCTCGTCGAGGGCCGCGCGCCGGGCGGCGACGTCCCGCTCCACGAGGCGCGCGCTCCGTCGTGCGGAACCCCTCCCCGATCGCGAGCGACTGGAGCTCCGACCAGCGCATCAGCAGCGTCGCGACCTCGACGTAGGGCTCCGACGCCAGGTGCCGGCGGTCGATCTCCGCGGTCACGAGGTCCCACGTCACGCGCCGGATCTCGCTGTTGAGGCCGAGGAACAGGATCAGCCGCCGGCCCTGGGTGGCGGCGATCGACCCCGCCTCGAACAGGATCGCGAGCGCGGACGCCACGTCCATCCGGCCCGCGTCGACCGTCCGGTCCGCGATGTCCGCGAGCGCGGCGAACGACTCGGCGTGCACGCGCGGCCCGAACGGGTCGTCCCGCATGTCACCGGCGACGCGAGCCCGCAGGATGCCGATCGCCGCCTCGATCGCCGCGACGTCACGCGTCGAGCCGCGTGTACGCGTAGGCCAGGCGCACCCGCGCCGCGAGCTCGTCCTCGGACTCCACGAGGTCCGCCGGCACGGCCGCGATGACCGTCTCGATGTCCGGCAGGACGACGTCCGCGATCGCGTGCGGCACCGCCATGTTCGCTACCTCCCGCGACGCATGATGCGCCTCGCCGCCTATCCGGGTTGCCCTTGCGCGGACGGGGCGAAGCCGGACACGGCGGCCGCCAGGGCGGCGTCGAGGTGACGGTCGAGGCCGGCTCGGTCGGCGGCCGGATTCAGGCGGCCGGTCAGCGCCGTCATGGCACAGACGCCGAAGACGACGGTCACGCGCCGCATCGACGTCGAGATCCGCCCGGATGCGTCCGAGGCGCTGCTCCGACGCGAGGTAGCCGGCCAGCGGGCGTCGCAGGCGCTCGATGCCGAACGGCTGCCGATGGATCTCGATCCAGAACCGGTGCAGGAGCGGCGGGTGGGCGAGGAGCGCGGCGCCGTGGAGCATGACGTCCCCCTCGACCTCGCTCAGGGCTCGCCCGTACGCCTGGACGTTCCCGACGACCGTCCCCTCCCCCGCCGTCGGCGTCGCCGCCTCCAGCTGATCGACCAGACGCCCGTAGCGCCGCAGCATCGCCGCCATCAGCAGCTCGGTCTTGTCGTCGAAGTGGTTGTAGAGCACGCCGTCCGACACCCCCGCGTGCTGGGCGATCGCGCGCGTGGTCAGCTCCCCCACCGAGCGCTGCTCCAGGAGCTGCTCCGTGGCGGCGATCAGGTGCTCGTGCAGCGTCGCGGTCGGGTCCGATGGGTTCGTCTTGAGAATGGCGGCGCGGCGGGGACTCACGGTGTTACTATGATCGCGTGTTCATGATCACATGATCATATACGAGGACGAAGAGCCGTGAAAGCCAGAAACGTCGCTGTCGTCGGTGTCGCCGCAGCCGCCGGTGCAGCCGCGCTGGGTGCGCACCACCTGCGTGATGCGCCCGACAACATGCGGCGGTACTCGATGCCCAGCGTCGGGGTGTACGACCTGGTGACGCACCTCCTGTTCCGCGGGCGCTACGACGAGATCGCGGCCGCCATCGCCGCCGAAGCCCCCGATGGCGCGACGGTCGTCGACCTTGGCAGCGGGACCGGCGAGGTCCTGGTGCGGCTCGCGAAGCTGGCCCCGTCGCTGGACCTCACGGGCGTGGACGTCGATCCCGAGATGGTCGCGCGGGCCGAGGCGAAGGCGGTTGGCGCGATCCCCGCTGGCGGCCGCCGGCCGTCGTTCGTCGTCGCGGACGCGGGCGCCCTCCCCTTCCCCGACGCCTCCGTCGACCTCCTGGTGAGCTCGTACGCCGTCCACCACCTCCCCGACCGGCATGCGGCGCGGGCCGAGATCCTCCGCGTGCTCAAGCCCGGTGGCCGGGCGATCATCTGGGACGTCGTGTCGCCGCACGGGGCCGCGGGCTCGGAGACGCCCGGCGTGCCGCCCGTCCACCAGGCGCCGTCCGCAACACGGGCCGGCGCAACATGCCGCGGGCGCGCTCGATGTCGTCCGGATGCTCCTCAGGTTCGGGCGAATCCCTGCCGAGCGCTACGAGCTCCGCAAGCCCGACGCAGTCCTAGCCGGGACCCACCAACCGGCTGGCCCAGGCCGCGATCTCCGTCCGCCTCGTCGCCGTGAGCTTGACCAGGATGTGCTCGACGTGCGAGGCGACCGTCTTCGGCGCGATCGACAGCTCGGCAGCGATCTCGGCGTTCGTCTGCCCGTCCGCGATCAGGCGCGCGACGTCGAACTCGCGGGCGGTCAGCGGCGCCCATCGATCGGCCGCCCCGGACCGGCCGCGCGCAGTGCGGAGCAGCTCGCCGGCGCGATCCGCGAGCGGACGGCTGCCCAGCGTGTCGGCGATCGAGCGCGCATCCGCGACGAGCTCCTGCGCCTCCTGGGGCCGTCGTGACCGCAGGTGGCACGACGCCAGGTCCAGGCGCGCCCAGGTGCCCTCCCAGACGCGGCCGATCCGGTCCCAGCCATCCACGGCGGCGGCGAGCTGCGTCCTGGCCTGGCCCGTTTCGCCGCGGGCCAGCGCGATGAGCCCGTTGGCGTGGTCGACGGGCGTCTGCAGGGTCGCGATCCCGCTGGACCGCAGGACGCCGCCGACGTCGTCGACCCAGCTCGTCGCCTCCCGGAGCCCCAGGCCCGCGAGCCGTGCCCGGGTGCCCGTGACGAGGAACGGCGCCAGGAATGCGGCGTCATCGACCGCCGCGGAGACGTCCCTCCCCCGCTCGGTGAGCGCGATGGCATCGTCGAGCCGCCCGGCGAGCAACGCCGTCTCGGCGAGGCCCCACAGCGGCAGCGACACGCGCAGGATGTCGCCGGATGGCTCGCCGAGCGACAGTGACTCCTGCAACAGGTCACGGGCTTCCTCGAGCCGTCCCCGCC
Source organism: uncultured Chloroflexia bacterium (assembly GCA_963774695.1). GTDB lineage: Bacteria > Chloroflexota > Limnocylindria > Limnocylindrales > CSP1-4 > CAIXZV01. The sequence goes on along the minus strand of CAVZFY010000007.1, from coordinate 238,171 downwards.
CCAGCGCCACGTGCCCACGCGCGTACAGCCCGGTGATCCGCGTCGTGACGCCGCCGCGCCCCTCCCGCAGGGCCGCGCTCGCCACGTCGTCGGCCTCCGGCCAGCGGCCGGTCGCCCACAGGACCAGGCCGAGGTGGGCCGTCATGTAGCAGCGGTGATTCCACAGCTCGTGCTGCTCGGCGAACGCGATCCCGTCCCGGAGCATCCGCTCGGCGGGGCCGTACTCGAATACCTCCGACTCGCCGGCGCCGGCGATCCGGTAGGCGCGCCCAGCCTCGTCGTCGAGGTGGAGCTCGCGGGACCGCCGGATCACGTTCGTCGCGATCTCGAGTGCCTCGTCGTTCCGGCCATCGAACGGCAGCACGGCGACCAGGGTGATCCTGGCGTCGAGCTCCGTCTCCACGTCGCCCGTCCGAGCGGCGAGGGCGATGCGCGCGATCCGCGTGCCGATGCGTCGCCGGCCGATCGAGCGCCCGCGACGCCGCAGCCGGCCAGGGCGCCCTCGAGGCCGGCGAGGACCCGGTCGGTGCTCGCGCCCCCGACCCCATCGAGCGAGCGGATCTCCTGTTCGAGCTGCGGCGACACGGCGGCGTACCCGTCGCCGAGGAGGTGCCGGACGACGCGCATGGAGCGACATCACACGGGCGGCCGCCAGGCGATCGCCGGCTTCGTCGTAGGCCTCGCGCGCCGCCATCAAGGTGGCCGCGGCCGCGGCGGTCTCGTCGCGGGCCGACTCCTGCCGGGCGAGCGCCTCGAGGATCCCGCCACGCTCCTGTGGCGGCGTCTCGGGGGGCAGCGTCCGAACCGCCCGGCGATAGAGCTCCATCGCCTCGCGGTGCGCGGAGATCCCCGCGGCGGATCGAGCGCCGGCGAGTGCCGCCCGGTGCGCCTCCGCGGGCCGTCCCGCGAGCTCGAAGTGCTCCGACGAGTGCACCGCGGACCCGATGCCCGCCTGGCCACCGAGCTCGGCGACGAGGCCGTGCAGCCGGCGGCGCTCGCCGAGCGGGATCGCCGCGTAGACCGCGTCCCGGACCAGCTGATTGCGGAAGTCGTATTCGCCGGTCCGGTCGTCCGGCTCGAGGAACGCGTATGTCGTGAGCTCCGCGAGTGGCGCTGCGAGGGCCTCGTCCGACACCGACAGGAGCTGGCCGGCGACCGAGGGCAGGAACCGCCGGCCGACCACCGCGCCCGCCGACGCCAGCGCCCCGGCTTCAGGGGATCGCGCGCGCAGCCGCTCCAGCACCGTCGCCTCGATCGTGTCCGGGACGCCGGACGCCCGCACGTCCTCGGCGGTGATCGGCGCCTCGTCGCCGAGCATGCCGACAAGCTCCTCCACGAACAGCGGGATCCCGTCGGTGCGCTCGTGGATCGCGGCGATGGCGTCGTCCGTGACCGCCTGGCCGTCGAGCAGGATCCGCGCCATCACGGCGGTCTCGTCGGCCGAGAGGCGGGCCAGACGCGCCTCCTCGGCGAGTCGCTGCGTCAGCAGGCGCGTGCGCCACTCGCCGATGCCCGAGCCCGCCGCCTCTTCCTCGGTACGCAGGGTCGCCACCACCAGGAGCGGGAGGTCCGGGAGCCGGCGCGCCAGCGACGCGAGCACCTCGAGGCTGAGGTCGTCGGCCCAGTGGAGGTCCTCGAACGCGAGCAGCGTTGGCTCCGTCGCGGCGTCGGTCAGGATGTCGACCAGGTCGAGGACGAGCATGCGGCGACGCTGCGATCGCGCGGGCCGCCCGTCGTCCTCCGGCTGCGCGAGGCGCTCGACGAGTCGTTCTCCCGCGGCCGCGAGGCCCGGCGACCGTCGCATCGACCGGGCGAGGTCCCCGAGGATGGCCTCCGGCACGTCCTGGTCCTGCGGCGCCAGGCCGCCGCTCGCCGTCCTGAAGCCGGCGGCGGACGCCTGCCGCATGACGGAGCCCAGCAGCCGGGTCTTGCCGATCCCCGCGTTGCCGCTCAGGAGCAGCAGGTGACCACGACCGGCGGCGACGGCTTCGCACCGGCGCTCGGCGAGACGGAGCAGGTCATCGCGACCGACGATGATCGGACAGACGACCGGAGCGATCCGGGACACGGCGCCAGTCTAGGAGTCCGATCTCGTCCGACATCGGTCGAACGACGCATGCTCGGCCGCCCGTTTTCGGCGGCCTCCCGGTGTCAGGACGCGGCGGGCTCCGTCGCCAGCTTGCGCAGGGCGTCGATCATCGCCTGGGCCTGGGCCTTGTCCTTGTCGTTGGGCTCGTGGTGATCCGCCATGATCCCGCAGTACACGTCGTGGATCGCCTGGCTCATCGTCTCCTGGTCGGCGACGGCGAGCCCGCTCTCGTTGATCCGGTGGACGGTGTCGCTGTCCGCCTGAAGGTGCATCGCCTCGACCAGCGACGCTCGCATGCTCATCGTCGTGTTCTCCTCGGCTGCGGGACGGAACCGAAGCCTACGCGTTCGGTGACGCCCTGACACGCGCCCGTTTCGTTGCCCGGCAAATCGTGACACGCCCTGTCACCTATGTCGGCCAGACTCGGTCCAGGCGTTGTCGAATCTGGACGAGAGGTGCGCGGATGACGGTCGAGGACTGGCTGCTGGATTCGGATCCATCGATCCGCTGGCAGGTCATGCGCGACCTGACCGACGAGCCGCCCGAGGCCATCGCGGCGGAACGCGCGAAGATCGCGACCGACGGCTGGGGCGCCACGCTGCTGGGTCATCAGCGGCCGGACGGCAACTGGGGCGACGGGGCGTTCTCGCAGGACTGGACCAACACGTTCAACGCCCTCGAGCTCCTCCGGATCCTCGGGCTCGACCCGGACGGCCCGGCGGCGCAGCGGGCCGTCGGCCTCGTCGCCGAGTGCGTGCGGTGGGGCGACGGCGCGGCGTGGGACATCGACTGGGCGAGCAACGGGTTCTTCCAGGGCGAGGTCGAGCCGTGCATCAACGGGAACGTCCTCGCGACGGGCGCCTACTTCGGGCAGGACATGCGACCGCTCGTCGACCGGCTCCTGGGCGAGCAGCTCGCCGACGGTGGCTGGAACTGCGAGGTCGAGAACGGCGCCACCGTGTCCTCGTTCGGGACCACGATCAACGTCCTCGAGGGGCTGTTGGCGTTCGAGCGTGCGAACGGCGAGCCGGCCGACGTGACCGAGGCGCGCCGGCGTGGCGAGGGCTACCTGCTCGAGCGCGGGCTGCTGCGTCGCAAGTCCACGGGCGAGGTGATCGATCCCGATTTCGCCCGGTTCTCGTTCCCGACCTGGTGGCACTACGACGTGCTCCGCGGGCTCGAGTACCTGCGCAGCGTCGGCGACGCGCCGGACGACAGGGTGGCCGAGGCGATCGACCTCGTGAGGGGCAAGCGCGGCGACGACGGCCGATGGGCGCTCGAGCACACCTACGCCGGCAAGGGGTACGTGACGATGGACGACGGAGACGGCAACCCCAGCCGATGGAACACGCTGCGCGCGATGCGGGTCCTGCGCTGGGCCGATCGGGCCGCACACTGACACGGCACGGGAGGAGCGACGACATGGCGAGCGCACCGATCATCCTGGTCCCGGGCTTCTGGCTCGGCGCGTGGGCGTGGGACGAGGTCGCCGCGCTGCTGCGGGCCGACGGCCACGACGTCACCGCCCTCACGCTGCCCGGGCTCGAGTCGAAGGACGCCGACCGCTCCGGCGTCACGTTCGCGGACCACGTCGACACGATCGTCGGCGCCCTCCGCGCGGCCCCGGCGCCCGCGGTGCTGGCGCTCCACAGCGCGACCGGGTTCTCGGGCTACGCCGCCAGCGACGTCGTCCCGGAGCGCATCGCGGCGATCGTCTACGTCGACACCGCGCCCGGCAAGGGCGCCCTGGACCCGGCGTTCGAGGGCGACGAGAAGCCGATGGTCTGGGACGAGATCAAGGCCGAGGAGAACCTCGACGGCCTCTCCGAGGATCAGCTCGCCACCTTCCGCGAACGCGCCGTGCCCGAGCCCGCCGGCCTGCTCCGGGAAGGGCACACGTTCACGAACGACGCCCGCAACGACATCCCGGCGACCATCCTCGCGACCGGGTTCAGCGCGGCGGACTACCAGAAGTACGCGAAGGAGCATCCCGACTGGGCGTTCCTCGCCGGGCTCGGCGAGCTGCGCAACGTCGCCTGGGTGGACCTGCCGACGAGCCACTGGCCGATGTGGTCGCGCCCGGCGGACACCGCGCGGATCATCGGGGACGTGGCGACGCGTGCCGGAGAGGGCGGATGACCGCGACCCTGCTCGACGACGCCCTGGCCCACCACGTCTGGGCGACCCAGCGCCTGATCGACGCGTGCACGCCGCTGACGCCCGATCAGCTCACGTCGCCGGCGCCGGGCACCTACGGCTCGATCCTCGACACGTTCCGGCACCTCGTCGGCACCGACTGCTGGTACCTGACGTTCTTCCGCGACGGGCCGCGCGCGATCGAGGAGGGCGCCGAAGCCGACGCGGACCTGCACGCGTCCTGCGGGCGGCCATCACGGCCAACGGCGAGGCGTGGATGGCGATCCTGGCCACAGGCCCCGACGGCGAGACGGACATGGTCGAGCACGGCGACGGGTGGGACTTCCACTCCCCGCTCGGCTTCCGGCTCGCGCAGGTGATCCAGCACGGCACCGACCATCGCAGCCAGGTCTGCACGGCGCTCACGAGCCTCGGCGTCGAGCCGCCCGAGATCGAGCTCTGGGCGTATGGCGAGGCGACGGGCCGGACGCGGGGCGTCTACCGCTAGCGGCGAGCGCTAGGCGACGAGGCGCTTGTACCGGATGCGGTGCGGCTGGTCGGCGGACGTGCCCAGCTCCTTGTGCCGGAACGCCTCGTAGTCGCTCACGTTGCCCTCGAAGAACCGGACCTGGCTGTCGCCCTCGAACGCGAGGACGTGCGTCGCGATGCGGTCGAGGAACCAGCGATCGTGGCTGATCACGACCACGCAGCCCGGGAAGGACTCGAGGCCCGCCTCGAGCGCCCGGAGCGTGTCCACGTCGAGGTCGTTCGTCGGCTCGTCGAGGAGCAGGACGTTGCCGCCGGTCTGGAGCAGCTTCGCGAGGTGGACGCGGTTGCGCTCGCCGCCCGAGAGCGTCCCGACGAGCTTCTGCTGGTCCGTGCCGCGGAAGTTGAACGACGAGACGTAGGCGCGGGCCGGGACCTCGCGGTTGCCGACCTTGACCACCTCGACGCCCTCGGTGATCTCCTGGAACACGGTCTTGTCGGCGCGCAGCTCGTCGCGGCCCTGGTCGACGTAGCTCAGCTTGACCGTGTCCCCGATCGTCGACCGCGCCGGCGTCGGGCGCCTCCTGGCCGACGAGCATCCGGAACAGCGTCGTCTTGCCCGCCCCGTTGGGCCCGATGATCCCGACGATGCCGGCCCGCGGCAGCGAGAACGTCAGGTCCTCGATCAGCAGCCGGTCGCCGTAGCCCTTGCGCAGGTTCGCGACCTCGATCACCTGGTCGCCGAGCCGCGGCCCGGGCGGGATCGCGATCTCGAGCTCGCGGGTCGTCTCCTTGGCGTCGTTCGCCTCGGCCAGCAGCTGCTCGTAGGCCGACAGGCGGGCCTTGCCCTTCGCCTGGCGGGCCTTCGCGCCCATGCGCACCCACTCGAGCTCCCGGGCCAGCGTGCGCTGTCGCGCATCCGCGGTCTTCTGCTCCTTCGACATCCGGTCGAGCTTCTGCTCCAGCCAGCCGGAGTAGTTGCCCGAGAACGGGATCCCGCGGCCGCGATCGAGCTCGAGGATCCACTTCGCGACGTTGTCGAGGAAGTAGCGATCGTGGGTGACGGCGACGACCGTCCCCGCGTACTCGTCGAGGAACCGCTCGAGCCACTCGACCGACTCGGCGTCGAGGTGGTTCGTCGGCTCGTCGAGCAGCAGCAGGTCCGGGTGGCGGAGCAGGAGCCGGGCGAGGGCGACGCGTCGCTTCTCGCCGCCGGAGAGCGTCGTCACGTCCGCGTCGTCGGGCGGGCAGCGCAGCGCCTCCATCGCGATCTCGACGTTGCGCTCGACGTTCCAGGCGTCGGCGGCGTTGATCCGGTCCTCGAGCGAGCTCTGCTCCGCGCCGATCGCCTCGTAGTCGGCGTCGGGCTCGGACCACTTCGCCATCACGGCGTTGTACTGCTCGAGCAGCGTCTGCACCTCGTGGACGCCGTCCATCACGTTGCCCTTGACGTCCTTGGCGGGATCGAGCTGCGGCTCCTGGCTCAGGTAGCCGACGGTGAAGCCCGGGCGTGAGGCGCGCATCGCCGGTGAACCCGTCGTCGAGCCCGGCCATGATCCGCATCAGGCTCGACTTGCCCGCGCCGTTGGGTCCGATGACGCCGATCTTGGCGCCCGGGTAGAACGAGATCGAGATGTCCTCGAGCACCGTCCGGTCCGGCGGATAGTGGCGGGCGAGCTTGTAGGTGCTGTAGATGAACTCTGCGGGCATGGCCCAAGGGTATCGGTCGCGGAGCCGGCACGGAAACGCCGCCCCGGGCGGGACGGCGTCTCGACGCGACGCGGGCCTGCGGTGGCCCCGGTCCTAGCGCGGGAACTGGAACCGGTACAGGCCGCCCGAGTGGTCCAGGCCGGGGATCACGCCGTGGACCGATGCCGGGTTGGCGCTCATCACGAGCTGGCTGCCGATCACGATCAGGGCGACCGCGAGGACGAGGGCGACGGCGAAGACGACGAGGAGCCGGCGCGCACGCGGCGAGGGGGCGATGGGCTGAGCGGTTGCGGACATCAGGTGGCCTCCGACGACGCCGGCAGGCCCCAGGCTTCAGGCCCTCGAGACCGGCGTCGAACTCCACCGCATCGTCGGCTCGGGGCGGTCCGCTTGCCATCGGGCACGCGGCCGTCGAAGGCTCAAGAAGATCTTCGCCGACGTGGGTCGGACGACCGATGGCCCGCTCCGGGACCGGCCGGCGAGGCGAGCGCGTGCCTAGGGGCGGTAGAAGTCGATGACGAGGCGCGTCCGGCCGCTCGTGCGCCAGACGCCGACGCCGACGTACTTGAAGATCGGGTTCTTGAGGTTGCGCCAGTGGCCGCCGTTGCTCGACTTCTCGGCCTGGAACGCGAGGTGGCTCAGCAGGACCGCCCGCCGCGCCGCGTAGTAGCTGCCGCAGCCGATGTTCTCGCCCCACGCGCTCCCGTGGTAGCCCGCGGCCCGCAGCCGCGCACCGGGGTCGCCGTGGGCGCACGCGCCGTTCGCGGCGAGATGCTTCGCCCAGCGGCGTGCGACGGCCGACAGGCCGGCCGTCCGCTTGAGCGGCGCGACGTACTTCGAGTAGGTCCCGCTCCCGTAGCCCTTGCACGTCCCGTCCGTGCGGACCCAGCCGCCGGTGCGCGTGCAGTTGATGAGTCCGAGCTCGAAGCGTCTCGACGCTGTACCACGGGGGCGCGGCGGCCATCGTCGGCGAGGGCGCGGCGGCCGAGGCGCCGAACCCGAGGATCGAGGCGAACGTGGCCGTGGCGAGGACGGTGGCGATCCGTGACCGGATCGAGGGCCGTCGGGCGGCGGTCTTCGTCGTTTGCATTGGGGGACGGTAGCCCGGGCGGTCATCGACGCGCCACCGGACGGTAGTACCGGGGTTGCGCCAGGGCAACGCCGCGTCAGGCGAGCGAGACCGGTCGCTCCACGGCGGCGTCGGGTCGCATCCGCCGGTCCACGAGCACGCGCAGGACGTAGGCGAGCTCGAGGTCGGCCCCATCGAACGAGGGCGAGGTCCCGGGCGGGATCGCGAGCTGCACGCTGGCCGTGCCGGCGCGAAGCGCGTCCGAATCCGTGACGGCCACGGCGATGATCCCCTCCTCGCCGTTGGGCGCGTTCGTCCGGCGGTGCAGCTCGATCCGGGCCGGGCCCGACGGCGCGCCCGGCCAGGCCGCCGTCACGCCGAGCAGCGACCCGCCGACGGCCGGGAGCGGCGACGTGACCGAGATCGTGGCGCCCTCGACGTCGACGGCGTCGAGCAGGGCCAGCCCGCCCTGGTCCCCCACCCCGGCGCGGATGAGATCCGGGTGCTGGGCGACGGGCAGGTCCACGGCGATGAACTGGTCGTCGGCCATCGCGATGTCCCAGCGGACCTCCAGCGCCCAGGCGACGATGGCCTCGCCGAGGTGCGCGGTCGGCGGCCCGAGCGGCGGCGCGGGGACCGAGAACCGCGTCTCGAACGCCTGGCCCGGCGGCGAGCGTCGCCGGGATCACCGGCGCGACGAACGCGTCCTCGACGAACAGGCGGCCGTTGGCCTCGACCCAGCTCTCGGTGCTGCTGGTGTCCTTGCCCGTCGAATGCGTCTCGCTCTTGCGCTCCTCGACGAGGCGGAGCCCGACCAGTCGCAGCGCGGCCCCGCGAGCGGAGATCGCCTCGAGCGCACGCAGCCGGATGGTCCCGTCGATCCCCTCGCCGACCCTGACCGGATGGTCGAGCTCCAGCTGGCCGTCGACCTTGCCCGAGGACGGGCGGACCAGCTCGTCGGCACGAACGAAGTGCAGCGGGTGCGACCCCTCGCCCCCGGCCAGGCGGCTGCCGTCGACGGCGTCGAAGGGCTCCGGGCTGTGTCCCTGGTGGCCCATGCTCAGCCCGCTCCGCCCACTGCGCTGCTCCTCGCCCCCTGCGTCCGGCACCGCCACTCTACGCCGGGCGCTCAGTCCGCCGTCGAGTGGGCGATGAGGTCGAACTGGCGCCACAGCACCGCCACGAGGATCGCCGACCCGAAGAACCCGAACCAGAACGGCGCCGTGATCCCGTACGCGCTGGCCAGCAGGCCGCCCAGCGGGGTCCCGATCACCAGGCCGCCCACGATCGCCACCCGATAGACCCCCGAGACCCGGCCGAGCAGCGCGTCGGGCACCGCGCGCTGCCGGACGACGGTCGAGGTGGTCCCCCAGACGAAGGCATGCGCGCCGAACACGACCAGCGTGACCAGGGCGACGACGGACGAGGTCGTCAGCGCCAGCGACAGGTGCGTGAACGTCTCGATGATCAGGCCGACGCGCATGATGTCGCCGAGCGAGTACCGCCGCTCGAGCCGGCCGTACAGCACCATCCCGACGACCCCGCCGACGGCCACCGCCGTGGTGAGCAGCCCGAATCCCACCGGACCCATCCCGAGGCGCTGGTCGGCGTAGAGGACGAGCACCGACCACGCGGCGCCGAACGTGATGTTGAACGCCAGGATCGTGAGCGCGAGCGTCCGCATCGGCGGGTGTCCGAGGAGCCATCGGAGCCCCTCCGCCATCTCGGCCCGCAGGCTCGAGCCCTCTCGTACCGCCGGCCTGGCGCTCGTGACGACGCGCGACACGAGGACGGCACCGAGCACGAAGCAGACGGCGTTGGTCGCGAACGGGATCGCCATCCCCGTCGCGAACAGGAACGCCCCGATCGGCGGCGCGACCAGCTGGTTGGTCAGCAGGAACCCGCCCTGCATCCGGTTGTTGGCCGTGCCCAGGTCGTCACGCTGCACGAGGCCCGGAACGAGCGTGCTGCTCGCCGAGTCGGCGAACGTCTCCGCCGTTCCGAGGATGAACAGCACGACCAGGACGACGCCGATGCCGATGGCGTCGCCGATGATCGTGGCGACCAGGATGGTGAGCACGAAGGCGCGCACGAGGTTGACGACGATGACCATCCGCTTCCGGTCGAAGCGGTCGGCCGTCGCGCCGCCCAGGACGCCGAACAGGAGCACCGGCAGGTACTCGCTGAGGACCGCCATCGAGACGAGGAACGGGTCCTGCGTCTGCGACGCGACCAGGAGCGGGCCGGCCGCGAGCACGACGCCGTCGCCGGCCTTGTTGACGATGGTCGCGGCGAGCAGCCAGCGGAAGCTCCGTCCCAGCCGCGCGGGAACGACGGTCTCGGTGATCGGGGCCGGGATCAGGCGCACCGGCCGCAGGATAGCAACGGGCGCACACGAGGAACGCCGCCCCGGGTGGGACGGCGTTCGGGTCGCGATCGAGGGCGCTCGAGGTCGAGCGCGCCATCGGGGTCACCGGGGCATGCTGAGGTGGTTGCCGCGGGTGAACGACTTGGACGACGAGACGAGGACGTTCGCCGGGTCGGAGATCGAGCCGTGGTCCGAGATCGCCGGGGCGGACACGCCCGAGACGTTCGCCGGGTCGGAGATCGAGCCGTGGTCGGACAGGGCCGGGGCTGCGCCCGAGGTCGGCGTCGACACGGTGGCCTTGGAGGCCGTGAGCACGCCGAACGCGAGCACGAGCATGACGGCGATCGCGAGGATGACCACGCCGAGGGCGGCGGCCAGGTTCTGGTTGCCCGGGTAGGCCTGGGCGGTGCGGGTTGCGGACATCGGGTCCTCCTTGGTCGCCGGCGGGCCTCGATCGTTCGAGCCCTTGTGGACCGGCGCCGTTGACACCGTCATCCTCGGTTCGGCCGGACATCCCGAAATCGGGCACCTGCCTGACGGCACCGCCGTCGGGTACCTGAAACGCAGCCCGGGATCAGGGCTCGACGATCACCTTGCCGCGGGCGTGCCCGTCGTCGACGTAGCGCAGCGCCTCGACGACCTCGCCCAGCGGGTACCGCCGGTCGATCGCGGGCGTCACCTTGCCCGCCGCGACCAGCTCGACGATGGTGGCCACGTCGGCGGCGTGGAACGGCTTCCACCAGAGCATCAGGCCCATCGACTTGTCCGTGGCGAGCGACGCGGCCAGGCCGACCGTCATCGCCGCGAGGATCCCGGCGCCGGTTCCGCCGAGCGTGACGTAGACGCCCTTCGGACGAAGGGCACGACGGATCCGCGGGATCGAATGGTGGGAGTCGGTGTCGACGATCCAGTCGTAGCGTTCGCCCGTCCGCGTGTAGTCGACCGCGGTGTAGTCGAGCACGTGGTCGGCGCCCAGCGACCGCACGAAGTCCATCTTGGCGGGGCTGCAGACGCCGGTCACCTCGGCGCCCCGCGACTTCGCGATCTGGACCGCGAACGGCCCGACGTTGCCCGAGGCGCCGTCGATCAGCACGCGAGTCGCCCGGTCCGACCGTCCGGCCGTCGCGCCGTCGAAGGCCCTGGATCGCGAGGATCGCCGAGTGCGGGATCGTGGCCGCCACCTCGAACGACAGCTCGGGCGGGATCAGCGCGAAGGCCCGCTCCGGCGCCGCGACGTATTCGGCGAACGCGCCCTGGCTGAACGGGTAGAGGTCGGCGAACACCCGGTCCCCGGGCCTGAACCGCGTGACGGCGGGCCCGACCGAATCGACGACGCCTGCCACGTCGATCCCGATGCGCGGGTTCCTCGGGCGCCGGACGCCGAACAGGAGGCGCACGAACTCGGGCTTGGGGTAGATGCCGTCGAGGTCGGCCCGGTTGACGGACGCCGCCTCGACGCGGACGAGCACCTGGTCGCCGGCGGGAACCGGACGCTCGATGTCGCGGAGCTCGACGACATCGGGCGAGCCGTAGCGATCCCTGACGGCAGCCCTCAACCGAGCGCGAGCTCGAGGAAGGCGAGGACGTCGGTGCGCTCGTCGATCAGCTTCGAGACCGGCTTGCCCATGCCGTGCCCGGCGTCGGTGTCGACGCGGATCAGGATCGGCGCCTCGCCGGCCTGGGCCGCCTGCAGGGCCGCGGCGAACTTGAACGAGTGCCCGGGCACGACCCGGTCGTCGTGGTCGCCGGTCGTGACGAGCGTCGGCGGGTAGACGCAGCCGGGCCGGCAGTTGTGGAGCGGCGAGTAGGCGAACAGCGTCCGGAAGTCGTCCGGGTCGTCCGGCGAGCCGTAGTCGCTCGTCCAGCCCCAGCCGATCGTGAACTGGTGGAAGCGCAGCATGTCCATCACGCCGACCTCCGCGATCGCGGCGCCGAAGAGCTCCGGGTGCTGCGTGATGCTCGCCCCGACCAGCAGGCCGCCGTTCGAGCGCCCGCTGATGCCGATCCGCTCCGGCCGCGTCCACCCCGATCCGGCCAGCCAGCGGGCACAGGCGGCGAAGTCGTCGAACACGTTCTGCTTGTTCGCGAGACGGCCCGCGTCGTGCCAGGCCTTGCCGTACTCGGACCCGCCCCGCAGCGACGCGACCGCGAGCAGGCCGCCGCGCTCCATCCAGGCGAGCCACTCGGGCTTGAAGGTCGGGCCGGTGGGGATCTGGAACCCGCCGTAGCCGTAGAGCAGCGTCCGGACGTTGCCGTCGGGCTCGACGTCCCGGCGCCGGCTGAGGAACAGCGGGACCCGCGTCCCGTCTCCGGAGGTGACGAAGACCTGCTCGCTGACGAAGTCGTCCGGGTCCCACGGCAGCGCTCGCGACCCCACGCGTGCGCACGGATCCGTCCGCCATGTCGACCGCCAGGACCGCGGGCGGCGCGAGGAACGTCATGAACGTCAGGTAGAGGGTGTCGTCGATCCGCCGCCCGGCCAGCCCGGCGACCATGCCGAGGCCCGGCAGGGCGACCTCGCCGGCCGGCCGCCCGTCGAGCTCGAACAGCGCGAGCCGGTTGTGGGCGTCGTGGAGGTACACGGCCGCGAGCCGGTCGCCGACGATCTGGACGAACTCCAGCGCGTCCTCGCCCTCCGGCACGATCTCCTCGATGGGGCCCGCGCCATGCGCGTCCACCGCGATCACCCGTCCGAGCGGCGCGTCCCGGTCGGTCTCGAGGTACAGCCGGCCACCGGCGGTCCCGATCGGGACGAAGTGCGCGTCCGCCACGTCGATCACGGGGCGCACGACCGCCGCCTCGACCCCGCCCGTGAGGTCCGCGACGTACACCCGGTTCACGGGGTCCGTGCCCCGGTAGACCGAGATGACCAGCAGCCGGCCGTCGTCGAGCACCTCCGGCTCGAAGGTCCACTCGGGCTCCTCGGGCGTCGCGAAGACGAGTCGATCCTCGGCGGACGGCGTCCCGATCCGGTGGTAGCGCAGCTCCATGTCGCGGTTCGGCGCGTCGTACGCCGCGTCGGCGGGCGGCTGCGGGAACCGGCCGTAGAAGAAGCCGGCGTCGTCCGCGGTCCAGGCCGCCTCGGCGAACTTCGCCCACGGGATCCGGTCCGGGAGCTCCTCGCCCGTCGCGACCCGTCGCACCGTCCACGTCCGCCAATCGGACCCCGCGTCGCTGATCGCGCACGCGACGAGCTCGCCGCTCTCCGAGACGACGGCCGACGACAGCGTGGTCGTCCCGTCGTGGCCGAGCCGGTTCGGGTCCAGGACCACGGTCCCCTGCCCATCCGGGGCGCTCGCCGTCCACAGCACGTCCTGGTCCTGGAGGCCGGTGTTGCGGAGCTGGAACCAGCGGTCGCCGCGCCGCCACGGGGCGCCGGCCCGAGGGAAGTTCCACAGCTCGCCGAGCCGGGCTCGGATCGCGTCGCGGGCGGGTGCCGCCGCCAGGACGTGGTCGGTGAGGGCGTTCTGCTCCGCGATCCAGGTCCGGGTCGCCGGCGCGTCAGCGTCCTCGAGCGGCCGGTACGGGTCGGCGATCCGGTGCCCGTGGTAGTCGTCGACCTGGTCGGTGGTCGGCGCCGTGGGGTACGTCAGCCTCGGCGTCGTCGTCATCGCGTCATTCGTGCCCGGTGTCGACCGGACCGCCGCCGGCCTCCACCTCCCGGCGATGCGCGGCGAGGTCCCGCTTGGCCATGCGGTCGAAGAACGGCACCACGAACGGCAGCATGAACAGGCCGCCGATCAGCACGGGGACGACGAGCTCCACGATGCCGCGGAGCTCCGGGGGCACCGGCAGGGCGGCCACCACCCGGGAACCCAGGGCGAACCCGAGGATCCCCGCCGGCAGCGCGAGCACGAGCATGGCTTCGGGGAGGTATCGCATGGCCCGATCCTACGCCCCGGCCATCGCGCCGCGTTCGCGCCCGGCCGAGCGCCCCGGTCGGGTGCATGATGGCCGCGCGGGGCAACCGCCCCGCGCGAGCTGGAGGCCCCGCCGTGGACAAGAAGGCGAAGACACCCAAGAAGCCGAAGACGGCCAACAAGGTCAAGGGCCCGTCGAAGACCACCTAGGGCCGGTCAACGGGAACCCTGGTCAACGCCTGAGCCGCCGGGCCTACCATCCGTCCAGTCCGGTCGCGTCCGCGCGACCGGGCGAGCCGCCATCACGCGCCCATCGACCGGAGGCCCAGGGTTGAGCAAGAAGCACCACACCGAGAGCAGTCACTCGCACAACTCGCGCAAAGAGCACGACCGCAAGGTGCGCCAGTACGAGGACACGACCGGGAACCCGTGGCACGAGTCGAAGAACGCGCGGATCGCGATGGGCGTGATCGCGGTGATCGCGGTGGTGTCGATCACCCTGCTGTTCATGTCCGGGGTCATCCGCTGGTAGCGGTGGGCCGCCGCCTCGCGCCTAGTGGGCGATCTCCCAGATGTGCCCGCCGGGATCCGCGAAGCACGCGGTCCGCACGCCCCACGGCCGGTCCATCGGCCCGTTGATCAGGCGGACGCCGCGCCGCTCGAGCTCGGTGCACATCGCATCGACGTCGTCGACGTCCAGCGTGAACTGGAGCCGCGAGCCCGCGTCGCGCGGCGCGACCGTGGCGGGCCCGATGAGCTCCTCCGCGGCCGAGGTCCGCAGCAGGTTGACGAGCGTGCCGCCGAACGCGAACACCGCCGAGTCCTCGTCCTCGAACTTCAGCTCCGAGTCGAAGACGTCCCGGTAGAACTGCTTCGAGACCTCCAGGTCATCGACGAACAGCGTGATGGCGCTGATGGCTCCGGGCCACGAGCTCACGATCGACCTCCCATCCTGTGCGGCGCACGACGTCCCTTGAGGATGCCCGGTCGAGCCGTCGCGCGCGACCCGATATCCCCGGCGGCTCCGTGCTGCAGGAAACCGTGACCGTCGCGTAAACTCCGGCGACCCCGGCCGCTGTTGGCCCGGGGAAGGGAGGGTGAACCATGTCCGATCCGGTGCTCGAGAGCGCGCCGCGATCCCGTCGCGCCCTGCTCGCCGCCGCTGCCGGCGTCGCCGCCGCAGCCGCCGCCACGGTCGTCGCCCCTGCGGCGGCCCTCGCCGCCGATCCCGACGACGTCGTCAAGAACCAGGACAACGCGACGACGGCCGTCACGTCGATCACGCAGTCCACCGCCGACACCGACGCATTCCAGGCGCACGGCCTGGGCAAGGGCTCCGGCGTCGTCGGGACCACCGATGCGACCACGAATGCCGGTCTCCTCGGCCTCGCGGGCGATGCGTCCCAGTCCGCCTACGTCACGCAGCCGTTCGATCTCGACGCCGGCGTGTACGGCTACGCGGCCCAGACCGGCCTCTCCTCGGGCGTCTTCGCCGAGGGTCCGATCGGCGTGTACGCCTTCGGCGACTTCGCGACGTATGCCGATGGCGGCACCGTGGGCGTGTTCGCGAGCGCCGCGCTGTCCGGCACGGCCGTGCATGCGCACGCCGGCACCGGCGCGGCGCCGGCCCCGCTCACCAACGTCGCCCTGCTGGGAACGGTGACCTCGAGGAGCCAGGTCGGCATCTACGCGCGTGGCCGGGCCGTCCTCCCCGACCGGAGCGGCCGGGCGACGATCGCCAAGGGCAAGGCGTCCAAGACCGTCAGCGTCGCGAACATGACGTCGTCGAACGCGGCCTACGCCGTGCTCAACACCAACCGGAGCGGCGTCTACGTCCGGGCGGTCGTGCCGGCCAGCGGCAAGATCACGATCTACCTCAACAAGGCCGTCCCGGCGTCGACGTCGATCGCCTGGCTCGTGCTCGGCTGACCGTCATGGACGAGATCCAGCACGTCAACCCCAAGCGGGTCCCCACGCGATTGACCGCCCATGGGCTCCTCGCCCGCCGACTCGTCGTCCACGCGGATCCGGCGGCGCTCCACGAGCGCGCGGCCGCCATGCGCCACCTCGACCGACCCAAGGCGGACGCCCAGGCGCTCGGCCTCCTCGCGCGGGGCCGTCGGGCCGGGTAGCGGCCCGACGATGCCCGACGACGCGGAGGCCGTCCGCCTCAGCTCCGAGCCCGGCGCGGCCGCCGCGGACATCGCGGCGGTCGGCGACCGCATCGACGCGTGGAACATGGACGTGACCGGCGTCCGGGACTTCCGCCAGGTCGCGATCTTCCTCCGCGACGACGCGGGCAGGATCCGCGGCGGCGTCACGGGCGGCGTCTGGGGCGGCTGGCTCCACGTCGTCTCGCTGTGGGTCGACGAGGACCTGCGTGGCCGCGGTCTCGGCCGCGACCTCCTGCTCGCCGCGGAGGCCGAGGCGCGGGCGGCGGGCGCACGGGCGCCTTCCTCGAGACGCATTCGTTCCAGGCGCCAGGGCTCTACCGGCGCCTCGGCTACGAGGTGATCGCCGAGATCGAGGACTACCCGCCCGGCGAGTCGCAGCTCGTGATGCGCAAGACGCTCGACTGACGCCGTCGGGTCAGCGGGTCGATCGCGCCGGACCGACTGGCCGGCCGTGCCGCCCCGACCTGCAGGTCCGCCAGGCGCGCCCGAGCCCGCGCCTCCAGCGGCCGGGTGCCCTGCCGTCGTGCGATCTCGATCGCCCGTTCGTATGCGGCCTCGGCCCCGTGCGGGTCGCTGGCCGAGCGACTGCAGGTCGCCGTGCACGCGGTGCAGCATCGACTCGCTCCACCGCTCGTGGGTCGTCTCGCCCAGGTAGATGGCCTGCCGGACGGCCTCGAGACCGCGATCCACGCTCCCCGCACGCCCGAGCTGCTCCGCGTGGAGGCCGAGCTGGAACGGCCGGAACGCACGGCTCCCGATGGCGATGAACGCGCGCCATTCCCCGCTCGATCTCCTCGACGCCCGCCGTCACGTCCCCCTGCTCCGCGATCGCCCAGCCGCGGACCGTGGTCGCGAAGGACACCCAGAACGGCAGCCGGTGCTCGTTCCCCAGCTCGATCGCCGCGTCCGCCTGCGACCGCGCGCGCGACGACGTCGCCGGCGAACGCATCGGGTCACCGCGTCCCAGGTCAGGGCGTAGCCGAGCGAGAACGGATGGCCGAGCTCGCGCGCCAGCGTCAGGCTGTCCGCCCGCCGGCGGTCCGACGTCTCCGCCTCGCCCAGCAGCCACAGCCCGACGCCGTGACGGATCAGGCACACGACCGCCGGATCCTGCGAGTAGAGGCCGACGTGGGCCGCGGAGCGCGATCGATCGTAGAAGGACAGCGCCGCCTCGAGCTCCACGCCGGCCGCGGCGATCTCGCCGCCGAGCTGGAGCGCCATCGCGAGGACGTAGTGCCCTTCGACGCGGAGGATCGCGTCGTCGTCGCGTTCCGCGATCTCCAGGAGCTGCTGGCCGAGGCCATGGCACTCGTCGATCCGCACCTTGGCGAGCACGGCGATCGCGAGCGCACGAAGGATCGGCGGGCTCAGCGGCCGGCCGAGGCGCTCGCACAGCTCGCGGCACCGCTCGTACACCACGCCGACCTCGCTCGATCCGTACCCCTCGGTCGCGACGAGCGACGCGCCCAGCGCCGTCTGGAGCCCGAGCTCGCGGTCATCCCGGGCCGTGCCGGACGGCAACGCCGTCAGGAGCTCGAGCCCGCGGCCGAGAAGCGCGATGGCCTCCAGGTTCGCGCCGAGCCGCTGGGCGTCCTCCGCGGCGAGCCCGTAGTGATCCGCTGCCTCCCACGGCTGCCCGGCCAGCGCGTAGTGCCACGCGACCTGCGCGGCGACCTCGTTTCGGCCCTGGGGGTGGGTCACGAGCAGGCCCTCGGCGACCCGCCGATGCAGCAGGCGCCGGCGCGCGGCGGTCAGCGTCCCGTAGGCCACCTCGCGGATCTTGTCGTGGGCGAAGTCGTAGCCCGCGGCGGGTTGCTCGCGGATCAGGCGCCGGTCGAGGAGCTCCTCCAACCCCGCGACGAGCGCCTCCTCGGTCGCATCGCCGCTCGCCCGGACGACGTCGAGGTTGAACGCCCGACCGACGGTGGCCGCCAGCGATGCGAGGTCCCGCGCGGGCTGCGAGAGCTGGTCGAGCCGGGCGGCGATGACCGCCTGCACCTTCGGCGGGAGGCCCCGCGCCTGACCCGTTGCGGGGACAGCCGCCGGCTCGCCGCCGGCAAGTCCGGCACGGACCGTCTCGACGACGAACAACGGGTTGCCCTCGGTCTCCGCGTGGATCTCCCGCGCCACGCCCGCCCGCAGCGCGCGACCCGCCACCGACGCCGCGAGCTCGGCCGTCTCGGCGGCGTCGAGGGGCCCGAGGTCGATCTCCGTCGACTGCCCGGCGTCCCGCAGCGCGGCAAGCAGCCGCGCCGCCGGGTGCGCGTGATCCACTTCCTCGGGCCGAATCGTCCCGATCACCAGCAGCCCCGGCGTTCGGCCCGTGCGGAGGAGGAAGTGCAGCCACTCGAGCGTGTCGCCGTCGCACCACTGGAGGTCATCGAGCACGAGCACCATCGGACGAGGAGCGGCGGCGAACGCCTCCGCGACCGCCTCGAAGAAGGCCTGACGATGCCAGTCCTCGATGCGCGGGGACGGACGCGGAAGGTCCGGCCGCTGGACGAGCAGCTCGGGGACGACGCGCGAGATCTCGCTCAGCGAGCCCGGCTCGAGGCCGAGGCAGCGACGACACCAACGATCGCGCTGCGCAGCCAGTCTGCGACGGGCGCGTAGGCCAGCCGGCCTTCGGCCGCCCAGGCGCGCGTGGAGCTCGACGCGATCCCCTGATGGGCGGCCCAATCGCATGCCTCGGCCGCGAGCCGCGACTTGCCGATCCCCGCCTCGCCCGAGATCGCGACGAGGTGCGCCTCCCCGGCGGCGACCCGGTCCCAGGCGCCCATCAGGGCGCCCCAGGCGTCGCGCCGGCCGACGAGCGGGAAGCCGGCTGTCCCGGCGCGCCCGGCCGACGATCGTGACGACGAGCCCGGACCGCGGCTCCGTCGTCGCATCGGCGCTCGCCCGGTGGCCCAGCCGCGCCGGCCACGTCGGCGGCGATGCGGTCGTGCAGCTGCCGCGTCGCGAGCTCTGGTTCGACGCCCAGCTCTGCCTCGCAGCACCGACGCGCACTCCCGGTAGATGCGCAGGGCGCCGGCGCGGTCACGGTCGAGCGCGTGGAGGCGCATCAGCCAGCGATACATCCGCTCGTCGAGGGGGTCGACGCGCAGGCGCTCCCGGCCGCGCTCGATGGCCGCCCGGTAGTCGCCGGCCTGTTCGAGCGCCCCGATCAGCCGGTCGAGCAGCCGCCGGTGGCGGGCCGCGAGTCGCTCGCGCTCGGGCGTGATCCACTCGCCGTCCGCGCCCGGAAGCAGGTCGCCCGTGTAGAGGCTCGCCGCGTGCTCGAGCGCGGCCCGTTCCGCCCCGAGCCCGACTTCCAAATCCGGGTCCGCCGCCGCGTCCACGGCCGCCTCGAAGGCATCGACGTCGAGCACCAGGGCGGCATCGCGGGGCAGGGCGAGCACGGTCGCGTCCGACACGATGAGCCGGTCGGCGTCGGGCCAGCCGATCCTGACCTGGTGGAGGAGCTGGCGAAGGTTGTTGCGCGCCTGCGCCTCCGAAGAATCCGGCCACAGCAGGAACGCGACGTCGCGTCGAGCCGGCCGATCGTCGCGATGCATCGCGAGGTAGGCCAGCAGGACCTGGGCGCGAGGCGAGCCGAACGCGACCGCGGAGCCGTCCACGGCGGTAAGGCCGAACGCCCCGAGCAGGCGCAACTCGGCCGACGCGATGCGCTTGGCCACGCGCGCCTCCCTCGGCGGGAGCCTAACAGACGGGATTCGTGGCCAGATCGTGGTTGTGTTCGGGGTTCCGGACGCCCATGCTGCGCGCCCATGGCCGGCACCGATCCTCTCGCGGCGTTTCGGGGCGTCCTGATCTACCCGGATCGAGCGGGCTATGACGATGCCCGGCGGCTGTGGAACGGCGCGATCGACCGGCGCCCGGCGTCTGATCGCGCGGTGCGTCGACGGCGACGACGCGGCCCTCGCGCTCGCCTTCGCCGTGGACCGCGGCCTGCCCGTGTCGGTGCGGAGCGGCGGCCACAACGTGTCGGGCTCCGCGCTGTCCGAGGGCGGCGTCGTGCTCGATCTCGCCGCGCTCCGCAGCATGATGGTCGACCCCGAGCAGCGACGCATCCGCGTGCAGCCGGGCGCCGTCTGGGCCGACGTCGATGCCGCGACCCAGGTCCACGGCCTCGCGACCCCCGCAGGCGTCGTCAGCCGGACGGGCGTCGCGGGTCTCACGGTCGGCGGCGGGTTCGGATGGCTGAGCCGCCGATGGGGCCTGACGTCCGACAACGTCGTATCGATGGAGATGCTCCTCGCCGATGGGGAACGGGTCCACGTCTCGGCCGACGAGCATGCCGACCTGTTCTGGGCGACGTGCGGCGGCGGCGGCAACTTCGGGGTGGTCACCAGCTTCGACATCGGGCTGCACGGGCTGGGCACGGAGGTCCTCGCCGGTCCCCTGCTCTACCCGGCGGACCAGGCCCACGAGGTCCTCCGGCTGTACCGGGAGGTCGTCGCTTCGTCAGCCAACGAGCTGTCGCTGTACGCGGTCACGCGCTCCGCGCCGTCGCTCGAGTGGGTCCCGCCCGAGCTGCGCGAAACCGACGTGCTGATCCTCGTCGCCTGCTGGAGCGGCGACCTGGACGCGGGCGAGGACGCCCTCGAGCCGCTGCGCCGGGCGATCGAGCCTGCGGCCGACCTGATCATGCGCAAGCCGTATGTCAACCACCAGATGATGTTCGACTCCGGGGTGCTCGCCGGCTGGGGCTACTACTGGAAGTCGCACTACCTGCCGCCGCTCACCGACGCCGCGATCGACGTCATCCTCGAGTACGGCTGGGCGAAGGAGTCGCCCACGGGGTACAGCGTCCTGTTCCACCTGGGTGGCGCGATCGCCGACCGCGCGCCGGACGCCTCCGCCGCCGGCGGTCGCGACGCCATGCACGCGCTGAACATCAATGCGTCGTGGATCGAGGGCGGTCCGGATCACCCGGACATCGGTTGGTGTCGCGCGTACGCCCAGGCGATGGCTCCGCATTCGACGGGCGGCGTCTACGTGAACTTCCTGCACAACGACGAGGGCGACGCCCGGATCCGTGCGGCCTATGGCGACCGCTACGAACGGCTGGCCGCGACCAAGGGCCGCTTCGATCCGGACAACGTGTTCCGCTCGAACCAGAACATCGAACCGATGGTCGAGCCCGTTCCCGTCGCCTGAACCGTCCCGGGCCGGCTCGGCGAGATGCGGGTGTGACCCAGGTCACAGACACGGGACGGCGCACCGCCGATGCTGCCGCCATGACCACCGCGGGGGTCAATCAGGTGCTGCCCGGCGAGGCGACGGCCTCCGCCCGGAGCTCGCCGCCCGCGACCGATCCCGACTGGGACGCCGACGCCGTCCAGGCCCTGCGCGACCGCGAGTACTCGAGGCTCGACGGGCTGAGCGAGGTCTTCCTCGACTACACGGGCGGCGGGCTCTACGCGCAGTCGCAGCTCGACGAGCACCAGCGCCTGCTGCGTCGCGACGTCTTCGGCAACCCGCACTCGGACAGCCCCGCGTCGGCGGCCTCGACCCGGTTCGCGGACGCGGCACGGGCGAGCATCCTCGCGTTCTTCAACGCCTCGCCCGACGAGTACGACGTCGTCTTCACCGCCAACGCGACCGCGGCGCTCCGGCTCGTCGGCGAGTCGTACCCGTTCGAGCCCGGCGGCCGCCTGCTCCTGACCGCCGACAACCACAACTCGGTCAACGGCATCCGCGAGCTCGCGCGAGCGAAGGGCGCGGCGGTCGAGTACGTCGCGCTCTCGACGCCCGACCTGCGCGTCGGCGACGCACCGATCCTCGACGCCCTCGACCGCGCGCGCCGGACGCGCCGGCCTGTTCGCGTACCCCGCGCAGTCCAACTACTCCGGCGTCCGACATCCGCTCGCCTGGATCGACGCCGCCCACCAGCGCGGCTGGGACGTCCTGCTCGACGCGTCGGCGTACGTGCCCACCAACCGCCTCGACCTCGACCGATGGCGGCCCGACTTCGTCGCCGTCTCCTGGTACAAGGTGTTCGGCTACCCGACGGGCATCGGCTCGCTCATCGCCCGCCACGAGGCCCTCCGCCGGCTGCGGCGTCCGTGGTTCGCGGGCGGCAGCATCGGCGTCGTGTCGGTGGCCGAGCCACGCAACACGTGGGCCGCCGGCCACACGGGGTTCGAAGACGGCACGATCGACTACCTGGGCCTGCCGGGCATCGAGATCGGGCTCCGCCACATCGACGCGATCGGCATGCCCGTCGTGCACCGCCGCGTCCAGTGGCTGACGAGACGGCTGCTCGACGGGATGACGTCGCTGCGGCATCGGGACGGGACGCCCCTCGTGCGCCTCTACGGGCCGCTGGACGACACCGACCGGGGCGTGACCGTGCCGTTCAACGTGCTCGACCCTGACGGCGAGGTCGTCGGGTTCTGGGAGGTCGAGGCCGCCGCCGCGGCGCGCCAGATATCCGTTCGGACCGGCTGCTTCTGCAACCCCGGGGCCAGCGAGGCCGCGCGCGGGATCACGGCCGACGACATGGCGCGCGTCCTCGACCTCGGCCACCCGCCGAGCATCGCCGAGCTGCGGGCCATCATGCCGGGCAAGGCGCTCGGGGCGGTGCGGGCGTCCGTGGGGATCGCGACGACCGAGCGCGACCTCGACCGGTTCCTGGCCTTCCTCGCCGAGCTCGCCGACGAGCGGCGGCGCTGACCCCCGCTCAGCCCGCCGTGACGAGGACGGTGTTCCCGTCCGGGTCGTCGACCAGGGCCATCCACGCACCGAAGTCCGTTCGGAACGGCGGCCTCCGGCCGCGATAGCCGGCGCCGGTGAGCTCCTCGTACTTCGCGTCGACCGCCGCGTCGCCGTCGACGAAGAACTCGAGGAACGTGCGCGCACCGCCGCTGGGCGGCCGGCGATCGGGGTCGTTTCGTTCGAAGGTGGTCGTCAGCACCAGGTTGTGCCCGCCACCGAGATCGACGACCACGTCCTTCCGCTCGTCGACGTCGGACGGGAACTCGACGCCCGAGCCGCCGGTAGAACGCGACCGATCTCGGCAGGTCGTCGATCAGCAGGACGACCATCGTGAATCGCGGCTCGCTCATGCGGGGACGCTACACGGTTCGCCGCTCCGTTGCGAAAGTAGTTGACGCTGCAACTATCTGTCGGGTAGGATGCCGCCATGCAGTTCGGAATCTTCAGCGTCGGGGACGTCACCACCGACCCGACGACCGGCCACACGATCACCGAGGCCGAGCGTATCGAGTCAGATGGTCACGCTCGCCCTCACCGCCGAGCAGGTCGGGCTCGACGTCTTCGCGACCGGCGAGCACCACAACCCGCCGTTCGTGCCCTCCTCGCCGACCACGATGCTCGGCTACGTGGCCGCCCGCACCGAGCGGATCATCCTCTCGACCGCGACGACGCTGATCACGACCAACGACCCGGTCAAGATCGCCGAGGACTACGCGGTCCTCCAGCACCTCTCCGGCGGCCGCGTCGACCTGATGATGGGCCGCGGCAACACCGGGCCGGTCTATCCCTGGTTCGGCCAGGACATCCGCAACGGGATCCCGCTCGCGATCGAGAACTACGCGCTGCTCCACCGCCTGTGGCGCGAGGACGTCGTCGACTGGTCGGGCCGGTTCCGGACCCCGCTGACGGGCTTCACCGCGGTCCCCCGCCCGCTCGACGGCATCCCGCCCTTCGTGTGGCACGGCTCGATCCGCAGCCCCGAGATCGCCGAGCAGGCCGCCTACTACGGCGACGGCTTCTTCCACAACAACATCTTCTGGCCGTCGGATCACGTCCGCCGGATGGTCGACCTCTACCGCCGGCGGTTCGAGCACCACGGGCACGGGCCGGCCGACCAGGCGATCGTCGGCCTCGGCGGGCAGGTGTTCATGCGCGCGGACTCGCAGGCGGCCATCCGCGAGTTCCGGCCGTACTTCGACGCCGCGCCGGTCTACGGCGGCGGGCCGTCGCTCGAGGACTACATCGAGCAGACGCCGCTGACCGTCGGGCAGCCCGCAGCAGGTCATCGATCGCACGATGGGCTTCCGCGAGATCGTCGGCGACTACCAGCGCCAGCTGTTCCTCGTCGACCACGCCGGGCTGCCGCCGGCGGTCGCCCTCGAGCAGCTCGAGATGCTGGGCACGCTCGTGGTCCCGGTGCTGCGGCGCGAGTTCGCGGCGCTCAAGCCCGCGCACGTGCCGGAGGCGCCGACCCACGCGAGCCTCCTCGCCGCCCGCGACGCCGCGGCGACCGCGGCGCCCGAGCTCGCGGCGCCGCGGAGGCGCCCGCGCCCGCGCAGGCGGCGGAGGTCGTCGAGGTCCGGTGAGCGAGCGCCGCCTCGTCGTCGTCTCGGCGGGCCTGAGCCAGCCGTCGTCGACCCGGCTGCTCGCCGACCGCCTCGCCGACGCGACCGAGGCCGCCCTCGTCGAGGCGGGTGTCGCGCCGCGGACGGACGACCATCGAGCTTCGAGACCATGCCCGCGCCCTCGCGGACCACCTGCTGACCGGCTTCCCGAGCCCCGAGCTGCGAGCGACCCTGGACGCCGTCCTCGCCGCCGACGGCCTGATCGCCGTCACGCCGATCTTCAACGCGTCGTACAGCGGCCTGTTCAAGCTGTTCTTCGACGTCCTCGAGCTCGACTCGCTCGACGGCGTCCCCGTGCTGGTCGCCGCCACGGGCGGGACCGCCCGCCACTCGCTGGCGCTCGACCACGCGCTGCGGCCGCTGTTCGCCTATCTCGGCGCGCTCGTGCTCCCGACCGGCGTCTACGCCGCGTCCGACGACTGGGGCAGCGCGGGCGACGGGGCGGGCCTGGCGGACCGCATCCGCCGGGCCGGCGGCGAGCTGGCGGCCGCGATGGCCGCGCACCCGAGGACGCCGGTCGTCGATCCGTTCGACGCGCCGCCGGACTTCGCCGCCCTCCTCCGCGACGCCTCGACGGGACCCCGCGAGGCCTGATCGTCACGCGTTGACTTCCGCCATCGCTTAGGCGCACGCTGCGGCGGACGATCCCGGACCGGAGGGTGGAACGGTGGTGGTGCTGCTCGTCGTCTTCGCCGTGTGCGCGGTGGTCGCCTGGTTCGTCGCCCCGGCGAACGCCAACCTGGGCTTCAAGGACTCCGCCGCGGTGCTGGCGTTCATCAGCCTCGCGGCGGTCGCGATCGAGCGGTGCATCGAGGGCTTCTTCAGCCTGATGGCCGGACGATTCGGCGAGTGGTGGCCGCTCAAGGCCGTCAAGCTCGAGTTCGACACGTTCGAGGCCAGGACCAACGAGACGCTCGGTCCGGTCGTGCAGCAGACGATCGCCGAGCTGACGGCGGCCAAGGACCTCGCCGGCCAGAGCCAGGACGAGGTCACCCGGATCCAGGGCCTCATCGACCAGGTCGACGCCGAGCAGCGGCGCCTCAGCGGCCGGCTCGAGGACGCGACCACCAAGCTCGTGCCGGGCTCGGCGCGGCTGGCGCGGGTCGGCGAGATCAACACGGCGATGACCACGTTCCTCCACGGGATCCACACCCAGAGCCTGACGTACACCGCCGGCGCCCAGGGCCTCCTCGCGACGACCGGCGAGGCGGCCGACCGCGCGTCCGCGATCATCGCGAGCTTCCAGGACAACCCCGCGCGGCGGCTCGCGGCGCTCATCCTCGGCGCGAGCATCGGCGTGCTCGTCGCGGCGGGCGTGGGGCTCAACCTGTTCGCGGCGACGCTCGTGGGACCCGACGGGAGCACGACGGACCTGCCGCGCCTGGTCGCCGGCACGTTCGGCGTCCTGCTGACGGGCGTCGTCATCGGCCTCGGCTCGGCGCCCACCCACGAGGTGGTCAAGTCGCTCCAGACGTACAAGGACAGCCGGACGGCGCCGTCGTCGGTCACCACGATGGTCACCGACATGTCCGGCTTCGCGGCGACCGGGGCGGACCCGGCCGGCGGCGACGAGGCGGTGTTCGGGCAGGGCGCGACCGCACCGACGGCGGTCCTGCGCGCCCGCAACGTCCGGCGGACCGGCTAGACGGGGGAGGTCAGATGCGCATCGTGCTCGTTCACGGCCGGGCGGCCCAGATGGAGATCCCGGCCATCATGGAGGCCGACATGACGAGGGCGCTGGCGTTCGGCCAGGCCCGGATCGACGACGGCCTCGACCCGGCCTCGCTCGACGTCCACCTGGCGTTCTACGGCGACATCTGGCGCCCCGACCTCCGCCAGCCGCTGCCGGTGATCGAGCCCGCGGAGGAGGCCGAGGAGGCGTTCCCCGGGGTGAGCGACATCTCGCTCTGGGTCGACGAGCACCTCAACGTCGGCGACTTCCTGACCGAGCACATGCTCAAGGACGTCGACGACTACATGTCCGATCCCGACCTGCGACAGCAGACCAACGACCGCCTGCGGGTCGCGGTTCGACGTGAGCCGCTCGATGCCGAGGGCGTGGTCGTCATCGGGTTCAGCATGGGCAGCTTCGTCGCCTACGACACGCTCCGCGCGAGCGCCGACCTCCCCGTCGGGGCGCTCATCACCATCGGCTCGCCGCTGTCGATGCCGTCGTTCTACCGGCGCCTCACCGCCGACAGCCCGATCGCGCCACCGGCCAACCCGACGCCGTTCCCGCCCCAGCTGCGCCTGTGGGCCAACGTCTGGACCAAGGACGACCCGGCGACCGCGGGCCATGCCGACATCGCGGCGCGCTATCCGAACGCCGCCGCGGACGGGCCGCGCGTCCAGGATCTCGAGACGTGGGGCCGCTCGGCCGCCGCGACGAACCCGGCCGCCGCGCACAACGCCCTCGACTACCTGAGCTCGCGCGTGTTCGCGACCGCGCTGCGCCGGGCGGTCAGGCTGATCCGCGCCGGGGCAGGGACGCCCTAGTCTCGCTCGACGATCGCGTTCGCCGGCCGCGTCGATCGCCGGGGGCACGTTCGGCGGCGCGCGCGGCGGTACAGTGACGGCCTGCGGTAGGCGCGGGGTCGATGCCCGAGCGTCCGCGGCTGGGTGCGAGGGACGTCGATTCATGGCTGATCCGGCGACGAGCACTGCGGTACCCGTGAACGACGGCGAACCGCCCGCGCCTGTCTCCGACCTCGTCCCCAAGTGGCTCGAGAACCTGGCCGCCCTCGGGTGGCGCGTGTTCGTCATCGCCGCCCTCCTGGTGGTGCTCTGGCTGCTGGTGTCCGTGCTCTGGGTCGTCACCGCGTCGATCGTGGTCGCCATCGTGATCGCGGCGTTCTTTGCGCCGTATGCCCTCCGACTCCGCGCACGCGGTCGATCGCGGACCGCGGCGGCGGCGATCGTCTGGGTGGTGGCGCTCGCGATCGTGGGCGGCGCCCTCCTGCTGCTCGGGCTGGCGATGCTCCCCTACATCGTCGAGCTGTTGCGAGACCTGGAAGCCGGGGTGCAGCGGCTCCAGGCCGACATCGCCGCGCTGAACCTCCCGCCGATCGTGGGCACCGTGGTCCGTGACCTGATCGGCGTCACCCGCGACGTCACCGGCGGGTTCACCAGCCAGATCGTCAGCAACGCGGCGGGCGCCGTGACGGTCGGCATCCTCGGCGCCTTCCTGGTCTTCTTCTTCCTCCGCGACGGCGACCGGGCGTGGGTCTGGATCTTCCAGGCCGCGAGCGACCAGAAGCGCGAGCGGATCACGGCGGCCGGGGACGACGCCCTGTGGCGGGTCGGTGGCTACCTCCGTGGCACGACGATCCTGTCCGCGGTCATCGCCGTCACGGACTACGCGTTCATGGTCATCCTCGGCGTCCCGTTGGCGCTGCCGCTGGCGATGCTCGCGTTCTTCAGCGGCTACATCCCCTACTTCGGCGGCTTCGTCGCCACCGGCATCATCGTGATCGTCACGTACGCCGCGCTCGGGGGCGGGGCGGTGATCGCGCTGCTGGTGCTGATCGCGATCCGGAACGCCATCCTCGGCTATGGCATCCGGCCGATGGTCTACGGCAAGAGCGTCCACATCCACCCGGCCATGGTCCTGATCGTGCTGCCGGCCGGGTACGAGCTGGCGGGTGTCATCGGCCTCTTCGCCGCGGTCCCGGTCGCCGCCATCGTGTTCGCCGTCGCGGGCGCGACGATCGCGATCCTCGACCCCGGACCACGGCCGGAGCTTCCCGCCCTGGTGCCGTCCTGGCTGGATCGCGTCGCAGCGTGGAGCTGGCGGATCCTGGTCGCGGTCGGCCTCGCGGCCCTGTTCGTGGGCATCTTCGTCGCCATGCCACTCGTCGTGATCCCGGTCGTCCTGGCGCTGATCCTCGCCGCCACGCTCGATCCACTCGTCGTGCGGCTGACGCGCGGCGGCCGATCGCGGACGGTCGCCTCGGCCATCGCCGTCGGTGGCGGATTCCTCGGCATCCTCGTCGTGCTCGCGATCACCGTCGTCTCCCTCGTGAACCAGGCCGGAGACCTCCATTCGGCCGCGGTCTCCGGTGCGGCGACCGCGAGCGCCGACACCGGCGGCCAGCTCGGGCTCCTCACGCAGGCCGTGTCGGGGAGCGGCGACGTCGTCCGGAGCGTGATCACCGGGGCCCAGGTCGCGGCCCAGGTCGGCGTGATCGTGATCCTGAGCGTCCTGATCGCCTTCTACTTCCTTGCCGACGGCGGCAAGCTGTGGGCCAAGGCCCTCGGACGCGTCCGCCCGGACGTCGCCCCGGAGGTCGACGCGGCCGGCAGCCGCGCGTTCAACGTCCTCGGCGGATACATGATCGGCACGGGGGCGATCTCGTTCGTCGGCGCCGCGAGCCAGCTGGTGATCATGCTGGTCCTCGGGATCCCGCTGGCCCTGCCGGTGTTCGTCCTCTCGTTCTTCCTGTGCTTCATCCCGTACATCGGCGGGTTCGTCTCGACGGGGATCGCCCTGCTGGTCACGATCGCGGTCGGCTCGCCGCTCGACGTCGGGGTGATGATCGTCTGGACCCTGGTCTTCAACATCGTGACCGGCAACATCGTCACGCCGCTGGTGTACGGGCGGATGGTCCACCTGCATCCGGCCGTGGTCCTCGTGGCGATCCCGGGTGGCGCCGCGATTGCCGGCATGCTCGGCATGTTCATGGTGGTCCCGGCGATGGCCGTCGTCGCCTCGACCTGGCGGACGGTCCTGTCGGTCATCGGGACCCACCGGAAGCCGGCTGACGCTGGCGGACGACGTCGCCCCGCCCGCAGCTCGCGAGGTCGTGCCCGACGTGCCCGCGCCCGCGCCGTCACCCGAGCCGGCCTGAGGCGAGCGCGTCCGGATCCGACGATCACCGTTCCGCCGTATGGTCTAACAGGGAACGAGCGGTTCCCGATCGACTCACGGCCACGGAGACATTCGTCATGCGCGCGTCCCGACTCGTCATCGCCATCCTCGTCGCCCTCGTCGGCCTCGTCTGGGTCGCCCAGGGCACCGGCATCATCGGCGGGGGCGCGATGAGCGGGAACCTGTTCTGGGCCGTCGTCGGCATCGCCCTCATCGTGGTCGCCGGCGTCATCGCGGCGCGGGAGTGGCGGCTCTCGACCAGTCGCTGAGGGCGCCGTCCCGCCACGACGGCGACCCACCGCGGCGATCCCCGGATCCGGCACCGTCAGCCGGGTTTCCCTCGTCCATCCGCGCAACCGTTCGCGTCTTCGGCGTGTTCTCCCTGTAGGCGGGCGCCTCTGTCGGGGTTCGCGGCGACGATGCAGGCATGGAAAGATGGGTCGGTGATGGGCAGGACGATGCGATGACACGGCGTGGCCTGATCCTGTTCGTCTCGATGGCGATCATCTGGGGCATCCCGTACCTGTTCATCAGGATCGCGGTCGCCGAGATCACGCCGGCCACCCTCGTGTTCCTGCGCACGAGCGTGGCCACCGCCATCCTGCTGCCGGTCGCGCTGCTCCGAATCGACCTGCGCGCGGTCCTCGTCCACTGGCGCTGGATCGCGGTCTTCGCGGCGATCGAGATCGCCATCCCGTGGGTGCTGCTCGGGTCGGCGGAGCAGCACCTCTCGAGCTCGCTGACGGCGCTGCTCATCGCCGCGACGCCGCTCATCGGCACCGTGTTCGCCCTGGCCACCCGCGGCACCGACCGGCTCACGCGGACGGGCGTCTTCGGGCTGTTCGTCGGCCTTGCGGGCGTCCTCGCGATCGTCGGGTCGGACTTCGGCACGCGCGACCCCATCGCGCTGCTCCAGGTCATCGTCACGGCCGTGTGCTACGCGATCGGGCCGGCCATCCTCTCCCGGCGCCTGGGCGGCGTGTCGTCGGTCGGGATCATGGCGCTCTCGCTCGCCGGCGTCGCCGTGCTGTACGCACCGCTCGCGGCGCTCCAGTGGCCGGCCGTCACGCCCTCGACCAACGCGATCCTGTCGGTGCTCGTGCTGGGCACCGTCTGCACCGCCGCGGCCTTCATCCTGTTCGCGGCCCTGATCGGCGAGATCGGGCCGGTGCGCTCGACGGTCATCACCTACATCAATCCGGCGGTCGCCGCGATCGTCGGCGTGGCCGTGCTCTCCGAGACGTTCACCGCGGTCATGGGCCTCGGCCTCGTGCTCGTGATCACGGGGTCCGTGCTCGCAACGCGCCGGCCCACGTCGCCGGTCGCCGAGGCCGAGGCGGGACCGGGCGTCCCGGCGATGGGTGCCGTGCCACCGTCCGTGGAACCGGCCGAAGCCCGGTAGGGGCCGCCCCTACTCCTTGCGCTCCCACAGGTAGACGTCCCCGCACGCGCAGAGGTACGTCCAGCGCTCCGTGCGCGCGCCGCCGAGCGGCTGGACGACCGTCGGCGTCCGGTCGCGGTCCGCCCGCAACGTCCCGTTCGGGTGGCGGTGCCACACCGCCGGGAACTGCCTCGGCTCCGTCTTGACGTCGATCACCCATTCGGCCATGGCCGCATGGTAGAACATCTGTTCGATTACTGGGCGAGCGCCCGGAACCGCTCCTCGGGCCCGACGATGAGCGCGCTGTCACCGGCCTCGATCACCGTGTCGGGCGCCGGGTCGATCATCACCCGGTCGCCGCGATGGAGGGCGACGATCCGGGAGTCCGCCGCCCGCTCGATGAGGTCGGCGACGCGACGCCCGACGGTCGCCGATCCGAGCCGGAGATGGACCGCGGCGATGTCGCCGCTGAGGCGGATGAAGTCGAGGGCGCCGGCGAGGTCGATGGTGTGCGCGACCCACGTCGCCACCTGCTGGTCCGTGATCACGATCCGGCTGGCGCCCACCCGGCGCAGGATCTCGCCGTCGAGATCGCTCGCGGCACGGGCGAGGATCCGCTTGGCGCCGGAACGCTCGAGGATCATGGTCGCGAGGATCGTGGCCGACGGGTCGAGCGCGACGACGACCGTGTCGAAGTCCGCCGGCCCGACGGCGGCGATCGCGGCGGCGTCGGTCGCGTCGAGCTCGAACGCCTGGGTCAACCGGTCCGCATGCTCCGCGACGAGGCGCGGATCGCGGTCGCAGCCCATCACCTCGTGCCCCAGCGCGGCGAGCTCGGCGGCGACCAAGCCGCCGAACCTGCCCAACCCGACGACCAGGATCTGCTGGCCCATCACGCCTCCTCGAACATCGCCATCAGCCGACGCGCACAGTCTGCTCCGGCAGCCGGATCAGGTCGGCCCGGTCGTCCCGCCCGAACAGCAGGATGATGAGCGCGATCGGCCCGACCCGCCCAAGGAACATCAGGGCCGAGAGCACGAGGCTCGTCGCGTCCTGGTGGCGAGGGGTCCCGGCGAGCGACAGGCCCACCGTCCCGAACGCCGAGACCGTCTCGAACAGGGCCGGACCGCCGCGGAACCCGCCCGTCGCCGAGAGGACGAACACGCCGACCAGCACGGCGAACCCGGACACGACCAGGACCGTGACCGCGCGGGCGATCGTGTCGACGGCGATGCGGCGGCCGAACGCCTCGGGCTCGGAGCGGCGCGACGCGGTCGCGAGCACGACGAGGACGAGGATCGCGACGGTGTTGACCTTGATGCCGCCGCCGGTGGACCCCGACGCCGGGCCGATGAACATCAGGATCGTCGTCACCGTGATCGACTCGGGCTTGAGCGCGTGCGTGTCGAGTGACGCGAACCCCGCGCTGCGTGGCGTGATCGACGCGAACAGCGCGTTCACGACCTTGTCCACCAGCCCGAGCGGGCCGAGCGTCCTCGGGTTCGACCACTCCACGATCCCGATGACGACCGCCGCACCGACGATGAGGACGGCGGTGGCGATGACGACGAGCTTGGTCTCGACGGCGAGGGGCCGCCAGCGGCGCTGCTTGCGGAGGTCCCCGGCGATGACGAACCCGAGCCCCCCGATCACGATGAGCGCGGCGGTGGTGAGCAGCATCAGCGGCTGGCTCGCGAAGACCGTGAACCCGTGGCCGCCGCCGACCAGGTCGAACCCCGCGTTGTTGAAGGCGCTCGTCGTGTAGAAGATCGACTGCCAGACGGTGTCGGCCGGCCCGCTCGCCGGCCTCGTGAGCCCGAGCACGACCAGGTATGCGGCGATGCCGACCACCTGCACCGCAAGCGCGAAGGCGACGGCGCGCCGGACGACGTCGCGGGCGCCGCTGAGCGGCCCGCCGAACGCATCGATCACCGTCGCCCTCGATGCGAGCGAGGCCCGCCGCCCGAGCAGGACCGCCAGCGTGGTCGACGCCATGATCCCGAGGCCACCGATCGCGATCAGGATGGCGATGGCCAGCTGGCCCCAGAAGGACCAGTGGTCGGCCGTGTCGACGACGGTGAGGCCCGTGTCGGAGGCCGCGGAGACCGAGGTGAACAGCGCGTCGACGGGCGAGGTCCATTCGCCGCGCTGGCTCGCGATCGGCGTCACCAGGAACAGCGTCCCGATGGCGATGAGGGTCGCGAACCCGAGCAGCACCGTCGTGGCCGCGCGAACGGCCGACGGCCGGCGGCGAGGCGTGATGACCGCGGGGATCGGGCCGAACGTGCCTCCGTCGTCCATCGGTCGAGCGGTCGACGCCCTCCGGCGTCAGCCGGCGAGCGACTCCAGGTAGGCGGCGGCCGCGGTGATGTCGGCGATCTCATCGCGTGGCTCGTCGAGCTCGACGACGTACCACTCGACGCGCGCCGCTCGCCCGGCGTCGACGATGGCCGGGAAGTCGAGGACGCCCGAGCCGGCGGGTGCGTCGTGGATCGGCGGCGCCCGGTGCCCGGTCCTTCATGTGCAGCATCCGGACACGATCGCCCGCGGCCTCGATCGCCGCGACCGGCTCCCTGCCCCCGACGGAGACCCAGTACACGTCCACCTCCAGCTCGACCTCGGGCGCCAGCTCCGCGAGGAGCACGTCGAACGCCGTGGTGCCGTCGATCGGGGCGAACTCGAAGTCGTGGTTGTGGTACCCGAGCCGGAGGCCCTCGGCCGCGAGGGTCCCCGCCAGCTGCCCGAGCTCCGCGGCGAACCGCTGCACGGCCTCGACCGACTCGCGGTCCGCCGGCGGCATCCAGGGCACCACCACGCGGGGGCAACCGAGGACGCGCAACCGCCGGGCGACGGCCTGCGGGTCGGATCGCAACCGGTCGATGCCCTCGTGCGACGCGACCGGCGTGAGCCCGGCGTCGTCGAGGTGCCGGGCGAGGTCGTCGGCGGGGACGTCATGGAGCGCGGCCAGCTCGACGGACCGGTAGCCGGCCCCGGCGACGGCCGCGAGCGTTCCCGGGAGGTCCGTCGCCAGCAGGCGTCGGACCGTGTAGAGCTGGAGGGCGATCTGGTCGTGGCGCATGCCGTGACGGTACGGCATCGCTGTTGCCGGATGGGACCGCGCCCGCAGGCCGGGATGCCGTAGGCTCGGGCCGTGGATCCGCTCGGCATCGGCATCGTCGGCACCGGCAACATCGCCGGCGGCTACGCGCGCGACATCCCCACCCACCCGTCGATCCGCCTCGTCGCGGCGACCGACCTCGATCCCGATCGCGCCGCCGCCTTCGGCGCGGCCCACGGTTGCCGGGTCCACGGCTCGCTGGACGAGCTGCTCGCGGATCCCGACGTCGACATCGTCGTCAACCTCACCGTGCAGCAGGCGCACTACGACGTCACGCGCCGCGCGCTCGAGGCCGGGAAGCACGTGTACAGCGAGAAGCCGATGGCGCTCGAGCCCGACGAGGCGCGCGAGCTCATCGCGATCGCCGGGCACCACGGGGTGCGCCTCGGCTGCGCGCCCGCGACGTTCCTCGGCGAGGCGCAGCAGACGGCGGCGGCGTGGATCCGCGAGGAGCGGCTCGGCACGATCCGCGCCGTCTACGCCGACGTCAGCCACGGCCGCATCGAGACCTGGCACCCGGCGCCGGAGGGGTTCTTCGA
Organism: uncultured Chloroflexia bacterium; assembly: GCA_963774695.1. GTDB lineage: Bacteria > Chloroflexota > Limnocylindria > Limnocylindrales > CSP1-4 > CAIXZV01. The sequence continues at coordinate 204,029 of CAVZFY010000007.1, read as the reverse complement.
CGTCGGCGTCCTGGTCGACGTCGCGGTCTACCCGCTGACCCTCGTGACGACGATGGTCGGGCGCGCCACGTCGATCCGGGCGTGGGGGTGGGACCTGATGGCGGACCGGGTGACGGTCGACGGCCGGCCGTTCCGGATCGGCAGCCCGGACTTGATCGTCGCCGCGGTCGAGCTCGAGGGCGGCGCGGTCCTGCGGCTGACGGCGAGCTTCTACGTCGGCCGTCCCGCGAAGCACAAGGGCGGCCTCGAGTTCCACGGCGACATCGGGTCCCTCGCGCTCGGGAACTTCCAGGACTTCAACGCGCCCGTCGAGTTCGGTCCGTACGACGGCGCGTACGAGGCCGTCCCGTTCGTGCGGCCGCCGTTCGATGGGATCGCCTGGGGCCGTGGCGTCGCGGATCTCGCGTCGGCGATCGCGGAGGGCCGGCCACACCGGGCGTCGGCCGAGCAGGCGGCGCACGTGGTGGACATCCTCGCCGGTGCCAGGGCTTCGATGGCGGCCGACGGCCGTCCGGTCCCGATCGCGTCGACCTTCCCACGGCCGTCGCTGATGCCGTGGGCCGTGCTCCCGCCCGACGGCCACCGTCGCCGGCTAGGCGGCGTCCCCGAGCGAGCGTCGCCACACGCGTTCGCCGTCGACGAGCTCGTCGGTCGGCTCGAGCCCGACGTGCCGGGCCACCGACGCCGACGCCGGGTGCTCCGGGTGGATCAAGCGCGATGACCGAGCCCGTCCCCGTCGTCGCCAGCCACTCGACGAGCGCGGCCGCCGCCTCCGTCGCGTAGCCGCGGCCCTGCCACGGCACCCCGGTCACCCAGGCGATCTCGGCCTCCCGGCTCGCCGGGCGGAGCGTCGCCTGCACGGTCCCGACGACCGTGCCGTCGTCCGCGAGCCGCATGATCCAGTTGTGCCACGCCTCGCGTGACGGGTCCGCGGGCCCTGCGACCAGGCGCGCGTAGCGTCGGCGGAGCGTCGCCTCGTCGGGTGGCTCGCCGCCGGTGAACGCGTAGAGCGCAGGGTCCGCCAGCACACCGGTCATCGCGGTCGCGTCGTCGACGGTCAGCGGCGCCAGGCGGAGCCGTGCGGTCCGCAAGGCGGCGCGTCACGCGTCGCGTTCCGGGTGCAGCGTCCGCTCGAGCCAGCCGAACGACGCGGCGTGGTACAGGGCTCGGGCGCCGGTCTCACAGTGATCGCCGGCCCCTTCGATCTTCCTGAAGTGGACGTACTCGTGGTCGCAGGTCAGGGCCGCGACGAGCTGGGGGGCGGAGTCGCTGATGTCGTCGCCCTCGGCGCTGCACACCCAGGTGGGACAGCGGATGTCGCCCGCGCGACCCTCGAGGGTGTACGCACGCAGGGCCTCGACGTAGGCCATCGGGCTGTCGACGCCGTGCACGAGCATGCCGCGGCGGATCGCCCAGCCGCCCGTCGGGTCCTCCGCCAAGCGTGACAGGACGCGCCGCACGACGGCGACCGCAGGCCGTCGGCCGCGGTCGAACGGTCCCGCGAGGACGCCCGGCAGGCGAGCGAGGAAGGAGGCATGGAGGTCGAACGAGCCGCAGTCGGCGATGCACGCGGCCAGCCGATGCTCGGCGCTGGCGGCCCGGGGCGCCAGGTGCGCGCCGAGGCTGAGCCCGATGAGCACGATCCCTGCCGGGTCGACGTCTGGCCTCGCAATGACGTGGTCGACGACGGGCGTGATCACCGACTCCCAGTCGTGGCGCATGGGCAGCCGGCGCTCGAGCAGCGCCGCGCCCTGGCCCGGTCCGTCGAAGGCAAGGACGTTGTAGCCGCGCTGGAGCGCGGCCGCGCCGTTGAACAGGTACAGCTCCTCCGCCGTGCCGTCGTAGCCGCCGGTCAGGATCACCGTCTCCCGACGGCCGTCGCCGGCGCTGAAGAAATAGCCCGGCAGCGTCGTCGCCTCGAACGGGATCTCGACGATCTCGGGCGGGCGGGTCATGAGCGAGGCCGCGCGCCGGAACAGCGCCGTCTGCCGCGCCTGCGCCTCGAGCAGCCGATCGGTGACGGGAGACCCGAGCAGCATCACGCCGGCGTTTCGCGCGTAGTTCGAAGCGCGCAGGAACGCGTTCCGGGCCGCCTCGTCATGGCCGCCGTCCGCCTCGCGCAGACCGATCGCCTCGGCGTCGTCGGCCGCCGCCGCCCACGCGACATACCAGCTCACGAGATCCGTGCCGCGAACAGCGGCGCAGGCCTGGAGGCACTCGTCGCGGTCCGCCCCGCCGTACACCGCGGATCCGGCGACGCGGAGCGCCTGCGCGTCGAGCAGCGTGTCGTCGAGCGCGAAGTGGGTCATGACCCGAGGATAGGGCGAGCGCCACCGGGCCTCGAGACTTCGAGCGCGTCGCCAGATCCCGAACCGACGAGGTCGCTCCGCCTGATCGCGGCCGTCATTACGGCTGCGCGACATGATCGACGCAGTACGCCCGATCCGGTCACGCCGATGGACTGGGTTCGGGCTGACCCCGCCTCGCGTGAGCGACATCGACATCCTACGTCGTCGAGCGCTGCCGCTCACCGACGAGCAGCGTGCGCTCGTCGGGGGCTTCCTGCGCGTCTCCGGCGGCGGCCCGGCTCCCGCGCCTCGGCCGGTCGAGCTCGCGGTCGTCGTGCCAGTCCGACGTGCGCGCCCGGCGACTACTCCGCCACGCGGCGAGCTGCTGCTCGGCGAGTGGACGCGCGACGAGCTCGAGCGCGGCGATCGCACCGGAGCCAGGCCCAGCCCGGACCTCGCGCCGCTGCTCACGATGGTGCTGCTCGGCGACCGAGCGCGCCTCGGCCCGCCGCGGCCGAGGTGCTCGACCCCGTGCCTGGCCGCGACCTCCGGCACGCGATCGTCGAGGGGATCCCGGGCCTCCTCGCGGACCTCGACACGGACACGCGCAACGTCGCTGCTGACGTTCGCGCGGATCTGGACGACCCTCGAGACCGGCGAGATCCGGTCGAAGGACCGTGCCGCCGACTGGGTCCTGCCGCGGTTGCCCGCGGAGCACCGGCCCGTGCTCGAGCACGCCCGCGCGATCTACCTCGACGAGGTCGGCCAGACTGGGCTCCGCTCCGGGCGCGCGTCCGACCGCACGCGGACTACGTCGTCGCCCACATCGAGACCCTCGCCGCGGCCGACCGCTAGGCGCCGTGGCGGCCGGTGCCCCGCCCGGTGCAAGATCGTCCACGGCACGAAGAACCGATCCGGAGGCCCCGATGCCGCTCCAGGCGGGCGACCAGCCCCTCAACGACCGCGTGATCGCCGACTTCCGCGCCAACGGCGGCGCCGTGACCTTCCCGCCGTACGTCGGCGCCCGGCTGCTGCTGCTCACGTCGACCGGGGCGAGGTCCGGCGAGCCGCACGTCGCGCCGCTCGGGTACACGCGCGACGGCGAGGGATACGTCGTCGTCGGGTCGAACAGCGGCCGGGACGTCAACGCGGACTGGGTCTCGAACGTCCGCGCCAACCCCGACGTCACGATCGAGCTCGGGAGCGAGACCTTCGCCGCGCGCGGCCGGGTCACCGCCGGCGAGGAGCGCGACCGGCTGTTCGAGGCGCACGCGACCGCGCTCCCCCACTTCCGTCGCTATCAGGCGATGACCGAGCGGACGCTGCCGGTCGTCGTGCTCGAGCGGATCGGCTAGGACGGGCGCGGGTGCCGCTGGAAGGCGAGTACGCGCCCGGAACGGCCGCCTGGGCCCGCAAGCAGGCCGAGCAGTACGAGGCGTCGGGCGGCACCGAGGCCGCCGACCTGCGTGGGCGTCCCGTGATCGTCCTCACCTCGGTCGGTGCCCGGACCGGCAGGCTGCGCAAGACCGCGCTCATGCGCGTCGAGCACGACGGGGTCTACGCGGTGGTCGCGTCGCTCGGCGGCGCCCCGAAGCACCCGGTCTGGTACTGGAACCTCGTGAAGAACCCGCACGTCGAGCTCCAGGACGGCGCCGTGACCCGCGACTACCTGGCGCGCGAGGTCACGGGCGACGAGAAGGCGACGTGGTGGGCGCGGGCCGTCGAGGCGTGGCCCGACTACGCGAGGTACCAGACGAAGACCGAGCGCCAGATCCCGGTCTTCGTCCTCGAGCCCATCGCCTGAGGCGCGGGTCAGCTCAGGCAGGCGTCTCGCGCATGCGCTCGTCGGTCATCGGGGCGGTCTTGGCCATGCCGTTGACGGTCTCGAGCACCAGGCGCGTCGCGACGCCGTGGTCGATCGCGTCACGCACGCGCGCCAGCTCGATGACGAGCGCGAAGGCGCCTGCCGCCGGCCACTCCGCGGCGGGCATCCGCTGCTCCTCGAACACCGCTCGAGCCGGCGCACGCAGCTCGTAGGCCTGGCGCAGCGGCTGGATCAGCGGCCGGTTGTCCTCGGGCACGCTGAGCGGCACGAAGCCCCACGGGACGCCGTCCCCGCCGAGCGATGCGACGAAGAACCGGATCGGCTCGTCGATCGGCGGAAAGTCGGTCTCCGCGTAGCCCTGTGCCAGCGCGCCGCCGCGGATGATCCCGAACACGCTCGTGGCGGCGCCAGCCCCAGTCCGGAGCATCGGCGACGAGGATCGCGTTCACGCGGTCGGACAGCACGGCCGATCCCGGCTCGAGCGCGTGGTGCTCGGGGTCGATCTCGCCCGCGGCCGCGATGCAGGCCTCGCCGCACACGGCGGCGGCGGCACTGAGCAGGTCCTCGACGCGGATCCGGCCGTCGGCGTCGATCACCTTGGCTTCGAACAGCTCCGACAGGGCGCTTGCGGCCTCGCGCAGCCCATCGGGGTCGTTGGGAGGCCGCTCCGGTGACGGCCGGCGGGCCTCCTCGTCCTTCGATCGTCGGCCGAATAACGGCATCCGATCCCCTCTTCTGCTGTGGCGCCCACACTACGCGTCGCGCGATCGCGGATTCCGGGTGCAGCGACTAGGGAACTGTGCGCATCGGCGGTGCCGGCAGCCCTTGCGCCCGCCTCGCGCAGGCGCCATCCTGCGGCGATGGACGACGACCGGACGCGCGGCTGGCTGATGGCGAGGGTCGAGCTCGCGATCGCCGTGATCGCGGTGCTCGTGCTCCCGATCTGGTGGATCGGGCAGCCGCTCGCCTTTGCCGCGCCCCTCGCGGACTCCCGCTACGAGCCGTTGCTCAACTTCTACCCGATCGCGGCCGAGATCGTGATGCTCCTCGGGCTCGCGTGGATGATCCGGATCTGGCGCGGCCCGACCCGCGAGGCGCCGCCCGCCTGGCGATACCGGGACGGCGATTAGCCGCCCGAGCTCCGTCGCCGGGGCACTGCTGACCCTCGGCCTGCTCGTCGCAGGCTGCACCGCCTCGCCGACCGTGCCAGCGATCTCGACGGTCCCCGCGACGGCGCCCCCATCCGCGTCACCGGAGGTCGCCGAGCCGACGTCGCCCCCTGCATCGCCGACCCCATCGCCCGCGTCGCCCGCGGCGCGCCTCCCGGCGCACGCCTACGTCCCCTACTTCCAGACCTACACCGACGACTCGCTCGGCCACGGTCGCCGCGGCCTCGGGCATCAAGCATTTCACGCTGGCCTTCCTCGAGACGACGTCGAAGACCTCGTGCACGCTCGCCTGGAACGGCGATCCAACGCAGCCCGTGAGCGCCGGCAGGTACCTGGACGAGATCGCCACGCTCAGGTCCGCCGGCGGCGACGTCATCCCGTCGCTCGGCGGATACAGCGCCGACATGGGCGGGACGGAGATCGGCGACTCCTGCGCGGACGTCGACAGGATCGTCGCCGCCTACGAGGACCTCGTGACGCGCTACGACGTCAGCCGCATCGACATGGACATCGAGGACGCGTCGCTCAACCGCCGCGACGGCATCGACCGGCGGAACAAGGCGATCAAGCAGCTCCAGGACTGGGCAACCAGCGAGGGGCGGCCGCTCACGGTCTCGTACACGCTGCCGACGTCGGCGGACGGGCTCGAGGACGACGCCCTCGCCGTCCTGCGCAACGCCGTCGACAACGGTGTCCGGATCGACGTCGTGCAGCCGATGGTCTTCGACTACTACGACGACACGACGACCGACATGGGCGCCGCGGCGATCGCCGCGCTCACCGGCCTGCACGAGCAGCTGCGGACGCTTCTCCCCTCGAAGACCGACGCCGAGCTGTGGGCGATGGCGGGCGCGACGATCATGAACGGGATCGACGACTACCCGGGCAAGACCGAGGTCACCACGCTCGCCCACGCGCAGGCGCTGCGCGACTTCGCCGCCGCGCACGGCATGGCGGCGCTCTCGATGTGGGCGGTCCAGCGCGACAACGGCGCCTGCCCGGGCAAGGCCGGCTCCGACGACTGCTCGGGGATCGACCAGGCGCCGTGGGCGTTCAGCGACATCCTCGGGACGTTCACCGTCGCCGTAGGCGCGGTTCGGGATCAGCCGCCGAAGCGGTCCAGGGCCTCCAGCAGCCGGCGGTCCATCTCGGCATCGCCGGTGTGGCCGCCGGCGATGAAGTGGAGCTCCGACCCCGGCCAGGCCTGCGCCAGCTGCCACGCCACGTCCGGCGGGCCGGACAGGTCGAGGCGGCCGTGGAGCAGCACCGCGGGGATCCCGGCCAGGCGGTTCGCGTTGCGCAGGAGCTCGTCCTCCTCGAGCCACGCGGCGTGCGAGAAGTAATGCGTGACGAGCCGGGCGAACCCGATCCGGAACCGGTCGTCGGCCCAGCGCGGGTCCGGGGTCTCCATCCCCTCCTCCAGCGAGAGGATCGCGTCCTCCCAGGCCACCCAGTCGTGCGACGCCCGGATGCGCACCTCGGCGTCCTCGGTGTGGTTGAGCAACCGGTCGTACGCGGCCACGAGGTCGTCACGATCCGCCGCAGGCACGGCATCGCGGAAGCGAGCCCACTGCTCGGGGAAGTAGCGACCCGTCTCGTGCGCCAGCCAGTGCACGTCGGCTCGTCGCGTCATCGTGATCGACAGGAGCACCATCTCGGTCACGCGCTCGGGGAACCGCTCCGCGTACGCGAGCGCGAGCGTCACGCCCCACGACGCGCCCCAGACGAGCCACCGCTCGATCCCCAGGTGCTCGCGCAGCCGCTCGATGTCGGCGATCAGGTGGTGGGTCGTGTTGGTCGAGAGGTCGGTCGCGAGGTCGCCGGCGTGCGGCGTGCTCCGGCCGCAGCCGCGCTGGTCGAGCTGCACGAGCCGGTAGCGATCCGGGTCGAACCAGCTCCGGCGGCCAGCCGAGCTCCCGCTGCCGGGGCCGCCGTGGAGCGCGACCGCCGGCTTGCCGTCCGGGTTGCCGGACGCCTCCCAGTAGACGGAATGCCCGTCGCCGACGTCGAGCATCCCCGACGCGTGCGGCTCGATCGGCGGGAACGGGCGGTCGCGCATGGCCCGATCATGCCATCGCGGTCGGACGGCGCGTCAGCCCTCGGCGGGCGTGAGGCGGATCATCGGGATGACCCGGCCGGTCTGCTCCGGATAGGCCGCGAAGTTCGGCAGGAGCTCGACGTGCTGGTCCCAGAGCCGGTCGCGGTCGGGCCCGGACGTGATCACGGTCGCCGTCGCGGGGGTCTCCTTGTTCTCCACCTCGATCGTCACGTCGCCGTGGGCTTCGAGGTTGTGCACCCAGGCCGGCGTCGTCGGCGAGCCGCCGGCGGTGCCGGCGACCACGTAGTCGCCGCCGTCGCGCGACCACGTCAGGATCGCGCGGCGCTCCTGGCCGCTCTTCGCGCCGATCGAGTGCAGGATCAGCAGCGACTGGCCGGCGAGCGGGCCCGTGACCACCTTGCCGCCGTTGGCGCGCATCTCATCGATCATCGCGTTCTCGAACGCGTCTCGGTCCCAGGCCATTCGGTTGTCTCCCAGTCCGCCGGCGTCGCCGGCGTGCTAATCAGTTGCGTACGCAACGATGCCACCGATCCCGAGACGGCGCCACCCCGGCGCGTATCGTGGAGGGCGATGACGGCATTCCCGACTCCCGACACGGCGCTCACGCACATCCTCATCGCGTCCGACGTCGCCCGGTCGAAGGCGTGGTACGTGAACGTGCTTGGCGCGACGCTGTACCGCGAGTACGGCGGCTCGTCGGTCGTCCTCCAGTTCGCCGGCGCGTGGCTCCTGCTGACGACGTCCGGCCCGCCGACCGATGACAAGCCGGGCGTGACGCTGGCGCCGCCCGCGGACCCGGACCGGCGGGACAACCTGTTCACGATCCGCGTCGACGACTGTCTCGCCGTCTACGAGGAGCTCCGCGGGCGCGGCGCCGAGTTCCTGACGCCACCGGTCACGAGCGGCGCCGAGACCCGCGCGTTCTTCCGCGACCCGGACGGGCACCTCTTCGAGATCAGCGAGTACCGCGCCTGACGCACCGCCACGTGGGCCTTGCGCCCGGGTGCGAAGATGCGCGCATGGTCGAGTACGGGCAAGGGGTCGGTCAGGCGACGGGCGCCAGCGGCACCCTCGGCGGGGGCGGCGGCAAGCAGGATCTCGGGGCCGGCGTCGAGGCGGCGATCAACAACGCCGTGCACACCGTGTCGACGATGCCGCCCGCGACGCTCGTGGTGATCGTCGTCGTCATCTTCATCGGCCTGATCATCCTGCGCCGCGCGTTCTGACCCCGGTTCCAGGCGCGATGGCCGGCGATCAGCCGGCGGGTCGGACGACCAGCACGTCGAGCCCGGCTTCGCGGCCCCGGACGTCGACAGCGCGCAGCTCCAGGCCCTCGCGCGCCAGACCGGCCTGGCCCGCGGACGCCGTCGACACCAGCAGCTCCCCGGCGGCCGCCGAGCGACGCCAGCCTCGCCGTCGAGTTGACGACGTCCCCGAGCGCCGTGAAGTCCGAGATCTCGTCGCTCGAGCCCACGCTGCCGACGTAGGCGATGCCGGTGTGGACGCCCGCGCCGACCGGGATCGGGCCGTCCGACGAGGCGTCGCGGCGGGCGACCGCTTCCAGGAGGGCCCGGCCCGCAGCCACGCCCTTCGTCGCGTGGTCGTTGCCGGCGAGCCCGGGGATGAACAGGCCGATCGCCTCGTCGCCGACGAACTTGTCGACGACGCCGTCGTGCTCGGTGATCGCCTCGGCAGCGATGCGGTAGAACGCGTGCAGCAGCGCAGAGAACTCGGTCGGGCGCAGCCGCTCCCCGATCGACGTCGAGCCGCGGATGTCCGCGAACAGCAGCGTCAGCTCGATCTCCGCGCCGCCCGGGCCCTGCTTCGCGAGCGCCCCGATGCACGACTTGCAGAGCTGCGGGTTCTTCTCCCACGGCCCGAACCAGGGCTTGAGCACGAACCCGCCGATGCCCTTGAACGGCGCGTGGCACATCTTGCAGCGCGGCGCGGACGGGATCCGGCGGAAGGTCCGGCGCAACCGGAGTGCGTCACGGCTCTCCGCGCCGAGCATCGCCCGCCATCGTTCTTCGTTGGTCGGGAGCGTCACGACGCGGAGTGTAGGCGCGTGGCGCGGGACCGCAATCCGGCCGGGGCTCAGGCGCCGGTGGCGGCCCCGTCGTGCGTCGGTCGGGCGTCGAGCGCGCGTCGGACGCGCACGGCGAGGTCGAGGCCGCTGAACGGCTTCGCGAGGATGTCGAGCCGCTCCACCCGGACGCCGCGGTCGGCCAGGACGTCGCCGGCATAGCCGCACATGAACAGGATCGCGGCGTCGGGCCGCGACGCCCGAACGGCGTCGGCGAGGTCCGTGCCCAGGCCGTCGCCGAGGATCACGTCCGTCAACAGGAGGTCGACGCGATGCCCTCCCTGTTCGATGACGCGCCTGGCCGACTCCACGTCGTTCGCCGTGAGGACGTCGTAGCCGAGGTCGGTCAGGGCGCGGCGGGCGAAGGCGGCGACCGCCGGCTCGTCGTCCACCAGGAGGATCGACTCGGTGCCGGCCGGCCGCACCGGCGCCACCGCCGGCGGTGCGTCGGCCGCGCTCGCGGCGACCAGCTCGGGGAACAGGAGCTCGACGGTCGTCCCGACGCCGGGCGTCGAGGCGAGGCGGACCGTGCCGCCCGACTGGCGCGCGAAGTCGCGGACCATCGCCAGGCCGAGGCCCGTGCCGCGTCCGGGATCCTTGGTCGTGAAGAACGGCTCGAAGGCGCGCCCGGCCACCGCCGGGTCCATCCCCGTGCCGGTGTCGCACAGCGCGACCGCGACGAACGGACCCTCGAGCTCGGGCTCGTCCGCGACGTCGCCCGCCGCGATCCGCACACGGCGCATCGAGACGACGACGCATCCGTCGCCGTCCATCGCGTCGCGGGCGTTGAGGGCGAGGTTGACGAGCGCCTGCTCGAGCTGGCCGGCATCGACGCGCGCGACGAGCGGCTCGTCGGCGAGCCGGACCCGCAGGTCCACGCGGCTGTCCAGCAGGCGGCGGAGCGTCGGCTCCACGGTCGCGACGGTGGTCCGGATGTCGACGACGCTCGGCAGGAGCGTGGTCCGGCGCGCGAACGCCAGGAGCTGCCGCGTGAGCTGGCCGGATCGCTCGACGATGTCGACGATGGTCGCGGCGTCCTCGCGGACGGCGCCCGCGTCCTCGGACTCGTCGCCGATCAGCGAGGCGAACCCGCCGATGGCCGTGAGCGTGTTGTTGAAGTCGTGGGCGATGCCGCCCGCCAGGCGACCGACGGCTTCGAGCCGCTCGGCGTGGGCGAGCTGGGCCTCGAGCGCGACCCGCTCGGTCACGTCGACGAGCTGGCCCGCGATGCCGATCGGCCGGCCGTCGCGGTCCCGGAGGACGGCGGCGTAGATGTCGATCCAGAGCTCTCGCCCGTCCTTCGTGAGCCGCCGCACGCGATCGCCACGCGTGGGCTCGCCGCCGATCGTGCGCCGGATGCGCTCGGCGGACGTCTCGCGCTCGTCCTCGGGGACCATCGCCTCCGGCATCGGCCGACCGATGACCTCCTCGGCGGTCCAGCCGAAGATCCGCTCCGACGCCCGGTTCCACACCGTGACCGTGCGGTCCATGGCGAACGCCTGCGTGGCCAGCGGCGACGAGTCGACGATCGCCGACAGCATCTCGCTGGCGCGCGCGAGCTCGCGCTCGGCGTCCCGTCGTGCCACGAGCTCGTCCTCGGCGACCGCGAGCGCGACGCGAAGGCGGTTCGTCGACCGCCAGTCGAGGGCGAGCGCGAATGCGACGAGCCCGGCGAAGCAGGCGATCGTGACCGGGGTCGCGGTCTCCGTGAACAGGACCCGCGCGGGGCCGATCAGGATCGCGAGCGCGGCCCCGGCCGTGCCGACGATCGCGGCGGCGATGGATGCCTGGAGGAGCCGTCGCCGCTGCAGGACGCCCTCGATGACGGCGATGCTGATCATCGGGAGGACGACCGCGACCGCGATCCCGGCCGGCAGCATGGCGGCCGCCGCGAGGGCCTCGACGTTCAGGAGGACCGCACCGGCGAGCAGGAACGAGCGCCGGCGGAGGCCGATGCCGAGCGTGACGAGCGCGAGTGACGGCAGCAGGACGCCGGCGATCGCGAAGCCGGGGTTGGAGCCGGGGACGAGCACGAGCCCGATGACGGCGCCGACGATGGCGATGACCGGCGCCCCGACCAGGATCAGCCGCAGCCACGCGTTGTCCTCCGGCCGCCACGGGAGCGGTTCGGTCAGGCGTTGCGAAGGCATGGCAGGACTGAGCGGCGGCACGAATCGGTTCCCCGTCGAGCAGGCGCGGCTCCGGCCTTCCCCGACCGGCGGTGCACCTGGACAGCCCACAGGCTACCGGTTACGAAACAGCACGTCGAGTATCTAATACTGCTAAGGTCTCGCAATGAACGACGACCCGCAGCCTCGTCATGCCGGCGGACGGCCGCGGCTTCCATCCACGGACCAGGCGATCCTGCAGGCCGTCGGCGAGCTGATCGCCGAGCAGGGCCTGCGGGGCACGACGATCAACGCGGTCGCCGCCCGCTCCGGCGTCGCGCGCGGCACGGTCTACCGCCGCTGGCCCAACCGCGACGCGATGCTCGCCGCCGCGATGCGCGAGTGGCGCGGGGATCGATCCCCAGCCGCTGGGCGACGACGTCGAGGCGAACCTGCGGCAGAACGTCGAGGAGGCGAGGGTCGTGCTGGGCGAGCCGTCGTTCCAGGCGATGCTGCCGGCGCTCGCCGAGATCCAGCTCGGCGACGAGGGCGACGAGGGCGTCCGGTCCATCGTCTTCCCCCAGCGCGAGGCGATGGCGCGGATGTACGGCGAGCTCGCCGCGGCCGGCGGCTTCCGCACGGACATCGCCCCGAGCCTGCCGAACGACATCCTCGTCGGCGCCCTCCTCTACCACCTCCTGTACAACGGCCGGGTCCCGGATGCGGCCGGGGCGCAGGCGATCGTCGACGTGGTGCTGGACGGGATCCGGGTCCGCGAGAGCCGCTCGTAGCGGACAATGCGGCGATGCATCCCGTCGCCGTCCTCGCGGCCCTGGTCGCGGCCCTGATCCACGCCTGGTTCTTCGCGCTCGAGAGCCTGCTGTTCGACCGCCCGACCGTCTACGGGCGGTTCGGGATCCACACGGCCGAGGACGCGGCGGTCGTGCGCCCGATGGCGTTCAACCAGGGCTTCTACAACCTGTTCCTCGCGATCGGCATCGTGGCCGGCCTTGGGCTCGTCGCCGCCGGACAGGTCGACGCCGGGCGGGCGGTCGTCGTGTTCGCATGTGCCTGCATGGTCGGGGCCGGCGCCGTGCTCCTGGCCACCAACCGCCGGTTCCTCGCCGCCTCGGCGATCCAGGCCGTGCCGCCGCTGGTCGCGATCCTCGCGACCCTGGCGCTCGCGCCCTAGCCGGCCAGGAAGATGTCGCCGTCGGCCAGTCGCCGACGGAACCCCCGCCGCTCGATCACGGACAGCACCGCGACGGGCAGATGATCGGTCCAGACGAGGGCCTGATCGGGATCCTCGATCCGGTCGGCGAAGGCCACCAGCTCGACGACGGTCGCCGCGAGCTGTTCCGGCACCGGCCAGTCCTCGGCCTGGGCTCGTCGCTCGAGCAGCTGCCGTCGATGGCGCTGGCGAGGCGTCAGCTCGGTGATGGCCGGCTCGCGCGTCTGCTCGAGCTGGCACAGGCGATCGAAGGCGCGCAGCGCCTCCTCGCACAGGCGTCCCGAACTGAGGGTGCTCGGCATCCGTGACCCCTCTAGACCCCTCTAGACCACCCCCAACCGCACAAGCATAGGTCGAGCGCCGGTCGCGAGCGCGCTCCCCCTGCACGCCAGGCCGGCCGGAGCGGCGGCTACGGGAGCGCGGCGCCCTCGGCGAAGCGCGTCATCACGTCGGTGTAGCCGGGCAGTCCGCGCTCGTACCCGATGGCCCAGAACCCGACGCCGGCGAGCCCGCGATCGAGCGCGAGACCCATCTTGATCGCGAGCGTCTCCGGCGAGTCCACGTAGACCGCGTCCCAGGTGGGGTTCGTCGACGGGATCGGGATCGACGAGGGCGACGCCTGCGACGGCGATGGTGACCCCGAGGCCGATGGCGACGCGGCGATGCTGGGCAGGGCGACGAGGCCGGGCGGGATCGACACCGACGGCAGCGCGGACGCGGACGGGGTCGCCGGCGGTCCGAGGCTCCCGTCCGACCCGAGCAGGTAGACCTCGACGGCCTCGATCTCGTCGCGCACCGGCACGGCCTGCGGGTTGCCCAGGAGGTCGACGTGCTTGCGCAGGATCCAGGCCGCCCCGCGCCCGCGCGACGGCGCCCCGATCTCCGGCCCGACCACGGGCCACGTCACGCCGTACAGCGGGAGCCCGAGCAGCAGCTTCGCCGGGGGCACGCCCACGGCGGCATAGAGGTCGAGCGACCAGGGGATGTCCTTCTCGACGCCGTCGCGGCGGGCGATCGGCGACGTCGCGCCGGGGTCGGACGTGCCCGTGCGGTAGTCGTACGCCATCATGAAGATCCGGTCGACGTTGGCCTCGGTCGCGCCGAGCGCCATCGCCGCGCCGAGCACGTTGGCCTGCGTCGCGACGGAGACCTGGTCGCCGGGGTCGGCGGCGACCAGCGCCGCGCGGAGCCGCAGGAGGAACCCCGCGTAGGCCGGGATGAGCAGCGAGTCGAGCGCCTCGACGTCCACGTTGACGCCGTCGGCCCCGACGTCCCCCACGAACTGGACGAGCGCCGCGATGACCTTGTCCTGGAGCGGCACGCTGCCGAACAGCCGGGCATTGCGGGCCAGCCCGAAGCTCGAGTACACGACCTCGACGCGGGTGCCGCGCTCGTGGGCCTCGGTGATGATCTGGCGGCCGACGTCGCCGGTGATCGCCGCGTACCCGGGCGCGCCGGTCCGGAGCGAGCCGTTGCCCGCGTGGGTGACGCTGAACAGGCCGATCGTCGTCAGCGGCGTCGAGGCGAGATGCGCGGCGATCCCGGCGTCCATCTCCCAGTACGGCACGAAGCCGTAGACCTGGTGGCCGGGCGCCGGCGGCGGGCCGCCGGCCGACGGCGGTCCGCTCGGTGCCGGCGCGCTCCCGTCCTGCGGCGCCGGCGCCGAGGCGGCGTTCGCTGCCGGGCGTGGGCGTCACCACCGGCGTCGTGCCGCAGCCCGCGACGACGAGGACGACCGCGAGGGCCGCGAGCAGCGTCGTCAGGCGGCGATGGGTCGGCGGGCCGCCCGCCACGCCGGTCAGGCCAGCTCCGCGAGGAAGCGGAAGACCGGGGTCGCCGCCGCGTAGCCGTCAGCCAGCACGGCGGGCAGGTCCTTCGACGTGACCTCGTCGTCGGCCAGGCGCCGGCCGAAGACGACGTCCTTCCAGCGCAGCCGCTCCGCCTCCGGATGGTCCGCGGGGTAGCCCGTCGGGACGCGCTTGAGCGTCTCGTGGCTCTGGACGCCGCCGAACCACGCGACGAACGCCGGGTCCTCGAGCGCCGCGCGCACGCGGGCCGGGTCATCGACGAGCGCGCGGCGGAACGCGTCCAGCCGCGGCTTCGACGGCATCCACATCCCGCCGCCCGCGTACATCTCGCCCGGCTGGAAGTTGAAGTAGGCGCCGTTGCCGTGCGGACCGTCGCCCTCGGCGTCCCCCTCCCCCATCGCGGGCCGGCCCTCGACCCAGGGCAGGCTGGCCCCGATGTGCGTCTTGTAGGGCGACTTGTCGCGCGAGAAGCGGGTGTCCCGGTAGATCCGGAACGGCGAGCGCTTGGGGTCGGCGACGAGCGGGATCCCGCGCGCCTCGAAGCGCTCGGCGAGCGCGACCATCAGCAGCTCCATCGGCTCCTTGACCAGGCGTTCGTACTCGCCCTTGCGGGGCTGGAACCACGCCCGGTCGTTGTTGGCGGCGAGATCCGCCATGAACTGGATGCCCTCGGGCGGGAACCCCGCGAAGGTCGATGCGACGGCCATCTGGCGCCTCCTGCTGCGCCCGGAGTCTACGCCGGGAGCCGTCTGGACCCCCTCGCCGGGCCCTCGCGCGTGCGATCCTGTCGCGATGAGCCCAGCTTCCCGCAGCGCCATGGACGGGTACCCGGTCCCGCCCCCGACGATGACCGACCTGTACGAGCTGACGATGGCCGCCGGCTACTGGAAGCTCGGGCGGCTCGACGACCAGGCGATCTTCACGATGTTCTTCCGCCACGCGCCGTTCGGAGGCGGGTTCACGCTCGCGGCCGGCCTCGAGGGCGTCGTCGCGTTCATCGAGCACTACCGGTTCTCGCCGGCCGAGCTCGAGCACCTCGCGGGCCTCGTGGGCAACGACGACCGGCCGCTGTTCGAGCCCGCCTTCCTCGACTACCTCGCGGACCTGCGGCTGACCGTCGACCTCGACGCCATGCCCGAGGGAACCCTCGCGTTCCCTCACGAGCCGCTCCTGCGGGTCACCGGTTCCCTCCTCCAGGGCCAGCTGCTCGAGAGTGCGCTCCTCAACCTCGTCAACTACCCGACGCTCGCCGCGACGAAGGCCGCGCACGTCGTGTTCGCCGCGGGCGGCGCCCCGGTCATGGAGTTCGGGCTGCGACGCGCGCAGGGTCCGGACGGCGGGCTCACGGCGTCGCGATCGGCATACCTCGGCGGCTGTGCCGGGACCTCGAACGTCCTCGCCGGGCGCCTGTTCGGCATCCCGGTGCGCGGGACCCACGCCCACTCGTGGATCCTCTCCTTCGCCGACGAGCCGACCGCGTTCGACGCGTGGGCCGAGGTCATGCCCGGCAACGCCGTGCTCCTCGTCGACACCTACGACACCGAGGAGGGCATCGCCAACGCGATCGCGACGGGTCGCAAGATGCGCGAGCGCGGCCAGCAGCTCGCCGGGATCCGCCTCGACTCGGGCGACCTCGCCTACCTCTCGGTCCGGGCGCGGGAGATGCTCGACGCCGCCGGGTTCGGGGACACCCAGGTGGTCGCGTCGAACGACCTCGACCCCGCCACGATCGAGTCCCTGCAGGCGCAGGGCGCGCGGATCGACAGCTGGGGCGTCGGGACGAAGCTCGTGACCTGCTACGACCAGCCGGCGCTCGGCGGGGTCTACAAGCTCACGGCCATCCGCGGTGGCGGTGAGCCCGCCGGCACCTGGCGCACGCCGGTCAAGGTCAGCGCGGACACGGCGAAGATCACCGTCCCGGGCAAGCTCGCCGTCCGCCGCTACTACGACGGCGACGGGACCGCGCGGGCGGACATGATCTGGGACGAGCTGGCGGACGACGACGGCTCGCGGGTCATCGTGGACCCCGTGGACTCGCACCACCGGCTCACCGTCGACGCCGACTGGACCTCCCGCGAGCTGGTCGTGCCGGTGTTCCGCGGCGGCGAGCGCGTGTACGAGCTGCCCGCCCTGGCCGACGCCCGGGACCACGCGCGCCACGAGCTGGGGACCCTCCACCCCGCCATCCTCCGCCAGCTCCGGCCGCACTGGTATCCGGCCGGGCTCGAGTGGGGCCTGCACGTGCGGCGCGAGGCGCTGATCGAGGCCGAGCTGGAGGTCGAGGAGCGCGAGGCCTGACCGCTCGTCGCGCCTAGGCGCGGCTGATCGCGATGACGGCGCGCGCGATTCCCGCGACGAAGACGACGGCGGCCACCGCGAACACCGCAAGCGCGACCGGGGCCGAGACCTCGAGCGTGGCGCCACCCGCGCCGCTTCGCGCGATCGAGGCCACGACGCCGGCGATCCCCGCGAGGACACCGGCGACCGCGAGCACCCGGTCCCCCGTCGAGAACCCGATGCGCCGGTACGAGGTCCGCGGTCCCGCCGCGCCGAACCCGCGCGCCTCGAGGCTGATCGCCAGCTGCTGCACCCGCTCGACGGTGCCGGCGAACACGGGGACCAGCGCCGGGACGACCGCCCCGAGCCCCGTGCCGCGCAGGCCTCGCGCCCGCTGCGCCACGAGGACGGTCCGCACCTCGCCCTGGAGCACCGGGACGAGCTGCAGCGTGAGGGCGACCATGACCGTGAGCAGGTACGGGACGTGCAGGCGGCCGAGACCGGCGACGAGGTCCGACGGATGCGTGGTCTGCAGGACGACGATCGCCGCCACCTCCATCGCGAGGATCCGGAGCACGAACGTGAGGCCGCGCGCGACGCCCTCCTCGTAGACCGTGAGCGGTCCGAGGTGGGCCGCGGGCGTGCAGCTCGTCCCACAGATCGCGGGCGCGATCGACTGCAGCACCACGATCGCCGCGGCGAGTGGCGCGAGCACGACGAGGGCACGCAACGCGGAGCCGGTGATCCCCGCCGAGGCCGCGACGAGCAGTCCGGCGACGGTGACGGCCGCCAGCAGCCGCGGGTCGAACGAGACGAAGGCGAACACGACGGCCGCGGCCAGCCAGGCCAGCTTGGGGATCGGGCTCAGGCGGTGCAGCCACGAGCTCCCGGCCACGTAGCGGATGCTGCCTGCGGTCTCGGTCATGGCCGGGTCGCCGATCCGTCGCGGATCGCGGCCGCGACGCCGTCGATCGAGAGCGGCGGCCAGCTCGCGGACGCCGGGCGCAGCCGGAGCGCCAGCGCCGTCGCCTGCGGCGGCTCGAGGCCCGCGGCCAGCATCGCCGCCTCGTCGGCGAAGACGGCGCGCGGTGGCCCGTCCGCGATGACCCGGCCCGCGTCGAGGACCACGAGGCGATCGGCGACGTCGGCGATCAGCCGCATGTCGTGCGAGACGCACACGATCGTCGTGCCGCGGTCGCGCAGCTCGCCGACGATGCGCGAGACCGCCGTGCGCGTCGGCTGGTCGAGGCCGGTCGTCGGCTCGTCGAGCACGAGGACCGGCGTCCCCATCGTGACGACGGACGCGATCGAGAGCAGCTTCCGCGGTCCGCGCCCGAGGCGGTACGGGTGCTCATCGAGCACGTCCTGCGAGGCCGAAACGCGCCGCTTCGTCGGCGACCCGGCGCGCGACCTCCGGCTCCGCCAGGCCGAGGTTCCGCGGGCCGAACGCCAGCTCCGCGGCGACCGACGAGGCGAACAGCTGGTGGCTCGGGTTCTGGAACGCCGAGGCGACGTGGGCCGCGAGCGCCCGGACGCCGGTCGTCGACGTGTCGAGGCCGTCGACCACGACCGTGCCGTCGGTCGGGCGCAGCAGGCCGTTGCACAGCCGGGCCAGCGTCGTCTTGCCGGACCCGTTGCGGCCCGCGATGCCGACGACCTGCCCGGCGCCGATCTCGAGCGAGACGCCGTCGATCGCGGCCGGCGCACCACGCCCGTAGCGGAACGAGACGGCCGCCAGCGTGAGGATCGACCGCTCGGCCGTCGTCACCCCGCCGCCTCGCGCCATCGCGCGGCCGCCAGCCACGCGACCCCCTCGTCGAGCGTGACCGGCACCGGCGCATCCCCGGTCGGTGCGAGCGAGGCGGCCAGCGCGGTCACCTCGGGGACGCCCGCTCCGAGCTCCGGCCTGGCCGCCAGGGCCCCGAACACCGCGGCCGGCGCGCCGTCGAGGACGACCGCGCCCGCGTCGAGCACGACGATCCGGCGGGCGTGCTCCGCCAGCGCCTCGACGGCGTGGTCGGCGATCACGCACCGTGATGCCGTCGTCCCGGTTCAGCCGCGCGGCGATGGCGTAGACGGCGGCCCGCCCGGCGGGATCGAGGCCCGCGGTCGGCTCGTCCATGACCAGGAGGCGCGGCCGCATCGCGATCGCGCAGGCGATCACCAGGCGCTGCTGCTCGCCGCCCGAGAGCGTCGCCGGGTCCCGGGCCTCGAGACCGGCCAGGCCGACGGCCTCGAGCGCCTCGGCGATCCGCGGGCCCATGGCCTCCCACGGCACGGCGAGGTTCTCGAGGCCGAGCGCCACCTCGTCGGCCACCGTCGGCTGGCTCAGCTGGGCCGCCGGGTCGTCGAACACCATCGCGACGTCGGCGGCCATCGAGCGGACCGTCGTCGTCACCGGGTCCCGGCCCGCCACCAGCACGGACCCCGTCCGCGTGCCCGTGAGCAGGTGCGGCACCACGCCGTTGAGGGCCAGCAGGAGCGTCGACTTGCCCGCCCCGTTGGCGCCGACGATGCCGACGAGCTCGCCGGGCGCGATCTCGAGGCTCACCTCCCGCAGGGCGGGCGCGGTCGCCTGCGCGTGCGTGAACGTCAGCCGGTCGATCGAGACGGCGGCGCCGGCCATGGTGATCGCCGGTCAGGCGGACGGCGGCGGGGCGAGCGCGACCAGGTACACGAGCAGGATCGCGATCCCGGCGACCGTGCCGACCGTCGCGACGAGCAGCGTGCGCGCCCCCACCCCGCCCGGCAGGGGCACCGCCACCGTGTATCGCGGGGGCAGCGCGCCGATGATCGCGATCGCGACGAACCCGCTGATCACCTTGTCCGCGACCGACGTGAGGATGCTCGAGGTGAACACGGCGTTCGCCAGCGCCGAGCCCGCGGCGATCAGGGTCGCCGTGACGACGTCGGACGGGTGCCCGGTCGCCCCGCCGAACACGAACAGCGCGATGACCCCGCCGGCCGCGCCCGTCGCGACCCCGACGATCACGCACAGCACGAAGAACGACAGCGGATTGGCGCCCATGCGGAACGTGCGGACGCCGTACCCCCAGATGAGCGCCGCGAGCACGTTCGCGAGCGCGAACGGGATGTTGGTGGGACCGAAGAAGAACGCGCCGCCCACGTTGGTGAGGACGCCGGTCAGCGCCCCCCACCACGGGCCGAGGACGATGGCGATGACGCAGGTCCCGATGGCGTCGAGGTAGACCGGGAGGCCGAGCGCGACGGCGACATAGCTCGCGGCGATGCTGAGGGCGGCCGCCGCCGGGATCAGGGTGACGACGAAGGTCGTCGGGATCGCGGGCGCCCGCGCAGGCGCCGTCGGCGCGTCCATCGCCCTCTCACCCTCGTTCCCGCCACGACGCGTGGCGCCGGGCCACACGGTAGCGGCTACGCGCCCCCGGTGAACGGCGGCTCGTCCGCCCGGATCGGCCGGAATCGGAGCGCCGACCACGTCTCGTCGACCGCGACCTGGGTGATCGGTCGCAGGCCGTACGGCGCGATGAGCCGCCACAGGCTGTCGCGGTTGACGTCGGTGCGGTTGCCCTTGGGGTACAGCACCCACACGACCGGCACCTCGTGGAACGCCGGCGCGTGCGCATCGAACGCGGACGAGACGGTTGCCGCGTCGTCGCCGATGACGATCGCGACCGCCGCCGCGCCCGAGACGGGCGCGTCCGGCGTCACCGTCGCGCCGTCGGGGAGCGGCCCCAGCAGCGACGATCGCGACGCGTCGGAGAGCCAGACGCCGTTGCCGGGCTTGATCAGCAGCTTGGCCGCCACCGGCTTCTCGCTCATCGCCGCGCCCTCCGGCGGGACGTTCTGGTTGCGGTGGAACAGGTTCTCCGGGTCGTACCGGCGCTTGACGGCGACCAGCCGGTCCCACGTCGCGCCCGGGTAGGCCTCGTGGATCCGCTCGGGGCCCTCGTCGGCCAGGAAGTTCACGTACGCGCCGGGACCCTGGCGCAGTGCGTCGGCCAGGCCGATGACCCACGCCTCCCGCCGACGCCCGATCGTCGTCGCCCGTGTAGAACGAGGCCACGTTCACCATCAGCCGTCGGTCGCGATGGGCGAAGGCGGTCGCCTGCGGGTCGACGCGCGCCATCGCGCCGCCGAGCACCCGGATCTGGGCCGCGCGCATCTCGGCGTCCGACGCGTCGAGGTGATCGACGATCGTCTGGCCGAGCTCGCGGTCGAAGGAGTCCATGAACAAGGTCCGCGTGATCGCGAGCGGGTGGTAGTCGGGCACTTCGGGCGGGTACATGCCCGTGTACGGGATCGGCGCCAGCATGTCGGCGATCGGCGTCGCCAGCGCGCGGAACGGCGCGAGGACCGCGTCGGCCTCCTCGGGTGGCCCGGCCCAGCACATGAGGCCCAGGATCACGACCTTGCCGTGCTGCTCCGCGGGCAGGAACGGCATCGGCGGGCAGGGCATGACGTTGGCGATCGTCGAGAGCCCCTCGGGCGCGGCATCGGCCGCCTCGACGAACCCGGCGATCGTGTCGGCCGTCGCGGGCAGCAACAGCAGGCCGCCGACGATCCCGGACAGCGGGTACAGCCGGAACTTGAACCGGGTCACGACGCCGAAGTTGCCCCCGCCGCCACGGACCGCCCAGAACAGGTCGGGCTCGTGCGACTCGTCGACCACGTGGACGGCGCCGTCGGCCGTCACGATCTCAGCCGCGAGCAGGCTGTCGATCGTGAGCCCGTGGCTGCGGACGAGGTAGCCGATGCCGCCGCCCGTCGTGATCCCGCCGATGCCCACGGAGCCGGTGTCGCCGAAGCCGGTCGCGAGCCCGATCTCGGCCGCGGCCGTCGTGTATGCCCCGGTCGTGAGCCCGCTGCCGGCCCAGGCGGTCCTCGCCGCCTCGTCGATCTCGAGGCCGTCGAGGTCGCGGACGTCGAGCACGATGCCGCCGTCGGTCGTGCTGTGCGCCGCGCCGCTGTGGCCGCCGGAGCGGATCGCGAGGTCCAGCCCGTGCTCGCGGGCGAGCGCGATGACCTCCCGGACATCGTCGACGTCGGCAACGCGGACGATCAGTGCCGGGCGCGCGTCGACGCCGCCGAGCACGATGCTCCGCTGCGCGTCGTAGTCGGAATCGTCTGGGTCGAATGACCTTGCCGTGGACGCGGATCCGGAGGTCCTCGGGGTCGATGGTTCGGCGTTCGCTGACGTGAGGTGACATGCCCTAAACGGTACCGGACCGGTTCAAACGGACACGGCCGACCACCTCGCGCGAACCTTCGAACCGACGCGACGGTAGGCTATGGGGAACGAATTGACCGGGCCTCGATCAGCGGGAGATGCCTGATGACCAAGCAACTCGCCCTCCTCGTCGGAACCCCCAAAGGCGCCTTCGTCGTCGACGGCGATGCGACCCGGAGCCAGTGGACCCTGCGCGGACCGCTCTGCGAGGGCTGGCCGATCCACGACGTCTCGGTCGAGCCCGGAACGGGCGCCCTGCTCGCGGGCGGCGGGAGCCCGTGGTACGGACCGTCGGTCTGGCGCAGCGAGGACCTCGGCCGGTCGTGGACCCACTCCGGCGAGGGCCTGACCTACGGCGACGACGGTCCCAAGCTCAAGACCGTCTGGAACGTGACGGCGACCGAGGACGCGATCTACGCGGGCGTCGAGCCGGCCGGGCTGTTCCGGAGCCGCGACCGCGGCCGGACCTGGGAGCACGTCGACGGCCTCACCAACCACCGGACACGCCCCGATTGGGAGCCGGGCGCCGGCGGCCTGATCCTCCACTCCATCGTCCCCCACCGCGAGGACCCGGATCGCGTGTGGGTCGGGATCTCCGCGGTCGGCGTGTTCGAGACCCGCGACGGCGGGGCGACGTGGGAGACGCGGAACAACGGCGTCCGGGCAGGCTTCCAGCCCGACGTCTACCCCGAGTTCGGGCAGTGCGTCCACAAGCTCGTGATGGCGGCCGACGGCGGCGAGCACCTGTACCAGCAGAACCACTGCGGCGTCTACCGGTCCACGGACGGCGGCGCCCAGTGGGAGGAGATCACGCCGGGCTCCCGTCCGAGTTCGGCTTCCCGATGACGCCCCACCCGCGGGACCCGCAGACCGTGTGGACGATCCCGCTCAACGGCGCGGACCAGGGCCGGTTCGTCCCGGATGCGTCGGCGGGCGTCTGGCGCACGCACGACGGCGGCGACACCTGGGTCCGATCCGGCGACGGGCTGCCGCAGCAGGATGCCTACCTCCAGGTGCTGCGCGAGGCGATGGCGAACGACGGCCTCGACCCGGTCGGCATCTACTTCGGGACGAGCACGGGCCAGCTGTACGGCAGCGCCGACGAGGGCCGGTCGTGGTCGCTCGTCGTGGACAACCTGCCGCCGATCTGGTCGGTCGAGGCCGTCGCCGTCGGCTGACGACGCGGGCTGCGCGATCGTCCACCTCCCGCGCTCGCTGATCGCGCTGTTCCCGGGCACGGAGCGGCGCGTCGAGGCGCACGGCTCGACCGTCGCCGAGGTCATCGCCGACCTCGACCGCCAGGTCCCGGGGATCGGCAGCCGGGTCCTCGACGCCGGCCCGAGCCTCCGCGCCCACCTCAACGTCTTCGTGGCCGGCGATCGCGCCGGGCTCGCCACGCCGGTCCCGAACGGCGCCGACGTCCACATCATCCCCGCGGTCTCGGGCGGCTGATCCTCAGGCGGTCGGCTCCGGGCGGTACGGCGCGTCGTTGTCGATGTCGCCCACGAACTGCGGCAGGCGCGCGTGGCCGAGCTGCTGGCGGATCGCCTGGTTCTCGCCCGTGTGGTACCAGTAGTGGTAGATCACGCGCTGGAGCAGGTTGCCGAACGTCGTCCCGATCGGCTTGCCTCGGACTCACCGGCTCCTCGAGCAGCGTCGCCGTCGTCACGGCGTCGAGCCACGGATCCGCCGCCGCGGTGATCGCCCGCCAGGCCGCGAGCGTCTCGGCCAGCTCGGGCGTCGTGCCGGGCGCGCCGTACGCGAACCGCTCCTGGATCTCCGGGTAGGGCGTGATCCCCTGCGCCCGGGTCAGGAAGTAGCGCTGCTCCTGCCACGCGAGGTGGCCGACGTTCCAGCCGAGGCTGTTCATCGGCCCGAGGCGGCGCCGGGCGTCCTCCGCCGGCACGCCGCGCACGCCGCGCAGGAACTCGGCCCGCGTGAATCGCAGCTGCAGGACCAGCGGGTGGGGCTCGGTCATGCCCCGACCCTACCCGGCCGAAGCGCCAGAACCTGACTGGTTTCGCTCATCGCGCCAGGCCAGCCAGTCGCCCGCCCGATCGACCGACCAGTCCGGCCCGTTGAACCCGAGCGTGAACTGCGTGAAGCCGAGCTCGACGTAGCGCTCGGCGTCCTCGCGCAGGAACCGGTCGAGGTCCTCGGGCTCGACGCCGACGCCCCACTCGATGTCGTGCGGGTCGCGCCCGATCTCGGCGCACCAGCCCTTGCAGCGCCTCGACCGCCGGGACGAGATCCTCGGGCCGGTCGGGGAACGCCGCGTGCCAGCCGTCGGCGTACTGCGCGACGAGCCGGAGCGTCTTGCGCTCCCCGGTGCCCGCGATGAGGATCGGCATCCGGCGGACGGGCGGCGGGTTGAGCTCGAGCAGGCGCTGCTGGATCTCGGGGATCGCCCGGCCGAGGCTGTCGATGCGCTGGCCCATCGTGCCGAACTCGTAGCCGTAGGCGTCGTAGTCGCGGCGCTGCCAGCCGGCGCCGAGGCCGAGGATCACGCGACCGCCGCTGACGTGGTCGACCGTCCGGGCGATGTCGGCCAGCAGGTGCGGGTTGCGGTAGCCGATGCACGCGACCAGCGGCCCGAGCTCGATCCGGCTCGTGGCCTCCGCCCAGGCCGCGAGCAGCGTCCAGCACTCGAAGTGCTCGCCGTCCCGGTTCCCGTACAGCGGGAAGAAGTGGTCCCACGTGTAGGCGATGTCGTAGCCCATCTCGTCGGCCGTGACGGCCGCGGCGCGGAGCTCGCGCCACGCCCCCTGCTGCGGGTGGAGCTGGACGGCGACGCGGATCGGATGCAATGGAGTCCTCCGGGAGGTGGCTGGTGCGCTCAGCTCACCGTACCGCCGCGGGAGGCTCGGGGATCACCCGATCCAGCCGAGGCGCTCCAGGATCTCGTCGGCGATCGCCGCCACCGGGCGATCCCCGTCGACGGACCAGTCGGCAGGCGCGAGCCCGTCGCCGTCCGCACGCCGCCAGGTCGGCCGTCGCGACCCGGAGGTCGTCCGCCCGGGACGCGTTCGGGTCGCCGCCGAGCCGGTGCTCGATGACCTCGATGGGCACGTCGATCCGCACCACCGTCGCCGGCATCCGCAGGACGTCGCGCAGGCGCCTCGAGGTGGCCTCGCGTCGCGGCACGCGCCAGGCGAGCACGAACGACCGGACGCCGGCCTCGAGGTAGATCGCCCGCATCGCCGCGAGGTTGGCGAGGGTCAGCCGCGGGTCGTCGTGCTCGTCGATCCCGGGCGCGGAGTGCCAGCCGAGCCAGTCGAGGTCGATGGCGGCCGATGGGACGCCCGCGGCGTCCAGGCGATCGGCGATCTCGACGGCGGTCGTGGTCTTGCCGGAGCCGTACGCGCCGGTCAGCACGACCGCGCGGGCATCCGGCGGGGTCGCCGATGCCGAGGGCGCGACGGCCGCGGCCTCTGGGCGGCGGTCGCGGCGCCCGCCGGCCAGCAGGGCGGCCGCGAGGTCCGGCGAGGCCCGCTGCGCATCGGTCTGGCGCTGGCGACGGTCGTAGCTGGACGTGTGCGAGTACCCGTCGAGCAGGTCGCGCAGCTCGCCCAGGCGCGCCAGCTGACGCTCCTCGACGGCGGCCCATGCGCTGGGGGCGGGTCGCACGCCCATCAGCGCGACCAGGTGCTCGAGGCAGACCGGCGCCGCCGCGACGGCCTCGGCCCAGGCCGGGTCGGCCGTGAGCTTCACGACGCTCTCGGCCCGGCCGGCGTCGGTGTGCGCCGACCGCTCGCACGCGGGACAGGCCGGCGGGCGGGCGGCCTCGGTCATCCGACGGGTCCGGCTCCAGCCACGCGCGGCGTGCGACGGCGTCGAGCTCGCGGAGTCGCGGCACGAGCGCGGCGCGCAGGAGGATCGCCGCCCCGAGGCTCCCCGCCCGCCGACGGTCCGCGTCGAGGACCGCGGCGGCGTGGCGGCCGCAGAACCCGCGTGCCGCGTCGAGCGCCTGCCGGAACGGGATGTCGTTGACGCTCTCGGCCAGGATCGACTCGAGCCAGGCGTCCTCGGCTCGATCCCGCTCCCGGCACAGCGGGCAGCCGGGCTCGCCGAAGGCGTCCGCGAGGTGGACGTCCGCGTTCGTGCGGACCGGCAGGCGGGTCATGGCGCCCATCGTCGCCCACCCGGCGCGCCTCTGCCCGCCCGGACCGGTGGGGTGACGATGGGACCGGGTGGGTCCGGGACCTTCTTGTGATGTTCCACCGGGCGCCGAGGGCCGACCTTCGTGATGCGTGCACCGCCTCGCCATCGCGCTCCTGACCCTCGTCGTCCTCGGCATCGCCCAGCCCGTGCCGGTCGCGGCCGCCGCGTCGTCGGCCAAGGTCGTCATCGTCGTCGGGCCGGTCGCCGAGCACAACGCGCACTACAAGGCCGACGCCGCCGACATCGCCGCCGAGGCCCGGAAGTACACGCCCAACGTCGTGAAGCTCGTCACGCCCAACGCGACCTGGGCGAACGTGAAGGCCGCCGCGCAGGGCGCGAACGTCTTCGTGTACCTGGGCCACGGCAACGGCTGGCCGAGCATCTACCCGCCGTTCCAGACGGTGACCAAGGACGGCCTCGGGCTCGATCCCTCCAGCGGCGCCGACGGCTCGCGCCACGTCTACTACGGCGAGGACTACATCCGCGACAACATCCGGTTCGCGCCGAACGCCGTCGTCCTCCTGTACCACCTCTGCTACGCGTCCGGAAACACCGAGCCCGGCCTGCGCGGTCGGCACCTTCGCCGACGCGCGCGAGCGGGTCGACAACTACGGCGCGGGGTTCATCGGCGCCGGCGCGCGCGTCGTGATCGCCGAGGGCCACCCGGACCACCCGGCCACCAACGAGATCCGCGCGCTGTTCACCACGAACCGGACGATGGACCAGGTGTTCCGCGGATCACCGGCCGCGCACGGTCACCTGCAGGGCCCGTTCGCCTCCCAGCGCACGCCCGGCCTCGCCTTCGAGATGGACCCGGACACCGCGGCGCCGTCGGGCTTCTACCGCTCGATCGTCGGCGACCTGGGGCTCCGCGCCGGCGCCGTCACCGGCCACCCGCCCACGCCGACCTGGATCGACCCGGCGGACTTCAAGGCGCCCGGCGCGGCCGAGGTCGTGGCCGCCGGCGGTGTCGGCCTGTTCGCGTCCCATGCGCGTGCGCAGGACCCATCGGCCACCGCCGGCACGACACTCGCGCAAGGCACGCGCCTCCGGATCACCCGCGAGGCCGCGCCGGCCGCCGATGGGACGCGGATCTTCGCGGTGACCCGCCTCGGGACGTCGATCGACGGCTACGTGCGCGGAACCGGCCTTGCCCCGCGCGACTCGACCCCGACCATCGCCTGGTCCCTCGACCGGAGCGGTCCCTGCTCTCCCCGAACGCCGACGGCGTCGGCGATGCGCTCGTCGTCGCCGCCCGGTTCTCCGAGCCGGTCACGGCGACGCTCAAGGTCCGCAACAAGGCAGGCACGGTCGTGCGGTCGCAGACGCTGACCGGCGACATGCCGCGGTTCGCCTGGAACCTGCGCGACGCTTCGGGCACGGTGGCCCGGGACGGCAGCTACACGTGGTCGCTCGCGCGCGAAGGACGCCTGGGGCAACGCCGGCGTCGCGGTGAACGGGGCGTTCACGCTCGACGACACCGCCCCGGCGTCGACGCCGACCGCCCACTCGACGGCCGGCGCCGCCGGCTGGCGCGTGTCGCCGGTCGTGGTGTCGATCGCCGCCAGGGACGCGCTCTCGGGCGTGCGCGACGATCCAGTACCGGATCGGGAGCGGCGCGATCAGGACGTACGGCGGCCCGGTCACGATCTCCGCCAACGGCTCGACCGGCCTCGACTACCGCGCCGTCGACCGTGCCGGCATCCGGGAGCCGTGGCGCCATCTCGCGTTCCGCATCGACACGGTCGCGCCCACGATCGGGGTCGCGATGACCGGCAAGGCCGGCGACGCCGCGGCCACCTGGCGCGGCCCGGTGACCCTCAAGCCGACCATCGCCGACGCCACCTCCGGCGTCGCGACGAAGCTCGTGCGCATCGACGGCAAGGCCGCGAAGGCGCTGAAGGCCGCGACGGTCGCGGTCGACGGCGACGGGACGCACACGGTCACGTTCAGCGCGACCGACGCCGCCGGCAACCGGTCGTCGACCACGCGGACCTTCCGCATCGACACGACCGCCCCGACCGTCACGCCCACGATGCCCGGCGGCGACGGCGGCCAGCCCCCGACGGTGACCCCCAACGGCGACGGCGTCACGGACGCGATCACGATCCCGTTCGCGCGTCTCGGAGCGCGCCGACCGTCACCGCCACGATCGCCGGCCCGGGCGGCAACGACCGTCCGCACCCTCACGCTGCCGGCCGCGGACCACGGGACGGTCACCTGGGACGGCCGCACGGCGACGCGGCAAGGCCGTGCCCGACGGGCGGTACACGATCGGCCTCTCCGGGCGCGACGCCGCCGGCAACGTCGGCGCCGCCGTCCCCGTCGTCGTCGACGTCTACGCGGCCCTCGCCGACGTCGGCCGGGCGCCGGCGCTGTTCTACCCGCAGGACGGCGACGCCCTCGCCCGAACGACGACCGTGACGCTCCGGCTCCAGGCCCGCGCGACGCTCACGATCCAGGTCGTGGACGCGCGCGGTGCGGTGGTCCGGACGGCGTTCGCGGACCGCGCCGACGCCGAAGGGCGACGTGTCGTGGTCGTGGAACGGCAAGGTGCGTGGCGGCGCCTACGCGCCTCCGGGTGCCTACCGGATCGTCGTCACGGCGACGAACGGCCAGCAGCGCGTGACGCCAGTCCGCCGCCGTCCGCGCGGACGCGTTCCGGCTCGCCACGAGCACCATCGACGCGACGCGCGGGAAGCCGCTGACGTGACCGCCGTGTCGGCCGAGGCGCTCGCGACCGCGCCCGTCGTCGTGATCCGCGAGCCCGGCGTGCCGGCATGGACGGTCGCCATGACGAAGGCCGCGGGCGCCACGTGGACGGCGACGATCACGCCGAAGCGCGCGGGGGCGGCCGGCACCCTGTCCTTGACCGTCAAGGCGCGCGACGCCGCGGGCGGCCGGAACGCCAGCATCCTGCACCTGGCGCTCCGCTAGCCCGGACTTGCCAGCGGGGTGATAATCATCTGGTCAACCTCCTCCACCGCGTGGAGGTCCCCGGAGGTTCCGGAACATGACGATGCGAACGGCCCAAGGGCACGGCTCGCGACGGCGATGGCAGGACTCCCGCCAGTCGCCCGCGAGCGAAGACGCATCGCGCGGAGCTTCGAACACGGCGACCATCCCCCGCGCGGGCAACCTGTCGAGCGACAGTCGCGCCGGTTGAGCTCGGCGGTCCGGGCCACGCGCCCCGATCGCCAGACGGAACGGGGCCGGAACTGCGCCCGGCCCCGGAACGAGCGGCCGTCATCTCCGAGATGGCGGCCTTCGTGATTCTCGAGACCGTAGACTCGGGCGGCAGATGCACGAGCCCGTCACCCCCAACGTCCGTCCCGCGACCGAGGACGAGGCCGCCGACGTCCCGGCGATGCACGCCGCCAACCGCGCGGCCTGGGACGAGGCCGCCGAGCGCTACGAAGGCTGGTTCGACGAGGCGGTCGCGCTGATCCGCTCGGGCGGCTCGAACCTGCTGCCCGTCGAGCACGACCTCATCGGCGACCTCCACGGCCGCTGCGCGGCGGGCGATCCACCTGCAGTGCGCCGGCGGGCGCGACACGCTGTCGCTGTGGAACCTCGGCGCGGACGAGGTCGTCGGGCTCGACTTCAGCCCGCGCATGCTCGACCTGGCGGCGCGATTGACGGCGGCGACCGGGGCGCCGGCGCGCTGGGTCCTCGCCGACGTGCTCGCCACGCCCCACGACCTCGACGGCACCGCCGACCTCCTGTACACCGGGCGGGGCGCGATCCTGTGGCTGCAGGACCTCGACGGGTGGGCCGCGGTGCTGCGCCGGCTCCTCGCGCCGTCCGGCCGCCTCGTGATCTTCGACGGGCACCCGGCCGAGTGGCTGTTCGACGCCGACGAGGACGGCCACCTGATCCTCACCGACTACGACTACTTCGCCGGACCCGAGGCCTCGCGCGGCTGGGCGCCCGAGTACATCGACCGCCTCTCGATCCCCGAGGACGACCAGCACCTCAAGTTCGCCCGGGCGTGGACGCTGGGCGAGATCGTGACGGCGCTGCTCGGTGCCGGGCTGCGCCTCGAGCGCGTCACCGAGCACCCGGTCGACTGGTGGGCCGGCCACCGGGACGTCCGTCCCGAGGAGCGCGGCCGCGTGCCGCTGTCGTTCTCGATCGTGGCGACCCGGGGCGACTGATGGCGAAGCCCGGGCGGCGAGGCCGGCCCGGGCTCCGTCGAGATCGCGAACGGGCGGTCAGGCGGTGGCGGCCTTCACGGGCAGCCAGCCGGGCTCCGGGTCGCCGAACTTGCCGAGGAGGTAGTCGCGCGACGCCTCGACGGCCTTGCGCGGCTCGCCGAGCGAGGCGGCGAGCTTGAAGTCCTCCTTGAGCGACGACGCCGTCGACGAGGACCGTCTTGACGTTCGAGACGTCCGCCGCGCAGACCACCGCGCCGACGGCGTCGATGACCGGCGCGACGTTGACCGCGGACCCGTCGATGATCACGAGGTCGGCCTTCTTGCCGGGCGTGATCGAGCCGGTCCGGTCGGCGATGCCCGGCGACCTTGGCGCCGCCGAGCGTCGCCCACTCGAGGACCTGGCGCGAGGTGATGAGGCCGGGCGACGCCTCGAGCCCGTCGAGGTTGGCGTCCCACGCCTCCTGGTGCTTGCGGCCGCGCTCCGAGCCGAAGATCGAGCGCATCTGCGTGAACTGGTCGGACGACGCCGTGGTCGCGACGTCCGAGGACAGCCCGATCGGCACGTTGTGCGCCAGCGCCGTGACCGCGGGCGCCCAGCCGTGGCCCATCTGGACCTCGATCTGCGGTGCGAACGAGACGTTGCCGCCGGAGTCGCGCGACGAGCGCCCACTCCTCCTCGGTGAAGTGCGAGCCGTGGACGTACGTCGTGTTCGGGTACAGCAGGTCCATGTCGCGCAGCGCGAGGACCTGGAGCTTCGTGTAGCCGAAGCGGTCCATCGCGACGTGGACCGTGATGTTGAGGCCGAGCTCCTTGGCCAGCTCCCAGTCGTGGCGGACGACGTCGGGCTTGCAGAAGCCGGTGCCGCGCGTTGCGAGGCGCCATGGTGACGAGCTGGTCGTCGGAGCTGAAGTACTGCTTCCGCAGCCGGCGGGCGTCGGCGCCGTCCGACGTGAGGACGCTGCCCGTGTAGTCCGGCCCGAACCACCAGTCCTGGAGCGACGTGTTGCCGAAGCCGTAGGCGAACACCGACCGGATGCCCGTGTCCTGGAGCCCCTCGATCGCCGCGTCCGCGTGGTCCGGCGTGTTCATGATGTGCGACCAGTCGACGAGCGTCGTGATGCCCGCGTTGATGCACTCGAGCGCGCCCCAGCGGTTCGCCGCGAGCACGTCGTCCGGCCGGTAGTGCGGAGCGAACTTGTCGAGGATCGAGCCGAAGTAGGTGATCAGCGCGAAGTCCGGGGCGCACGTCCGGATCGACGTCTCCCACGTGTGGCGGTGGGTGTCGATGAAGCCCGGGATCACGATGTCGCCGGCGGCATCGATGACCTGCGCGCCGTCCGCCGACAGGTTCGGCCCGACGGCCGCGATGGTGTCGCCGTCGACCAGGATGTCGGCCTCGCGGCAGCTCGCCGAGGGACGGGTCCTGGGTCAGGACGATCGCGTTCTTGATGAGGATCCGGTCAGCCATGGGTGCCTCCTGGATGCGACGACATCGGTGACGACGGGTGGTGCGGGCGCTCGGCCGGGTCGCCGGCCGCTGCCCGCCTGGCGTGGACGTTGATCAGTGCCTCGACCCCTCCTCGTTGGCGCGCCCCGCGCCGGCCGCGACGGCCGGCCGTGCCCGCGCGCGAAGCTCGACCGCGACGGTCGAGAAGTCGTTGCCGCCGCGGCCGCCCGACGATGCCTCGCCGCATCAGGGCGAGGTTCGCGACGGCCTGCGGCACCGGGACGCCGAGCGAGTCGGCGAGGTCGGTGATCAGCCCCAGGTCCTTCCGGGCGAGGTCGAGCGAGAACGCGACCGGCGTCGCGTCCGGATCGATGAACGCCGCGCGCTTGTAGCCGACGTACGGCGCGCCGATCGCGCTCGCGGCGAACACGTCATAGGCGGCCGAGCGGTCGATGCCGGCGAGCTCGGCCAGCACGAGGCCCTCGGACAGCGCCCCGTTGAGCCCGAAGATCACCGTGTTCACGGCGAGCTTCATCGCGGCGCCGGTGCCGAGCGGCCCGAGGTGGAAGATGGCCTTCGCCAGCGGCTCGAGCGCCGGGCGGGCGCGCTCCAGGTCGGCGGCCGCGCCGCCGACCATCAGCGTCAGCTGGCCGGACTCGGCGGTCGCGGTGGAGCCGCTCACCGGCGCGTCGAGGAGGCCGACGCCGGCATCGAGCGCGCGGGGCTCGAACGCGCCGCAGCGCCTCGGGGGTGACGGTGCTCAGGTCGACGAGCACGGTGCCGCGCCGGGCGCCCGCGAGCAGGCCGTCGGGCGCCGCCGTAGACCGCGTCGACGGCCGCGTCGTCGGCGAGCATCGTGAGCGTGACGTCGGCGGCCGCGGCGACGTCCGCGGGGCTCGCGACCACCCGCGCCCCGAGCTCGTGCGGCCAGGGCCTGCGCGCGCTCCGGGCTGCGGTTGTTGATCACGAGCGGCAGGCCCGCCCGGGCGATCGCGTGCGCCATCGCCGAGCCCATCCGTCCCGTGCCGACGAGCCCGACGGTGATGCCGGGCCCGGCCTCGCTCACTTCGCCGCCTCCATCCGGGCGCGCACCGTCTCGACGATCCGGTCCACGCCCGGGACCGCGAGGTCCTCGAGCGACGCCGCCGAGGGCAGCGGGATGTGCGGCGTGGTGATCCGGCCGATCGGGGCGTCGAGGCTCCAGAACCCCTCGTCGGCGACGATCGAGACGATCTCGGCGCCCCAGCCGAGCAGGCGCGGGTTCTCCTCGACCGTGAACAGCCGGCTCGTCTTGGCGACCGACCCGAGGATCGTGGCGACGTCCAGCGGCACGAGGCTGCGCAGGTCGATGACCTCGGCGTCGATCCCGTGGTCGGCCTGGAGCCGTCCCGCCGCCTCGACGGCGCGCGGGACCATCGCCGCGAGCGCGACGATCGTGCAGTCGCTGCCCTCGCGGACGACGGCCGCCTGCCCGAGCGGCACGACGTGGTCGCCGTCGGGCACCTCGCCCTTGCTCGCGAACAGCGACTTGCTCCCGCAGAAGATCACCGGGTCGTCGCTGCGCACGGCCGAGGCCATCAGCCCGACGACGTCGGCGGGCGTGGCCGGCGCGACGACCTTGAGGCCGGGGATCGCCATCGCCCAGTTCTCGACGCTCTGGCTGTGCTGGGCCCCGAACCGCAGCCCCGAGCCGTTCGCGGTCTGGAGCACGATCGGGATCGAGACCTGGCCGTCGGTCATGTAGCGCGCCTTGGCGATCTGGTTGATCACCATGTCCCACGTGACGGCGAAGAAGTCGCTGAACATCAGCTCGGCGATCGGGCGGAGGCCGGTCATCGCGGCGCCCATCGCGGCGCCCACGATCGCCTGCTCGCTGATCGGCGTGTCGCGGACGCGCTTCTCGCCGAACCGCGCGAACAGGCCCTCGGTCAGCTTGAACACGCCGCCGGCCGCCCCGACGTCCTCGCCGATGAGCACCACGGACGCGTCGCGGTCCATCTCGCGGGCGATGCCCTCGGCGACGGCCGCGCGGTAGGTCAGCTCTGTCACGACCCGTCACCCCGCCAGGACGACCCGCCGTCGGCCCAGACCTGGGTCTCGAGCACCGCGGGATCGGGCTCCGGCGCCTCGCGCGCCTCCTGCTCCGCCGCGGCCACCTTGTCCCGCGTCTCGGCCTCGATCGCGGCCAGCGTCGCCTCGTCCGCGCCCGTCGCGAGCAGCCGCTCGCGGTAGCGCGGCAGCGGATCGCGTGCCATCCACGCCTTGACCTCGTCGTCCGGGCGGTACTTGCCGGGATCGGCGCGCGAGTGGCCGCCGTGGCGGTAGGTCAGGGCCTCGATCAGCGACGGCCCCTCCCCTGCCCGCGCGCGCCGGATCGCCTCGGTCGCCACGACCCAGACGGCGTCGGGGTCGTTGCCGTCGACGACGATCGGCTCGAGGCCGTACGCGCTCGCCCGGTCGGCGGCCGGCCGCGGGACCGCCGTCACGGCGCCGATCGGCGTGTACTCCATGTACTGGTTGTTCTCGCACATGAACACGACCGGGGCCTTCCAGACGGCGGCCATGTTGAGCGCCTCGTGGAACGCGCCGATGTTCGTCGTCCCGTCGCCGAAGAAGCAGACCGCGACCTGCCCGGATCCGCGGTACTGGGCGGACCAGGCGGCCCCGAGCGCGATCGGCAGGTGGGCGCCGACGATCGCGTAGCTGCCCATCACGCCGTGCTCGACCGAGGTCAGGTGCATCGAGCCGCCCTTGCCGCCGAGGAGGCCGGTCCCGCGCCCGAACAGCTCGGCCAGGATCGGCGCCATCGGCACGCCGCGGGCGAGCGTGTGGTTGTGGCCGCGGTAGGTGCAGAACGTGTAGTCGTCGCTGCGCATGGCCGCCGCGACGCCCGCGGCGACCGCCTCCTGGCCCACGCCGAGGTGCGTCGTCCCGCGCACGAGGCCCTCGAAGAACAGCTCCTGCGCGCGGGTCTCGAACGCCCGGCACTCGGTCATCGTCCGGTAGATGCCGAGGGCGGTCTCGAGGTCGGGCGCGGCGACGGCGGTCTCGGTCAAGATCGGCGGTCCTTCAGTACGGCGTTGGCGACGAACAGCTCTTGCGACGGGAACCTCGTGATCACCTGCGGGCCGTCGGCCGTGATGACCACCTCCTCCTCGATCCGCGCCGCCGAGTAGCCGTCCTTGGCCGGGCAGTACGTCTCGAGCGCGATGACCATGCCCTCCTTGAGCTCGACCGGGTGCTCGAGCGAGTTGAGGCGGCTGATGATCGGCCGCTCGTGGAGGAACAGCCCGACGCTGTGGCCGAACTGGAGCCCGAAGCACTCCATCTCGCTCGAGAAGCCGAACTCCTCGGCCTTCGGCCAGACGGCGGCCACCTGGTCGGTGCCGACGCCCGGCCGCATGAGCTCGATCGAGGCGTCGATCCACTGGCGCGCCTTCTTGTACGCGTCGCGCTGGGCGTCGGTTGCCGTGCCGACGACGAACGTGCGGTAGTAGCAGGTCTTGTAGCCGACGAAGGTGTGGATGATGTCGAAGAAGGCCTGGTCGCCGGGGCGGATGATCCGGTCGCTGAACACGTGCGGGTGCGGGCTGCAGCGCTCGCCGGAGACGGCGTTGATGTTGTCGACGTGCTCCGACCCGAGGTCGAACAGGAACTTCGTGACCTCGGCGACGAGGTCGCTCTCGCGGACGCCCGGCTTGAGGCGCTCCGAGAGCATCTGGTAGGCGCCGTCGACCATCGAGCAGGCGGTGTTGAGCAGCATGATCTCGTCGATCGACTTGACCTCGCGGGCGTCGAGCATCACCTGCTGGGCGTCGCGGACCGTGATCCCCTCGGCCTCGAGCGCCGCGAGCATCGGCGGCTCGACGATGTCCACGCCGAGCGGCATGTCGAGCACGCCCTCGGCCTTGAGGATCTCGCAGATCTCGCGCGCCGCCCGGCGGAACAGGCCCGGCGTCCGGGGCGACCGCCCCGCGCAGGCCGACCATGCCGGCGTGGATGTTCTCCTGGGCGAGCCACGGGCAGTTGAGCCGGTGGTGCTTGGCCGCCGACCCGAAGTCCCAGATGTGCGGCGTGCCGCCGCGGGTCTGGAGCGCGTAGCGGGTCATCTTGTCGCGCGCCCACTCGCCGATGTGGGTGCTCGTGACGTAGCGGATGTTGTTGAAGTCGAACAGCAGGACCGAGCCGAGCTCCGACGCGTCGAGGGCGGCCCTGGCGCGGCCGAAGCGGTACGACCGGAGACGGTCGGGGTTGACCCGCTCCTCCCAGTCGACGGTCATCGCTCCCGGCGACGCGAACGTCCTCATCCGGATCCTTCCCTGCAGGCTCGACGGGGCTCACCGGCGCCATTCGCACCGTTCACTAATGCTACACAGACGCGGAGCCGGCGCAACCCGGCGGCAACACTCGACAGGTAGCGATGGTCGCGCCAACAGCAGCGAGGGAGGTCGCGTGGGCGTCGAGCGCCGCGGTGCATCGGCCGAGCCTGAGTACGCCGGGATGGGCGACCGGCTCCGCGAGGCGCGCCGGGCGCGCGGGCTCAGCCTCCGCCGCCTCGCCGAGCTGGTCGGCGTGTCGCCGAGCCTCATCTCCCAGGTCGAGACCGGGCGCGCCAAGCCGTCGGTCAACACGCTGTACGCGCTGG
Organism: uncultured Chloroflexia bacterium; assembly: GCA_963774695.1. Taxonomy (GTDB): domain Bacteria; phylum Chloroflexota; class Limnocylindria; order Limnocylindrales; family CSP1-4; genus CAIXZV01. The sequence continues at coordinate 167,561 of CAVZFY010000007.1, read as the reverse complement.
CGACGGAGCTCGGCATCTCGCTCGACGTCCTGCTGTTCATGGACACCCAGCCGCCCGCCGCCGAACGGGGCCGGCGACGCGTTCGCCGGGATCATCGAGACCACCTCGCCGCACGTTCCCGTGCAGCGCGCCGCCTCGCGATCCACGATCAGGCTGGGGTCGGGCGTGGTCTGGGAGCGCCTCACGACCGAGTCGATCCGCAACGTGGACTTCCTCCACGTGACCTACGAGGTCGGGGGCGAGTCGAGCCCGGCCGACGCCTTCCAGCGCCACACCGGCCAGGAGTGGGGCTACGTCCTGTACCGGGACCCTCACCGTCCGCATCGGCTTCGACGAGTACCTCCTCCAGCCGGGCGACGCGATCAGCTTCGATTCCGCCGTCCCCCACCGGCTGTTCAACGCCGGCGACATGCCGGCGCGGGCGGTCTGGTTCGTGCAGGGCCGCGGCTCCGTCGACATCGTCAAGCGCTGACGCGGGTCGCCCCGCGGGCGGCGCCGGTGGCGGCCGGGTTGCGGCGGAGTTGCAATCCGGCTTGACAGGCGTTCATTGGCTTTGCACACTCGCGGTCATCGTGGCGAGCCACGCCGTGGAGGAGGACACATGCGCGCTGGTCTGGATTCCGGTCATCCCATGAAGCGGCTGACGCTGCTCGCTGCCGGGGCGGCCGTCGCGCTCGCTGCGTGCAGCTCGCCTGCGGCGACGTCCGCTCCTGCGTCGGTAGCGCCGTCCGCGGCGGCACCGTCCGCGGCCGCGAGCGCAGCGGCGCCGAGCGCCGCCGCGAGCGAGGCGGCGAGCCCGTCCGCGGCGATCATCAACAACAAGCCGCTCAACCTCGGCTACGTCTCGTTCGCCGTGCAGAACAGCTACGACGCGCCGATGCTCAAGGCGGCGCAGGACGCGGCCGCGGCGAACAACGCCACGTTGACCGTGTTCGACGGCAACCTCGACCCCGCCGCACAGGTCAAGGCGCTCCAGGACGCGGTCGCGTCCGGCAAGTACGACGGGATCATCCTGCAGCCGGTCTACGGCGCGGGCCTCGTCGAGGGCGCGAAGGCCGCGATCGCCGCGAACGTCGCGATCGGCAACATCGACCAGATCCTCGGGACCGACAACACGACGGCAGCCGTCCAGGTTCCGGGCCAGCTGTCGAACGTGGTGTTCGTCCCGAGCGAGCTCGGTCGCAAGATCGGTGAGATGGTCGTCAAGGCCTGCGCCGACACCAACCCGTGCAACGTCGGCTACATCTGGTCGGTCAAGGCTGCCGCCCTCGACAAGTCCCTGAGGGATGCGTTCGACAAGGCCACCGCCGTCAACCCGAACATCAAGGTCGTCGCCGAGGGCGAGTCCTTCTACACGACCCCGAACGGCCTCAAGGCCGCCCAGGACATGCTGACGGCGCATCCGGAGATCAACGTGATCACGGGCGCCGACCAGGCCGATCACCGGCGCGCTGCAGGCCGTCCAGGCCGCGAACGTGGCGGACAAGGTCAAGCTCGTCGGCTACGGCGGCGGCGACGTCGCGTTCAAGGGCATCAAGTCGGGTGAGCGGTTCGGCACCGTCATGCAGGCCCCCGCGACCGAGGGCAAGCTCGGCACCGAGCAGTTCATCCAGGCCATCCGGACCGGCGTGCCGGCGGCCGGCGTCGACGTCCTGGCCAACCTGCCGGACGGCGGCGTCGTCACGCAGGACAACGTCGACAAGTTCCTGACGCTCGCGGAGTGGCCGGGCTGACCATCGCCGAGGAGCGCGTCATGGGCGAGGGCGACATCCACCTCGAGATCCACGAGGTCGGCAAGTCGTTCGGCGGCACCAGGGCGCTCGACGGCGTCTCCATCGCGATCAACGCCGGCTCCGTTCACGCCTTCGTCGGCGAGAACGGGGCCGGCAAGTCCACGCTCGGCAAGATCGTGGCCGGCGTCTTCCCGCCCGACCAGGGCCAGCTGTCGCTCCGCGGCGAGCCCGTCTCGTTCCGCTCGCCGCGCGAGGCGCTGCAGCGCGGCATCGCGCTCGTCGCCCAGGAGGTGGCGGTCGTCCCCCAGCGGACCGTGGCCGAGAACGTGTTCCTGGGCAACGAGCCGCGCCGCCTCGGATTCGTCCAGCGACGCCGGCTGCGCGAGCGGTTCGAGCAGCTCGTCGCCGACACCGGGCTCGTCGTGCCGGCGGACGCGGTCGTCGGGTCGCTCCCCCTGGCCATGCAGCAGCAGGTCGAGATCCTCCGGGCGCTCGCCCGCGACGCGGCGCTGATCGTGTTCGACGAGCCGACGGCCGCGCTCTCGGCGACCGAGGTCCAGCGGTTCCACGAGATCGTCCGCGGCCTGGCCGCCGGCGGGCGCACCGTGATCCTCGTCTCGCACTTCCTCGGCGAGGTGCTCAGCCTCTCCGACACGGTCACCGTCCTGCGCGACGGCAAGGTCGTGAAGACGAGCCCGGCCGCGGGCGAGACCGAGGACACGCTGATGGCCGCGATGCTCGGCCGATCCGTCAGCCGGACCTACCCGCCGAAGCAGCCGCCGGCCGCGGACGCCCCGTCGGCCCTCACCGTCCGCGACCTGACCGCCGTCGGCGTGACCGGCGCATCGCTCGAGATCCGGGCCGGCGAGATCGTCGCCCTCGCGGGCCTCGTCGGCGCCGGCCGCTCGGAGCTCGCCCGGGCGATCTTCGGCGCGTCGCCCGCCACCGCCGGCGAGATGACGGCCGGGGCCACCCGCCTCACCGGAACGCCGCTCGGGTCGCTGCGGGCCAACGTCACGATGATCCCCGAATCGCGCAAGGATGACGGCCTGATGCTGCGCCGACCCGTCCGCGAGAACGTCAGCCTCGCCAGCCTGCGGTCCCTCGGCCGGTTCGGGTTCGTCCGGCGCGGGATGGAGTCGACCCGCGCGAAGGACGCGCTCCGGCAGGTCGCGGCGTCCGGGGAGCTCGAGACGATCCCGGCCGCGCTGTCCGGCGGCAACCAGCAGAAGCTCATGTTCGCGCGCGCCCTGCTGGCGCACCCGGCGGTGCTCATCGCCGACGAGCCGACGCGCGGCGTCGACGTCGGCGCGAAGCGCGACATCTACGAGCTGATCGTCGAGCCTGGCCGCGGGCGGCGTCGCGATCCTGCTCATCTCCAACGAGATCGAGGAGGTCCTGGGGCTCGCCCACCGGGTCGTGGTCATGCGCGGCGGGCGGATCTCCGCCGAGCTCTCGGGCGACGCCATCACCGAGGAGGCGATCCTCGCCGCCTCCTTCGGCCGGGCGAGCGCGGCATGACGTCGACGACGTCGATCCCCGAGACGGCTCGCGTCAGCGGGCGGGTGCGCGCCCAGTCGCTGATCCGGCGGGGCGGGATCCTGATCCCGTTCGTGATCGCGTTCGTGATCCTGAGCGTCGTCAGCGGGCCGTTCCTGCGGTTCCAGAACCTCGCGAACATCCTCGACCAGCAGTCCGGGATCATCATCGTCGCGGCGGCCGGCACCCTCGTGCTGATCGCCGGCGGGATCGACCTCTCGATCGGCGCGATCTACGGCCTGGCCGGTGCGACCGCCGCCCAGCTCGCGGTCTCGTTCGGGACGCCGGTCGGGATCCTCGCGGGCGTGGCGGTCGGGCTGATCATCGGGCTCGCGAACGGCGTGATCGTCACGCGGTTCCGGATCAACGCGCTGATCGGCACCCTGGCGATGTCGTTCGTCGTCGGGGGGATCGGCGCGATCGCGACCCACGGCAACCTCGTCGTGCTGTTCGACCACCCGGAGTTCCAGGCCTTCGCCGCGACGAAGATCCTCGGCCTCACGAGCGCGGCCTGGATGATGATCATCGTCGCGGTCGCGATGGCGATCCTGCTCAGCCGCACGACCTTCGGCCGCTACGTCTACGCGACCGGCGGCAACGCCGAGGCGGCGCGGCTCGGCGGCGTCCGGATCAACACCGTCCGGGTGGCGACGTTCGCGCTGAGCGGCGCGGCCGCCGCCCTCGCCGGGACCATCGACGCCTCGCGCGTCCTGAGCGCCCAGGCCTCGGCGGGCAGCTTCCTGACGTTCACGGTGCTCACCGGGATCATCGTCGGCGGGACGAGCATCATGGGCGGCGAGGGCTCGGTCCAGCGGACCGTCCTCGGCTGCCTGTTCATCGCCCTCGTGGCGAACGGGTTCAACCTCCTGGGCCTCGATCCGTACTACCAGCAGATCACGCTCGGGATCATCCTCCTGCTCGCGGTCGGGACCGACGCCTGGTCGCGTCGACAGGCCTAGGCGCGGGAAGCGGGGCACCATGCATCACGTCGGCCGCATCGACTGGTCGTTCGCCGACACGCCCATCACCGGCTCGCCGACGTCATCGGGGCTGTCCCGGGCGGTCCTCGTCGGGCCCGCGCACGGGGCGGCGCACACGGAGCTCGCCGCGGGGTCGCTCGCGCCGGGCGGCTGGCTCGGGCGGCACATCCACTCGTTCGAGGAGGCGCTGTACGTCCTCGAGGGCGAGCTGATCTTCGAGATCGACCGTCGCGTGCACCGGCTCGTCGCCGGCGACTTCGCGCTCATCCCGATCGGGACGCACCACACGCTCGCCGCGACCGCGACGGCCGGCGTCCGCTGGCTGTCGGTGTCGACGCCGCCGCGCCGGCCCGGCCGACGCCCCGGTCCCGGACACGATCTTCGCCAAGGGCCGCCCGAACGTCGAGGCGCTGACCGCCGCCGCCGTGCCGCTCGGGCGCCCGGACCCGACCCGGCGCTACGTCGGCCACTACCTGGGCACGCCGCCGCAGCTCGAGGCGCTCGCCGTGTCGGACCCGGCGCGCGGCCGCGAGCCCGCGGGCATGGACATCGCGATCCTCGCGTACAGCGGGATCTCCGTGAAGATGCTCGTCGACAAGCCGTTCGGCGCCGACCACATGACGATGTTCACGGTCGACTACGAGGTCGGCGGCGCGGCCCAGGCGCACGACCACCCGTTCGAGGAGGCCTACGTGTTCCTCGCGGGCGAGGTCCAGGCCGAGCTCGACGGCGTCCCGTACACGTTCCGCGCGGGAGACGTCGCGTTCTCCGCCGTCGGCGGCGTCCACGGCTTCTGGAACGACGGGCCGGACCGCGTCCGGTGGCTCGAGACGCAGGCGCCCCAGCCGCCGGCCCGCAACTCGTACCGCTGGCAGCCCACGTGGGCGGCGATCGCCGAGCGCGGCATCGAGGCCTGGCCCGGCGAGACACCCAGCGAACCCTGATCCCAGCACGCGGAGGTCCCCCATGTCGAACCCCGGATCCGTCGTCATCGTGGGCGGCACGCGCGCCATCGGCCTCGAGCTCGTGCGCCACTACGCCGGCCTCGGTCGCGACGTCGTCCTGAGCGGCCAGTCGTCGGAGAACGTGGCGTCCGCGGTCGCCGACGTCGGCGGGTCGGTGCGGGGCATCACGTTCGACCTCGCGGAGCCCGAGTCGATCGAGGCGGCGCTCGCCGACGTCGGCCCCGTCGATCGCCTCGCGCTCGTCGCCATCGACCGCGACCAGAACACGCATCGCCGACTACTCCATCGAGCGCGCGATCCGCCTGGTCACGCTCAAGCTCGTCGGCTACACGACCGTCGTCAGCACGCTGCGGTCCCGGCTGTCGGACGCGTCGTCGGTCGTCCTGTTCGGCGGCATGGCCAAGGAGCGGCCGTACCCGGGCTCCACGACGGTCACGACGGTCAACGGGGGCGTCGTCGGCCTGACGCGGACGCTCGTCGAGGAGCTGCGGCCGATCCGCGTGAACTCGATCCACCCGGGCGTCGTCGGCGACAGCCCGTACTGGTCGGAGAAGCCGGCCGCGATCGCGCGCTACACGTCGGAGACGCCGCTGGGCCGCCTGGCGAACATGGACGAGATCGTCGACGCGACGGTGTTCCTGCTCGAGAACGGGGCGGTCAACGGCGTCGACCTGATCGTCGACGGCGGGTGGCACTGCCGCTGAGGCCGCTCCTCGGGGCTGAGCGCCGGCCCGCGGCATTGACGCCCGTCGCCCCGAGGCCCGACGATCCGCGCGTGGACGACGAGCTCGACCCCCGCGAGGCCGCCCGCGACCGCCGGCGCGACCGTGACGCCGACGCCGCGAGGCGTGCCCTCATGCGCCCCGGGATGGGCAAGGTCTTCAAGCAGATCCTCGATCGCCAGGGCCGCGACGCGGTCGAGCCGCCGCCGAAGCGCCGGCGGAAGGGTGCCAGGCGCCGAGACGCCGTAGCGCCGCCGCCGAAGCGCCGGCGCAAGGGCTAGCCGCTAGCCGCCGGGCTCGAGCGGGACCGGCGCCAGGAACGTCCCGTCCGGGTCGCGCGCCATCCGCCGGACCTCGACGACGGACGACGGGTCGATCGGGCCGTACACGTGCGGATAGATCCGGCCCGGGTCGTCGAACCGCCACGGGCTCCCCGTCCGCTCGAGGTCGAGCGTGAGCAGCAGGAACGGCCGGGCGTCGCCCGCGTAGAACCGGTTCGCGACGACGACCATCTCGGCGTCGCCGTCGGTGCAGTGCACGAACCCGTCGTCCGCGTAGGCGGCCGGCAGGTACGGCGTCGCCGGGTCGTGGGCCTCCCAGACCGCCTGCGGGACGAGGTGGAGCGTCAGCCGCGGCATCCGCGGTCCCGTCACGCCGTCGCGGGCTGGTCCACGGAGACCCAGCGCCGGTCGAGCGCGAGCTGGATCACCGTCGGGCCCGACGCCGCGAGCGCCGTCCGGAGCGCCGGCTCGAACCCGGCGTCGGTGTCGACGCGGACCCCGCGCGCGCCGCACGCCCGGGCGGCCGCCGCGAAGTCGATCGGCCCGAGGTCCGTCCCGGGCGAGGTCGGGCTCCCCTCCTTCGCCTGGTGGGCATGGATCATCCCGTACTGCTCGTTGTCGAACACGATCGCGATGACGTGCGCGCCCTCCCGGACGGCCGTCTCGACCTCCGCGAGCGACATGCCCATCCCGCCGTCACCGAGCAGCGCGACGACGCGCCGCTCGCGATGGACGAGCGCGGCGGCGAGCGCCGCCGGGAACCCGTAGCCCATGGCGCCCGACGTCGGGCCCGAGGAACGTGCCGGGCCGCCGGAAGCGGAAGCCGCGCGCCGCCCAGCCGCCGAACGCGCCGGCGTCGGTGGTGAGGATCGCGTCGTCGGGGAGCAGGCGGCGCAGGTCCGCGATGATCCGGCCGGGATGGACGCCCGGGCCGTCCCACGGCGCGGCGTCGACCTCGGTCGCGGCCTCCCACGCCGCCCGGTCGGCGCCGTTGTACCCGTCGCGCGCGGCGACCGGGGCCGCGAGCAGGACCGCCTCCTTCAGGCGCGCCACGCCGGCCCGGAGGAAGGCGCGGGCGTCGGAGCGGATCGCCCGCTCGGGCGCCGGCGCATCGCCGACCGCGCCATCGCGCGGCTCGAGGTCCACGTGGATCCAGCGCTGGCCCGGCGCCGGGATCGCGTAGCCGCCGGTCGTGACCTCGCCGAGCCGCGACCCGATGACCAGCAGCGCGTCGGCGGTCCGGATCCGCTCGCGAACCACGGCCGGGCTGCCGTAGCCCGCCATGCCCAGGTACAGGGCGTGGTCGTTGGGGATGACGTCGCCGCGACGCCAGGCGGCGATCACCGGCACGTGCAGGAGCTCCGCGAACCGCACGAGGTCGTTCGAGCAGCGGGCGCGCAGCACGCCGGCGCCCGCGAGGATCACGGGCCGCTCGGCCGAGGCGAGCAGGTTGAGCACGGCGCGGACGTCCTCGACCGCGGGCGCCTCGGGGTGCGCCCGGACGACCGGGACCGTCGACGCCCTCGGGCAGCGGCAGGTGGAGGACGTCCTCGGGCAGGGCGAGGAGCGCGGGCCCGGGCCGTCCCTCGACGGTGGCCCGGACCGCTGCCTCGAGCGTCGCCGCCGCGGTGGCGGGGTCGTCGATCTCGCCCGCCCACTTGGCCAGCCGGCCGACGGTGTTGACGAGGTCGACCTCCTGGAACGCCTCGCGGCCGCGGACGGAGCGGTCGACCTGGCCGACGAGGGCGAACATCGGGGTCGAGTCGGCGGTCGCCGTGTGGATGCCGATCGCGAGGTTCGAGGCGCCGACCGCGCGCGTCCCGAGGCACGCCGCGGGCCGCCCGGTGAGCTGGCCGTAGGCCTCGGCCGCGAACGCCGCGCCACCCTCGTGCCGCGTGGCGACGATCCGGATCCCGGCCGCCTGGAGGGCGTCGAGCACCGGCAGGAAGCTCTCGCCCGGGACGGTGAAGGCGATGCGCACGCCGGCCGCCCGGAGCGTGGCGGCGATCAGCTCCGCGACCGTCGTCGGCGCGCTCGGCTCCGCGACGGGCTCGGGGGCCTCGGCGGGTTCGTCGCCATCGCGTCGCCGTCGGCGACCGCGTCGGCGCTCGCGCCGTCGTCGCGCTCGTCCGCCGCCGGGGCGTGGTCGGTGTCGGTCTCCGGCGTCCGTTCCGGCGTCGGGGCGCTCGGACCGGCGTCGGGCTCGTCGGCCTCCGTCGAGGGCACGACGTCATCGGCTGCCGGGGCCTCGGTGGCGGTCGGCTCGTCGAGGTGGGGCTGCATCGCGACCTCCTGTGTGCCGGCCCGTGCGGCGGTCCGCCCGGGGCCGGGGTGTGCGGGATGTCGGGTCGTCAGCGACCCGTTGGGATGGCCGCGGTCTCGAGCATCGCCGCGAGCATGCCCGCGACGACCACGATGGCCACGATCACCATGACGATCCGTGCGGTGCGTCCAGATCCGGGCATCGCGGGGCTACCGGTAGTTCTCGAACTGGAGGGGAACCTCCAGGTCCAGCTCGCGCAGCCGGGCGATCACCAGCTGGAGCTGGTCCTTGCTCTTGGCCGCGACCCGGATCGCGTCACCCTGGATCCGCGGCTGGACCTTGGGGAACTCGTCGCGGATCTGCTTCACGAGCTTGCGCGCCAGGTCGTCGGTGAGGCCGCGCCGCAGCGTGATCACCTGGCGGACCTTGTTGCCGCCCGACGGGACGACCGTGCCCCAGTCGAAGATCTTCAGGGACAGGTTGCGACGAACCGCCTTGGACTCGATGAGGTCGCGCACGGCGCGGGCCCGGAAGTCGTCGTCCGTCAGGAGCACGATCTCGCCCTTGTCCTGGGTCAGCTCGACGGTCGCGCCCTTGAAGTCGTAGCGCTGCTGGACCTCGCGCCGGACCTGGTCGAGCGCGTTCCGCAGCTCCTGCTCGTCGAAGTCCGACACGACGTCGAACGAGACCTCGCCCGCCATCGCGCTCCTCCTAGCCCGCGAGGTGCTCGCGGGTCACCGTCCACAGCCGCAGGCGCACGATGCGCCCGTCCCCGCCCACCTCGGCGGCGAGGAAGCCTGCCTGCCGGACCGTCGCCTCGTCCGTGCGCCGGTTCCAGCTGGCGTGCCACGCGGCCAGGACGGTGTCGCCAGAGACCCAATGGCGCTCGATGGCCAGGTCGTAGTGGCGCTCCGCGTCGGCCGCTTCGAGCAAGTATGCCCGGATCGCGTTGTGACCCGCCAGCGGCGGGCCGAACGGGTCGAGCAGGACCTGGGCGTCCTCGGCGAACAGGTCGACGAACGCGTCCCCCTCGTAGCGCTTGCGCGCCTTCATGAACGCCTCGAGCAGGTCGTAGCCCTGCGGATAGCTGACGGTCATCGGTCCTCCAGGTGCTCGAGCAGCAGCTCGCCGATCCGGTACGAGCGGCCGCCGCCCATCACCAGGACCGCGTCGCCCGACCGGACCTCGCCCGCGAGCCACGCGGCGGTCGCCTCCACGCTGCCCGGCGCCGCGACGGGGATCGCCGGCGCGCGGCGCGCGACCGCCTCGGCCAGGCCGGCCGCCGAGCTCACCGAGGTGTCCGGGTCGCGGCCGGCCCAGATGTCGGCGATGGCGACGGCGTCCGCCCCGGCGAGGGCGTCGGCGAAGCCGTCGAGGAGCGCCGCCGTGCGGTGGAAGGTCAGCGGCTCGTAGACCGCCCACACGCGGCGGCCGGGCTCCCGCTGGCGGACGGCCGCGAGCGTCTCGCGGATCGCCGTCGGGTGGTGCCCGTAGTCGTCGTACACCACCACGCCCGCCGCCTCGCCCTTGCGCTCGAGCCGGCGCCCGACGCCGCCGAACCCCGCCAGCCCGGCGGCGATCGCCGCGGCGTCCACGCCGAGCGCGGCGGCGGCACCCGCGACGCCCAGGGCGTTCATCGCGTTGTGGCGGCCGGCGGTCGGCAGGCGGACCGGCCGAGGGCCCGTGAGCGGGTCGAGGCCGGCGATCTCGAGCGTCGTGGCGTCGGGCTCGGTGGCCGTGATCCGGCCGAGCACGACGTCGGCCGGGCCGGCGGCGCTCGTGAACCGCTCCGCGATCCCCCGGGCGAAGCTGCCGAGCCGCTGCGGGGCCGCGTCCAGGATCGCCGTCGCGACGATGCGCCCCGGCCAGTCGGCGAGCCGCGCGACGAGCTCGGCCACGCCGGCGTCGCCGACGTTCGCGACGAGGACCGGCGGCTCGGCGTCGTCCCGCCGCCCCTCGCGCTCCCCCGCCCGGCGGATCCAGGCCTCGAACGCGGCCAGCACGGCGGCCCGGTCGGCGAACACGTCCGGGTGGTCCCACTCGGCCGAGGTGAGCACGATGACGTCCGGCCGGTACGCGTCGAAGTTGCCGGCGTACTCGTCCGCCTCGACGACGAACGCGTCGCCGGCGCCGCGTCGGGCGGTCGCGGCGACCCCGAGCCCGGTCAGGCCGCGGGCAGCAGCGCGCCGACGAACGCCCCGGGATCGCGGCCGGCCGACGGCCAGGACGTGGACGAGCCAGCCCGCGGAGGTGCTCTTCCCGTGCGTCCCCGCGATGCCGACCATCCGCCGGCCCGCGGCGGCGTCGGCGACGACCTGCTGCCAGGGCTCGATCGGGATCGCCGAGCTCGCGGGCGGCGGCCAGCTCCGCGTTGCCGGGGTCGATCGCGGTGAGCGCCTTGGTCACCGCGAGGCGCGCCGGCGGCCCGCCCGACGAGGCCGCGCCGCACGTGGGACGGATCGTGGGCGGGCGCCACCTCGATGCCCGGCAGCGTCGAGCGCCGGCGTGTACGGCCCCGGGCCGCCCGGGTCGCAGCCGTCCACCGACGCCCCGGCCCACGCGGCGAGGAGCGCCGCGGCGGACGCGCCCGCGCCGGCGGCGCCCACGACGTGGATCCGCTCGCCGGGGACGATCGGCCGCGCGTCCCGCGCGGGCGCCAGGCCGGCCCCGACGTCGGCGGCCGCGCGGACCGTCACCCGGCCCCGACCCGCTCGAGCAGCATCTCGAGCGCCGCCCGCGCCGAGTCGCGCTTGTTCTCCGATCGGTCCCCCGGCCACTGGAAGCGGCGCACCAACGGCTCGCCGCCGCCCGCGACCGCCACGTAGACGAGGCCCACGGGCTTCGCCTCCGTGCCGCCGTCCGGCCCGGCGACCCCGGTGACCGCGACGCCGAGGTCCGTCGACAGCCGCGAGCGCACGCCCTCGGCCATCGCCACCGCGACCTGGGCGGAGACCGCCCCGTGGGCGTCGAGCACGTCGGCCGGGACGCCCAGCTCCCGTTCCTTGACGGCGTTCGAATACGCCACGACGCCGCCGACGAGGTACGCGGACGACCCGGGGACCTCGGTGACCACGTGGGCGACGAGGCCGCCCGTGCACGACTCGGCCGTCGCCAGGGTCAGCCCGCGTGCCACGCACCGCGCCTGCAGGCGCTCCGCGAGCTCGACGAGCGGGTCCGTCACGTCAGGTGCGGGAGGTCCGGGCGGGCGGGGCGGGTGGCGCGAACAGCCAGGTCTCCGGGTTGCTCTTGTTCGACATGTGGCCGAGGTCGTCGCCGTTGAGCGTGAAGAAGGTCGCGCTCGACTTCCCGGTCCGCACCTCGACCGACTGCTTGGCCGTGAACGTGACGGTCTTGCCCGGGTCGTAGACGCGCCCGGCCGCGCCGGTCACGTCGGACAGCTTCCCGTCCACCCAGACCTTGAGCCAGGCCCGGGACCCCTTGATCTCGACCACGAGGTTGACGCCCTGGTAGGTGATCGCGACGTTCCGCGTCACGGTCACGGTCTTCCCCTCGGGCGACGTGGCCGTGACGGCGACCTGCCACTTCCCGGCGGCGAGGTCGAGCGGGGCGTCGAACGTGCCGTCCGTGTCGACGTTGACGGTGGTCGGGCCCGACGTCGGGCTTGCCGGTGGCCGGCGACGGCGCGGTGCTGGGCGGGGCGCCCTTCGCCGGTCCGGTGAGGATCGCCGAGACCGAGACGGTCTTCGCGTTCGTGGTCGAGCCCTTGACCGGGATCGAGCCGTTCGCGAACTGCGCCCCCTCGGCCGGCGAATCGACCGTCAGCGCCGGTGCCTCGGCGACGTTGAACGGCACCGTGATGAACACGCGCGCCGGCGTGTCCGCGGTCTTGCCGGTGTCCGCGTCGAGCGCGTTGATGTCGAACTGGTTGCGCCCGCGGCGCAGCTCGACGTCCACCTGCCAGTTGCCCGGCCGAGTCGGCCGACTCGCGGTACGGCTGGTCCTTGCCGGCGGCCGCGACGGTGATCGTCGCGTTGGGGATCGACGTCCCGCGCAGCGTGTACGCGGTCGCGTCCTCGGCGACGTCGATCACGGCGGTCGCCGGATCGGTGACGGCGAGCGTCGGCGGCTTCGCGAACCGGATCAGCTGGACGCCGAGGAAGACGGCGAACACGGCGATCAGCACGGTCAGCAGCGCCGCGACGACCACGGCGGGCGAGAACGTCAGGCCCTGGCGGGGCGCCTCGAGCGGCTTGGGCACCGCGAGCGCCGGCTCCGGCGGGATCGACGCGTCGCCGCGCTCGCGCTTCCACTGGCGGATGACGTCCTCGGCGTCGAGGCCGAGGTACAGCGCGTAGTTGCGCAGGAAGCCCTTGGTGTAGACGGCGCCCGGCAGCTCGGCGTACTCGCCGTGCTCGAGCGCGGCCAGGTAGCGCGAGCGGATCTTCGTGTCGCGCTCGGCCCGGTAGAGGTCGACGCCCTTGCGCTCGCGCGCCGCGTGGAGCCGCTCGGGCAGCGACGGGCCGGCGTCGGCGGCGAACCCCTCGCCCACCTCGCCGCGCGTCCCGGCGCGACGCCGTCGCAGCTCGTCTCGCGTGGTCATGCGTCGTCCTCGTCGCTGGCCTGCGCGGCGGTGTCTTCCCGTCGCAGGACCATCCGGGCATTCGATCCGTCGAACGCCCCCACGTAGCCACGCGCCTCGAGCTGGTCGATGATCCGGGCGGCACGCGCGTAGCCGATCCGCAGCCGCCTCTGGAGGAGCGACGCGGATGCACGATCGTACTCCCGGATCACCGAAACGGCATCGGGCAGCAGGCGGTCGGCCTCCTCGTCGGCGAGGTCGTCGACCGAGCCCGTCGACTCCTCGTCGCCCTCGATGATCGCCATGTCGTAGTGCGGATCGTCGATCTGGCCCCGCCACTGGTCGGTGATGCGGCCGATCTCCGCGTCCGACACGAACACGCCCTGGAGGCGCATCGGGCGGGGCAGGTCCGACGGCTGGTAGAGCATGTCGCCGCGGCCGATGAGGTCCTCCGCGCCGGGCGCGTCGAGGATCGTGCGGCTGTCGATCTGGGAGGCCATCGCGAACGCGATCCGGCTCGGGAAGTTGGCCTTGATCAGCCCCGTGACCACGTTGACCGACGGCCGCTGCGTCGCGAGCACCATGTGGATGCCGGTCGCGCGGGCCTTCTGGGCGAGGCGGACGATCGGGTCCTCGACGTGCTTGCCCTCGCGCATCATCAGGTCGGCGAGCTCGTCGATGACGATGACGATGTACGGCAGCCGGTCCGCGGGGTCGACGCGCGACTCGTTGAACGCCTTGATGTTGCGGGCCGTGGCGCCGGCGAACCGCCGGTAGCGGTTCTCCATCTCGCCCACCGCCCACTTGAGCGCCGACTTCGCGCGCTCGGGCTCGGTGATGACCGGGACCAGCAGGTGCGGCAGCCCGTTGTAGCCCGCGAGCTCGACCCGCTTGAGGTCCATCAGGATCATCCGCGTGTCGTCGGGGGTCGCGTTGCACAGCAGGCTCGTGATCAGCGCGTTGACCATCACGCTCTTGCCCGAGCCCGTGGCGCCCGCGATCAGCAGGTGGGGCATCTTGGCGAGGTCGACGGCCATCGCCTTGCCCGCCACGTCGCGCCCGAGGGCGAACGTGAGCGTGGAGCCCGAGCCGCGGAAGTCCACCTCGTCGAGGATCCGCCGCAGCGCGACGACGTTGAACTCCTTGTTCGGCACCTCGATGCCGACCGCGCTCTTGCCCGGGATCGGCGCCTCGATCCGGATGCTCCGCGCGGCCAGGGCCATGGACAGGTCGTCGGACAGCGCCTCGATCCGGCTGACCTTGATGTGCGGCGCCGGCTGGACCTCGTACTGCGTCACCACCGGGCCCGCGTTGCGGCCGACGATGCGGGCGTCGATGTCGAAGCTCTTGAGCTTCTCGATGATCCGCGCCTCGTTCCACACGTGCACCGCGTCCGCGGTGGCGCCGGCGGCGGCCGTCGGCAGCTCGTTGAGGTCGAGCAGCTCGATCGGCGGCAGCACCCAGGCGATCGCCTCGCGGCGGGCCGGCGAGTCCGCCGCGTCGGTGACGTCCGCCGGATCGCGGAGCGCGGTCGCCGCGACCGCCATCGCCGGCGCGGCCGCGCCGCCCGGCATGCGGAGCGGCGCGATCGTCGCGGACGTCGGCGGCGGGTTCTGGACCCCGTAGGGAACGCCGTCGCCGCCGTTGTCGGTGCCCCAGACACCCGTCTGTCCCGGGGCGTCGACCGCGGGGACCTTCGGTGCACGGCCCTTGCGGCCGGGCTCGGCCATGACGCCCACGCCAACGGCGGCCGCGGCGACCTCGGCGCCCTTCGCGTCGGCGCTCTTCGCGGCGACCACGGTGTCGGCCGCGCGCGCGGTGCGGTCCTGGAGGGTCGTTCCCGCCGCCTTCGCCGCGCGTGTCGCGGGTGACATGAGCGCGCGAAGCGGCATGTCGAACGCGATCAGCAGCCCGGCGATCGTGAGCCCGATGAGGATGACGAACGCGCCCGGCGTCGTGAGCAGCGGCTCGAGCAGGCCGCTCAGGAACCGGCCGATCCGGCCGCCCGTGAACTCGCCCGAGAACTCGACCAGCTGGATGAGGCCGAGGATCCCGACGTAGGACATCCCGATGCCCAGCAGCGTGCGCCCCCACGGCGCGCCCGGCTCCTTGCCGGGACCCCACTCGAGGTACCAGCCCGACAGCAGCAGCACGAACGGGAGGAGCCAGCGTCCGGCCCCGAAGTACGGCACGGCGAGGTTGCGCCACCAGTCGGTCAGGGCCCCCTGGCCCGGCAGCATCAGGGCGATCAGCGTGACGGCGCCGAGCACCAGCAGCACGATCCCGATCAGCGAGCGCACGACCGCGGGCGACAGCCCGAGCGACAGCTTCGCGGCCGTCGACGCGCCGCGAGACGACGACTTCGACGCCTGCGAACGGCGGCTCGACGAGGTGCGGGAGGCGGCGGTGCGTCGACGCGTCGCCATCGGCTAGACCTCGACCACGACCGGGAACACCATCGGGCGGCGCTTGGTCTGCTCGTACAGGAAGCGGGAGACCCCGTCCTTGATCTGCGTCTTGAGCAGCGCGACCTCGCTGATCCGGTCGCCCGGCTGGTCGAGCGCCTCGCGGATGCGGCGGATCGCCTCCTCGATGATCGGGTCCTCCTCGTTGCCGTGGACGAACCCCCGCGTGATGATCTCGGGCCGCCCGACGACGCGCCCGGTCTGCTTGTCCACCTGGACGACGACCATGAACATGCCGTCGTTCGCGAGCGCCCGACGGTCGCGCAGCACGACGTCGCCGACCTCGCCGACCGACAGCCCGTCGACGTAGACGTAGCCGGCCGACACGGGCTGGCCGCGGCGCGCCGAGCCGTCGGGCCAGATCTCGATGGGCGTGCCGTTCTCGATGATGTAGACGTTGTCGGGCTTCACGCCGGTCTCGATCGCGAGGCGGCCGTGCTGGACCTGCATCCGGAACTCGCCGTGCATCGGGATGAAGTAGGTCGGCTTGGTGAGCCCGAGCATGAGCTTGAGCTCCTCCTGGCTCGCGTGGCCTGAGACGTGGGCGCGCTTGATCGTGTGGTAGTACACGTTCGCACCCGCCTTGAACAGGTTGTCAATGGTGCGGGCGACGTATTCCTCGTTGCCCGGGATCGGGCTGGCCGACACGATCACGGTGTCGCCGGGCTGGATCTCGACGAAGCGGTGGTCGCGGTTCGCCATCCGCGCGAGGCCCGCCATCGGCTCGCCCTGGGCGCCGGTCGTCGCGATCACGAGCTTGCCGTCGGCGATGTCCTTGATCTTGTCCTTGGGCACGATCGAGGACGGGTCGTACTTGAGGTAGCCGAGGTCGGTCGCGATCCGGAAGTTCTGCTCCATGGACCGGCCGATGACCGCGACCTTGCGCTCCATCTCGGCCGCGGCGTCGAGCACCTGCTGGATGCGGGCGATGTTGCTGGCGAAGGTGGCGACGATGACCCGGCCGTCGAGCGGCTCCATGATCTCGCGGAACGCGTCGCCCACCGTGCGCTCGGACGGCGTGTAGCCCGGGTTCTCCGCGCGCGTCGAGTCGGACAGGAGGCAGATCACGCCCTCCTCGCCGAGCCGCGCGAGGATGTGGAAGTCGGACAGCTTGCCGTCGACCGGCGTGTGGTCGAACTTGAAGTCGCCGGTGTGGACGACCGTCCCGACCGGCGTGCGCAGCGCGATCCCCATCGCGTCCGGGATCGAGTGGCCGATCCGGAACGGCACCGCGGTGAACGGGCCGAGGGGCAGCTCGTCGCCGGGCTCGAGCTCGAGCAGCGGGTTGTTGTGGAGCCGGTGCTCCTTGATCTTGTTGCCCAGGAGGCCGCGCGCCAGCGTGCTCGCGTAGACCGGCACGCCCGGGAACTCGGGCAGGACGTAGGGCAGGCCGCCGACGTGGTCCTCGTGCGCGTGCGTGATCAGGAACGCCCGGACCTTCGAGCGGTTCTCCTTGAGGTACGTGACGTCGGGCACGACGAGGTCGATGCCGAACATCTCCTCGTCGGGGAACATGAGGCCGCAGTCGATGACGACGATGTCGTCGCCGTACTCGAAGCAGTACATGTTCTTGCCGATCTCGCCCACCCCGCCGAGCGGGATGATGCGCAGCGGCGTGCTCGGGTCGGCCATGTGGTTCGTCCGTCCTGGCGGCTAGAAGAGGGTCAGCTGGGAAGCGTCGTCGGACGCGGGCTCGGGCGCCGGTGCGCCGGCGGTGGGAGCGGGGCTGGGGCTGGGCGCCGGTGGCGGCCGCGACCCGGGTGGTCTCGATCGGGGCCTCGGCCTGGGCCCGGTGCTCGCGGGCGCGCTCGAGGACGGCCGGCACCCGCGCGATGTCCGCGTAGCTCTCGCGCTCGAACGCCGGGGTCCGCAGCGCCGCGGCCGGGTGGTACATCGCGAACGCGACCCCGTCGGACGGTCCCAGCTCGGGATCGATCGGCGCGGTCGTCCCGTGGACCTGCCCGATCCGGGCGCCGGGCATGAACGCGCCCATCGAGTAGCGGCCGAGGGTGACGACCACCGCCGGGTCGAGCGCCTCGAGCTGCCGGCGCAGGTACGGCGCGCAGGCCGCGATCTCGTCCGGCTGCGGGTCACGGTTGTCGGGCGGCCGGCACTTGACCACGTTCGTGATGAACACGTCCTCGCGCTGCCAGCCGATCGAGCCCAGGAGCTGGACGAGCAGGCCGCCGGCGCGACCGACGAACGGCCGGCCCTCGCGGTCCTCGTTGAACCCGGGGCCCTCGCCCACGAACACGACCTCGGTGTCCGGGCTCCCCTCCCCCGGGACGGCCTTGCCCCGGCCCTCGTGCAGGCGGCAGCGGGTGCAGGCGCGGACCTCGCTCGCGATGGCCTCGAGCGCCACCCGGCGCTCGTCGCGCATCACGCGGGCCGCCCCCCGGACGCCCCGACAGGTTCCCGATCCGAGGTGGACTGGCCGGCGGCCGCGCTCGTCCGGCGGCTCGCGGCCTTGACCCAGCCGCGCTCGAGCAGCGCCTCGGCGATCTCGACCGCGTTCGACGCCGCGCCCTTGCGCAGGTTGTCCGACACGACCCAGAACGCGAGCCCGCGGTTGCCCTCGATCGACGGGTCCTGGCGCACCCGCCCCACGAACACGTCGTCCGATCCCGTGGCCGTCTCGGCCAGCGGGTACTCGTTGGCCGCCGGGTCGTCCTGGACCACGACGCCCTTGACGCCGGCGAACAGCGCCCGGGCCTCGGCCGGCGTGATCGGGCGCGCGCGTCTCGACGTGGACGGCCTCGGAATGGCTCACGAAGACCGGCACCCGGACGGCCGTGCACGAGATGCGGAGCTCCGGCAGGTGGAGGATCTTGCGGCTCTCCGTGACGACCTTCCACTCCTCCTTCGTGTACCCGTTGTCGAGGAACACGTCGATGTGCGGCAGGGCGTTGAACGCGATCGGGTGCGGGTAGACCGACGCGACCTTCGGCCGGCCCTCGACGTGGGCCTTGACCTGCTCCTCGAGCTCCACGATCGCCTTGTGGCCGGTGCCCGCGACCGACTGGTACGTGTCGACGATCATCCGCTCGATCCCGACGGCGTCGCGCAGCGCCATCAGCGGCGGCATCAGCTGCATCGTCGAGCAGTTCGGGTTGGCGATGATGCCCTCGTGCCACGCGAGGTCGTCCGCGTTGACCTGCGAGACGACGAGCGGGACCGACGGATCCATGCGCCATGCCGACGAGTTGTCGATCACCGTCGCGCCGCGCTTCGCGGCCTCGGGGGCGAGCGCCTTCGACGTGTCGCCGCCGGCGCTGAACAGCGCGATGTCGACGCCCTCGAACGCGTCCGGCGTCGCCAGCTCGACCTCGATCTCCCGGTCGCCCACGGTCACGCGGCGGCCGGCGGACCGCTCGGACGCGAGCAGGCGCAGGGCCGTCATCGGGAACTGCTTCTCGAGCAGGACCTGGGTCATCGTCCGGCCGACCGCGCCGGTGGCGCCGACGACGGCGACGATCAGGGAATTCGGGGTGGCTTTCGGGCATGGTCCGACCTTTTGCTGACAGGTTGTCGGGCACCGGCGGAGTATACCAGCGCGTCTCTGGCCGGACCGGGGGGTACGGTCGACCTATCAGACGGCTGCCGCCGGCCGCCGGCGCCACGTCGTCGAGCTCCAGCCTGATCCCGGCCGCGACCTCCAGCGCGATCTCCGCGAACGCCTTCGCGGCCGGCGACCGGTATCGATCCCGGTGCCAGATGAGCGCGATGCGACGGGCCGGCAGGTCGGTCGCGATGATCCGCACCGCGGGGTCCGTCGTGTCGACCGCCAGGAGCGGCACCAGGGCCGTGCCAAGCCCGGCCCCGACCATCGCCTGGACCGTGCCGTTGTCCTCGGATCGGAACACGAAGTTCGGCTCGGCGCCGCGCGCGCGCATGTGGTCCTCGACCCAGCGGGTGCTCCTGCACGAGCGGAAGCCGATCAGCCGCTGTTCGCCGATGAGCTGCATGGACGGCATGCCGGCGATGCCGGCCAGCGGCGATCCGGCGGCGGTGACCAGCACGAACGGGTCATGGAGGAGCTCGACCGCCTCGAACGGGCCCTCCTGGAGGGGCAGCACGCCGAACGAGAGGTCGAGCGCGCCCGGTCCGAGCAGCTCGAACAGGCCCTGGTCGCTGTTGGCCTCGGTGAGGCGGATCTCGACGTTGGGCCACGCCTCGCCGAAGCGGCCGATGATCGCCGGCAGCACCCGCGTTCCGACGCTCTGGTACACCCCGACGCGGAGCGTGCCCGTCTCGCCGGCCGCGTAGGCGAGCAGGTCGGCGCGTGCGGCCTGGAGGCGGTCGGTGATCGCCTCCACGTGGCGCTGGAGCAGTCGGCCGGCCTCGGTGAGCTCGACCGTCCGGCGGCCCCGGCCGCGGTCGAACAGCCGAACGCCCAGCGCCGCCTCGAGCCCCATCACGTGCTGGCTGACCGCCGACTGCGTGTAGTCGAGGGCGTCGGCCGCCCCATGGAACGACCCCTCGTCCGCCACGGCGCGGAAGCTCAGCAGCTGGCGGAGGCTGAGGTCCGTGAGGGCATCCGGGAGCACCGCACCGCCGGTCGTCCGATCGGTCGTCGAATAATCAGTTGTCATGATGTCTTATTGGATCACATCCGATTGCTCTGATCAATCCCCAGGCGCAACATGACCGGTATGGAACTCCTCATCGCCGTCCTGATCCTGGCCGTGTTCGGGATCCTCGCGACGGTCTCCGGCATCGACACCCGCGATCTCGACACCCGAATCCAGCCCCGCACCTGGTAGCTACGCGGCGCGGTCGCGACGGGATCTAGCGGACGACCACGAAGGCGTCGACGTCGATCGTGGGCCGTCCGTGGGTCGCGAGGTTGACCACGCGAATGGTGTGGGTGGAGCTCGTCGCCCAGGTCTTTGCGAAGACGATCCGCCGCGAGCTCGCGGCCTGCGCGAGATCCACCGTCGTGACAAGGTGGCCGTCCACGTAGACCTTGGCGCGGCCGTACGACGCGCCGACCCGCGCCACCCAGCCGATGGACCGGCCACTGAACCGGTAGCTCGCGCTGGCCCCGGCGGCCGTTGACCGGCGATACGAGCGACCAGACGCGCTGGCGGACGAGGACCTTGACCACTTGCCGTGCCAGGTCACGGCCTTGGCAGACTGCTCGGTCCGTAGCACCCGGAAGGTCGCGCCGGGCAGATCACCGGAGATGTTGTCCGAGAAGTCCTCCGCCCGGACGCGCACCCGATGGGTCGTCGTCGACGACGGCGCGTAGGACCGCTCGAGCCCCGCCAGCAGCGGTGACGACACCGCTGCCCATGATCCGCCGTTCGTCTGCTGCTGCACGCGGTACTGGCTGATCCCCGAACCCGGATCGCTTGCGGTCCAGGCGATCCGGACCGGAACGGTCGACGTCCCGAGCTGCGCGCCGGCGCTCAACGACACGGAAGGTGCCGCGACCGTCGGCGGGACGGCGTCGTCGATGTGGATCGTCGTCGCGGAGCCGTAGTCCGTGGTCCAGCCGCCCGTCGACCAGTAGCCGCCGCGGAGGTCTGTGTTCTGCGGGGGCGATGCCGCGAGGTGGTAGTCGCCGTCGACCAGGCCGCCGACCGAGAACGCGCCATCGGCTTCCGTCACGGTCCCGCCGGGTCCGAACTCCCAGACACCGCCCGAGAGTGGACTGCCGGCGACGTTGACGCCCACGGCCGGAACATCGCCGGCGCCGGAGATCCGGCCATCGATCGACCCGCCCAGCGGCAGCACGATGGAGATCCCCGACACACCTGCCGCCCCGACCGTGACCGGAATCCCGGCGAAGCCATCCGGGATCGTCCGTCCGGCGGCGTATGCGACCACGACGTGATGCGCTGCGCCCGCCTGGATCGTGTACGAGCCGGGCGGCGCGTTCCGGGCGACGAACCGGCCGCTCGCGTCGGTCGTCGAGGCGGCGCAGCCGAGGTCCGGATCGCAAAGGCGGACGCCGGCGCCGACAACGGGTCCGTTCGCGTCCGTCACGACGCCCTGGATCCGTCCGAGCTTCGGAACCACAGCCGTGATCCCGGAGACGTTGGCCGCCGTGACATCCACCACGACGCCGGCGGCGGTCTGTGGGGCCAGCGTCTTGCCCTGACCGTCGTACAAGCCGTACGGAAACTGGTCGTCAAAGAAGTCGGACGTTCTCGGCACCTCGAACAAGAGGTGGTAGGCCCCTGGAAAGAGGCCCCGGATCGTGAAGTTGCCTGCCCCATCGACGTGCCCCATGGAGGATGTCGACGCGTCGATCGCTTCGATGTCCACCGGGGTGTCGGCGGGCCTCGTCACGTGGCCCGTGATCGTCCGACCGCGGAACAGCGTCACGTCGCCGATGTCGACGTCGGTGTCGACGACTTCGACCTGGGTCGCCGCGGCCGACGACTCGTCGACCGTCCCGCTCGCCAGCCATCCGGCCGGGTACTCGCCGCCTTCGGGCGGGGACACGTGCAGCCCGAACGTGCCCGGCTCCAGTCCGACGACCGCGAAGGCGCCGTCGACCGTCGATGGCACCGGTGAGCCGGTGGCGCCGTTCGCGTAGACGTTGACCCCGGCGACCGGATCGCCCTCCGGTGACTTCGCATGACCCGTGACCCGCAGGCCATCCGGCAGGCTGAGCTCGATCCCCGCGACGTCGGCCCCGAGGTCCACGGCCACGGCGTCGGCGACGACGTGCGAGCCGCCCGGCGTGCCCGTGTGCCAGCTGCTCAGCAGGTTGGCGCCGTCGGGTGGCTGGGCCTCGACGAAGTAGCTGCCGCTGACCAGTCCACGAATCGAGAACGATCCGTCGGCCGCCGAAAGCGTCGAACCGACGGCACAGTCGTCGACGGCGACGCATGCCATGACGTCAGCGCCCCCGACGCCCGCGCCGTGCGAGTCCTCGATGGTCCCCGAGATCCGCAGGCCCGTCGGGAGCTCGAGGTCGTACGGGCCGGCCGCGCGAGCGGCTCCGCAAGGCAGCGACACCACGATCGTCGCGAGCACGATGGCGGCGAGCCTGCGACGCCGGTGCGCCAGGACGAACCCCTCCATCCCGCCGGTCGGTCGCCGGCAGGCGACACGATACAGACCTGCGCGTCGCAAGAGCAGCCCGTCCCGGCAATCGGCGTGGCCTCGACGCACCGAGGTCCGAGGTCGAACGCGCGTTCGTCGATGGCGGGCAGTGGGCGTCCGGCTCCAAACGGCGAGGTCCGCTCGACGCCGATGCGGCATCCTGCGGGAACTCGACCCGCACCTGGAGCCGCCGATGGACGACCGCACGATCACGCCAGCCCCGATGGAGCACCCGGGCCCGGCGGCGGCTCGGGGTCGCGACGGCGCGGGCGATGCGTCCCCGGTCGACGATCCGCGAGCCCTCACCATCCTCACGACCGAGCACTGGAGCCTGCTGTCGGCCCGCTCGCTCGTCTACAACGAGGCGTTCGCCCGCGCCGGCATGTTCCTGAGCTTCCTGGCCGCGACCCTCGTCGCGCTCGGCCTGATGTCGACGGCGATGCGGATCTCCGGGGAGTTCCTCGGCATCGTCGTGCTCGTGCTCGGCCTCGACCTGTTCATCGGCCTCGCGACCATGGGCCGCGTCTCGACCTCCACCAGCGAGGACATCCGGTTGCTGCAGGGGATGAACCGGCTGCGCCACGCCTACCACGAGACCGTCCCCGGCCTCGATGCGTACTTCATCACCGGCCACCACGATGACATCGTCGGCATCTTCGCCGGCTACGGCGCGGACGTGCAGGGCCGGACCTTGCGCTCGGTCGTCCACGGCTTCACGACCGTCGTCGGCATGCTGGCGGTGATCAATGCCGCGTTGAGCGGCGTCGTGGCGGGGACCGTCGCGATCCTGGTCATCGGCGAAGGGACGGCGGCGATCGCGATCGGGGTCGTCACGTTCATCCTGGTGCTCGCCGTGAGCGTGGCGTGGAGCACACGCGCCATCGCGTCGACGGTGGCCCACCTGCAGCCCCGGTTCCCCAGCCCGGGCGCCTGACCGGCCCGCACCGGCCGGAATCGAAGCGCCCCCGGCGGTGCCGGGGGCGCTGGAGTGGCGCTGAGGCGAGGCGGCCTACTTGGCGAGGTGCCGCTGCATGGCCGCCTTGCGGGAGAGGTTGATCCGGCCCTGGCGGTCGATCTCCATGACCACCACCATGACCTCGTCGCCGACGGACACGACGTCCTCGACGCTCGGCACGTGGTAGTCGGCGAGCTCGCCGATCCGGACGAGGCCCTCCTTGCCCGGCAGGATCTCGACGAAGGCGCCGAAGCCCATCAGGCGGGTGACCTTGCCCAGGTACAGGGCGCCGACCTCGACCTCGCGGGTCAGGCTCTCGATCCACTCGATCGCCTTGCGCGAGTTCTCGCCCGAGACCGCGGCGATCTCGACGGTGCCGTCGTCCTCGACGTTGATCTCGGTCTGGGTCTCTTCCTGGATCTTCCGGATCATCGACCCACCCTTGCCGATGATCTCGCGGATCTTCTCGGGGTTGATCTTGATCGTGATGATCCGCGGCGCGAAGTCGGACATCTCCTGGCGAGCCGACGGCAGGACCGCCGTCATCTTGTCGAGGATGAACAGGCGGGCGGCGAGGGCCTGCTTGAGCCCCTCGCGGATGACCCGCTCGTCGATGCCCTTGACCTTGATGTCCATCTGGAGGGCGGTGATGCCCGTCGTCGTCCCGGTGACCTTGAAGTCCATGTCACCGATCGAGTCCTCCTTGCCGAGGATGTCGGTGAGGACCACGAAGTTGCCGGTGTCGCCGTCGAGCACGAGGCCCATCGCCGCGCCGGCGACCGGCGCCTTGATCGGGACGCCCGCGTCCATGAGGGCGAGGGTCGAGCCGCAGGTGGACGCCATCGACGTCGAGCCGTTGCCGGCGACGACCTCGGAGACCACGCGGATCACGTACGGGAACTCTTCCTGGCTCGGCAGGACCGGGAGCAGCGCGCGCCCGGCGAGGTTGCCGTGCCCGATGTCGCGCCGCGAGGGGCCGCGCATCGGCTTGTTCTCGCCCGTGCTGTAGGGCGGGAAGTTGTAGTGGTGGAGGTAGCGCTTCTCGGTCTCGGGGCTGATCGTGTCGATCCGCTGGACGTCCGAGGACGCGCCGAGCGTGGCGACGGACAGCGCCTGGGTCTGGCCGCGCGTGAACAGGCCGGAGCCGTGTGCGCGCGGGAGCAGGCCGACCTCGACCGAGATCGGGCGGATCTCGTCGGTCGCGCGGCCGTCCATGCGCAGGCCCTCGGCGAGGACGAGCTTGCGGACGGTCTTCTTCTGCACGAGCGAGAACAGGCTCTTGCTGACGCGGGCGGCGCGGCGCGCGGCCTCGAGGAGCTTCGCCGACTCGGCGGCGTCCTTCTTCGCGGCGCGGACCGCGGTCGCGATCCCCTCGCCCAGCGACTCGATGCGGCCGGGGAGGTCGTTCGCGAACCAGATCAGCAGGTTGGCGGTGGCCTCGGCGTCCGGCAGCGCGCGGTGGCTCGCCGTCAGCTCGACGCCGAAGACGTTGGCCAGCGTGCCGAGCTTGTAGTTCTCGAGGTCCGGGTACCCCTCGCGGGCGACGACCAGGGTGTCCAGGTACGTGCCCTGGGCCACGCGGGTGCCGTCGCCGAGCGCCTCCTCGAGGAAGGCGATGTCGAAGCCGACGGAGTGGCCGACGAACGGCGCCTTCCCGACGAAGTCGAGCGCCTTGCGGGCGGCCTCGGCCGGGCTCGGCGCGCCCTTGACGTCCTTGTCGGTGATGCCGTGCATCTGGTGGCCGACGATCGGGCGCCCGGGGTTGACGAAGGTCGACCAGCGGTCGGTGATCTTGCCGCCCTTGACGCGGACCGCGGCGACCTCGAGGAGGTCGGCCATCTTCGGGTCGGTGCCCGTGGTCTCGACGTCGACGACGACGAACTCGCCGCCCGCCTTCGCCAGCTCGGCGAACTTGAGCACGGAGTCCGTCGCGGGCTCGATGTACGGCACGCGCTTCGGCTTGCCGACGAGCTCGCGCAGCTTCTCCTGCAGCTCGACGAGCGGCAGCAGCGAGCGGTGCCCGAAGAGGATGGCCTCGGCCATGACGTCCTCGGGGAGGATCTTGACCCCCGCCTCGACCATCATGATCGCGTCGCGGGTGCCGGAGACGACGAGGTCGAGGTCCGACTCCTGGAGCTGGGTGTACGTCGGGTTGAGGACGTACTCGCCGTCGATGTAGCCGACGCGGACGGCGCCGACCGGGCCCTGGAACGGGATCTCGCTGATGGTCAGCGCGGCGGACGCGGCGATGGTGCCGAGGATGTCCGGGTCGTTCTCGTGGTCCGTCGAGAGGACCGTGATCACGAGCTGGATGTCGTCCTTGTAGCCCTCGGGGAACAGCGGGCGGATCGGGCGGTCCGTGAGGCGCGCGGCGAGCGTCGCGGCCTCGGACGCGCGGCCCTCGCGCTTGATGAACCCGCCGGGGATCTTGCCGGCCGCGTACATCCGCTCCTCGAAGTCGACGGTGAGCGGGAAGAAGTCGAGCCCGGGGCGGGGCTCGGAGCGGTTGGCGGTCCCGAGGACCATCGAGTCGCCGTAGCGAAGGGTGACCGCGCCGCCGGCGAGGCCGGCGAGCTTGCCGGTCTCGATGGTCAGGGTTCGGCCGCCGAACTCGATCTCGAGCGTGGTGGGAGTGGGCACGTGTGAACGACCTCCTTGGTCGTACGTGCGCGGAGAGATCTGCGGTATTGGCGAGGCGGGCGCAGGTGCCGGACACGAACGACCCCGGGTTTCACGACCCGGGGTCCGTGCGGCGAGACCTAGCGGCGCAGCCCCAGCGAGCCGATGACGGCCCGATAGCGCGTGGCGTCCTTCTTGATCAGGTACGCGAGCAGGCGCCTGCGCTGTCCAACGAGCTTGAGGAGGCCGCGGCGCGAATGGTTGTCCTTCGGGAATCGGCGTAGGTGCTCGTTCAGGTCCCGGATCCGCTCCGTCAGGAGCGCGATCTGGACCTCCGGAGAGCCGGTGTCGCCGTCCTTGACGGCGTACTGCCCGATCACCTCTTGCTTCTTCTCCCGCGCGAGCGGCACTCGATCCTCCGACACGAACGATGGCGTGACTGTATTTCCTTGTTCTTCGACCGGCGGAGAATAGCAAGCGCCCTTGATTTGGGCAAACGCGCCGGGCCCGTGGCGTCAGGCCAGCGGCGAGCACGCGGTCGGGCCGCAGCAGGAACGGCGGCAGGGCGGCCGCGAGGTTCGACAGCGGCAGCACGTCGGGATGCAGGTCGATGCCCAGCGCGTCGCGCATGAACGCGCGGCGGGCCTGGATCCGCGCCCATGCCTCGGGATACGCGGCGGCGAACGACGCGCGCAGCGCGTCGTCGGCGAGCGCGATCCCGTCCTCGATGTTGGTCGTGAAGTACGGCGTCCCGGTGGCCGGGATGATGTCGACCTGCATCGCCATCCCGGACCGCAGCTCGACCGTCGAGTCGCGCCAGACCGGCGAGTTCACCCACTCGTCGAGGTGGAGCTGGTGCCCGGGGTTGAGCCCGATCCCGAAGAACGGGTCGCCGAGCCGGCGGTCGATGATCTCCTGGAGCGCGCCGCCGGTCTGGCCGACGTGCAGCGCCCCGTACCACTCCGCGACCGCGGCGAAGTACGGGCCCGCGAGGCGGTCGACGTAGTCCCCCACCCCGTCCGGCAGCTCGTCCGGCGTCCTCGACCAGCCAGCCGGCGCGGCAGGTCAGCGCGCCCCAGATCCCGAACGCCGTGGTGAACGGCTCGCCGCGGCCGAGCGGCCGGTCGCCGGGGCTCAGCAGCCCGAGGGCGGCGCGCGGGCCGGCGGTCAGCATCAGGTGGCACGACAGCGGCATCCCGTTCCAGCGCAGGAGCCGGACCGCCTCGGCCTCGGTCATGCCGTCCGACGTCGCGCCGGCGAGGCCGGCCAGCAGCCGCCGGACCCCGTCGGACGTCTGGCACGACGCGTGCTCGAACACCGCGAGCTGGTCGACGTCGTTGATGATCCGCAGGCCGTCGGCGGGGTCGATGAGCAGGCCGTTGGCGTTGCGGACGGAGCCGCCGGGTCCCACCAGGCCCCGGAGCTCGTCCACGATGAACGCCGGGATCTCGATGCGCGCGTCGTCCGCGTACGTCTTCCAGCCGAGCACGCCGACCCGCGAGCCCGCCGTGATCCCCTCCCCCGCCAGGATCTCGGCGAGCGGCCGCGAGCGGTCGCGCGGCTGGCTCGGCAGGCTGAAGTCCTGGAACCGCTCGCGGCGCATCGCCAGCGGCGCCGCCCCGGCCATCCCGTAGCACTCGTTGCCGACGAGGATCAGCGGGTCGCCGGACGGCCCGACGACCAGCATCGCCTCCTCGAACCGCGGGTCGAAGCCCGACAGGAACGCGAGGTTCGCGCTGTGCTCGCGGTCCGCGTAGACGACGAGGCGGTCGAACCCGGCGGCGTCGGCCCGCTCCCGCAGCGCGGCCAGGCGGCCGGCGTACGCTCGACGCCGGGACCTCCGGGCGCACGGCGGGCATCCCGAAGTCGGGCAGGTCCACCGTCGTCAGGCGCGCCGTCGTCATCGTCGGACCTCCGTCACTGGCTGGGCGGCGACCACGGGGTCGCCTGGGTCGCGCCGCGCGCGATGTCGAGGAACTGGTTCGCGGCGACGGTGAGCCAGGGGCCCGACCTCGCCGTCCGGCCACGTTACCCGGACCTGGGCCTCCGTCGCGGGCCCGATCCCCACGTGCTGCCAGCCGAGCTGCCCGCCGATGTGCCCGCCGCCGACCATCACCTCGTGGCGCTGGACGGCGTCGCCGGTCTTCGTCTCGATGACGGCGCCGATCGCGTCCCGGTTGCCGCCTGGCTGGCCCAGCCGGAGCGCGAGCCAGCCGCCCATCGGCGCCGGGGCATCGGCCGATCCCGACCCGACGTTGCGCCAGAGCCGCACCGGCGCGTCGAGGTTCGACCTCGACGAGGTCGAGCAGGCCGTCCTGGTTGAAGTCGGCGAGCGCCGCGCCGCGCCCCTTGTCGAACGATGACGATCCCGGCCGTCGGGCGCGCCCTCCACGAACGTGCCGTCGGGCTGGCCGAGGAGCAGGTTGCTCGGATCCTTCGTCGCGTAGTCGGGCACCTCGCCGACGTTGCCCTTGGACACGAACAGGTCGATCAGGCCGTCGTTGTTGACGTCCTCGAACTCCGGGTGCCACGCGGTGGACGGCAGCGCCTCGCCGCCGCGGCGTACGGCTGCGCGACGGTCACGCCCTTCGCGAGCGCGATGTCGTGGTAGGCGGGCTGCGTCGGGCCCGTCATCAGCGTCTGCAGCTTGTTGTCACCCTGGCTCGTGAGATAGACCTCGGGCAGGCCGTCGCCCGTCGAGGTCGTAGGCTCGCGATCCCCATGCCCCAGATCTGCATGCTCTGCCAGCCGTCCGCGGCCGTGTACTGGCGCGGCGCCTCGCCGGCGGCGACCCGCCACAGCTGCTCCTCGCCGCTCGAGCGTAGTAGTGGCGGTCGTTGCTCACGCGGAGGTCGCGACGGCCGGAGCCGTCCCAGTCGCTGAACAGCATCGACAGCGTGCAGTAGCCCGGCGACAGGGCGATCGGCGGGCGTAGCCGGCGTTGACCTCGTCGCCGGCGGGCCGGAACAGCTCGTTGTCGGCACAGCCCGTATGTGCGGCTGGCCGCTTGTCGTCGATCGAGACGTAGTTCCCGAAGGCGAGCGTGGGCATCGCGTTCGTCCCCTTCCCAGGTCGCCGCGAACGCCGTCGTCCAGGCGGGGCTCGGCGCGACGCCCCACGCCGCGTCCGCGGCCTCGAACCGGCAGCCGCCGAGGCCGCGCAGCAGCTCCGTGCCGCCCACCCGGAGCACGGCGAGGTCGGCGATGCCGTCGGCGTCGATGTCGATCGGGTACGCGCCCGTCACGTGACCCGAGGTCGGTGCCCGAGCCCGTCGACGCGCGTGAACCGGAGCGCCCCGCCGACGGGGCTCTCGTTGCGGAACAGCGCGGCCGGGTGATCGCCGCCGGCGACGTAGACGTCCGGTCGCCCGTCGCCGTCGCAGTCGAAGACCGCGACGCCGCCGCCGGTCGAGACGGTCAGTCGCCGCCGTCGAGACGTGTGTACGAGGCCGGCGGTCGCGGTCTCCTCGACGAAGCGCGGCGCCCGAGGGCCGCGGAACCGATGCCGCCGGGACCGACGAGGAAGACGGCGACGCCGACGGCCGCCACCACGACGACGGCGACCGCGACGGCCGCCCAGCGGCCGCGACGGCTCATGGCGTCACGACCGGCTGGCGTCGGCTCGCTGGACATGCGGCGCGATGTACGCCCGGCCGCGTCGGCGTCGGGAGCCGCGATGGCGCGCGGCCGGCGTCAGGCGCCGCGGCGAACAGCGCCTCGATCACCAGCAGGTTCGCGACCGCGTCCTCCGGCTCGACCGGCAGCGGGACGCCGTCGAGCACCGCGTCCGCGAAGCGGTCGGCCTCGCAGGCGTACGGATCGGCCGTGTCGAACGTCAGCGTCTCGGTGGCAGGCGCGACGGGCGGATCGCCGCCGGCCGTCACGAAGATCCGGGTCGGCCGGTCGGGCGGGATGTTGAACGGGATCTCGACCGAGATCCGGCCCGTCCGTGCCGTACACGTGGACGCGCTGGTCGGTCTCGCTCCGTGTCGAGCAGGTGAAGGTCGCGACGCCGCGCCGGGAACTCGAGGATCCCGCTCGTGAGCACGTCGACGCCGAGGTCCGGGTCGCGCCGGACGGCCGCCTGTGACGCGGACGGGCTCGGCGCCGAACAGCATCCGCGACAGGTTGACCGAGTAGCAGCCGATGTCGTACAGCGCGCCGCCCCCGGCCTCCGTCGATGTTCCGGATGTTCGCCGGGTCGTCGTTGAAGTACGAGAACCAGCTGTCGACCGCCTGCAGCGTGCCGATCCGGCCCGACGCGACCACCTCCCGCACGGCGATCCACGACGGGTGCTGGCGGTACATGAACGCCTCCATCAGGAGGACGCCGGCGTCCCGGCAGGCATCGACCATGCCCTGGGCCTCGGCGGCCGTCAGCGCGAGCGGCTTCTCGCACAGGACGTGCTTGCCGGCCCGGGCGGCCTCGATCGTCCAGCGCGCGTGGAGGTGGTTGGGCAGCGGGATGTAGACGGCGTCGATGTCGGGGTCGGCGAGCAGCGCCTCGTACGAGCCGTACGCGCGCGCGATCCCCAGCCGGTGCGCGACGGCGCTCGCCCGCCCGTCCTCGCGGGACGCGATGCCGAGGACCTCGCTGCGTGGCGAGCGACGGAGGCCCGGGGATCACCTTCTCGGTGGCGATGTTCGCCGTCGACAGCACGCCCCAGCGGACGCGTCGCCGGTCGGGCGATCGTCGGCTCCATCGTGCAACCGACCCACCGGTCGACCTCCCCGCGCGCGCCATGCGTGGCGCCGACTTGACACGGGCCCGCTGGTGTATGAGTCTGGCACACGTTTGCAAGAAAGGATCACAAACCTTGCGAGTCGGTCGCGTCGACGTCGGACAGCGCAGCGAAACGGTCCACCGGGCCAACCTCAGCGCCATCGTCCGCGACCTCCACGAGCGCGGCCCCCTCTCCCGCTCCGAGCTCGTCGCCGCGACCGGCCTGACGCGGAGCGCGATCCGCGCCCTCGTCGGCGAGCTCGCCGCCGCCGGCCTCGTCTTCGAGGAGCGTCCCGTCCCCCTCGGCACGCCCGGCCGGCCCTCGCCGCTCGTGCGGCTGAACCCCGACGGCGCCGCGGTCCTCGCGCCTCGAGATCCTCGTCGACTCGATCGCGGTCGCGATCGTCGGCCTCGGCGGCCAGACCCTCGAGCGGATCCGCGTCGAGCGACCCCGCGGTCGAGCTCTCGGTGGACGACGTGGTCGCGGACCTCGCGGCGCCTGGTCGACGACCTGCCGGGCCGCGACGACCGCCCGATCGTCGGGATCGGCGTCGCGGTCGCCGGCGTCGTCCGGCGCAGCGACGGCCTCGTGTCGATGGCCCCGAACCTCGGCTGGATCGACGTCCCGCTCGGCGCACGCCTCGCCCGTGCGCTCGCGACCGCCGTCCCGATCGTCGTCATGAACGACGCCGACGCCGGCGTCCTCGGCGAGGCGCGGCGCGGTGCGGCCGTCGGCGTCGACAACGTGCTCTACGTGTCCGGCGAGGTCGGCGTCGGCGGCGGCATGATCGTCGACGGCCGCCTGCTGACGGGCGTCGCGGGCTTCGCGGGCGAGATCGGCCACCTCACGATCAACCCCGACGGCCGGCCCTGCCGGTGCGGATCGATCGGCTGCTGGGAGACCGAGGTCGGCGAGGGCATGCTCCTCGCCCTGGCCGGGTACCCCGCCGACGCCGGCCGATCCGGGATCGACGCCGTCCTCGCGCGAGGCCGAGGCCGGGTCGCCGTCCGCGATCGCGGCGCTCGAACACGTCGGTCGCTGGCTGGGCATCGGCCTCGGCGGCCTCGATCAACATCCTGAACCCGCGGCTGGTGATCCTGGGCGGGCCGCATGCCCGCCTGCACCCGCTCGTCCGCGGCCCGCTCGAGGCCGAGCTCGACCGCTACGCGCTTCCCGCGTCCGCGGCGCTCGTGCGGGTCGTCCCGGCGGCGCTCGGCGTCAACGCCCCGCTCGTCGGCGCGGCCGAGATGGCCTTCGAGCCCCTGCTCTCCGATCCCGCGGCCTGGTTCGGCCGCGCCAGCCACACGCTTCACCTGGCGAGCGCCTGACGTGGGCGCCCGCATCCGCTCCATCGACGCGTATCGACCGCCGCCTCGAAATGCGGCGACAGGCGTGAAAGGGGTTTGCCTAACGATGTAGCCTACGGGCCGAACGCAGCGCATTGGATGACGACGTCCGTCGTCATTCGGAGGAGGAGAACACGCGCATGAACATTCGAAGGCTGGCCGTCCTCGCGGGCGCCGCCGCCATCTTCGTCGGCAGCCTGCTCGTCGAGCAGCGCAACGCCGGCCGCCAGCGGCGCCGCCGGCATCGGGTGCCGGCGTCCGCGTCCGACTGCACCGTCGGCGTCTCCTGGAACAACTTCCAGCAGCCGCGCTGGGCGGCCCACGACAAGCCGAACATCAAGGCGACGGTCGAGGCCGGCGGCGGCAAGTACATCGATCGCCGACGCCAACCTGAGCACCGAGCAGCAGGCGACCGACGTCGACACCCTGATCTCGAAGGGCGCCAAGGTCCTGATCATCCTCGCCCAGGACACCACGGCGATCCTGCCGGCGGTCACAGAAGGCCAAGGACGCGGGCATCCCGGTCATCGCGTACGACCGCCTGATCGAGGATCCCGAGCATCCTCTACATCACCTTCGACAACGTCGGCGTCGGCAAGGCCGAGGCCGACGCGATCCTCAAGCCAAGGTCCCGAAGGGCAACTACGTCCTGATCAAGGGCGACCCGGGCGACCCGAACGCCTCGACGTTCCTGCCCGCGGGCTGGGACGCAGGCCGGCCTCAAGCGACAAGGTCGCATCCGGTGACATCAAGATCGTCGGCCCGGCTGACGGCACGTTCACCGACGCCTGGAAGACCGAGAACGCCCAGACCAACATGGAAGCGATCATCGACAAGGCCGTCGCCGACGGCAACAAGATCGACGCCATCCTCGCCGAGAACGACAGCACGGCCCTCGGCGTCGTCGGCGCGCTGACGGCCAAGAGCTACGGCTATCCCGCCCCTCAGCGGCCAGGACGGCGACCCCGCCAACCTGAACAACCTCGCCCTGGGCAAGCAGTACGTCGACGTCTGGAAGAACGCCAACGAGCTCGGCAAGGCCGCCGGCGCCGCAGCCCTCGCGCTGTGCGCGGCGGCACCATGGCCAGCCTGACGCTGCCGGACGGCCTCATCGACCCGACGGTCGCCCCGACGGCCGGCCTCACCGCCAGCCCTTCACGACCCCTGGTGGCAACACCGTCTCCTCGTTCATCCTGCAGCCGACCCCGCATCACCGCAGGACAACCTGCAGCTGGTCGATCGACGGCAAGCAGATCACCAAGGCCGACCTGTGCAAGGGCGTCGACGCCGCCACGGCGCCGGCCGCCTGCAAGTAGCGGTCCCCGACCGCTGACCTAGCGATCCGAACCTGCGCCCCCGGGTCCCCCGGGGGCGCAGGTCGTCTTCGCTCCATCACCAGGAGGGCCGACGTGCGAGGACGTCGCCGACGCGGCACCGGGATCCGAGTCAGGTCCAGCCGCAGTCCCGGGCCTCGATCCGCGGCCTGGTCGCCGCAGACCGAGATCGATCTCCGCCTGTTCGGCATGCTCGTCGCGCTCGTCGCTGATCCTGGTCACGTTCCACATCCTGAGCGGCGGCAAGTTGATCCAGCCGACGCAACATGGTCACGATGGCCGTCCAGGCTTCGGGCATCGCGATCATCGCGACCGGCATGGTCCTCGTCATCGTGTCGCGCAACATCGACCTCTCGGTCGGGTCGCTCGTGGGGCTTCATCGCGATGAGCTACGCCCTGCTGATGACCGACTGGTTCCCGCACATCTTCGGGCATCGGCGCGGACTTCCCGTTCCGCTGGGCGCATCGCCCTGGCGTTCGGCATCGCCATCGGGGCCGGCTGATCGGGGCGCTCCAGGGCTTCATCATCGCCTACATCGGCGTGCCCGTCGTTCATCGTCACGCTCGGCGGCCTGCTGTCGATCCGCGGCGTCGTCTGGTATCAGTCCCAGCGGCGCCGCCGTGTCCGGGCTGGACCCGCACCTTCCAGCTGCTCGGCGGCGGGGCCCAGGGCTCCGTGGGCGAGACGCTGACCTGGGTGCTCGGCGTGGTCGGCTGCGTCGCGATCATCGGCATGCCTGTACAACAGCCGTCGGCAGACGACGGCGCTACGGCTTCCCGACGCGGCCGATGTGGGCGGAGGTCCTCCTCGGCGTCGTCGGCTGCGGCTGCCTCGCTCGGCGTCGGCCTGGTTCGCGAACAGCAACCTCTGGCCGAAGGGCCTCGCCGACGCAGTACGCGCAGCAGAACAACATCCCGGTCCCGCCGGGCGGCCTCGATGATCCCGACGGGCATCCCGTTCCCGATCCTGCTGCTCATCGGCGTGACCCTCGTGATGACCTTCGTCGCGACCCGGCGGCGCTTCGGGCGCTACGTGTACGCCTACGGCGGCAACCCCGACGCGGCCGAGCTCGCCGGCATCAACACGCGCTGCACGATCCTCAAGACCTACGTCCTGATGGGCATCCTGTGCGCCCTGGCCGCCGCGATCGCGGCGGCCCGGCTCAACGGGGCGACGCTCGACATCGGCGTCAGCTACGAGCTGTACGTGATCGCGGCAGCGGTCGTCGGCGGGACGTCGTTCGCCGGCGGCATCGGGACGATCCCGGGCGCCGTCCTCGGCGCGTTCGTGATGCAGTCGCTCGCGTACGGGCTTGCAGCTTCATCGGCGTCAACTCGCCCGGCCAGAACATCGTCGCCGGGGTCGTCCTGATCCTCGCGGTCGGGTTCGACACCTTCAACCGGCGGCGCGGCCGTCGTGACGCCAGATGGAGGCCACAGCCCGTGACCGTCGCCGCGAGCGCACCCGCTCGTCGAGATGCGCGACATCAGCGTCGCGTTCGGCGGCGTCCACGCCGTCGACGACGTCACCGATCGACCTCGACGCCGGGCGAGGTCATCGGCCTCGTCGGCGGCAACGGCGCCGGCAAGTCGACGCTGATGCGGGTGCTCTCGGGCGCGCACCCGGCCGACTCGCGGCGAGATCCTGATCGACGGCAAGCCGGTCGGCATCCGCAACCCGCGCGACGCCAAGGCCCTGCACATCGAGACGATCTACCAGACGCTGGCGCTCGCCGACAACATCGACGCCGCCGCGCAACCTGTTCCTCGGCCGCGAGCTGCACGACGCGCATCGGCTCGCTCGACGACGCCGGCGATGGAGTCCGAGACCCGCAAGGTCATGCGGCCGCCTGAACCCGCAACTTCAAGAACTTCACGCCGCCGGTGCAAGTCGCTGTCCGGCGGCCAGCGGCAGTCCATCGCCATCGCCCGCGCGATCCACTTCAACGCCCGGATCCTGATCATGGACGAGCCGACCGCGGCGCTCGGTCCGGCCGAGACCGCCCAGGTCCGCGACCTCGTCGCGCCAGCTCAAGGACGAGGGCATCGGGATCTTCCTGATCAGCCACGACATCCACGACGTGTTCGACCTGTCGGACCGGATCAGCGTCATGTACCACGGGCAGCTCGTGGACACGGTCAAGAAGGACGACGTCGACCACGGACGAGGTCCTCGGCGATGATCATCCTGGGCAAGAAGCCGGGCGAGGTCACCGAGACGGACGAGGCCGCCATCGAGCTGCGCGGCTAGTCGAGGTCCCGAGTCCGGCCGCGGCGGACGGTCGCGTCAGGCGGCCGACCGGCCAGCCGGAACGATCGGCGCGAGCGCCGGGTAGAGCTCCGCATAGCGGGCGTGCAGCTCGCCGTACCGGGCGGCGTCCGGGCCCGGCGACGGCGGTCGGCGTCGCGACGACCACGGCGTCGGTCGCCGCCTCGACGGTCGGGAACCAGCCCGCGCCGACCGCCGCCAGGAGGCCCGCGCCGTACGCGGCGCCCTCGGTCGTGCTGACCGTCGCGATCTCCGCCTGCAGGACGTCGGCCAGGATCTGGCGCCACAGCGGGCTCGCCGTGCCGCCGCCCGACGCCCGGATCTGCGTCGGGCGCCGCCATCCCGGCGCTCGTCATGAGGTCGAGGCCGTCCCGCAGGCCGAACGCGACGCCCTCGAGCACCGCGCGGGTCAGGTGGCGCCGGTCGTGGGCGAGCGTGAGCCCGACGAACGCGCCGCGCGCCAGCGGATCCGGGTGCGGGCTGCGCTCGCCGGACAGGTAGGGCAGGAACAGGAGCCCGTCGCTGCCCGCGGGCACCGCGGCCGCGTCGTCCACGAGGTCGCCGAACTCGACGCCCGGCGCGATCGCGTCGCGGAACCAGCGCAGGCTGCCCGCCGCCGAGAGCATCACCGACATCATGTGCCAGCGGTCCGGCACGGCGTGGCAGAAGGCGTGCACGCGGCCCTCGGGCTCGAACAGCGGGCCGATCGGTCGTCGCGAACACCACGCCCGAGGTCCCGAGCGACAGCGCGACCCGGCCCGGCACCACCGCGCCGACCCCGACCGCGTTGGCCGCCTGGTCGCCGCCGCCCGCCATGACCGGCGTGCCGGCGCGCAGCCCCGTCGCCGCGGCGGCCGCCTCGGACACGACGCCCGTCACCTGCGGGCCCTCGAACGTCGGCGGCATCCACGCCGGGTCGATCCCGAGCGCGTCGAGCATCACCGGCGACCAGTCGCGGGCCGCGAGGTCGAACAGGATCGTGCCGGCGCCGTCGGCCTTGTCGAGGGCGTAGTCGCCGGTCAGCCGGTAGCGGACGTAGTCCTTGGGCAGCAGGACGTGGGCGACGCGCGCCCAGACCTCGGGCTCGTGGCCGCGCACCCAGGCGAGCTTCGGCGCCGTGAACCCGGTCAGCGCGTCGTTGCCGGTGATCGCGACGAGCCGCGCCTTGCCGACCGTCTCGCGGATCTCGTCGCACTCGGCGGCCGTGCGCTGGTCGTTCCACAGGATCGCCGGGCGCAGGACCTCGCCGGCGGCGTCGAGCAGGACGAGGCCGTGCATCTGGCCCGTGAGGCCCACGCCCTCGACGTCGGCCGCGACCGACGCCCGCGGCCGCCATCGCGCGCCCGATGGCCTCGGTCGCGCCCGTCCACCACAGGTGCGGGTCCTGCTCGCTCCACAGCGGGTGCGGCTGGTCGAACCCGTAGGCCGACGATGCCGATCGCCAGCACCGTGCCGGCGGCGTCGAGGACGACCGCCTTGGTCGCCGTGGTCGAGACGTCGATCCCGAGGACGACGCCCATCGGTCAGGCCTGCCGGGGCCGGTCGACCGCCCAGATCGCCTGGTTGACGAGGTTCTCGAGGCGCTCCTGGCTCCCGGACGAGCGGCCCGGGTCGATGGAGCCGTCCGCGACGCGGGCCTCGAGGTCGGCGAGGGACAGCGAGCCGCCGAGGATCGCCTTGCCGAGCTCGCCGTCCCAGCCGGCGTAGCGCCCGTCCTTGAGCCCGGCCAGCTCGCCGCGCTCGACGAGGTCCGCCGCGACGAGCAGGGCACGCGCGAGCGTGTCGAGGCCGCCGATGTGCGCGTGGAACAGGTCGGTCCGGTCGGTGCTCTGGCGGCGCAGCTTGGCGTCGAAGTTGAACCCGCCGGGCGCGATGCCGCCCGCGCGCAGGATCTCGAACAGCGGCAGGACGAGGTCCTCGACCGAGTTCGGGAACTGGTCGGTGTCCCAGCCGTTCTGCGGGTCGCCGCGGTTGGCGTCGATGCTGCCCAGCATCCCGTTGGCCGCCGCGAACGCGACCTCGTGGTGGAAGCTGTGGCCCGCGAGCGTCGCGTGGTTGGCCTCGATGTTCGTGCGGTACTCGCCCTCGAGCCCGTTGCGGACCATGAACCCGTGCACCGTCGCGACGTCGTAGTCGTACTGGTGCTTCGTCGGCTCCATCGGCTTGGGCTCGATCAGCAGCTGGCCCTTGAAGCCGATCTTGTGCTTGTGCTCGACGACCAGGTGCAGGAACCGGGCGAGCTGGTCGCCCTCGCGGCGCAGGTCGGTGTTGAGCAGCGTGTCGTAGCCCTCGCGGCCGCCCCACAGGACGTAGTTCTCGCCGCCGAGCCGCTGCGTGACCTCGAGCATGTGCTTGACCTGCGCGGCCGCGTAGGCGAAGACCTCGGGGTCGGGGTTCGTCGCGGCGCCCGCCTGGTAGCGCGGGTGCGTGAACAGGTTGGCCGTGCCCCAGAGCAGGCGCGTGCCCGTCCGCTCCTGGTAGCCCGCGGCGTCGTCGGCGAGCGCGTCGAGGTTGGCGCGGAAGTCGGCGAAGCCGCCGGTCTCGGGGGCGACGTCGCGGTCGTGGAAGCAGTAGTACGGCGTGCCGAGCTTCTCGAAGAACTCGAACGCGACCGCCATCTTCGTGCGGGCGGCGTCCATCGGGTCGGCGGCCGGGTCGAGCCACGGCCGGTCCAGCGTCCCGACGCCGAACATGTCCACGCCGGGCCAGGCGAACGAGTGCCAGAAGCACACGCCGGGCCGGAGGTGGTCGACCATCGGCTTGCCGAGGACCATCCGGTCCGGCTGCCAGACCTTGAACTCGAGCGGATCGGTCGAGTCCAGGCCGCCGAAGCGGATCGGTCCCGGCACATCGGTGAAGAACGCCTCGCCCACGCCCGGCAACCTCCCTGCGCCCCGCCCCGTGGATTTGTGAGGCGTCTGCACAATCCTACCCGGCGCCGATCAGCGGCGGGCGGTGAACGCCACCCTGGTGCGACCGATCCGGGCCGGCCCCGCAACCGTCAGCACGCCGCCGGCGACCTCCGCCTCGGCGGGCTCGCCGTCGTCGACGCCGTCCGCGCGGCGCCCTCGGGTGAACCCCGGCCCACCCGCACGGCGTATCTCCCATCGGGGGGAAGGGCGACGGGGAGCGCAAACCGGAGCGCGCTCCCCTCGCCCGCTCCCTCCCCTTCCCCGGCGCGGCTCGCCCACGACGGCGTGCGGACGACCCAGCAGCCGGCTGGCGGCGTCGAGGTCCCCCTCCGCGATGGCCGTCCGGATCTGGGTGCTGCGGACGGGGCGGCCGTCGACGTCGAACGCCGGCACCACGACCACGTCCCAGCCGCGCGACGCCCCGAGCGCCCCGAGCGACGCCGGCGTGCCCGCCCGCTCGTAGCCGAACGCGGCGTCGGGCGTCATCAGGAACCCGGCCAGCGGCGTCCCCGCCTCGAGCCGGTCGACGAACCGGTCGTACGGGGTCTCGCGCAGGGCCTGGTCGAAGTGCACGACGACCGTCGTCTCGACGCCGGCCGCCGCGAGGCGCTCGATCCGCTCGTCCGGGTCGCACAGCAGCGGCGGGGCGTTCCCGGTGAGGACCTCGTCGGGGTGGTGGTCGAACGTGATCACGACCGGTCGCGCCGATCGCGCGGCCGCCTCGCGCACGAGGTGCTCGAGCAGGTAGGCGTGGCCGAGGTGCAGGCCGTCGAACACGCCGACGACGACGAAGGCGGGCGACCCCGACGCCTCGAGCGCGTCGAGACCGGCGACGACGCGCACGGCTCAGGCGCCCTCGGTCACCGGCTCGCGCCCGGGTTCCGCGACCGTGCGCTCCCCTTCGCCGTAGGTCTCCGGACGCTCGACGAGCACCTTGTGCGGGTACAGGGCGCCCGCGACGGAGCGGCACACCGCGGCGACCCTCCCGTCGGGCCCGACCGCCAGCACGATCGGGGCGTCGCGATCCGCGAGTGCGCGCTTCGGGGCGGTGATCAGGCCCTCCCCGAGGCGCCGGATCTCGTCGTCGGTGACGTCCGCGTGGGGCAGGTGCTCGAGCCCGGCGTCGATCGGTCGCAGCACGCGCGCGACGCCCGCCGGGCCGTCCGCGGCCGCCTCGCGCAGGTCGTCGAAGGCGACGGCGTCCTCCAGCCGGAACCCGCCCGATGCCGTCCGCACCAGGGCGCCGAGGTAGGCCCCGGTCCCGAGCCGCTCCCCGAGGTCGCGCGCCAGCGCCCGGATGTACGTGCCCGCGGAGCACGAGACGTCGACGACCGCGATCGGCCGAGCCGGGATCGCTGTCGTCCCACTCGAGGAGGTCGAGCGCGTGGATCGTCACGTCGCGCGCCGCGAGCACCACCGTCTCGCCGGACCGGGCGAGCTGGTACGCCCGCCGGCCCTGGATCTGGACCGCGCTGTAGTTGGGCGGGACCTGGCTGATCGGGCCGATGAACGTGGCCAGCGCGGCCTCGACCGCCTCGCGGGTGACCGGCGGCCCGTCGACCGGCGTCCGCTGGCCGTCGATGTCGTCCGTCGTCGACTGCTCGCCGAAGCAGATCGTCGCGCGGTAGGCCTTCGTCGCGCCCAGGTGGTACTCGACGAGCCGGGTCGCGCGCCCGAGGAACACGGGCAGCACGCCGGCCGCGAACGGGTCGAGGGTGCCGCCGTGGCCGACGCGCCGGGTCGACGACAGGCGCCGGACCAGCCCCACGACGTCGTGCGAGGTGGGACCCGAGGGCTTGGCGACGACGAGGACGCCGTCGAGGCCGCCGCCGCGCTGCCGCCTCATCGGCGCACGGCCGAGGCCAGCCGGCGCGCGACGGCGTCCGCCGCGACCACCGCCTCGGCGACCGGCATCGCCATCGTGGCGCCCGAGGCCCGGGTGTGTCCGCCACCGCCGAACTCGCCGGTCAGCACCGTCGCGTCGACGCCGCC
The DNA here is from genome assembly GCA_963774695.1 of uncultured Chloroflexia bacterium. Taxonomy (GTDB): domain Bacteria; phylum Chloroflexota; class Limnocylindria; order Limnocylindrales; family CSP1-4; genus CAIXZV01. Next base: position 126,864 of record CAVZFY010000007.1, on the reverse strand, counting down.
CGGCTTCGTGCGCACCGACAGGCGCGTGGTGCCGTCGGGCTGCTCCTTGAGCAGCATCGCGACCTCGGCGGTCTCCGACTGGGCGAGCAGGTCGATGATCCCCTCGGAGTGCGCGGGGAGCGCCCCGGTCGCCGCGAGGTCGTCGAGCAGCAGCGTCGACCAGATCACGAGGCCGTCGGGCGACGCCTGGAGGCGGCCCAGGACGCGGCCGAACAGCCGGAGCTGCGCATCGGGCTTCGAGCGGTAGAAGCGGCGCGACAGGTCGGACAGCGGCGCGCCGACGTCGACCAGCGCCGCCGACACGGCCAGCGTGCGCGGCGTGGCGTTGGGATGGGCGAAGGTCGCCGTGTCGGTGACGATCCCGGCCATCAGCTCGGTCGCCATCGCCCCGTCGGCGGTCCCGAGCGGCACGCCGAGCCGGATCGCGAGCAGCGCGACCATCTCGCAGGTCGCGGCGGCGTCCGGGTCGACCCAGTCCCCCGTCCCCCGGGCGTCGTTCGACGCGTGGTGGTCGATGACGATCCTCGGCACGTCGCGGAACAGCTCGGGATGCCGGATCGCCACGGCGCCCACGCGCTCGGCCGTCGCGCAGTCGGACAGCACGAGCAGGTCGTACGCGCGGCCGGGATCGGGATCGGCGTGGATGCGGTCGAGGTCCGGCATGAACGCGTAGGCCGCCGGGGGCGCGTCGGAGAACACGGCGGTCGCCCGGCCGCCGATGGCCTCGACGAGGCGACAGACCGCGAGCGTCGCGCCGAGGGTGTCCGCGTCGGGGTTCTCGTGGCCGACGGCGAGCACCTCGCGCGCCGCCCGCAGGCGCGCGACCACGTCGTCGGGGACGGCGTCCCGCGCCACGGCGTCGAGATCGAAGGCGGTCGTCATGCGTGGCGGTGGCGCGACTTGCCCGATGACGGCTTGCCGGACGAGGACTTGCCCGATGACGGCTTGCCGCCGCGACCCTTCGGCGCATAGCCGCTCGTCCGCGACGACGGGCTTGCCGCGTCGCGCCGGTGGTCGCCGGGCGGGCGTCTCGGCGGACGCCGACGCCGCGGCCGCCGGGTCGTCGGTGTCGCCCTCGTGGGGCAATCGACGCACCGGGGTGGGCAGCGACTCCTCGAACGGCGCGATCTCGAGCGGGTCCGTGCCCGCCTCGAGCTCGTTGAGCACGTACATCACGCGCGTCGCCGTCTCGGCCGAGTCGTCGAGGCGGACGTGGAGCTCCGGGATGCGCCGGATCCGGAGCCGCCGCCCGAGCTCGTGGCGGACGTAGCCCATCGCCTGCTGCAGCGCGCGCAGCGTCTCGTCGCGATCGGCCTTGCCGCCGATCACGCTGACCCACACCTTCGCGTGGCCGAGGTCGGGCGAGGTCTCGACCTTGGTGATCGTCGCGAACCCGATCCGCGGGTCCGCGACCTCCTTGGCGAGCAGCGCCCCGATCTCCTGGCGCAGGAGCTCGTCGACGCGGTCGGTGCGCTGGCTCATCGGCGCAGCGCCGTCAGCCGGCGACCCGGCTTCGCGTCTGGCTCGTGAAGCACTCGATGATGTCGCCCTCTTCGAGGTCGTTGTACCCCGCGAGGCCGATGCCGCACTCGAAGTTCGTCGCGACCTCGCGGACGTCGTCGCGGAAGCGCCGCAGCGAGTCGATCTTGTCGGTCTCGACGATCTTGCCGCCGCGCCAGACGCGGGCGCCGCCGTTGCGGACGATGCGCCCGTCGGTGACGTAGCAGCCGGCGATGACCGTGCTCTTGCCGACGCGGAAGATCTGGCGGACCTCGGCGCGGCCCTCGACGACCTCCACGATCTCCGGCTCGAGCATGCCCTTGAGGGCGGCGTCGATGTCGTCCGTGAGCTTGTAGATGATGTCGTAGAGGCGGACGTCGACGCCCTCGCTCTCGGCGGCCCGGCGCGCGGTCTCGGTGATCGAGGTGTTGAACCCGACCACGATCGCGTTCGACGCCGTCGCGAGCATGATGTCGTTGTCCGTGATGTCGCCGTTGGCCTCGAGCAGGACGTTGATCTTGACCTCGTCCGTGCCGAGCTGGTCCAGCGCGTGGGTGATCGCACCGAGCGAGCCCGACACGTCGGCCTTGAGGATGATCCGCAGCTCCTTGGCCTGGCCGGCCTGGATCTGGCGGTAGAGGTCCTCGAGGGTGGCCCGGCCGGGGCCGGCGCCGTCGCGAGCGGCCTGCTCGTTCTTGCGCGACTCGACCTGGGCGCGGGCGATCTTCTCGTCGCGCGACCACGCGCAGGACGTCGCCCGCCTCGGGCACGTCCGCGAGGCCGAGGACCACCACGGCCGACGCGGGGCCCGCCTTGGGCACGCGCTTGCCGGCGGCGTTCTCGAGGGCCTTGACCTTGCCGAACGTGCTGCCGACGACGACGACGTCGCCGACGCGCAGCGTGCCGGTCTGCACGATCAGCGTCGCGACGGGGCCGCGGCTCTTGTCGAGCTGGGCCTCGATCACGGTGCCGACGGCGTCGCGCTTCGGGTTGGCCTTGAGCTCCTGGAGGTCGGCGACCAGCAGGATGATCTCGAGCAGCTCGTCGATGCCCACGCGGGTCTTCGCGCTCACGGGGACCAGCGGCGTGTCGCCGCCGAAGTCCTCGACGACCACGCCCGCCTCGGCGAGCTCGGTCTTCACGCGGTCCGGGTTGGCCTCGGGCCGGTCGATCTTGTTCATCGCGATCACGAGCGGCACCTTCGCCGCCTTCGCGTGGCTGATCGCCTCGAGCGTCTGGGGCATGACGCCGTCGTCCGCCGCGACCACGATCACCGCGATGTCCGTGACCCGCGCGCCGCGGGCGCGCATCGAGGTGAACGCCTCGTGGCCCGGGGTGTCGAGGAACACGATGTGCTTGCCGTCCTTGGTCGTGACCTCGGACGCGCCGATGTGCTGGGTGATCCCGCCACGCTCGCCCGAGGCGACGGTGGTCGAGCGGATCGCGTCGAGCAGGCTCGTCTTGCCGTGGTCGACGTGGCCCATGACGGTCACGATCGGGGCGCGGGGGACGAGGTTGGCCTCGTCCTCCTCCTCGAACAGGACCTCCTTGGTCGCCTCGGGGGCCGGCCCGCTGCCGTCCTCCTCGTCGGCGCCCGGGATCACCGCGGTGACCTCGGAGACCTCGAACCCGAGCTCGCTCGCGACGAGCGAGGCCGTGTCACGGTCGATCAGCTGGTTGATGGTCGCGAAGATGCCGCTCTTGATGAGCTCGCGGATGATGTCCGCCGGGCTGACGGCAAGCAGCTCGGCGAGCTCCTTGACCGTGATCGTGCCCGGCAGCTCGATCGCGCCACGCTCCGACGGCTCGACGACCGAGACGGCGCCGGGCGTGAAGGCGCCGGTCCGGCGCTGGGGCTTCCTGGGTCCGCGTCGGCCGCGGGTGCCGCTCCTACTCCTGGCCACGCGTTCCTCCTTGATGGTCAGTATCGATGGTTGGGGCCGGCGACGGGGCGCCGGCGATGGGGTTCAGGTGGTCGTCGTCCGTGCCCGCCACGAGGGCGGCGGCGACGGTCGTCGGGATGGTGGTGCGCAGCGCGTGCTCGAGGGCCCGCTTGCGGGCGGCGGCGTCCCAGCAGGACGCGTCGCGGCAGAGGTAGGCGCCGCGCCCGGGCGCCCGGCCGGTGGGATCGATCGCGACCGTGCCGTCGGGGGCGCGGACGACCCGCAGCAGGTCGCGCTTCGGCCGCGCGGTCCGGCAGGCGATGCAGCTCCGGGTCGGGGTCGGGCGGGGCGGGAGAGGCCGGGCGTGACCGGCCGCCGCCGGGCCTACGACGCCACCTCCTCGTCGGCCACCGCTTTGACCTTGCGGGTTCGCTTCGGCTTCGCGGGTGCCGCGGCGCGCCTCGCCGTCGGTCGGCGCGGCCTCGGCGGCGACGGCAACGGCCTCGACGGCTTCCGCCTCGGGCTCGGGGTCGGCGACCGGCGCCTCGGGCGCGACGGCCTCCGCTGCGGGCGCCTCGGCCACCTCCGCGGGTGCGACGGCTGCCGCGTCGACGGCCAGGTCGTGTGCGGCGTCCGCGCTGACGGCGCCGTTCTCGTGCGACTCCTCGGTCGCGGCCTCGGCGGCGGCGACGTCGCTCCGGATGTCGATCCGCCAGCCGGTGAGCCGGGCGGCGAGTCGCGCGTTCTGGCCCTCGCGGCCGATCGCGAGCGACAGCATCCGCTCGGGCACGGTGACGTTGGCGATGCGGTGCTCGGTGTCGATGTTCACGCCGAGGACCTGGGCCGGCGACAGCGCGTTGGCCACGAACACCGACGGATCCTCGTTCCACGGGATCACGTCGATCTTCTCCCCGGCGAGCTCCGCGACCACGGCCTGCACGCGGGCGCCCCGCTGTCCGACGGTCGCGCCGACGGGGTCGAGGCCCTCCTGGCGCGACGAGACCGCGACCTTCGAGCGGCTGCCCGCCTCGCGGGCGATCGCCTTGACCTCGACCGTGCCGGCGTGGATCTCGGGGACCTCGAGCTCGAACAGGCGCTTGAGGAAGCCCTTGTGCGTGCGCGACACGAGGATCTGCGGGCCGCGCGCCGACCGGCGCACCTCGAGCACGAAGGCCTTGACCGGCTGCCCGATGCGGTAGTGCTCGAGCGGGCTCTGCTCGCTGGTCGCGAGGATCGCCTCCACGCCCTTGCCGACGTCGAGGATGATCGCCCGCGGCTCGACCCGGCTGACGGAGCCGGTCAGGAGCTCGCCTTCGCGGTTCGCGAACTGGTCGAAGACCTGGTCGCGCTCGACCTCCCGGATCCGCTGCAGGATGATCTGCTTGGCGGTCTGGGCGCCGATGCGGCCGAAGTGCTCGCCGTCGAGCTGCTCGATCTCGATGACGTCGCCCGCCTTGGCGTCGTCCTTGGTCTGGCGGGCCTCGTCGACCGTGACCTCGACCATCGGGTCCTCGATCTCGTCGACGACGTAGCGCCCGCGATAGACGTCGATCCGGCCGCTGTCCGGCTCGACGCGGACGAAGATGTCCTCCTCGCCGGCGACGCGGCGATAGGCGGCCTGGATGCCTTCCTCGAGCGCCCGGACGAGCGCCTCGCGGGAAACCTGCTTCTCTGCGTTGAGCTGGAGCAGCGCACCGACGAAGTCACGACTCATCCTGTGCCTCCCTGCTGCTTTGCTCGATGGCGGCGAGGTCACCCTGACATGAAGAGACGTGGGTTGGTCACCCACGTCCTGGAGGCGGCCTCGCGTTATTGGCCGGAAGTATACACCCGGGCACGTGGACGGCCACGTTCAGCCACGCTCAGCAGGCGGCGTCGCGAGCACGGTCCGGGCCGACGCGGCCATCGCGCCCGCGACGTGCCGCCGGCGGGCCTGGACGGCACCCCGGCCGCGCTCGTCACGGCGATCCGGTCGCCTCGTTTCCGACCGCGGCGGCGATCGACGCGACCACGGCCGGGTCGATCCGGTACAGGTAGGCGTCCCCGGCCTCGGCATCGAAGGTCACGATCGCCGCGTCGCGCCCCAGGCCGTCCCCGCCGAGCAGCACCTCGATCGACCAGACCCGCCGCCCCGGGGCGTCGGGCGGCGGCGCGAGGCCGATCCGGTGCGTGTCCCAGATCAGCGTCGGCAGGCCGCCCGCGATCAGGTCATTCGTGCGGAACGCGTCGAGGGCTCCCGCCTCGAGCCGCGTCGCGGTCGCCAGCGAGGCCGCGAGCCCCGGCAGCGACGTGACCAGCCGCCGGTCGTCGATGTCGCCGACGTCGCCACGCGTCGCGATCTCGGTCTTCGCGTAGTCGGCCGGCACGTCCGCGAGCCCGTCGTCGCGGTCGTAGAGCTGGAGGCCGATGCTCCCGAAGGCGACGGCGCTGAGCGCGAAGATCGGCAGCACGATGAAGCGGCTGATCCAGAGCCTCGCGGTCCGACGCCGCCCGAGCGGCACCCGCCGGGTTCGCGGCCACATGTCGACCAGCGGGGCGAGCCACGCCCGGTCGCGTTCGGTGCGCAGGCGCGAGGCGTCCACCTGGGCGAGCCACGTCTCCAGCGCCGTCCGGTCGTCGGCGTCCGCGAGGTCCGGGAGCGAGCGACCGGAGCTCGTCCCCGTCCGCCTCGCCCGTCACCACGAACCGTCCCGACTGGATCACCCACTGCCGCCAGGCCCGGTCGTCCGGCGTCGCGTCCGGCAGCGCGGCGATCTCGCGCGCGATCACGACGTCGTTCCTGGCCCGCACGGCGGTGATCGCACGGTAGACCTGGGGCACGGAACCGGGTGGATGCGCGCCCAGCCAGACCTCGGCCTCGGCCGGATCCGCGCTCATCGGGCCGTCCGATCCCGTCGCCACCCGCCATCGCCGGTGCCGGTCCGCCAGGTACCAGTGCAGCACGTCCTGGGCGCGCCAGCGATCTCGCTCGAGCACGATCACCGCGACGACCAGCCCGGCGGCGATGAGGATCCCGGCCCCGAGCGCGGCCGTGCCGCCCAGGTTGGCCGCGATCACCCCGACCAGGACCGCGAGCGCGATCGGGACGATGCGCCCGAGACGGCTGTCGAACCGCGTGACGTCGACGTCGTGGACGAAGCCGTCCAGCGGGCTCGCCTCCGGCTCGCGAGGCGCCTGGGCGGCGCCGGCCGCGGTCATCGAGTCGACCGGCGCCGGGTGGGGGCGGGCGGTCGGCGGCTCAGGCGACGCCGGGCGTCGCGGCGGACGCCTCCCGCGCGCCGTACCGGCGGTCGACGTAGTCCTCGAGGATCGCGATGAACTCGTCGACGATGTGGTCGCCGCGGAGCGTCCGGTCGAGCTTCCCGTCGATGAACACCGGGGCCACCGGCGACTCGAACGTGCCCGGCAGGCTGATCCCGATGTTCGCGTGCTTGGACTCGCCCGGGCCGTTGACCACGCAGCCCATGACCGCGACCTGCATCTCCTCGACGCCCGCGTGCGTCTCCCGCCAGGCCGGCATCCGGTCCTTGAGGTGGCCGGTGATCTCCTTGGCCATCTCCTGGAAGTAGGTCGACGTCGTGCGGCCGCAGCCCGGGCACGCGGAGACCTGCGGCAGGAACGAGCGCAGCCCCAGGGACTGGAGCACCTGCTGGGCGACCTCCACCTCGAGCTCGCGCCCGGCGCCGGGCTCCGGGGTGAGCGAGACGCGGATGGTGTCCCCGATCCCCTCGTTGAGCAGGATCGAGAGGCCGGCGGTCGACGCGACGATCCCCTTCATCGCCATGCCCGGCCTCGGTCAGGCCGAGGTGGAGCGGGTAGTCGGAGCGTGCCGCGAGGATCCGGTACGTGTCGACGAGGTCGCGCACGCCCGACACCTTCGCCGAGAGGATGATCCGGTCGTGGCCGAGGCCCGTCTCCTCCGCCAGCTCGGCCGATCGCATCGCCGACTCGACCATCGCCTCGATCATCACGTCGCGGGCGTCGCGCGGATCCGCGCTCCGGGCGTTGGCCTCCATCAGGTCGGTCAGCAGCTGCTGGTCGAGCGACCCCCAGTTGACGCCGATCCGGACCGGCTTCCCGTTGTCGATCGCGACCCGGACGATCGTCGCGAAGTGCTCGTCGTGGCGCTTGGTGCCGACGTTGCCCGGGTTGATCCGGTACTTCGCGAGCCCGGCCGCCATCTCCGGGTACTCCACGAGCAGCTTGTGGCCGTTGTAGTGGAAGTCGCCGATGACCGGCACGTCCACGCCGAGGTTGTCGCGCAGCTTCTCGAGCATCGCCGGGACGGCCGCCGCGGCCTCCTCGGTGTTCACGGTGACGCGGACGAGCTGCGAGCCCGCGTGGGCGAGGCGCGCGACCTGGATCGCGGTCGCGTCGGGGTCGGCGGTGTCGGTGTTGGTCATCGACTGGACGACGACCGGGTGGGCCGAGCCGACCAGGACGCCCCCGACGTCGACCGAGACGGTGGGTCGCCGCACGGGTCGGAGCTGGTCCGGCGACGTCATGGGGTGCCGCTGACCTGCTTCGCGATGTCGAACACGGTGATCCAGATGAGGAACGTGAACAGCGCCACGAACCCGACCGCGTACGTGAGCTGCTCCGCGCGCAGCGAGATCCGGGTGCCGTAGCGGGGCACCGCCTTGAGCGCGATCACGAGCATCCGGCCGCCGTCGAGGGGCGGGAACGGCAGGATGTTGACGAGCGCGAGGTTGGCGGACAGGAGCCCGGCCATGTACAGCACGTAGATCGGGCCGAGGCCCCACAGCACGTCGCCCAGCTCGACCGCGATGCCGACCGGGCCCGACGCGGGCGGCGCCGTGGTGGGGCTGGTGACGATGGAGCGCGCGAGGTCGCCGAGGCCGACGAGGATCAGGCTGAACGCGTCGACCGTGCGCTGGGCCCCGAGCTTGACGGCGTCGACGAACGAGACGTTGATCGTGCCGACCTGGGTCAGCGACGCGTGGCGTGATCCCGAGGGCGCCCGGCTGGGCCTCCGTCGGGACGCGCAGCGTCACCGTGATGTCCTCGGTCGTGCCGTCGGGGTGGAGGACCGACATGACCACGGTCTCGCCGGCGTGCGCCTGCAGGGCGTCGACCGCGTTGCGCGCGTCGAACGCGGAGAACTGCTGGCCGTCGATCGTGACGATGACGTCGCCCGACTGCAGGCCGCTGGCCGCGGCGGGCGTGCCCGGCACGACCTCGCCGATCTTGACGCCCGCGGCGGGCTCGCCCCAGAGGGCGATGCCGGTGAAGATCACGAAGGCGAGCAGGAGGTTCATCGCGACGCCCGCGACCAGGATGCCGAGCTTGATCGGCAGGCGCGCCCGCGAGAACGCACGCGGGTCGTCCGCGTTGTCGCCGTCCTCGCCCTCGAGCTTCACGAAGCCGCCGATCGGCAGCCAGTTGAGCGTGTACAGCGTTCCCTGCCGCTCCTGCTCGATCCGCGCCGCGGTCTCGTAGAAGGCCTGCGCCTCGGCCGAGCCCTCCGCGATGCCGGGTGGCAGCGCCGGCGGTCCGACCGGCCGGCCCGCGTCCTCGGGATCGGGCTTGCCCCGGCCGAGCACCTTGGCGCGCGGCGGGAAGCCGATGCCGAACTCCAGCACGCGGACCTTCGCCCAGCGCGCGGTCACGAAGTGGCCGAGCTCGTGGATCAGCACGAGCGCGCCGAGGATGACGATGAACAGGATGATCGTGATCGCCGACTGCGCGATGCCGATCATGCGGAGGCGCTCCCCGACGGGGCCGCTCGCGAAGGCGGCGCGGACCTCGGCGTCGAGGGCGACGAGCGCGTCGACGTCGGGCGCCTGGTCGCCGTCCATGCCGAACCGCTCGACCGCGGCCTCGAGCAGGCGCGGGATGCCCGGGAAGTCGAGCGTCCCGTCGAGGAACCGGGCGACGGCCACCTCGTCGGCGGCGATCAGGGCCGCGGACGCGCGGCTCCCGGTCCGGCCGGCGTCGCGCGCGATGCGCAGGGCCGGGAAGCGCGCCTCGTCGGGCTCGCGGAAGTCCAGGCGGGCCACCGCGATCAGGTCGGGCGGCGCCGCCGGTGACGGGAGGCGGTCCGGGTGCGTGAGGGCGTACTGGATGGGTAGTCGCATGTCAGGGGTGCCGAGCTGGGCCTTCAATGAGCCGTCGATGAACTGGACGGCCGAGTGCACGACGCTCTGCGGATGGACGACGACGTCGATCGCGTCGTAGTCGACATCGTACAGCCAGTGTGCCTCGATGACCTCCAGGCCCTTGTTCGCGAGCGTGGCCGAGTCGATCGTGATCTTCGCCCCCATCGACCACGTCGGATGGCGCAGCGCCATGGCCGGCGTGACGGCGTCGAGGCTCTCCGGCGCGTCCAGGAACGGCCCGCCCGACGCGGTGAGCACGAGGCGGCCGACGGCGCTCATCGACTCGCCGACGAGGCACTGCCAGATCGCCGAGTGCTCCGAATCGATCGGGCGCAGCCACGCGAGCGGGACCGCGAGCGGATCGCCGGGGTCGGCGGCCGCGCGCTCGGCGGCCCGGGCGCGTGCCTCGCGCATGACGAGGTGGCCGCCCGCGACGAGCGTCTCCTTGTTGGCGGTCGCGACGACCTTGCCGCTCCGCAGCGCCGCGAGCACCGGCCGCAGCGAGACGACGCCGCCCGTGCCCACGACCACGAGGTCGACATCCTCCCTCGTCGCGATGGCCTCGAGGGCGTCGTCGCCGCCGATCCGTCGCGTCCCGGCCGGGAGCTCGAGCGGCGCGGCGTCGTCGGCCAGGCTGACGACGGCCGGTCGGAGCCGCGCGGCCTGCGCGCCCAGCTCGTCCGCGTTGCGGCCGCTCGCGAGGGCGACGACGCGGAACCGGTCGGCGTGCTGCTCGAGGACGTCCACCGCCTGACGGCCGATGCTCCCGGTCGAGCCCAGCAGGGCGACGCGGGTCCGCGGACGGTCAGCGCGGGAGGGCGAGGACATACAGGGCGACGAGTGGGGCCGCGAACAGGAACGAGTCGACGCGGTCCAGGATGCCGCCGTGCCCCGGGATCAGCGTCCCCGAGTCCTTGGCGCCGGCGGCGCGCTTGAGCATGGATTCCGCGAGGTCACCGGCCTGCGCGACGAGGCCGAGCAGCGGCCCGAGCACGATCGCGCCCACCGCCGCCTGGCCCAGCCCGGCCAGCATCAGCGCGACCACCACCGTGCACGCGACGATCCCGCCGACCAGCCCTTCGATCGACTTCGAGGGCGAGATGTGGGTCATGAACTTGTGCCGCCCGATCTGGCTGCCGACGAGGAAGGCGCCCGTGTCGTAGCTCCACACGCCGAGCACGAGCAGCAGGATCCAGCCGCGCTCCGCGCCCAGGGCCGCGAGCGGCGCCGTGTCGCCGACCGGCGGCGCCATCGCCGCGACGTGCAGGATGAACGCCAGCAGCCCGACGTAGATCGCCCCGAACACCGTCGCGATCCACGCCATCAGCCCGTCGCGCGGGTCGGGCCGGAGCATGCTGCCGACGCCCGCGAGCACCGCGCCGACCGCGACGAGCACGAGGCCCTTCTGTCCGTCCGGGAGGAAGCCCGCCTGGAGCACGAGCGCGACCGCGATCGCCGTCCCGAGCAGGGCGAGCGACGGGTAGCCGGCCCCGCGCAGGAGGCGGAACACCTCGACGCCGGCGAGGGCGGCGACGAGCGCGAGGACGAGCGTGATCGCCCAGACCCCGAGGCACGAGCGCGATGAGCAGGATCGGGACGAGGACGAGCGCCGAAAGCGCGCGGGTCCGCAGCACCGCCGCTAGCGCCCGAACCGGCGCGTGCGGCGGGCGAACTCGAGGAGTGCCTCGTCGAACGCCTCGGGGCCGAAGTCGGGCCACAGGCGCTCGTCGAACACGAGCTCGGCGTAGGCCGACTGCCAGATCAGGAAGTTGCTGATCCGCTGCTCGCCGCCGGTCCGGATCACGAGGTCGGGGTCGGGCAGGCCGCTCGTGTACAGCGACTCGCTGATCGTCCGCTCGTCGACCTGATCGGCGGGGATGCCCGAGGCCGCGATGCGCCGGAACGCGTCGACGAGCTCCGTGCGACCCGCGTAGTTCCACGCGATGTTGAGCTGGAGCCGGGTGCCTTCGGCCGTGCGGTCGAGGGCGTCGCCGATCGACGACTTGGTCGCGTCCGGGAGCTCCTCGAGGCGGCCGAGGAGCCGGACCCGGACGCCCTGGGCGCGCAGCTCGTCGGTCTCGTCGCGGATCGCCTGGCCCAGCAGCTCGAACAGGCCGGCGACCTCGTCGTCGGAGCGCGCCCAGTTCTCGCGGCTGAACGCGTACAGGGTGAGCATCGGGACCCCGCGCCGGACGGCGTGCTGGAGCAGCCCGCGGATGGCCTCGACGCCCGCGGCGTGCCCCTCGAGCTCGGCCTTGCCGTGGGCCCGGGCCCAGCGGCGGTTGCCGTCCATGATGATCGCGACGTGGCGGGGCAGGTCCTCGGGCGGCGCGATGGGGACCTCCGGACGGGTCGCGGCGACCTCGGCGGGCTCGCCCGCCGCGCCCTCGTGGGCGAGGGGCGGCGCGTCCGTCGGCCGGGCCAGCGATCGATCGAGCGGCGCCTGGGCCACTAGACCTCGAGGACCTCCTGCTCCTTGACTTCGCCGAGGCGATCGACGTCGGCGATCACCCGGTCCGTGATCTTCTGGAGCTGGTCGTGCTGGCGCCGGGACTCGTCCGTCCCGACCTCGCCGTCCCGCTCCTCTTTCTTGAGCGCGTCGGCGGCTTCGCGTCGGATGTTGCGGATCTCGACACGTGCCTCCTCCATCCGCTTGTGGACGCTCTTGACGATCTCCCTGCGACGCTCCTCGGTGAGCGGCGGGATATTCAGGCGCACGAGCGTGCCGTCCACGTTCGGGGTGAGACCGATGTCGCTCTTCTGGATCGCCTTCTCGATCGCGCCGATGACCCCGCGGTCCCACGGCTGGATCACGATCTGGTGGGACTCGGGAACGCTGATCGACGCGAGCTGGTTGAGCGGCGTCTGCGTGCCGTAGTAGTCGACCATCAGGCGCTCGACGATGGACGTCGAGGCGCGGCCGGTCCGGAGGCCCTGGAAGTCGCGCTCCATCACCTCGACGGCCCGCTGCATCTTGCGCTCCGCCCCGGCAAGGCTCTCGCTGGTCATCCGGTGACTCCTCCAACCTGCGCGGAGATCAGGGTACCCACCGGCTCGCCACGGGCAACCCTGCTGATGTTGTCGGGGGCGTTGAGGTCGAAGACCACGATCGGCAGGTCGTTCTCGAGGCACAACGAGACCGCCGCCGCGTCGAGCACCTTGAGCTGGTCGCGCAGCAGGTCCTGGTAGCCCAGGCGCTCGTAGCGCGTGGCGTTGGGGCTGGTCATCGGGTCGGCGTCGTACACGCCGTCCACCTTGGTCGCCTTCAGCAGGACCTGCGCGCCGATCTCGACCGCGCGCAGGGCCGCGGCGGTGTCGGTCGTGAAGTACGGGTTGCCCGTGCCGGCGACGAAGATCGCGACACGGCCCTTCTCGAGATGCCGGACGGCGCGGCGCCGGATGTACGGCTCGGCGATCTCGTTCATCGCGATCGCGCTCATGACCCGCACCGGGACGCCGATCCGCTCGATCGCGTCCTGGAGGGCGAGGCCGTTCATGACCGTCGCGAGCATGCCGATGTAGTCGCCGGTCGCGCGGTCCATGCCGCGCGCGGCCGCCGCGAGCCCGCGGAAGATGTTGCCGCCGCCGACGACGATCCCCACCTGCACGCCGGTCGCGTGGACCTCGGCGACCTGGCGGGCGATGAAGGCGCAGAACGCCGGATCCACGCCGTACTGGCGATCGCCCAGGAGGGCCTCGCCGGACAGCTTGAGCAGGATCCGGTGGTAGCGGAGACGGCCCTCGGCCGGGCCCGTGGACCCGCCGTCGCCGTTCCCGCGACCGTCGTCGGTCACAGCTCCTCCCCGATCTCGAACCGCGCGAAGCGGCGGACCCGGATGTTCTCGCCGATGGTGGCGATCGACTGCGTGATCAGCTCGCCGACGGTGATGTCGGAGTCGCGGAACGGCTGCTCGCTCAGCACGACCTGCTGGTGCCACTTCTTGAGCTGGCCCTCGACGATCTTGCCGCGGACGGCCTCGGGCTTCGCCTGGACGGTCTCGTCGGCGAGGAGCTCGGCCTGCTTGGCCGCGGCGACCTCGGCCGGGATGCTGTCCACGGTCGGGTACTCGGCGTGCAGCGCCACGACCTGCATGGCGAGGTCGCGGACGAGCTTCTGGAACTGCTCGGTGCGCGCGACGAAGTCGGTCTCGCAGTTGACCTCGATCATCGCGCCGATCCGGCCGCCCATGTGGATGTAGCTGCCGACGACGCCCTCGCGGGCGTCACGGCCGGCCTTCTTGGCGGCGGACGCGACGCCGCGCTCGCGAAGCAGCGCGATCGCCTTGTCGAGGTCGCCGTCGGTCTCCTCGAGCGCGCGCTTGCAGTCCATCATCCCCGCGCCGGTGCGCTCTCGCAGCTCCTTGACGGCTTCGGCGGTGATTGCCATGGGCGTGGTGCTCCTGTGTCTAGCGTACGGCGTGCGCACGTGGCGCGTGCCGGGGTTCTCGGGTTGGATTGCGCGGGCGGCGGCCCGGCGCCGGTCGCCCAGCGCCGGTCATCCGGCGGGTGCGTCCTCGGCCGTGGCGGCCTCGGCCGTGGCGGCCTCGGCGGCCGGCGCGGCGGCGGGCGCGGGCCCGTCGGTGCGCGGAGAGCCGGGGAGCAGGTCCTCGTCGTCGAGCTCCGGGTCGAACGACAGCGTGCCGCCGGCCGCGAGCTGGGCGACCAGGTCGGCCGCCGCGGTCTCGTCGAACTCGGGCTCGTCGGCCGACTGGGCCTCCGCGGCCTCGGGCTCGCTCGAGGCGCGCGCCGCGCGCTGCTGCGCCCCCTCGATCGCGGCGTCCGCGACGAGCTGGCAGAGCAGCCGGATGGCGCGGATCGCGTCGTCGTTGGCCGGGATGATGTAGTCGAGCTCGTCCGGGTCGACGTTCGTGTCGCCCGTCCCGATGACCGGGATCTCGAGCTTGTTGGCCTCGGTGACCGCGATGCGCTCGCGGTGCGGGTCGACGATGAAGATCGCGCCGGGCGGGCGCTTCATCTTGCGGATGCCGCCGAGCGTGGCCAGGAGCTTGTTCAGCTCCTCGGTCAGCAGCGCGGCCTCCTTCTTGGGCAGGCGGTCGAAGTCGCCGGCGAGCTGCCGGGCCTCGAGCTGGTCGAGCAGCCCGATGCGCTTCTTGATCGTGACGAAGTTGGTCATCATGCCGCCGAGCCAGCGCTTGGTGACGTACGGCTGACCCGCGCGGATCGCCTCCTGCATCACCGGCTCCTGCGCCTGCTTCTTCGTGCCGACGAACAGCATGCTCTCGCCGCGGGCGACGGTCTCGGTCACGAACTCGAGCGCCGTGTCGAGGCGCTTGACCGTCTGGGCGAGGTCGATGATGTGGATCCCGTTGCGCTCCGCGAAGATGAAGGGGCGCATCTTGGGGTTCCAACGGCGCGTCTGGTGGCCGAAGTGGACGCCGGCCTCCAGGAGCTGGCGCATCGAGACGGTGGGCACTGGAGAACCTCCTGCGGTTGAGCCTCCGCGAATCCCCTGCGGGGCCGTCGGCGGGTCTCACGACCACACCGCTGCCGGCACCGTCCCGTCAGGGACCATGATCCGCGTGTGTGCTCCGCGCCGGCCGGGGCCGGAACGGGCGTTGGTCGCCACGGACCATCCGTGGCGGCGCGGAGTGTAGCACGGGCGCGTGCTCATCCCGATCGGGCGGACGACCCGGTCAGGGCCGGATCCCGCGGTGGTGGCGGACCGACGGCTCCCCGCCCGGACCGGGATCCACGGCGACGAGGTCGATCCGCAGCGGGAGCCGCGGGAGGGGCGTTCCGTCGGGCAGCGCGCCGGCCTCGAGCAGCGCGCCGGTCGCGCGCCGGATCGCCACCCGCTTGCGGTGGTCGAGGCTCTCCTCGGCCAGCCCGAAGTCCCGCCGCCCGCGCCAGCGCACCTCCACGACCACCAGCGTCGGCGGCGGGCCGGGGTCGATGGCGACGAGGTCCAGCTCGTCCCGCCCGAGGCGGAGGTTGGCCGCCAGGATCCGCCAGCCCTCCCCGATCAGCCGCGTCGCGACCAGCCGCTCCGCGGCGGCGCCCGTGCGCTGCGCGGGCCCGGCCGGGTAGGACATGGCGCCGATGATGCGCACGCCCGCTCACCCGCGGCTTATCGGCCCGCCGCGACCTCCTCGGCTGCCTCGACGTCGCCCATCGGCACGGCGAACATCGCCGCCTCGGACAGCTCGACCCCGGACAGGTCGTCGCCGAGCTCGTCCACGACGGCCTCGTCGGCGTCGAACAGGCCCAGCTGGTCGCCCGCCATCAGCACCTGCAGCGCCTGCCACGACTTGCGGTGGTGGGGCGTGAGCCCGTGCGCGCGGATCGCGTCGCGGTGCTCGCGCGTGGCGTAGCCGGCGTTGCGTTCCCAGCCGTACTCGGGGTAGCGCCGGGCCAGGTTGTGCATCATCCGGTCGCGCACGACCTTCGCGACGACCGAGGCGCACGCGATCGAGTACACGCGGGCGTCGCCGTCGACGATCGCCGTGTACGGCCCGACCTGGGCCTCGAAGTCGGCGATCCGCAGGCCGTCGACGAGGACGTGGTCGTGGCCGCCGAGGCGCGCGATCGCCCGGCGCATCGCGAGGTGGGTCGCGTGGTAGATGTTCAGGCGGTCGATGTCGGCGACCGACGCCGCCCCGAGCCCGACCGCGATCGCCCGGCGGCGGATGATCGGGGCGAGGCGCTCGCGCTGCGCGGCGGACAGCGTCTTGGAGTCGCGGACGCCCGGGATCCGGTGGCAGTTCGTGGGCATGATCACGGCCGCGGCGACGACGGCGCCGCAGGTCGGGGCGACGCCGACCTCGTCCACGCCGGCGATCCGGCCCGCGCCGCCGCGCCACAGGGGGCGCTCCCAGCGCAGGGTGGGGACGATCACGGCCATCGGCCCCTAGCGTAGCGCCCCGGCGGCGGACATGACACGACCCCCGGCGATGCGGGGGTCGTCGTGCGGCGGACCGGGCGAGCCATCGCCCGGCGGCTGGCTAGCGGCGCTCGCGGAGCGTCGTCGCGGCCTTGCCGACGCGGTCGCGCAGGAAGTACAGCTTCGCGCGGCGGACCTGCCCGTGGCGGATGACCTCGATCCGGTCGATGCGCGGGCTGTGGAGCTTGAACGTCCGCTCGACGCCGACGCCCGAGGAGATCCGGCGAACGGTGATCGTCGATGCGATGCCGCTGTTGCGCATCCGCATGACGAGGCCCTCGAAGACCTGGACGCGCTCGCGATTCCCCTCGACGACCTTCGCGGCGACCTTGACGGTATCGCCGGGGGTGATCACCGGGAGGTCGGTGCGGAGCTGGTCCTGGACGATCTCGTTGAGCACGTTCACGGTTACGGGTCCTTGTTCGGTCGGCGGCAGCCGCGGCTGCGGTGGGCTCGGGTTCGGACGGGCGGCACGCCGAAGGCGGCGGGGCCGACGGCGGAGGATAGCACGGCGGGTGCGGGGTGTCAGGCCTCGCCGGCGTCGGCCTCGGAGCGGACCTCGTCGAGCAGGCTCCCCTCCTCCTTCGAGAGCGGGCGGCCCTCGAGCAGGTCGGGGCGGCGCTGGAGCGTGCGGCGCAGCGATTCGCGCAGCCGCCAGCGGCGCACCTGCTCGTGGTGGCCCGAGACCAGGGTGGCCGGCACCGACGCGCCGTCGAACGTCGCGGGCCGCGTGTACTGCGGGTACTCGAGCAGCCCGGCCGCGAACGACTCCTCGGCGGTCGACGCGTCGTCGATCGCCCCGGGGAGCAGGCGCAGCACGGCGTCGATGACGACGAGCGCGGCGAGCTCCCCGCCGGTCAGCACGTAGTCCCCGATCGAGACCTCGCGGTCGACCATCGCCCGGATCCGCTCGTCGACCCCCTCGTAGCGCGGGCACAGGAACACGAGGTGCGAGGCTTCGGCGAGCGCGTGGGCCGTCGCCTGGCGGAAGACCTCGCCCGCGGGGTCGAGCAGGATGACGATCGAGTCGGGCCGTCGAAGCGCGGCGAGGGCGGCCGCGACCGGCTCCGGGCGCAGGACCATGCCCGCTCCCCCGCCGTACGTGTAGTCGTCGACGGTCCGGTGGCGCCCGATGCCCCACTCGCGCAGGTCGTGGACGCGCACCGTCGCGAGGCCGCGTTCCTGGATCCGCGCCGGGATGCTCTCGCCGAGCGGGCCCTCGAGCATCGCCGGGAAGAGCGTCAGCACGTCGACCTCGAGGGTCATGCCGGGGGCGTCTCGTCGGGCGCGGGCGTGACATCGAGGGCGGCAGCTCGGGCGATGTCGGCCCATCCGTGGCGTCGGGCGCGGCGGCGGCCGGCTGCGCGGCGGCGCTCGGCCGTCGCGGGTTCTTCGGCCGCCGGTCGCGCGGGCGGACGTAGTCGTCCTCGACGGGTCGCGCGTCGAGCGCCAGCGCATCGAGGTCGACGATCATCTCGCCGCGCTCGGGCGCGAGGTCCAGCACGATGCCGCGCACGCCCGGGATGTCGAGCTCGCCGCGGGGCCCGCGCACGACGAACACCTCGGCGCCGCCGGCGCGGTACAGCTCGACGATCGTGCCCAGCTCGTCGCCGGTCGCGGACCGCACGGCGAGGCCCTCGAGCTCGTGCCACAACCAGCGACCTTCCTCGCGGGGCTCGTCGGGCGTGTCGATCTCGAGGTACGTGTCGCGGAGCGACTCCGCGGCGTCCCGGGACGCGACCTCGCGGAAGCGGAGCCACCAGCCCGGGCCGTCGGCGACGGGCATGGCCTCCGAGATCGTCAGGCCCTTCGCGGCGCCTTCCGGGTACAGCACCGCCCCGACGACGAATCGTTCATCGGGGCGGTCGGTGAGGAGCTCGACCCTGACCTGGCCGTGCAGGCCCCGCAGGCCGCGCACGAGGCCGACGGCCAGGCGCGACGGGGCGGGACCCCGCGGGGGCGTCGAGGGTGCCAGGGCCTGCGTCCCCTACTCGAGGATCTCGAGGCTGACAGGCTCGCCCGTGCGGGCGGAGGTCACCTTGAGCAGGGTCCGCAGCGCCTTGGCGACGCTGCCGTTGCGCCCGATGACCTTGCCCATGTCGGACTCGGCCACGTGGAGCTCGATGATCGTGCCTTCCTCGCCGTTGACGACCTCGACCTTGACGGCATCGGGGTCGTCGACCAGCGACTTGGCGACGTATTCGACCAGTTCGGCGGCTGCCATCGTGCGGTCCCTACTTCGTCAGGCCGGGGATGACGCCGGCCTGCTTGAGCAGGCGGCGGACCGTGTCGGACGGCTGGGCGCCCTTGGCGAGCCAGTCCCTGGCCTTCGCCTCGTCGACGCTGAGCTCGATCGGATCGGTTCGCGGGTTGTAGTGGCCGATGGTGTCGATGGCGCGGCCATCGCGGGCCGACCGGCTGTCGGCGACCACGAGCCGGTACGTCGGCTGCTTGGTCGCGCCGACGCGGGTGAGTCGGATGCGGACGGACATGGGCTGTGCTGCTCCTCCTGGTGCCTCGCGCCCCCGGGGTCGGGGCGCGAACGATCTCGGTGTGCTGGGGTCGTCGCCCGGCTAGTTGCCGGCCACGCTGATGAACACGGTGCCCTTGTCGATGTCGGTGCCGGGCGCGTCCGTGGCGATGAAGCTGTCGAAGGCCGACAGGTAGGGCTTGAGGTCGGACTCGTACGATGGTCTTGTCGCTGCCCGACAGCATCGGCTCCGCGAGGTCGCGGACGCCGGCGATGTCGAGCCACGCGAGCGACCCGTTGACCTTGTCGACGTGGCCGAGCGCGGCCTTGAACCGGTCGGTCGACGCGAGGTTCGAGCCGCTCGGCGCGTCGAGGACGGCCTTGACGAACTCGGTGCTGGAGCCGAACACGACGATGTCGTCGGTCACGGCGTAGGAGATCTTGATCGCGCTCGGGATGGCCGCGGCGCTCCGCCGGCGAGGGCGCCGATGCCGGACAGGTCGACGGTCGTGATCGTCGTGCCGTCGTACGGCTCGTCGGTGACCGCGGGCCCGGACGCGCCGCCCGCGAGCGCCAGGAAGCCGCGGAGCTGCGTGAGCAGGCGCGGCGCATCGTCCTTGTTGGTGGGGACGATGACGACGCCGCCGTTGACCGTGGTGCCGGTGCGCGTGACCGCGACGCCGGTCTCGCCGATCCAGCCGGTCACGGCGTTGAAGCCGCCGACGATCTTGAGCGTGTCGTCGACCTGCTTGACGCCGTCGGCGAGCGACGGGTCCGACGGCGAGCAGGTCCTTGATCCGCGTGATGCCGGCACCCAGGTCGTGGATGTCGACGAGCGCGACGGTGTCGGCCGGGAGGTGCGACGGGAGCGTGGACTCCGCCGAGTTCGCCGGGCCGAGCTTGGCGTTGTGCGGCCGGCGGGTGTCGATGGCGAAGCCGCCGTCGTCGGCGCGGACCGCCGTGACGAGCCACGCCGGGTACAGGTCGTCGAGGAAGGCCGGCACGGACGGGACCGCGACGCCGCCGACATCGGTGGGCAGGCTGGAGGCCGCCGAAGCGAGCGCCTCGACGTCGACGTAGGCGAAGGCGAGCCGGTCGCCGGTGACGGTGGCCGCGGCGGCCTTGAAGTCGGCGTCGGTGTCGAGGCCCTTCTTGCCGCCGGTGTCGATCGCGGCCTTGACCGAGGTCACGTCACCGATCGCGAGGACCGGGCCGACGACCGCGTAGGCGGCGCTGACCTTGTCGGCCATGGCGCCGGCATCGGCGCCGGGCTGGATCACGTTGATCGTGACGCCGTTGTACGTCTGGGTGGTCGAGGTGGCGCCCGCGGTCTGGAGCGTCGAGGCCGCCCAGGCGTCGGCCTTCGTCGCGTCCTTGACGCTCGCGAGGGCGAGGAACCGGGCGGTCGACGCGTCCGCGCTCGTCGGGACGGCGCCGAGGCTCACGGAGAGCTGGCCGCCGAACCACGGCGCGATGTCGGCCGTGTAGCTCTGCTTGCCGTCCGAGGCCTTGCCGACGAGCTGGTCGAGGACCTCGTTGACCTTGGTCGGGAACGCGGCCTGGTCGTCGAAGCCGGGGAACGCGCTCAGGACCTTGGCGAGCTTCGCCTGCTGGTCGCCGGGGAGGTCGAGGCGGGCCTCGACGTAGGTGACGCTGTCGGCCGGCGTCCAGGCGAGGACGTCGGGCGTGCCGGACGAGCCGGTGAGCAGCGCCGCGGCCGCGATCGCGCCGCCCGCGACGAGCGCGACGACGACGAGCGCGGCGACCCACTTGACCACGCCGCGACGGGACTTGGGCTTCGTGGCGGCGACGACGGGCGCCGTCGCGGTCGCTTCGCTCGTCGCCTGGACGGGCGTGGCGGGCGCGAACGCGGGCGCCGCCTCGAACGCCGGCGGGGGCGGGACGGGCGTGGCGGCCGCGGGCGCGGGCGGCGGCACGACGGGCGCCGCCTCGGGTGCGGGCGGTGGGGCCGCGGGCGGGGCCGGGTCTGCCGGCGGCGTGTAGTGCTGGGTCGGATCCTGGTCGGTCATGGCGTGGTGGTCCCCTTAGCGGCGGCCGATGAGCTGGCCCATCGCGGCGCGACGACCACCCCCACCGGAGAGCTGCTTCATGAGCTTCTGCATCTCGGCGAACTGCTTGATCAGGCGATTGACCTCCGGGAGCGACGTCCCGGAGCCGTTGGCGATGCGGCGTCGGCGCGAGGCATTGAGGACCCCGGGCTCCCGCCGCTCACGCGGTGTCATGGACAGGATGATGGCTTCGGTTCGTTTGAGGTCGCCGCGGTCGACGGCCGCCTGGGCTTCCTTGGCCATGCCGCCCATGCCCGGGATCATCGACATGACCTGGCCCATCGGGCCCATCTTCTGCATCTGGCGCATCGACGCAAGCATGTCCTCGAGCGTGAACGAGCCCTTGCGGACCGATTCCTCGAGCTTGGCGGCCTGCTTCTCGTCGAACGCCTCCTGGGCGCGCTCCGTCAGCGTGACGATGTCGCCCATGCCGAGGATGCGGCCGGCGAGCCGGTCCGGGTAGAACACCTCGAGGGCGTCCGTCTTCTCGCCGGTGCCCAGGAACTTGACCGGGATCCCGGTGACCGCGCCGATCGAGAGGGCCGCGCCGCCGCGGGCGTCGCCGTCGATCTTGGTCAGGACGAGGCCGGTCACCGGGACGGCCGCGGCGAACCCCTGGGCGACCGTCACGGCCTCCTGGCCGGTCATCGCGTCGACCACCAGGAGCGTCTCGACGGGCTTGACCGCGGCGTTGACCGCGCGGATCTCGTCCATCAGGGCGTCGTCGATGGTGAGGCGGCCGGCCGTGTCGACGATCACGACGTCGCGGCCCAGCCGCTTCGCGGCCTCGATGCCGCCGCGGGCGATGTCGACCGTCGGGGTGCCGACGGGCGCGCGGTGGACCGCGACGCCGAGCGACTTGCCGAGCGTCTCGAGCTGGTCCGCGGCCGCCGGACGGTAGGGGTCCGCGGCGACGAGCATCGGCTGGCGGCCGAGCTTGACGAGATGCTTCGCGAGCTTCGCGGCCGAGGTCGTCTTGCCCGAGCCCTGGAGGCCCACGAGCGTCACGACCGCCGGGTTGCCGACGAGGTGGAACGTGCGGTCGCCCGCCGACAGCAGCGCCGTCAGCTCCTCGTTGACGATCTTCACGACCTGCTGGCCGGCGGTCAGGCTCTCGAGGATCTCGGCGCCGACGGCTCGCTCGCGCACGCGCGCGACGAAGTCCTTGACCACCTTGAAGTTGACGTCGGCCTCGAGGAGGGCCAGGCGGACCTCGCGCATCGCGGCGTCGACGTCGGCCTCGGTCACGCGCCCGCGGCCGGTCAGGCCGGCGAGGGTGGCGCGGAGTCGATCGCTGAGGCTGTCGAACATGCGGGGACGGTCAACCCTTTTGCTGTCGGTCGGGATCAGGCCGCGCGGCAGTCGCCGGCGGTTGGTGCGCGGGTTCTGGCGACACCGAGGCGGTGGGAGTGTACGTCATGGCCCCGGCCGGCGCCCCTGGCCCGATGGTCGCAGGCAGCCGCGCAACACCGGCCCGCCGCGATCGGCGGCCGGTACCCTCGCCTGCGTGACCGCCGACCCCCGCCTCGACCCGACGCCGCCGACGCACGACATCGTCCCGACGCCCGGGCTGTGGCGCAACGGGGCGTTCGTCCGCGTGTGGACCGCGGCGACGATCTCGGTCTTCGGCAGCTTCGTCACCCGGATCGCGCTGCCGTTCGTGGCGATCCTGACGCTGCACGCCGGCGCCCTCGAGGTCGCGGTCCTGCGCAGCCTCGACCTGGTCGCGGCGCTCCTGGTCGGGTTCGTCGCCGGCGCCTGGGTCGACCGGCTGCGCCGCCGGCCGGTGCTGATCTGGGCCGACATCGGGCGCGCGGTCCTGCTGGGCACGATCCCGGTCGCGGCGATCGGCGGCTGGCTGACGCTCGCCGCAGGTGTTCATCGTGTCGGCGCTGGCCGCCGTGCTCACCACGTTCTTCGACGTCGCCGACCGCGCCTACCTGCCCTCGGTCGTCGGCCGGAGCGAGCTCGTGCGCGCGAACGGCGCCCTCGCGGCGACCAGCTCGGCGATGGAGTTCGTCGCGTTCGGCGTCGCCGGCTTCCTCGTCAACCTGCTGACGGCGCCCATCGCGATCGCCATCGACGCCCTGTCCTTCGTCGCGTCCGCCGTGCTCCTCGGCTCGATCCGCAAGCCGGAGCCGCCGCCACCGCCCGCCGCCGACCGCGAGCCGGTGATGGACGAGATCCGCGAGGGCCTGCGGCTCGTCGTCCACGACCCGGTCCTGCGCGGCCTCGCCTGGGGGACGATGGGCCTGGCGGCGATGTGGGGCGTCTTCGGCGCGACCTGGCTGCTGTTCGTGACCGACGACCTCCACCTCGACCCCGCGGTGATCGGCGTGGTCGCCGCGCTCGGCGGGTTCGGGTCGCTGCTGGGCGCCGTGTTCGCCGAACGCGCGGTGCGGCGCTTCGGCCTCGGGCCGGTCGTCATCGCCTCGCTGCTGTTCGCGGCGCTCGGCAACCTGCTGATCCCGCTCGCGCCCGCGAGCCTGCCGGTCCTGGCGATCGGGTGCCTCATCGGCCAGCAGCTGATCGGCGACACGGCCGTGACGGTGTTCGACGTGACCGAGATCTCGGTCCGCCAGGCGCGGGTCGGCGACCGGCAGCTGGGCCGGGTCAACGCGACCGTCCGCGTGGCGATGGTGATGGCCCAGCTGGCCGGGACGCTCATCGGCGGCCTCGTCGCGGAGCTCATCGGCCTGCGCGGCGCCGCGTTCCTCGCCCCGGTCTTCGCGCTGCTCGGCGCGTGGCTGATGTTCCGCTCGCCGGTCGCCGGCCTGCGCCGCCTCGCGCCGGCCGAGCCGGCCGCGGTCGCCGTCTCAGTCGAATAGGGCGTCGACGAAGCCGGCCGGGTCGAACGGCAGCAGGTCGTCGGCCTGCTCCCCCACCCCGACGAATCGCACGGGGACGCCGAGGTCGTGCTCGATCGCGAACACGATGCCGCCCTTCGCGGTCGAGTCGAGCTTCGTGAGCACGACGCCGGTCAGGCCGACCGCCTCGTGGAACGCCTTGGCCTGCGTGAGGCCGTTCTGGCCCGTGGTGGCGTCGAGCACGAAGAACGTCTCGACATCGGCGCCGGGCAGGCGCTTGTCGATGACGCGCCGCACCTTGGACAGCTCCTGCATCAGGTTCGACTTGGTGTGCAGGCGGCCGGCGGTGTCCGCGATGACGACGTCCGCGTGGCGCGCGATCGCGGCGTCGAGGGCGTCGAACACGACGGCGGCCGGATCGGCATCCGGGGCGTGGGCGACGATCTCCGAGCCGGTCCGCTGGGCCCAGATCCGCAGCTGGTCGATCGCCGCGGCGCGGAACGTGTCGGCGGCCGCGAGGACGACCCGCCGGCCCTGGGCGCGCTCCCGGGCGGCGAGCTTGCCGATCGTCGTGGTCTTGCCGGTGCCGTTGACGCCGACGACGAGCACGACGGCCGGACCGCCGTCCGCCGCGGGCTTCGGGGTCCACTCCAGCTCGTCGCGCGCGGCGAGCAGGGCCGCGAGCTCGGCGCGGACCGCGGCCTCCGCCGTGACGTCGCGGCGCTTGCGGGCGCGCTCGACGATGTCCATCGACAGCTGCGCCCCGACGTCACCCGTGATCAGGATCTCCTCGATGGCGTCCCAGTCGGCGCCGCCACCGCCCCCGAACGCGCTGCGCAGCCGCGCCCCGAAGCCCGTCCGCGACTTCTCCAGGCCCTGCTCGAGCTGCTCGCGCTCGTGCTCGCGGCGGGCGGCGTCGGCCTTCTCCGGGCTGTAGTCGGCGCCCCAGGCCCACTGGACCTCGGGCTGGCGCTCCGACGGGCTCGACCGGCGCGAGCTGGCCGAGGACCGCGTTCGGCTGCGCCGGCGAGGTCGAGCTCGAGCTCGGTGGGCTCGGGCACGACGACGTCGTCGGGCGACGCGACGGTCTGCCACTCGTCGCCGATCAGGGCGTCGGCGGCCGCGTCCTCGGCGGACTCAGTCGACGAATCGTCCGCGGGCGCTTCGGGCGGCTGTTCGTCTGGTTCGGGCTCGGATGGACCGCGGCGGAAGAAACGCACCATTGACTCCCGTTCAGCCGGGCTCGCCGGCGAGGACCGCGCGGGCGTCGGTGCGTCGATCGTCGGCGATCGCCTGCGCCTCGTCGAGCCGCAGGCTGATCACGCGGCTCACCGAGTCGTCGCCGACGGTCACGCCGTAGAGCGCGTCCGCGACCTCGATGGTGCCACGGTTGTGGGTGATCACGATGAACTGCGTCCGCTCGGCGAGGTCGCGCAGCGCGTCCGTGAACCGGCCGACGTTGGCCTCGTCGAGCGCGGCGTCCACCTCGTCGAGCACGCAGAACGGCGCGGGCCGGATCTCGAGCATCGCGAACAGCAGCGCCACCGCGGTGAGCGCCCGTTCGCCGCCGGACAGCATCGCCAGCGCCTGCGGCTTCTTGCCGGGCGGCCGCGCGGTGATCTCGATGCCGGTCGTCGACAGGTCGTTCGGGTCCGTCAGCGAGAGCCGGGCGAACCCGCCGCCGAACAGCTGCTGGAAGCGCGCGTCGAAGGCGACCTCGAGCGCGGCGAACGTGGTCCGGAACTGGGTCGCGATGAGGACGTCGAGGTCGGCGATCAGCGAGCGCGTGCGGAGGATCGCCTCGCGCAGGTCCTTGTGCTGGGCCTCGAGCGTCTCGAGCCGGTCGCGGAGCGTGCGGTACTCGTCGACGGCGAACGGGTTCGCGGCACCGAGCTCGTGATAGCGGCGGCGCAGCACGGCCAGGCGGCCCGGCGTCGGCGGCTCGGCGGCGGGCGGCTCGGCGGCCCAGCCCGGGGCGAGGGTCTCGAGCAGCGACTCCAGGGCCGCGCCCTCGCCCGCGTCGTCTTCCCCGTCGTCTCGTTCCGGCGTCACGTCCGGCGTCGCCCCGGCGCCGTCGTCGTCGGCCGGCCTCGCCGGCGGCCTCGGCCAGGTGCCGCAGCCCGACCTCCCCGAGCGCCGCGAGCTCGACCAGCACCTGCTCGCGCAGCGACTCGAGGCCCAGGCGCGCCTCCATGGCCGCGACGTCCGACGCGCGCGCCCGGTCGTCGGCGTGGCGCAGCTGCTCGCGGGCCGCGGTCGCCGCCCGCTCCGCCTCGGCGAGCCGCGTCCGTTCCGCGCGGTCGTCGGCGAGCAGCGCGTCCAGGGTCTCGCGGGCTCGCGCCTCGTCGGCGGCGGCCTGGGCGAGCGCCGACGCCACCGCCGTCCGCTCGTCGCCCGCCGCGCGCTCCCGGCCGGCGAGCGCCTCGAGCTCCGCGTCGGTCGCGGCGATCCGGCGCTCGGCGACGCCGACGGCCGACGCGGCGCCGGCGCGCCGCGCCTCGGCGTCCCGCCGCGTGCGGTCCTGGGCGCCGGCCTCGGCCGCGAGGCGATCGCGGCGCGCGCGGAGCTCGGCGAGCCGCGACTCCCACGCGGCGATCGCGCCCTGCTCGGGTGCGGCGGTCGACGCCGCGCCGTCCTCGGCAGCCCCCGGCGACGCGCCGTCGATCGCCGGTTCGTCGAGCGCCGCGACCGCGGCGACGGCCCGCGCGGCCTCGTCGCTCAGCCGGTCGGCCTGCGCGCGGTGCCACGCCGCCTCGCGCGCGGCCGCCTCGAGCTCCCGACCGGCGGCGCGCTCCTGCTCCTCCGCGCGGCGCCTGGCCGCGACGGCCGACGACTCCGACCGTCCTCGCGGCCTCGAGCGCTCGCGCGCGCCTCGGCGACCGCGCGATCCGCGATGGCCACCGCTCGCTCGGCTTCCGCCGCCTCGTCGCTCCGCGCCGCGGCCTCGCGCCCCAGGCGCTCCGCCTCCGCTCGCGCCTCGAGCGGCGAGTCGCCACGCCCGATCCGCACCGAGACGGCGTCGAGCACCGCCCCGCCGTCGCGCGTCGCGACGATCCAGCCGACGGGCAGCGACGGCTGGATGCGCAGGGCGGCCTCCAGGTCCGGCGCCCAGACCGCCCGCTCGAGCAGCGCGCGTGCGGCGCCGCCCGGATCGCGGCGGATCGCGTCCCGCAGGCGGCCGCCGTGGACGGACGCGACCACGTCGTCGAGTCGGCGCAGCTCCGACGGGCTCCCGCCACCGGCGACCTTGTCGAATGCCTCGATCCGCTCCCGGACCGCCAGCTGGCCGCGCTCGCCGCCCATGCCCGCGACGGCCGCCCCGTCGACGACGTAGGCGCGCGCGAGCTCGCCGAGGGCCGCCTCGACCGCCGCGCGCAGCCCGGGCTCGACGCCGAGGTCGTCGTCGACGCGCCGGCCGCCGGCCCGCCGCGCGGCCTTCGCGATGCCGCGCGCTTCCTCGTCGGCGAGCCGCCGCTCCAGCGCGTCGACCTGGCCGCGGATGCCCGCGAGCGCCGTCCCGGCCCGTGCCGCCCGCTCGGCCGCGGCTCGCCGCGCCCCGTCCGCGGCCTCGAGCGCCAGCCGCGCCGCCTCGCGCGCCTCGATCGCGGCCGCCTCCTGGGTCTGGGCGCCGGCCAGCGTCTCGCGGATCGTCGCGAGGGCCGCCTCGAGCGTCGTCCGGCGCGTCTCGCCCTCGGTTGCGCGGCGTCCTTCGTCCTCGGACCGTCGCGTCGCGTCGCCGAGGCGGCGCCTGGCCGTCTCGGCCTCGGCGGTCCGCGCCGCCTCGGCGCGCTGCACCGCCGCCAGCTCGTCGCCGCGCGCCCGGCTCGCGGCCCGCAGTGCCCCGAGCTCCGACAGGCCCTCCGCGAGCGCCCGGTCGGCCTCGGCCAGCTGCGCCTCGGTCGCGAGGTCCGGCTCGGGCACCGGCTCGGCGAGCGCCCGGCGGTGCGCCTCGAGGTCCGTCTCCGCGGCGGCACGCTCGCGGGCGATCCGCGCCCGGTCGCGGGCCGCGGCCTCCTGCTCGCCGGTCGCCCGCGCCTCGCGCAGGCCCAGGGCCGTCCGTTCCGCGCGCGCGGCCTCGTGCGCCGCGCGACGCTCGCCCTCGAGCTCCGACCGTGCCGCCATCGACGTCGCGATCGCGCCGACCTCGGTCTCGGCACGCTCCAGGGCCTCCAGCGCCCGCGCGCCCTCCGCGCGCAGCGCGTCGCGACCCTGTTCCGCCGACCCGGCCCGCAGCGCGGCCTCGTGCCATCGGCCGTGCGCGGCGACGATCAGCGCGGCCGCCAGCTCCTCGCCGGCGGTCAGGCGCGTCGCCTGCTGCTCGGCGAGCTGGCCCAGGCGGCGGGCCTGCGGCCGGAGCTCCGCGAGGATGTCGTCCACGCGCGCGAGGTTGGTCTCGGCCTCGGCGAGCTGGTCCTCGGCGCGCCGCCGGCGCCGCTCGTGGCGCCGCACGCCCGCGACCTCCTCGAACAGGGGCCGGCGCTCCTCGGGCCGCAGGGCGAGCGCCTGGTCGACCATGCCCTGGCCGATGAACAGGAACGCGTTCTCGGCGAGGTTCGCGCTGTCCAGCAGGTCGACGAGGTCGCGCAGCCGGACGCGCTGGCGGTTGAGCAGGTAGTCGTTCTCGCCCGAGCGGTAGAGGCGGCGGCCGAGCTCGATCACGCTGTACTCGACCGGCAGCAGCGCGTCGCCGTTGTCGAGCACGATCGTCACGTCGGCCATGCCCTGCGCGGCGCGCCGCTCGGAGCCCGCCCAGATCACGTCCTCGGACTTGCCGGATCCGGAGCGAGCGGCCCTGCTCGCCGAGCGCCCAGCGGAGCGCGTCGGCGAGGTTCGACTTGCCCGAGCCGTTGGGCCCGACGACCGCGCTGATCCCGGGCCCGAACTCGACCAGCGTGCGCTCGGCGAACGACTTGAACCCCTGGACGCGCAGGCCCAGGAGGCGCGCCGGGGCGCTCACGGGGCGTCGTCCGCGGCGACGTCGACATCGAGGTCCGTCCCGGCGCCGGCCTCGGCCTCGTCGCTCGGCCGACCCGGCGCGGGCCGACCTGGCCGCCGCGCGCTCGCGGCGCAGCACCTCGAGCGCCTCCGCCGCCGCCGACGTCTCCGCGATCCGCCGCGACGGTCCCTCGCCGACGCCGAGCGTCCGTCCCTCGACGATGACCTCGATCCGGAACTGCTTCTCGTGGTCCGGTCCCACCGCCTCGACGAGCCGGTACGTCGGCCGCTCGCCGGTGGTCCGCTGCGTGTGCTCCTGGAGCCGGCTCTTGGGGCTCTTGAGCGTGGTGATCGCGAGGTCCGCGGCGAGCTCCTCGGCGGCCATCTCGTGGATCCAGTCGCGCGCGGCGTCCCAGCCGAGGTCGAGGTAGATCGCGCCGACGAGCGCCTCGAACGCGGACGCCAGCAGCGACGGCCGCACGCGCCCGCCACGCTGGGCCTCGCCCTCGCCGAGGAGCAGGAACGGCCCGAGGTCGATGCGGGTCGCCAGGCGTGCGAGGCCGGGGGTGCTCACGATCGCCGCGCGGCGCGCGGACAGGACACCCTCGTCATCGCCGGGATGGCGGCGGTACAGCGCCTCGGAGACCGCGAGGCTCACGACGGCATCACCGAGGAACTCGAGGCGCTCGTTGTGGCCGGAGGCCGCGTCGGGATGCTCGTGCAGCCAGCTGCTGTGGATGAGCGCCTGGCCCAGCAGGTCGCGGTCGCGGACGGGAAGCCCGAGGCGCTCCGCCAGGGCGTCGGCCGGGTGCATCGCGCCCCCGGTCGGACGATCTAGGACGAGTGCTCGTCGATGTAGTCGACGGCGTCCTGGACGGTGCGGATCTTCTCGGCGTCCTCGTCCGAGATCTCCGTCCCGAACTCTTCCTCGAGGCTCATGATGAGCTCGACCAGGTCCAGCGAGTCGGCGTTGAGGTCGTCCACGAACGAGGCCTCGGGCGTGACCTCTGCCTCGTCCGCACCAAGCTGCTCGATGACGATCTTCTTCAGCCGATCGTACGTGCTGGCCACTGGCTCCTCCTGGGGTTCCGGGTGTTCCTACCGCGTTGCGTCGTTGTCACGGGCGACCCGCCCGAGAACGCCGTTCATGAGCCGTCGCATCGGTTCGCCTGAGTAGGTCCGCGCGAGCTCGACCCACTCGGCGATCGCCACCCGGGCCGGCGTTGCGGGCGAGTGTAACACCTCGCTCAGGCCGCAACGCAGCAGTGCGCGGTCCATCCGGGCGAGCGAAACGACCGGGTATTGAGGCGCCGCGGCGGTGATCCGCGCGTCCAGCGAATCGCGGTGACGGACCACGTTTCCGACGATCTCGCGGGCCAGCGCGATCGCGTCCTCGTCGCCTTCGGTCGCCAGGTGGCGCTCGAGGATCGCGTCCGCCGTCCGCTGCCCGAACTCCGCCTCGAACACGGCCGCGAGCGCGAGTCGCCGGCCCGCACGCCGGCCTCGGACGTGGGCATCCCCGGACGGCTCCCGCTTCGTCCGCCGGGCGTCAGGCTCCGACGCCATCGACCAGGACGGTGACCGCCCCGAGCTCCATGCCGAGCAGGCGCTCCACGGCGGCGCCGACCGCCGCGCGCACGTGCGCCGTGAGAGGGACCAGCGGTTGGCGTGGACGCGCGACGACGCGCAGCGTCACGTCCACCCGCCCGTCGCGGATACGGATCCGGATCGGCGACCCACCGAGGACGTCGCGCCAGCGTGGTCCGCCGCGACCGACCCGCAACACGCCCGGCACCTCGAGGGCGGCCAGGCGCACGGTCTCGCGGATGACGCCCGGGCCGACGGACAGGGCGTGGCTCACGGCATCGACTCCGCGATGACCGCGGGGGCGGCGCTGACGCCGGGCTCGTCGTCGGCCTCGCCGCCGAGGGCCTCGCCGATCCGCTCCGCGACGCGCTCACGCGCGGTCGTCGCCCCGACCCGGACGGCGTGCTCGATCATCCGCCGCTTGGCGCGGCCGTGGGTGATGATCACGGCCCCTCGCACCCCCAGGAGCGGCGAGCCGCCCACGACCTCGTAGTCGAAGACCGTGCGGATGCGGCGGATGCTCGGGCGCATCAGGACGTACGCGAGCCGGCCGCGGAGCGAGCCCGAGAACTCGGCCCGGAACAGGTCGAAGATGAACGCCCGACAGGCCCTCGAAGAACTTGATCACGACGTTGCCGAGGACCGCGTCGCACACGACCACGTCGGCCATCTGGCGGGTCAGGTCCTTGCCCTCGACGTTGCCGATGAAGTTGAGGTCGGTCTTGTCCAGCAGCTTCGTCGCACCCTGGATGCGGGCGTCGCCCTTGCCCTTCTCCTCGCCGATCGAGAGCAGCGCCACGCGCGGCCGGTCCACGCCGAGCACGCGCTCGGAGAAGATCGCGCCCATCCGTGCGAAGTGGGCGAGGTTCTCGGCCGTGGAGTCGGGGTTGGCGCCGATGTCGAGCAGGACGAACGGCCGGCCGGCCGAGATCATCTGGACGGCGAGGGCCGGGCGCTCGATGCCGGGCAGCGTGCCCAGGATCGAGCTTGCCGGCGGCCATGCCCGGCGCCCGTGTGCCCGGCGGTGACGACCGCATCGGCGTCGCCCGACTTCACGAGCTCGGTGGCGACGACGATCGAGCTGCGCTTCTTGCGCACGAGGGCGCGCGCCGGGTGCTCGTCCATGCCGATCAGCTCGGGGGCGTGCACGATCCGCGCGTTCGGCGGGCAGGGTCCCCGCGAGCGAGCGGATGACGGCCTCGTCGCCGACGAGGATGACGGTGTCCGCGGGGTTCGCCCGTGCGTAGGCGAGCGAGCCCGGCACGACCTCGGTGGCGCCGTAGTCGCCGCCCATCGCGTCGACCGCGATCCGGACGCCGCGTGTGGTGTCGGCGACCTTGGCCGCGCGATCCTCGGTCTGGCTCACGTAACGGTTACGCGGACTCCTCGCCCGCGGACCCGCCGACCGGCTTCGGCTCGACGGCCTGGCGGCCGTTGTACCAGCCGCAGGCCGCGCACACGCGGTGCTGCAGCTTGGGCTCGTGGCAGTGCGGGCACTCGATGAGCGTCGGAAGCGTGATCGCGAGGTGGCTCCGGCGCTCCATCTGTCGCGCGTGAGCGACCTTTCGCTTCGGCACACCCATGGCGGTCTGTTGCTCCTTCGAGGACGGTCAGGCGGGCGCTCGCCCGCGACGCGGTCTGGTGGTTCGATGAGGTCCCGCGACGATGGGCACGCAAACGCGCGACCGCTGGGTCCTGGGGCCGAGCGGGGAGTCTACCCGCTATCGCCGGAACCGTCGACCCGGAACGCCCGGAGCGCCTCGAGGCGGGGGTCGATGGCGGCGTCCTCGTGCGCGTGCCCCGGCTCGAGGCGCTCGCCGCACTCGGGGCACAGGCCCGGGCAGTCGGGCTCGCACAGTGGCGCGATCGGCTCGACGAGGTTGATCGCCTCGATCACCAGCGGTCGCAGGTCGAGCTCGTGGTGGTCGGTGAGGCGCGTGCGTCTCGGGGTCGTCGCCCTCCTCGAGGACGACGGCGAAACCGCTCGCCAGGTCGATCGACGGCAGGATCTCCTCGTCGATGCGTCGCGGTGACCGGAGTGACGAGCGGCCGCAGGCAGCGCGCGCACTCGCCGGCGATCGACGTCGTGAGGCGCGCCTTGGCGACGAGGCCGCGGTTCGTCCGGGACAGGCGCAGCGTGCCGGTGACGGGCTCGGTGAGGACGACGCCGTCGCCGGGATCCACGTCGATGCGCGTCGATCGCGTACTCGCGGACGGTGCCGGGCGCCTCGGCCATGAGGCCGGCGAGCGCGAAGACGAGCGGGTCGCCGACCGGATCGACGGGATGCGGGCGACCGGGACCGGACAGGCTCATCGCCGGGCGGCGGCCGGAGCCTCCTCCTCGTCGAGGGTCATGGCCGGCATCTCGAGCGGCGGGACGCCGTCGTAGCCGTCGTCGATGCCGACCGCCGGGGCGTGGACGGCGCGACGGTCGTCGAGCATCGCGATCCCCCGCTCGATGCTGCGCAGTGTCCGCGTGACCTCGGCCTCGAGGCCCGCCGAGGACCCCGGACGCATAGTCGTCGGCGCCGCGCCGGACGCCGGCGGCGTCCTCCTCGGCGATCCCGATGATCCGGCGGCTCTCGTCGGCGGCGGCCTCGGTGAGGCCCCGCTCGTTGATCAGGAAGGCTGCCTGCTCCTGGGCCCGGGCGACGATGCGCTCCGCCTCCTCCTGGGCCTTCTCGATGATCCGCTCCCCCTCCTGGTTGATCCGCTTGGCCGCGCGAACTTCTTCGGGCACGGCGACGCGGAGCTCGTCGATGAGGTTGAGGGCGGCGTCCCGGTCGATGATCGCGTTGTGGGTCAGCGGCAACGGCTTGCCGTTGGCGATCAGCGACTCGAGCCGCTCGACGAGGAAGATGATGTCCAGCGGACGGCCTCCGGTGCGCGCGGTCCCGGGCGGGACGTTGCCCCCGATTATGGCACGCGGGACGCTACCGACCCTGCCGTGGCGGCAGCGCGTCGAGGAGCGCCGACGCGGCCGGTGGCGGGACCATCGACGACACGTCGCCACCGAACAGCGCGATCTCCTTGACCAGGCTCGAGCTGATGTAGCTGTGCTCGAGCGACGTCATGAAGAAGACGGTGTCGACCTCGGGCGCGAGCTGGTGGTTGTTGTGCGCGAGCTGCAGCTCGGCCTCGAAGTCGGCGATGGCGCGCAGGCCGCGGACGAGGAACCCGGCACCGACCTCGCGGCAGAAGTCGACCGTCAGGCCGTCGAAGGTGCGCACCTCGACCCGTCCGGCGAGCGCCGGTCGGGCGGCGATGGCGGCCTCGATCACCGAGACGCGCGTGTCGGCGGCGAGCAGGGGCGACTTGCGCGGGTTGCCGAGGACGGCGACGACGACGCGATCGAACACCCGGGCGGCGCGCTCGATGACGTCGAGGTGGCCGTTGGTGATCGGGTCGAACGAGCCCGGGTAGACCGCGACGTTCACCGCTCGAGCTCTGCCTCCGCACGCCGGTAGAAGGTGAGGGCCGTCTCCCCGAACCGCCGCTCCCGCCCGGATGCTAGCAGCCCGATCGAGGCCGGCGGGGCGTCGCGCCAGAAGTGCTTGGCGACGACGACGCCCTCCGAGGCGACGTAGGGGCCGACGAGCTCGAGGGCCTGGCGCAGGACCGCCGTGTCCTCGTACGGCGGGTCGATCAGCACGAGGTCGAACGGACCGCGGGCCGCGGCGCCCGCCGGATCGGTGAGCCACGCGACGGCGTCGCGCGTGACGACCTCCGCGGTGGCCTCGAGGCGCGCTCGCCGCAGGTTCGCGGCGATGACCCGCGCGGCGCCGGCGTGGCGCTCCACGAACACGGCGCGAACGGCGCCCCGCGACAGCGCCTCGATCCCGCCCGCGCCGCTGCCGGCGAAGAGGTCGGCGACCGCGGCGCCCTCGAGCTCGGGCTCCAGGATCGCGAACAGGGTCTGCTTGACCCGGTCGGTCAGCGGGCGGGTGCCGGGGCCCGGGGCGTCGAGCCGGACGCCCTTCGCCGACCCGGCGATCACCCGGCCGGCGTCGGGCATCAGGCCGCGCTCGCCGGGTCGCCCGCGAACACGTTGCGCAGCCAGCCGACCGCCAGCTCGTGGGCCAGCGCGGCCTCGCCGGCCGGCAGGTCGCCGTCCTCGCCGACGAGCGCCTCCGCGTGGACCCGGGCACGCGCCGCCAGGTCGCGGTGGTCGGGGTTCGCGAGCGTCGCGACGCGCAGCCGCGGCAACCCGCTCTGGGCGAGGCCGAGCACGTCGCCCTCCCGCCGGAGCTCGAAGTCGCGCTCCGCGAGCGCGAACCCGTCGGTCGTCGACGTGACCGCCTTCAGGCGCTCGTACTCGGTCGTGCCCTCGGCGGCGGTGCTCACGAGCACGCAGAACGAGGCGTCGGTCCCCCGCCCCACCCGGCCGCGGAGCTGGTGGAGCTGGGCGAGGCCGAAGCGCTCCGCCCCCTCGACGACCATCATCGTCGCCTCCGCGACGTCGACCCCCACCTCGACCACGGTCGTCCCGACGAGCACGTCGAGGTCGCCGTCGCGGAAGCGGGCCATCTCGGCGTCGCGGTCGACGGGCTTGAGTCGCCCGTGGACCAGGCCCACCCGCAGCGGCGCGAGCAGCTCCGTGAGCCGCGCGAACTCGGCCTCGGCCGCGGCGGCCCAGGCCGTCTCCACGTCCTCGTCGGGCAGGTCGTCGTCGCCGGCGAAGCTGTCGCCCTCGTCCTCGCCGCCATCGGACGCCGTCGCCGCGGCCCCGATGCGCGGCACGACGACGAACGTCCGGTGTCCCAGCGCCGCCTCGCCCCGGACGCGATCCCACGTGCCCTCGAGGTCGTCCGGCCGGCGGATCCCCGTGCGGATCGGCACGCGTCCGGCGGGTGGCGTCCGGAGCGTCGACACGTCGAGGTCCGCGTACAGGACCTGGCCGAGGGTGCGCGGGATCGGGGTCGCCGTCATGAGCAGGACGTGCGGCGCGCCGCGGGTCGCCTTGGCCTCGAGCGCCCCGCGCTGCTCCACCCCGAACCGGTGCTGCTCGTCGACGACGGCCAGCGCGAGGTCGGCGAACGAGACCTTGTCCTGGAGGAGCGCGTGCGTCCCGACCACGATCGCCGCCTGCCCCGACGCGATCGCCTCGGTGGCGTTCCGCCGCCCCTCGCCCGACAGCGACCCGGTCAGCAGCGTGATCGGCAGCCCGAGGTCCTCGAGGAGCGACGAGAGGGTCGCGTGATGCTGTCTCGCGAGGAGGTCGGTCGGCGCGAGCATCGCCGCCTGGCGCCCGGCGAGCGCCGCCGCGGCGAGCGCCCAGGCCGCGACCGCGGTCTTCCCCGACCCGACGTCGCCCTGGATCAGCCGCAGCATCGGCACGGGACGGGCGAGGTCCGCCGCGGCCTCGTCGATCGCCGTTCCCTGGTCGGCGGTGAGCGACACCGTCTCGGCGAGCTTGCGCGAGAGGGAGCCTTCCAGCGCCGAGCGGATGCGCGCGTCGGTGGCGTCGTCCACGGGGATCGCGAGCGTTCTCGCCCGGCCGCGTGCCCGGCGGCGAGCGACCATGCCGAGCTGCAGCGCGAGCAGCTCGTCGAGCGCCAGGCGTCGCAGGGCGGCGTCGCGCGCCTCGAAGGAGGTCGGATAGTGGGCAGCCTCGAGCGCCTCGCCGATCGGCGGCACGTCCTCCGCGGCGCGGATGGCCGCCGGCACGTACTCCGGGTAGTCGTGGCCCGCGCGATCGAGCGCCACCCGCATCGCCCCGCGCAGCCGGTTCGCCGTCAGGCCGGACGTCAGCCGGTAGACGGGCACGATGCGGCCGACGTGCAGCAGGTTCGCGGCGTCGGCGGGCTGGAACTCGGGCCCCTCGAAGATCAGGTCGCCGTTGCGATGCTTGACCTTGCCCGACACCAGCAGCACGTCGCCCGGGCGCACGCGCTTCTCGATGTACCGGCGCCCGAACCAGGTCGCCGTGGCGAAGCCCGTCCCGTCGGTGAGCCGCGCGGTCGTGACCTGGACGCGGCGGCGCCAGGTCTGCTGGACCGAGATGTCGATGACGCTCGCCTGCGTCGACGCGACGCTGCCGTCGTCGAGGTCGCGGACGTCGGCGAGCGTGAGCAGCTCGCGCAGGTCGTCGTAGCGGCGGGGCAGGTGGAAGAGGAGATCGCGCACGGTGTCGACGCCCAGCCGGCGCGCGACCCGGCGCAGGCCCGCGACCTGCGGGATCCCGGACAGGCCGACCGGGGACGCGAGGAGCTCGTCGAGGGTCGCCGGAGCCGCCACGACGACCTTGGGCTTCAGCGACCGGCTGCCGCTCGCCGGGGTCGACCGCCTGCGCTCCGCGCTCACTCGGCGGAGACGAGGTACCGGTAGTGCGGCTGGCCGCCGTGGACCACCTCGACGTCCACGCCCGGCGCGGTCTCGCGCACCTTGCGGGCCAGGGTCTCCGCCTCGTCGAGGGTCGCCGTCTCGCCGTAATAGATGGTGAGCAGCCCGAAGCCCGGCTCCAGGCGCCCGAGCCCCGCGAGCACCGCCTTCTGCGGGTCGTTGTCCACCGACAGGAGGCCGTCGTCGGGATCGAGGACGATCGTCTGCCCCTTCTTCACCTTGCGACCCGAGACCGTCGCGTCGCGGATCGCCTCGGTGACCTGCATCGTCTGGATCGCGCGGCCGGCCTCGGTCATCGTCGCGGCGTTGGCATCGGCGCCCTGCGTCGGGTCGAGCTCGAACAGGGCGGCGACGCCCTCCGCGCAGTTCCGCGTCGGGACCACGCGGATCGTGCGCTTGGTCATCGCGGCGACCTGGCGCGCGGCCAGGACGACGTTCGGGTTGTTGGACAGGATCAGCAGCTCGTCCGCCTGGGTCGCCTCGACCGCCTCGAGCAGCTCGCCCGTCGACGGGTTCGCGCTCTGGCCACCCTGGACGACGCGGAAGGCGCCGTGCTCGCGGAACGGGGCGGCGGTATCGGTGAGGACGGCCGCCAGCCCGTCCGATGGGGCGACGACCACGACGCCCAGGGGACGCCGGGTCGCGGGGGCCTCGCCGTCCGCGCCGTTCGCGCCGTCCGCCGGCTCGGACGACGCCACGAATGCCGCCGCCTTCGTCTCCCGGACGTCGTGGGCCTGGCTGTCGAGGTTCTCGATCGTGATCCGCGACAGCGTCCCGATCGACAGGCCGTACGCGATGACCGCATCGGGATGCTCGTTGTGGACGTGGACCTTGGCGAGCAGCGCGTCGCCCGCGACCAGCACCGAGTCGCCGATGCCCTCGAGATGCGCCTGGATCGCCGGGATGTCGAGCGGCGCGCCGGCCCGGGCGCGGAGCAGGTACACCGTCTCGTACCCGAACTCGCCTTCCTCGGCGCCGGGGACCGGGTCCGCGTGCGGCGCCTCCTGGGCGGCCGGCCGGGTGGCCGCTCCTCCGCCGGCGCTCACCGGGCGCCCGCGCGACGCCTCGAGCGCGCCCTGGAACAGGCGGAACAGGCCCTGGCCCCCGGAGTCGACGACGTGTGCCTCGCGCAGGATCGGCAGCAGGGACGGCGTCTTGGCGACCGCGCGCTCCGCGGCGTCGACGGTGGCCGCGAGCACCGCCTCGACGTCGTTGTCCCGCTCGGCGGCGGCGACCGCGGCGGCGGATGCCTCCCGGATGACCGTCAGGATCGTCCCCTCGACCGGCTTGGCGACGGCCTTGTAGGCGGTCTTCGTGCCCTCGTCGAGCGCGTGGGCGAGGTCGAGGCCGTTGAAACGGCGCTTGCCGGCGAGGCCGTGGGCCATCCCGGCGAGGATCTGGCTGGTGATGACGCCGGAGTTGCCCCTCGCCCCCATCAGCGCCCCGAAGCTCGCGGCGTGGGCGACATCGGCGACCTCGGCGTCGGGCCCGACCTTGTCCGCCTCCTCGAGCGCCGCGCGCACCGTCGCCAGCATGTTCGTGCCGGTGTCCCCGTCCGGGACCGGGAACACGTTGAGCGCGTTGATCTCGTCGACGTTCGCCTCGAGGCTCGCGACGGCGCTCCGGAACGCGGCCAGGAACCCGGCGCCGTCGCAGGAGCGGCGTGCCATCAGGCGACGTCCGTCCCGCTGCCCGCGAGGTCGGCGGGCCGCGGCTCGCGGCTGGGTGGCGAGGCGGCCGGCTCGGGCGCCCGGCCCGGCTCGTGGCGCAGGTGGCCGATGCGGATCGAGATCCGGTCGGGCTCGCGGCCCAGCGCATCGACCAGCGCGTATCGGACGGAGGCGTCGACCTGGCGCGCGACCTCCGCGACCGGCAGGCCGTAGGCGACCGAGAGGTCGAGGTCGACGGTCAGCGTCTCGCCGACGGCGAGGCGCAGCCCGGGGTGGGCGATGCCGAGCCGCTCGAGGACCCGGCCGAGGGGACCGCCGCCCGAGAAGCCGGTGACGCCATAGGTGGAAAGGGTCGCCGTCCGGACGAGGTCGCGGATCGCCCGCCGGGTGACCAGCGATCGACCGGGCATCGGTGCGGACACGCGGGCGACGTCCCTCCAGGCGGGTGCGATACGGCCTCGACGAGGCGAGCCGGAGCCCCGGTCGGGCGGGCCGAAGGCTGTGCTACGATACCAGCCCGCTCGTTCCGGACCGTGTTCGGTGCGTGCTCGAACTGCCCGATTCCGAGGTTCAACGAGACCATGGCTCGCAGCTGCGCCATTTGCGGCAAGGCGTCGATGGGCGGGTTCAACCCCCAGTCGTCGGGGATGAACCGCGTCCGCGCCCACCGCCGCTACCAGCCGAACCTGCAGGTCACGACGCTGGCCAAGGGCGGGACCACCACGAAGGTCCTCGCCTGCACCCGCTGCCGTCGCACCCTGACCAAGAACGCCCGCTAGCACCGTCCGCTAGCCCACCCCGAGCCGGTCGCGGTCCTGCGGCCGGCTTCGTCATGTCTGGCGGTCGGCGGTGTCGAGCCAGATCGTGAACGGGCCGTCGTTGACGAGCTCGACCGCCATCTCCGCGCCGAACTCGCCCAACGCGGTCCGGACCCCCTGGGCCTCGATGGCGCCGGCGACCCGCAGCCAGAGCGGCCGGGCCACGTCGGGCGGCGCGGCATCCGTGAACCCCGGCCGGCGACCGCGGCTCGTGTCGGCGTAGAGGGTGAACTGGCTCACGACCAGGGCCTCGCCGCCGACGTCGAGCAGCGAGCGGTTCGTCCGGCCCTCGTCGTCCTCGAAGATCCGCAGCTCGCAGATCCGGCGCGCGAGCCCGTCGGCGGTGGACTCGTCATCGCCGTGGCCGACGCCCAGGAAGACCAGCAGTCCCGGTCCGATCGAGCCCACGACGGTGCCGTCCACGCGCACCTCGGCGCGCTCGACCCGCTGCAGCA
Source organism: uncultured Chloroflexia bacterium (assembly GCA_963774695.1). Lineage (GTDB taxonomy): Bacteria > Chloroflexota > Limnocylindria > Limnocylindrales > CSP1-4 > CAIXZV01. The sequence continues at coordinate 87,308 of CAVZFY010000007.1, read as the reverse complement.
GCGCGCGCACGTCGGGTCGATCGCCGTCCGCTACGCCGGGTCGAGCGTCGCGGCGCGTGCCGCGTCGGCGATCGAGCGGATGCGCTCGACCTCGGCGGCCATGTCGGCGGCCCGATAGAGCGCGGACCCGGCGACGATGACGTCCGTGCCGCCGCGCCCGATGACCTCGGCCGTCTCGGCCTTGCCGCCGCCGTCGAGCTGGACCTCGCACGCGCCGCCGGGATCGAGCCAGGCGCGTGCGGCGAGGAGCTTGGCATCCGCGACGTCGGCCATGAACGCCTGGCCGCCGAACCCGGGCTCGACGGTCATCACGAGCACGATGTCGAGCAGGTCCCGGTAGGCGTCCAGGGCCGCGAGCGTCGTCGCAGGCTTGACGGACAGCCCCGCCGACCGACCCGCCTCGCGGATGGCCGCCAGGCGCCGGCCGCACCTGGGGCGCATCGACCTCCACGTGGAACGTGATCGAGTCGCACCCGGCGTCGAGGAACTGGGGCGTCCAGCGCGCGGGTTCCGAGATCATCAGGTGGGCGTCGAACGGGATCGTCGTGACCCGCCGGACCGCCTCGATGGTCTTCCAGCCGAACGTGATGTTGGGGACGAAGTGGCCGTCCATGACGTCGAGGTGGATCCGGTCGGCACCCGCCGCCTCCGCGCGCCGGATCTCGTCGCCGAGCGCGGCGAGGTCCGAGTCGAGGATGCTCGCCGCGATCTGCACGCGCGCGGGCCGGCGGTCGGTCACGGTCAGCCCTCCCCCACCCCGGCCGGGGCCGGATCGTGGCTTCGCTCGCCGCGGAGGGCCGCGGCGCTCTCGGCGACCAGCCGCTCGCGCCGTCGACGGACGACGATCGGCGCGGGCTGGCCGGCGTGCTCCGCCGCGAGCTGGCCGCACGCCGCGCCGATCTCGGTGCCGCGGTTGATCCGGATCGTCGTCTCGATGCCGGCCGCGCGCAGCCGGCCGGCGAACCGCTCGATGACGGGGATCGGCGTGCCCGACCACGGCGTGTGCGCCACCTGGTTCATCGGGATCAGGTTGACGTGCGCGTGGTCGCCCCGCAGCAGGTCCGCGAGCGCGTCGGCATCGAGGTCCGTGTCGTTGATGCCGTCGATCATCGTGACCTCGTAGGTGACCCGGCGGCCGGTCGCCGCGGCGTGCTCGCGGGCCGCCTCGACCACCTCCTCCACGGGCCAGCGCCGGTTGAGCGGCACGAGCACGTCGCGCAGCGCGTTGCGCGCCGCGTGGAGGCTGACCGCGAGCGTGAACTGCGGCCCGAGGGCGGTCAGCCGGCGGATCCCGGGCACCACGCCCGACGTCGACACGGTGATGTGGCGCGCGCCCAGACCGAGCCGCCGCGGGTCGTTGAGCGCGGCGATCGACTCGAGCACGCGATCCAGGTTGAGCAACGGCTCGCCCATCCCCATGTACACGACGTTGGTGAGCCGCTTCCCGTCCGCCGCGAGCTCGCGGGCGGCGTGGCGCACCTGGTCGACGATCTCGGCCGTCTCGAGGTCCCGCTCGAAGCCGAGCTCGCCGGTCGCGCAGAACGGGCAGCCGACCGCGCAGCCCGCCTGGGAGCTGATGCACAACGTGTGCCGCTCCCGCGAAGCCCCGCGCGCCGGGTAGTGCATGAGCACCGATTCGATGAGCAGCCCGTCGGCCAGGCGATGGAGCACCTTCTCCGTCAGCCCGCCGTCGGCCTCGCGGACCTCCCGGTCGTCGGCAGTATCGAAGCGGAACGCCGCCTCGAGCTCGTCGCGGAGCGCGGCCGGCAGCGTCAGGATGTCGCCGAACGAGGTCTCGCGGCCCTTCCACGCGGCGTCGAGGACCTGGCGGGCGCGATACGCGGGGTGACCGTGCTCGACGAACCAGGCCGCCAGCGCCTCGGGCGCGATGCCGCCGATGCCGGGGCGCTCGGGGGTCGCTGACGGTTGATCGGTCATCGCGCCGATTCTGACACGTGCGATGGGCCCGCCCGTGGATGCTCCCGCTCGGGTCAGTCGCGGGCCGCGCGGCGCCCGCGCAGCCAGTCCGCGCCGGGCATCGGGCGCCGGCCCGGGGGCGTCACGGCGTCCAGGACCAGGCGCCCGTCCGCGGTCGCCAGGGCCGGGCGGTCCCCCTCGCGCACGAGCCGGCCGGGCTCGTCGCCCGTGCCCGACGGGACGACGCTCGCGGCGCGTGACGACGAGCCGCTCGCCGTCCGCCTCGAGGAAGGTCCCGGGCCACGGCAGGTAGGCACGGACGCGTCGCTCGAGCTCGGCGGCCGGTCGCGCCGGATCGAGCCGACCGTCCTCCCGGCGGAGCGGCCGGGTCAGCGTGACGCCGTCACCGGGCTGCGGCGACGGCACGAGCTCGCCGCGGATCCACGGGCCGACCGATCGCGCGAGCAGCGCGGCGGCCACCGACGCCAGGTGGGTCTCGAGGTCGGGCGCCGTCTCGCGCCCGGTGAGGCTGACACGCTCGACCGCGACGATCGGGCCCGTGTCCAGGCCGGCGTCCATGCGCATGAGCGTGACGCCGGTCTCGACGTCGCCCTCGAGGATGGCGGCCGGGATCGGCGACGCGCCACGATGGCGCGGCAGCAGCGACGGGTGCAGGTTGAGCGCGCCGAGCGGCAGGCCCAGGAGCGGCGGCGGGACGATCTGGCCGTAGTCGGCGAGGACGATGAGCGCGGGCTCGAGCGCGAGGACCTCGGCGACGGCGGCCGGGTCGCGGAGCCGGGACGGCGTGAGCAAGGGACCGAACCCCGCCGACTCGACGGGCGACGCGACGAGGTGGAGCCCGCGACGGGCCGGCCTGGGGGGCGCGGTGACGACGCCGACGAGGTCGACCGCATCGCTCGACGCGAGGGCGGCCAGGACCGGCACGGCGAACGCGCCGCTGCCCAGGAAGACCGTCCGGGCTCGTTGGCCGGCCGGCCGGTCGCTCACGCGAGCGCGCTCGTCGCCCCGCGAACCTCCGCGTCGTCGTCCTCGTCGCCCTGGCCGACGGCGATCAGCTCGTCCATCGAGTCCAGGTAGTCGATGTACAGCTTGCCGTCGAGGTGGTCGAGCTCGTGCTGCAGCGCGCGTCCGAGGAGCCCGGAACCCGCGACCTTGACCTTCTTGCCCGTCCGGTTCTGCGCGACGACCCAGACCTTCTCGTGCCGGGTCACGTACGCGACGTAGCCCGGGATCGAGAGGCAGCCCTCGAGGTCGCGGTCGTCGCCGTTCGTGCGCACGATGCTCGGGTTGACGAGCTCGTAGAGGTGGTTCTCCACCTCGATCACGCAGGCGCGCAGGGGCTCGCCGAGCTGGGGCGCCGCGAGGCCGACGCCGGGCGCGGCGCGCATGGTCGCGGTCAGGTCGTCGAGCAGCTCGGCAAGCGGCTTGCCGAAGCTGTCGACCGTTTCCCCCTTCAGCCGGAGCCGGGGGTCGCCGAGCATGACGATGGGTCGGACGGTCATGGCCGGGAAGTATAGGGAATGCGCGAGGCGACTAGCCCTGGTCGGTCGCCTGGTTCACCGCGGCCTCGACGTGGTCGGCGGCCGACTGGGCCGCGTCCGACGCGGCGTCGGCAGCGTCACCCGCCGCGTCCTTGGCCGACTCGACGACGTCCTCGGCCGCCTCGGGTGCATGGGCGCCGTTCCCGTGGCCATTGGCTCGGCGCGCAGATCCGCCGCGACGGACTGGGCCTTGTCGGCGAACCGCTGGCCGTACTCGGTCGTGACGTCGGCGGCCTTGTGCGCGATCGGGCCGGCCTTCGAGGCCGCGACCGCCGCGAGCTCCGCCGCCTTGGCCCCGACCTGCTTGGCGACCGGCGCGGCCTGCGTCGCGATGTCCTGGATCATCTCCTCGAGCTGGCTCAGCCACTCCTTGGCGCGGCCGCCTGCGTCGGCGGCGGCACCGCTCGCGGCGTCGCCCGCGTCACCGGCGTCCCCCGCGTCCGGGATCGGCTCGTCGGAGAGTCCTTCGCCCGCGGCCTTCATCGGGTCGTCTGCCTGGTCGGTCATCGTGGACTCCTTCGTCCGTGCGCGATCGTGGCAAGCGCCCATTGTCGCCCGTCGAGGTCGATTCATGCACGCGTTTCGCCGGCAATGAGCACGCCCGCTCGTTGCAACGATGCGTCAGAGCAGGCTCTCGGGGTCGACGTCCACCGACCACGGCGCGCCGGGCGGCGGGTCGAGCAGGACGACGGGGTCCGCGCCACGGAGGATCACGTTGTACCGCCACCGCTCCGCCCGCCTCGCGACGTAGGCGGGCGCGGGACCGGCGACCTGGACGCCGTGCCCGCCGGCGGTCGCGGCAGCACGCAGCCGCTCGGCCATCGCGGTGGCCTCGCGCTCGGCCGCCTCGCGGTCCGCCAGTCCGACCGTGAGCTTGACGAGGCGCCCGAAGGGAGGCGACCCGAACCGCTCCCGAAGGGCGAGCTCCTCGTCGTAGAACGCCGCGGCATCCCCCTCGACGACGGCGCGGATCGCGCGGTGGTCCGGCCGGTAGGTCTGGATGAACGCCGTGCCCGGCCGGTCGCCGCGCCCGGCCCGCCCCACCGCCTGGGCGAGCAGCTGGTAGGTCCGCTCCGACGCGCGTTCGTCGGGGAGGTTCAGCGCGATGTCCGCCGACACCACCCCGACCAGCGTCACCTCCGGGACGTCGAGGCCCTTCGCGACGAGGCTGGTCCCGACCAGGACGTCGAGGCGGCCCGCGGCGAAGGCGTCGAGGACGCGGTCGGCGGCGCCCTTGCGCTCGACGACGTCGCGGTCGAGGCGGCCGATCCGCAGCGACGGGAACCGCTCCCTGACCTCGCGCTCGACGCGCTCCGTGCCGCCGCCGAGGTAGCGGATGCGCGGGGAGGCGCACGCCGGACAGCGCGTGGCCGGCGGCCAGGCACGGCCGCAGTGGTGGCAGCGCAGCGACGTGCCCGCGCGGTGGTACACGAGCGGGCGGTCGCAGTCGGGGCAGGACTGGACGTGGCCGCAGTCCCGGCACACGACGACCGACGCCGTCCCGCGCCGGTTGATCACGAGGATCGCGCGGTCGCCGTGCGCGGCGTCGAGCTCCGAGAGCGCCGTGGCGAGCGCGTCCGACAGCAGCCCGCGATTGCCGGCGGCCAGCTCCGCGCGCATGTCCACCGCGAACACCCTCGGCTCGGTCCCGGCGGGCCGGGAGGGCAGCACGGCGCGGCGGTACCGTCCGGCCAGCGCGTGGCCCATGCTCTCGACCGACGGCGTCGCGCTCCCGAGGACGACCGCCGCGCCCGCGATCCGGGCGAGCTCGACGGCCGCGTCGCGCGCCTGGAACCGGGGCGTGCGGTCGCTCTTGTAGGCGGCGTCGTGCTCCTCGTCCACGATCACGAGGCCCACGTCCTCGAGCGGCGCCAGCAGTGCCGTCCTCGTCCCGACCACGACGTCCGCGTCGCCTGCGCGGATCCGGCGCCACTCGTCGGCGCGCTCGCCCTCGCCCAGCCCCGAGTGGAGGATCGCGACGCGGATCGGGAGGTCCGCGCGCAGCCGGTCGACGATCGGCGTCGCGAGCGCGATCTCCGGCACGAGCAGCAGCGCGGGCCGGCCCGACGCGAGCGAGGCCGCGATCGCCTCGACGTAGATCGCGGTCTTGCCGCCGCCGGTGACGCCGTCGAGCAGGATCGGCGTCGGGTCGCGGCCGTCGATCGCCGCGAGGACGAGGCGCAGGGCCGCCGCCTGGGCATCCGTGAGGCCGCTGCCCGCCGGCCGGGCGCCGCGGATGCCCGCGGGCCGGCCGGCCATCGGCCGTCGCGGTCGCTCGCGGACCTCCGCGCGGAGCAGGCCGCGTCGCACGAGCCCGGCGATCGCCGACGCCCCGTGGCGCTCGGAGAGTGGCCCGGCCGCCAGCCCGTCGACCGATGCACCGTCCTCGATCGTCGCATCGGCGCCCGCCTCGACGACCTCGAGCAGCGCCGCCTGCTGGCGGGGTCCGAGCGGTCGCCCGGCCACGCGCTCGCCGCGACGGAGCCCCGCGGCCGCCGCTCGTCCGTCGTCGGTCGGCCACAGTCGGCGCTCGTACCGCGGTCCGGTCGCCGCGGCCAGCAGCGTCCACGTCAGCTCGACCACCCCGTCGTCGGCCAGGGCGCGCAGCCGCCGCAGGAGCCCGGCCCGGCCCTCGGGCGTCGCGAGCTCCCGCACGGGCCGGGGCCGTCCGGCGAGCTCGTCGACGAGGTCGAGCTCCACGCGGTCCAGGCCCGGGTCCTCGAGCGCGAGCCGCGCCTCCCCCGCCGGCGTCACCTCGACCACGAGCTCGAGGCGCTCCAGCATCCCGGGCGGGAGCATCGCGCGGATGGCCGTCGCGAGCGGCGCGAGGTACCGGTCGGCGATCCGGGCCGCCAGCTGCAGCGACAGCGTCGGCAGCAGCGGCCCGTCGCTGCGCACCCGCGCGGCGATCGGCTTCAGCTCCGCGCCGCCGCCGACGGTCGCACCCGGCCCCACGACCACCCCGATCGCCTGGCGCCCGCCCCGCCCGAACGGGACGAGCACGGCCTCGCCGGCCTCGATCGCGCCGAGCGCCGCCGGGACGGCGTACGTGTAGGTCCGTGGCCCCGGGCCGGCGGGCGCGTCGACGGCCACCTCGACCAGCGTCAGCGCCCCGTCCGGCGCGCCCGGGAGCTCCAGCATCGACGCCACGTCAGCCGCGCCCGGCTCAGGTGATCCGGATCCGCCGGTCGCCGTTGCGCCGCTTCTCCTGCGCGATGATCGCCTCGATCTCGGCCGCGGTCCGCCCGACCTCGCCCGTCTCGTTGACCACGACCTGGTCGTAGTCGCCCTGCCGGGCGAGCTCGATCGCCGCGTTGCGCTGCCGGAGCTCGAGCTCGTTCGCGGTCTCGGTCGCGCGCGAGCGCAGCCGCTGGAAGAGCGCCTCCATCGACGGCGGCACGATGAACACCAGCAGCGCGTCGGGGATGCGCTCCTTGACGACCCGGGCGCCCTGGACGTCGATCTTGAGGATCACGTCGCGGCCCGCGGCGAGGGCCCGGGCCACCTCGCGCCGCGGCGTCCCGTACCAGTTGCCGTGGACCTCGTTGGCCTCGAGCAGCTCGCCCGAGTCGCGCAGCACGTGGAACTCCTCGGGCTTGAGGAAGTGGTACGACACGTCGGGGACCTCGCCCTTGCGCGGCGCACGGGTCGTGCAGGTCACGACGTAGTGGTAGTCGCCGCCGACCTTCGGGTCGCGGGCGCGGAGCGCATCGATGATCGTGTCCTTGCCCACGCCGGACGGGCCGCTGATGATCACGAGCAGCGCGCCCGGCGCCCCGTCGAGTGTCTCGGGCGTGCTCACGACGCGCCACCCTGGGGCCGGCGCCCGGCGGACGCCTCGCCCGCGCGGAGGCCCTCGAGCACCGCCTCGAGCGCGGGTGGCAGCGGCGCCTCCGCACGGACGAGCTTGGCGGTCGACGGCGAGACCAGCTCGAGCCGCCAGGCGTGCAGGAACAGGCGCTCGAGGTTGTCCGGCCCGCGGCGCGACGTGCCGGTCCCGTAGACCGGGTCGCCGGCGACGGGGTGGCCGAGCGCGGCGAGGTGGACGCGGATCTGGTGCGTCCGACCGGTCACGAGGTCGAGCTCCAGGAGCGTCCAGCCCGCGAACCGCTCGCGGACGCGGTAGCCCGTGACGGCGCGCCGGCCGTCGTTGACGACGGCCATCCGCTTGCGGTCCTTGGGGTCGCGCCCGATCGGCGCCTCGATCCGTCCGACGGCCGCGCCGACGCTGCCCTGGGCGAGCGCGAGATACGTCTTGCGCACGCGGCGGGCCTTCAGCTGGGCCATCAGCGACGCCTGCGCGGCGTCGTTGCGCGCGACCATGATCAGGCCCGACGTGTCGCGGTCCAGGCGATGGACGATGCCGGGTCGCGCGACCCCCGCGATGCCGCCGTAGTGGTCGTCGCGCGCGAGCAGCGCGTTCACGAGCGTGCCCTGCCAGTGCCCGGGCGCGGGATGGACCACGAGGCCCGCGGGCTTGTCGACGATCAGCAGGTCATCGTCCTCGTAGACCACCGTCAGCTCGATGCTGGGGTCGGGCTCCAGATGGTACGGGACCTCGGGGGGCGGAACCTCGAGGGTGACGCCGCCGCCGCGGACCTCGGAGTTCGCGCGCAGCTGGCGTCCCGTGTCGTCGACGAGGCGGCCCTCGGTGATCAGCTTCTGGACGTAGGACCGCGAGAGGCCGGTCCGGTCGGCGACGAAGCGGTCGACCCGCCGGATGACCTCGCCGTCGGGCACGACGAGCCGCCGCGGGCCGGGCGCGATGGAGGGCTGCAGGGGCTCGGGCGGGAGGTCGGACTCGAGGTCGTCGTCCGCGTCGACGTCGACGTCGTCGACCGCCGCCACGACCGGGTCCACCGGCCCCGCCTCAGTCATCAGGCGCCCAGTCCCCGAGCTTCGGGAAGATCGCCATCCCGATCAGGAGCACGATGGCGGTCGAGATCGCGGCGTCGGCGAGGTTGTACGTGTAGAACCGCCAGGCACCGATGCCCATGTCGACGAAGTCGACGACGTAGCCGTAGTGCAGCCGGTCGAGCAGGTTGCCGAGCGCGCCACCCAGCAACAGCCCCAGCGCGACGGTCACGAGCAGGCCGCGGCCGGCCTTCGCGTGGTAGAAGACGATCAGCCCGACGACGATCAACGACACGATCGCGAACGCCCCGGCGGACTGCGGCAGCATCCCGAACAGGATCCCCGAGTTGCGCACGTGGACGATCCGGACGAGGTCGCCGATCAGCTGGACCGACTCGAGCACGGCGAGGTTGGCGACCACCCAGGCCTTGGCGAGCTGGTCGAGCACGACGACGGCGATCGCGATGACCGCGAACAGCGTCCAGCGGCGCCACGACGGATGCCGCCAGGCCGCCCGGCTCACGGACGCATCGTCCGTACCGCCGACCGCCGGCGCCGCCACGCCGTCGTCGTCGGCGTCGGGTGCCTCGGCGCCTTCGGGCACGTCGTCCAGCTCCGTCGTCGTCATCGATCAGCCGCCCGCTGGCCGGCGGAGGACGGCGATCCGCACGTCGCCCGCCTCGAGCCTGACCGTGCCCGCGCGTGGCGTCGGCGGGGGCGGCGTCGCGGCGGATCTCGTCGACCAGCGTCTCGACGCCCACGGCCGCGAGATGTGGCTCGACCTCGGGTGCGACGCCGTCGACCCAGAGGAGGATGCGGTCGTCGAGCTCGAGGCCGGCGTCCTTGCGGAGGTCCTGGATCGCGCGCTGCAGCTCGCGGGCGTCGCCCTCCGCGACGAGCGCCGGCGTCAGCGTCGTGTCGATGATCGCGACCAGGCCATCGTCGTGGGCGACCGCGGTCCCCGGCCGCGGCGTGGCCTGCACCTCGACCTCGTCGGGGGCGAGCGTCTCGCCCTCGATCGTGACCGAGCCGTCGCCATGGATCTCGAACCGGCCCTCGCGTGCGGCCGCCATCACGGCCGGGATCTTCGACCCGAGGCGCTTGCCGACGCGCGGCAGCAGCACCTTGACGCCGCGATCGACCAGCTCCGACTCGTCGCCGATGAGCTCGACGGCCTTGACGTTCGCCTCGCCGCGGATCAGCTCGAGCAGCGCGTCGCGCTCGGCCAGCGTCCCGCCGGGCAGCGCGAGCCACAGCGTCGCGAGCGGCTGGCGGACCTTGAGCCCGGCCTGCCCGCGCAGCGTGCGCGACAGGTCGACGGCGCGTCGCGCCACGGACACGGCCGCCTCGAGCCGCTCGTCGCGCAGCGGCGCGAGCTCCGCGGCCGGCCACGCGGTCAGGTGGACGCTGTCGGGCGCCGTGTCGTCCACGCCGGCGACGAGGTTGCCGTACATCGCGTCGGCCAGGAACGGCAGGATCGGGGCGACGGTGCGGGCGAGCGCGACCAGCGCCGTGTGCAGCGTGGCGAAGGCGGCGTCCCGGTCGGCCCCCGAGCCGCGCGACATCCGCCGCCGCGACAGGCGCAGGTACCAGGTCGAGAGGTCGTCGACGTGCGCGTCGACGACGCGGGTCGCGGCCTCGGCGTCGAAGTCGCGGAGGCGCGCCTCGACCTCCGCCGCCACCGCGGCGGTGCGCGAGAGGATCCAGCGGTCGAGCGACCGGCCGCTCGGCGACCGGCGGCGCGCCCGTCGACGGCGTCCAGCCGGCCAGCCCCGCGTACGTCACGAAGAACGCGTAGACGTTCCACAGGACGAGCAGCCCGCGGCGCGCCTCGTCCGCGGCGTGCCAGCCGAACAGGATGTTGTCCTCGGGCCGGTGCCGCGCGTACATCCAGCGCATCACGTCGACGCCCATGCGCTCGGCGGCCTCGTCGAACTCGATCGCGTTGCCCCAGCTCTTGTGCATCGGCCGGCCGTCCTCGCCGAACAGGGTCGCGTACCCGAACAGCGTCTTGAACGGCGCCTCGCGGCGAAGGACGGTCGACATCGCGAGCATCGCGTAGAACCAGTTGCGGAACTGGCCGGGGAAGCTCTCGGTCACGAAGTCGGCCGGGAACCACTTCGCCCAGTACTCGGGATCCTCGCGGAAGTGCATCGTCGAGAACGGCACGATGCCGGCGTCGAGCCACGGGTTGCCGACGTCGGGGATGCGCGCGACGGGCTCGCCGCAGGACGGGCAGGCGATCTTCACGGCGTCCACGTACGGCCGGTGCGGCGTGTGGCCCTCGAACTCGTCCCAGCCCTCGACCGCGCGCTCGCTCGAGCTCCTCGCGGCCGCCGATCACGTCGAACGTCGCCGCACGCGCGACAGTCGTAGATCGGCAGGGCGAGGCCGCAGTAGCGCTTCTTGGAGATCATCCAGTCGCGCATGTTCAGCAGCCAGTCGAGCTCGCGCTCGTAGCCGAACGACGGGATCCACCGGATGCCGTCGACCGCCTCCATGATCTGGTAGCGCAGGCTCGCGTCGACCTGGGCCTTCGTCAGCGTCTCGCGCGGCTGGTCGTAGACCTCGCCCATGCTGATGAACCACTCGTCCACGAGCCGGAACAGCAACGGCGTCTTGCACCGCCAGCAGTGCGGGTAGCGGTGGGTGTACGCCTCGAGGTGGTAGAAGAACCCGCGCCGCTCGAGGTCGTCGATGATCGCCTCGGTGATCGCGGGCGCCTCGCGGCCGGACAGCCAGCCGAACGACGGGTAGTAGCGGCCGTCCTCGTCGATCGGGCCGATCACCGGCAGGCCCAGCGCCTTGCCCAGCACGAAGTCCTCGGCGCCGCAGCCGGGCGCGATGTGGACGATGCCGGTCCCCTCCGCCTCGCCGACCTCGGTCCAGGCGACGACGCGGTGCTCGTAGCCCGACTCCGCGAACGCGTCGCGGACGGCGGGGAGGTCGTCGAACGGGCCGCCGTAGCGCCAGCCGACGAGGTCGGCGCCGGCGCGCTCCTCGACGACCTTGAACGGGCCCTTGAGCACCTGCTTGAGCGTCCCGCGGCTGAGCCAGAACGCGTCCTCGCCCTGCTGGACCTTGACGTACGCGCAGGTCGGCGCCCACCGCGGCCGCGACGTTGCCGCCAGCGTCCACGGCGTCGTCGTCCAGACGAGCAGCGACTCGCCCGGGCGGTCGAGCAGCGGGAAGCGAACGGTGAGCCCCGGGTCCTCGCGATCCTGGTAGCCCTCGTTCATCTCCATCTGCGACAGGCCGGTGCCGCAGCGCGGGCACCACGGCATCGTGTCGTGGCCGCGGTAGATCCAGCCGCGCCGGTGGCACTCCGCGAGGAACCCCCAGATGAGGTCGTTGTTCTCGTTGCTGAACGTGAAGTAGCTGCCGCCGACGTCGGGCATGCCCAGTCGCCCGACGACCATCTCCGCGGTGTCGGTCACGGGACCGGCCGGGCCCTGGATCGTCACCTCCTGGGCCGGGTCGGCGGCCAGGACCTCGCGCAGCCGGAGGAGCTCGGCCGGGTCGTTCCAGTCCATCCAGTAGCCGAGCCGGATGCTCTGCTCGGTCTGGCGGGCGGCGAACGTCAGCACCCGCTGCTTGCACAGGCTCACGAACTCGGCGATCCCGTAGGCCTCGATGTCGCGCTTGCTCGTGAAGCCGAGGTCGCGCTCGACGTTGACCTCGACCCACAGGCCCTGGCAGTCGAAGCCGTTCTGGTAGCGCTGGTCCTCGCCGAGCATCGCGTGGAACCGCTGGTAGAGGTCCTTGTACGTGCGGCCCCAGGCGTGGTGGACGCCCATCGGGTTGTTCGCCGTGATCGGTCCGTCGAGGAAGCTCCAGCGCGGCCCGCCCTCGTTCTGTGCCCGGAGGCGCGCGAACGTGCGCCGGTCGGCCCACTGCCGGAGCAGGTCGTGCTCCTGGGCGACGAGGTCGGGGCTGCTGGAGACGGGTGCGAACATCGGGCCTCGGAGGGGTCGCGGACCGCGGCCCGGGCAGGGCTCGCGAGCGGGTCTCCTAGTCTATCGGCTAACGGTGCCCGCCCGGCGCCCGCCCGAATTCGAAACGCGTCGTATCATTCCGCGCGATGTCGACACCGCCGCGACCCCCGCGTGCGCCGCGCACGCGATCTGCGTTCGCCGCCGCGTTCCTGTCGCTGATCTTCCCGGGCCTCGGCCATGCGTACGCCGGCGCGTGGATGCGCGCCCTCGCGTGGGCCGCGGTGCCCCTGCTGTCGCTGGCGCTGCTCGGCGGGATCGTCCTGCGCGCCGACCGGATCGAGCTCCTGGGCTTCGTGGTCCAGCAGCAGGTCCTGATCGCCCTGTTCCTCGTCAACATCGGCATCCTCGTCTACCGCGTCGTCGCCGCGATCGACGCCTGGAACGTCGCGCGCTTCCTCAACAACGTCGACGCGTCGGGCACCGGTCGCGCCGGTCGCTCGAAGCTGCCGATCAGCCCGCTCTCGATCGCCGGCCTGCTCGCCGTCGTCCTCGTGATGGCCGGCGGGCACGTCGTGGTCGCGCACTACAACCTGCTCGCGATGGACCTCGTGAACTGCGTGTTCTCGGACACCGAGGACCCGAGCTGCACGACGGCGGACAACGTCCCCGATCCCAACGATCCCGCGAATCCCGGCGACTCGGGCACGGCGGACGCGTCCCAGTCGCAGAGCCCCGCACCGACGGACTCGCCCGACGTCGTCCCCTCGCCGATCGCGAGCGGCGTGACCGGGACGCAGGCGCCGTCGCTGCCGCCCTGGGACGGCAAGGAGCGCCTGAACATCCTCCTCGTCGGCGTGGACCAGCGGAACGGCGACTCGTTCTTCAACACCGACACGCTGATCGTGGCGTCGATCGACCCCCAGACCAAGGAGGTCGCGATGTTCCAGGTCCCGCGCGACACCGTGGACGTGCCGGTCCCCGCGAACGCCCGGTCCGTCTGGGGCAGCGTCTACCGCGGCAAGATCAACAGCTGGTTCGCGCAGAACCGCGTGCGCCCCGACCTGTGGGCCGGTTCGACCGCGCGCGCTCGCGGGTTCAACGCCCTGAAGGCGCTCCTGGGCGAGCTGTACGGGCTCGACATCCGCTACTACGTGATGGCGAACTTCCAGGGCTTCCGGGACGCGGTCAACACCCTGGGCGGCGTGCAGATCAACGTCCAGATCCCGGTCGCCGAGAGCGACTACCCCGTCGCGGGCGGCGTCACCCGGATCTACATCCCGGCGGGTCCCCAGCACATGAGCGGCGGCGAGGCCCTGATCTACGCCCGATCGCGGCACCGCGCGATCGGCGGCGACTTCGACCGCGGCCGGCGCCAGCAGCGCGTCCTGGTCTCGCTGCGCGAGCAGATGAACGTCCAGTCGGTGATGGCCAACTTCGACAGCCTCGCCGCCACCCTGAAGCAGTCGGTCAACACGGACATCCCGCTCGGCCAGGTGCCCAAGCTGCTGGGCCTGGCCGACAGCGTGGACACCAAGAACATCCGCTCGTTCGTGTTCTCCCCGCCCTTCTACGGCTCGGACGGGACCGAGGCGGTCCGCGGGTACGTCATCGAGCCCAACATCACCCGCATCCGCCGCGCCGTGAAGGACGCCTTCTCGACCCCGGCCTCCGTGCTGGCGCTCCGCGACCGCCTGGGCGCCGAGGAGGCGCGGGTCTGGGTCCTCAACGGATCCGGCCGGTCGGGGCTGTCGGCGAGCACGTCCGACCGCCTGGCCTACGACGGCCTCGATGCCTCCGCGCCGAACCAGCGCGTCCAGACGCAGCCGGCCACGACGAAGATCGTCGTCTACAACGGCGCCGAGGCCGACTTCCCGGAGACGATCAAGTACCTCGAGAACCTGTTCAACGTGAAGGTGACCACGGCGACCGACCCGAGCGTGCCCGTGGACATGATCATCACGCTGGGCCGGGACGCCCCGAACCTCTCGATCGACCCCGTCGGCTGACGCCGGGTCGCCCGGGACCTCTGAGTCAGCCGCCGAGCGGCGTCAGCCAGCTCGCGTACTCGGGCAGGTTGCCGCGGACCGCGGCGAAGTAGCGCTCGCTGATGAGCCGCGAGACCGGCCCGATCGACCCCGTCCCGACCTGGCGGTGGTCCACCTCGACGACCGGGCTGATCTGGACGCCGGTGCCGCACAGGAACACCTCGTCGCACACGTAGAGCTCGGAGCGGTCGATCGACCGCACCTCGACGGGGATCCCGGCGTCCGTCGCCAGCTGGACGATCGCCTTGCGGGTGACGCCCTCGAGGATGTCGTCCGACACCGGGGGCGTCAGCAGCACGCCGTCGCGGACCACGAACAGGTTGGCGGCCGAGGCCTCCGACGCGTGCCCGTCGGGCGTGAGCACCAGGGCCTCGTCGAAGCCGTTGAGCTCCGCCTCGGACTTCTGGAACGCCATGTTCACGTAGCCGCCGACGATCTTGCCGCGGGCCGGCAGGGCCTCGTCCGCGTTGCGCCGCCAGCTGGACGTCATGATCCGGACGCCCTTCTCGGTGTCGATGTAGTTCCCGAACGGCGTGGCGATCACGTACAGCTCGTGGTCGAGGTGGTGCAGCCGGACGCCGATGGCCCGCGTGCTCTTGTAGAACGACGGCCGGATGTACACGTCCTCGCGGAAGCCGTTGCGCTTGACCGTCTCGACGGCGATGGCGACCAGCTCGTCGGCGGTCGGCAGGTCGTCCATGAGCAGGATCTTCGCGGAGTTGCGGATCCGCTCCATGTGCTCGTGGAGGAACAGGCCGTAGAGCTGGCCCTGCTCCTCGTTCCAGTAGCCGCGGATCCCCTCGAACGTCGCCGTCCCGTACATGAACGCGTGGGTCATGATGCTGACCTTCGCGTCGCGCATGGGCACCCAGTCGCCTTCGAAGTACGCGATCAGGTCGTCCAGCGATCGGGTGGGTGCGGGCGCAGCGGCGCTCGGCGCTGCGGGTGACGACGGCTTGGTGAGCATCTGCTGCGCTCCACGTCGCGTGCGGCCGGGGCCGCATCGGGGTGCTTGGTTTCGTTCGGCGATCCTAGCACGCAGCCGCGGAAGCTCAGCCGAACGACAGGACCCCGGCGATGGACAGCCCGACGAGCACGAGGTAGATGAGGTACAGCAGGCCGCCGATGAGCAGGGAGCGGCCGTCGAGGCGCCCGCGCCGCCACATCGGGCCGAAGATCGCCGCGACCGCGAGGAACGTGATGCCGGCCGACAGGAAGGCGAGCATCGAGTCGCCGCTGATGTGCCAGGCAGAGCCGGCGAACACGAGGGCGACGAACGTCGGGAACGCCGACTGGAACACCATCGCCCCGGTGATGTTGCCCATCGCGAGCGTGTCCTTGCCCTGCCGGACCCAGATCAGCGAGTTGAACTTCTCGGGCAGCTCCGTCGCGATCGGCGCGATGACCAGCGCCAGCAGCAGCTCGCTCACCCCGAGGGTGGTCGCGAGCTCCTCGACCGCCCCGACGAACAGCCACGCGCCGCCGACGATGCAGACGAGCGCCAGGATGACCTGGAAGTTGACGATCCGGAGCCTCGGCACCACCGGGTCCTCGCGGTGGGCGGCCCGGTCCATGCGGTGGAGGCGCAGCGGCGGCAGCGCGTCCTGCTCCTCCTCGGCCTCCTCGTCGAAGTGGCCCTTGACGTACCACAGGTAGATGCCGATCAGCCCGAACGCCACCACGAGGCGGATGACGTCGAGCGACGGCGGGAGGAAGGCCGTCCCGATCGCGAGCCCGTACGCGATGATGAAGTACCGGATGTCGTGGACCAGCACGCCGGTGTCCACGACCATCCGGGTGTCGGTCGCGCGTCGGCCGCGGAAGGCGATGACCCCGATGCCGGTGACGAACATCGCCAGCGTCGACAGCATGAACGGCGCGCCGAGGATGGCCCCGACCCCGACGTCGTGGGTCGCCTCCCCGCCCCCGCCGAAGATGATCGCGATGATCGGGATCATCGTCTCGGGCAGCGCGGTGCCGACGGCGGCGAGCACCGACCCGACCGCGCCCTGGGCCAGGTTGAGCTTGCGCCCGAACCACTCGATGCCGTTCGTGAACAGCTCGGCGCCCAGCAGGATGACCAGGAAGGCGATGACGAGGATCAGGATGTCCATCAGGCGGCGATCTGCTGCGCGGCGATGATCGAGAGCGTGACGACGAGGACCACGAGCGCGGAGACGAGCGCGAGGCGCCGGGCCCCGGCCGCGTAGAAGCCCGCGCCGGAGACCACGACGCGTCCGATGGGCAGTGCCATGACCAGAACGATACCGGCCCAGATGAACCCGGTCGGATTCCCGGCCCGGATCTCGCTCGGGATGCTCGCGAGGTCGAACGGCGGGAACGCGCCCGGCGGCGAGCGGGTCGATGCCCTGGTTCAGCATCAGCAGGACGCCGACGAGGATCAGGCCGACGGCGACGTAGGTGCCGACCACGAGGATCCGCGCGACCAGCGTCTCGATCCCGGTCGCGGCCTCGCGGGCGCCCTGGCCCTGGCGTGCGCCGTGCCGCTCATCCGAGCCCCAGGGCGCGCTGCGCCATCTCGAACGCGGTGTACAGCACCACGATCACGAACAGCCAGCGCAGGATCCGGACGTCGATGCGCCCGGCGATGCGCGACCCGATGGATGCCCCGACGAACACGCCGAGCGCCGTCGGCCCGGCGATGTAGGGGTTGATCTCGCCGCGCAGCAGGTAGATGACCGCGGACGACGTGGCGGTGATCCCGATCATCATGTTGCTGGTCGCGGTCGCGACCTTGAGCGGGACGCCCATCGCCACGTTCATCACCGGGACCTTGACGATCCCGCCGCCGACGCCGAGCAGCGCGGACACGAGACCTGCGCCGACGGCGGCGAACATCCCGAAGCGCAGCCGCCCGATCCGGTAGCCGTCGCCGCCGAGGGTGTCCGCGAACGTCACGGGCACCGGGTCCTCGATCGGCGCGCCGGCCGGGACGTCGCCGGCGGCGGGGGCGTTCGGCCTCGGCGGCCGCGACCTCGTCGCGCACGGCATCGAGCTCCGGGTCCGCGGGTTCCTCGTCGTCCGTGGCCCGGGCTGCGGCGGCCTGCGCCGCCGGTGCCGGGGTCCGGCTGCCCTGCCGGATCATCGTGATCGCGACCCAGGTCAGGACGACGGCGAACAGGCCCGCGAGGACCTGCTCGTCGAGCACGAAGGCGAGCAGCCCGCCGGCGAGCGCGCCCATCGCCGTGAACAGCTCGAGCACCATGCCGAGCCGCAGGTTCGCGACGTGGCGGCGCAGGTAGACGCCGGCGCCCGCCGTCGAGGTCACGATCACCGCGACGAGCGAGATCGCCACGGCCTCGCGCAGCGGCACGCCGAACGCGAGCGTGAGCAGCGGGACGAGCAGCAGCCCGCCGCCGAGGCCCAGCAGCGATCCGAACAGGCCGGCCGCGGCGCCCCCGACGACCAGCACCAGGCCGGCGATCACCGGCTGGGCACGGGCGACCGGCCGGCTCCTCCGGCGGCGCCGGTGGCCGTCACGCGATCAGGGGCGGAGGTGCTGGGGCGCGTACGGGAGCAGCGCCACGTGGCGGGCTCGCTTGAGCGCGACCGAGAGCTCGCGCTGGTGCGCGGCGCACGTGCCGGTCTTGCGGCGCGGCTCGATCTTGGCGCGCTCGGACAGGTAGCGGCGGAGGCGGTTGACCTCCTTGTAGTCGATCGACACCGTCTTGTCGGCGCAGAAGGAACAGACCTTCCGCCGGCGTCGGTCGCGGTAGTAGTCGTCGCGCTTCTTCGACTTGGGGGGCATTCGTCAGGTCTCCTGGAAACGTCGTTAGAACGGGAGGTCGTCGAGGTCGTCGTCGGCGGGCGCCGGCCGGGTCGGGCGCACGGCGTCGCCGCCCTGGCCACCACCGCCACCACCGCCGCCCTGGCTGCCGCCGCCACCCTCGCCGCCACCGAAGCCGCCGGACGGGGCGCTGAACGACCCCTCCTCGTCACGGGCCCTGGCCTCGAGGCTGACGACGTTGTCGGCGGTGATCTCCAGCGAGATCCGCTTCTGGCCGTCGCGGGCCTCGTACTCGCGGGTGCGGAAGCGGCCCTCGACGAACACGCGGTTGCCCTTGCGGAGGCTCTCCGCGGTGCGCTCGGCGCGATCGCCCCAGACGGTGACCCGGAACCAGTCGGTCGCCTCGACCCACTCGCCCGTCTGCTGGTTCTTCGTGCTCTGGTTGACCGCGACGCTGAACTCGGTGACGGGGCGCCCGTTGGGCGTGTACCGCATCTCCGGGTCGCGACCGAGGTTGCCGATGATCATGGCTTTCGAGAACGACGCCATTGCCGGCTGCTCCTAATCGATCGCCGCGGGGGCGGCTTCGCTCTCGGACTCGTCGATCAGCTCGCCGGGCTCCTCGTCCTCGAGGTCCTCGCCCGACGGGATGTCCGCGTCGTCGACGTCATCGGCCTCGAGGTCCTCGACCTCGGCGCCGGTCGCGGCGTCGCGGCGGGTCCGGATCGGCTTGATCGTCCGGGTCACGAGGTAGCGCAGCACGTCCTCGGTGATCTGGAGGCTGCGCTCGAGCTCCGCGATGGCCTCGGCCGGGGACTCGAAGACCACGATGTGGTACGAGCCTTCGCGGTAGCGGTCGATGGGGTACGCGAGCCGCCGACGGCCCCACGGGGCGACCTTGACGATCTGCCCGCCCGAGGCGACGACGTAGCGTGTGGTGCGGTCGATGACCGCCGAGGCCCGCTCATCCGGCGCATCGGGCCGGAGGACGAGCATGAGTTCATATCGGCGCACGGCCGTAGCTACTCCTTCCAATGGGATCTGCCCCGCAGACGGCATGCCGGCGCGGAACCGAAAGGACCGCGGGAGGATAGCACGGGAGGCTCGACCCGCCCCTTGGCTCGCCCGGTCCGCCCGTCGCCGGAAGGAGGGCTGGTCAAGGCTGTATCCTTCGCGCCGATATACCTAGGGTCGACTGACCGACCACGCAGCCTCGGGGAACACGTTGCAGCTCTCGATCCTGCTCCTCGCGACCGACCGGGTCGCGGGCGAGGCCCTTACCGCCGCCCTCATGGGCCCCGGCCACGGTGTGACGACCGTCGCCGATCCGGTCGAGCTCTTTGCGTCCGCGCCGGGCTACAGCCTGGTGATCGTGGACCAGGTCCCGCCGCCGTTCACGGTCGCCGCGGTGATCGAGGAGCTCCGCCGGGACGAGTCGACCAAGCAGCTGCCGGTGCTGGCCGTTGCGCAGAACGACGACCTCGAGGAGCGAATCGGGCTCCTGGAAGCCGGCGCCGACGACGTCATCACCAAGCCCTTCGACCAGACCGAGCTCGAGGCACGCGTCGAGGCGCTCTCGCTGCGGTTCCAGCGGTCGCGCGACCGGTCGGCGCTCGTCGTCGCCACGACGTCCATCGGCGATGCCCGCGGCCGCCGGATCGTGTCCGTCGTCAGCCCCAAGGGCGGCGTCGGGACGACGACGATCGCGACGAACCTCGCGCTGATCGCCGGCGAGCGGAACCCGAGCGGCGTGCTGCTCATCGACTTCGACCTCTCGTTCGGGCAGGTGTCGTCGCACCTCAACCTGCAGCCGAAGCAGACGCTGCTCGAGCTCGCCCGGGACGAGGCGGCCCTGCGCGAGGCCGAGCTGTTCCGCACGTACGCCGTCCACCACCCGAGCGGGATCCAGGTGCTCGCCGCGCCGATCGCCCCCGGCTTCGCCTCGCTGATCACGGCGGACACCGTGGAGCTCGTGCTCGAGCGGGCGCTCGAGGCGTACGACATCGTCATCGTCGACGGCGGCGCGTCGCTCGACGACCGGATGCTCGCGATCTTCAGCCGCTCGGACACGGTGGTCATGCCGGTGCTGCCGGAGATCCCCGCGCTCAACGCGGTGCACCTGCTGCTCGAGCAGCTCACCGAGACCGGCCAGGTGGGCGCGACGACCGTGTTCGTGCTCAACAACGCCTTCGCCCGTGACCTGCTCAAGCGGGCCGACATCGAGGCCGCCCTGGGCGCGCCGATCAGCGCCGACCTGCCGTACGACTCGATCGCCTACCTG
Source organism: uncultured Chloroflexia bacterium (assembly GCA_963774695.1). Classification (GTDB taxonomy): domain Bacteria; phylum Chloroflexota; class Limnocylindria; order Limnocylindrales; family CSP1-4; genus CAIXZV01. The sequence goes on along the minus strand of CAVZFY010000007.1, from coordinate 66,966 downwards.
AAGGCGGTCAACGAGGGCAACCCGGTGGTCCGCAGCGCCCCGAAGTCGATGGCCGCGGCGGGCATGCGCAACCTCGCGAACATCGTGCTCGGGCCGGTCGCAACACCCGCGACGAACGGTGCCGCGCCGGCGCCGGTCAAGGAGAAGAAGGGGCTGTTCGGCCGGCGACGCTGATCGGCCCGCGCCTCCGGGTCGCTCGTCACCACGTTTCCTTCGCCGTTTCCGCCCGCTGTACGGCCGTTTCCCGCTCCTCACGCCAATTTCCGGCCCCTCACGCCCATTTCCGGCAAATACCACAGGGACGGGTACACGTCCCCGTTGGATCGGTGTCGGGCGGCCAAGCGGACGATCCGATCTCCGGAATCAGCCGCGGACGGCTAACAAGTTGCGATGAACGCCACCCAACGCGGCCCGGGAGGTCATCGCTCGGTGACGACTACCCGTACACGGAGTATTCGCCGGAAATCCGGCGGGCTCGTCAGGCGCGGCCACCTCGACGGAGCAGCCGCTCGAGGTTCGCGCGGTCTCGGTCGCTCAGTCGCCAGTGGCAGCCGCAGAGGCCGCGCGGGCAGTCGGTGTGGGGCAGGCGGGGCAGGTGGAGCTCCGCGTTGATCCGGTACGTGCGCCCGGCATCGGCATCACAGGCGGAACAGCACGGCCCCCCGACGAGCTCGGCCTCCTTCGCCAGCTCCTGGATCCCGCGCAGCTCGATCGCGGCCGCGTCCCGGTGGAGCTCGACGGCGTCGTCCGGCGGCGGGATCGGCGAGCCACCCAGCTTCGACACCGCGGCGGCCTGGGCGCGCCGGATGCGGACGGCCAGCGGCCAGTCGTGCTCGGCGCGCGCGTCCTTGACGGATCGATCGACCGCGGCGAAGTACACCGATCGCGCCGCGTAGACGCTTTCGGGCGTCGCGAGGCTCTCGTTGACCTTCGCGACCTTGTCCGGCCGTGCGCCGGCGGCCTCGGCCAGGCGGATCCATTGGTTGCGGGGCCCGATCCAGTGCTTGCTCTCGGCGACGCGCCGCCGCTCGGACTCGAAGATCGCGACCGACGCCTCGGTCAGGAACGCGACCCGATCCTCGACCCGCCGGACCATCACTCGCTGGCGGCAGCGCGGGCAGCGCTTGTGCGTCGTCGGCGCCGGCACGAGCAGCTGGGCGCAGTACGGGCACGACGCCTGGGCCGGCCACTTGAAGGCACCTGCCTTCGACTTCGGGCGCTTCTTGCCCGCCGCCTTCGCCGGCCGGGGTGCCGCGGCTGGGCGAACGACCGGCGGTGGGGCTGCGACGACCTGGGCGACCGGCACGACGTCGACGGCTGCCGGCTCCAGTCGACGGCGATGGGCTCGATGTCGACTGGTGCGGGCTCGATGTCGAAGGCGACGGGCTCCTCGAGCGAGCCGACCTCGATGGCGACCGGCTCGGAATCGACCGGTGATCCGGGGGCAGCCACCAGCGCAACGGCTTCCTCGACCGCTGGGTCCGGCACCGAGTCCACATCGATGGGCGTGAGCGCGTCTGCGAGCGGCTCAAGCTCGACGACGTCGGCGACGGTCGCGTCGGCCGGCGATGGGCTCGGGCTCGATCGGCTGGGCGACGATGGCCTCGGCTGGGACGGGCTCGGCTTCGGATGCGACAGCCTCGGGCTCGGTGTCCGGCGCTTCCGTGGGTGCGTCGGGCTGGCGCGTCGACCGGTGGCTCGTCGACGACGGCGTGGTGGCCGTTCGTCCGGCCGAAGGCGGCCGCCGTGAGCTCGTCGGACGCGAGCACGTCGACGCCCCAGTCGGATGCCCAGCCATCGGCCGCGAGCTCGTCGGGCGGGACGAGAGCGATGTCGACGTCCGGCTCCACCGGTGCGACGGCGACCGGCGTCGTCCCGGCCTTCCGGCGGGTGCCCTTCCTGTGGCCGTTCGTCGGCGATGCGGCGACCTCGAGCTCGACCAGCTCGGCGGCGGGCGGCTCGGGTGAGACGGCTTCGTCGGCCACAGCGACGACGAGCGGCTCCGCGATCTCGAGCTCGGCCTCCACCGACGCGGCCTCCACCTCGGCGGCCGGCTCCTCAGCGTCCTCGATCGGTGCTTCCTGGACGGCGACGGGCTCGGCCGTCTCGGCCGATGGCGCACCGCTCGCGACTCGTCCTCCGCGGGCCACGGAGCGATCTCGATCGCCGATGCTGCTCCGAGGCGATCGGCGTCGTCATCCGAAGGCAACTCGGCCACGTTGAGCCACGCGTCGTCGCGCTCGTCGACGGTCAACGCCGACGCGGCGAGCTCGGTCGCCAGGAGCTCGTTGTCCGTCGGCTCCTCGTCGTCCGCACCGAGCGGGCTCGGGAGGTTGATGACCGGCACGGCGTCGTCGGACAGCTCCCACGCCTCGGCGATGCCCTCCGCGTCGTCGGCGATCGGGCCGTCCCACTCGTCGACCGACGGGTCGACCGGAGCCGCCTCGACAATGGCGACCGCCGCGGGTTCGGCCGGTTCGGCCGGTTCGCCAGGCTGCTCGACGGCGCGGACTCGGCCGACCCCGCGTCCGCCTCCGGGCTGGCCATCACCGCAATGAGCTCCGGAGCCGACTCGTTCGTGGCCGCCGGCGTCGCCTCGACGCCCAACGACCTCGATCGGGGGCCGGGTCGCCTCGGGCGACTGGGCGTCGTCGGGCGTGTCGGCCTGCCGGGGCGCGCCGATCTGTCGGAGGCGCTCCAGCGAGCGGCGCGCGCCAACTCGAGCTCTGCCTCGTCGATCGCCGGCTCCCTGCGCAGGAGTCGCGGCATTCTCGCCATCCCCGGACTCACCTCGTCGTCTTACCCCGCGACGGGCCCAACCTAACCGCCCAAGACCGGCCCGTGCCGCACAAGATCGGATGAGAGGTAATACCACAGCGGCGGCGCGTGCGCACCATGTCGTCGCTCACGGCTGGTGCCGGGAGGCAACGCGCGCCTTCGCGCGGGTGGCGACGATGGTGCCGAGGGCGAGGTTCGAACTCGCACGGGGTTGCCCCCAACGGTGTTTAAGACCGTCGCGTCTGCCGGTTCCGCCACCTCGGCTCGAGGGCGCGCCCGGGCGCCATGCTAGACGAGGTTGCGGGCGCGGCGCTCAGGTCTTGAGGTTGATCATGATCAGGACCACCGCCGGCCCGAGCAGGACGAAGTTGAGACCAAGGACCGTCGTGACGAACAGGACCACGCCGACGACCACCGGGTGGCGCACCACTCGCACGGTGGCGACGCCGATCGCCGCGAGCAGCAGGACGATCCCGACGAACCAGAGGCCCGCCGGTGCCCCGAGGAGGGACACGCGATCGTCGAACAGCGGCGAAAGGAAGTTGGGCGCCGCGACCGGCAAGAGGAACAGGAGCACGAGCGGCGCGACGGCGACAGCGTAGCCCGCGATCTGACCGGGGGTCATGTCGCGCTGCCGACCGGGTGCCGTCACCTGCCAACCCTGGCCCTCGGGCTGGCCGGCGGGCTGGCCAGTCGGCATGACCGGCGCGGGCGGCGGCGGAGCCGGCGGTGGGCCGGCCGCGGCGGAGACGATCACGGGGTCAACCATCGCGCCATTCTGACCAGTCAGGTTCGCCCAACCAGCCCCTCGGATGCGCCGGACACGAAGAACGGCCCCCTCACGGAGGCCGTTGGATGCTCAGGTGGAGGCGACGATCGGATTCGAACCGATGAATAGCGGTTTTGCAGACCGCCGCGTTAGGCCTCTTCGCCACGTCGCCGGGTCCGGCGTCGTGTCGCCGGGAGATGTCGAGTTGGCTGCCCCTCGAGGATTCGAACCTCGGCTAACGGATCCAAAGTCCGCTGTCCTACCACTAGACGAAGGGGCAGCGGTGCCGGGTGTCGAGCTCGGTGCGGGGGAAAATGGAGCGGAAGACGGGACTCGAACCCGCGACCCTCACCTTGGCAAGGTGATGCTCTACCAACTGAGCCACTTCCGCTCGAAGATGCGCCGACCGGCTGATGGTGCCGAGAGCCAGATTCGAACTGGCGACACCGCGATTTTCAGTCGCGTGCTCTACCAACTGAGCTATCTCGGCCCTGACCCGGGTCCCCGAGAGGCCCCATCGGCGGGGCGGAGAATACCATGCGCCCCGATCGAGCGACAAGGCGACGGCCTTCCCGCGGGGCTGCCCGCGCGGCTATCCCGGCTGGGGAAACGGACCCGGCGGTCCGGGCGGCATCGGCGGGCCGGCGGGCGGTCCCGCGGGCGGCACCGGCGGGCGCTGGGCGCTCACGGACGCGAGCCCGAGGACGATCTGCGGGTTGTCGATCGGGCCTTGACCCTGGAGCGCGCGCAGCCGGTTGATGCGGTCGATCACCGGCGGGTGCGTCGAGAACAGGTTCGATTGCTTCCCGGACACGCCCTTGATCGGGTTCTCGAAGTACAGGTGCTGCGTCGCGCGGTTGGCCACCTCGAGCGGCTCCGTGTCGAGCGCGATCTTCGCCAGCGCCTGCTCGAGGCCGACGGGGTTTCGCGTCAGCTCCACGCCCGACGCGTCGGCCAGGTACTCGCGCTGGCGGCTGATCGCCAGCTGGACGAGGCGGGCGACGATCGGCGCGATGATCGCGAAGGCGATGGCGATCGCGAACACGACGATCTGCAGCCCCCCTCCCCCGCTGTCCGAGTCGCTGCGCGAGCGGCGGCCGCCGCCCCAGAACGTGAAGCGCAGGAAGAAGTCCGCCAGCAGCGCGATCGACCCGACCAGCACGCCGACCATCAGCGAGAACCGGATGTCGTAGTTGCGCACGTGCGAGAGCTCGTGGGCCATCACGCCCTGGAGCTCCTCGCGGTCGAGCTTCTGGAGCAGCCCGATGGTGATCGCGACGGACGCGTGCTGCGGGTCGCGCCCCGTGGCGAACGCGTTGGGGGCGGTGTCGTCGATCAGGTAGACCTTGGGCATCGGCACGTTCGCGGCCAGCGACATCTCGCGGACGACGTTGAGCAGCTCCGGCTGCGTGCGCTCGTCGACCTCCTTCGCGCCCGACACCCCGAGCACGATCGAGTCGCCCATGAAGTACGAGACGAGCGAGGCCACGAGGCCGAGGCCGATCGCGATGAGCGTCGACGGGATCGCCGCGCGCGGGTCGCCGGTCAGTGCCCAGCCGATGAGCAGGCCGAGGACGCCCAGGATCGCGGTGACCGCGACGGCGAGCAGCACCGAGTTGCGCCGGTTGGCGCCGATCTGGTCGTAGAACGTGGCCACGTCAGGCGCTCGGAGGTTCGGCTGGCCGGGTCGTGCGGGTGACGGGAGAGATCAGGGGGTCGCTGCCGGGCTCAGCTGAGGCTGAGGTCGACCGTCGGGACCGTCTCCGCCTCGGGCTCCGCGTCGAAGAACTCGCGCTTGTGGAAGCCGAACGGACCGGCGATCAGGACAGCCGGGAACGTCTGGATCCCGTTGTTGAAGTCGAGGACGGTCGCGTTGTAGTGCTGGCGCGAGAAGCTGATCTGGTTCTCGGTCGTCGTCAGCTCCTCCTGGAGCTTCAGGACGTTCTCGTTCGCCTTCAGCTCGGGGTAGTTCTCGACGACCGCGAACAGCGAGCGGAGGGTGCCGGTCAGCGCGTTCTCCGCGGCCGCCTGCTGTGCGGGACCCTGTGCCCCGGCGGAGACGGCGTTGGCGCGCGCCTCGGTGACCTCGGTCAGGACCTTCTGCTCGAACCCCATGTAGCCCTTGACGGCATTGATGAGGTTCGGGATCAGGTCGTGCCGGCGCTTGAGCTGGACCTCGATCTGCGCGAACGCCTCGTCGATGCGGTTCCGCTTCGTGACGAGGCCGTTGTAGAGCGACACGAGGAACAGCGCGATCACCACGATGACGACGATCAGGATGATCACGGGCAAAGTCATGCAGTCTCCTCGAGTCGTGCCGGGCGGACAACCCTGTGGGGGCAGCATACAGCGCCGCCCGACGGGGCATCGCGGCCGGGCGGGTGGTGGGCGGTGAGGGACTCGAACCCCCGACATCCTCGGTGTAAGCGAGGCGCTCTGACCAACTGAGCTAACCGCCCGGAAATGGCGAGCGGGCGGCCGAGGCCGCCCGCAGGAGGGTCAGGAGAGTGGTGCCCAGGCCGGGACTTGAACCCGGATGAGTTGCCTCATACGCCCCTCAAACGTACGCGTATACCAATTCCGCCACCTGGGCCCTGTATGCACGCCGACCGACCGGGATCACGGCGCCGGATCCTGGTACCGAGGGAGGGACTCGAACCCACACGACCTTGCGATCACTAGGTCCTGAACCTAGCGCGTCTACCATTCCGCCACCTCGGCCCGACCGGCCACCGAACGGCTGCCCGAAGGCTTACCGGTCCGCGGCGAGGCGCCATGCTAGCACATCCCAGAACCGGTCCCCGGGGTCGTCGATGAGCCTCGTCTGGGGTCCGTCGACCCCCCGCATGAGCACGCTTTCGGCATGCCACGCGAGCGGCAGGAGCGGCTGCCGGGCCGCCAGCCCGGTGAGCAGCGCCTTCCAGGCGGCCATGCGCGCGTCGGGCTCGGCGGGCTTGCGCGCGGCCTCGAGGAGGGCGTCCAGGGCCGCGTCCTGGTAGCCGCTGAGGTTCGTCCCGGCGCCGCGCACCTGGCTCGACGCGAGCAGCGGGTAGAGGTCCGGCTCGAGGCCGGTCGTGATGTCGAGGACCGATGCCGAGAAGTCGCCGGCGTGGAGCCTGGTCGCGAGGTCGGCGCCCGGGGTCTCGACGACGTCGACGCCGATCCCGAAGTCCTTCCACGCCTTGGCGACGAAGTCGGTGACCGCCGCGAGCCGCGGGTTCGCGTCGGCCGGCACCGTGAGCAGCTCGATCTTGTACGGCGCCTTGGCGCCCTTGGCGGTCCAGACGCCGTTCTTCTTCTTCCAGCCCGCGTTCGTCAGGGCCTTGGCCGCCGTCTTCGTGTCGAAGGGCACCGGCGCGACGCCGGCGTCGTACGCCCAGGACGACGGCGGGACCAGCGCGCCCGCGGCCACGCCGTCCCCGCCCAGCGCGTCGGCGACGAGCGCGTCGCGGTCGATGGCCCCGAGCAGCGCCTGCCGGACGCGCACGTCGCGCAGCTCCGGGTGCGTGGGACGGAGGTTCAGCAGCACCGTCGCGAGCGTCGTCGTGGGGTATCGCAGGCGGTCGACACCTGATGCCGTCGCGAGCGCATCGGACTCGGCCGGCAGCAGGCCGGCGACCCCGTCGATCGCGCCCGTCGCGAACGCGTCGGCCGCGGTCGCGTCGTCGGGATAGAAGTGGACCTCCACCCGCTCGATCGGCGGGTCGGCCACGGGCGGGGGCGCCGTCGGGACGGCCGTGACCAGCGCATCCATCGACGGCGTCGGCGCGGGCGTCGGCGAGTCTCCGGGACCGGTCATGAGCGACGCCGGCGCGAGCACGGCCATGGTGTCGTCGAGCTGGGTGAGCGCGTAGCTCCCGGTGCCGACCGGGGCCTGCCCGAACGGGCTCGTGGCGAGGTCCCCGAACGGGACACCGGACAGGAGGTGGGCCGGCAGCAGCGGCTGCGTCGCGGCGGCGAGGAAGCCCGCGATGGGCGTCGCGACCTTGAACTCGACGGTCTTCGCGTCGATCGCGGTTGCCGTCACGTCGGCCCAGGCGGCGGCCATCGCGCCCGACGCGTCCGGGCTCTTCAGGGCCTCCACCGTGTAGACGACGTCGTCGGCGGTGACCGGGACGCCGTCCTGCCAGGTCGCCCCGTCGCGGATCGTGAACGTCCAGGTCTTGCCCTTGGCATCGGTCGTCCACGACGAGGCCAGGTCGGGCTCGTAGGTGTTACCGGGCCCGAGGCGGACGAGGCCGCTGAAGATCAGGCCGACGAGGGTGCGCTCGGACCGGCTCCGCGCGACGACCGGCATGATCGCGGCGGGGGTGCCGACCACGCCCTCGCGGTACGTGACCGGGGGCGGTGGCGTGGGCGGGGCCGACGGCTCGGCCGTCGCCGCCGGGGCGCCGGCGCCGGGCACCGCGAGCACGCCACCGAGCACGGCGAGGGACAGGACGAGGACGGCGACGACGGCGCCGTCGCGGCGGGTGATCGACATTCGGGGTGGAAGGACGTGAAGGGGAGGCCGCGCCTACCCGACGTACACGAACGACACCAGCGCGAACAGGATGAACAGCACCAGGAGCACGATCGTGAACTGCCACAGGCGGCGCTCGATGCCGCGGCGGCTCCGGTAGACGGCCGAATCGCCGCCGAAGGTGCCGGACAGGCCCGTGCCGCGCGCCTGGAGCAGGATGGCGGCGATCAGGGCGATGCTGAGCAGGATCTGGCCGATGGCCAGGATCGGGTTCACGGGTGGGTTGACCTCCGGGTGGTGACGGTCCCGGATGGTAGCAGAGACGGCGATCCCGGCTCGGCGACGGGCCGCAGCGCCGGCCGTGGTCATCGCGGGTCGAGCAGCGACCGGCCGGTCATGCCGTCCCAGCGAGGCAGCCCGGCGATCTCGAGGATGGTCGGCGCGACGTCGGCCAGGACGCCGTCGTGGAGGGTGCGTCCCCCGAACGCGCGGCCCGCGGCCAGCAGCGGCACGGGGTTGAGCGAATGGGCGGTCATCGGGTTGCCCGCCGCGTCACGCACCTGGTCCGCGTTGCCGTGGTCGGCGGTGATCAGGAGCGCGGCGCCCGGACCTCCCGGATCCGCGGCGTCCACGCGCGCGACCGCGTCCGCCACGCGCCCGATCGCCGTGTCGACGGCTCCGAGCGCGACCAGCGTCGCGTCCCACACCCCGGTGTGGCCGACCATGTCGGGGTTGGCGTAGTTCGCGACGATGAAGTCATAGCTGCCCGACTCGATGGCGGCGACGAGCTCGTCCGTGACGCCCGGCGCGCTCATCTCGGGCTGGAGGTCGTAGGTCGCGACCCGGGGCGACGGCACGAGCCGCCGCTCCTCCCCGGGCCATGCCGCCTCGCGTCCCCCGTTGAAGAAGTACGTGACGTGCGCGTACTTCTCGGTCTCCGCGACGTGGAACTGCGTCCAGCCGGCCTCGGAGAACGCCTGGGCGAGCGACCTCGCCTCCTCGGGCCCGAAGGCCACCTCGACCGGCAGCCCGGCCTCGTATTCGGTCATCGTCACGACGAGGACGTCACGCGGCGCCGGCTCGCCGCCGGGCCCGGCCCGGTCGAACGCCTCGAACCCCGGATCGGCGAGCGCGTGGGTGAGCTGGCGGGCGCGATCGGCCCGGTAGTTGACGTGGACGATCGGGTCGCGGTCGCGGAGCCGGCCGTCGGTGCCGTCGATCACGGTCGGGGCGACGAACTCGTCGGTCTCGCCACGCGCGTACGCCGCCTCGATCGCCGCGGTCGCCGAGGCCGCGTGCTCACCCACCGCCGTGGACGATGGCGTCGTAGCCGCGCTCGACCCGCTCCCAGCGCTGGTCGCGGTCCATCGCCCAGTAGCGTCCGCCGACCGAGGCGATCCGGGCGTCGGGGTGCGCCGCGGCGAGCTCGGCCTCGAGGTCGCGGACGAACCCCAGCGCCGAGGACGGCGGCGTGTCGCGGCCGTCGAGCAGCGCATGGACGCGGACCGACGGCACGCCCTCGTGCGCCGCCATCCGGACCAGCGCGAGCAGGTGCCGGTCGTGGGCGTGGACGCCGCCCGGCCCGACCAGGCCGACGATGTGGAGCCGCCCGGTCTCGCGCGCCCGCTCGCAGGCCGCGAGCAACGCCGGGCGCTCCTCGAACGAGCCGTCGCGGATCGCCGCGTCGATCCGCGGCAGGTCCTGGAGCACGGGGCGGCCGGCGCCGAGGTTGAGGTGCCCGACCTCCGAGTTGCCCATCTGGCCCACGGGCAGGCCGACGGCGCCCTCGGACGCCTGCAGCACGCTGTGGGGCCACCGGGCGAGGAGCGCTCGCCAGCGCGGCATCGGTGCAGCGGCGATCGCGTCGGCCGCCGGATCCCGGCCGATCCCGAAGCCGTCGAGGACCACGAGGACGATGGGCCGCGGCCGGCCGTCGCGCGACGCGGACGCCGGGACCGGCTCGGTCACCCGGCGAGGCCGCGCGCCGCGGCCGTGATCCCGGCCCGGGCGACGATGCCGGCCATCTCGTCGGGCTTGAGCGATGCCCCGCCGACGAGCGCGCCGTCGATGGCGGGCTCCGCGAGGAACTCCCCGATGTTCGCCGACGTGACGCTGCCGCCGTACAGGACGGGGACCTCGTCCGCTCCCCCGCCCCACCCGAGGCCGGCGAGCCCGGCCCGGATCGCGTCGGCCATCGCGGCGGCGTCGGCGCCGCGGGCGTTGCGGCCGGTCCCGATCGCCCACACGGGCTCGTACGCGATCACGAGGCCGGCGTCGGCCAGCGCGCCCGGGTCGCGACCGGCGAGCGACCCCTGCAGCTGGCCGTCGACCACCGCGACCTCGCGGCCCGCCTCGCGCTCCTCGAGCACCTCGCCGACGCACAGGATCGGCCGGAGGCCCGCCGCCACCGCCCGGTCCAGCTTGCGGCCGATGAGCTCGTCCGTCTCCCCCGCCTGGGCGCGACGCTCCGAGTGGCCCAGGATCACCCACGTCGCGAGGCCCGCCAGCATCGGCACCGACACCTCGCCGGTGAAGGCGCCCGCCAGCTCGTGGTGGACGTTCTGGGCCCCGACCCCGACGTCCTCGGCCGACGAGCGCGTCGCGCACCACCGCCAGGGAGACGAACGGCGGGCAGATGACGCGCGTCACGCCGGGCACCCGGGTCCGCGAGGCGATCGTGCGCGCCAGCTCGCCGGCGTCGGCCGGCGTGGTGTTCATCTTCCAGTTGGCTGCGATCACGACCGGGCGCATGGCCTGATCATGCCAGAGGCGACTCCGCCGTCCGGGCCCGGCCGGGGCGCTGCCGCCGCGACCCCGTCCCGCGGGTCGCCGCAGGCCGACGCCCTCGTCGTCGTGGAGGGCGAGCCGCTCGAGGCGGTCCAGGGCCCGCTGCACGGCCGAGCGATGCAGGTCGAGCCGGGTCGCGATCTCGGACAGGGAGGCCTCGGGCGTCGCGCGCCGTGCCTCCGCGACCGCGCGCACGGTCCGTGGCTGCTCGCCCAGTCGACCGTCGGTCTCGAGCGCGTCGATCGCCGCCAGCTGCCGGCCCGACGCCGCCACGGAGCGCTGCAGGTTGGCCGACTCGGCGTTGAGCACGCGGTTGAGCTCGCCGCGCATGCTCCGGGCCACCTGGCGCGCCTCGAGCTCGAGCAGCGACGCGCTCGCCCCGATCCGGCCGAGGAACGCGGTGATCGACTCCGCGCTCTTCCAGGTGACCACGCCGCGGCCGCGCCGGACGCGCCACGACGCGGGCAGCCCGACGTCGTCGAGCCGGCCCGCCAGCTCGCCGGCGTCGGCGACCGGCACGACGAACTCGAGATGCGCGTGCCCGCTCGCGAGGCTCAGCGAGCCACGCGCCAGGTACCGGCCGCGCAGCCAGGCGAACCGGCAGTGCTCCGCCGCGTGCGCCCAGTCGAACGGCTCATCGGGCAGGGAGAACGAGCGCCGGACGCCGCCGCCATCGAGCGCGTGGCCGCCGAGTCGGACGACGAGCCGCGCCACGGCCGGCTCCCGCGTGCGGACCCGGGGCCCGAGGCCGGCGATCTCGGCGCGACGGTCGCACGGCCGCGAGGGGTCCACGGCGGAGAGCTCGGCACGCAGCGCCGCCACGAGGTCCCGGTCGGATCCCGACATCGGCTCCCGCTCAGGCCGACCGGTCGGCGCTCGCCGCGCGTGCCGCGCTGGGTCGCCGGCGATGCCCGCCCTCGCCGCTCCCAGGCGCGGATCAGCGCGGCCGCGAGACGCTCGGAGTCGTGGTGGTGGGCGTTGGCGGGATCGACGAGGTCGTCGAGGACGAGCCGCGGCCCGCGCCCGCCGGTGGGCGGCCACTGCAGGCGCACGGGCTCGCCGAGCCAGCCCGTCGGCGCGTGCGCGTCGAACCGGTTGTTGGCGAGGACGATGTCCGCCAGGTGGCCGGCGCCGTGCCGCGCGAGCGCGTCGACGTGGTTCGCGAGGTCGAACCCGCCGGTCTCGCCGGGCTGCGTCGCCACGTTGCACACGAACACGACCAGCGCCCCGGACGCCGCGATCGCCTCGCGGATCCCGGGCACCACGAGCGCGGGCAGGATGCTGGTGAACAGGCTGCCCGGGCCCGAGGACGATCAGCTCGGCGTCCGCGATCGCCTCGAGGGACTCGGCGGTGGGCCGGACGTCCGTGGGGGTGACCCACACGCGGTCGACCCGATTGGTCTTCGCGATCCGGCTCTGGCCCACGACCTCGCTGCCGTCGTCGAGCCGCGCGTGGAGCGTGATGACCGTCCCGGTCGCCGGCACGACGCGACCCCGCACGGCCAGCACGCGGTTCATCTCGCGCACGCCTTCCTCGAAGTCGCCGTGCTCGAGCTGGACGAGGGCGGCGAGGATCAGGTTGCCGACGGCGTGCCCGCCGAGCCCGGCGGCGGCGTCTCGTGGTCGCGGGACACGGGCATCGCCGGGCCGGCGATCGAGCGATCGTGGGAGTCCACCGCGGGTCCGGTGCCCGGGAAGCGGTACTGGAGCAGCCGGCCCATGAGCGGCTCGGCGTCGGCGAGCGCCACGATGCAGTTGCGGATGTCGCCGACCGCGGGGATCCCGAGCTCGGCGCGCAGCACGCCCGAGGAGCCGCCGTCGTCGGCGACCGTCACGACCGCCGTCAGGTTCGAGGTGTGCTCCTTGAGGCCGCGCAGCAGCGTCGAGAGCCCGGTCCCGCCGCCGATCGCGACGACCCGCGGACCGCGGGCGAGGAACCGCTTCTGGTAGATCACCTCCACCATCGGCTGCTCGCCCTCCCAGGCGTCGAACGGGTCGACGAGCGCGCGGACGAGGCGGTAGGCGCCGTAGACGAACAGCGTGACGCCGAGGGCGCCGGCGATGATCCCGCGGAGCTCGTACGGCAGCCACTGGAGGGTGATGGCGTCGATGACGCCGGCGGCCGTCGATCCGGGCGCGAGGTCGGCGCTCAGCTGCCGCAGGACGTGGGCCACGCCGACGGCGATCAGCAGCAGCCCGACGAACGCCACCAGGAGCCAGCGCTTGACGCCGATCCCGGGGGTCAGCCAGCGCCGCAGGTTCACCGCTCGGTCACCGCTCGAGCTCGCGGTGGAAGACCGACACCGGGCCGAAGTCGCGCTCGCGCAGCCACGCGGCGAGCTCCTCCGAGATCACGATCGAGCGGTGGAAGCCGCCGGTGCAGCCGATCGCGATCGTCAGCCGCGTCTTGCCCTCGTCGACGTACGCCGGGATCAGCAGGTCGAGCATCTCGTGCAGCTGGGCGAGGAAGGCCGACGCGACCGGCTGCCCGAGGACGTACTCGCGGACCACGTCGGTCAGCCCCGAGCTCGAGCGGAGCGTCTCGATGTAGAACGGGTTCTTCATGAACCGGACGTCGAACACGAGGTCGGCCTCGAGCGGCACGCCGTACTTGTAGCCGAAGCTGATCAGCTGGAGGTTGAGGCGGTCCGAGGCCTGGACGTCGCCGAGGCGGGCGAAGATGCGCTCGCGGAGCTCGCGCAGGGAGAGCTCGCTGGTGTCCAGCACCACGTCGGCGTCCGCGCGGACGGGGTCGAGCAGCTCGCGCTCGTGGGCGATCGAGGACGCGATGCCGCGCTCGTCGGCGAGCGGGTGGCGGTGGCGCGTCTCGCTGAAGCGCCGGATCAGGACGTCGTCGCGCGCCTCGAGGAAGATGATGACGGGCCGGATCCCGCGACCCTCGAGCGCGCCGCGCATGGCGCCGAACGCGAGCGGCACGTCGCCGGCGCGGGCGTCGAGCACGATCGCCGTGCGCGCGAAGCGCAGCGGGTCGCTCGCGAGCAGGTCCGCGAGGTCCGGCAGGAGCTCGCCCGGCAGGTTGTCGACGACGACGTAGCCGAGGTCCTCGAACAGCTTCGCGGCCGCCGTCTTGCCGCCACCCGACAGCCCGGTGACGACGACGACCTCCTGGGTCCGCTCGTCGCCGGCCGCGGCCCCGGGTCGTTGCCCGGGTCCGCCCGTCCCCTCCGGGTCGCCGTCCATCGCTCCCAGGAGTCCGCTACTTCCCGCTGCGCCGGATGAAGAAGATCGTGCCCTCGAACAGGATGTACATCGTCACGCCCAGCACGATCGGGCTGACGATGTCGGTGCCGGGCGTGATCGCCGCCGCGAAGATCGCGATCGCGAGGATCGACGTCCGCCGGGCCTTGATCAGGCGCTGGGACGTGACGATGTTCACCCGCGACAGCCCGTACAGCAGGATCGGGAACTCCATCACGAGGCCGAACGCCAGGAACAGCGTCGTCACGAAGTCGAAGTAGCTGCTCGGCGGTGATCAGCGGCTGCAGATCCGGAGTGGAGAACCCGATCAGGAATCCCGCGGCGAACGGCAGGATGAAGTACGCGATCGCGGTACCGAGGGCGAAGAAGAACAGGGCGAGCGGGATCCACGGACGGACCATGCGGCGCTCGTCGGGCGTGAGCCCGGGCGCCACGAAGGCCCACAGCTGGTACAGGATCACCGGCATCGCGAGGATGATGCCGACGACGATGGAGATCTTGAGCTTGATCGTGAACGCGTCGCCGAGGCCCGTGTAGTACAGCGGCTTGCTGCCGGGCAGCGGCGCCTTCAGGATCGCGATGATCTGGTCGCTGAAGAAGAACCCGATGGCCGACATCAGGGCGATCGCGATGACGATCTTGACGACCCGGTTGCGCAGCTCCGTCAGGTGGCCGACGAGCGACATCTCGCCCACGACGGGCGCGGAGGCGGGCGGCGGCGCCGGGGCGTCCGGCTCGGGAGACGGGTTGAGGCGAACCGGGATGCCGGCGTCCCGGACGGCGTCGGCGTCGGCCATGCTGGCTCCCGGCGAGGGTGCGGCCTAGGCCGTCGGCGCGGGCTGTTCGTCCGGCGTCTTGGCCGGCTCCGGCGCGGGCTCGACGGCGGGCGCGGCCGCGATCGTGTTCGGCTCGACGGCGCGCGGCCGCGATCGTGTTCGGCGTGGCCGTCTCGGCGATCACGTTGGGCGCCGGCGCCGTGACGACCGGCGCGGCGACCGCGGCGGGCGCGGCGACGGCGGCTGCGACGGGGGCCGGAGCCGGATCCTCAAGGCTGGTGGCGTCCTTCACGTCGGTCGCGGCCTTGCGGAACTCCTTGATGCTCTTGCCGAGCGCCGCCCCGACGTCCGGGAGCTTGCCCGGGCCGACAACGATGAGCGCGATGACCAGGACGATGATGAGCTCGCCGGGTCCGATGTTGAACGGCATCTTTGTGGATCGACCTCGTGTGTGACCGGGGCGGCCCGAAGCCGTCTCGGAAGGGCGTCAGGGTAGCACAGCGAGGCGTTTCGCCCATTCCGCGGCGGCCGCCGCGAGGCGCTCGCCGGGGTCCGCGATTCCGCCCGCCGATGTGGTCGCTCCCCGCGCATCCGAACGGCGTCCGCGGGCTCGTCGAGCGCCGCCCGCGCGATCCCGCGCGACACGTTGACGAGCAGCCCGCCGCCGGGCCGCGCGCCGGCCGGGTGCGCCGTCGCGGGGCCGTCCGCGAGCACGGGCTCCACCTCGCCGCCCTGGGCGCCGACCCCGGGGACGAGGAAGGCGAGGCCGGGCGCGATGGCCCGGATCGCGGCCAGCTCCGCGGGCGCCGTGGCGCCGACGACGAGCCCGATCGTGCCGCCGGGTCCCCAGGCGCCGACGCGACGCGCGACCCGCGCCCAGAGCGGCTCGGCCTCCTCGCCGGCCTCGCCGCGCGACCGCGAGCCCCTGCACCTCGCCCGCGCCGGGGTTGGACGTGCGGCAGAGCACGTACGCGAACCGGTCGGCGCGCTCCAGGAGGGGCGCGATCGCCTCCTCGCCCAGGTACGGGTTGACGGTCACGGCGTCCGCGCCGAGGGCATCGAACAGGGCGACGGCCTGGCGCGCGGCGGTCGACCCGATGTCCCCGCGCTTGGCGTCCGCGACGAACGGGACGTCGGCCGGGACCATCGCGCGGAGGCGCTCCAGCGCCGCGATCCCCGCGGAGCCGTACGCCTCGAAGAACGCGAGGTTGGGCTTGATCGCCGCGGCGTGCGGGAGCGCCGCCTCGACGATGAGCCGCGCGAACCGCTCGACGCCCGCGAGGCCTGCCGGGAAGCCCGCGGGCAGCGCGGTCGGGTCGGGGTCGATGCCGACGCACAGGACCGTGCCCGTGGCCGCGCTGCGGGCCCCGAGCCGGTCGAGGTACGAGGTCACGACGGCGAGGGCGAGTCTGCCGGTGCGACCGATGGAGCCGGGGTCGGGCTCGGGATGTCGGACGGCGCGACGTACCAGTCCGGCCGCGACACGCCGTCGAGCCCGGCGGCGGTCGTGAGGTCGATCGGGTCCTTCATCGTCCAGTTCGGGCCGCTCCCCTCGAGCTGGACCATCCGGAGGTCGATGACCCCGCCGGCGACGTGGAGGAAGGCGATCTGGTCGCCGCGCGGCGACCAGGCCGGGGCCCAGCTGTCGCCGTCGTCCGTGATGCGCATGACCTCGGCGCCGGTGGTGGCGTTGAGGATCACCACGTCGGTGCCGTAGGCCGAGGTCCGGGTCGCCGCGATGTACTGGCCGTCCGGCGACCACGAGGGATGCAGGTAGCCGGGCCCGGTCACGGCCCGCGCCTTGCCGGTGTCCGGGTTCCAGGAGTAGATGCGCGGCGTGCCCTGGGCGCCGTCGCGGTCGTTGCGCACGTACAGCAGCCGGCTGCCGTCGGGCTTCCACGCCGGGTCCTGGTGGCCGAGCGGCGCGACCTGGTCGAGCTTGAGGTCCTTGATCTTGTTGGTCTTCAGGTCGAACAGCTTGAGGATGACGTCGCTGTTCGTCGGGTCGGGCAGGTCGGTCGCGATCGCGACGTACCGGCCGTCGGGCGACACCACCGGCTCGCGGATGAACCCGCTCCACTTGAAGGCGCCGGCCGGGTTGATGATGCCGTCGAGCAGGCGGTCGGTCTGGCTGCCGTCGACCGAGACGCGCATCAGCGTCGGGACGTCGAGGCGGTAGTCCTTGATCTGGCCGTCGATGCTCCACTTGCCGGCGGCCCGGCGCGTGCGCACGAAGTACACGGACTTGCCGTCGGGCGAGAACGAGGGCATGGAGTCGTTGCCCGAGTTCGTCAGCTGCGTCGCCGCGTCGCCGGTCTGGAGCCAGATGTTGCCGTCCTTGGCGTAGACCAGCGTGCCCGCGACCTCGATCCCGGGCTCCGGCGTCGGGACGATGACGATGTTCGACGGCGTGGGCGTCCGCGCCGGGATCTCGTCGCTCGCACCCGGTCCGCCGCCGCCACCGGCGAGGTTCGGCGTGAACGGGAGGTTGCCATCGGCGAGGCTCAGGGTGACGAAGCCGATGAGCAGCAGGCCGACGATCGCGAGGACCGCCGCGATCGGGACGCCCTTGGGCAGCAGCCCGTACGGGTCGCGCGTCGGGGGCCGGGACGGTTCGGGGCGGGCGCCGTCGCGCGGCGACTTGGTCATGCGGCTCCTCTGCCGGCGGTGGCTGGACGCTCGATGGGAACGGCCGTGGCGCCGGCCCCGCCGGCGGCACGGGCGAGGACCTCGGCGGCACGCGGGTGGGTGCCGGAGGTGGCGACGTCGCGGATCTCGAGCTGGAGCGTCTCCAGGCCGCCGAACGTCCGGCTGGCCAGCCTCGCGACGACGTCGACCCGGTCGCCCTCGTGGATCGACTCCGCGAGGTCGGGGCGCCCGAAGGCGATTCCGTCCACGACGTCACGCTCGCGGCGCAGCACGAGCTGGGTGTGGCCGCCGTTGGCGGCGCGGACGCGCTGGACGGTCATGCCGAGGGACGCCACGAGGGGCTCCGGGTTCCCGGTGCCGCACGGAGCGAGGCGCAGGAGGTCGCGGTACAGCCCGTAGTCCACGAGGCGCGCGGGGAGCGCGAGATCCACGTTGAGCGGGCGGCGCGGGTCCTCCGGTGCGGCGGCGGCGCCGACCACGAGGAACCGTTCGACGAACGCGTCCCATCGGTCGGCCGGCAGCTCGAAGCCCGCGGCCGCGGCGTGACCGCCGTGGCGGATGAACAGGTCGTCGCACGCGTCGAGGGCGTGGGCGAGGTCCATGCGCCCGTCGCTGCGACAGGACGCGCGGATCACGTCGCCGCCCGGGGTGCTCATGACCGTGCCCACGATGGCGGGCAGCCCCGTCTCGTCGGCGAGCCGGCCGGCGATCAGGCCGAGGATCCCGACCGGCCACGGCCCGACGGCGAGCATCGCGGCCTGGTCCGGACCGCCGGCGACGCGGATCCCGGTCTCGGCGGGCGCCGGGGCGTCGAGCCAGGCCTGCTGGCCGGGCGCCTGCCCGGGGTCCGGCAGGGAGAACGCCGCGCGGGCCTCGGCGAGCCCGGCACGCATCAGGTCCTTGCGGGTCGCGTTGGCCTCCTCGAGGATCACGGCGAGCGTCGCCGCCTCCTCGGGCGTCGCGGCGAGCAGCAGCCGCGCGGCGTCCATCGCCTCCCCCACCCGCCCGGCGGCGTTCAGCCGCGGCGCGAGCACGAAGCCGACGGTCTCGAGGTCGATCGCGGCGTAGCGCGTGCCCGCCCGCTCGAGCAGCGCCGCGATCCCCGGCCGTGCGTCGTGGCGCATGCGCTCCAGGCCGAGGCGCGCGATGGCCCGGTTCTCGCCGACGATCGGCGCGACGTCCGACACCGTCCCGATCGTCGCGAGATCCGCGAGGTCTCGCGCCTCCGCCTCCGCGTCGAGGAGGTCGCCGAGGAGCAGCCGCGCGACCGTGAACGCCACGCCCGACCCCGACAGGCCCCGGTCCGGGTAGGCGGAGTCGGCGCGCTGCGGGTTGACGATGGCGACCGCGGCCGGGAGGACCTCGGGCAGGTGGTGGTGGTCGGTGATGATCACGTCGATCCCGTGGCCGCCGGCCAGCGCGGTCTCCGCGACGCTCGTCGACCCGGTGTCCACGGTCACGATCAGCGTGACGCCGTCGCGCACCGCCGCGTCGACCGCCGCCGTCGAGAGCCCGTGGCCCTCGTCGACCCGGGACGGGACGTACGGCACCGTGTCCAGGCCGAGGCGCCGGAACGCGAGCACCAGCTGGGCGAGGCCCGTGAGCCCGTCCGCGTCGAAGTCGCCGAACACCATGACCCGCTCGCCGGCGCTCCGCGCGCGTGCGGATCCGGTCGACGACGCGGTCCGCGTCGGGGAGCAGGTGCGGGTCGTTGAGGCCGTCCTCGGGCGCGCCGAGGAAGCGGGCGATGGCCGCCGTGTCGGCGATGCCGCGGCGCGCGAGCACCGTGGTCGCGAACATGCCGAGGCCGAGCTCGCGGGCGGCGGCGCGGACCTCGGGATCGAGGCGGAGGGGCTCGGGAAACACCCAGCGGTGACGCGCGTCGATCATCGTCGCGAGGATGACAGGTCCGGCTTACCGCGGACTCGACGGACCGTCGAGCGGGTGCCGGAGCGGGGGTTCAGCGCGAACCCCGGGAGGGAGATCGGGTCCCGGCGTCGGCCGGGTCCCGCGATCACGTTGCGGGTCGGCGGCTTGGGCGAGCCGCAAGCTCGGCGGCGCGCCGCCGGTCGTCCCGGTTGTGCCACACGACGAGCAACGGGGCGGCGTTGAAGATCGACGAGTACGTCCCCGAGATGATGCCGATCAGCAGCGCGAGCACGAAGGTCCCGATGGCGTCGCCGGCGAACAGCAGCAGCGTCAGCAGCGTGATCACGACCGTGAGGCTCGTCGTGATCGAGCGGCCGAGCGTCTGCAGGATCGAGTGGTTGACGATGCGGTCGAACGGCTCGCCGACGTGGCGGGCGCGGTTCTCGCGGACCCGGTCGAACACGACGATCGTGTCGTGGACCGAGAAGCCGATGACGGTCAGCATCGCGGTCACGAACAGGCTGTCGATCTGCAGGCCGGCGAACGTGCCGAGGATCGCGAAGATGCCCACCACCACGAGCACGTCGTGGAGCAGCGCGACGAGCGCCGTGGCGCCCATCCGGAAGTCGCGGAAGCGGTAGGTGATCCAGAGCAGGATCCCGATCGAGCCGACGAGGATCAGCACCAGGGCCTGGGTGATCAGGTCGCTCGAGACGACCGCGCCGACCGACGACAGCGACTGCTGCTCGGCGATCGGGCCCAGCGCCTTCTCGAGCGCGAACCGGACCTCGCCGAGCTTGCCCTGGGTCGGCAGCACGCCGCCGGAGCCGATCCCGGCGCTCGGGCTGGGCGCGGCGCCGCTGGCACCGGGCGAGGCCGCGGCGGCCGACGCGCCGGGGCTTGCCGACGGGACGCCGAGGCGGATGGCGCCGGTGAGGGCGATGGCGAAGGGGCGGCGAAGCGGCCGGCGATGCGGACGCGCCGGGCGATCGGCCGGCGACGCGCCCCGGCGAGCCCGACGGAGCCGTCGACGCCGAGCCGGACGGCGAGGCGGAGGGCGACGGCGAGGCCGACGGCGCGGGCGCGATCGCGGCGACCTTGGTCCGGATCTCCATGAACCCGGTCCCGGTCTGGGTGACGTTCGCCTCGATCCCCTGCTGGTCGACGACGGCCTTGACCTGGTCGGCCGTGACGTTCGGGTCGGTGAACTGGATGGTCCAGACGGTGCCGCCGGTGAAGTCGATGGCGAACTGGAGGCCGACCTTGGGGTTGATCAACCCGCCGAGGAGGAACAGGACCCCGGGGATCGTGATGGCCAGCGAGAGCGCGAAGAACCAGCGGCGCTTGCCGATGAGGTCAAACACGCCCGCGGGCCTCGCCTCGTGCGGCACGGCCGGTCACCGGCCGGGCGAGGAACTCCTCCTCGGTCACCCCGTACAGGCCGGCGCGACGCGCCCACGGCTGCGTGACGATGATCCGCAGCACCGTGCGGGTCACCGTGATCGCCGTGAACATCGACACGAGCACGCCGACGATCAGGACGAGGCCGAAGCCGCGGATCGTCGACGACCCGAACAGGAACAGGATCATGGCGGTGATCAGGCTCGACACGTTGGAGTCGAGGATCGAGTTCCAGGCCCGGTTGAAGCCCGCCTCGATCGCCGCGGGGAGGCTCTTGCCGACCCGCATCTCCTCCTTGGTCCGCTCGAAGATCAGGATGTTGGCGTCGACCGCCATGCCGACCGAGAGCACGAAGCCCGCGACGCCGGCGAGGGTCATGGTCACCGGGATCAGCCGGAACAGGGCGTACACGACGAGCGCGTAGTACAGCAGCGCGCCGCTGGCGACGACGCCGGGCAGCCGGTAGTGGACGACCATGAAGAAGATGACCATCAGGATCGCGATCAGGCCGGCGACGAGGCTCTGGTGGAGGAACGCCTCGCCGAGCGTCGGGCTGACGGTGGTGTTCGCGAGCTCCTGGATCGGGAACGGCAGCTGGCCGAACTGGAGGATCGTGACCAGGTTCTGCGCGTCGGCCAGCGGGTAGCCGCCGATCGTGCTGCTCTGGCTGATCTGCACCTGGCCGTTCGGGATCGCCTCGTTGATCACCGGTGCGGTGATGACCTTGCCGTCGAGCACCACCGCGAAGTAGTCGCCGGTGTGGTCGGCCGTGTAGCTGGCGAACAGGTCCTTGCCCGTGGACTGCAGCGTGAAGTCGACCGTGCGCTGGCCCGCCTGGTTCGCGCCGATCGAGGCCGCGGCGATCTGGTCGCCCGAGAACAGCACGCAGTTCACGGTGGTCGTGGCGTCGCACTTCGTGTCGAGCGTCTGCTGCGGCAGCTGCTGGCCGGCGACGGCCGAGGTCTGGCCGAGCGGGACGAAGTCGAGCCGGCCGGTCGTGCCCACGAGGTTGCGGATCTGGTCGGCGTTCTGGACGCCCGGCATCTCGACGATGACCCGGTCGTCGCCCTGGATCACGACCTGGGGCTCGGCGACGCCCGACTTGTCGACGCGGTTGATGATGATCTGGCGCAGGACGTTGAGGTCGTCGCGCGTCGGCGTCTTGCCCTCGGCCGGCAGCACCTGGTACTCGATCCGCAGGCCACCCTGAAGATCGAGACCCAGCTTGGTCTCGAGGTAGTGGGTCGTACCCGCGTCCTGGCCGCCGACCGACGGCATGGGGAACTTGGCAAAGTCCACCAGGAGCGCGAGCACGCCGATGACGATGATCAGGATCGGGCCGGCGCGTCGCATCGGGGCGGGATGATACAGGCCGCACGCCGTTCCGCGCCGGACCGCCATTCGAGGGGGTCCGGCGCGAGTGACGCGCGCCCGCGGGGCGTCAGGCCTCGAGGTGGGCCTTGATCCGCTCCGCCAGCGCGCGGCTGATGCCCGGCACCGCCGCGATCTGCTCGACCGGTGCCTCGCGCACCCGCTTCGCCGACCCGAACACCTTGAGCAGCTCGCGGCGGCGCTTCGGCCCGACGCCCGGCAGGTCGTCGAACGCGGACCGGGTCGAGCGCTTCGCGCGCAGGCTGCGGTGGTACGTGATCGCGAACCGGTGCGCCTCGTCGCGCAGCCGCTGGACGAGGTACAGGGCCTGCGACGTCACCGGCAGGACCACCGGCTCGGCCACGTCGGGGAGCACCAGCTCCTCGCGCTCCTTGGCCAGGCCGACCAGCGGCAGGTCGTGCAGCCCGAGCTCGTCGAGCACCTCCTTGGCGGCGCTGACCTGGCCCCGGCCGCCGTCGACGATCACGAGGTCCGGCATCGCCCAGCGCAGCTCCTCCTCGTGGCCCTCCTCGCCGCTCGCCGTCCGCCGGAACCGGCGCCGCAGCACCTCCTGGTGGCTCGCGAAGTCGTTCGCCCCCTCGACGGTCTTGATCCGGAACCGCCGGTACTCCCCCGTCCGCGGCCGGCCCTCCTCGAACACCACCATGCTGCCGACCGAGTCGCGGCCCTGGAAGTTCGAGATGTCGTAGCACTCGATCCGCATCGGCGGCCCGACGAGGCCCAGCGCCGCGGCGAGCTCCTCGAGCGCGCCGAGCGTCCGGCCCTCGTCGGCCAGCCAGCGGGCGGCCTCGCGCGCCAGCGCCTCCGACGCGTTGCGCGTGGCGAGCTCCATCAGCTCGCGCTTCTCGCCCCGCTGCGGGGTGCGGATGTGGACGCCGGACCCACGACGCTCGGTGAGGAACGCCTCGAGGTCGGCGGTGTCGGCGAGCGAGCGCGGGACGAGGACCTCGCGCGGCACGCTGGTCGCCCGCGCGTAGTACTGCTCGAGGAAGCTGCCCAGCACCTCGTCGTCGCCGACGTCGTGGTGGGCGTCGAGGAAGAACACGTCCCGGCCGAGCATCTTGCCGTTGCGCACGACGAACAGCTGCACGGCCGCCTGGTCGTCCTTGCGGGCGAGCGCCGCGAGATCCAGCTCGGTCCGCGCGAACGCGGCCATCTTCTGGCTCTCCATCGTCCGCTCGATCGCCCGGATCTTGTCGCGGACGACGGCGGCCTTCTCGTACTGCTGCGCCTCGGCGGCGAAGCCCATCTCGTGGCGCAGGCCCGCGACCAGCGCGTCGGCGTTGCCCTCGAGGAACAGCTCCACCTGCCCGATGTCGCGCCGGTAGGCGGTCTTCGACACCGCCTCGATGCACGGGCCCTGGCAGCGCTTGATGTGGTACAGCAGGCAGGGCCGCGGCAGGGCGCGCACGCCGTCCTTGATGTCGACGGTGCAGGTCCGGAACGGGAACAGGCGCCGCACGAGGTTCATCGCCTCGTCCACCGAGCTCGCCGACGCGTACGGCCCGAAGTACCGGCTGCCGTCGTTGGGCAGCTTGCGGGTGCGCTCGACGCGCGGGAAGTCGTCGCCCAGCGTGATCTTGATGTACGGGTAGCTCTTGTCGTCCTTGAGGCGGATGTTGAACCGCGGGCGGAACCGCTTGATCAGGTTCGCCTCGAGCAGGAGGGCCTCGGAGACCGAGTCGACCTCGGTGACCTCGAGGTCCGTCACCCGGTCGATGGCCTCGCGGATCTGGTGATACCCGCCGCGGCCGCTCGGCGCCTGCTTCTGCCAGTAGCTGCGAACGCGGCTGCGCAGGCTCTGGGCCTTGCCGACGTACAGCACCTCGCCCTTCGCGTCCTTCATCAGGTACACGCCGGGCCGGTCCGGCAGGTTGGCGAGGGTCGCGGTGAGCTCGGGGGTCACCCCCCGATTGTGCGGCAGGTCCGCCCGGACGGCGACCGCCGGGCGGGCCGCGCGGTGCTTACCGGTGGTGGTTGCCTCGCGCAGTGGTGGCCGTGGAGCGTGCGGCTTCGGCCAGTGCATGCGCCCGTGGTGGCCGTCGAAGAGCCGGAGGCCCGCGCCGCCGGCGTCCTTGCCGTCCACCGCGACCACCAGCCGCCAGCAGCCGGCGCGGAGCTTGCCGGTGTCGACGACGGCCATCCAGCGGCCGCCGGTCCAGCGCAGGGCGCCGAGCGCCACCGAGCCGGTCACGGCGGCATCGGGGCGACAGGCGCCGAGCGCGTCCGCGCGCAGCACGGGTGCGGCGTCGCCATCGGGACCCAGGCGCTTGCCGTCGACGCGGACGTCGACCTTGACCGGGAGCGATCGGCCGAACCGTGCCACCGTCCATCCGTGCGCGAGGGGCGCGCCCCAGGACACGCTGAGCGACGAGGCAGGCGGGTCCGCGGGCGGGTCCGACGGCGGGTCGGACGGCGGCGTGTCGAGCGAGACCGTGACGTCGAAGCTGCCCGAGGTCCCGTTGCCCGAGCCGTCGGTCGCCGTGCACGTCACGGTCGTCGTGCCGACCGCGAACGTCGAGCCCGAGGCGGGCAGGCAGTCGACCGACGGCGACGGATCGACGATGTCGTCGGCCGCCGGCGTTCGTCCAGGTCACCGCCGCGCCCGCCGGATCCGTCGTGGACGCCGACGGCGAGGGCAGCGCGCCGAGCGTCCGGCGCGGTCGTGTCGACGACGTGGACGGTGAACGAGCCGTTCGTGGTCACGCTGCCCGAGTCCGTCGCCGAGCAGTCGACGGTCGTCGTGCCGAGCGGGAACAGGCTGCCGGACGCCGGGTCGCAGGTGACGGACGGGTCAGGATCGTCCTCGGCGTCGGTCGCCGTGGCGATCGAACGTGCCGACCCAGCCGCCCGTGGCGTTCCCCTCGACGGTCATGTCGGCCGGGAGGTCGAGCTCCGGGGCGGCGTCGGCCGACGACCGAGAGGGCGACCTGGGCCATCGTCGTCCCGCTGGTCCCGCCGCCGGGCGACCGCGTGAACGCGACCCGGTAGATGTAGTTCGAGCCGGCGGCGAGCGGAGCCGTCAGCGTGACGTGCGAGCGGACCGTCGCCGGGAGCACCGGGTCGCCGATGCAGGGATCGCCCTGGGCCGGCCAGCTGTCCGGCACGGGACCGACGCTGGCGGTCGTGGCGTCGATCGTGCCGCCCGCGGGTGCCGTCGGCGTGGGCGCGAGGTCGATCGTGGTCCCGACCGGGACGTGGTTCGTGCCCTTGCAGACGAGGTCGAAGCCGAAGTCCAGCGTGTGCGTCGAGCCGCCGCGCCACGGTCCCGAGGTTGATCATGCTCTGCGTCCCGGAGATCACGATGTCCGCGTCGCCGTCGACCGAATCGGCGACGACGGTGCCGGCCATCGCCATGGACAGGGCGACGGCACCGGCGAGGACGGCTGCGATCCGGTTGGGCATGCTCGGGCGCTCCAGGTGACGGGACCCGATTGGGCGGGTCCACCTCATCAGGCACGATCGAGCCAAGCGCGGTCCTCGGGAATGACGCGGTCGTCCCGAACGGTGCGTGGCGGCGCCCCCCGTCCGTACCGGTGCACACGCGCACCCGCGCCGGCAGATGCCGCAGGCATAGAATTCGACGAGGCCGGGCTCGATGAGCCCGGCCTCCTGGTTGCGCCGATCAGCGCCCTAGTGCTGGAGCAGGTTCGTCATCGAGCTGACGTTCGCCGCGTCCCCGGCGTAGCCGAGGTACCCGAGGCCCCACACCTGCTCGATCGTTCGAAGGAGCGAATAGTGGTTGTAGGGGGTGGCGTCCGTGATCGGGCCGGAGCCGTTCCTGGCGATGACGATCGCCGGAACCTTGCCGCCACCGAACTGGCCGTCGTTCCACACGTGCGAGCCGTTGTCGACGAGGATGTACCCCGGCGGCAAGGCGGGCGCGCTCCCGTAGCCGGGCGAGTCGCAGCAGCCGCTGACATCGGCCCAGAGGTCGGTATCGGTCGCGGACCCGTCGAAGTCGGCCTCGTCGCTCAGGACGAAGATGGCGCTGTTGCCGGTCCATGCCTTCGAGCTGCGGATCGTGTCAACGGCCGCATGGACGAACGCGTCCGCCTTCTGCTTGAGGGCCACGTCGAACGGATCGTCCACCGTGTCGTTGTACGGGCACGGGGTCTCCGGGTGACCGGCGACCGTGACGTACACGCCCCCGTGCATGTCGTTGCACTGGTCAGGGCTGATCCAGACGAAGTCCGGTGCGTGCGACGAGTTGAGGTCGGCGGCCATGTCCGTGTACGGCTTGATGTTCGCGAGCCGCGCCGGGCTGCTGAGGACGTCGTCCATCAGCACGAACGGGTTGTGCTTGTTGGTGTACAGCGCGACGCCATTCGGGCCCACGGCCCCGGTGTACCCGGCGCTCGGCATGGCATCCATGTACGCGGCCCAGGTCCTGCCATGCGACTCCAGCTGGTCGACCAGGTTCTGGTAGTCGAAGTGGTTGGTCGCGATGTCGTTCATGTGGGCCGGATCCAGCTGGCCCGTGATCGCGGCCACGTAGTTCGGCTGGCTCGGATGTGTCACGCCGTAGTAGTTCGTCGCCTGGCCGTAGTCGGCCGCGAGGCTGTTGATGAACGGCGTGTTCGGGTTGCCGATCACCGTCGACTGGCTGTGGTTCTCGAGCATGATCACGAAGATGCGCTTGACGGCGGCGTTGGCGCCGCTGTCGCCGCTGTGCGCCGAGGCCGACGCAACGGGGATCATGACCGCTGTCGCGATGGCGGTTGCTGCGAGCAACCGGAGCAGCTTGGATCTGACGCGCATGAACCACCTCTTCTCGTGAGCTTGGATGGCGACTGCGCCCGGGTCGGTCGACTCAACCCCCGTCTCGTCCGGCGTCGGCCCTGGGAACCTGGTTCGTCGAACGATATCGCTTTGCGATCGCCCGGGTGACGTCCGCCGACGAGGCGCGCCGGCGCCGGACACCAGGACGGCCGGCCCGAAGGCCGGCCGTCCTGCACCGATCACGGAGACCTGGGGTTACGGACCGACGATCCGGCCGTCCACCACGTTCGCCACCGGCGAGTGCGCGGTGACGTAGTCGATCGCGACCTGGAGCAGGTCGTCGCCCGGCTGCAGGACGTCGGTGCCCTGCGTGAAGACGGTGTAGCCGTCCCCGCCGGTGTACATGAAGTCGTTGGTGACGAACCGGACGGTGTCCGTCGGGCCGAGCGGCGTCAGCGTGCCCGAGGGCCCGTTCGGCGCCTTCCAGATCCCGTCGATGACGGGGGCTCCGGGCACCGCGGCGCAGTGGAACTGGACCTTGAGGCCCGCGATCTGGGGGAAGCGGCCGGTGTTGATCGACGGGTCGCAGAAGGCCGAGAAGCCGTTCTCGAACGCCGTCTTCATCTGGGCGCCGGTGAGCGTCTCGATCACGGTCCGGTTGCCGAACGGCAGGATCGTGAACATCTCGCCCCAGGTGATCTCGCCCGGCTGCTCGCCGGCCGAGGATGGCGGCGTCACGAGCGAGGTCCGCCCGGATGCCGCCCGAGTTGGTGTAGGCCGCCTCGACGCCCGGGTACTTCTCGCGCATCGCGTCCGAGATCATGTCGCCGAGCGCCGACTCGGTGCGCCGGGCGGCGTCGCGCTTGATGTCGATCGACTGGGTGCCGATCACCTTGTTGCGCAGGATCGCCGTCTGGGCGTTGGCATCGTCGACGATCGCCTTGACGTCCGGCCTGCGAGGCCACGCCGATGTTCTTGGCGATCGCGCGTCGCGCCGCCGGCCCAGGCGACGTCGCCGCCCTTGACCATGAGCTGGAGGACCGAGTACGTCGCGCCCTGGTTGATCCCCTCGGTGAGGAGGATGTGGCCGCGCATCAGGTTCGTGACCCGGTGGGTATGGCCGACGATCATCGCGTCGACCGTCGTGTCCTGGAGCGCGTCCGCGATCGGGAGGATCGGGCCGTCCCACGGCACGCCGGCGGCGTTGCCGGTCGGGTTGAGGCCGTTGGCCGTGCCCTGGTGGATCAGGACCACCTGGACGTTGACGCCCCGGGCCTTGAGCCGCTGGGACTCCGCCTTGATCCGTGAGGCCTCGTCGAGGAACGAGAGGCCGGCGGTCGCGCCCGCGGAGACGAGGTCGGGCGTCGACTGGAGCTCGGCGCCGATGACGCCGACCTTCACGCCGTTGACGTTGAACACGACCGACGGCTGCACCCAGTCCGGCGCGGCGGCCGGTGGCGGTCTCGACGATGTTCGTGGCGAGGAACGGGAAGTTGGCGCGGTCCTGCTGCCGGAGCAGCCGCTCGACCCCGTAGTCGAACTCGTGGTTGCCGTACGAGGTCGCGTCGAGGCCCCAGGCGTTCTCGACGTCGATCGTCGGCATGTCCTCGAGCAGGCAGCGAGTTGGGGGGCGAGGCGCCGACGTTGTCGCCGCCGGCGAGGATCAGGCCCTTGCCGGGCAGCGCCGCGAGCTCCTCGTCGAACATCGTCGCGAGCTGTGCCGCGCCGCCGACCGGGACGTTGATCGCGTTGTCGAACGGCAGCGTCGTCTGGTCGAGCTGGCCGTGGAAGTCGTTGATCCCGACGATCGAGATCGCCTTGACCTTGTTGCCGCCCTTGAGGATGTCCGTCAGCACCCGGCCCTGGCTGTACTGGGGCTCGGGGATGCCGAGGATGTAGGCGAGCGTCGGGGCGAGGTCGATCGTCCGCGCGGTCACCTCGCGGTGCTTGATGCCCGGGCCGCCGGCGAGGAACGTCGCGCGCATGTTCACGTTCGCGCGCAGGTTCTGGACGTCGGGCACGTAGCCGTGCTGGCCGAAGAAGTGGGACGGCGCGATGAGCGTGCCCGGCGTCGCGGCGTCGAACTCGTACGGGATGTTGGCGAACACCACGAGGTCGCCGGTGCGGGTCGGGTAGGCCATGTCGGCCGTGCTGCCGGGCCCGTTGGGGATGTAGCGCGACTGCGCCTTGGTGAAGGTGCGGTCGATGACGCGCCAGCCCTCGGGCTGGCCGTCGTGGGTCCAGTCGTTGGGATCGACGAGGCCCTTGAACGCGGCGCTGATCGCGGCCACCGTCGCGTCGACGTCGGCCGCGGGAACCTGCTGGAAGCCGCCGCCGACCGGATCGCGGCCGACGACGTTCAGGTACACCTGCAGGGCGCCACCCGCCCAGCACGCCTTCGCCTTGCCGATGGTCTCCCCCGCCGCGGGGCGGCAGTTCGCGGTCTGCGGCTTGGACAGCAGGCCGAGGTCGACCAGCGGCTTGCTGGCGTCGATCGCCAGGAACTGCGGCGCGAAGCCGTGGTCCGACGACACGAACGTCACGGGGTTGCCGCCGGCCAGGTTGCGGGCCAGCGTCAGCGTCTCGTCCGCCTCCTTGTAGGCCGCCTGGATGTAGCCCTCGCGTGCGGCGACGCGGCCGTCCTTGACGCCGTTCAGGTCGACGTCGTCGTAGGCCGGGTTCGGCGCGCGGTTCGGGAGCGACGGGCGACACCAGGCCCATGAACTGGTGGCTGAACTCGTCCGTCGTCGGCACCCCGGCGAGCAGCAGGTCGGGGTGGTAGGTGTTCATCACGTACCGGAGCATCGGCTGGTGGCCGGTGGCCCAGTACAGGCCCTGCTGGGCGTACGTGTCCTCGCTCGTCACGCCGGCCTCGAGGATCGCGAAGTCGGCGGCGGTGGAGGTCGGGAACGTCTGGGCGAGGTACTCGGCGAAGTCGCCGGTGAAGCCGGGCTCGCCGGGCCAGGTCGGCCAGGTGGCGATCGCGCGGCTCACCGACGTGTGGAACAGCCGGACGCGCGACAGGTCGGGCGTCAGCTCCTCGACCTTGACGAGCATGCCGGCGGTCTTGCCGTCGAGCGCGCCGCCCTGGATCTTGACCTTGACGTCGGCGAGCTGGCCCTTGGCCAGGGTCGCGACGGCGTCGGCGGCGCTCTTGGTCCGGGAGAACAGGACCTTGTCGTAGTCGACCTTGCCGTCGTTGGTGCTGTCGAAGATCCAGGCGTTGAGGCCGTACTTGTCGGTCCCGAAGTCGAGCACCCGCAGGCGCATCTCCATCGCGCGGGCTGTAGGTGGCGGGGAGGGCGCCGCTCCAGCCCGTCGCCGCGGTCGGCGCGGCGGCCGCGAACGGCGCCTGGTTCGCGTAGCCGGCGGGCGTGTCGAACTGGAGGCCGAAGCTCGCGATGAAGGCGGCGTCGTCGAAGAGCGGCTCGCCGGCGTGGCCGATGAAGTTGGTGGCCACCCCGCGACCCGAGAAGAACGACTGGAAGTCGATCGTCGGGCCCTGGATCGTCGCGTTGGCGCCGCCGGCCCACTCGACCTGGGCGACCTTGAGGCCGCCTCGCTCCGCGCTCTGCGCGATGGTCTCCGCCTTGAGGACGCCCGGCGCGAACGACGACGTGCTGTTGCCGAACGGGGCGCCGTTGATGTGGAACGTGTTGTTGGTCGAGCCATGGACGCCGGGCCACGCGCCGCTGGCGAGGCTGTACCAGCCGGCGCCGGTGTTCGGCGGCGCCTGGGTCAGCAGGCCCTCGCCCGTCGCCGACGCGCCGTGCTTGAGGAACGAGGCCATCGTCGGCATCAGGCCCTTGGCCGCGTACTTCTCGACGAGGTCCTGGCGCATCCCGTCGGACGCGAAGAACACGGCGGTTCCGGGATCCGGCTCGTGGCTGGGCTTGCCGTGGGCCAGTGCCGCGGCCGGCGCGAGCGCCGTCGAGGCCAACAGGCCGATGAGCACGAGAACGAAGGTCGATCGCCGAAGCAAGGACCTGACCACAGGACACCTCCATACCGACTTTGGGCACACGCGGCTGAGGGGCGGCTGGCGCGGTCCGGCGTAACTTGCCGGCCAATCGCAAAGGTACGGACCCGACGATAACCAACGGTCAACGGATCGTGAAGTTGGCATTCTCCTTGCAATTTCGTAGCCATCCGATCCGGTCCGCCGGTCCGATAAGCGGTGGATAAGCCGTCCGAGCGACGATGCCTGCGTGACGCCAGCGCCCGGCCATCCCGCGGTCACCGAACGGCTCGGCCGGCTGGCCCCGGACCAGCGCGCCGCGGCGACGGCGCCGCCCGGGCCGGTCCTGTGCGTCGCGCCAGCCGGCTCCGGGAAGACCACGACGCTCGTCGCCCGCGTGGCCTGGCTCGTGGACGGCGGGGCGGACCCCGCGACCGTCTGCATCGTCGCGTTCAACAAGCGTGCCGCGGAGGAGCTGACGGCGCGGCTGGATGCGGCGCTCGCGCCGCTGGGGCTGCCGTCCGGCTCGGTCCGCGTGCGCACGTTCCACGCCCTCGGACGCGAGATGCTCATGGGCGCCGGGATCGCCGTCGACCCGCTCGTCGACCGCGATGCGCTGCTGCGCGAGCTCTACCCGGACGCCGGCGCCGCGGACCGCGGACGCCTCGACCTCGCCTTCTCGCGGCTCAAGCTGGACCTCCGGGTGTCGGCCGACGAGGTCGCCCGCGACCCGGCGCCCGGCCCGGTCGCCAGCGCGTTCATCGCCTACGAGCGCGCGATCGCGGAGCTCGGCGGCGTCGACTTCGACGACCTCGTGGTCCGGGCGCTCGGCCACCTGTCGGCGGACCCGGCCGCGCTGGCGACGTGGCGCGGCACGCTGCGCGAACCTGCTGGTCGACGAGGCGCAGGACCTCGACCGGACCCAGCTGGAGCTCGCGCTGCTCCTCGCCGCCCCGGCGAACAACGTCTTCCTCGTCGGCGACGACGACCAGACGATCTACGGCTGGCGGCTGGCCGACGTCCGTCGCGTGCTCGGGCTCGCGGCCTCGCTGCCCGGGCTGCGGCGCGTCGACCTCGAGACGAACTACCGCTGCCCGCGGCCGGTCGTCGAGCGTGCCGTCCGGCTCGTCGAGCACAACCGGGAGCGGTTCGTGAAGCGGATCCTGGCCGGGCCCGCGGCGGCGGGGCGGCTGGTGCTCGCGCCGGACTCGGCCGACGACCTGGTCCGGATCACGCGGGCGATGCGCACGTGGCCCGACGACGCGTCGACGCGCGCCGTGCTCGCCCGGACGAACCGCGAGCTCCTCGTCGCGGTCGTCGCGGCCCTCGACCTCGGCGTCCCGTTCCGTGCCCCGGACCTGCCGCTGCCGATCGAGGACGAGCGGATCGACGGGCTGCTCGACCGCGTCGACCAGGGCCAGCCGGCGCTGCTCGGCGCTCGGGTCGCTGCGGCGCTCGCTGCGCGCGGAGGCGGCCGCGGCCCTCGGCGCCGGTGACGACGCGCCGCCCGACCCGGCGGACGGTCCGACGCCCGCCGACCTCGTGACGGCCATGCTCGGCTGGGCGGCCGTCCGGCCGACGCTCGGCGGAGCTGCGCGCGGCGATCGCGGGACGGCGGCGCGAGCTGGCGGCGCTCCGCCGTGACGACGCGAGCCTGACCCTCGCGACCGCGCACGGGACCAAGGGCCTCGAGTGGGACCACGTGATCGTGCTCGCCGACGGGTTCCCCGGTCGGCGCTCGATCTCCGACGCGACCGAGCCGGAGCGCGCGCTCGAGGAGGAGCGGCGGCTCGCGTACGTCGCGTGGACTCGCGCCCGCCGCTCGCTCACGCTGCTCTACGACCCGCAGGCGCCGTCGCCCTTCCTGCTCGAGGCGTTCAGCCCGCGGGAGCTCGGTCTGGGCACCGGCGCGGCCGCCGCGTAGACTCCGGGGCCAGATCACCCGCCACGGAGGCCCGGATGCCCACGCGCCGCGACGGCACGGAACCGATGATCGCCCACGGCTCGGTCTACCTGCGACCGGCCGAGCGCGAGGACATCCCGCTGTTCCTGCGCTGGTTCAACGACTACGCGACCTCGCGCACGCTGTCGATCCGCTCGCCGATGTCGCTCGTCGGCGAGGAGCAGTGGTTCGAGCGCGCCGTCGCCAACCAGGGCAAGGACGGCTACCACTTCG
Source organism: uncultured Chloroflexia bacterium (assembly GCA_963774695.1). Classification (GTDB taxonomy): domain Bacteria; phylum Chloroflexota; class Limnocylindria; order Limnocylindrales; family CSP1-4; genus CAIXZV01. The sequence continues at coordinate 34,008 of CAVZFY010000007.1, read as the reverse complement.
TCGCCTGCCTGCTCGCGGACGACCGGCCGATCGGCACCGTCGGCCTGTTCGACCTCGACCTCGTGAACGGCAGCGCGGGCCTCGGGATCACGATCGGCGCGGCCGCCGACCGGGGCAAGGGCCACGGCACCGACATGCTCAAGGCCCTGCTCGCGTTCGGGTTCGCGAGCCTCCGCCTCGAGCGGATCGAGCTCGACTGCTACGACTTCAACGAGGGCGCGCACCGCCTGTACCAGCGCGTCGGGTTCGTCGACGAAGGGGTTGCTCGCCACGCGGTCTTCCGCGAGGGCCGGCACGTGGACCTGTACAAGATGGCGATCCTCGCCGACGAGTGGCGCGCGGCCCAGGAGGGCCGGCCGGCGCCCGGCGAGTCCCGCTAGCCGCCCGTCTCGCGCTTCGCGAGGGCCTTCAGCAGCCGGTCGACGGCGTCGAGCAGCGGCTCCGTGACCGACTCCGGCAGCACGTCGCGCAGCGAGTCCTTGGGGCCGTAGGCCGCGCGGATGCGCAGCGCCGTGCGGCGCAGGTCGGCGATGTCGTCGTCGCGGAGCCGGTCCGGGAGCGGCTCGAGGTACGTGACCCAGCGCGTCGCCTCGCGGTCGCGCGCGGCGGCCAGCGCCCGGTCCGCGGCGCGCGCGGCGACGAGCGCGGCCTCGTCGATCACCGGCTGCTGGTGGCGCGCGGGCCCCCGCGTCACGCCCGGCCCGCCCGGGTGCGCCGAGGTCACAGGTCCGACAGCGAGGCCGCGGTGGCGCCCGACTCGGCGGGGCGCACCAGGACGAGCGCGAGGCGCTTGCGCTCCGACCCGTTGACGAGGATCCGGAACGAGTAGTCGCCCGGCGTCGGGAACGTCAGGTTCCAGAGGTCGATGCTGAACGTGAGGATCGCGTCGCGGCCGTCGGGGTGCCCGCGCGCCTGCAGGCTGCCGGTGGCGCCGGTGACCTCGTGGCCGTCCGGGTCGAGCAGGACGATGCGCAGCTCGTGGTCGCGGTCGGTCTCGGGGGCGGTCACGAGCAGGCCGACGACCAGCGCCACGTGCGGGTGCCGCAGCGGGAACACGCGGCCGCCGATCCGCGTGATGCCGCCGCCGAGCACGTGGAACTTCTGGCCCGGCTGGGTCTCCGCCGCGTCGGCGAGGAAGGCGTAGTCGATCTCCGGCATGCGGCCATCCTAGAGGGTGCCGCCGGCCGGCGGACGCGCGATCGCGTGGGCTAGCGTTCTCCGGCGGACCGCGCCGCGGCCACGCGCTTGCGCGACGGCGCGATGTCCACGGCGACCGCCTCGCGGCCGTTGCCGCCGACGCCGGGCCGGCCGGCCTCGTCCGCGAACGTCACGTCGCTCAGCGGCACGAGCGGCTCGCCGCGGAGGACGCGCGCGAGGTACTCGCCGGTCGCCGAGCCGGGCGTCTCGGCGACGCGCTCCGGCGTGCCCTCGGCGATCACGAGCCCGCCGCGCAGGCCGCCCTCGGGCCCCAGGTCCACGATCCAGTCCGCCGTCTTGATCACGTCGAGGTTGTGCTCGATCACCAGCACGGTGTTGCCGTTGTCGACCAGCCGGTGGAGCACCTGCAGCAGCTTCTCGACGTCCGCGAAGTGGAGGCCCGTCGTCGGCTCGTCGAGCAGGTACAGGGTCTTCCCCGTCGCGCGCTTCGACAGCTCCGTCGCGAGCTTGACGCGCTGCGCCTCGCCGCCCGACAGCGTGGTCGCGGGCTGGCCGAGGTGGATGTAGCCGAGCCCGACGTCGAACAGCGTCTGGAGCTTGGCGCTGACGTTCGGGACCGCCGAGAAGAACTCGTTCGCCTCGGCGACCGTCATCTCGAGCACGTCGGCGATCGAGCGGCCCTTGTAGTGGATCTCGAGCGCCTCGCGCGTGTAGCGCTTGCCCTTGCAGACCTCGCACGGGACGTACACGTCCGGCAGGAACTGCATCTCGATCTTGATGATCCCGTCGCCCTTGCAGCTCTCGCAGCGGCCGCCCTTGACGTTGAAGCTGAAGCGCCCCGGCTGGTAGCCGCGGACCCGGGCGTCGGGCGTGCCCGCGAACAGCTCGCGGATCGGGCCGAACAGGCCGGTGTAGGTCGCCGGGTTGGAGCGCGGGCGTGCGGCCGATCGGGCTCTGGTCGATCTCGATGATCTTGTCGATGTGCCCGACGCCCTCGACCGAGTCGTGGGCGCCGACGGTCTCGCGCGAGCCCGACAGGTCGCGGGCCAGGGCGCGGTACAGGACCTCGTCGACCAGCGTGCTCTTGCCCGAGCCGGACACGCCGGTCACCGCGATGAACGTGCCCAGCGGGAACGTCACGTCGATGTCGCGCAGGTTGTGCTGGCGGGCGCCCTTGACCACGAGCGACTTGCCGTTGCCGCGGCGCCGCTTGGCCGGGCACCGGGACCGCGCGCTCGCCGCGCAGGAACGCCCCGGTGATCGATCGCGGCTCCGCGAGCAGCTGCTCGATCGAGCCGTTCGCGATGATCTCGCCGCCGTGCTCCCCCGCCCCGGGCCCGATGTCGATGACCCAGTCCGCGGTCCGGATCGTCTCCTCGTCGTGCTCGACGACCAGCACCGTGTTGCCCAGGTCGCGCAGCCGCGTCAGCGTCGCGATCAGCTTGGCGTTGTCCCGCTGGTGGAGGCCGATCGACGGCTCGTCCAGGATGTACAGGACGCCCATCAGCGTCGTGCCGATCTGGGTCGCCAGCCGGATCCGCTGCGCCTCGCCGCCCGAGAGGCTGATGCTCGCGCGGTCGACCGTCAGGTAGTCGAGCCCGACGTCGACGAGGAAGCCCAGCCGGGCCACGATCTCCTTGAGGACCTGGCGGCCGATGGTCCGCTCGCGCTCGGTGACCTTGGCGCCGAGCGTCGCCGCCCAGTCCAGCGCCTCGGTCACCGACAGCGTCGCGACCTCGGAGATGCTCCGGCCGTCGACCGTGACCGCGAGCGCCTCGGGCCGCAGCCGGCGGCCCTTGCACGTGGGGCACGGCTTCTGGACCATGAACTTCTCGAGCTCGGTCCGGATGTACTCCGAGTCCGTCTCCTTGAACCGCCGCTCGAGGTTCGTGACCACGCCCTCGAACGTCGCGACGTAGCTGTTCTCGCCCCGCTCGTGCCGGTAGCGGACGACGACCTTCTCGTCCTTCGGCGCGTAGAGCAGGAACTCGATCGCCTCGTCCGGCAGGTCCTTGACCGGGACGTCGATCCGCCAGCCGCGCGACGCGAACACGGCCTCCGTGATCTTCATCCGCCACGAGATCTCGGTGGGCATCTTGTTCCACGGCGCCAGCGCGCCGGCCTTGATGCTCCGGGTGCGGTCCGGCATCACGAGGTCCGGGTCGATGACGAGCTGCGTGCCGAGCCCGGTGCAGGTGGGGCAGGCGCCGTGCGGCGAGTTGAACGAGAAGCTCCGGGGCTCGAGCTCGTCGATCGTCGTCCCGTCGTACGGGCAGCTGTAGCGCTCGCTGAACCGGCGCTCCTCGAACTGCGGCGCGTCGCCGTCGCGCGGCGCGGGCGCGACGACGACCACGCCCTCCCCGAGCCGCAGCGCCGTCTCGATCGAGTCCGCGAGCCGGCCGGCGTCCGGATCCGGGACGGCCTCCCCGGTCGCCGGGTCGATCGGGCGGCCGAGGTCGTCACGCGCCCAGTCCTCGGGCGCCTCGGCGCGGCGGACCACGTAGCGGTCCACGACGACCTCGATCGTGTGGCGCTTGTACCGGTCGAGCGTCGGCGCGTCGCGCGAGCTCGTACTGCTCGCCGTCCACGCGGACGCGGACGAAGCCCTGCTTGCGGGCGCCCTCGAAGACGCGGTCGCCCTCGGTCTTGCGGTCCTTGATCAGCGGTCCGAGCACGAGCAGCCGCGTGCCCTCGGGCATCGCGAGGACCTGGTCCACCATCTGGCTGACGGCCTGGCGCTCGATCTCGCGGCCGCACTCGGGACAGTGCGGGTGCCCGATGCGCGCGAACAGCAGCCGCAGGTAGTCGTAGATCTCGGTCACGGTGCCGACCGTGGACCGCGGGTTCTTCGAGGCGCCCTTCTGGTCGATGGAGATCGCCGGCGACAGGCCGTCGATCTGGTCGACGTCCGGCTTCTCCATCTGGCCCAGGAACTGGCGCGCGTAGGCGCTCAGGCTCTCGACGTACCGCCGCTGGCCCTCGGCATAGATCGTGTCGAAGGCGAGGCTGCTCTTGCCGCTGCCGGACAGCCCGGTGATGACGACGAGGCGGTCACGCGGGAAGGCGACGTCGACGTTCTTGAGGTTGTGCTCGCGCGCTCCGCGCACGACGATCCGATCCTGGGGCACGCATCCAGTCTACCGGATCAACGTGAAATGGAACAGGTGTTCGGCGCGATCGCCTAGGACGCCGCGGGCGCGTCACCCGTGTCGCAGATCTTCCAGGCGCCGTTCTCCTGCTTGAGGTTCAGCGTCTCGTTGAGCGGGACGTCGCTGCCGCTGCCGGCGACGTTGTCGATCAAGGCGTTGATCTGGTCGTCGGTCATCTGGATGCTGCCGCCCTGGGCCGCCATGACCTGCTTGAAGATCGGGAGGAGCTTCGCCTTGTCGAAGGTCATCTTCATCGATGCCCGTGACCGGCACCGTGCGCGGTGTCGCCGGTGACGGCCGGCGTGCCGACCTTGACCGCGCTCGTGTCGATGTGGACGGCGGAGGCCAGGCGCGCTGGCGTCGACGCCCGGGCACGGCGAGCGCCGAGCTGCCCGGACAGGTCGAACTCGCTCTTGACCTTGTCCGCCTGACCCGCGCACGCGAGGGCGGCAACCCCGTTGATGTCCTGGGCCGCCACCTTGGTGAGGGCATCGCTGACGACCGCGGCGGGATCGCCGCTGTTGGCTGCCCCACCGCCGCCGGCACTGCAGGCCGCGGCGAGCACCGGGATGACGAAGATGGTCGCGAGGAGCCGCGCGGCGAGACCGCGGCGCGGGCGAGGCTGGGCATTCATGCGCGCCAAGCCTAAACCAGGCGTCCGTCAAATTCGACCCCGGGGTCGCATCATCGCCCGGCCGTCCGGCACGAACCCGAGCTTGCGGTACCAGGCGTCCATGCCCGGCGCGGCGCTCAGCGCGAACCGGACGCCGTCGCGGCCGTCCATCAGCGCGTGCATCAGCCGCTCCCCCACCCCGAGGCCCTGGTACCGCGGGTGGACCACGACCGTCGCGATGTGCGCGTACATCCCGCCGTCCGTGAGCGAGCGTGCCGTGCCGACGAGGCGGTCCCCGTCCCACGCCGCCGCGAACTCGGGCGTGCCCTCGATCGCGCGCGCCAGGGCCGGCGGGTCCGTCGTGCGCCCGTCCCAGCCGACGGACCGGAGCAGCGTCGCCATGGTCGGCGCGTCCGGCCGGCGGTCGAGGCGGATCGCCACCCGCTCGCCCGTCCCGTCGGCGCGGGCGAGGCGGCGGTCGAGGTCCCAGAGGTGCTCGAACGCGTGGTAGAGGAGGCGGCGGACGACCTTCGCCAGCGTCCACGTCTCCCCGTGCTCGTCGGTCGCCTCGTGGCCGGTGTCGGTGGCCGCGAGCGCCTCCACCCGGCCCAGGGTCCAGGCCGTCGCGCCGGCGAGCTCGGTCCGCACGTCCGCGCCGCCCAGCGGGCCGTCGTACACCGCGCCGTCGACCCGGCCGCGCGAACCACGCCGTCGCGCTGCCGAGATGGCGGAGCTCCTCGTCGACCGACCACTCGCCCGGCTTCGCGCGGGCGCTCAGCGATCCGTGCGCCGCCTCGAAGCGGTCGACGTCCGCGAGGACGGCGAGCAGGTCGTCCAGCAGCCAGCGGAGCCGGCGGATGGCCGCCGCGGCCTCGTCCGCCGTGAACGGGCGACGATCCCACGGGAACGTGGCATTGACCTCGTAGCCGTCCGAGCAGCGACGCACCGCGGCGACCTCGCCGCCGACCTCGACCCGGCCGATCGGCCCCAGCCCCAGGTCGTCCCCGTGGCCCTCGAGCCACTCCCGGACGCGCGCCGTCGAGGTGAGGAGCGCGCTCATCGCGCGTTCGTTGGTGGTCGCCGAGGCGAACACCCCGGGGACGTCGCGCAGCCACGCCCCGATCCGTCCGTCGGCGTATCCGGGCTCCAGCCACATCTCGAGCGGCGCGAGCGCGGGGGGCTGATCCGGCGACCGGGCATCCACGCGGACGAATTTACCGGGGGCGGCCGGCGTCGTCCGCCAGCCCGAGAACGGGCTCCAGCTGTTCGCGGAGCTGCGACGTCCGGATGGAATCGCGCCGGACGCGCGCCGATGCCGCCGCGACCGCTGGGCGGGAACCAGTCCCAGGCGCGGAAGGCGAGCAGGTCGTCGTCGATGGGGGCGTCGACCTCGAGGCGGATCACCGGGTCGAGGCCGAGCGCCGGGCGAACCCGCACCAGCGATCGGTCGATCTCGATCACGTCGTCGCGGCCGAGCCAGCGGCCGACGAGGATCATGACCCGCCGGTCGGTCACCCGGAGGAAGCCGGCGTGCGGGAGCCACTCGCCGCCTCGCATGATCCGTGCCTCGACGAGGATGGGCTCGCCGGCCGCGAGCGGCGCAACGGCGTCGATCTCCGCCCTCGCCCCGAATCGGATCGGCGCGCGGTGGCGCCGGATCGAGCCGTCGGCGCCGCCGGGACCCGCTGCGGTCACCCGCGGTTCGTCAGTAGCCGCGGGCGCGTCGCGACGGACGCTGCCCGGTCCGGCGGCGGATGTTCGGGGTGACGGTGTGGTCCCACGTCGGACGGTCGAGCCAGCGCGCCTGCCAGCCGCCGTCGTCGTCCTCGTGCTCGTCGCGGATCCCGGGGAACAGCTCCGCCGCGATGCCCGTGGAGTCGTCCGCGCCGGGCTCCTCGCCCGACTGCAGCACCCTGACCTCGGTGACCTCGAACGCCGCGGCGTCCGCCCCGAAGCCGGGGCCGCCCGGACGATGCGCCGCCGCCCGCTCCTTCGCCGGCAGGGCCGCGTCCCGCGCCGCGCGCTCGGCCGCCCGTGCCACGATCACCGATGCGTCCTGCTCCAGGACCCGGAGGCGGATCTGCTGGATCTCGTCGCGCAGCGCCGCCGCCCGCTCGAACTCCAGCTGCTTCGCGGCCGACTTCATCTCGGCTTCCATCTTCGCGACGAGGCGCTCGACCTCGGCGGTGTCGGCCGCCGCGAGGTCGCGGTCCCGGCGCTCCGAGCTGTACATCACCGTGTTCTCGGCGACCGCGCGCAGCCGGTCGTTGATGTCGCGGATGCTCTTGATGATCGTCTGCGGCTCGATCCCGTGGTCCGTGTTGAACTGCACCTGGACGGCGCGCCGGCGGTCCGTCTCCTCGATCGCGGCCTTCATCGACTCCGTGATCCGGTCCGCGTACATCACGACCGCGCCGTTCGTGTTGCGCGCCGCCCGGCCGATCATCTGGATCAGCGACCAGGCGCTGCGCAGGAAGCCCTCCTTGTCGGCGTCGAGGATCGCGACCAGCGTGACCTCCGGGCAGGTCCAGGCCCTCGCGCAGCAGGTTGATCCCGACGAGGACGTCGTACACGCCGAGGCGCAGGTCGCGCAGGATCGCCACCCGCTCGAGCGTGTCGACCTCGCTGTGGAGGTACTGGACCTTGACGCCCAGCTCCTTGAGGTAGTCGGCCAGGTCCTCGGCCATCTTCTTGGTCAGCGTCGTGACCAGCGCCCGCTCGCCGCGGTCGACGCGGCCGCGGATCTCCTCGAGCAGGTCGTCGATCTGCCCGTCGGTCGGGCGAACCGCGATCAGGGGGTCGACGATCCCGGTCGGGCGGACCAGCTGCTCGACCACCCGCTCGCTCTTCTCGAGCTCGTACGGTCCCGGCGTGGCCGACACGTACACGGCCTGGCTCACGGTCGCCTCGAACTCCTCGAACGTGAGCGGCCGGTTGTCGAGCGCCGACGGGAGGCGGAAGCCGAAGTCGACCAGGATCTCCTTGCGCGTCCGGTCGTTCTTGTACATGCCGACGACCTGCGGGATCGTGATGTGCGACTCGTCGACGATCAGCAGCCAGTCCGGCGGGAAGTAGTCGAGCAGCGTCCACGGCCGCGATCCGGGCTCGCGCTGGCTCAGGTGGCGCGAGTAGTTCTCGACGCCGCTGCAGTAGCCGAGCTCGCGCAGCATCTCGAGGTCGAAGGTCGTCCGCTGGCGGAGCCGCGCCGCCTCGAGCGCCCGTCCCTCCGCCTCCATCTGGCCGACGCGCTCCTCCATCTCCGCCTCGATGGTCCCGATGGCGAGCTGGAGCTTGTCGCGCGGCGTCACGAAGTGGGTCGCCGGGTAGATGTTGAGCTCCTTGCGCTCGGCGAGGAGCTCGCCCGTGAGCGGGTCGATCTCGGTGATCCGCTCGACCTCGTCGCCGAAGAACTCGACCCGGACGATCTCCTCGGACGAGGCCGGCCCGATCTCCAGCGTGTCGCCGCGCACCCGGAACCGCGCGCGGGTCAGGGCCGTGTCGTTGCGCTGGTACTGGAGGTCGACGAGGTGCCGGAGCACGGCGTCCCGCCGGTACTGGCCGCCGGTCCGCAGGCGCAGGATCGTCGCGCCGTAGTCGACCGGGGCGCCGAGGCCGTAGATGCACGACACCGACGCGACGATGATCACGTCGCGACGCTCGAACAGCGCGTGGGTCGCCGCGTGCCGGAGCCGGTCGATCTCCTCGTTGCGCGAGCGAGTCCTTCTCGATGTACGTGTCCGAGCGCGGCAGGTACGCCTCGGGCTGGTAGTAGTCGAAGTAGCTGACGAAGTACTCGACCGCGTTGTCCGGGAAGAACTCGCGGAACTCGGCGTACAGCTGGGCGGCCAGCGTCTTGTTGTGGGCCAGGACCAGCGTCGGCTTCTGATGCTGCTGGATGAGCTGCGCCGCGGTGTAGGTCTTCCCCGAGCCCGTGACGCCCAGGAGCACCTGGCCGCGCACGCCGCGAGCGAGGCCGTCCGCCAGCCGCTCGATCGCCTGCGGCTGGTCGCCGGTGGGCTCGAACGGGGCCACGAGGCGGAAGTCAGGCACGGTCCAATCCTAGCATTGGAACGCCTGTTCGACACGCATTCGACATCGCTCGTCGAACGGCGGCGCCACCCATTGGTGCCGGGGGTCGGGGGACCTCTGGGGCATGCCCGCTGGTGGTGCGCCGACGCACTCTGACCACGCGCCGACCTGCCCTGAGGTCCTCCGGCGCGGCACGCCGACCCCTGCAGGGTCGACACGGAAAGGCTGTTCATGGAGCTCGAGTACAAGGACGACCGGCGCAAGGGCCGGTTCGTGATCCTCGCCGGTGTCGTGCTCGCCCTCGTGGCCGGCGGCATCGCCTTCTACACGATCAACCAGGCCCAGCAGAAGGCGACGGAGACCGGCACGTCGAAGGTCCAGCTCGTCGTCGCCATCGCCACGATCCCGGCCCGCGAGCCGGTCAAGTCCAGCGATGTCGAGCTGCGCGAGGTCCCGATCGACCCGACGAACGCGAACGGCGTCCTCAACGACACCGGGCTCGTGGTCGGGCGCATCGCCGCCGTCACGATCCTCCAGGGCCAGCTCGTGACCACCAACATGCTCGCGTCGGTGACCGAGGGCGCCCCGTTCTCGATCCTCACCCCGGACGAGAGCGTCGGGCCCGACTCCGAGGCCCTGCGCGCCATCTCGATCACCGTGTCGGACGACCTCGCGGTCGGCGGCATGCTCTCCGTCGGCGACGCGGTGGACGTCTTCGTGACGACGACGGTCGCCGTCCCCGACGACGGCACCGGCCGGTACATGTCGGACCGCGCGACCAAGATCACGTACCAGGACGTCACGATCCTCGCCCGCAAGGACCAGTTCTACGTGATCCGCGCCCCCGTCGAGATCGCCGAGGAGCTCGCGCACCTGCAGGCGACCGGCGTCGCGACCTTCAGCCTCGCGCTGCGGCCGCTCGAAGACCAGCGCCAGGTCGACGCGACCTCGCTGGGCGAGACCACGACCAAGATCATCGAGAAGTACGGACTCCCGATCCCGAAGCCGGTGCTCCCCGGGTTCGTCGCGGCACCGACGCCCACGCCGGCGCCGACCGCCAGCCCGGCGCCGTCGGGCCAGCCGATCGACCCGGCCGCCTCGCCGCTCCCGTCCGCCTCGACCACCCCCTGACCCGGTGCGCCGGTGCAGCACCCCGATGACGAGATGCTGCCGCAGCGCAGTACGAACTGACCATGCCTGACCGGTCGTTTCGGAGGCTTGCCGCCCCTACGCTCGCAGACGGTGCCGCTCCCGGGTCCCTGCCGGGCTCGGGCGGTCGCCGCGTCCAGCGCGAGAGCATGCCGCCGAGGTCCCGACAGTCACTGGCGCGCCGCCTGGCCCGCCGGCTCGACCCGCGTGGTCGATCCCGGGGTCAGTCGCTGGTCGAGCTCGCCCTCATCCTCCCGGTGCTGATGCTGATCCTCGTCGCGGCCGGCGACCTGGCGCGCGTGTTCAGCACCCAGGTCTCGCTCGACTCCGCCGCACGGGCCGGGGCGCTCGAGGCGGCGGTCCACCCGACCTCCTACCAGGCGGGCGCCGCGTGCAACGCGAACGTCAACCGCGTGATGTGCGCCGTGCTGACCGAGTCCACCGGGGCGTCCGCGAACGTCACGCCCGCGAACGTCACGCTGGTCTGCACCCCATCGCCGTGCAGCGAGGCGCTCGGCAACCAGGTCACGGTCCGCGTGACCGGCGTCGTGCCGCTGCTCACCCCGTTCCTGACGCCGATCCTCGGCAGCCAGCAGGTCAACATCACGTCGAGCGCGACGGCCCAGATCGCGGTCCGCCCCAACATCTCCGCGCCCACGCCGACCCCGAACGGCCCAACCCCGACGCCGACGCCGACCCCGACGCCGACGCCGACCCCGACGCCCACCCCGACGCCCACGCCGACGAACACCTCGACGCCGACGCCGACCCCCACGCCCACCCCGACGCCCACGCCGACGCCGTTCTGCGCCCCGCCGACCGCCGACTTCTCGCTCGACCCGACGAGCGGCAAGAAGAAGAAGACCGACTTCCAGTTCACGGACCTGTCGACGACCACGGCGTTGTGCCCGCTGACCTGGTCGTGGAACTTCGGCGACGGTGCCGGGGACTCGTCGGCGCTCCAGAACCCGATCAACCAGTACCAGTCGCAGGGCGTCTACACGGTGACCCTCGTCGTCTCGAACTACGGCGGGTCCTCGACCAAGTCGCGAACCGTGACGGTGACCCCGTGAGGGCGCGCCGAGGCCGCGAGCGCGGCCAGGCCATGGTCGAGTTCTCGCTCGCGATCACGATCTTCCTGCTCATCCTCATGGGCACCATCGATCTCGGCCGGGCCGCCTACCAGTACAACGGCGTCGCCCAGGCGGCCCGCGAGCTCGCGCGGGTGGCCAGCGTCCATCCCGGCACGACGCTCGGCTCGAGCGCCCAGTCCACCACCGACCCTCGCCACCCAGCGCGCGCTCGTGCCGGGGCTCGGGACGCCCCGTCTACGCCTGCGTCGACATCGCCGGCGCGACCGTCAGCGGCACGTGCTCGGGCGGCAACTGGGTCCGCGTGACCATCACGCTCGACCTTCACGCCGGTCACCCCGCTCGCCGGGCTGCTCGGCGTGCCCACGCTCACCAGCTCGGCCAGCGCCAAGATCGAATGACCACGAGGAGCCGCTCCATGCGCCACCCCCACCGCAAGCAGCAGCCGCACGACACGTCGCGGTCGGACGGCCAGGTGCTCGTGGTGTTCGCGCTGTCCCTGATCACGCTGCTCGGGTTCGCGGGCCTCGCGGTCGACGGCGGCTCGACGTTCGCCCAGCGTCGCAGCCAGCAGACGGCGACCGACATGGCGGCGCTCGCGTCGGCCAACGACTACCTCATCAACGGAAGCTCGTCGCTGGCGATCACGCGGAGCCAGACGGTCACGGCGGGCAACGGGTTCAGCAACGGCACTGGCGGGACGACCGTCAGCACCTCCCTGGACACGACCAACGGCATCGCCGTGGTGGTCTCGGTGACCGCGCCCCACCAGAACGCGATGGCCAGCCTGCTCGGCCAGCCCGTCTGGATGGTCACCACGACCGCGACCGCGCTCGCCGGCTTTCCGGACACCGCCTACGGCGCGGCACCCTTCATCTTCGCTGCGGCGGCATTCTCGAGCGACGGCACGCCCCTCTACCAGACGCCGACCGACTTCGGTGAGGGCAACGGCGACGTGCCGAACGGCCCGCTCGACATCGCCTGGACCAACTACGGGACCGGCAACGTCAGCACCTCCGACGTGAGCGCGATCATCAGCGGCTCGACGACGATCAACAAGACGCTCGCGTTCGGCGAGTACATCGGCCAGCACAACAACGGCAACCACACGGCCCTGTACGGGGACGTGGACAACTACCTGTCGGGCAAGGACGTGCCCACCCCGATCGTCGACGCCAACGGCAACTTCGTGGGCTGGTCGACGTTCCACGTGATCAGCGCCGACGGCGGCTCGTCGAAGACGATCCGCGGCTACTTCCTCAGCTCGTTCGAGAGCGCGCGGCTGTCGATCACCGGCTGCTCGGCCAACAACTGCCCGCGCTACCTCGGGTCGTACATCCTCAAGCTGACGAACTAGCCGCGCGGCGCGGAACAGCGCCTCGACCATCTCGCGGGTGGCGGCCGGCTCCCCCGAGGTGTCGACGACCCGCGTCGCGACCGGCGCCACGCGCTCCTCGAGGCCGGCCTGGGCCGCGATCCGGCGGTCCGCGTCCGCGGCCGGCGTCCCCCGGGCGAGCAGGCGCTCGCGCTGCGCGGCGGCGTCGCAGGTCACCAGCCACACCTCGTCGCACAGCTCGGCCAGGCCGCCCTCGACGAGCTTGATGGCCTCGATGGCGACGGCGGGCGCACCGGCGGCGTCGGCGGCGTCGATGGCGGCGAGGATCCTCGGGCGGACGGCCGGATGCACGATCGCCTCGAGCTCGCGGAGCCGCGCCGGGTCGGCGAACACGATGCGCGCCAGCGCCGCCCGGTCCAGGGTGCCGTCCGCGGCCGTGACCGCGGGCCCGAAGTGCGCGAGCACCGCGTCGTGGGCCGGCTGGCCGGGCGCCGTGACCTCGCGGGCGACCGCGTCGGCGTCGACGGTGGCGGCGCCCAGCTCCCCGAGCCAGCGCGCGACCTGCGACTTGCCGCAGCCGATCGGCCCGGTGATGCCGATCCGCCGCGCCCGGCCGGTCACGGGGCCTGCTCCTCCAGCTCGAGCCACGCGTCCTCCGCCTCGGCGAGCGCCCGCTCGACGTCCGCGAGCTCGCTCGTGACGCGCCGCATCTCGACGAAGTTCGACGCGACCGCCGGCATGCCCATCGCGAGCTCGAGCTGGCTCTTGCGCAGGCCCAGGCGCGACAGCTCGGCGTCGAGCGCCTCCCTGCGCCGCCGGTAGGCCTCCTTCGAGAGCTTCGGCCGCTTCGGGCGCGCGGCCACCGCGACCGCGGCGGCGCGCCGGGCTCGGGCTCGGGCGCCGCTGTCGTCGCGCCCTTGCGGCCCACCGCCGGCCCTCGCCCCGGAGTCGCCGCGGAGCCCGACCGGCCGCGATTCGCCCGCCGGGCCGCCTCGGCCTCGACCGTCCAGCCGTCCGAGACCGCCGCCCGCCACGCGCGGTAGCCGCCGTCGAACGGGACCGCGAGCCCGTCGTCGACCACCCACAGCCGCTCGCAGATCGTCTCGAGCAGCCGCCGGTCGTGCGACACGACGACGATCGTCGCCGGCGCCTCGATGAGGAACGACTCGATCGCCTCGCGGGCGGCGATGTCGAGGTGGTTCGTGGGCTCGTCGAGCAGCAGCAGGTTCGACGGCAGGATCCCCAGGAGCGCGAGCTCGAGGCGCGACCGCTCCCCGCCCGACAGCGCGCGGACCTCCTTGAACACGTCGTCGCCGCGGAACAGGAACCGCGCGAGGTAGCCGCGTGCCTCCCCGGGCGTGACCGGGATCGCCTCGAGGATGGCGTCGAGGACCGTGGAGCCGGGGATCGCCGCGTCGCGGAGCTGCGCGAGGTACGCGGGCGAGACGTTGTGCCCGAACGAGATCGCGCCGTCGAGGGCCGGCAGGTCGCCCGCGATCGTGCGCAGCAGGGTCGTCTTGCCGGCGCCGTTGGGCCCCACGATCCCGATCCGCTCCCCGCGCTGCGCGGCGAGGAACGGCGAGCGGGCCACGGTCACGGGCTCCGCGGCGTCCGAGCCGTCGGGCCGCAGCGCCCCGCGACCCGGCAGGTAGCCGACCGCGAGGTCCTCGAGGCGGATCACCATCTCGCCGGACCGCACGGGACCGCCGGCGAGGGCGTTGCCCGGCAGCTTGAGCGCCTTGCCCGCCTTCGGCGTCTCCACGCGCTGCTCGCGCAGCTTCTCGAGCCTCGCCTCGTGCTCGTGCATCTTCACGTGCTTGCGCTGGCTCCGGTAGCGCTGGACGAGCTCGATCTCGCGCGCGATCGCGTCCTCGTGCGACTCGGACTCCCGCTCCGCCCGGGCGTCGCGCTCGACCCGCTGGCGGTGGTACGAGGTGTAGTCGCCGCGGAACACCGTGAGGCGCCGGTCGCGCAGCTCCCAGACGCGGGACACGGTCGCGTCGAGGAACGCCCGGTCGTGCGAGGCGACGAGGAGCGCCCCGGCCCGGCGGCGCAGGTGCTCCTCGAGCCATTCGATCGCGCCGATGTCCAGGTGGTTGGTCGGCTCGTCGAGCAAGAGCAGGTCCGGATCGGCGATCACGAGGCGCGCGAGTGCGGCGCGCGTCTGCTGGCCGCCGGAGATCGCCGTCGGCGGCCTCGCCCATTCGTCGCGCGCGAACCCGAGCCCGGACAGCGCCTCGTCCACGCGCTGGTCGAGCGTGTAGCCGCCGAGGATGTCGAAGCGGTGCTGGAGGTCGGCGTAGTCCGTGCCGCCGGCGTGACCCTCGTGCTCGAGGCGCTCGAGCTCCACGGCCATCCGCTCGATATGCGCCGCGCCATGGCGCACGGCGGACCGGAGGTCCGGCGAGGCCATGAACGCCTCGTCGAAGTGGGCCTCCTGGCCGAGGAGGCCGAGGCTCAGGCCGCGCTTGCGCGCCGCGATGCCACGGTCAGGCTCGTCGATGCCCGCCGCGATCCGGAGCAGCGTCGTCTTGCCGGCGCCGTTCGGCCCGACCAGGCCCACGCGCTCGCCGGGGGCGATCGCCGCGGTGATCTGGTCGAGGATCACGAACGTGCCGACCTCGCGGACGACCCCCTCGAGCCGGATGAGCGACACGGACCTCCTCTTTCTCGACAGTTGCCCGAACGGGCAGCCGCACGGCACGGGCGCATCTTGCGGCCTCGCGCGCGGCGACGGACACTCGGGTTGGCCGGATCTCGGACCCGGCGACCGTCGGTGGCCGCCTGCGTGATCCGGCGCGGAGGTCAAGGTTGCCACAGCTGGTCGTGCTCGGGGCCAAGGCGTCGTGCTCGTTCGGGGCGTCGCCCGCGACGCTCGCGGTGCTGCCCGCGGGCAAGCTGAACCAGGGCGGCGGCAAGCTCCTGGCCACGGTCCAGGACTTCGCGCCCGTCACCAACCTCGCCACGTTCGGGATGTGCAGCACGCAGTCGAACCCGGCGGTCGCGGCGGCGACCAGCGCGGCGCTCGGCACGCCGACGCCGGCACCCTGCATCCCGGCGACGACCTCGCCCTGGTCGCCGGGATCGGCGACCGTCACGATCGGCGGCAAGCCCGCGCTCACGTCCGACTCGAAGTGCAACTGCACCTACGGCGGCGTGATCTCGATCACCGACCCGGGACAGACGTCCGTCAAGACGGGCTGATCGACCGCGCCGCCGCCCGACGCGTCGCGGCCGCGGCGGCCGTCCTCGCCGCCCGCTGACGGGCCTTCGCCGCCTCGTCGACCGTGCGCCCGAGCGCACCGTCGCCCTCGAGGTCCACCCATCGTCGGCCGGCACGGGCCTTCGCACCGCGGCCGGGCCGCGGCGTCATCGTCGCCAGCAGCGCCTTCGCGGCGGGTCGCTCGGCCGCCGGCAGCCGCTGGCACCACGAGCAGAAGTGCGTCGCACGGATGCCGATGACGATGCGGCGGATCGGGCGCCCGCAGCGCCGGCAGGGCTGGCCGGTGCGCTGGTACACGTCGAGCCGCTCCTGCATCGCGCCATCGCCGTCGGGTGCCGTGTAGTCGTCGATCGACGACCCGCGCCGCTCG
Organism: uncultured Chloroflexia bacterium; assembly: GCA_963774695.1. Lineage (GTDB taxonomy): Bacteria > Chloroflexota > Limnocylindria > Limnocylindrales > CSP1-4 > CAIXZV01. The sequence continues at coordinate 17,890 of CAVZFY010000007.1, read as the reverse complement.
ACGGCCTCGGCGAGGATCTCGACGATGTCCCGGTACAGGCGCCGCTCGTCAGCCGGGCGCAGCGACCGGGCCGAGCGCAGCGGGTGGAGCCGCGACCGCCACAGGGCCTCGTCGGCGTAGATGTTGCCGATCCCGGCGATGAACGCCTGGTCCACGAGGAGCGGCTTGAGGCGCGCTCGCCGCCCGCGGATGCGCTTGCGGAACTCGCGCAGGGTGAATCGCGGGTCCAGCGGCTCCGGCCCGACGCCGTCGAACGGGTCGTCGTCGGCGCCGTAGAGCCCCAGGCGGCCGAACTTGCGGATGTCGCGGAAGCGCAGCTCGCGGCCGTCGTCGAGCGCCAGCGCGAAGCGCTCGTACGGGTCGCGGGGCAGCGACGCCGGGACGACGAACAGCTGGCCCGTCATCTTGAGGTGGACGGTGAGGAACGCGCCGCCGTCCAGGTCGATGACGAGCTGCTTGCCGCGCCGGCCGACCGCCTCGATCCGGCGGCCCGTGACGCCCGCGACGAACCGGTCGGGGTCCTCGTCGCGCAGCGTCCGCAGCCAGCCGACGCGCGCGCCCGTGATCACCGGTCCGGTCGCGGCGTCGCCCGGGAGCAGGTGGCGACGCAGGTCACGCGCGACGGTCTCGACCTCGGGCAGCTCAGGCATCGTCGAGACGATAGGGCAGGCTCCGCTCGCGCGTCCGGGCTCGGGCGCGTTGGACGGTCGCCAGCTTCGGGCCGGATCAAGCCCGGCGCAGGCGATCCCACTCGCGGCGCAGCGGGTCCGCCTTGTCGAGCGTGCGCAGGTCCGCCCACGGCAACGGCGCGTCGAGCTCTCGTCGTCGCTGGATCGCGGCGAGCGCGGGCAGGGAGTCCAGGATCGAGCGGTCCGGCTCGCCGTCGACGATCACGTCCAGGAAGCGGAGCCGCGGCAGCCCGCGCAACGGCTCGATCGACGTGAGCCGCGGCGTCCACAGGCGCAGGCCCCGCAGCTCGCGCAACGCCCGGATCGGACCGATGTCCACGATCGGGCTGGACCACACGCCGAGCGCCTCGAGGCCCGCGACGCCCTCGATGCCGTCGAGGGTTCGCAGGCCGACGACGTCGACATCGAGGTTCCGCAGCCCGGTTGCCGCCTCCGCCAGCGGTCCGAGCCCGCGGATCCGGTCGGCGTTGTGGATCCGAAACGCGCCGAGGGCCGGGAACGGCGCCGTGATCTCGGCGACGAGCTTCGCCCGTGACTCGGTCACCGACAGCCATCCGAGGCCCGGGTGCCCGGCGGCCATCGTCGGCAGCATCGCCTCGCCGCCCTTGCCGCCGAGGTTGATCTTCAGCCACCGGAGCTCGGGGAACGCGGCGAGGTCGAGCGTGCCGCGCAGCGAGCCGACCTCCAGGATCAGCGCCCGGAGGCCGCGGAGCGAGGCGATGGGCTCGAGCGGCGGCCGGCCGTCGGTGCGCACGTGGAGGTAGCGGACGTCCGGCAGCTCGTCCAGGAACGCGAGGTCACGGCAGTCGAGCCGGAGCGCGACGGCTCCGGCGGCCTTGGCCTGGGCGACGATGTCCGACGGGTCGGTGTACCAGTCGCCGGCCGCCCACAGGCCGCCGTCCGCCTCGATGGCGTCGAGCAACGACCACGGCAGGCCGGATGCCTCGCCGCCCGCGATGTCGACGCGCTTGAGGTCGAGCCGGAGCGGACCGCGCTTCGTCGGCATGCCCGGCCGTCAGACCCCGATCGCCTCGGGGGCCTCGCCCGCCTCGGCCAGCACCGCATCCCGGCGCGAGACGGGCGCCATCCCCTCCCACGAGTCGCCGACCTTCACCTCGACGGTGAGCGGCACGGACAGCGGGAGGGCGCCCTCCATCGCCTCGCGGAGGATCGGGATCAGCCGGTCGACCTCGTCGCGCGGCGCCTCGAGCAGGAGCTCGTCGTGGACCGAGAGCAGGACCCGCGCGCGGAACGACCCCTCGCGGAGCGCCCGGTCCGTCCGGATCATGGCGATCTTGACGATGTCGGCGGCGGTGCCCTGGATCGGCATGTTGATCGCCATGCGCTCGCCGGCGGCGCGCAGCGACGGGTTGCGCGCCTCGAGCTCCGGGATGCGCCGCTTGCGGCCGAGCAGCGTGGCCACGTACCCCTGCTCGCGCGCGGTCTCGCGGATGTGGTGCATGTAGCGGCTGATGCCGCCGTACGCCGCGAAGTACGAGTTGATGAACTCCTGCGCGTCCTGGCGGCTGATCCCGGCCCGGCTCGACAGCCCGAAGTCGCTCATCCCGTACGCGAGGCCGAAGTTGACCATCTTGGCCATCGACCGCTCGTCCGACGTCACGTCGGCCGGGTCCTTGCGCAGCACGCGGGCCGCCGTCTCGCGGTGGATGTCGGCCTCGCGGGCGAACGCGTCGGCGAGGTGGTCGTCGCCCGAGACGTGGGCGAGGATCCGCAGCTCGATCTGGCTGTAGTCGGCGGCGACGAGCGTCGTGTCCGGCGAGCCGGCGACGAAGGCGTGGCGGATCCGGCGCCCGAGCGGAGTGCGGATCGGGATGTTCTGGAGGTTGGGGTCGGACGACGACAGGCGGCCGGTCGCCGCGACGGCCTGGTGGAACAGCGTGTGCAGGCGCCCGTCCGGGCCCGATCAGCGTCGGCAGCGCCTCGACGTACGTCGATCGCAGCTTCGTGTAGATCCGCCAGTCGAGGACGGGCTCGATGACCGGGTGGACGCCGCGCAGCTCCTCGAGGACGCTGGCGTCGGTCGAGTAGCCGGTCTTCGTCTTGCGCCCCTTCGGGAGGCCGAGCTCGACGAACAGGATGTCGCCCAGCTGCTTGGGCGAGCCGATCGTGAACTGGTGGCCGACGGCGGCGTAGATCTCGCCCTCGAGCCGCGTGATCTCGGCCGCGAACTCGCGCTCCAGGGCCCCGAGCGCCTCCTGGTCCAGCGCGATGCCGGCCGCCTCCATGCGGGCGAGGATCGGGATCAGCGGCAGCTCGATCTCCTCGAACAGCCGGTCGACGCCGTCGTCGCGCAGGGCCTGGTCGAGCGACGGCCGGACGGCGACCGCGGACAGCGCCTCGAGGCCGGCGATCGCCGTCGGCGGGAGGCCGGCGGCCGTCGGCGGGAGGACGAGGTCGAGGCGCTCGGCGACGACGTCGGCGATCTTCTGGGACCGGAGCGCGGCGTTGACGAGGTAGGCCGCGATCTGCGTGTCGAACGCGATGTCGAGCGGCGCGGCCGAGCCGTCCTCGCCGAACCTCGCGGTGAGCAGGGGCTTCACGTCGTGGCCGACGAGCCGCGCGCCGACGGCCTCGAGGAGATGCCGCAGGGCGATCGACGCCTCGGCGCCGTCCGCCGCGACGACCCGGCCGTCCTCGCCGGCGACCGCGAGCGACGACGGTGTCCCGGCGAGCGGGCGCGGGTCGTCGACGACGAGCGCCACGCCGACCGAGGCCTGCTCGCGCAGCCATGGCTCCAGCGTCGCCACGCGGGCCGTGTCCGCGAGCTCGATGCGGCCGGGGTCGACGATCGCGGCCGCCAGCGCGCCCGCGGCGTCACCGGATGCGGCCGCGAGCGCCTCGGCTCGTGCCTCGACGGCCGCCGACGTCGTGGCGATGGCGCCGCCACCACCGGTCGGCCGGCGCGCCGCCGCCGCCCGAGACGACGTCGAAGTCCATCGACAGCTGGAGCGAACCCGGATCGACCGGTGGGCCCCCACGACCGCCCGCGCCCCGGCCGACGCCCTGGGCCGCGGGGAACCCGGCTTCGCGCAGCTCGCGCATCGCGGCGATCGCGTCCTCGGGCCGCTCCCCGATGAGGGGCGGCAGGCGATCGATCAGGGTCCGGAACTCGTACTCCCGGAACAGCCGGACGACCTCCTGGCGGTCGTAGTCCCCCACCCGGCCGCGCGTCGGGTCGAGCGTCACGTCGACGTCCCGCACGAGCCGCATCAGCTCGCGGCTCTCGAGCACGGACTCGCGGTGCTCCTCGAGCGCGAGGCGCAGCTTCTCCGGCGTGACCTCGTCGATGTGCGCGTACAGCGCGTCGAGCGTCTCCCACGTCGCGATCAGCTTCGAGGCGGTCTTCTCGCCCACGCCCGGGATGCCGGGGATGTTGTCCGTGGGGTCGCCCTTGAGCGACTTGTAGTCGAGCATCTGGTCGGGGCGCAGGCCCCACCGCTCCTCGATCTTCGCGAGGTCGTAGGCGACCGTGTTCGCGATGCCGCCGCGGAGCGAGACCATGAGCTTGGTGTGCTCGCTGACGAGCTGGAGCATGTCGAGGTCGCCGGTCAGGATCGTGGTGTCGAACCCGTGGGCCTCGGCCTGGCCGACGAGCGTGGCGATCGCGTCGTCGGCCTCGAATCCCTCCTGCTCGTACTCGGGGATGCCCATGGCGCGCACGACCTGCTTCACCTTGGGGATCTGCTCGCGCATGTCGTCGGGCATGCGGGTGCGCGTGGCCTTGTACTCCGCGTAGCGGTCGTGCCGGAAGGTGCGGGCCGGGAGGTCGAAGGCGATCGCGACCCGGTCGGGCTGCACGTCCTGGATCGCCCGCAGCACGATGTTCGTGAAGCCGAACACCGCGGTCACGAGCTCGCCCTTCGACGTCGTCAGGGGCTGCTCGATGAGGGCGTAGTAGCCGCGGTAGATGAGCCCGTTGCCGTCGAGCAGGAGGAGGCGTTCCATCGGCTCCGAGCGTGCGGGTGGGACGCCTCCAAGTGTACCCGCGCGACCGGCCCGGTCCTGTCATGTTGGGTCGCCGCGACCCGCCACGTGGGGACGTGCCTCGGGGACTGATCCCCGTCGAATCGCCATCGCATGCGCACGGGTTCTGCACATCCGCGCCGCAGGATCGGGGTTGTCCAAGCACACCGGCGGCGGGACGGACCCGCGGCCACCCTCGATCGGAGCGCCTCACACCATGCGCGGGTTCCTCACCCTCATCATCGCCACCATCGCCGCCATCGTCGGCGGCGTGATCGGCTTCCAGCTCGGCGTCACGTCGAACATCGGCGCGGCCGGCGGCACGGTCGTCTGGCACGCGGGATTCGGCTTCTTCGGGTTCTTCTTCCCGTTCCTGTTCTTCTTCCTGTTCATCGGGCTGCTGTTCGCGGCCTTCGGCGGGCGCCGTCGCGGCTGGGGCGGCCCCGGCTGGGGTGGCGGGTACGGCCCGAACGGCTACGGCTCCGGCGACGACGCCCGGCGCCAGTGGATCGCCGACGCCCACCGCAAGCTCCACGAGGACGAGGCCCGCAGCGGCGGGACGCCCCCGACGAGCGGCGGCCAAACGGGGTCCTGACGGCCCTCCCCTCCCCTTTCTCTCCGACGCCGGGCGGGTATCCTCGCCCGGCGTCGCCGTTTCCGGAGCCTCCCGTGCGCACGATCCTCGTCATCGAGGACGAGCCCCAGATCGCCTCGCTCGTCCGCGACTATCTCGAACACGCCGGCTTCGCCGTCCTCACCGCGAGCGACGGCGCGGGCGGCCTCGCCCTCGCCCGGGCGCGCCGGCCCGAGGCGATCGTCCTCGACCTCGGCCTGCCCAAGGTCGACGGCCTCGACGTCGTCCGCGCCCTGCGCCGGGACTCCTCGGTCCCGATCGTGATCGTCACCGCCCGTGGCGACGAGGTCGACCGGATCACCGGCCTCGAGCTCGGCGCCGACGACTACGTGGTCAAGCCGTTCAGCCCCAAGGAGCTCGTCGCCCGCGTGCGTGCCGTCCTCAGGCGCGCCGAGGCCACGCCCGTGACCGACGAGCGCATCGACGTCGGTGACCTGCGGCTCGACCTGGCCCGCCGTCGCGTGACCGCCGGTGGTCGAGCCGTCCAGCTGACCCCCACCGAGTTCGAGCTCCTGGCGACGCTGGCGCGCGAGCCCGGCCGCGTCTGGACGCGCTCGCAGCTCCTCGACGCGGTGCACGGGTTCTCGCTCGAATCCTACGAGCGGGCGATCGACGGCCACGTCCGGAACCTGCGCCGCAAGCTCGAGACCGCCGCGCCGTCCACCAGCTACGTCCGGACGGTCCACGGGGTCGGGTACGCGCTCGAGGAGCCGGCCGCGTGACCACCGGGGAGCCCGGACCGGAACCGGAGCCGCACGAGCGGTACCGCTGGGAGCGGCGGGCGCATGCGCGGGGGACCTGGGGTCCTCCCTGGGGTCGCGGTCGCGGTCGCGGCCCCGGCCCGCGCGCAGGGTTCGGGTTCGTCGGCTGCCTGCTGCTCGCGCTCGTCGTGTTCGTTGGCGTCGTCACCGCGCTGGCGACGTGGCTGGCGGGCGTCCTGCTCGGTGTCCTGTCGCCGGGTTCCTCCCCGCCGACGGCCACCGCCGTCGCCGTGGTCGTCGTGCTCATCGTCGCGATCGCCGTCGGCGTGCGCGTCTTCACCGCCGCCGTGCGACCGCTCGCGGAGCTCGCCGCGGCCGACGGAGCGCCTGGCCGACGGCGAGCCCGGCGTCCGCGTCCGGCCGCGGGGTCCCGGTCCGGTGCGTGGCCTGACGGCCTCGTTCAACGCGATGGCCGAGCGCCTCGACCGGTCGCGCGACGACCGCCGGGCGCTGCTCGCCGACGTCACCCACGAGCTCCGCACGCCGCTCACGGTCATCGCCGGCGGTCTCGAGGCGATGCTCGACGGCGTCCATCCGATGGACGAGGACCACGTGGCGCCGATCCTCGCCGAGGCCCACGTCATGGACCGCCTGCTCGACGACCTCCGCACGATCTCGCTCGCCGAGGCGGGCGCGCTGCCGCTGCATCGGGAGCCGGTGGACCTCGTCGACCTCGCCGACGACGTGCTCGCGAGCCAGCGGACCGTCGCCGACGCGAAGCGCGTCGAGCTGGCGCGGCACCGGCGACGTCGCGCTCGAGGCGGTCGTCGACCCCGTCCGGGTGCGCGAGATCCTCGTCAACCTCGTCGCGAACGCCGTGCGCCACACGGGCGCAGGCGGGCACGTGACGGTCGAGATCCGGACGGCCGAGGCGGACGCGGTGCTGACGGTCACGGACGACGGCGAAGGCATCGCCCCCGACGAGCTCGGCCGAGTGTTCGACCGCTTCCACCGGCGCTCGGACTCGGGCGGCAGCGGGCTGGGACTGACGATCGTCCGCGACCTCGCGACGGCGCACGGCGGCAGCGTCGAGGTGGAGAGCGACGGCGTTCCCGGCCGCGGCGCGACCTTCCGGGTGCGGCTCCCGCGGCGCCTCTAGCGACGGCGCTGGCGGACCCGTCAGACGATCAGGCGGGCGCCGAGGCGAAGCGCGACGAGCAGGACCCGACGACGATCAGGCCGGCGGCGATGAGCACGAGCGGGGTGCTGTCCGCGGGCGCGACGATCGGTGCCGCACCCGGGGCGACCGCGAACGCGTCGTCCGAGCTCTTGATCTCGACGCGGCCGGCATCGTCCGGGGAGGCCGGCGCTCGCGGCCCGCGGTGGTCGAGGTGCGGATGTCCGTGGCGGTCTCCGGCGATGGCGCGCCGCTGCGGGGCGAGGGCCGCCGGGACCGGGACGCGGCGGCCGAAGGCGCCGGCGCGAGCGGCCGCAGGCCCGGAGGCCGCGGCCGATGCACCGGCGCTCGTGTCCTCGGGCAAGGGCTTGCTCGACCGGGACCTGGGCGGCGGTGGAGCCTGTTCCATCGCGGCGGCGCCCGAGGCGCCGAGGAGGTGGGCTGGAGCCCGCCCGGGCTCGCGAGCAGCAGGCCCGCGAGGCCGGCGGCGGCGAGCCCCGTGCCCAGGGGCGCGGCCAGCCGGAAGCGGGGCGAGGCGAAGGCCGCGAGCACGCCGCGCCAGCCCGAGGGCCGCAGCGAGGCCGCCTGCTCGGCGGTGATCCGGAAGTCGCGCGGGCGGACGGCGGGCGGCATCTCGGGCAGGGCGGTCGCGATCGCGCGCAGGTCGCGATGCAGGTCGGCGCACTCGGTGCACGAGGCGACGAGCTCGGTCGCCGGCGGCGAGGTCGGGCCCGGTCGCGTCGCCCGCGGCGTAGGCGGCGACCAGCTCCGGGTCGTGGGTCTGGTGGTCGGGGATGTGCGGCATGTCCCTGCCCTGACGGTCGCGGCGCCGGGACGGTTCCCGGACCCGCAGCGGCTCAGCGGCGCGCGATCGATCGGGCGGCCAGCCGGAGCGCGACGAGCACGAGACGCCGACCAGCAGCAGGGCATGCCCGAGACGACCACCCACGGCGACGTGCCCGCCGGAGCGGTCGCCGGCGCGGCCGGGACCGCCGTGGCCTCGGTCGAGCTCGGCGGAGCCGGGACGGCGCCCGCGGCGACCTCCCGGCCCGGGCTCGCCTCGGGTTGCGCGCCTGCGGCTCCCCCGCCGTTCGGCTCCGGGCTCGTCCCGATGGCCGGTCCCGCGGCCTGGATATCGGTGTTGCCGCCGGCCTGGCCGGCCGCCGGCGCCGCGGATGCCGCCGCCGACGCACGGCGGCCGAGGCCGCCGGCGCGGGAACGGGCGCCGCAGCCGGCGGTGACGCTGCGGCCGGCGCGTAGAAGGCGCCCGACTCGTCGGAGGCCGCGGCATCCTTCGTCGCCGACGACGCGGCCGCGATCGGGGCTTCGGCCCCGAGGACGCCGAGGAGGTGGGCTGAGCCCGCCCGGGCTCGCGAGCAGCAGGCCCGCGAGGCCGGCGGCGGCGAGCCCCGTGCCCAGGGGCGCGGCCAGCCGGAAGCGGGGCGAGGCGAAGGCCGCGAGCACGCCGCGCCAGCCCGAGGGCCGCAGCGAGGCCGCCTGCTCGGCGGTGATCCGGAAGTCGCGCGGGCGGACCGCGGGCGGGATCTCGGGCAGGGCGGTCGCGATCGCGCGCAGGTCGCGATGCAGGTCGGCGCACTCGGTGCACGAGGCGACGAGCTCGGTCGCCGCGGCGAGGTCGGGCCCGGTCGCGTCGCCCGCGGCGTAGGCGGCGACCAGCTCGGGGTCGTGGGTCTGGTGGTCGGGGATGTGCGGCATCAGCCGTCCTCCCCGCGGAACGAGGCCGATCGAGCCCTCGAGCCGGTCCCGGAGCGCCAGGCGGCCGCGGTGGATCCGCGACTTCACGGTGCCGAGCGAGACACCGGTGAGCTCGGCGATCTCGGCGTAGTCGTAGCCCTCGACATCGAACAGCACGATCGCGTACCGCTGGTCGGGGGTGATCGACGCCAGCGCCGCGGCCAGCACCCGCGACCGCTCGCCGTGCATCGCCGTCCGAACGGGGTCGTCCTGCGGACCCGACGGCGGCTGCCAGCTCTCGTCGTCGAGCTCCGGGTACGGCTGCGAGGGGCGGCGCTTCTTGAGGCGCTGCTGGTCCATCGCGGCGTTGATGGCGATCCGGCTCAGCCACGAGCGGACGCTCCCGCCGCGGAACGCGCGCATGTTCCGGTAGGCCGAGAAGAACGCCTCCTGCACGGCGTCGCTGGCCTGGTCGCGATCGGGAACCATGCGCGCGACGAGCGCGAACAGGTGGTCCTGGTAGCACTCGACCAGGCTGTTGAACGCTTCGAGGCTGCCGTCGCGCGCCTGCTCGAGGAGCACGAGGTCTCGGCGCTGGATCGGATCGTCGACGGCCTCGGACGGGCGGACGTCCTCCACGACGGGCGCGGCCCTCCTGGCGGGGATGGTGAGGCGCGGCGAGTCTAGCATCGGGTCCCGCTGGTGACGCCCGGCCGGAGACGATCCGCCGCGACGCGCCCCGCATCGACGCCGTCATGGCCGCGCGGGTTCCGGGCCCCTTCGCGGCTCCGCTAGGATTTCGCCGCGAGCCGGAGTGGCGGAATGGCAGACGCGACGGTCTCAAACACCGTTGAGGGCAACCTCGTGTGGGTTCGAATCCCACCTCCGGTACCAGCATTGGCGTCGGAATCGCGGCAGTTCCAGCGATCTAGTTCGCGGATCAGCCTGGCAGTCTGATCGGCCCACCATCCCCGACTCGAGGTCGTTCCACTTGCGCCGCGATTCGAAGTGGCGCAACGTTCGGCCACGAACCGAGGTGCTTCACCAATGGCAGATGAAATGATCGAGCTTCCGACAACGTCGGTAGCGCTCGCCAAATGGCGGGTGGCAGAACAAGCGGCGGCGGTCGCGCGGCGCGGGAAAGTTGCCGCCGCAGCCGCCGTGGCCGCGGCTGAGCTGGCCCTGGAAGCGGCGGCCGAGACAGCCGCCGCGGCGAAGGCGGCACTGGACGCTTCCACCAAGGCCGAGAGCTCCGCGGCGAAGATGGCGGAAGCCGCAAAAGCGATCGCGCTCTCTACGACTTCGGACCTTGCTGACGCAGACTCGGCCACGGCAATGGCCGACATCGACGAGCTCGAAGCGCACCAGGGCTACAGCGACGCGGTCGATCGAGCGAAAACCCGGAGGCCGTAGCTGCCCGGGGATCCAGCTCGACGTTCTGAACGTCGGCGGCTGATCGCCTCCCCTCAGGGCTCGGACCTAGAAGTCCTTCTCGCCCAGCGTCTTGATGTCGCGAACGATCGCCGGGGGGATCGTCCCGAGGGTGATCAGGTCCTGCACGTCCGCGCCGGCGAGGTCGCTTTGGAAGTCCGACAGCTCCTTCATGGCCTCTGCTTTCCGCGTAAAGCTTTCGGCCAGGTCGAGATGCTTGCGGGTCTCCGGGCCGACGATCCCGTCCGGCGTGAGGCCGTGATCGACCTGGTAGAGCAGCACGAAGGCCAGCGTCTGGACACCGAAGCTGCCGTCGACGACCATTCCGGCGCCCGGATAAGCCAGCATGAGCCCGGTCTGGATGGCGAAGACCTCGGGACTGACGGACCCCGCGGTCAGCGTTCTCGCCGGCAAGTCCCCTGACGTCTCGTCTGCCTCCTCACGCTGCACCGCCGACTGCTCCGTTGGAGCGCTCCCCGACGTCGGCGACGCGGCGCTCGGTGCCCCCTCGCCGGACGTGCCGTCCCGAGCGTCGTCGGCGAATGGTTCACCCAGCACGTCGAGGGCCCGCCACATATCCGGTCCGACAATCCCGTCGACCTTGAGGGCAAGGTAGCGCTGGATCAGGCACACCCGCGCGGCGGTCTGCGGACCGTACTCGCCGTCGGCCGTCAATGGCATGTCCGTCGTCGCCGCCAACGCGGCCTGGAGGGTCGCGACGGCCAGACCACTGGCACCGCGGGCGAGAACCGGCCGGGCCTCGGGGGACGTCACCCTTGTCGCTGCCGATCCGGCCGCGATCTCATCTGCGCTCGTCGTCCGCTGGACGCCCGGCCTCGCCCGCAACAGCTCCGTGACCGCAGCATTGCCCGCGCTTCGCTGCATCCCGAGCGTGCCATCCGCGGGACGAACCGGCGATGACGGCGCCGCGCCGGAAATGGTCCCGACGTGCGTCGCGGGACCTCGGTCGCGAGCCGGCTGCCGCTCGAAGGTCACGCACGAATTCTCTGCGGACGCGACCGCCGCGTCGGGCACGCGTGCCTGCCTGTTCGGGCGAATCCGGGGTGCCGGTCGGTCCGGGGGCCTGCGCTTCGGCGTCATCCCCCGGACGCCTGGGCGTCATCATGTCGGTGTGGATGCGGCGGCGTGGGGTTTCTTCGGCGTCGTCGTCGGCAGCCTGATCACGCTCGGCGCCGAGCTGATCCGTGCCCGCTACGCGGCGATGCCCGACTCGCGGTCCGGTCGCCGGCTGGCCGAGCGCGATCGGTTCCAGCGGGCGACCCTCGTCGAGCTCCAGGGAGCGCTCGAGTCGTTCGCCCGGACCGTGCTCGCGATCGGTGAGGCGCGAGATGCGGAGGCGTCGGCGGCCGGTGGCTGGAGACCGATGGGCGATGCCACCCTGACGCCGGAGCTGCGGGAGGAGAACCGCAAGGCCAACATGGCGATCACGTCCCTCTCCGCGCTCGTGCTCGACGACGAGGTCCGCCGGCTCTGCCAGGAAGTCCTCGCCAGCGCGGCCCAGATCTGGCTTGCCCAGTCGCCTGAAGAGGCCGACCGCGGCGTGGCCGCGACGATCAACGCGGCAACGACGGCGACCCGACGATGCGGCGACGTGTTCCGGGAGAGCTACCTATCCACACTGGACGAGTGATCGAGCAGGAACCCCATGAATGAGATCCCCGAGGACGTGGAGATCGAGACCATCTGGGTCGTCGACGTTCCCTACACCCCGGAGGCGCAGGAGCGTCGGCCGCCGTTGCGGCGGGCGCACCTCACCCGGATCGCGCGCCTGATCCGCGAGGGGCGCATCGTCGAGGCCGGCGGCACGGCCGACTTCACGCAAGGCAGTTCTCCTGATCCGCGCCGAGACGGAAGCCGAGGCGCTTGCCCTGATCGACGAGGACGTCTACACGAGTGGCGGCGTGTGGCATTCCCCGGTCGCGCGGGCGTACGGGCGCGTGATCCCGCGCAACACGGCCTCGGGGTAGACTCCGGCGCATTCCGCCACGCCAGCCTCCCGGAGTCCCGATGAGCTTCCTTTCGCGCACGCTCGGCCTCGACGCTCCCGCCCCTGCCGCGTCCTCGACCACGCCCCAGCCCCCCATCGACCCCCACGCCCCGCTGCCCGAGCCGACCGACGTCGACACGGCGAGCGTCAAGCTCATCGCGCTCCAGCTCTCGGCGCTGCCCCCGGCGCGGGCGCGGTACCTCGCGGCCTTCGCGTACCTCCTCGGGCGCGCGGCGGACGCCAACCTCTCGGTCAGCGATGACGAGACCGACGAGATGATCAAGCTGATGGAGGAGGCCGGCGGCCTCGATGCCGAGACGGCGCGGCTGGTCGTCGTCCTCGCGAGCGCACAGGCGGACGCCTACGGCGCGACCGAGGACTTCCTCGTCACCCGCCAGTTCAAGGCGATCTCCACGATGGAGGAGCGCGAGCAGCTCCTCCACTGCTGCTTCCTGGTGATGGCGGCCGACGACGAGATCGACGAGACCGAGTCGTGGCTGGCCAACCGGCTGGCGGAGGAGCTGGACATCCCGCGGCCCGACCTCAACCACATCCGGGACGAGTTCCACGACAAGCTCTCCGCCGTTCGTGAGATCCGGAAATACGCCGCGAACTGATGGCCGCCAACTGACGGCTGCGAACTGAGGTCGTGCGGGCTGGACGAATGACGATGTCCGAGGCCGACGGCCGCCGATAGCGATCAGCGGTGCCCGCGACGAGGATGGCGGCAGCGCCGGTCGAGCGACCGGGCAACCGGAGAGCCGCCCGCCATGACCGCATCGCTGCCCACAGCGCCCACGACCTCGTGGACCACCACCGCGCCGCAGCGCGGCGTCGTGTCCCGGCTAGTCGCCGCCTTCCTGCACGTCTCCACGGGTCTCGTCCTCGCGGCGGCCGTGCTCGGCCTCAGCGTCGCGAGCGCGATCATCGCCCGTGGCACCGTCGTCGCGGATCCCGGTGACGTCGCGACCATCCGCGCGCTGACCCCGGTCTTCGCACTCTTCGGCGTCATCGCCGTCGCCCATGTCATCGCCGGCATCGGCATGGCGCTCGGCAGCCGCCAGGCATCGTCGCTCGGGATCGGGCTCGGCGCGTTCGACGCGGTGGCCGGCGTGGTCGCCCTGTTCGTGGCCGCGACGGGCTCGCGGGGCCAGGTCGACGGCGTCGGGATCGCGATGACGTTCATCGTCATGGGTGTCGTCCTCGCCGTCGCGGCTCGGGCCGCCGACTGGAACACCGCACGGGCCCGTGGAAGCCTCGTAGCTCGTCCGAACGCACCACCTCCCGACGGCTGCCGATCGCTCCGGCAGCCGTCGTTCGATTCCCCGCCGAACGCTTCGCGGATTCTTCGTCGCTGCTTCGGGCGCTGCCCTCAAGGTCCGGGCTGACCGACGAGCGCTGCCACGGCTGGCGGCGGGCGGCGAGCCCTCGTTCGGGCGGGCGGTGATACCGCTCCGTACCCCGAACGGATACCGGGCTCGCTCACCGTCACCAGGAGGTCGACGCTCGATGTGTTGATCCGACCGGGCGGGATCGGTCCCGCGCACCGGGAGCCAGGAGGTTGGCGACATGATCCAGGTCCGACGCGCGGCGATCCTTTGCTCGCTGCTCGTGACACTCGTGCTTCCCGCGGCCGTCACCGCGGCGCCACCACGGCATGCGCTCGCGGCCAACAGCCCCGACCAACGAACGGTCACGGCGTTCCCGATGGCCGACGGCGCGACGCCGTTCGGCGTCACGGCAGGGCCCGGGGGCGAGTACGTAAGCCTCAACACCGCCGTCGGGCGGTTCGACCGGGCGGGCGGCCTGACCGTCTTCCCGCTCGCGTCGGCGACGCCGTCTGCGGGCTGGCTGACGTCCGATCCATCGGGCGCGGTCTGGATCTCGGAACGAGACAGCGGAACGATCGGCCGGCTGTCGCCGAACGGGTCGATCGTCGAGTTCCCGATGCCCGATTCCGCCAATGCCGTTCCCCAGGGAAGCGTCGTCGTTCCCGGCGGCATCCTGTTCGTGACCGATCAGGGCAACAACACGATCGTCAGGCTCGATCCTCGAACGGGCCACATGACGTCGTTCCCGGTCCCGACACCGGACGCGACCCCGCTCGGCCTCACGCTCGGTCGTGACGGTGCGCTGTGGTTCACGGAACGGAGCGCCGACAAGGTCGGCCGCATGACGCTGAACGGCGCCTTCCACGAGTGGTCGTTGGATCCGGGCTCGTTCCCGAACCGGATCGTCACGGGCCCGGACGGCGCCGTCTGGTTCACCGAGCTGTTCGGTGGGAAGCTGGGCCGCCTGACGACGAGCGGGTCGCTGACCGAATACCCGATCGACGGCGGGCCCGTCGGGATCACGGTCGGCCGTGATCGCCAGCTCTACGTCGACCTCGACTTCGGGCAGGCGGTCGCCCGCGTGAACCTGCACGGGGTGGTCACCGCGACGTGGGCCCTCCCGGGCGCCGTCGCGCCGCTGCAGATCGCGACCGGCAACGGGCTCGACCTGTGGGTGACCGACGCCTCCGGGAACCAGGTGTTCCGCCTCTCGGCACGGTAGGCAGTCTCAACCCGGCCCCGAACACTCGACGGCTGCCGTTCGCCGCGGCAGCCGTCGTTCGATTTAGCGGGTCACGGGACGCAGGCGGGTGCGTACGCGCGATTGGGCAGGTACTGGGACCATTCCGCCTGCGTCAGGGTGCGACCGGCGATGTTGCATGCGTCCTGCGCCAGGACGGCGGGGTCGATGCGACCAGTCGTAGGCCTGGCCGTTCTCGTACGCGACGTACAGGCGGGAGCCGTCCGAAGACAGCGTCGCATCCGCCCATAGGTTCTCGAGCCCGGGCAGGACGTCGGCGACGGTCTTGGTCGCCACGTCGATGAGGCGAACGGTTCCGTCGGTGCCGGCGCTGACCAGCGTCGTGCCCGACGGGCTCCAGGCGAGGTCCAGGACCCAGCCGGCCGACGCGAGAACGCGGGGACTGATCTCCAAACCCGTCGTCGCGTCCCAGAACCGGATGTCGCCCGTTCCACCTCCCGTGGCGAGGGTCGACCCATCAGGGCTGAAGGCGACCGCCTCCGGGCGGCCATAGCCGTCGTCGACGTTCACGGTGTAGCGCGGCGTCGACGCGCCGGGGCCGTACGACCGCGACGCGACCACCGCCCCCAGCGAAACCGTAGGCGACGGCCAGCGCCTTCGAGATCGGGTCGATCGACATGTCGAGGACAGGCCCGTCGACCTGCAACGGGACCCCGATGGGTGCGCCGGTCCTCGCGTCCCACGCCCAGACCGTGCCGTCGTCGGCTCCCGCGACGACACGCGCCGAGTCGGGCGAGAACGCGACCGCGCTCGCGACGTTGAGCCGCCGCCCGGTCTCCGAGAGGATCCTTGGGGTCGATCTCGTCGGATCTCGCGGGACGGTCGGCGAAGGGCCCGGTCAGCGGTCCGCCGTTCGGGAGACGAGCTGCCAGGTCGCGGTGTCGTAGAGATCGACCATTGCGGCCCCGGTGCCGGTCACCGCCAGCCGGGTGCCATCCGGTGACCACGCGGCGTCCACCGACGCGTCGGGCTCCGCGGGCTTGATCGAACGCACCATGGCGTGCGTCGCGGCATCGATGATCGATATGCCGTTGACGTCGTTCGTGGCGAGCAGGCGTCCGTCCGGGCTGGCCACGATGTGCGGCTTGACCTCGACGGGTAGGGGCAGGGAGGTCGTGCCTGAGCCCTCGGCATAACGGCTTCTCGCCGAGGCGTCGCGAGCCCGACACGTCCCAAGCTGATCATGGTGCCGTCGAGGCCGACGGTATTGACCGTGAGGTGGCCATCACGTTCGAGAAGACCGGCGCGAAGCTCGGCCCGCCTGACCCAGTGAACGTGTCTGACGAGGACCCCCGTCCACGTCCCACACGCGCGTCGTCCCGTCGTCGCCGCTCGTCGCGACGAGCGAGCCATCCGGACTGAACGCGCCGCCCTCGGAACTTTGCGACGAATGCTGGCCGAGGAGCGGCCGCAGGCTCGAACCGTCAAGCAGGTTCGCGAGCATGCCCTGGCCCCACACCGGGCGTATTCGGGAGCAGCAGGTCCGGTTGTCGGGCGACGAGCGCGCTGCCGAACCACACATGTGCCGCGGCCCGCGGAGACTGCCGCCAGGACGTCAGCCTCGGTGTCGTGTCGTCCGGTCCCCAGATGGCCGAGCTGCATCGTCCCGCTCATCCAGGCGAGGGCCGGGTCGCCGGGGACACCCCCGTCATCAGTCGGTGCGAGCATCATGCCGCCGTCGAACATCGCCATGTCCAGGAGCCACAGGCCGCTCGGGATGCGCAGGGTGCGCAAGGTGCGCAAGCCCTGGCCCTTCGTGGCGTCGTAGATGCCGATCGACCGGCCGTCCGCGGCCTCACGGCCGATCGTCTTGAGGTCGGGTGCAAAGGCGAAGCCGCCACCGCCGCTCGGGTAGGCGATGCTGCCCGCCGCCTCGTCGCGCAGTGGATCGAGCAGCGTCAAGCCTGGGTCGCCACGGTTCACCTCGACGATGTCGTTGTTGTCCGCCAGCGCCATCCCACTGGTGTTGGAGGCGTCGAACTCGTACCGAGTCGTGTTCGAGGCGGCGTCGATCACCGCCGCCCGGTCGTCGTAGTTCCTGACGAGCAGCGTGGAGCCGTCCGGGCTGCTCATGATGACCTGTGGCCGGCCGGTCAGCGGCCGGGAGATCCGCAGCGCCGCCGGGCTGCGGACAAGCGCGGCAAGCAGGTTTGCCCGGGTCGCCGCAGAGTCCTCGATCGCCACCCCCAGCGTCTGGCGGGCGAGCAGGAGCGCGAGATCGAGATCCTTGGTCGCGAGGCCCTGCGCCCCAGGCGCTGGGCGTCCGCGCTGTTGGCGGCGTGCTGAGCGATGACCGTCTGGGCATCGGCGGCCGTGCGTGCCTGCTGGGCATCGGCCTGCTGGACGAGCGCCACGACTCCGGCCGCGACCGCGAGGACCAGACCGACCAGGGCGCCGATGAGCAGCAGGCGCAGCCGGCGATTTGCGCGCCGCTGGCGCCGCTCCTCCGCCTGGCTTGCGGCCTGGCTCTCGGCCACGAACTGGCGCTCGAGGTCGTTGACCTCGGCAGCATGCTCGCCGGTCCAATCGAGCACGGCGGCGAGGCGCGCGCCTCGGTACAGCTCGCCGGGCGTCCGTCCCCGCTCATCCCACTCGCGGGCGGCCTCGGTGAGGCGCGCGCGCACCCGCCGGCCCTGCGCGTCCTCGTCGAGCCAGCCCTCGAGCCGCGGCCACTCGCGGAACAGCGCCTCGTGCGCCACCTCGACCGTGCCGCGGTCCGCGGTGAGCAGCCGGGCCGCCGTCAGCACCCTGAGGGTTCGCTGGACGTCGGGATTGGTGGCGATGTCGAACTCGGCGAGCGCGACCCGCCTCCGGGCCATCGCCTCGCCTTCGCCACCTACGAGCCGCAGGAAGACGATCCTCGCGGTCCCCTGCTCCGCATCCGTGAGCTGCCCATAGGCGTTCTCGGCGAGGCGCCCGACCGCCCCGCTGATGCCGCCGGTCGCGGCCAGCGCGGACAGCGGGATCGTCCGGCCGTCG
>CAVZFY010000006.1:0-54191 GCA_963774695.1 uncultured Chloroflexia bacterium | reverse complement strand
TGCTGGCGTTCGCGGTGGCCCTGGCGCTGGCCCATGTGCTCAGCAACGCCCTGGAGCCGGGCTGGGTGCCGACCAGGATGGGCGGCCCGGGCGCCCCGGGACGACATGTCCCAGGCCCCGGTGACCCAGGCCTGGCTGGCGGTCAGCGACGATCCCGCGGCCACCGTGACCGGCCAGTACTTCTACCATCAGCGGCCGCGCCCGGTCCATCCGGCCGCGTCCAGCCACTCGGTGCAGGATCAGCTGCTCGCGGCCTGCGCCGAGCTCACCTGTGTCGCGCTGACCGGTGCCGGGCTCACCAGTGCCGAGCTGCCGAAGGAGACCTCATCATGAAGGCCGTGGTGTTCGCCGGGACCCGCAGCCTCGAGGTGCGTGAGGTGCCCGACGCGGTCATCACTAGGCCGCCGCACCGCTGACCGCCGCTGGGGGAGCGTCGAGCGCGCAGTGGACCGGCGCGGCCGTCCGCCGGACCGCCCCGGCCGCCCGGACCGGGTTGCGGATGGTGAAGACGGCCAGCAGGCCGCCCGCCACGCACAGCGCGGCCGAGATGAGCGACGCGGTGTGGAACCCGGCCGAGAACACGTCCTTGTGCAGGTAAGCGTCGCCGGTGATCCCGCCCGCGGCAGCAGGGCCACGGCGATGAGCGCCGCCGCCCGGGCCACATCGTTGTTGACCGCCGACGCGATGCCCGCGTGCTCCGCGGGCACCGCGTCCAGCACGGTGGACGTGAGCGGGGCCACGGTCACGGCCAGGCCGAAGCCGAACACCAGCACGGCGGGCAGCACCTCGGTGAGGTAGCGCCGGATTCGGCGATCCGGGTGAACAGGGCCAGGCCGATGCCGACCAGCACCGGTCCCACGCTCATCTGCAGCCGGGGGCCGATCCGCGCCGCCAGGGCGCCAGAGCGCCGCGACAGCAGCAGCGTGATCGCGGTGACCGGGAGCAGCGAGATGCCCGCCTCCAGCGCGGTGTATCCGGAGACCTGCTGCAGCTGGATGGGCAGCAGGAACAGCGCCCCTCCGATGCCGCCGTAGACCACGAACGTGATCACGTTGGTGGCGGTGAACTGGGTTGAGGCGAACAGGCTGAGCGGCAGCATCGGGTCCTTGCTCCGGAGTTCCTGGCCTGCGAACGCGCCGAGCAGTACCACCCCGGCGATCAGCGAGGTCAGAACCAGAGGATCGAACGAGTGACCGCCCGGGCCCTCGATGAGCCCGTAAGTCAGCGCGATCAGGCCGAGGGTGACCAGGGCGCCACCCAGCACGTCGATCCGCCCGGTGGCCTGCGGGTCACGGGACTCCGGGACGTGCCGCAGGGTCACCGCGACGACTAGGGCGGCCAGCGGCAGGTTGATCACGAAGATCAGTCGCCAGGACGCCGCCTGGACCAGGTAGCCGCCAATGAACGGGCCGATCGCGGTGCCTACCCCGGCGTACCCCGACCACGCGCCGATGGCCTTGCCGCGGTCGTCGGGCCGGAACACCGCCTCCAGGATGGCCAGGCTGCCCGGGGTGAAGCAACCGGCGCCCACGCCCTGCAGGGCCCGGGCCAGGATCAGTATGGTCACGTCCGGCGCGACCGCGCACAGCAGGGACGCCACCGCGAACCAGATCACCCCGATCAGGAAGACCTTCTTGCGGCCGTACTTGTCGCCCAGCGACCCGGCCAGGAGCAGCAGCCCGGCCAGCGTCATCGTGTAGGCCGTCACCACCCATTGCAGGGCGGCCAGGCCGACGTGGAAGTCGCGGCCGATGGCGGGCAGTGCGATGCCGACCACGGTCGCGTCGATCGACGCGATCGCCGACCCCAGCACCGTCGCGAGCAGCACCCAGCGGCCCCGGGCGCTGGCCAGGACCAGCCCGCCGCCGCCGGTCGCGGCTGCGGGCGTGCTCATCGCGTCGTCAGCACGGTCATGCCCTTTCTGTCCCCGAGGGATCTGCCCCTTTTACACGACGAAAACCGTCCCTGCCAGGGCCCATCACCTGAGCAGACCGGGTCCCGGGCGGCCGTACCCGCTCGTCCGGCGTACGGTCGAGTCACCGGCTGGCGGAGGAGGACGGGTATGGACCTGGGCCTGAAGGGGCGGACGGCCGTGGTGACCGGCGCGAGCCGGGGATCGGGCTGGCCATCGTGCGCGCGCTGGCTGACGCCGGGGCGCAGGTGATCGCCGGGGCCAGAGGCTCATCCGCCGAACTGGACGAACTGGGCGCACCGGGCCGGTCCAGTCGCTCGCCGTGGACCTGGCGGATCTGGCCGGGCCGGATCAGCTCACCGCGCTGGCCGGCGACGGATCGACATCCTGGTCAACAACGTGGGCAGCGCCCCGGCCCGCACCGGCGGAATCCTGGCCATTACCGACGGGGACTGGGAGGCATCGATCACGCTGAACCTGATGGCGGCGGTCCGCACGACCCGGGCCGCGCTGCCGATGATGCTGGCCGCGGGCCGGGGGGCCATCGTCAATATGTGCTCGGTCAACGCCCGGCTGCCTGACCCCGGGGTCATGGACTACAGCGCGGCCAGGCCGCCCTGGCCAGCTTCTCCAAGTCGCTGTCCAAAGAGGTCGGTCCGAAGGGTATCCGGGTCAACACGGTGAGCCCCGGTCCGGTCGCCACCGACCTGTGGCTGGGAAAGGGTGGGGTCGCGGCGACGGTCAGCGCGGCGACCGGCGCCCGGCCCGAGGACGTGCAACATGATGCCGCCCGCCAGATGGTGACCGGCCGGTTCACCCGCCCGGACGAAGTAGCCGACCTGGTGCTGTTCCTGGCCAGCGATCGCAGCGGGAACGTGACCGGGGCCGACTTCACCATCGACGGCGGCCTGATCACGACCCTCTGACCGGGCCTGACGGGCCGCCCGGTCAGGTCAGCTCCTGCCAGGTGCGGCCGGTGCGCACGCTGGCCGGTTGCTCGGCCACGATGTCCGAGCCGGGCCGGGCCTCGTCATCGCGGGCCTTGACCAGGATCCAGCGGCGCGGGCCGGTCCGGGTCAGCGCGAAACCGCCGGTGAGCTTGCGGCCGTGCAGCACGAAGGCAGGCGGCCCGGCTCCTCGCGGCGGATGTCGGCCGGGCCCTCATCCCAGATGATCACGGCGCCGCTGCCCCGCGCCTGGCCCTGATGCACGCCCTCGAACTCACCCGCGTCCAGCGAGTGGCCTCGACCGGGACCGCCAGCCGCCGGACGGCCGGGTCGAGCGACGGGCCCCGGGGGACCGCCCACGAGCGGAGCACCTCCCCGAACCGCAGCCGCAGGTCGAAATGCAGCGCGGTCGCGTCATGCAGTTGCACGACGAAGCGGGACGCGGTCACCCCGCGACCGTAGTCCCCGGCTGGAGTTCGCGCTGCATCAGTACCGTGTCGATCCACCGGCCGTGCTTGAAGCCGACCTGGCTCAGCCGGCCCGCGTCCGCGAACCCGCAGGCCCGGTGCAGAGCCGCCGAGGCTTGGTCCCCGGAGTCGGCGATCACCGCGATGACCTGCCGCACCCCCGCGTCCGCGCACCCGGCCAGCAGTGACTCCAGCAACAGCCGGCCCAGCCCGCGGCCCCGCTGCCCCGGCGCCAGGTAGACCGAATCCTCGACCGTGTGCCGGTACGCGGGCTTGGGCCGCCAGGGGCTGGCGTACGCGTATCCGGCGACCGTCCCGGCCGCCTCGGCCACCAGGAACGGCAGCTTCCGCTCGGTCAGGTCCGCGAGCCGCTGGCGCCACTGCGGCACGCCCGGTGGGTCCACCTCGAACGTGGCGACGGTGTTCGTGACGTAAAACGCCAGGATGCCGGCCACCGGGCCAAGGTCGGCGGGGGTGGCCGGCCGGACCCGGACCCGCTCAGCTTCCATCGGTCACCGCTCCACCGTCAGCGCAGAATTCTGCCTGCCCAGAAATCTGTGCGCCTAGAAATTCTCTATAGCAAATATAACGGCTATTATAGCGAAATGATCGAGCTCGGGGAACTCGGGGCGCGCATCCGGGCCCTCCGCCGGGACTCCGGCCTGACCCTGCAGGAACTCGCGGGAGCCGCCGCGGTCAGCGCCAGCATGCTGTCCTCCGTGGAGCGCGGCCGGAAGGCGCCCACCATCGTGGTGCTCGCCCGCATCGCCGATGGGCTGGGTGTGCCCCTCAGCGAGCTGACCGTCCCCGGCGGCAGCCCGGTCATCGTCCGCCGGGCCGGGCAGCAGGACGTGATCGACGAGCCCGCCGGGTGGCGCCGCGAGATCCTCACCCCGGTGGTGCCCGGGGTTAACTTCGAGTGGATCCGCACCACCCTGCCGCCCGGTGCCGACCCGGGCCCGTTCCCCGCCTATGCCCCCGGCTCGCACGAGTTCGTCCTGGCCGAATCCGGGGTCCTTCGGCTCACGATCGGGGCGCAGGAGGTGCTGCTGCAGGCCGGCGATTCGGTCTACTTCCCCGCGGACACCGTGCACCGCTACGCCAACGCCGGTGACGTTCCCTGTGTGTACTACGTGGCCGCGCTCATCATGCGGCCCCGGGGGAACGCGGCCCGGCGCTAGCGGTGGTGAGGGCGCGGTACACCGCGTCCCGGACGGCCGGGTCCGACGGCGCGGCGGCACCCTGCTCGACGGCGAGTTCGCGCAGCGAGGTCATCCGCACGCCCGGCAGGCCGCACACCGTGAACTGGTCGAAGGCCCGCAAGTCCGGGTGGACGTTGAGGGCGAAGCCGTGACTGGTGATGCCGTGGCGGATCCGCATCCCGATCGACGCGACCTTGCGCTCGTCCGCGGTCCACACCCCGACCAGGCTGGACCCGCCGGGTGGGGTGTCCCGGCGCTGCGCGGCGAAGCCCAGCTCGCCGAGGGCCCGGACCAGGCCGCCCTCGAGCCACCGCACCACATCGGCGGGACCCCGCTCCCGGAGGTCCGCCACCAGGTAGCCGACCAGCTGGCCCGGCCCGTGATAGGTGGCGTACCCGCCGCGGTCCACCGGCAGGACCGGGATGTCGTGCTGGCCCAGCCGGAGGTCGGCGGGATCGGTCCGGTGCCCGTACGTGATCACCGGGGGATGGCTGAGCAGGAACAGCCGGTCGCCCGCCTGCCCGGCCCGCCGCTGCTCGACCCAGCCGCGCATCTCCTCGACGGCATCCTCATAGGGGATCTCGCCGAGGTCCACGCGCTTCAGCGAGCCAGCCCACGGTTCGGCCCGGCCGCTCGTCGAGCCCGAGCCCGGCTCGGCCTGGGCGTCGCCGACGATAGTCATAATCCGACTATGCCACCCGCCCGGCCCTGGGTTGACCAGCGGAGCGGGCCGGGTGGCGAGTTAGATTGAGTTCGTGGGCGACCCGGGGGAGCGGCGCGTGACGACGGAGGAACCGGCCCGTCCGGGCCAGGCCAGCCAGAGCCGGACCGGCCAGCGCGAGGCTAGTCCCGGCAAAGTCAGCCGGGGCAAGATCGGGATCCGGGCCGCCGCCCGGATCCTGGCCGAGCGCGACCCGGTGATCGCCCGGCTGGTGGCCGAGGCCGGGCCGCCGTCGTCTCCCGCGCCCGACCGAGACCCACTTCGCCGCCCTGGTCCGCTCGATCACCTACCAGCAGCTGGCCGGGGCGGCGGCCCGGGCCATCCACGGCCGGCTGATCGCGCCCTGGACGGCGACGTCACGCCCGAGCGCGCTGCTGGCGCTGCCGACCGAGGCGCTGCGCGCCGCCGGGCTGTCCGGCAACAAGGCCGCCTCGCTCCAGGACCTGGCGACCAAGGTGCTGGACGGCACGGTCGTGCTCGAGCCGCGGCGGCTGGCCCGGGAGAGCGACGACGGAGATCGTGGCCCGGCTGTCGACCGTGCGCGGCATCGGGAACTGGTCCGCGGAGATCTTCCTCATGTTCCAGCTCCGCCGCCTGGACGTCTGGCCCACCGGCGACCTCGGCGTGCGCAAGGGCTACGGCCTGGCCTGGCAGATCCCGACGCCGACGCCGAAGCAGCTCGACGCGCTCGGCGAGCCGTATCACCCGTACCGGACCATCGTCGCGTGGTACTGCTGGCGGGCCGCCGAGCTCTACGCCGGCGCGGCCGCCACCGCCGTGACCAGCTAGCTGACCGCGAGCCGGTCAGGCCAGGCCCAGGATGCGCTCGGCGTTGTCGCGGAGCACGGTGTTCAGGATGTCCGGGGGGAGATCCAGCCCGGACAGCTCGGCGAGACAGCGCTCCGGGGTGAGGAACGGGAAGTCGCTGCCCCACAGGAACTGCCCGGACAGTCGGCCGCGCATCTCGCGGATCACCTCGGCCGGGATGCGCCGCGGCGACCAGCCCGAGATGTCGATGTAGACGTTGGTCTTGTGCAGCGCCATGGCGGTCAGGTCTAGGTGCCAGGGCCAGCCGAAGTGCGCGGCCACGATGGTCAGCCCGGGATGGGCAGCGGCCACCGGATCGAGTTTGAGCGGGTGGGCGTAGTCCAGCCGGATGCCCTGTCCGCCGGGCTGGCCGGCCCCGATCCCGCTGGTCCCGGTATGGAACAGGGCCAGCAGGCCGTGCTGCTCGCAGGCCGCGAAGATCGGCCAGTACCGCGGGTCATCCGGGGAGAAGGCCTGCAGCGACGGGTGGAACTTCACCCCGCGCAGCCCGAGCGCGGCGATATTCGCCACCTCGGCCACGGCCGCCTCGCCCTTGTGCGGGTCCACCGAACCCAGCCCGGTGAAAGCGTCCGGGTACTCATCGATGGCCGCGGCCACGGTCTCGTTGGGGACCCGGGGCCGGCCCGTGGCCGTCTCGGCGTCCCAGGCCAGCAGGACGGCCTTGACCCGCAGGTCGCGGTAGCGGGCGGCCAGTTCCGCCAGCGACTGCCGCTGCACCGGCGACCGGAAGTAGGCCTCGGCCGCCTCGATGTAGCCCGCCATGCTGACGTCCAGCCAGTCGGGGGTGGGCAGGTGCACGTGGAAATCGACGGCTCGGAGCGGCACCCGGTCATCGTAACGGCCGCCCTGCTCCCGCGGCCTCGGCGCGCCGGCCCGCGCTGACCTGCCCCGTCCCATCCGTGCGGTCATCTACCTCGGGCGGCCTGCCCGGTGGCCGGTCCGGTTCGCTCGCCTGGTCCGGTTGGCGGGCCGTGGCCCGCTCGCGGGCGGTGGCCCGCAGGACCGGCAGCGCGAACGCCGCGGTGGCGGCCAGGCCGCCCAGGCCGGCCGCGGCGATGGTGGCGCGCACCGGCACGACGGCTAGCAGCACGCCGCCCAGCAGGAGGCCGGCCACGTTGGCTCCGTTGGCGATCGCCCCGAACACCGCGAACGCCCGGCCCCGCATCGCGGCGGGCACGCGCCTGGCCGAGCAGCACGGCGGCGGCGACGTTCACCCCGCCGTTGCCCAGGCCGCCGAGGACGCTCACCGGCGCCAGCCAGCCCACTGCGGGCACCGTGGCCATCAGGGCCACGCCCAGGCACGTGAGGGCCAGCGAGCCGAGCAGGAGCCGGGCCACGCTCGGGTCGGACGGGCGGCGGCGCGCCACCCACCAGCCGCCCGCTACCGAGGCGCTGACCCACACGCTGTCCATCAGCCCGTACGCGCCGGTCGTGGAGTGCAGCGTGGCCCGGATGAAGAACACCTCGGCCACGTTCACCAGGCTGGCCGCGGCTACCACCGCGCCGACCAGTACCACCGCCGCCCGGACCAGCGGATCCCGCCGCACCCGCCACCCCTCCCGCGCCCGGGAGCCCGCTCCGCTCCGGGCCCCGTCCCGCGCTCCACGGCCGCGCTTTGTTCCGGGGGCGCTGAACGGGGCGGGGGGTGACGCCGCGGCGGGTGCGGATCAGGCGGCCGGCGGCGGCGATGGCCAGGTAACTGCCCGCGTCGGCGAGCAGCGGGACCCGCAGCCCGAACCGGCCCATCAGCAGGCCGCCCAGCGCAGGCGCGAGCATCATGCCCAGGGACCCGGCGGTCTGGCTGAGCGCCATCGTCTTGGGCAGGTCATCGGCCCGGACCATGGACGGCAGCAGGGCCGACAGGCACGGCTGGGTCACGGCCAGCCCGGCGGCCAGCACCGCCACCAGCGCGATGATCGCCGCTGCCCCGGACACGAACGCGAGCGCCACGCAGACCGCGGCCTGGGCCAGCCCGGTCGCGACCAGCAGCAGCCGGCTGTCCGCCCGGTCGGCCAGCCGCCCGGTCCAGCGGACCAGCAGCACCGGGGGAGCCGCCGCAGCGATGAGCACCGCGGCCACCGCGAACCCGCCCGCGCCGCGCTGCTGCAGTTCCAGCACCAGCGCGGTCGCGGCCAGGAAGTCACCGCACGACGACACCGCCCGCGCCCCGCTGGCCAGATACACGTCCCCCCACCGGCTCCCGGGTCGCCGCGCTCTGCGCCGTCCCACCCCGTCCTGCTCGGCCTCGCCGGGTCCTGTCCCGCCCGCCGCCCGGCCCCCGCCGCCTCTGAGATGTAAAGGACATACTTCGAAGTATGTCCTTCACACCTATGCCTGGCAAGCGCCCCGCCTCGTCGCCCAGTAACACCCCTCTCGCACCGCTAGTCACTCTCGTTACACGAATAGGTGACATCTCACGCGGAGAGTGCGCCGCGCTGGGCGATTTGCCCGTTTCCGGCGAACGTCGAGCGTGAAAAGTCGGCGCGGCGCCGAGGGTGAACGGAGGGGTTAGCTGGGGAGGGCGCGGACGGTCAGGGAGACCCGGCGGGTGCCGGGGGGCAGGTCCCCGCGGCGGTTCTTGCGGTAGGGCTCGAGCAGGTCGTACACGGCCTGGCTGACCTCGGTTAGCTCGGCCGCGGTGACCTGGAGCGTGGAGTCCATGAAGAACGCCGCGTCCTGCCATTCCGGGGGCTCGGCGTCGAGCTGGGACAGGTACCGGCGGATCCGGACGTCGTCCCAGGCCAGCAGCGATTCCAGCAGCGCGTGATAGGCCTCGCGTCCCTCCGGGGCCAGGTCCGCGACCCCCGTGACCGCGTAACGCCCGGCGGTGATGCGCCACAGGCGTTCCCGGCCGTCACCCCGGCCGGGCGCGGCTTCCACCAGCCCGGCCCGGGCCAGGGCGCGAAGGTGATAGCTGGTCGCGCTGGGCGACAGGCCGACGACCCCGGCGCACTCCGTCGCGGTGGCTGGCCCGCCGTTGCGCAGGTGCTCCAGCAGGGCCAGCCGGGCGGGGTGGGCCATGGCCCGCATGACTGCGGTGTCCAGGATGGACGCCGGCTGCCCCACGCCCGGCTCCGCATTCGCGCTCACCGGGCCAAGATAACCGGCTGGCCGGGTGAGCGGGATGTGCCGCCCCGGCCGGGCTCATATCCTCCTGGCCTGGCGATGTGTCACACCCCGGGCGGCTGCGTCGTCACCTGGGCATGAGAATCGCCATTGCAGGAGGAACCGGAACGCTCGGCGGCCACGTCGCTACCGAGTTGCGCTCGCGGGGGCACGAGGTCCGGGTGCTGAGCCGGTCCGCGCCCGAGTACCGCGTGGACCTGGTCACCGGGGCCGGGCTCGGCACCGCTCTGGAAGGCTGTGACGTCGTCGTGGACGCCAGCAACAACGCCGGCCGGAAGGCGGCCGCAGTCCTGGTCGAGGGCACCGGGCGGTTGCTGGCCGCGGAACAGGCCGCCGGGGTGAGTCATCATGTGTGCGTGTCGATCGTGGGCTGCGACCAGGTGCCGATGGGCTACTACCGGGTCAAGACGGAGCAGGAGAGCGTGGTCGCGCAGGGCCCGGTGCCGTGGACCATTGTCCGCGCCACTCAGTTCCACGAGTTCATCGCGAATATCCTCGGCGCCGCGGCCCGCTGGCGGGCGCTGCCGGCGCCGCGCGCGCTGCTGCAGCCGGTGGCGTGCGCCGAGGTCGCGCGGTACGTGGCGGACATCGCGGAGCAGCCGGCCCGGCCGGCGAGAACCAGCATCGCCGGGCCCGAGGTGACCGAGCTGCGCACGCTGGCCCGCGCCTGGCGGTCGGTCACCGGCCACCGGCTCGCGCTGATCCCGGTGTGGGTGCCCGGCCGCGTCGGCCGGGCCCTGCGCTCAGCGGCGCTCACCACCAGCCAGGCCGAGACGACCGGGCGCGTTTCGTTCGCGGCCTGGCTGGAAGCCGAAGCGGGCGCGGCCGTCGCCGCGCGTGGCAAGCCGGGGGACGGATGAGCGGGCGCGTCCGGGACCAGGGGGCCGAGGAGCTCGCGCGGGCGTTCCAGGCGCAGCGCCCGCGGCTGGTCCGGCTGGCGTACGCGACGACCGGCTCGCTGGCCGAGGCGGAGGACTGCGTGCAGGAGGCGTGGCTGCGGCTGCGCCGGGTGCCGGACCCGGACTCGATCCGCGACCTCGGCGCGTGGCTGACCACCACGGTCAGCCGGCTCGCGCTGGACGCGCTGGGCAGCGCGCGGGCGCGGCGGGAGCGCTACGTCGGCCCGTGGCTGCCCGAGCCGCTGGTCGAGGACCTGGGCGGCACCGACCCGGCGGACCGGGTCACCCTCGACGAGTCGGTGAGCATGGCGCTGCTCGTCGTCCTGGAGCGGCTGACGCCCGCGGAGCGGACCTCGTTCCTGCTGCACGACGTGTTCGGGATGTCGTTCGCCGAGATCGCCGCGGTGGTCGGCCGGTCGCCTGCGGCGGTGCGGCAGCTCGCCTCCCGGGCGCGGCAGCACGTGGACGGAGGCCGCCCGCGGTTCCCGCCCACCCGGGCGCAGCAGGAGGAGTTGGTCACCGCGTTCGCCGCGGCCTGCGCCGGCAGCAATACGTGGCCTTGTTGCTGCTGCACTTGGTTCAGGTTGGTCTTGCTGGACGGCGTTGAGGGCGGGGACGCCGGTCCCGAGCACGAAGGTCCAGTTGCGGACGGTGACGAGAGTATGCTGCGTGTTGACGAGGAGCGTGGCGTCGGCGCCCGTCGCGCCCGGCTGCTGCAGCGTGACGATCGACGGCATGGCGATGACGCCGATCATGAGGACCGCGCCTTCGAACAGCCGCGAGCTCACGAAGCCGATGGCGAATCCCTGGTTCTGGCGCTTGATGACCGCATAGAGCGCGACCGCGGTCCCGATGGCGGTGAGGCTGTTGACGATGTCGAACAGGGCGCCGAGGCGCACCTGGGTGTCGGCCCCGGCGCCGCCGATGATGAAGTTGGGATCGGTGAGGACCGGGCCCTGCAGGAAGACGGCCGGGATCGAGCTGAGGAAGGTCAGCAGGTACAGGACTCCGGCGACGAGCGCCGTCTTGCGCATTGAGCTCATCGAGATCAAGTTCGTCGTCGCGGTTCGAGCGTTGATTGCCATGTCGTTAGCTCCTGTTCGCTTGATGGGTGGGCTGGTCGGTGTCGAGGTTGGTGACCGAGAGCAGGGGCAGCCCCAGGTCGCGGACTCGCTGGAGCAGGCCGTGGAGGGCTGCCTGGTCGGCGACAGGTCCGCTGATGACAGTGGTCCCATCCCCTTCGTGGGTGACGGACAAGCCGTCGAACCAGGTCGCCCAGCGCGCATCGAGGTGGCCAGTGAGCCGGATCTCGTAGTGCCCGGCTGCATCGCGACCGCCTCGAGACGTGCGTCGCTGCGTCATGTCGCTCCTCGTGCGTGTTGCCGACTGGGCCTCCGGCCGGTGATACCGGCCTGATCGGCCCGAGCCACAGCGTCAGAGCGGATGTGATGAGCGCGCATCACCAGACATGGTGATTTCACTGGTGGTGCGACCAGGGATTCGTGCGACACCCTCGCGCAGCCGCGACCGAGGGCCTAGTTGTCGGTCGCGCGGTCTCCGCGGCCCGCCAGCAGGCCTAGCTCGGCGCCCCGGGTGACCGCCGCCCGGCGGCTGCTCACGCCGAGCTTCGCGTAGATGTTCCGGGTGTGTGTCCGGACGGTGTTCAGCGACACCGTGAGCTCGCGGGCGAGGTCCGCGTCCATCGAGGTCACTGCCGAGGAGGCGAAGCACCTCGAGCTCTCGCTCGCTCAACGGCTCGATGAGCGGCTGCCCGGTAGAGGCGTCCCTCGGGATCGAGACGATGGCCTCGAGCAGGCGGCGCGCGTAGGTCGGGGCGCCGCGATCCTTCGCCACGAGCCGGAGCAGGGTCGCCATCGACGCGCCCTCGTCGAGGAAGACGCGGACGTAGCCTTCCGGCTCCGCGAGCGTCAGCGCGCGCTCCAGAGCCGTCCTCGCTGCGCCCACGTCGTCGCGGGCGTGCAGTGCCAGCGCCTGTGTGACGAGGATGTCAATAGCGATGCCATCCCGTCCGCCCGCCGAGGCCGCCGCCAGGAGGCGACCGGTGAGGGCGACGGCCTCGGCGATCTTGTCGTCGACGCCGTCACGCGCTCCCTGGGCCAGGAGCAGCCTGGCGAACGTGATGTGCTCGTACTCGCCGAGGTACGAGAGGTCTTGGGCACTCGCGAGGTCGTGTTCGCGCGCCCAGCCCCAGGCCTCTCCCAGCCGTCCTTGGGTAATCCAGACGCGGGTCCGCATGGCGGCGATTGGGCGGACGTCCGGCGAGAAGTCCCCGGCGTACACGCGCTCCGCCTCGTCGAGCAGCTCGAGCGCCGCCTCGGGATCCCCCTCCGCCTGCCGGATCATGGCCATGGCGATGCGCGAGCGGTGCCGGTTCTGCGGCAGGCCGTTCGCCTCGCCCAGCTCGTCGCTCTGGCCAAGGTGATGCCGTGCGCCCGCGAGGTCGTTCCGCTCGCACAGGATCCGGCTGATCCCGACGTGCATGTCGGCGCCGCCGCGCAGCACCGGCGCACTGGCGGTGGCCGTAGCCAGGCCCCGCTCGAACAGGCGCAGTCGCCTCGCTCAATCGACCCTGGGCCAGGCGGATGTCGGCAAGCGTGATCGCGCCCCCGACCACGTCGGCGATGTGGCCGCCCTTCTCGAGGTTCACCACGCCCTCGGCGAACCAGCGGTACGCGCGTCGAGGTCTCCGCGCGTCCAGTGGGCGAGCCCGAGCAGCGCGGCGGCGCCGCCGCGGCCAAGGTGATCGTCCACCGCCACGAGCTCGAGGGCGCGGCTCGCGTTGGCCATGGTGCCGTTCACGTCGCCCATCATTCGCGCCTGGGCGGCCCGGTACATCGCGATCCCCGTCGGGAGGCGGGGGACCACGTCGTGATCTACGACGACGAAGCCGTCCACCGTCCGGCCAGACGTCGCGCCCGTCAGCTCGCTCGAGGCCAGCCACTCCTCGACTGATTGCAGGAGTTCCTCGACGCCGCCGAGCTCCCCGGTCGCCAGGAGGGCCCCGGCGTACCCGGTGGCAAGCACCGGTCGCTGCTTGACGACGTCCAGCGGAAGGGCGTCGAGCCATCGGCGCAGGTCGTCCTCCTCGCGCCGTTGGCGCATCGCCGGCATGGCGAGCTCGATCAGGTCGGCCGCCCGTCCGAGGTCGCCTCCCGCCATCGCGTGGCGGATGGCCTCGGGACGCTCGCCGTTCAGCTCGAGCCAGTCGCTTGCCCGTCGGTGCAGGTCGGGGACCTCGTCCGAGCGCTCGTCCCTGAGGCGCGCCAGCAGGACATCTCCGAACAGGTGGTGGTAGCGATACCACTGCCGCCGGTCATCGAGGGGGACGAGGAAGAGGTTCCCGCGATCGAGCGCTTCGAGTGTGGCAGCGCCCCTATCCCTGCGGGTGACCGCGTCACACAGGGGGCCGCTCATGCGCGCCAGGATCGATGTCTCGAGCAGGAAGCTCCGGACGTCCTCGGGTTGACGGCGCAGGACCTCCTCCATCAGGTAGTCGACGACGTACCGGTCGTCGCCGGCGAATCCGGCGATGAAGCCCGAGACATCATCTCGTCCCTGCATCGACAGCCCCGCGAGCTGGATCGCCGCGATCCAGCCCTCCGTCCGGGCTTCCAGCGCCGCGATGTCGGCGGCGGTCAGCGGCAACCCGACGACGTCCGTGAGGTAGCTGGCGGCCTCGTCGGGCGAGAACCGCAGGTCGGCGGCGCGGACCTCCACGAGCTCGCCGCGCACGCGCAGGCGGGCCAGCGACAGCGCCGGATCGGCACGCGTCGCCAGCACGAGATGCACGTTCGCCGGCAGGTTCTCGATCAAGAACTCGAAGCCCGCCTGGACGTTCGGCCCGTCGATCGCATGAACGTCGTCGAGCACCAGCACGATGTCGTCGGGCACCTCGCTGAGCTCGTTGAGCAGTGGGCCGAGGGCGAGCTCAATCGGGAGGCCGGGCGATGCGAGCGCGGCGAGCGCCTCGTCACCGATCCCGGGTGCGACTCCGCGCAGCGCGGCGATCACGTTGGCCCAGAGCGAGGTCGGATGATTGTCGCTCCCGTCGAGCGAGAGCCATGCCGTGTGCAGCCGGCGGTCCGGCGCGGACGCTAGCCACTCGGCAAGCGCCGTCGTCTTGCCGAATCCGGCCGGCGCCGACACGAGCGTCAGCTTCGTGGCGACGCCTCGATCCAGCCGCGCGGTCAGCCGGGGACGTGGGATCAGGCCGGCTCGCAGCCTCGGCGCATAGAGCTTGGTCTGGAGGAGGCCGCTGGGCATCGCCCGGCCACTGTACTCGTGGACGTTTGCGCGAACCGGTGCCCGCCCGCTGGCGATCGCTCAGGAGTAGTAGCCGCGACCGGTGGAACGGAGGTCCTTGGCGACCGCCTCGACGGCCCGCGCTGCCGACCGCGCGTCCGTATCGCCCTTCACGAGCGCCTGCACCTGGCTGTCGATCTCCGCCGTGATCTCGGGCTCCCACAACCAGTCGAGCGGCGTGATGGCGTTCTCGAACATCGGGAGGAACTCCTTCGCGACGGCGTTCGTGATCGCGTCGTTCGAAGCGGCGATGGGTGAGTACACCTGCAGACCCTCGACGATCGACCGGTCGACGCCGGGCTGGCTGGCGTAGTCGAGGAAGGCATACACGGCGTCGCGGTTGGCTGCCGCCGTGGCAGGCAAGGCGATGCCGGCCCAGGACAGGATCGGGCGAGCCCTCGAAGCGCCGTCGACGAGCGGTGGCGGCGCCACGTGCAGGTCGAAGGGCACGGATGGCGACCCGGCCTGCAGCTGCGGCAGGAGCCAGGATCCGTTGAACGTCATGGCGGCCTTGCCCTGCAGGAGCAGCTGCTGCATCGCTGCGTAGTCGGTCGCGCCGGATCCGTCGAGCAGGACGCCCGAGGCGCGCAAGCCGGCGATGGTCTCGAACGCCTCGAGCCATTCCGCGCTGTCGTACGCGATGTCACCCCGGACGGTGCTCTCGGCGAACTCGAGGGGATCGCGCGTCCGCCCCGCGATCATCGGCAGCACCCACGTCAGGAGGATCTGGTTGAAGAACACGTCGCCCGGAGCAATGGACCAGCGGCGCGACCCCGAGCGCCGCGAGCGGCTGCACCATGGCCTTGAGGTCCGCGATCGTCTTCGGCGGCGCGAGCGATGCCCGGTCGAGGAGCGCCTTGTTGTAGTAGATGCCCGTGGTGTGGACGCCGCGCGTCACGGCGAGCGGGAACGCCCGCGTCGTCGCCTCGCCCGGACCGCCGAAGTGGAAGCGATCCGGCACACGCGCCAGGACCGCCGCCATCCTCGGGTCGGCGCCCAGGTCCGCGAGCAGACCGTCGCGGATCCAGCCGCGGACCTGCTGGCCGTCGATCATGACGAGCCCGACCGGGTCGCCCGAGGTCAGCGTTGCGCGGGCGAGCCGGTCCCACTCCGGCCCGCCGCCCGTGAGCGCCCGGATGTCCCACTCGATGCCGGGATTCGACGCCTTGAAGTCGTCGTAGACCTGCTTCAGGCCGGGCTCGGCGGTCGGATCGCCGCCGCCGACGATCACGGTGATGGGTCCGGCCAGGGCTCCGCTCGGACCGGACGGTCGGGCCGCGCTGCCGGTCGACAACCCGCAGGCCGCCAGGAGCGGTGTGACCGCGGCGCCGGCGGCCAGGACCGCACCGAGCCTCAGGATCTCCCTGCGATTTCGCGGACGGTCCCAGGGGCCGGCACCGGTCGGATGGGGCGGCTCCATGGGGGTGGACCTCGGTGACCGTCGCGTCGCTGCTCGGAGAGCGGTAAGTCAGACACGAAGGTGGCCCCGCCCATTTCGCTGTTCCGGTCCACATTGTCACGTATGGTTCGACCTGTCAGAACCGGCTTCCAGGTGGCGATGCTCCAGAGATCGACGTTCCTCTGTTGAGGCGCAGTGAGCGTCGGACCGCCACGGGCCCGCGGTGATCGGCTCGGGACATCGCTCGGCGCGGCACGGGCGAGCACGTCGCGAAGGCGCCATCGACCTGCTGTTCCTGGCCCCGACGCTCGCGATCCTGGCCGCCTTCCTCGCCTACCCGCTGATCTACGGGTTCGTGCTGAGCGTGCACGACACGCACGGCTTCGACCTCACGGGCTTCGTCGGCCTCGATCACTACGCCCGGGCGATCCTCGGCGACGCCGTGTTCCATCGGAGCCTGCTGAACACCCTGCTGTTCACGGGCGCGGCGGTCGTGCTCCAGACCGGGCTCGGGCTGTTGCTGGCGCTGCTGGTCGCCGGCGTCCGACGCGGACGGACGGTCTTCGTGCTCGTGTTCTTCGCGCCATTCATCCTCGCGCCGGTTGCCGTCGGCACGGTCTGGAAGTTCCTGTTCGCACCGTTCTTCGGGATCGTGCCGACCCTGGGTGCCGCCCTCGGGATCGACACGCAGACCGTCGCGCCGCTCGCAGACGCGAACGTGGCGCTGTGGGCGATCATGCTCGCGTTCCTGTGGCGGTTCACCGGCTTCAGCATGGTCGTCTACCTCGCGGCCATCCAGGCGCTGCCGCGCGAATACGGCGAATACGCCGTTCTTGAGGGGGCGGGCCGCCTGCAGCGGTTCCGGCACGTCACGTGGCCGCTGCTGTGGCCGCAGACGTTCACGCTGGTCCTCCTGACGACGATCGGCACGTTGCGCATCTTCGACATGGTGTGGGTCATGACCGAAGGCGGACCCTCGCACGCTACCGAGACCGTGGCCACTGACGTCTACGTGACCGCGTTCCGGTTCCTCGAGGTCGGCTACGCGCAGACGATGGCCATCGTCCTGCTCGCCGTGATCCTCCTCCTGACCGTCGTGGAGTACCGGATCCTCAACCGGCGGGCCGAGGCGGTGAGCGGGTGAGCAGGATTCGGGGGGTGCGATGGTCGACCGTGGCGCTCGGCGCGCTCGCGATCGTCTGGCTGTACCCGGTGATCTGGACGCTGACCAACGCGATCCGCTCGAGCGCCGACATCGACCGCGCCCCGTGGGACATCCCGTGGCCGCCGGCCGTCGGCAACATCGGCGAGGCGTGGAGCCGCGGCCACCTCGCCATGGCAATGGCGAACTCCGCCTACGTCACGGCGCTCACGGTGGCGATCGTCGTGGCGCTGTCGGTCAGCGGCGCCTATGCGCTCACCCGGCTTCGCCCACCCGGTCGCGCCGTGCTGTTCGTGATCGTGCTTGCGCCGCTGATCATCCCGACGGAGGTGCTCATCGTCCCGCTGTTCTCGATCTACCGGACGCTCGGCCTGATCAACAGCCTGCCCGGCCTCGCGGCGACCAACGTCGTCGCGAGCGTCTCGTTCGCGACGCTCATCCTCGCCGGCTACTTCCGCACGATCCCCCAGGACCTCATCGACGCCGCGCGGGTCGACGGTGCCGGCCGGGTCGCCGTCCTGCTCCGGATCGTCGTACCGCTCGCGCGACCCGGGATCATCGCCGTCGCCGTCCTCGTCGCCGTGTTCACCTGGAACGACTTCAGCGGGGCGCTCGTCCTGCTCCAGCGGCCTGACACCTTCACCGTGCAGCTCGCGCTGACCCGGTTCTCGACGTTCTACTCGACCGACCAGGGACTGACCTTCGCCGGCATGGCGATCGTGCTCGTGCCGCCGCTGCTCCTGTTCCTCGTGCTCCGGCGGAGCTTCATCAGTGGATTGGCCACCGCGACGGCTCGCCAGTGACGGACATCACCGGCGGGTGCTCGCGCTCGTCGCACGGGCCTGCGGTCGGCGGCATTGAGGTAGGTATGCGAAGCGTGGTTCTCGGTGTCGCCATCGCCTTGAGCGTCGCGGCGTGCGGAGGCCAGGTCCAGCCCACCGCGCCGGCGTCGGTCGCGGCCCCGTCGGCGCCCGCGACATCGCCCGCGGCAGTGGTGGCGACGCCCACGCCGGCCGCAAGCCCGTCCCCTGCGCCGACGCCCCGGCCATCACCCGCTCCGACGTCCACGCCCGTGCCCGCACCAACACCGACGGCCACCCCGAAACCGACATCGGACTGCCTCGCGTCAGGCCTCGCGGCGGAGGTCACCGGCTGGGAAGGGGCGGCAGGCCACCAGATCGCCTCGGTCACGCTCACGAACGAGGGTCCGGACAGGTGCGCCGTGGAGGGCACGCCCGAGGTCGAGCTGGTCGACGCGAACGGCGGCATCCTCATCGACTCGCAGACGGACGGCCCCGATGGCCTGCCCCACGTCGCGCCCGGTGCTCGGACCCTGCTCCTGCGCCACGGGGCAGCCGTCACGACGCTGGTCGACGCCGACAACTACTGCGGCGGGGCGCCGGCGCTCCCGACGACCGTCGCGTTCGTGCTGCCGGCGGACGCGGGCCGCCTCGTGGCCGCCCCGGGGCCGGGTGGCGACGTCCCGCCCTGCCTGCGCTCGCCCGGCTCGCTGGGCTCGATCGCGATGAACGGCTGGGTGAAGTAGCCCCGAGGGCCCCTCAGCATCCGGTGGACGAGCGGCACATCGCGGAGGTCGGTGCGCCCATGCGCGGGCGGGCGCTCCGGGGCACCATGACCACCATGCGCATCGTGTCGCCGTCAGAGGCCGCCGCGGTCGTCCAGTCGGGCGACAGCGTCTACCTGCACTGCGCCGCCGCGACCCCATCGGTCCTGCTTCAGGCGCTGGTGGACCGAGCGCCCGGAGCTGCACGACGTCAGCGTCGTCCACCTCCATACCGAGGGCCCGGGGCCGCATCTCGCGCCCGGGATGGAGGGCCACTTCAGGCATCGGGCGCTGTTCATCGGGCCGAACGCCCGGGCGGCCGTGAACGAGGGCAGGGCCGACTACGTGCCGGTCTTCCTGTCAGACGTCCCGCGCCTGTTCGACAGCGGGGCGCTGCCGCTCGACGTGGTGTTCGTCAACGCGACGCCGCCCGATGTCCACGGGTTCTGCTCGCTCGGGACGAGCGTCGAGGCGATGCACGCGGCCATGCGCGCCGCGAAGACGGTCGTCGTCCAGCTCAACCGCTCGATGCCGCGGACCCTTGGCGACAGCTTCGTCCACGCCGACGACATCGACCTCGGGGTCGAGGTGGACGTGCCGCCGTACGCGCACAGCGTCCCGGTCATCAGCGACCTGGAGCGGCGGATCGGCGGCCACGTCGCCGAGCTCGTGCCCGACGGTGCGACGCTCCAGCTGGGCATCGGCGCCATCCCGGCCGCGACCGCTCTCTCGCTCACGGGCAAGCGCGACCTCGGCGTCCACACGGAGATGTTCACCGACGCCGTGGTCGATCTCGTCGAAGCCGGCGTCATCACCGGCGCCGCGAAGGAGCGGAACCGCGGCAAGATCGTGACCAGCTTCCTGATGGGCTCGCCGCGCCTCTACGCGTTCGTCCACGACAACCCGATGGTCGAGATGCGCCCGGTCGACTTCACGAACGACACCCACGTCATCAGGTCGTTCGACCACATGGTCTCGATCAACTCGGCGATCGAGGTGGATCTCACCGGCCAGGTCGTCGCGGACTCCATCGGCCACTCGCTCTACTCGGGCGTCGGTGGCCAGATGGACTTCATGCGTGGCGCCGCCCTCGCGGAGCACGGGCGCTCCGTGATCGCGCTGCCGTCGACGGCGTCCGGGGGATCGGCCAGTCGGATCGTCGCGCATCTCCGCGAGGGCGCGGGCGTCGTGACGACGCGTGCTCACGTCCGCACGGTGGTGACGGAGTGGGGTGTCGCCGAGCTGTTCGGCAGGAGCCTCCGCGAGCGGGCGAAGGCCCTCATCGAGATCGCCGACCCCGCGTTCCGGTCTGACCTGCAACGCGAGGCGACGCGCCTCCATCTCCTCTAGCGCCGGCCCGATTCGGGCCGAATGGCCCGCCCCGGGCACGACGAACGGCGCTGGTCGTTGTCGGCGCCCGGATCCATCGTGATGGCGACCGAGGAGGCCAAACATGAAGGTTCTCGTCACCGCCGCATCCAAACACGGCACCACCACCGAGATCGCCGACGCGATCGCCGTGGTCCTGCGATCCAGCCACCTCGACGTCGACGTGATTCCCCCGGACGACGTGCAGACCATCGCCGG
The DNA here is from genome assembly GCA_963774695.1 of uncultured Chloroflexia bacterium. Classification (GTDB taxonomy): domain Bacteria; phylum Chloroflexota; class Limnocylindria; order Limnocylindrales; family CSP1-4; genus CAIXZV01. The sequence continues at coordinate 34,054 of CAVZFY010000006.1, read as the reverse complement.
CTACGACGCGGTGGTCCTCGGCTCGGGCGTCTACGCCGGTCACTGGCTGAAGCCTGCCAGGGCCTTCGTGGAGCGCCACGAGCTCGCGCTTCGGGGCCGGGCCGTGTTCCTGTTCTCCAGCGGTCCGATCGGTGATCCGCCCCGGCCGCTCGAGGATCCGGCGGAGGTCGCCACGATCGCCACCTTCGTCAAGGGTGAAGAGGACGCGCTCATCGGCGTGGCCGACTGATCGGCTGCACCCGCGCCGCGCGGCCGGTCAGCCGGGGGTCGCCGCGAGGAGCTCGGTGAGGCATTCCACGATCAGCGCGTGATCGTCGATCTGCGGCAGGCCCGACACGATCACGACGCCGACCCGCCCGCTGCCCTCGACGACGAGCGGAAACCCGCCACCGTGCGGGGCGTACTCCGGGAACGTCAGCCCCGTCGCGGCCTCGAAGGTGGTGCCCTCGGCCTCGTATCGCAGCCGCTCGAACAGGCTGGAGTGGCCGAAGCGCTCGACGAGTCGCGCCTTGCCCGCGACGTACTGGTCGTTCGTCGCGCCGGTGCCATTCCGGGCCGCACGGAAGACGACCCGGTCGCCCAGGCGGACCTCGATCGTGATCGGCAGGTCGCGCTCGGTTGCCCTGCCCAGGATCGACAGGCCGATGTCGACGGCGCTGTTCTCGTCCAACGAGGTGAACACGAGCCGCCGCTCCTGGTCGCGCAGCTCGTCGAGCGTCGGGGCAGGCGTCGGTTCGGAACTCACGGTGTCGCACTCCGTTGATTCGGTGGCGAGTGGGAGCATGACGCGTCGGTGGTCGATCGACCGGACCAATGCCCGCTCCGGTCCCTATGCTCCTCCGATGACGACACGAGCGCTGTTCCGCCTCCGCATGGCCGACGGCACGGTCCGCCTCGCAGCCGGGTCGCCCGATGGCGGGCCCGCCGCGCTGCTGGACCCGGCCGTGACTCTGGATTCGATGCTCGCTGCCGGGGACGGGGCGCTCTGGGAGCAAGTCGCGTCGGCCGCGCGGACCGGCGACGTGCCCGCGGATGCCCGGCTGCTCCCGCCGATCGCGACCCAGCCCGTCTGGGCCGCGGGCGTCACCTACGAGCGCTCCCGGGTTGGCCGGGAGGCGGAGTCCCTGTCCGCGGCCGACGTGTACTCGCTCGTCTACGAGGCCGAGCGGCCGGAGCTGTTCTTCAAGTCGACGGGTGACCGCGTGGTCGCGCCGGGCGAGCCGATCGGCGTCCGCCGCGATTCGGCATGGAACGCCCCGGAACCCGAGCTCGTGCTGGTGGTCGACGCGGGCATGACCCCCGTCGGGTTCACGGTCGGCAACGACGTCTCGTCGCGGAGCATCGAGGGCGAGAACCCCCTCTACCTGCCGCAGGCCAAGGTCTACGAAGGGTCATGCGCGCTCGGCCCGTGCATCGTCGCGTGGGACGACCTGGCCCTGCCGGCCGCGATCCGCCTGTCTGTCGAACGCGATGGGGCCGTCGCCTTCGAGGGCGAGACGTCCACCGCGGCGATCCACCGTCGGCTCGAGGACCTGGTCGACTGGCTGGGCCGGGCGATGACGTTCGACCGCGGCTGCCTGCTGATGACCGGGACCGGCATCGTGCCACCGGAGTCGTTCACCCTGACCGCCGGCGACGTGGTGGTGATCACCATCGACGGCATCGGCACCCTGCGAAACCCGGTCGTCGACGTCGGTCGCGCCTGACGCGGCCTCCCCCGAACGTACCGGGTCACGGGCTGGACGGGCGACGATAGGATGCCAGGCATGCGCACCAGACTCCTCACCCCCACCCTGTTCATCGTCCTCGTCGCCGCCTGCAGCAGCGGCGGCGGTGCCGCGTCGACCGGCACAGCCGTCGCTCCCGGCCAGACCGCCGCCGGCCAACCCGCCGACAGCGCCGCGCCTGCCGGCAACGGCAGCGTCGACTGCACCAAGGTCAAGGCCGCACTGGCCAACATCCTCGTCCCGGTCCAGCTGCTCGCCCAGATCCACGACCCGGCCACGGTCGAGGCGCTGAAGTCGAAGACCATCGGCAACGTTGACCCCGACGCGTTCCTCGCCGCGCTCGCGGACCTCCACGCACTCGACGGACAGACCTCGGTGATGGGCGATCCGAAGGCCGCCATCGACGCCTACGAGGCGGCTGGCCAGGCGGCGAAGACGCTGTTCGCGAAGAGCACGGTCACGCAGGCCGACGTCGACGCCTACAACCAGACCGTCGGCAGCCTCACCGACTTCCTCGGGCACCAGACGGCGCTCGCGGGGGCAATGGACGCGGCCCACTGCTGAGGGCGGCGGTCCTGCGTTGACGCCCTTCGTCCCGGACTCGTTCTCGCCGCCCGCGGGGCTCGACACCCAAGCCTTCCGGCTGCGACCGCTCGGCCCCGAGCACAACGCGTCGGACTACGCGGCCTGGACGTCGAGCATGGAGCACATCCGGGTGACGCCTGGCTGGCTGGGGCAAACCTGGCCGCACGAGATGACGCCGGCCCAGAACATGGGCGACCTCGTCCGTCACGCCGACGACTTCGTCGCGCGCCGGGGCTTCACGTACACGGTCCTCGAGCCCGATGCGGACGTCGTCATCGGCTGCGTCTACATCTACCCGACCGACGACGCGGGCTTCGACGCTCGCTGCCGTTCCTGGGTGCGCGCGGACGTGGCGCCGCTCGACGCCGTCCTCTACGGCGCCGTCCGATCCTGGCTCGCCGCCGCGTGGCCGTTTCAGCGCGTTGACTACGCGCCACGCGTGACGTACGAGAAGGACCCGCGGGTGGACGCGTACATCGACGCCCTGCCCGACTGGCAGCAGCAGATCTGCCACCGCGTCCGCGACCTGGTCCATGACGCGGACCCCGCCGTCGAGGAGACCATCAAGCGGTCGGTCCAGCCGTACTTCGTCCTCGACGGCAACATCTGTGCGCTGCTTGCCGCCAAGGACCACGTCAACGTGTTCCTCTACGACGGCGCGATCGTGCCCGACCCCGAGGGGATCATCACCGCGGGCCACGGCAACGAGACGGCCCGGACCGTCGGGATCCGCCGGGACGAGCCGATCAACGAGCGCGCCCTGCTCGCCATGTTCCGCCAGATCATCGCCAACAACCGCGCGGGCGGCTGGCGCAAGCTCAAGGGCGGCTGAGCAGGGAGCGGCTCGTCGACGTCCTCAGAGGCGTCCGGCGGCCGCGGTCCCGAGCGTGGTCAGCGTCGGGAGCGTGATGTTCTGGAGCGCCGGGTCGCCCTGGACGTTCACGGTGAGGAGCTCGGAGCCCTTGAGGATCACCATCTGGGCGATCGTGTTGCCGACGATGAAGACGAACCCGTCGTCGCCGACCCCGGTCAGGTCCTGCGCCTTTCCCGAGCCCTGCATCGCTGCCTTCGTGGTGTCGAACGTCGCCTTCCCGTCGTCGAGCTGGACCTGGTACGTCAGGGACGCGCCATACGCGCAGGCGGGCGCGTCCGCGCTGCCGGTGTCCATGCCCGGACCCGGGTCGGAGCCGAGGAGCGTCGTCGCATCCTGCTCGGTGATGAGCGCGCAGGCGGCGACCGCCGCGGTCGAGCCCTGCGGGGCGCTCGAGGCGTCCACGGCGCTGGGCGCGTCAGCGGCGCCCGAGGCCGGCGCGTCGCTCGTGGACGGGGTCGACGCGGGTGGCTGGGCCGCGGGCGCGGTCGCGGCCGACGAGCCTCCACACGCTGCCAGCACGGCGGTGAGCATCAGCAACGCGAGTGCCGCGCGGATCATGGACATCATCCTGGATCGCCTCCTGGTCCCGGGATCGTGGCCGGAAGCGCGAATGACTTCTCGAAGCCCGAAGGGGTCCTGCGACGGCACCCTGATCCCGGCCGCTGACGAAACGCTGATCGGTGGGCGGCAGGTCGTCGGCGCGGGGGCCTAGACTCCGACACGTGACGACACGGTCCGAGCCCGCCGGCGTGAGGCTGGCGGAGCTGGTCGCGATGCTGTCGCTGGGGGCGGACCTCGGCCTCGGACAGCCGATGGAGCACTGCATCCGGCGGACGGCGATCGCGCTGCGCCTGGCGGACGGCCTCGGCCTCGACGACCGCGACCGGGCGACGACCTACTACCTCGGCCTGATGATGAACGTGTACTGCCATGCCGACGCGACGGAGCAGGCGGCCTGGTTCGGGGACGACATCACGTTCAAGAGCGAGGGCTACGAGACCCTCGGGATGAACACCGCCCAGGTCATCTCGTTCTTCCTGCGGCGGATCGGGTCGGGCGGCACGAGGGTCGAGCGCGCGCGACGGCTCGCGGCCTTCCCGGTCGGCGGCTTCGGGGAGATGCAGGCCTTCCTGAAGACCCACACGCTGCTCGCCGCCGAGTTCGCGGGACGCATCGGGCTCGACGAGACCGCGCAGGCCGCGATGCGCCAGGCCTACGAGCAGTGGGACGGCAAGGGCCAGCCCAATCGGCTCGCCGGCGACGCGATCGCGGTGTCGGCCCGGATCGTCCCGCTCGCGGACGTGGCCGAGGTCTTCAGCCGCACCCGCGGCCTCGATGCCGCCCTGGCCATCGTGCGCCGGCAGCGCGGTGGGCTCTTCGACCCCGCCATCGCCGACGTCTTCGAGGCCAACGGGGCGGCCTTCATCGACGACCTGGACGACGAGGCGACGTGGGCCGCCGTGATCGACCACGAACCGTGGCTCGACCGGCGCGTGGCGGGCGAGGAGCTCGACGGGGTCCTCGAGGCGATGGCCGACCTCGTCGACATGAAGGCGCCGCACATGGCCGGACACTCACGGGGCGTGGCGAAGCTCGCCGCCGAGGCCGGACGCCTCGCCGGGCTCCCGGCCGGGTCGATCGACGCGCTGCGTCGGGCCGGGCTGGTCCACGACCTCGGACGGCTCGGTGTCTCGAACACGATCTGGGACAAGGCGGCATCGTTGAACGAGGCGGAGCGCGAGCGCGTCCGCCTGCACCCGTACCTGGCCGACCGGATGCTCGCGCGCGTCCCGGCGCTCGCGGCGAGCCGCGAGATCGCCGCCCGCCATCACGAGCGCCTCGACGGCAGCGGCTATCCCGCCGGCCTGTCGGCCTCGTCCCTCACGCTCCCCGACAGGCTCCTCGCCGCGGCGGACGTCTTCCATGCGACCACCGAGCCGCGTCCGTATCGTCCCGCCCTGACTGACGCCGCGTCGTCGGACCTCCTGCGGGCCGAGGCGAAGGCCGGGCGGCTCGACGGCGAGGCGGTCGCCCTCGTCCTGGCTGCGGCCGGCCACCGGGCATCGGCCCATCGCGAGTGGCCGGCCGGCCTGACGGCCCGGGAGGTCGAGGTCCTCGGGCTCCTCGCCCGCGGCCACTCGAACCGCGAGATCGCCGAGCGCCTGACCGTGACGCCCAAGACGGTGTCCAACCATGTCGAGCACATCTATCTCAAGATCGACGCATCGAGCCGGGCGTCCGCCACCCTGTTCGCCACGCAACACGGCCTCGTCGCCAGCTACGAGCCCGCGTGAGGGCCGGCCAACAAATGGGGTGAACGCCTCACGACACGCGGCCGACGGCCGTCCACGATCGTCTCCTGGAACCCTCGCAGACAGATCGGAGAGACCGCCATGCAGAAGACGTCGCGAGAGACGGCCGCGCAGCCCGAGGCCGCCGGCCCGGTCGAGGACCGCAGCGCGGAGCTCGAGGGCTATACCGTCGACTTCGTCTCGTTCACCCAGGACATCGACGCGACGCCGCTGATGCGGGGCCTGCCCGACGATCGCTGCCAGTGCCCCCACTGGGGCTACGTGTTCAAGGGCCGACTGACGTTCCGGTTCGCGGACCACGACCTCGTCGTCGAGCCGGGCGACGCGTTCTACCTGTCGCCCGGGCACATCCCGGTCGTGGAGGCGGGGACCGAGTACCTGCAGTTCAGCCCGACCGAGGACCTGCGGCCGACGCACGAGGTGATGATGCGGAACACGATGGCGATGCAGGCCCGATAGGCCTCCCGCCGGCGGCCATCACGCGAGTCGAGCGGCGATCAGCCGAAACGGGTCACGATCGCCGCCACGGTCGCGACCACGATGGCCAGGAGCGCGATCGACGCGACCGTCGGCGTCCCGGAGAAGCCGCGTGGGGCCACTGGCGCGCCCGGCGCGCCGACGCCGCCGAGCGTGTTGGGGATCGTCTCGTTGCTGAGGACGTTCGGCACGGCCGTGACCGGCTGATTCTGGAGCGGGTTCATGGGAGGACTTCGGGCGCGACCGGGCGCGTGGCGATGGCCGCCCCCAGGAACACCGCGGGTGCGAGCCCGGCCGCGCGCACCAGCCGCGGCGCGCCGGCGACCTGGAGGCCGGCGGCCAGCCCGATCGAGGTGGCCGCCAGCCAGCTCAGGGTGGAGTCGGGGAGTCGCTGCAACGCGCTCGTCGTCACTCGCGCGCCACCCCGCGTCGCGCGTGCCGCCGACGGCGCGCGGTCCCGCATCGCCGACATGCCCCGCCGCACCCGACCGGTCATGCGAGTGCCGCCATGCCGCGGGTGTCGGCGATGCCGCCGCAGCACGAGCAGGCGGGCTCGAGCGTCACTGGCCGTCGCGGTCGCCTCCGAGGCGACGCCCAGCCCGAGCCTGCGGTCGTCCGCGATCTGCGCCTCGAGCGACCGGGTCGCCCCGTCGAGCTCGTCCCAGGCCGAGGTGAAGTCGGAACGATCCACCTGGGCCGGGAACTCGACGCCACGTGGGAATGCGGCGTTCCTGCGGTCGACGAGCGACATGCGCTCGGCCAGGGTCGCCGTGACCGGCGGGTCGAATGAGATGCGATCGACGTCGCCCTCGTTGCCGAGCAGCGCGACGAGCAGGAGCTGCCGCGTGCGACCCTTCGCGACGCCTTCGACGAGCGCCGCCGCGAGCACCATCGCAACCTTCAGCAGTCCCAGCACCAACGCATAGACGGGAACCCAGAAGATGCCGCCCAAGGGCGCTCCGCCGGGCGGAGGCTGCAGCACGGCGCCCAGCACCAACGGCGGAATGAACAGGAAGGCGAGGATGAAGGCCGTCCGACCCGGGCCGTCGGGGAGCGGATCGTGCCCGCCACGCACCCGGATGACCCGGAGGATTGCGAGGCCCGCCATCGACACGACGCCGACGATGAACAGCTGCTGGAACATCGCCAACGCCCTTCGCTCGGGGCGGAGTCTTCCGGGCGTCGGGCTGGCGGGCGATGCCTCCAGGGCTCCGACGGTGGAGCTCGGCCCACGGTCTGCTTGCAGTGAAGCACGCGACACTGGTATTGTCAACTGTGGTGTTAGGGCTCCACTGTAGGAGAACCAGCGGTGACGATGTCGATGGGGTCGGTGCTCAGGCAGGCACGCGACATCCGCGAGCTGTCGGGTGTCGACGCGGCGCGCGCGGCGGGCATCTCACCCGCCTACCTCAGCAAGCTCGAGCTCGACGCGGTGAAGCGTCCGTCGCCGCACGTGCTCCACCAGCTGAGCGAGGCGCTGGGCCTGCCCTACGCCCAGCTCATGCGCCTGTCCGGCTACCAGGTGCCGGGCGCGACAGAGCCCGGCGCCGAACACGCCGTGAGCGCCGCGCTGTTCGCGGACCTGACCGACGACGAGCGCGAAGAGCTGGTCGAGTACCTGGCGTGGTACCGGACGCGGCGACGCGGCCCGCGAGGCGCCGCCGCCGTCCGCTAGCCCGGGCCGGCGATCGCCCTCAGTGGTGCTCCGATCCGAGCCGCTCGCCGGCCTCGACGCGCACCGGTAGCCGGTTCTCCGCCGGCGTCAGCGGACACGAGAACTTCACGTCGTAGACGCACGACGGGTGGTAGGCGAGGTTGAAGTCGATCGAGTACGTCCCGTCGTCCTCGACCTCGATGTCCATGTAGCGCCCCGCGCCGTACGTCTCGCTGCCGCTCGTCGCGTCGAGGAACGGCACGAACAGCGACTCGTTGCCGCTCCCGGCGAAGGTGTACGCCGTGAGCGTCCGCACCTCGCCGTCGAGCGGGAACCGGAACACGCCGGCGCGAGCCGCCGGTCGCAGGCGCCCGTCCGACGTCGGGATCTCGAACGCCACCGGCTCGGAGCCGGCGTACGGCTCGAGGGCCAGGTCGTCGAAGACGAGCCCGGCGTCGACCGGGTAGTAGGGGAGCCCGTCGAACGCCTCGCGCTCGGCGGCCGGGATCGGGCTCCCGTGGCTGGTCTTGAAGAACTCGTCCTTGTCGGCGCGGAACGCCGTGATCGCGTCCTCGTACGACAGCGTGTGCTGGTGCTCGTGGGCGTGCTCGTGCCCGGGTGCATCGTGGTCGTGGGCGTCCGTCATGGTCGGGCGACTCTCCGGTACATGCGCCCATCGTAGGCTGCCGGAGCGGCCCGGACGGATTACTCGGGTGACGTTCCCCGTGATCAGGACGTCCGTGCAGCCCGAGGCCTGCCACGCAGGGCCGTCCGGAGGAGCCTTGCCGCGACGACCAGGGTCTTGACGCCCTGCGTCGTCACGGCCCGCGCGCGGGCAGGAATGGGCGCTCTACTGGCCCTTCTCGGCGAGCTGGCGATCCACTTCCTTCTGGATCTCCTCGTCGCGCTTGTTGCGGACGCGACGGACGAGGAGGAAGCCGATGACCACCGGCCAGAGCAGCCCGCCGACCGCCGCGACGACGCCGGCGATCGCAAAGGCCGTGACGTCCGGCGCGAACTTGGTCGCCCCCCAGATCAACAGGTACACGAACACCACCAGGCCGCTGGCGGCTGCCGACAACAGGTTGCGAATCATTCCCACTCCTCTGTAGCCCGATCGCCCCGAGGCCCCAAGTATGGCCGCCAGATGGGCGGGCGAACGGCCTCATTCACGACGGTTGGCGAGCGCTGCGGCTGGCAGTTGGCTGGGAACCGGCTGCGAACTCCCGGGGAAGCACCCTCGACTCAGCGGTCTCTCACGCGCCGGTGACGACGATCGACGCCTCGGTCGCGTTCTCGACTCCCGGGAAGGCGGCCGAGCCAACTGGCCACGCTCGTGCCCACGGGCACAGGAGGTCGTCTTGCTCGACCCGACGGGGAGCTGCCTATCGATCGGATCCGTGTCACCCCATCCAAATCGCACTCCTCGCCACCATGGAGACCTCGATGACCGAGTTCACCGAACCCATCACCTCGCCACCGGTGCCCGAGACGGCGCCGCGCCGGCTCTCGGGCACCCGCCGGGCGATCGCGTCCGTCCTGCTGACCGTCGGGCTGTTCGCGGTCGGTGGCACCGCCGTGGCGCTGGCGGCCGACCCGTCGGCGACCCCGGCACCGTCCACGTCCACGACGCCCGGCAACGGGGGCACGGGCGCCCCGTCGGGGAAGCCGAACCACAACGGGCAGGACTGCCCGAACATGGGCGGCGCCAACGGTTCCAGCGGCTCCGGCGGCTCGTCGGCCTCGCCGGCCACGCCCGCCGCGCCCAACGTCAGCGCCTCGCCGAGCGTCTGACGACCGACCGGCGGCCCGTTTCGGCGGGCCGCCGGCCCACACCGGTCCTCGGGCTCCTGCTCGCCGTCTCGCTGGCAGCCTGCGGGGGAGCGGCGACGGTCGGGGTCGCCGGCCGCGACGTCCACGGCTGCCCCATCGACGGCCCTCGTCGACATCGGGTCCGGGCTCACCGGCCCGGTCGGGCCTGGCGGCGACGGTGGTCGCGACCGGCCTGCCGAACGTGGCCGCCCTCGCGATCGACGGCAACGGACGGCTCTGGGCCTCGACCGCGGCCTTCAGCGACGCGGGCACCGACGCCGTCTACCTGCTCGGTGCCGCCGGCCCGACGCGCGTCATCGCGAACCTCCACACGCCGCTCGGCCTCGCCTGGGTCGGGGACCGGCTGTACGTCGCGTCGGCCGCGGGCGTCGAGGCGTACGGCGGCTTCGACGGCGCGAGCTTCGCGACCCGCACGACGATCCTGACGCTGCCCGACGGGCGTCGGCGAGGTGAACGGGCTGGCGGTCGCGCCCGACGGCTCGCTGGTGCTCGGGATCTCGGCCCCGTGCGATGCCTGCGACCCGGCCGAGGCGTTCGCGGGCGCCGTGATCGGGTTCGCGGCCGACGGCACGGGCGCCCACGTGATCGCCGGCGGGCTGCGGGCGCCGGTCGGGCTGGCGTACGTGCCCGGGACGTCGATCCTGCTGGCGAGCGAGAACCAGCGCGACGACCTCGGCGACGCGACGCCCGGCGACTGGCTCATCGGCGTCGAGGCCGGCCAGGACTGGGGGTTCCCCGCCTGCTACGGGCAGGACGACGCGACGTGCGCGGACGCCCCGTCACCGATCGCGACGCTCGACGCCCACGCGGCGGCGAGCGGCGTGGCCGTCGTCGGCGGCGACACCGCCCTCGTCGCGGAGTGGGCGAAGGGCGTCGTGCTGGCGGTCGACCTGTCGGTCACCGGCGGCGGCGTGACCGCGACGTCCGCCCCACGGACCTACCTCGCGGGCCTGTCGCAGCCGGTCGGGCTGCTCGCGGCCGGCGACGCGCTCTATGTCGGCGACTGGGGCTCCGGCACGGTGTACCGGGTCACCGGCGGCTGAGCGTGCCTCAGTCCGCGACCTCGAGCGTTGGCCGACCCGGGCGGACCATGGTCCCGGTGATCTCAGCGAGCGCCATGTCGAGGACGTCGCCGAACACCCGGACGCGCGCCTCACGGAGTCGCGCGAGGTACGGGCGGAGCTCGCCGGGCCCGTCGCGCTCGAGTCGTCGCTCTGTCGCGAGCGTCGCGACCAGGCGGAGGGCCCGCGCCGCCGACCTCGAACGCCTCGATCCACGGCCGGCACTCGTCGATCAGCGCCCGGTTCTCGACCGGGCCGCGCAGCAGGTGCTCCGCGGCGGCCACGTAGCGGTCGGCGAACAGCGCGAGGTCGGCCGCGGCCGTCGCCCCGTCGCCCTGGTCCGTCCGGAAGGCGAATGTCTGCAGGGCGGCGACGAGGGCCGGGGCGTCCTCGGCGGCGAGGCACGACGATCGGACGTTGTCCGCGAACAGCGCGAAGGCCTCGAGGTCCGCGTCGCCCGCGACGTCGCGGATCGCCCGACGCCAGCTCTTCTCCGCGTCGTACGTCTCGGGCGCCATGAGGTAGTCCGCGATCGTCGCGATCGGGATCTTCGACGCCTCGAACAGCTCCATGCCGTTGGCGACGACGCCGAACGCGTGGCGGAACAGGTGGGGGTCGCGGCCGCGATACGGCCCGATGTGCAGCTCGAAGCGCATCGAGACGTCGTTCACCGGGTAGTTGTCCCAGTAGGTGGCGGGCCGCCGGGCGGTTCGCTCGAAGGTGGCCGCGTCGCGGACGTCGAGGGTCGGGGAGCACATCGACCGGCCGGTCCAGAAGACGTCGATGCCCGGCTCGAGCCCCGCGCCCAGCGTGGCGAGGTACGACTCCGTGCCGCCGCCGCTGTAGACGGTGGGACAGACGGTGAGCCGGGTGCCCCGCTCGAGACGCTCGTAGACCTGGTTGGCGACGGCCACGTGCGCATCGGCGAGCGTGTCGAACGCCTCGCGGTCCTCGAGGTGCTGGAGGTCGGCCGGGATGTCGTCGAACAGCAGGCCGAAGCTGGTGACCCCGAGCTGCTCGACGGCGCCCAGCTTGTCGCACAGCGCCTCGAGGTCCTCCTCGTCCGAGTAGCGCATCGTCAGGCCCGGCGACACGCAGAACATCAGCTCGATCCCCGCGGCGCGGGACCGGTTCACGAGCTCGTTGAGGCGGCGCAGGTCGGGCCCGACGTACGCGGAGCGCCAGTCGCGCCGCATGCGGGGGTCGTCCTTGGGCGCATAGACGAACGTGTTCATGCCGCGCGAGGCCATGAATCCGAGCAGCTCGAGGCGCTGCTCGTGGGTCCACGGGTTGCCGTAGAAGCCCTCGAGCACGCCCCGGACGGCGAACGGAGAGACGCGGGTCGGCGAGGTCACCCTACTTCTTGCGCGTCGAACCGCCGGTGGATCGCGCCTTCGAGGTGGACGACTTCGCGGCCGGCTTGGCGCTCGACTTGGCTGCCGGCTTCGCGGCCGCCTTCGACGTCGCCTTCGTCGCGGGCTTCCTCGGCCGCGGGCTTCGCGGCCGATTTGGATGCCGCCTCGTAGCCTTCGGCCGCCCCGACCTCCTCGGCGCCCTGCGTCGCCATGACGAGGCCGGCACCGGCGAGCTGGCGGGTCGCGCGGGCGCCTGCCTGGGCCGCGGACAGCTCCGCGACGCCGGCGGCGGCCGACTCGATGCCGGACGACACGGCGTCGTCGCGGGCGTCGAGCAGCGCGTCGGCCGCCTCGATCTCCGAGATGCCCTCGGCGATCTCGCCGAGCCCGATCGCCGCGAGGCGTCCGCTCAGGGCGTCCATGCCCTCCGCGAGCGCCGCCGCCGCCATCGCTCGGCTGATCTCGTTCACGGCGAGTCCGTGGAGCTGGCGGCCCTTCACGTCGAGGAACGAGGCCAGGACGGGCATCCGCATCAGCTCGACGACGTTGCCGGCGACCTCGAGCTGGCCCGCGAGCGAGGCGAGGAACATGCCCCGCTCGAGGTTGTCGACGCTGACCGCCGCGACCAGGGCGCTGACGTCCGCGGTCTCCTCGGCGGCCTCGAGCGTCGCCGCGCCGCGCACGGTGTCGGCGACCGCCTCGCGGGTCGCGATGTCACTGAGGTCCTCGAGGTCCTCGGCGCGATCGAGCTGGTCGACGCCGCTGGTGACGTCCGCGGCCCCGATCGCTGCCAGTCCGACCGTCTCGCGAGCCGCCTCGCCCGCCGCGTCGACGAGCTCTGCGCCCGCCTCGAGGTCCTCGACCCCCACGGTCCGCGCCGCGTCCGCCGCGGAACGTCCGGTCTTCGCCTTCGCCATCACGAGCTCCTTCTGGTGTGCCCCGTCATCGTGCGTCGAGTCTTCGTGTGTTTGGATCGCCAACTATGCGTGATCCGGCGTGCTTCGTGCGAGCCGGACGCGGAATGCGGCATGCCGCCGTGCACCGCGGATTCGGTCACCGCCGCGGGTCGACGTGGACCTTCGGGCCCGAGCCCCAGCCGGGCGGTCGCTCGCCGGCAAGCACGCCCGCGACCTCGTCGAGGCCGACGATCCCCGCCACGAGCGGCGCGGGATCCACGCGTCCCGACCCGTAGAGGCCGATCGCGCCCTCGAGGCCCGGCGAGCCGCTCAGGACGCCGACGACCGTGACGTCCTTGAGGGCCACGCGACGGCTGTCGACGAGGCTCGGCTGCCCCGCGAGGCCGATCCAGACGACCCGCCGGCCCGGTTCGACGAGGTCGACGGCGAGGGCCGGGACGTCCGTCGAGTTGGACGCGTCGACCACCCCGTCGAACGCGAGCGCGGGCACCGAACCGGCCTGCCAGACGTGCTCGAACCCGAGCGAGGCGGCGAACCGCGCGGACGGCTCGCGGCGGGCGACGAGGTGGACCTCGACGCCGCGGGCCCTCGCCATCAGGGCGACCAGGAGCCCGATGGTGCCGGCGCCCACGACGAGGAGCCGCTCGCCGGCGTCGACACCGGCCGCCTCGACGGCTCGCCAGGCGTTGCCGCCGGGCTCGACCATCGCCCCCGCCGTGTCGTCGATCGCGTCCGGAAGCGCGTGGAGCGACGACGCCGGCACCGCGAGCTGCTCGGCCAGCGCGCCGGGCCGGCCGTTGCGGATGCCGACCTCGAACCGGTCCGCGCACAGGTGCTGACGTCCTGCCCGGCACCGGTCGCAGCGCCCGCAGCCGAGCATCGTGTCGCCCGTCACGCGGCGCCCGAGCCAGGCGGTGTCGACGCCGGCGCCGACGGCGGACACGGTCCCGCACCACTCGTGCCCGATCCGGAGTGGGTACGCCGCCTCGCCCGAGTGCAGGTAGGCCATCTCGCCGCTGAACAGCTCGACGTCCGTGCCGCACACGCCGACCCGCGCGACGTCCACGACGACCTCGCCCTGCGACGCCGACGGCGGGTCGACCTCGCGGACGCGCCCGCGCCCCGGTCCCTCGATGACGAACGCCCTCACGGGCGGCAGTGTATGGGCGGCACCGACCGGGTCGCGAGCACCATCGACGTCACCGGATGGGGCTTCGCGCGTGGCGTACCCTGTGCGCGAGCCGAGCGGACCGGGACCGCATCGGCGACTCGGGAGTGGACATCGAGCGAACGTCACGCATGCGACCGGCGACGGCGGCGGCTACCGGTCGATCAGCGTGAGCCCAGGCCGCCATACCGAGTGAGGGAGCAACCACCCAGGATGAAGAATCCGCCCATCCTCATCGCGGTCCTCGGCTTCTTCGGCCTGATGACCTCGTTCCTGTACATCTTCACCGGCTTCCGCCTGATCGGGTTCGACTGGTTCGGCGCGTTCAAGGACGCGCCCGCCACGACCGGCCTGTGGTTCTGGGGCGTCATGTGGGTGATCGTCGGTGCGGCCTTCGCCGCGGCGTCGCTCGCCCTGTGGACCCTGCAGCCCTGGGGCTGGCTGTTCGCGGTCCTCGTGGCCGTGTTCGGCCTGATCTCGGCGTTCTTCGTGATGTTCGACGCCGGCATCGGGCAGGCGCTCGGTGCGGCGCTGCTGCCGGCCATCATCCTCTGGTACCTCTACACGGACGACGTCCGCGAGGTGTTCGGGATCAAGCGCGACGGCTCCGCCTAGCGTCCGTCGCGTCGACCAGATCGAAGAAGAGGCCCGGGCCGCATCCGCGACCCGGGCCTCTTGCTGTGCGTTGCCGCGGAACGGCTACGGGATGCGGTTGAACCAGAGGGCGGCCAGGCCGGCGCCGCCGAGGACCAGGATCAGGGCCGCCGCGGCGAACCACTGCGTGACCTCCTGCTCCTGCTGGGTGTAGCCGACCTTGGAGCCGAGGCTGTCGTAGATCTGCGCGAGATCCTGGGACGTCGGCGCCTCGAAGAAGCGGCCGCTGGTCGTCTCCGCGATGGCGGCGAGGGTCTGCGTGTCGGGCGGGACGTTGAGGGTCCGCATCTGGCCGGTCTGCGGGTCCTGCACGTCGACCGTGCCGTCCTGCGTCCCGAGCGCGATGGTGTAGACCGGCATGTTCGCGGCCGCGGCCTGCGACGCGGCGTCGAGCGGCTCGGTGGAGCCGGTCGAGTTGGCGCCGTCGGACAGGAGCACGGTGGCGACGAGCGGCGGCTGCGCGTCAGCCGACGGCGTGGTGGACGGGGCCGCCGACGGCGAGGCCGACGGGGCGGGGGTGGCCGTGCCGGTGGACGCCGTGCGGGCATCGGCGGTGGCCTGGAGCGACACGACGATCGCGTCGCCGAGCGCGGTGCCGCCGTCGGCCTGGAGGCTGTCGAGCGCCTGCTGGACCTGGGCGCGATCGGTCGTCGGGGCGACGACCAGGCGCGCGTCGGTCGAGAAGGCCACGAGCCCGACGCGGAACCCGGCGGGCAGCTGCTTGACGAAGGTCTCGGCGGCCTGCTTGGCGGCGTCGAGGCGGGTGGGGCTGACGTCGGTGGCGATCATCGAGCGCGACACGTCCATCGCCAGCATCACCGTGGCCTCCTCGCGGGGGACGTTGAGGACGGCGGACGGCTTGGCGAGCGCGATGGCGAGCGCGGCGATCGCCGCGAGGTAGAGGGCGGTCGGCACGTGCCGGCGCCAGCGGGGCGCCTTCGGGACGAGGTTGGTCAGCAGGTCCACGTTCGTGAACCGCACGACGTACTTCGCCCGCCGCCGCTGCACCAGGAGGTACAGCGCCAGGAAGATCGGCACGAGCAGGAGGACGAGCAGCAGCTCGGGCGACGCGAATGTCATGACACCATTCCCTGGAGGCGGAGCTGGTCGGCGAGCGAGCGGAGCCAGCTGCCGGACGTGGACAGGACGACGTGGCGGACGTGGAGGCGCCGGAGCTCGCGGGCGACGTGGTCGCGATCGCGGGAGGCGGCCTCGGCGAACCGGGTGCGAAGGGTGGTCGACGAGGTGTCGACGCGGACGGTGCGCCCGGTCTCGGCGTCGATCAGGTTGAGCTCGCCGACGTCGGGCAGCGCGTCCTCGCGGGGGTCGCGGACCTCGACGACGAGCACGCTGTGGCGCTGGGCGACCGCGCCCAGCTGGGGCAGCCAGTCGAGCGGACCGCGGAGGTCCGAGACCAGCACGACGAGCCCGCCGGCCGGCGCCCCGTGGGCGACGAACCGCAGCGCGGACTCGGGCGACTTGAAGCCGCCCTCGCGGCCGTCGGCCTCGAGCTCGACGGCGCCCAGCGTCGCGAGCAGGCCGGCGCGGCCGGCCATCGGCCGGGACTGGCGGTCGGTGAGGCCGCCGAAGGTGATGACGCCCAGGCGGTTGCCGCGCTGGGTGGACAGGTGGCCGACGGCGATCGCGACGCCCTCGGCGACGTC
Organism: uncultured Chloroflexia bacterium; assembly: GCA_963774695.1. Lineage (GTDB taxonomy): Bacteria > Chloroflexota > Limnocylindria > Limnocylindrales > CSP1-4 > CAIXZV01. The sequence continues at coordinate 17,773 of CAVZFY010000006.1, read as the reverse complement.
CGTCTTGCGGCGGTCGGCGGTGCCGAACGCCATCGACGGGGAGACGTCGAGCAGCAGCCAGGAGGTCAGCGCCCGCTCCGGCACGTGGACCCGGACGTGGGGCACGGTCATCCGCGCCGTCGCGTTCCAGTCGATGCGCCGGACGTCGTCGCCGGGCTCGTACGGCCGCACCTGGGCCAGCTCGGTGCCGCCGCCGAGGTCGCGGGCGCGGAACTCGCCGGCCACGAGGCCGCGGATCCGTCGTCCGATGGACAGGTCGAGCGCGCGGAGGAGTGCCTCCGGCGTGGGCCCGGGGCCGGGCCTGGCCGCCGTCCGCACCCGCGGTGCGAGGGCGGTCATGCCGTCTTCTCCTCCGTGATCAGCCGGGGTGCGGGCACGGCCGGGATGATCTTCGCGAGCAGCATGTCCGGGGTGACCTCCTCGGCGAGGGCCGTGAAGCTCGGGACGATGCGGTGGCGGAGGACGTCGGGGGCGAGGTCGGCGATGTCGGCCGGGACGACGTAGCGGCGGCCGCGGAGCAGCGCCAGCGCCCGGGCCGCGTGGACCAGGTTGATCGAGCCGCGGGGGCTCGCGCCGTACGAGATGTAGGTCTTGAGCGCACCCTGCCCGACGAGCTCGGGGTTGCGGGTGGCGGCGACCATCGAGACCGCGTAGGCGGTGATCGCCGGGTCGACGTAGATGTTCGGGGTCGAGGCCTGGAGGACGGCGAGCGTGTCGGCGTCGAGGATCGCGCGGACCGCGGGGGCCGGGCGCAGCGAGCGCTCGACGACGGTGGCCTCCTCGGCGGCGCTCGGGTAGCCGACGACGACCTTCATCATGAACCGGTCGACCTGGGCCTCGGGCAGCGGGTAGGTGCCCTCGGACTCGATCGGGTTCTGGGTCGCCATCACGAGGAACGGGCTCGGGACCGCGTGGCTCTCGCGACCGATCGTGACCTGGCGCTCCTGCATCACCTCGAGCAGCGCGGACTGGACCTTGGCCGGCGCGCGGTTGATCTCGTCGGCGAGGAGGAAGTTGCAGAAGACCGGGCCGAGCTCGGTGTCGAAGGAGCCGGTCGACGGGCGGTAGATCCGCGTCCCGACGAGGTCCGCGGGGACGAGGTCGGGGGTGAACTGGATCCGGCGGAACGAGGCGTCGAGGGCCTCGGCGAGGGTCTTGATCGTGAGCGTCTTGGCGAGGCCGGGCACGCCCTCGAGGAGCAGGTGGCCGCCGGCGAGCAGGGCCACGAGCACGCGCTCGAGCATGGCGTCCTGGCCGACGATGACGCGCCGGATCTCGAACAGCACCGCCTCGGCGGCGATGCGGGGGTCGTCGGGTCGGGCGGTGGGCAGCGGCGGTCGGGCGTCGCGCACGGGTTCGATCATCTGGAGCCTCCGGTACCCGCCGTGGCGGGTGTGTCTGCGATTGGGCCGGTGGGGCGCACTCCTCAGCACCGCCACCGGCGACTCCCGATGCTTCGGTCGGCTCATGAGAGTTCGATGACAACCCGGATCGGATAAGGAGAACGCACCCGCGTCTCAACCGGAGGTGAACCGAGGCCCGCCGGACGCGGATAATCACCCGATGGCACCCGCGCAGCTATCGGAAGACCAGCCGCGCGTCACGGCCCTGATCCCGGGCTACGAGGAGGGGCCGCGCATCGCCGCGGTCGTCGTGGCCGCGAGCCGCCACCTGCCGGTGATCGTCGTGGACGACGGCTCGACCGACGACACCGCCGCGAACGCCGAGGCGGCCGGCGCCGAGGTCATCCGCCAGGTGCCCAACCAGGGCAAGGGCGCGGCGCTGCGGGCGGGCTTTGCGCGGGCGCTCGCGGACGGCTGCGCCGCGGTGGTGACCCTCGACGCCGACGGCCAGCACGACCCCGACGAGATCCCGCGGTTCATCGCGGCGTACACGGCGCCGGGCGCGTCCGGCCCACGGCCCGAGCTGATCATCGGCAGCCGCGACTTCGACCGGATGCCGCCGGTCCGTCGCGCGTCGAACACCATCGGCACGGCCGCGTTCTCGTGGGCGGTCGGCCGCCGCGTGCCGGACAACCAGTCGGGCTACCGGCTCCTGGGGCGGCGGCTGATGACCGCGATGCTCGACAGCCGCGAGTCAGGGTTCGAGTTCGAGATCGAGATGATCGCCGTCTGCATCCGCAACGGCTGGACGCTGGACTGGGTCCCGATCTCGACGATCTACGCGGGCGAGCCGAGCCACATCCGCCCGGTCTCGCACCTTCGCCACTTCGTGCGCGCCACGCGCGCGGCCCGTCGCCTCGTGCGCGAGACCTAGCGAGACCTGGCGCGACCTGCGGTTCGCCGGCTCACCACGCGTCCCCGTCCGCGGACTGCCGATGCGCAGGCTCGGGTGCGCGCCCCATGAAGGCGAGCACGTCGCCCAACCGCGCGGTCGCCAGGGCGATCACGCTGTCGCCGGCGCCGTAGTACATCGAGAGCAGGTCCGTCGCGGGATCGTGCACCCAGCCCGTCGGGAACACGACCTTGTTCACGTCGCCGCTGCGTTCGTACGGCGCCGCCGGCCCGAAGACCCAGTCGTCCGTCCGCCGGAGCACGACGCGCGGGTCGTCGAGGTCGAGCAGCGCGAGGCCGATCCGGTAGATCGGGCCGGACGCCGTGGCGTGGACCCCGTGGTAGCAGAGGAGCCAGCCGGCCTCGGTCTCGAGCGGCGGCGGCCCGAGGCCGATCTTGCCGGCGTCCCACCAGGCGCCGTCGCGCGCCTCGAGGAGCAGGCCGTGGTCGCCCCAGTGCCGGAGGTCGGGCGAGAACGAGATCCACATGTGCGCCCCGCCGCGCAAGCGGCGACGGCCGGTGGACCATCGCCCAGCGGCCGTCGATCCGCCGCGGGAACAGCGCCGCGTCCTTGTCCTCGGGCGGCATCGCCGGGCCGAGCCTGCGGACCTCGCGGAAGTCACGCGTCATCGCCAGCGAGACCAGCGGGCCGCGCCGGCTGTAGGCGGTGTAGGCGATCGCCCACTCGTCGCGTTCGGGGAGCCAGGTCAGGCGGGGTCCTCGCAGCCCCAGATCTCCTCGGGGTGGCTGTCCGGCTGTGGCGCGAGGAGCGGCTCGGCATCGAACCGCCAGTCGGTGACGCCGTCGCGGCTCCGCGCGACGACGAGGTGCGAGATCCCGCGCAGGTCCTCGACGCGCACCAGCAGGACCGTCTCGTCGCCGACCCGCGCCGCGCCGGGATTGAAGACGGAGTTCGCGCGGTAGGGGACGTGGCCGACCGTCAGGATCGGGTTGGCAGCGTGACGCTGGAACAGGTCGCTGCTCTCGGGATCCACGGTGGTCACCCTCGGCTCGCGGCGAACGGGGCGACGGCCGGGCGGACGGCCGGCATGCCACGGCTGGGGGGCGGTCGCGACGCGTCGGACCGCCCGAACATGCTCGAGGGCCAGGAGCCACATCAGCGTCGACTCCGCGCCCTGGTTGCGGTTGACGCCGGCCGGCTCGAGGCCGTCGAAGCAGCCGCCGGTCGCCGGGTCGGCGACGAGCACCCCCACGTCGTTGCTGCCGAGGAACCAGGCGTAGGCGCGCTCGACGATCTCGAGGTACCGCTGCTCGCCGGTCTGCGCGTGGGCGACCTCCGCGGCCAGGATCATCGACGTCGCCTCGATCGGCTGCTGGTCGTATCGGGCGCGCGGTCCGCCGCGTCGCCAGAACCCGTCGTTGCCGATCGGCGAGAACGCCCCGTCGACGTTCGTCTGCACGGCGTTCAGCCAGTCCAGCGCATCGAGACCCAGGCGGCTGAGGTCCGGATCGCCCGTCCGCGCACCGGCGACCAGGAGCGCCCTCGGGAGCAGCGCGTTCTCGTAGGTGAGGACGGGCTCCGGCCACGGCCAGTCCCGGTCCCGCGCGGCGGTCGCGAATGCGTTCCGGAGCCGCGCTGACAGCTTGGCGAGCGCACCGGTGGCGGCATCCCGTAGCCCGGGATCCAGGCCGGGTCCGTCGAGCGCTGCCGCGCAGCCGAGCACGGTGGACGCGGTTGCACGGAGGGCATGCAGGCGGGTCGCGGCCGGAAGCGCCGCGCCGAACAGCATCCTCGCGTTCGCGCCGAATTCGGCCTCCGGATGATCCCGCACCGCGACGCCGAGCGTGAGCACGGCGCGGCCGTGGCTGTCCTCGGATCCCGCCGCGTCGAGCCAGGTGCCGTCGGCGTCGCGGAAGTTCCGGAACCGGCCGCTCACCGGGTCGAAGGCGTCGCGCATGAAGCGCAGCGATTGCCAGGCGCTCGAGCTGACCGCGTCCCAGCCGAGGACCCGTGCGTGGGCGAGGTCGACGAGCAGGGCGCGCGCGACGTCGTCGATGCAGTACCCGAAGGCCTCGTTCGGGCACGGCGCCGGTCGCGTGCTGCCAGATCCCCAGGTCGCCGGTCATGGCGTCCAGATGGAGGCGGTTGACCGGATAGAGCGGGAGCTCAGCCACCGACGGCCGCGAGCTTCGCCAGCGGCTTGGGCGGCGGCAGGACGGGGAGCGTCGCGCGAGCGAAGATCCGCTCGTATACGGTCCCGACCGTGGACCAGATCATGCCGCGGCTGTAGGCATAGGCGCGCGCTGCCGATCGCCTGCCGTCGCTCCCGGTCGCCCAGCAGGTCGACGAACGCGTCGCCCAGCGCCTGGGAGGATGCCGGAGCGACGAGGGTGCCGCGACCGCCGGCGAGGCGCTCGAGCGCATAGGCGTACGGCGTCGACACGATCGCCTTGCCCGAGCTCATCGCGTACGACAGCGTCCCGGACACGATCTGGTCCAGGTTCGGATACGGCGTGACGAACAGGTCGGCCGCCTCGAGCCACGTCCCGAGCTCGAGTCGCCCGACGAACCGGTCGATGAACCGCACCGACTCGGTCACGCCGAGCGACGCCACGGTGGCTTCGAGTCGTTCGCGGTAGGCCTCGCCCTCGCGCTGGAGCAGGTCCGGGTGGGTCGCGCCGAGGATCACGTAGATCGCGGACGGGATCGCCTCGACCACGGCGGGCATCGCCGCGATCGCGGACTCGTAGCCCTTGCCCGGCCCGAGCAGGCCGAAGCTCAGGATCACCAGCCGGCCGTCGAGGCCGAGGCGCGGCTTGACGCTGTCCGGGTCCACGAGCGGCAGGTTGGGCACCCCATGGGGCACGATCTCGACCGTCCGGTCGTCGACGCCGTACTCGCGGACCAGCATCGAGGCCGCGGCCTGGGACATGACCACGGTCGAGGTCGAGAGCTCGATCAGGCTCGTGAGGATGTGCCGCTGGTTGGGGGTCGGCCGACGCAGGACCGTGTGCAGCGTGGTGACGACTGGCCGATCCAGCGCACGGACGAAGTCGAGGACGTAGCCGCCGTCGGCGCCGCCCCAGATCCCGTACTCGTGCTGGATCGAGACGACGTCCGTGCCGGACGCGTTCAGGGCGTCGGCGACGACGTGATAGTCGGCGAGGGTGTCACGCCGGATGCGGTGGCGGACTTCCCTGGGGTAGGCATCCGGCCCGGTCGGGGGATGCAGGGCGACGACGTGGTGCGGACCCGCCGATGCCGCGAGGTCGTGGGTGAACGTGGCGATGCCGCAGCGGTGCGGCACGTACGTCGAAACATATGCGGTTATCGGGATAACGGACTCCGGTGCGGGCGGACGCGGTGTCGGCGGCTGATCCTGCGTGCGGCGGATCCCGCGATCAGCGGTCGTGACTGACGCGGCCGGCGCGCAATCGCGCGTCGGCCGCCGTCTTCAGGGGCGAGTGCCCGTCAGGCCGCGCTGACCTGGATCGCGCGCGGGCCCTTGGGGCTCGCCTCGATCTCGAACTCCACGGACTCGCCGCCCATGAGGCGGTCGAAGTCGAGCGGAGCCACGAGGCCGCCGCGGTGGAAGAAGTAGTCCTTCCCGTCCTCGGCGGTGATGAAGCCGAAGCCGCGATCGGCGACGACCTTCTTGATGGTGCCCTTGGCCATTTGACTGACCCTTTCATTCCCGAACCGAAGAGCCGACGCACGGCCCGTTCGAGATGGGGGTCGACCACGCAGCATCACCACAAGAGGCGGCGACCGTTCCACGGTACTCGTTCGCGAGCGTTTCGACAATCCGCCGAGCACGATCCCGCGTGCTTGCGAGGCTCCGGAAACGAGCCAAATCGCGATCGAGCGTAGGATCGACGGCGGAACACAAGGAGCGTCCAATGACCCAGTCCCAGTTCGCCGCCGCGGGCCAGCCCGGCCCGCTCGTGACCCTGTCGGGCGAGTACCAGCCAGGCGTCTGCAACATCGGACCGGCGGAGATCGCCAGGCGCCGGCGCTCGGGGCACGTCGGCGTGATCGCGGCCGTCGTGCTGTTCGCGGTCCTGGTCGCCATCGGCGCCCCGTCCATCGTCCGACTGCTCGTGGCCCTGCCGGTCGCCGTCGCGGCGTCCGGGTACCTCCAGGCGTACTTCAAGTTCTGTGCGGGCTTCGGGTCGCGCGGGGTGTTCAACTTCGAGGACGTCGGCGAGACCCACCAGGTCGTCGACGCCGAGGCACGTCGACGGGACCGGGTGCGGGCGACCCAGATCGGTGCCGCCGCCGGCGTGATCGGGCTCCTCGTCGGGATCGTGGCGGTCATCCTGCCCGTCTGACCGGGCCGAGGCCCCGCCGTCGGCACGACGGCCGCGCATCCGCCATCGTCATTCGTCCATCGCGCGTCCCGACCGGCGTCGGGGCGTCCCGGCATCGCACGTCCGATGGCGCCCGCGTCGCGCCCGGCGAGGATCAGGTCACCGATCGCCCAGATCGACCTGAACCACCCGATCGCCCAAGGAGCCGACCGCGATGCCGGACCTCGCCGCCGCCCCCGCCGCCCCCAGCGCGCATCCCCGATCCGCCCGCCCCGACCGACCGACCGCCAGCCCCGGTGTCCCCGGATCCGACCTGCGCGCGATCCGTGCCGCGATCGGGGGTCGCGTCCTGGTCGACGGCGATGCCGGCTACGACGAGGCGCGCGGTGCGCACAACACCCACTACGACCGGCGGCCCGCCCTGATCGTCCGCCCCGAGTCGGCGATCGACGTCGCGCGTGCGGTCGTCACGGCCCGCGACCTCGACCTCGAGATCGCCGTCCGCGGCGGCGGCCACAGCGTCGCCGGCCACTCGACGAGCGACGGCGGGATGCTGATCGACCTCGGCGCCCTGCGCGCCATCGACATCGACCCGGTCCGCGGCATCGGCTCCGCCCAGGGCGGTGCGACGGCCGGCGAGTACACGTGGGCCGCGAACCAGCACGGGTTCGCGACGCCGTTCGGCGACACCGGCTCCGTCGGCCTCGGGGGCCTGACCCTCGGCGGCGGCATCGGCTGGCTGGCGCGCAAGCACGGCATGACGATCGACAGCCTGCTGGAGGTCGACCTCGTCACGGCCGACGGCCACCTGGTGACCGTCAACGAGACGTCGGACCCCGACCTGTTCTGGGCCGTCCGCGGTGGCGGCGGCAACTTCGGCATCGCCACCCGGTTCCGCTACCGCCTGCACCCCGTGAACATGGTCACCGGCGGCATGCTCGTCCTGCCGCTCACCCCCCAGGTCCTGCGCGACGTCGTCGATGCCTCTGTCGCGGCGCCCGAGGAGCTCACGCAGATCACGTTCGTCATGGGCCTGCCGCCCGCGCCGTTCGTGCCGCCGGAGGCCGTGGGCATGCAGGTCGTCGTCGTCATGCCGGTCCACGCCGGGCCGCTCGAGGACGGGGCCGCCGCGATGGCGCCGTTCCGCGCGATCGCGACGCCCATCGCCGACATGGTCGGGCCGATGCCCTACCCGGCGATGTACCAGCTCACCGCAGAGGGCGAGCGGCCGGGCCAGGCCGTCATCCGGTCGGCGTTCCTGCCGGACCTGGACGCCACGGCCATCGACGCCATCGTCGATCGCCACCGGAGCCCGCAGGGGGCGATGGCGATGACGCAGCTCCGCGTCCTCGGCGGCGAGATGGCCCGGGTGCCCGCCGGCGCCACCGCCTTCGCCCACCGCGACGCGACGGTGATGGCCACGGTCCTCGCGCACTCCGAGGCCCCGTACGAGGAGCTGAAGGCGTACGCCGAGGCCTATCACGCGGACCTCTCCGGCCAGGCGAGCGGCGTGTACTCGAACTTCCTCGGCGAGGAGGACGCATCCCGCCTCCGCGCCGCCTACCCCGGGGCGACCTACGAGCGCCTCGTCCAGGTGAAGCGGCGCGTGGACCCGGAGAACGTGTTCCACGCCAACCACAACATCCGGCCGGACTGACCGGTCCGGAGGGCGCCGACCGCCGCACGCGGAACCGCGCCAGCCTCGCGCACACCGCGCATCCAGCGCCCCCGGCGGACTCCGCCGGGGGCGCATCCGCACGTCCCGAGGCGTAAGGCAACTTCACCCGCCGGACACCCGGCCTGAAGGCTTGAGGCATCATGCTGGCCAGAGTGCCCGCGTCCTCGCGCGCCCCAAGCCCCCGGGACATCATGACCAACCCCTTCGATTCGACCCAGACGACCACCGCCGCCGGCGCCATCCCGCCGGCGCCGGTCGAGCCCGTCGTGCCCGTGCCCCCGCCCGCTCCGGCACCCCTCGCCGGACCCGCCCCCGCCCGTCGCAGCTACTCGAAGTGGGCGATCGCGATCCTCGCGCCCGTCCTCGCCGTCGTCGTGTTCGCGGGCGGCGTCGCCGTCGGCGATTCCGGCCTCGTCAACGGAGCGGGATCCGGCACGGCGAACGGCCCCGCCGCCTCGGGCGACACCAGCGCCGCCGACCTCGCCCTCATCGGCGAGGCGTGGAAGGCGATCGAGGACAACTACGTCGACGCCAAGGACCTGAACACGCAGGACCTCGCGTACGCCGCGATCCGCGGGCTGGTCACCGCTGTCGGCGACGAGGGGCACACGCGGTTCCTGACGGCGGACGAGCTGAAGGCCACCGACCAGTCGCTGTCCGGCACCTTCGTCGGCATCGGCGTCCAGCTCGACAGCGACACGACCAAGGGCGCAACGATCCAGACGGTGATCCCGGGAACGCCCGCCGAGGCCGCCGGGCTCAAGCGCGGCGACAAGATCACCGCGGTGGACGGCCAGGCGACGACCGACCAGACGACCGACGAGGTCGTGTCGCGCGTCCGCGGACCCGAGGGCGAGGCCGTCACGCTGACCATCGTGCGCGACGGCGGGGCGCCGTTCGACGTCAAGATCGTCCGCAAGAAGTTCGACCTGCCGCTCGTGAGCTGGGCGATGATCCCGGGCCAGGACGTGGCGATGATCCGCCTCGACCAGTTCTCGACGGGCGCCACGAAGGCCATCCAGGACGCGATCACCAAGTCGCAGGCCGCGGGCGCCAAGAAGATCGTCCTCGACCTGCGCGGCAACCCGGGCGGCTACGTGAACGAGGCGATCGGCGTCGCCAGCCAGTTCGTCGGCGACGGCACCGTGTACCAGAGCGTCGACCGCAGCGGCGTCGAGAAGGACGTCCCCGTCCAGCCGGGCGGCCTCGCGACCAAGATCCCGCTGGTCGTCCTCGCGGACGGCAACACGGCCAGCTCGGCCGAGATCGTCACCGGCGCGATCCAGGACGCGGACCGCGGCAAGGTGGTCGGCGAGAAGACGTTCGGCACGGGCACCGTGCTCGGCCGCTTCAACCTCTCGGACGGCTCGGCGCTGAGCATCGGCGTCGAGCGCTGGCTCACCCGGGACGGGCGCCCGATCTGGCACGAGGGCCTCGAGCCCGACGTCAAGGTCGCGCTTCCCGACAACACCACCCCGGTGGTCCCCGACACCCTCAAGGACATGACCGCGGCGCAGCTGGCGGCCACCAAGGACGCCCAGCTGCTCAAGGCGCTGGACGTGCTCAAGTCCGCCAACTAGGCGGACCCTCGCGACCGGCGTGCGGCCGGGCGCTCGGGCCCAACAAAAAACAGGCTCGCCGCGTGGCGAGCCTGTTCCTGTATCTGGCGGCGGAGCGCTAGCGGCTCTCCGCCTTGGCCTCGGCGACGTGCCGGCTCCAGCTCGACGTCCGTCCGTCCGACGACTGCGAGCTCCCGACCCATCCGCACAGGCAGGTGACCATCTGGTCACGGTGCCGGTAGTCGGCGATCAGGTGCTTGCGCGGATCGGGCGGGCTGGGCGGCCTCCGGGGAGGCAGCCCAGTGGGCGGGCGTCGGCCGTCGGTCACGCGATCAGGCCCGGCGCTGTGCGAAGCACGAGCTGCAGTAGACGGGCTTGCCGGAGGTCGGCTTGAACGGGACCTCGGTGGCCTGGCCGCACGACGAGCAGGTGGCCGGGAACATCTCGCGCGGTCCGCGAGACTCGTAGCCGCCGCCGGAGCCGTAGCCGCCACCGGAGCTGTAGCCACCGCCCGAGCTGTAGCCGCCACCGGAGCTGTAGCCGCCGGAGCCGCCGCCCTCGGCGTTGCGGGCCGCCTTGCGGCTTGCGCGGCAGGAGGCGCAACGGCGGGGCTCGGTGAAGCCGCGCTCGGCGTAGAAGTCCTGCTCGCTGGCAGTGAACGTGAATTCCTGGCCGCAGTCGGCGCAGGTGAGCGTCTTGTCGACGGACATGAGGGAGTCCTCTCCATGGTGTTGGTGACGGTTTCCGCGATCAGACCTCGGCGGAAATCCGGAGGGGGAGAGGATCGAGTGAGCCGTACTAGGCTGCGCCCAATGTCGGGGCGTCGAACGAGGATACGGCTTTTGCGCGGATTCCGATACCCGACGATCGGCGAAGGCTACTTCTTGGCCGGCAACGACCCCGCGAAGGCGAGTGCGCGCGTGATCCAGCCGTCGAGGGCGGCGTCGTCGGCGATCACGTCGGGCGGCAGCGTCGCGTAGCCCTTCATCGTCCGGCCGGGCATGGGCGAGAACGGGCCGGCACCGGGCAGCGCGACCAGCGCCTCGAGGTCCGTCGGGCCGAGGCGAACCATCCAGCTGTCGGCGAACAGCCCGGTCGCGAGGTTGCCGCCCGCGAACAGCGCCGGGTACCCGAACATCTTCTTGCGCTGCGCCTCCGGGTGGCGCTCGGCGGCCGCGTCGAACCGGGCGACGAGCTCCGGCGGCGACTTCGTGAAGGCTGGCGTGGCCATGGGTCCTCCCGTCGCTCAGTCCATGCCGGCCTGGATCGCGCCGGTCGGCACGACCAGGACGTACTTGTTGCGCAGCCAGTCGGCGCCCGGCAGGTGGCTCCACGGCCCGGACGACCGGCGACGGACGAACTGCCGGCCGACCGCAGCGATCGACACGGCCGTCCCGGGCGTCGGGCTGGGGCCCCATGTCTTCGAGCCGTAGGGGTACAGCGGGTCGAGGATGTACGCGGCCGTCACGGTGAACGGCTTGCCGCTGACGGGGTCGGCGGTCGCCACGTAGCCGCTCATGACCCACGCGTGCCGGCCACGCCAGACGAGCAGCCCGACCGGGCGGTGGTAGCGGCGGATCGCGATCGCCGCGATGCGCATCGCCTGGCGCAGCGAGTCGGCGCCGACCGCCCGGTACGCCCCGGCGCGATGGATCACGAGGCTCGCGACCCAGCCCCGGACGCTCGCCCCCTGGCGCTCGAACCCCGACGGCGTCGGCCCGCTCCATGCCCGCGCGAGGCCCTGGAGCTCGCGCTGCGTGCGTGGCGAGTGGTCCGTGCCGGGCTCGACGATGTTGAGCATCATCTGGAGGCTCGCGCCGACGCACTGGACGAAGTTGGCCTGCGGGACGAAGTCGCGCGGACCGGCGAGGTTCTCGCGGAAGACGTGGCGCGTCGCGGCGGCATCGGCGCTCGCCGGTGGTGCCGGGGAGCAGCCCGAGGAACAGCGTCAGCGCGAGGGGCAGGGCCAGTGCGCGGCCGCTCCGGCGGGTCGGGCGGATCACCATCAGGTCTGGGCGTCGTCGGCGAGATTTGGCCGCAGCCGGCGCTCGGCCTCCGCCTCGTCGACCCCCGCGCGGCGCGCGTAGTCCTCGAGCTGGTCGCGGCCCATCCGGCCGATGCCGAAGTAGTGGCTGCCGGGGTGCCACAGGTAGAGCCCGGAGACCGCCGCAGCCGGCAGCATCGCCCACGATCTCGGTGAGCTCGATCCCGGCTCGCGCCGTGGCGTCGAGCAGCTCGAACAGCGTCGGCTTGGTGGAATGGTCGGGCGTCGCCGGGTAGCCCGGCGCCGGGCGGATGCCCTGGTAGCGCTCGGCGATCAGGTCGTCGTTCGACAGCGACTCGTCGGAGCGCGTAGCCCCAGAGCTCGCGGCGGACGCGTTCGTGGAGTCGCTCCGCGAAGGCCTCGGCGAGCCGATCGGCGAGGGCGCGGGCCATGATCGCGGAATAGTCGTCGTGCGCCGCCTCGAACGCCGCCACGAGATCGGTCGTGCCCTTGCCCGCGGTCACGGCGAAGGCGCCGATGTAGTCGTCCACGCCGGCCGGGCCGACGAAGTCGGCGATCGACACGTTCGGGCGGCCGTCGGGCTTGGCCATCTGCTGGCGGACGGCGTGCAGGCGCGCGAGCTCGGTCGTCCGCGCCTCGTCCTCCCAGATCACGATGTCGTCGTCCGGCGTCGCGTTGGCCGGCCAGAACCCCACGACCGCGGACGCCGTGAGGAGCTGCTCGTCGACGATGCGCGCGAGCAGCGCGACGGCGTCCGCGTGCAGCTCGCGGCGCCGCGCCGACCACGGGATCGGCGAGGATCGCCGGCCAGGCGCCGCGCAGCTCCCAGGTCTGGAAGAACGGCGTCCAGTCGATGCGCTCGACCAGCTCGGGCAGCGGGTACTCGTCGAAGGTCCGCACGCCGAGGAACGACGGCCGCGGCGGCGGCGCGGTCCAGTCGAGCACGAGGCGGTTGGCGCGTGCCGTCGAGCGTGAGGCGGGTCTCGCGGTCGCGCCGGTTCTCGCGCTCGAGGCGGAGCTGCGCGTATTCCTCGCGGATCCGGTCGCGTAGCCGGCCCGGCCGTCCTTGTCGAGGAGCGAGCCCGCGACCGCCACCGCGCGCGACGCGTCCGCGACGTGGATGACCGGGGACGAGTACGCCGGCTCGATCTTCACGGCGGTGTGGATGCGCGACGTCGTCGCCCCGCCGATCAGCAGCGGCGTCGTCATGCCGTCGAGCTCCATGCAGCTGACGCGACGTGGACCATCTCGTCGAGCGACGGCGTGATCAGGCCGCGACAGCCCGATGAGGTCGGCGTTGACCTCGCGCGCGGTCTCGAGGATCCGTGGCGCGGGCACCATCACGCCGAGGTCGATCACCTCGAAGTCGTTGCACTCGAGCACGACGCCGACGATGTTCTTCCCGATGTCGTGCACGTCGCCCTTCACCGTGGCGATGCACGACCTTGCCTGGCCCGCTTTGCCGGCCCTCGCTTCTGCTGGCCTCGATGTACGGGATCAGGTGCGCGACGGCCTTCTTCATCACCCGCGCGCTCTTGACGACCTGGGCAGGAACATGCGGCCGGGCCGAACCGGTCGCCGACGACGTTCATGCCGGCCATCAACGGGCCCTTCGATGACGTCGAGCGGCCTGCTCGTGGCCAGGCCGAGCCTCCTCGGTGTCCTCGACGATCCAGGCGTCGATGCCCTCGACCAGCGCGTGCGCTGAGGCGCTCGTCTCACCGGCAGCTCGCGCCAGCCCAGGCCATCGGTGGAGCCGATCGACGGCGGCGCGCCCTTCACCGGGTCGGCGATGGCGAGCAGGCGCTCCGTCGCGTCCGCGCCGGCGGTCGAGGACGACGTCCTCGATCCGCTCGAGCAGGTCCGGTGGTCGATGTCGTCGTACTGGGGCAGCGCACCCGCGTTCGACGATCGCCATGTCGAGGTCCGGCGCGATCGCGTGGTACAGGAACACCGCGTGGATCGCCTCGCGGACACGGTCGTTGCCGCGGAACGAGAACGACACGTTGCTGACACGCCGCCGCTGATCCGGGCGTCAGGCAGGGCGGCCTTCATGCGGCGCGTGGCCTCGAAGAATCGAGATCGGCGTAGCGGGCGTGCTCCTCGATCCCGGTGGCGATCGCGAAGATGTTCGGGGTCGAGGATGATGTCGTCGGCGTAGCCGGCCGTCTCGGCGAGGAGCTGGTAAGGCGCGTCAGGACGGCGACCCGGCGATCGACGGAGTCCGCCTGGCCGTGCTCGTCGAAGGCCATAACCACGACCGCCGCGCCGTACCGCGGCACAGCGCCGCCTGGCGCAGGAACTCGGCCTCGCCCTCCTTGAGGGAGATCGAGTTGACGACGGGCCGGCCCTGGAGCTGCTGCAGGCCCGCCTCGATGACCGACCACTTGGAGCTGTCGACCATGACCGGCACGGCGCGATGTCGGGCTCGCGAGCGAGCCGGCGCAGGAAGCGGGTCATCGCCTCCTCGACGTCGAGCATCGCCTCGTCCATGTTCACGTCGAGGATCATGGCGCCGTTCGCGACCTGGTCGCGCGCGACGGCGACCGCCTCGTCCTCGGCCTCACCCGGCCGCCGTTGGCCGAGGGCTCGCCCACCCGGTCATCAGCCGGGCGAACTTGCGGGAGCCGGTGACGTTGGTGCGCTCGCCGATGTTGACGAAGGCGCGACCGGGCATCGGGATCGCGAGTGGCTCGCAGCCCGCGAGGCGGGTCGAGTGGGCGCCCTTCGGGACCGACGCGCGGCGGGACGCCGGCGACCGCGGCGACGATGGCGCGCGGGTGCTCGGGCGTGCCGCCGCAGCACGAGCCGGCGAGATTGATCAGGCTCGCGCGGGCCCATTCGCCGAGCATCGTCGACGTCTGGCGGGTGGTCTTGTCGTAGCCGCCGAGCTCGTTGGGCAGGCCCGCGTTCGGGTACGCGGCGAGCGGCACGTCCGCGGAGCCCGCTGCATCTACGACGTGCTCGCGAAGCTGCTTCGCGCCGAGCGCAGCAGTTGAGGCCGACGAGCATCGGGCGCGCGTGCCGGACGCTGGTCAGACGCCTCCAGCGTCTGCCCGACAAGGTGCGGCCGGATGCGTCGACGATCGTGCCGCTGAACCACGATCGGCGGATCCGCCGCCCGAGGCCCTCGAACGCCTCCTCGATGGCGAAGATCGCCGCCTTGGCGTTGAGCGTGTCGAAGATCGTCTCGAACGAGGAGCAGGTCCGCGCGCCGCCGCGCACCTGGCCCTCGGCCGCCTCGCGATACGCCGCGGCCAGCTCCCGAAGCTGACGTTGCGGGCCGCGGGGTCGTTCACGTCCGGCGAGATCGAGCCGGTGCGGTTCGTCGGACCGAGGGAACCGGCGACGAACCGAGGTCGTCGTCAGCCGCCTCCGCGTCGTCGGCCGCGGCCCGCGCCAGCCGGCGCCGCCGGCCTCGTTGAGCCCTCGCCGGCGATGTGGGACAGGCCGTAGTCGGCCTGGGCGATGCGGGTCGCCGTGAACGTGTCGGTGCTGATGATGCCGCCCCGGCGCCGAGGTAGGCCGCATGGATCTCGCGGATCGCGTCGGGCCTGGTCAGGCTGAGCAGGTCGGTGTTGCCGCGACGTCCTTGGGTGGTCCGCGAAGCGCTCGCCGCGGAAGTCCTCCTCGCGAACCGGTAGCGCTGGACCATCGTGCCCATCGCGCCGTCGAGCACGAGGATGCGCTCGCGCAGGAGCGCAGGCATCAGGGCCATGCGCGTGGCCTGCGTATACGGCGTGCGAGTGGTGGCGGTCGGCATCGGACGGCGAGTGTACGCCGGGTGTTCACGGGGTCCTGAGCGTGCTCCACGCACGATCTGCCGAAGCCCGGGTCAGAACCCGTCGATGGGCTGCGGTGACAGCCGTGGTGCGCGGCGCGGCGGTCCGACCCCGGACAGCTCCAGCAGGCGGATGACCCGTCCCGCTGACCGCGGTACGGCTCCAGGAGCTCGAGCATCCGCTCATCCGTGCCGCGCACCTCGCCGGCGAGCGCGAACGCCACGAGCTGCGGCAGGTGGAAGTCGCCGACGCTCACCGCGTCGGCGTCGCCAAGGACCCGCGACGCAGACCTCGGCGGCCGTCCATGGCCCGATGCCCGGGAACCGCGACGAGCCGCGCCGTCAGGCCAGCCGGCACCGCCCAGGCCGGCCGCCTCGATCGACGACCGCTCCGCCGCGCACGCCCGCCGGATCACGTCAGCGCGCCGCCGCTCCACGCCATACGGGTGGAACGCGTAGTAGGGCAGCCGGCGAGGCCACGGCGGCCGACGGGCCACCCGCATCCCGGCGTCGCCGGCGGCCCCGGCGCGCCTCGCCATAGCGCAGGACGAGCGCCCGCCACGCCCGGAACGCCTCGATCCCGAGCACCTTCTGCTCGAGGATCGCCGGGGCCAGTGCCTCGAGGACCGCCTCCGTCCGCCCGATCCGGAGGCCACGCAGGCGCCGGGCGGCGTCGGCGACGACCCGGTGGCGCGGGACGAGGTCGTCGGGCCGGTCGTCAGCACCGACGAGTGCGCCGACGCGAGCCAGCGCCCAGGCCGATCCGGGTCCGCACGCTCGCGCGCGGACCGTGCTACCGCGGGCTTCGATGAACAGGGTCACCGGGCCCTCGGGCGTGCGTGTCGCCCGCCACGCGGAGCCGGACGCTCGAAGCGGAGCGCCGGATCGCGCGGGCCGCGGCGGTGGATTCCAGGGTTCGCCGAAGTCGAGCGGGCCTTCGATCTCGATCGATCGTTCGCCATCCGGCGCGATGGGACCCGAGGCAATCGTCACGCCGACGTAACCCTCGCGGTGCCGGTTCGAGACAATTTCTGTCATGCGGGCCAGCCTACCGTCGGGGAAACCCGTGCGAACCAGGCGCTTCGTCGCGGCACCGGCGCTGATCGCCGTCGCCGCCCTGGTCACGATCGCCGGCCCGGCCCCGAACGGCCCCGGCACTGCGCGGACGACCGATCTGGTTGCCTCGCGGCAGCTCGTGCCCGATCGTCCGATGCCGACTGACGACGACGCTCTCCATCGATGCCGGCGGGCCTTCGGCCGGCGACCTCCGCGAAACCACCGTGCTGCTCGAGCCCGGCGATCCGGCGCGCCCGTCGGCCGTTCGGCCGTCAACCAGCCTGTGGTCAAGGCCGTGCCGGTCTCGAAGTCGCGCTGGCGCAGCGCCGAGTACTCCTGGTACGGCTCCGGCTTCTATGGCCCGGGACCGCGTGCGGCGAAGACGTACTCGAAGACGATCCTCGGCGTCGCCAACCTGGACCTCCCGTGCGGCACGAAGGTCACGCTTCGCAACCCGATCCAACGGCCGTTCGATCACGGTGGCCGTCATCGACCGCGGGCCGTACGTCTCGGGCCGGTTGTTCGACCTGTCACGCGGGACGTGCGAGTACCTGGGCACTGCCACACGGGAACGATCCAGTCGGCGCCTTCGCTGAGGGCTTGACACCGGCACGTAGCCTGACCAGACATCGTGCGCACCAGGTTCATCGTCGCGATCGCGGCACTCATGGCCGCGTCCGCCCTGGTCGCCGTACCCGGACCCGCGGGCTCGAGTGCCCGAGCTACCGGCCCGGCAGATCGATCCGGCGACGCTGCTCGGCCGTGGCGGCCTCGTCGTCCGCCGGTTCGACGGCGACGACGATCCGCCCCCCAGACACCGCGACGTCGCTCGGCCGGTGGCTCGGGCCCGATCCGACGTTCCTCGAGCCCGGCTCGCGCCACCTACCGACCCGCACGGATCGTCGGTCGACCAGCCGGGACGCACGCGCGGCGTCTACGACAAGAACTACTGGCGGTACGACGGCGACATCAGCTGGTACGGGCCGGGCTTCATCGGCTCGGGGACGGCGTGCGGCGCAGACGTACACGAAGACGATCCTGGGCGTCGCGCACCGGACCCTCTCCCTGCGGGACGCTGGTCACGTTCCGGAACCCGGCCAACGGCCGACAGATCACGGTGCCGGTCAT
>CAVZFY010000005.1:0-201884 GCA_963774695.1 uncultured Chloroflexia bacterium | reverse complement strand
AAATGGGCAAGGCCGCCTCGCGCGGCGACACGGCGAGCCTCCTCGAGCTCCTGGAGGACGGCGCGGACGTCAACGAGCTGGACGCCGACGGACGGACGCCGGTGCTGCTGGCGACCCGGGGCAACCACGTCGAGACGGTCCGCGCGCTGGTCGAGGCCGGCGCCGACGTCGACATCCGCGACAACCGCCTCGACAACCCGTTCCTGTACGCCGGTGCCGAGGGTCTGCTCGACATCGTGCGGCTGATGATCGATGCGGGCGCTGACCCGGCGCTCACCAACCGCTTCGGCGGGACGGCGCTGATCCCGGCCTCGGAGCGCGGCCACGTCGAGGTCGTGCAGGAGCTGCTCGACAACAGCGACGTCGACGTCGACCACGTGAACAACCTCGGCTGGACGGCCCTGCTCGAGGCGATCGTCCTGAGCAGCGGCGACGCGCCCCACCAGGCGATCGTGCAGCTGCTGGTCGACCACGGGGCGGACATCACGATCGCCGACAAGGACGGCGTGACGCCGCTCGAGCACGCGCGCTCGCGCGGCTTCCGCGAGATCGTGGCGATCCTGGAGGCCGCCGCGGCCGAGCAGGACTGACGGCGGCGCCGCCGCGTCCTGGACGAACGGGCTCAGTCCGGGCGGCGGCCCACGATCGTGAAGACCTCGTCGGCCTCGCGGTCGTCGGACGCGAAGTCCGCGCCCCACTCGAGGTCCCGGAAGCCCGCCGCCTCGTAGAGCGCGCGGGCCTGGTCGCGGGAGTAGGCGCGCGTCGCGCGCGGCCGGACGAAGTGCTCGGTGCGGACGAGCTCGCCGTCGGCGAAGACCTCGTACAGGTCGTCGGTGCCCTCGATCCCGGTCGCCGGGTCGAAGGTGGCCGATGAGGTCCGCCGGATACGGGACCCGTCCTCGAGCGTCGCCTCGCGCGTCCAGTGCTGCTCGTACGGCTTGTCCATGACGATGAACGGCATCGCGAGCGTCCCGCCCGGCAGCAGCAGCCCGAAGAAGCGGCGCATCGCCTCGGCGGCATCGTCGGGCTCGAGCAGGAGCTGGAACGAGGACGAGGGCACGATGATCGTCCGGTAGCGCCGCGACAGGCGCAGCGACTGCATCCGCCCGAGGTGCACGCGCCCGTCGACGTCCAGGCCGGCCGCCGCCGCCTTGGCGTGGAGCCGCTCGAGCATCTCGGGGGCGTTGTCGACGCCGTCGATGTCGATGCCTTCGGCGAGGAAGTCGAGAAGGAGCCGCCCCGTCCCCGTCCCGACATCCAGCACCGGCTCCCCCCGCTGCCGGATGACCTCGCGGAACCACGCACGGTCCGGCCAGGCCGAGGTATCCCCCCGAAGGGCGTCCCACGCCTCGGCCATGAGGCCGACGTATTCGATGTCGTCCGGCATTGCCCCGAGCGTACGGGGAGTTTGTCGCCTTGGCTGTACGTCATCCGCTCTACGTCATCTGGCCGCGGCCGCCGCGCCGGACGGCCGCGGTCCACGTTCGACGCCTCGGGCATCATCGGGGGATGACCTCGACCGCCGCCGCAGCCCCGGGCACCGCCGTGGTGCCGGCGCGCACGGCGGAGCTGTTCTCGCCGGCGCTCCGAGGCCTGAGCATCGGGCTGATCGCGACGATCACGCTGGTCGCGCTCGAGTCGCTCGCCATCGGGACCGTGCTGCCGCTCGTCGGCGAGGAGCTCGGCCAGCTCGAGCTCTACGGCTGGGTCTACTCGGCGTTCTTCCTGGGCAACCTGCTGGGCGTCGTGGTCGCCGGCGGCGCGCTCGACCGCGTCGCGCTGTGGAAGCCGTTCGCGATCGGCCTCGTGCTGTTCGGCGTCGGGCTGCTCATCGGCGGGCTGGCGCCGTCGATGGTCATCCTGGTCGGCGCGCGCTTCATCCAGGGGCTGGGCGGCGGGGCCATCGGCCCGACGGCGTACGTGGCGATCGGCCGGACGCTTCCGGACCGGCTGCAGCCGCGGATGTTCGCGCTGCTCTCGACCGCGTGGGTGGTGCCCGGGGTGATCGGCCCGTCGATCGCGGCGGTCGTCGGCGAGTACTCGACGTGGCGGCTGGTGTTCCTCGGCCTGATCCCGTTCCTCACCGTGGCCGGCTTCCTCGCGGTCACCGCGCTGCGCAAGATCCCGGCCGCCGCCCCGCCCGAGGAGCACGCCGCCGCGACGGCGACCATCCGCCGGCTCCCCAACGCCCTGCTCGCGGCCGCCGGGGCCGGGCTCCTGATCGCCTCGCTCACCGCCCAGGACCTGCGCCTCGTCATCGTCGGCGCCGTCATCGGCATCGCGCTCCTGCTGCCGGCGTTCCGCCGCCTGACCCCGCCGGGCACCCTCGCGCTCAAGGCCGGGGTGCCGGCGGCCGTGCTCCTGCGCGGCGTCATGACGTTCGCGTTCTTCAGCGGCGACGCCTACATCCCGCTGCTGCTCCAGACGTGGCGCGGGACGCCGGCGACGCTGACGGGCCTCGTGTTCACGTTGACGACGATCTCGTGGACCGTGGCGACGTGGCTGCAGGCCCGGCGGATCGACCAGTGGGGCCCGTACCGGTTCGTCGGTCTCGGCTTCGTCTGCGTCGCGGTCGGCGCGCTGCTCACGATCCCGGCCGTGCTCCCCGGGGTGCCGCCCGAGATCACGCTCCTCACGTGGGTCCTGCCGGGCCTGGGCATGGGCTTCATGTACTCGGCCGTGACGCTGGTCGTGCTCCGCGGGGCGGCGCCCGGCGAGACCGGCTCCGCGTCGTCGGCGCTGCAGCTGTCCGACATCCTGGGCACGGCGCTGGGCGCCGGGATCGCCGGCGCGATCACGGCCTATGGCACGCGGATGGGCGGCGACACGCTCGGCTGGGCGCTGGCCGCGGTGTTCGGGATGTCGCTCGTCGCCGCGACCTTCGGGGCGATCGCCTCGCGGCGGATCCGGCTGCCCAAGCACGCGCGGAGTGCGCCGATCGCTGCGGTAGACTAGCGACCCGGCCGCGCCCGCTCGCGCACACCTCGCCGCGCGGCCGCCGATCGCGCCATCACCGGAGGTCCCCGAACCCGATGTCCGCCGAGACGCTTCGCGCGAAGATCCGCGAGATCCCCGACTTCCCGAAGCCCGGCATCCTGTTCTACGACATCACGACGGTCCTCAAGGAGCCCGCGGCCTACAAGGAGGCCATCGACCTCATGCTCGAGCCCTACCGGGGCGAGCAGATCGACCTCGTCGTGGGCATGGAGTCGCGGGGCTTCATCTTCTCGGCGCCGATGGCGTACCAGCTCGACACGGGCCTCGTCCCGGTGCGCAAGCTGGGCAAGCTCCCGGCCGAGACCCTGACCGTCGAGTACGCGCTGGAGTACGGCTCGAACACGCTCGAGATCCACCGCGACGCGATCGTCGCCGGCCAGAAGGTGCTGATCGTCGACGACCTGCTGGCCACGGGCGGGACCGTGAAGGGCACGATCGAGCTGGTCGAGCGGCTTCGAGGCGAGGTCGTCGGCCTCGCGTTCCTCGTCGAGCTCGAGTTCCTCAAGGGCCGCGACCGGCTCGACGGCCGACGCGTCACCAGCGTCATCCAGTACTGACGCCGGGCGTGTCGCCGGGATCGCACTGCAACCCGTGACCGACCGCATCGACCGATGACCGACGAGCCCGGCCAGCCCGGCCAGCCACCGCCCCCCGACGACGAGAACCGACGGCGGTTCTTCCGGCTGTTCGCGGGCGACGTGATGTCCTCGGTGGGGACCGTCCTCGGCGCGGCGCAGGTGCTGCAACGCGAGTCGGCCGCCGCGGCGCGCGACCTCCTCGGGGACTCGGCGGCGATCGATTTCCTCGGCGGCCCGGCCGTGGCCGTGCAGCCGGTCGCGGAGCAGCCGCCGGAGGTCTCCGCGCTCGGCGTCGGGTACCGGACGCCCCTGCGCTGGGACGAGGACAGCTGTCGCGTGGTCGACCAGCGCCGCCTGCCGGACATCCTCGCCGAGCTCACGATCGAGGGCGCCGCCGACGGCGTGGCGGCCATCCGCGACGGGGCGGTGGTCGGCAGCGCGATCCAGGCGCAGCTGGCGGCCGTGACGCTCGCCCTGACGGCCACGCGCGTGAAGGAGCATCGGCCGTTCGCCCGCCGCGCGACGATCCGCGGCGCCGCCAACGCGCTCAAGAACGCCCGATCCGGCTCGGCCGCGGTCCGCGCGACGGTGCACCGGATGCTGGCGGTCGAGGAGCGGCTGGGGATCGAGGCGCCGGGCGAGGTGCTGGACGCCGCGATGCACGCCGAGGCCGAGGCGGTCCTGCGCGAGGCGTCGGACGCGCACGGCACCCTGGTCGGGCTGGCGATGGCGGCCCTGCCGCCCGCGACGTCGGACGCGGACGATCCCGACCCCGTCCCGCCGCTGCGCGTGCTGACGATCGGGAGCACCGGGCGCGATGAGCGGCGGGCAGCTCGGCTCCGCGCTGTCCGCGATCATGGCGGTGCATCACTCGGGCCGGCCCATCCACGCGATCGTCGCGGAGACGCGCCCGGGTTTCGAGGGCTCGCGGATCGCCGCCTGGGAGCTGCGTGAGGCCGGCGTGCCGCACGTGGTGGTCACCGACGCGGCGGCCCCGGGCCGGATCGCGGCGGGCGAGGTGGACGCGGTCCTCGTGGGCGCGGACCGTGTCCTCGCCGATGGCGACGTCATCGCGGTCGTCGGGACGTACCCGCTCGCGCTGGCCGCGTCGGCGGCCGGGATCCCGTTCATCGTCTGCGTGCCGTCGATCGCCGTGGACACCGAACCCGACACGGCACCGGTGGTCCTCGAGGAGCGGCCGACCGGCGAGGTGATCTCGGCCGCGGGCACGCGCGTCACGCCCGAAGGGACGCCGGCACGCAACCCGGTCCAGGACCGGACCCCCGCGGCGCTCGTGACGGCGTTGGTCAGCGAGCCGCGGCTCCCGGCGGCCGAAGCACCCCTGCCGGCGCCGGCTGCGACGCCCGAAGCGCCCGATCCCGCGCCCGAGGCCGTCGGCTGATGGCCACGATCGCCGTCGGCCAGCGCGGGGCCGTCCTCGCGCGCTCGACCACCGACCGCGCCGTGCTGCGCACCTTCCTCGAGCAGGACCGGCTGTTCGCCGCGTACGCGATCTGCGACCTCGAGGACCGCGAGTTCGGCCGGACGAAGTGGGGGATCGCGACGTCGGGCGACGAGGTCGTCGCCGTCGGCCTCGAGTACGGCGGCCTCACGCCGCAGCCCCTGTTCGTGATGGGCCGGCCCGACGGGATCGAGGCGGTGCTGGCGAGCGTCGTCCGTCCCCGGGCCGCGTACCTCGCCGCCAAGGCCGAGTCCCTGCCGGCGGTCGCCACCCAGTACAACGTCGATCCGGGGCCGGCGATGATCCGGATGTGGGTCGACCGGGCGCGCTTCCAGCCGTCGCCCGCCGCCGTCGAGCGCCTGCTCCCGGTCGAGGTCGGCGAGCTCAACCGGCTGTACCAGCTCGGCTTCGGGGCGTGGCTGCCGTCGAGCACGATCGCCGAGGGCGTGTACTTCGGCATCCGCGTCAACGGGCGCCTCGTGTCGGCGGCCGGCACGCACGTCGTCTCGCGCAACGCGCGCCTCGCCGTCGTCGGCAACGTGCTCACGCACGGCGACCATCGAAATCGCGGGTACGCGAAGGCCGTGACCTCGGCGGTGACGGCGGAGCTGCTCCGGTCCTGCGACCAGGTCGTGCTCAACGTCCGGTCCGACAACCCGCCCGCCATCGCCGCCTACCAGGCCCTGGGCTACGTGGAGCACTGCCGCTTCGAGGAGCGGCTGATCCGCCGGACCGCCTCGCCCTGGGCGGACCTCACGGCGCCGTTGCGGCGCCTCTTCTCCCGCGGCTCGTCCGGCAAGGCGGGCGACAGCGGCGACGCCGGCGCCAACCGGACCGCCGTCCAGCATGCCCGCGGCCCAGCGGACAACGACCAGGCCCATCCCATCGCGCCGTCGCCCGACGGCCTCCCCGAGGAACCCCGATGACCGACACCGCGACCCACGTCCCGCACGACGTGACCGACCTCTCCCTGGCCCCGGAGGGACTCCGCCGGATCGAGTGGGCCGAGCGGGAGATGCCCGTCCTGCGCCAGATCCGCGAGCGGTTCGAGCGCGAGAAGCCGCTCGCCGGACTGCGCATCGGCGCCTGCCTCCACGTCACCACCGAGACGGCCAACCTGATGCGGACGCTCAAGGCCGGCGGCGCGGACGTCTACCTCGCGGCCTCGAACCCGCTGTCCACGCAGGACGTGACCGCGGCGGCGCTCGTCGCCGAGTTCGGCATCGCGACCTACGCGCGACGGGGCGAGGACCGCGACTCCTACTACGCGCACCTGCGGGCCGTCGCCGACGTCCACCCGACGCTCACGATGGACGACGGGTGCGACCTCGTCTCGCTGCTCCACAGCGAGCGGCGCGACCAGCTGCCGGAGGTCCTCGCGGGCACCGAGGAGACCACGACCGGCGTGATCCGGCTCCGGGCGATGGCGGCGGACAACGCGCTCGCGTTCCCGGTCGTCGCGGTGAACGAGGCCCTGACCAAGCACCTGTTCGACAACCGGTACGGCACCGGGCAGTCGACGATCGACGGGATCCTGCGCGCCACGAACATCCTGATCGCCGGGCGCAACGTCGTCATCGCCGGCTACGGCTGGGTCGGGCGCGGGATCGCGTCCCGCATGGACGGCCACGGGGCGCACGTCGCGGTGGTCGAGGTCGACCCGGTCCGAGCCCTCGAGGCGCTGATGGACGGCTACCAGGTCATGACCGTGGCCGAGGCGGCGCCGTGGGGCGACCTGTTCGTGACCGCCACCGGCAACGTCAACGTGTTCCGGCGCGAGCACTTCGCGTCGATGAAGGACGGCGCGATCATGGCCAACTCGGGCCACTTCGACGCCGAGCTGGACCTGGCCGCCCTGCGCGAGATGGCCGAGGGCCACGTGACGGACGTCCGCGAGAACGTCCAGTCGTTCGACATCGGCGGCAAGAAGATCAACCTCATCGCCGAGGGCCGGCTGGTGAACCTGGGCGCCGCCGAGGGCCATCCGGCCGCGGTCATGGACATGAGCTTCGCGAACCAGGCCCTCTCGGCCGAGTACGTCGCGAAGCATCACGCCGAGCTGGAGCCCAAGGTGTACGTGGTCCCGGAGGCGATCGACGCCGAGGTCGCGCGGCTCAAGCTGGCGGCGATGGGCATCACGCTCGACGCGATGACCGCCGAGCAGCTCGAGTACGTCTCGTCCTGGCAGCACGGGACCTAGGCCCGCGCATGACCGCCGAGGGGGAGCATCGCCACCACGAGGCGCGCCCGGTCGAGACGGCGTCGTACGGGAGCTGGCGCTCCACGATCGACATCGAGCTCGTGGCGTCCTCGGCGATCGCCCTCGGCGAGCCGTGGCTCGACGGCGACGACGTCTACTGGCTCGAGTCGCGCTCCGCCGAGCGCGGCCGGCGCACGCTGCTGCGCCACACGAGCGATGGCGCGACCCACGAGCTGACGCCCGTCCCGTTCCCGGTCGGGAACCGCGTTCACGAGTACGGCGGCGGCTCGTACACCGTCGACCACGGACGCGTCGTCGTGTCGTCCACGGAGGACGGTCGCCTGTGGCGGCTCGACCCCGACGGCGCCGCCGATCCCGTCGCCGTCACGCCGCCCGACGCCGGCCGCTTCGCCGACCTGCGCTTCGATCCCGCTCGCGACCGCCTCTACGCCGTGCGCGAGACGCACGATGCTGCCGAGCCGGCCCGCCCCGACCTCGTGGTCAACGAGCTGGTGGCGATCGCGCTCGACGGGTCGGACGGTGCCGGCCGGGTGCTGGTCGCCGGACCGGACTTCGTCGCGGCGCCGCGGCCGTCGCCGGACGGATCCATCCTGGCCTGGCTGGAATGGGACCTGCCGGGCATGCCCTGGGACTCGACCCGCCTCCGTATCGCGGCCGTCCTGCCGGACGGGTCGCTGGGCCCGGCGCGGACCGTCGCCGGCGGACCCGGGATCTCGATCGTCCAGCCCGCCTGGCGCGCCGACGGCGTCCTGCACTACGTCTCGGACGAGTCGGCCTGGTGGAACCTGTACGCGCTCGACGACGAGGGCGGCCTCGACGGGCCGGCGCGGAACCTGGCGCCGATGGAGGTCGAGCTCGGCGACCCGGCCTGGGTCTTCGCTCGGTCGTCGTACGCCTTCACCGACGACGGCGGGATCCTCGCGGTGGGCCGTGCCGACGGTCGCGACACGCTCCTGCGGGTCACCGCATCCGGCGAGGTAGCGCCGGTCGCGGATGCGGCCTCGACGTTCACCGAGGTCGAGGGCCTCCTGGTGAGTGCCGGGTCGGCGGTGCTGATCGGCGCCGGCCCGCACGACGGCGCGGTCGTCGCGCGGCTGGACCCGCGGTCGGGACGCGTGACCGGGGTCCTCGCCCGATCCCTCTCGGCGCCGATCGACCCCGGGCTCCTGCCGCACGCCGAGCCGATCGCGTTCCCGACGTCCGGCGGCGCGATGGCGCGCGCCCTGTACTTCCCGCCGACGAACGACGGCTTCGCTGCCCCGCTCGGCGAGCTGCCGCCGCTCCTGGTCGTGTCCCATGGCGGCCCGACGTCCGCCGCCTCGTCCGCCCTGTCCCTGGAGCGCGCGTTCTTCACCTCGCGCGGGATCGCGGTCGTCGACGTCGACTACCGCGGCTCGACCGGCTACGGGCGTCCATACCGTGACGCGCTCAACGGCCAGTGGGGGATCGTCGACGTCGACGACTGTGTCGCCGCTGCCCAGTTCCTCGCGGTCCGCGGCTCGGTGGACCGCCGGCGGATGGCGATCAAGGGCGGCAGCGCCGGCGGCTTCACGACCCTCGCCGCGCTCACGACCAGGCCCGAGATCTTCGCGGCGGGCATCAGCCACTACGGGATCGCGGACCTCGAGATCATCCACCTGGACGGGCACAAGTTCGAGTCGCGCTACGACGAGGGCCTGCTCGCCCCGTGGCCGGAGGGCCGCGACGTGTTCCGTGAGCGGTCGCCGATCCACGCGTTCGACCGCATCGTCGCCCCGATGCTGATCACGCAGGGCCTCGACGACAAGGTCGTGCCGCCGTCACAGCTCGATGCCATGGTCGCGGCCCTGCATGGCCGCGGGATCCCGCACGCCGCGATCACCTTCGAGGGCGAGGGCCACGGCTACCGCCGCGCCGATTCGCGACGCCGCCTCTACGCCGCCGAGCTCTCGTTCCTGGGCCAGGTCTTCGGGTTCACGCCCGCGGACGCCATCGAGCCCATCGCCATCGAGCACCTCGGCCCGACGGCGTAGCGACGCTCAGGCGGCGTCGTTGCTCGCACGCCGCGGCGTCCAACGAACCGTTCGGCCAACGCGACGGCCGGTGGTACTCTCGCCGCGGCCATCATCCATCCCCGGTCATCTCCGGCTCGCCTTACGCGGAGCAGCATGAGCATCGTCGACGCCGCCAACTACCTGTTCACGTCGGAGTCGGTCACCGAAGGCCACCCGGACAAGATGTGCGACCAGATCTCGGACGCCATCCTCGACGCGATCCTGCGCGACGATCCGGACGCCCGCGTGGCCTGCGAGACGGCGACGACGACGGGGCTCGTGCTCGTACTCGGCGAGATCACGACCGACACCTACATCGACTTCCAGGCCGTCGTTCGCGACACCGTCCGCGACATCGGCTACACCCGGGCCGACTACGGGTTCGACTACCAGACCTGCGGCACGCTCGTGTCCGTCAAGGGCCAGTCCCCGGACATCGCCCAGGGCGTGAACGCGGCCCTCGAGGTCCGCGACGACGCGTCGGCGAACGAGCTCGGGGCCGGCGACCAGGGGATGATGTTCGGGTTCGCCTGCCGCGAGACGCCGGAGCTGATGCCGCTCCCGATCGCCCTGGCCCACCGGATGGCGCAGCAGCTCGCCAAGTCGCGCAAGACGGACCAGCTCCCGTACCTGCGGCCCGACGGCAAGACCCAGATCACCGTCGAGTACGACCACGGCACGCCCGTCGCCGTCCGCACGGTCGTCGTGTCCGCGCAGCACGACCCCGACGTCGACGTCGACCGCCTGCGCGACGACATCACCGAGGCCGTCGTCCTGCCGACGATCCCGCGCGAGCTCCGCGCGTCCGACCCGATCATCCACGTCAACCCGACGGGCCGGTTCGTGACCGGCGGGCCGATGGGGGACGCGGGCCTGACCGGGCGCAAGATCATCGTCGACTCCTACGGCGGCATGGCCCGCCACGGCGGCGGCGCCTTCAGCGGCAAGGATCCGACGAAGGTCGACCGCTCGGCCGCCTACGCGGCACGCTGGGTCGCGAAGAACGTGGTGGCCGCGGGCCTGGCGGACCGGTTCGAGGTCGAGGTCGCCTACGGCATCGGCATCGCGCGCCCGATCTCGCTGTCGGTCGAGTCGTTCGGCACGGGGACGATCCCAGACGAGCGGATCCAGCAGCTCATCGAGCGCCACTTCGACCTGCGCCCGGCCGCGATCATCGAGGCCCTCGACCTGCGCCGGCCGATCTACCGCCAGACCGCGGCGTACGGCCACTTCGGCCGCGTGGACCTGGACCTGCCGTGGGAGCGCACGGGCAAGGCCGCCGAGCTCGCCGCCGACGCCGGGCTTCCGCAGCCGGAGCTCGCCGCGGCGCGCTGAGGTCGCCGGCGGGCCGTCTACCCGCTGCTCTCCGCCACGATCGCGGCCACGCCGCCAACCTGTCCTCGGGCGCCGTTCCGCCGTGCGCTGCGACCGAGCGCGAGCTGGCCGCCGAGCAGCACCGCCAGCGTCAGCAGCAGCATCATCGACGCCACCGCGTTGGTCAGCGGCGTCACGCCCTGGCGCGTCTGGCCGAAGATGAACAGCGGCAGCGTCTGCGATCCGGGACCCGACACGAACTGCGTGATCACGTAGTCGTCGAAGCTGAACGTGAACGCGAGCAGGAACCCGGCGACGATCGCCGGCAGCAGCTGCGGGAACGTGATCTGGCGGAACGTCCGCCACGGCGTCGCGTACAGGTCGTAGCTCGCCTCGACGTGGGTCCGATCCATGCCCGACAGGCGCGCGCGGACCAGCAGCAGCACGAGGCTCGTGTTGAACAGCACGTGGGCGGCGATGATCGACCACTGCCCGAGACCGATCTTGAACTTGCCGCCGGTCACGTCCGCCAGCACCGGGTTGGCCGCGTCCTGCACGAGCCGGAACAGGACGAGCGTGGCCAGCGCGATCACGATCTCGGGGATGATCACGCTGATGTAGGTCAGGGCGTCGAACGCGATCCGGGTCTTGGGGCGGACGCGCTGGAGGCCGAGCGCCGCCATCGTGCCGAACAGGCTCGCGAGGATCGCGTTGATGAAAGCAATCGACGCGCTGTTCCAGAGGGCCTTCTGGACCTGGTCGGAATCGAGCGCCTTCTCGTACCACTTGAGGCTGAAGCCCTGCCAGTCGGTGAGGTTGCGGTTCGTCGCGTTGAACGACAGCACCACGACCACGACGATCGGCAGGTACAGGAACAGGTAGACGAGCGTCGCCTGGAGCCGGAACGAGACCTCGACGGCGCGGTCACCGAGGCGCGCACGCGGGCGGGGCGCCGCGGCGGCCGTCGCCGGCCTCGCGACCGCGGGGCTGCTCACGCCGCCCTCACAGGACGCTCACGTCGCGGCCGCGCCGGCCGCGGTTGGTGATCCACACGTAGAACGTCACCGAGACCAGCATCATCGCGATGAGGACGACCGCCTTGGCGGATCCGGCCGGCCAGTCGCGCGACGACAGGAAGTCGAGCTGGAGCACGTTCCCGATCAGGAACACCCGGCCGTTGCCGAGGATCGCCGGGATCACGTACTCGCCCATGAGCGGGATGAACACGAGGATGCTGCCGGTGATCACGCCCGGCCACACGATCGGCAGCGTGA
Source organism: uncultured Chloroflexia bacterium (assembly GCA_963774695.1). Lineage (GTDB taxonomy): Bacteria > Chloroflexota > Limnocylindria > Limnocylindrales > CSP1-4 > CAIXZV01. The sequence goes on along the minus strand of CAVZFY010000005.1, from coordinate 190,005 downwards.
TCTGGCGGAACGTCGCCCAGCGGTCGGCGCCGAGGTCCTTGGACGCCTCGAGCAGCGTCCGGTCGAGCCGCTCCAGCGTCACGTACAGCGGGAAGACCATCAGCGGCAGGTAGTTGTAGACGATGCCGATGAGGATCGCCGTCGGCGTGCCGAGGATCTGGATGTCCGCCCCGCTCAGGCCCTCGAGGAACCCGGCGATGCCGCGCGGCCCGAGGATCACCAGCCACGAGATCGTGCGGATCAGGAAGCTCGTCCAGAACGGGATGACGAGCAGGATGATGAACAGGCCCTTCCTCCGGCCGCCGCGCGAGGCGATGAAGTACGCCAGCGGGAACGCGACGAGCAGGCACAGCGCGGTCCCGGACACCGCGAGGAAGAGGCTGGTCACGAACGGCTGCGGCCGGTCGAAGACGATCGCGTAGTTGTCGAGCGTGAATCCCGGCGCGTAGCCGCCGTCCGCCCCCCGGGTGCCGAAGCTGTAGACGATGACGATCAGGATCGGCAGGACGAGCAGCGCGATGTACCAGAAGCCGGCCGGCAGCAGCAGCAGCGTCGTGAGCCCACGGCTCCGCCAGCTGCCGCCGGACCCCTTGCCGGGGGCGGCGCCCGACCCGGCACGACCCGACGCCGGCTCCGGGATCGGAGCCGGCTCGGCCGCCGCGGTCATCGAACGGTGCCCGCCATCAGCAAGCCCCCAGCGCCGCCGTCAGGAGGCGGCGAGGAACTCGGCCCAGATGTCGGCGCGCTGCTTGTTGCCGCTCTGGTCGGTGGACACGGAGAGGTTCGCCAGCTGCTCCTCCGGCACGTACACGGCCGGGTTGTTGGCGAACTCGGGCGGCAGGAGCGCCTTCGCGTCGTCGTTGCAGCTCGCGTAGCCGGCGTACAGGCTCTCGGTGACCTGGATGTCCGGCTCCTGGATCCAGTTGAGGAACGCGTAGGCCGCGTTCGGGTGCGGAGCCTGGTCGAGCAGCACCCAGGTGTCGACCCAGTAGATCGTGCCCTCGGACGGGACCGTGTAGCCCGTGTCCTTGTAGTCGGCTTCCTGCTGCATCAGGTACGCGGTGCCGTTCCAGGCGAGGGCGAGCACGGCGTCGCCGTTGCGCAGGGTGTCCGGGTAGGTGTCCGAGTCGATCGACTGCAGGTGCGGGCGCAGGGCCAGCAGCTCCTGGCGGGCGATCTCGAGCTCCCCGGAGTCCGTCGTATTGACGTCGAAGCCGTGCAGCCGCAGCGGCGCGACGAACACGTCGCCGGGCGAGTTCACGATGAGTGTCTTGCCCGAGTACTTGCCCTTGGCGAGGTCGAAGAAGTCCTTCCACGACGTCACCGGCTCCTTCACGGAGCCGCGGTAGATGATCCCGGTCGTGCCCCAGTCCTTGGGCACGATGTAGTCGTCGTTGGGGTCGAACGGGAGCGTCAGGAACCGCTCGTTGACCTTCGTGAGGTTGGGCAGGCGTGACTTGTCGAGCTTGGCGAGGAAGCCCGCGTTCGCCAGCGTCGTCGAGAACTCGGCGGTCGGGACGGCGATGTCGTACTGGCCCTTGCCGCCGGCCTGGAGCTTCGCGAGGAGCTCCTCGTTCGACGGATAGGTGTCGTAGGTGATCGCGGAGTTGAACTTCGTCTCGAACGCGGTCTTGTTGTCGTCGGCGAAGTAGTCCGACCAGTTGAACATGTAGAGCGCATCTTCCGCGGGCGGGAACGAGGCCGCCGCGGCAGCGCTCGGCGCTTCGCTTGCGGACGCCGCGGGAGCGGCCGACGGCGCGGCCGAGGTCGCCGACGACGCGGCCGCCGTCGGAGCCGCCGTGGCGCTGCTCCCACCGCAGGCGGCGAGGGCCGCGCTCGCCCCACCGAGCGCCGCGATCGTCATGAACCGCCGACGGCTGATCTGGGCTCGCGCGATGTCCTGCTGATACCGCCGAAGTGCTTCGTCCATCTGTGGTCGCCTCCTCCAAGGACCCCGGGTTGACGCGATGGGTGCCGGCCGCCTCAGGCCGACAGGATCAGGTTGGCCTCCTCGTGCCAGCTGAGGACGACCGGCTCGCCCGGGCCGATGGCCCGACTCGCGGCCTGGTCGCGGATGTTCTGGCGGCGCACGACGAGGTCGCCCGCGGCTTCGGTGTGGACCAGGTACTCGGTGGTGTCGCCGAGGTAGGTGCCCTGGCGCACGCGGCCCGCGACCCTCGTCTGCCCGGCGACGGGCTCGGGTGCGGCGTCGCCGGTCGCCGGCTCGACGGTCGCGGCCTCGGGGCGGATCGCGATGGTGACGTCCGCGCCGACCGCCGGGCTGGCGGCGTCGTCGGTCAGGCGGCCGGTGATCCGCAGGCCCGAGCCGATCTCGACGGTCGCGACGCGGGTGGCCGCGTCGATCGCGACGAGCTTGCCGGTCAGGAAGTTGGAGCTGCCGATGAACCCGGCGACGAAGCGGTTCACGGGTCGCTGGTAGAGCAGCTCGGGGTGGCCCTGCTGCTGGATCCGGCCGTCGCGCATGACGACGATCACGTCGCTCATCGTCAGCGCCTCTTCCTGGTCGTGGGTCACGTAGATGAACGTGATGCCGACCTCGCGCTGGAGCTGCTTGAGCTCGATCTGCATCTCGTGGCGCAGCTTGCGGTCGAGGGCGCCGAGCGGCTCGTCGAGGAGCAGCACGGTCGGGTGGTTCACGAGGGCTCTGGCGAGGGCGACGCGCTGTTGCTGGCCGCCCGAGAGCTCCCAGGTCCGCCGCCGCTCGTACCCGTTGAGGCGCACGAGCTCGAGCGCCTCGCCGACGCGACGCGTCTCGTCGCCCCTGGACGCCTTCTTCTGGCGCAGGCCGTAGCCGACGTTCTGGGCCACGTTCATGTGCGGGAACAGCGCGTAGTGCTGGAACACGGTGTTCACGTTGCGCCGGTACGGCGGCACGCCCGCCACCGGGGAGCCCGCGAGGTAGATCTCGCCCGACGTCGGCTGCTCGAAGCCCGCGATCATCCGCAGGGTGGTCGTCTTGCCGCAGCCCGATGGCCCGAGGAACGAGTAGAACGAGCCGCTCGCGACGGAGAGGTTCATCGCGTCGACGGCGACGACGTCCTCGAAGCGCTTGGTGACGCTCACGATCTCGACGTCGGGGGTGCCGGTGGCGAGCTCGCCGGCCGCGGATCCGGTGACGTTCGGCGTGGCCGCGGCGCCGGGCGCGTGATCGTCCCGGTGCTCGTGCGGGGGGGAGTCCGGCGTCGCCGACGTGGTCAAGCGCGTTCCTCGGCTCGGTGGGACCCGGCCGCCCCTCCTGCGACCGTCCGCGGATGGTACGAAGCCGGGGGGACCGCGTCAACGCGGTCGACCGCCCGATGGTGCGAATTTGCGCACGAGCGGTCCCATCGGGGTTCGAAATTCGTGCGGTTCGGTGCCGTTTCGGTGGCGCGATGCCGCGCCGTGGTCCATGGCGTGCCGCGATCGGTCCGTAGAATGGCCCGATGTACGTGGTCGTGATGGCGGGTGGCGGTGGCACGCGCCTGTGGCCGCTCTCCCGCCCGGAGCGGCCGAAGCCGTTCCTCCCCCTGCTCGGCGAGGAGACGCTGCTCCAGGCCACGGTCCGGCGGCTCGACGGCCTCGCGGGCGATGGCGAGCCCGTGCACGTGACGGTCGTGACGGACCAGCGGTACGAGCCGCTCGTTCGGGCGCAGCTCCCGGGCGCCAACGTCCTCGTCGAGCCGGCTGGGCGCAACACCGCCGCCGCCATCGCGCTCGCCACCGTCGACATCGACCGCCCCGACGACGACGTGATGATCGTGCTGCCCGCCGACCACTACATCCGGCCCGACCGCGAGGGCGTGTTCCGTGACGTGCTCCGGACGGCGGCCACGCGGCTCGCGACGGGCGCCCTCGGGACGGACGACGTGCTGGTCACGCTCGGGATCCAGGTCGTGCGGCCAGCGACCGAGTACGGCTACCTGATCCCGCGACTCGAGGCCGCCACCGACGTCGACGGCATCCGCGCGTACCCGCTCCGCGGGTTCGAGGAGAAGCCGAAGCCCGCCCGTGCCGAGGAGCTCGTCAAGCAGGAGGGCGTGGCCTGGAACGCGGGGATGTTCGTGTGGCGGCGGCGCGCGATCCGTGCGGCGTTCGAGCGCTACACGGGCCTCATCGGCCTGCTCGAGCCGACGATCCGCGCCAAGCCACTGCTGGTGCACGCGTACGAGCAGCTGAAGCCCGTCTCGATCGACTTCGCCATCATGGAGAGCGCCGCCCGGGACGGGCGCGTCGTGATGGGCTCGATGGACGTCGGCTGGTCGGACATCGGCAGCTGGACCGAGCTGCTGGCGGCCGGCGGCGCCGGCGGGACGGGATCGGTCGTCCAGCCCGGGGAGCGGGTTGAGGTCAGCGCCGACGACCTCGTCGTTCGTCGCGCGGACGGGGCGGTCCGCGTCATCCGGCCGCTGCAGGGCGGTAGCATGACCGCCACCCAGCCGATCGCGGTGCTGCACGGCGCCGACCAGGGGGCCGTCGAGGCGCTGCTCGCGCGCTGCTCGCGGTGGGAGGAGGCTTCGTGACCCAGACCGCCGAACCCGGCCGCGCGGCCGCACCCGGCCCGACCCGGATCGTCTTCGGGACCGACGGCTGGCGCGCCCGCGTCGCCGACGAGTTCAGCTTCGAGAACGTGCGCCGCTGCGCGGACGGCGTGGCGCGGGTCGTCGTGGAACGCGGGGACCAGGCGAAGGGCGTCGTCATCGCGTACGACCGGCGGTTCGCCTCGGAGCACTTCGCCCGGGCGGCGGCCGAGGTCCTGCTCGCCCACGACATCCCGGTCGCGATCAGCCGGACGGCCGTCCCGACGCAGATGAGCTCGTACGAGGTGGTGCAGCGCGGGGCCGCGGCGGGAATCGTGATCACCGCCTCCCACAATCCCTGGACCGACAACGGGTTCAAGGTCAAGTCGCCGACCGGGGCGGCCGCGGGCGCGGACATGCTGCCGACGATCGAGGCTGGGATCCTCGCGAACGCCGGCCTGGCCATCGACCGGCGGCCGCTCGAGGACGCCGAAGCGGCGGGGCTCGTCGAGTGGTTCGACCCGTTCGAGGGCTACCAGGCCTACGCCGGCCGCACGCTGGACCTCGACGCGCTCCGTGCCGCCGATGTGTCCGTGCTCGTCGAGCCGCTCTACGGCGCGGGCTCGGGCTGGATCCCGCGGCTGCTCGCGGGCGGGCGCATCCGGGTCACCGAGATCCACAACGAGCGCAACCCGTACTTCGGCGGCATCAACCCCGAGCCGATCCGCCCCAACGTCGACGAGGCGCTGGCGATGCTCGCTGGCGGCGGGTTCGACCTCGGGCTGCTGCTCGACGGAGACGCGGACCGCGCCGGGGCGGCCGACGAACAGGGCACGTTCCTCCATCAGCTGGAGGTCACGAGCCTGCTCATGTATTACCTCGCCGAATACCGGGGGATGCGCGACCCGGTCGTCGTGTCGGTGAACAACACCTCGACGGCCGCGAACCTCGGGCGGATCTACGGGGTCGAGACGCACGAGGTCCCCGTCGGCTTCAAGTTCATCGGCCCGAAGATGATCGAGACGGGGGCGATGCTCGGGGCGGAAGAGTCGGGCGGCTTCGGGTTCGGGATGCACCTGCCCGAGCGCGACGGCATCTACGCCGACCTGTGCCTGCTCGACCTGTTCCTGCGCGAGCGCGAGCGGGGCAGAACGCCGGTCTCGCGGGCGATGGAGGCCTTCCACGAGCTCGCCGGGCCGTCGTTCTATCGCCGGATCGACGTCCACTTCGATCGCCCCTCCTACGACGCCGTGAAGCAGCGGGTCCTCGTTGGCCTCCGCGAGTCGCCGCCGACCGACGTGGGTGGCGAGCCCATCGCCCGGACGCAATGGCTGGACACCGGGGACGGCGTCAAGTGGTTCCTCGCCGACGGCTCATGGCTCCTGGTGCGGGCGAGCGGGACCGAGCCGCTGGTGCGCGTGTACACGGAGGCGACAGCACCCGCCCTGCGCGACGACCTGGTCGTGGCGGGCGAGCAGCTGGTCCGCGGCGGGTGAGCGGAGGCGGGGGTCGATGAGCGAGGTCCGGCGCGTCGACAAGCCCTGGGGCCACGAGCTGATCTGGGCGCTCACCGACCGCTACTGCGGCAAGGTCATCGCGATCGAAGCGGGGCACCGCCTCTCGCTCCAGCGGCACGTCGCGAAGGACGAGAGCGTGCTGGTCCTGTCCGGGCGGCTGCACCTCCATCTCGAGGACGACGAGGGCGTCGTCCGAATCCACGTCCTGGGCCCGGGCGAGGCGCGGCACGTGCCGCCGGGAAGGATCCACCGGTTCGAGGCCCGCGAGGCCGTCGAGGTGGTCGAGGTCTCGACGCCCGAGCTCGACGACGTCGAGCGCCTCGAGGACGACTACGGCCGCGAGGGCACCTCGGCGCCCTGATCCGCGGCCGTCGACGGGCGGTCGAACGTGGCACGCACGCACCGCCGTCGGTACCCGGCGGAATAGGTCGATTCCGGGGGCTGACCCCGGGCCAGCCGGGGTGTAGGCTTGTCCGCAGTGACCGCCATCACCGGTCCTGGTCCGACCGGACGGCGGCCCTGCTGGGGCGCCCGTTCGGGGCGACTGGAGGTTGATCGGCGATGCACTCATCTCTCATCGGCAAGGTCGAGAAGGCGAATCGCTACGCTCGGGAGCTGGACCGGATTTCGATCGAGCGGGTCGCCCTGACGTTCCGCGGTGACAACGACACCCACCACGTCAGCCTCGATGCGGGCCAGTGGCACTGCACGTGCCATTACTTCGAGAGCTGGGGTTCCTGTGTCCACCTCCTCACGCTGCAGAAGATCTTCGGCGTGATGCTGCCCGAGGACGCGCAGACCTCGATCTTCAACGCGACCGCGGTCCCGGCCCTCGCCTGAGCGGGCCGGCCCGAGGGCCGGCCAACCGCAAGCTCGAGGCCGCCGGGCGGGCCGACGCGCCGGGTCACCGATCGACCTGCACGCGCCAGTACCACGCCGCTCGCTCGCCGCCGTCGAACCGGACATCGACCTGCAGGCTCCAGCCGCCGGGACCAGGCGGCGCATCGATCGCGAGCGGCGCTCCGGCGCCCGATCCCGCGAGCCGGGGCGGGCCCGCCTCGCCGTTGCGCACCTTGGCCCATCTCGCGGTCCATCTCGCGACCGCGGGCCCGCCACGTAGCCGGACCCGAAGCGGCCGCGCCGGGTCCAGGGGAGACGCCATCGGCGGGACGATCCAGGGCGAGTCGGACACGAGCCCGTCCCACGAGAACGAGCCGAGCTCGCCCGCCACGGGCCCGCCCGTCGGGCCGGCGAGGAACGCATCCGGAGGCTTGGACGACGGCGCCGCGGTCGCGGTCGCCGTCGGCTCGGCGGCCGACGCCTCGGGCGTGGTGCTCGCCGCCCGTGTCGGGCCGGGTTGCACGGACGGCCCCTCGCTCGCATTGGCCGGCGGCGCGTCCGAGGGCCGCGGCGACTGGCCGGTGCTCCCGATGCACCCCGCGGCCGCGAGCGCGACGAGGACCACGGCGATCGTGCCCGGCCAGGGCCGGTGACGGGCCGCGCGCTGCGAGTGGCTCGTCACGAGGCCGATCCTCCGATCGACTGGGGGCAGGCGCCGGTGCAGCCGGCCGTCGCCGTCACGGTCTCCGCGGCGCTCGACGATCCACGCAGGCCCTCGGTCGACGGCTTGCGGAAGACGGCCCGGTAGTCGCGAGTCGCCCAGACGTTGACGCTCGCCGTGTAGGTGCCCGCGGCGGAAGCGGCGCCCATCGTGGCGAGGTCGCTCCACCCGGAGGCGAGCCGCTGCTGGAGCACCACGGTCCGCCCGCTGACCAGGTTGTTCGAGAGCCTCCCGGTGCCGTTGCTGCCGAGCGTCGCCGTGAAGGTGACCATCGCGCCGGCGGTCACCGATGCCCTCGAGGCATCGATCGAGAGCTCCGTCGGGACGTCGAGGCAGACGCTGTACGCGGTGGTCGAGGTCGGGACGTCGTATTGCTGCTGGAGCGTCGCGACGTCGCAGACGCCGTAGACGTGGGCGTTCCAGCCAGCGGTCGCCTTGGCGTGCGAATAGACCTGCATGACCGCGTCGGTGTAGACGCCGTTCGGGTCGTCCTGGTGGTCGAGGCCGAGGACGTGCCCGAGCTCGTGGAGCGTGGCGTTCTCCGCCTGGTAGCAGCCGGTCGGCGAGCCGGTCATCTCGCACCACCTGAGGGTGCCCCAGTCGAATCGACGTCCGTTCATGCGGAGCCAGACCTTGAACCAGTCCGGCGCGTCGCGGCGCGTGCAGGCCAGCGCGTTCAACCCGCACGGGTCGTCCGCCCCGTAGAAGATCGAGTTGCCCGAGTCCGCGTCGTAGGCGAACGTGGCCGCCTTGGACTTCCGCGAGGTGTTGGCGTCGTCCGCCGCGTCCCGGACGGCGGTCTTGACGTCGGCCGGCGGCGCGAAGCCGGATGCCCATCGGAAGGTCAGCGCCTGGTTCTGGGCGAACAGGCCGCCCGGCAGCAGCGGGTCGGGCTCGCGAGCGATGGCGGGACCCGCGACGAGGCCGACGCCGATGACGGCCGCGCCCAGGCGCGAGGCGACGCGGCGGCCGATCCTGAAACGATGGCTGGTCATGGCAGCACCTCGGTCGCGGGCTCGATGCGGGTCGCGGCGGGGTCGAAGCGGCGAGCGGTCGACGGGTCCGGCGCGGCGCCGGTCGCCGCGAGCAGCACCTCGCCGCCCGGCAGGTCGAGGCCGGCGGTCGCCGCCGAACCCGAGCGCACGGGCACGAGCCCGTCGGAGGCGGGGAGGTCCACCCGGGTGCCGGTCGGGAGGTCGAGGGTTGCCAGCCGCCCGGCACGCTCGAAGACCAGCGTGTCGTCGCCGGGGCCGCCCACGGCGGCGGGTCCCGCGTCGGGCACCAACGTGTCGATTCCGCCGGTCGTCGGGTCGACGGCGACGACGGCGCACGGGAAGCCGTCGCACGGCGCATAGGCGATCACGCGACCGTTCGCGACGCCGAGGACGGGGCCGGTGCCGTCGGTCGTGGCGACGACGCCGCTCGCCGGGTCCACGAGGCGCGAACGGCACACCAGCTCGCCGCACGAGGCGACCGCGAGCCGCCCGTCCGGTGCCCACCGCAGGTCCGTCGCGAACGTTCGCCCGTGCGCGGCATCCGGGGGGAGTCCCGGCAGCAGGCGCACGGCGGTCCCGTCGCGGGCCGAGCGGCGCCAGACACCGAGGTCCTCGCGCGTCACGCGGTCGACCCGGTGCTCCATCTCGGCGACGCCGTCGGGCGTCAGGATCGCGCCGCGGATCACGGCGGCGTCCTCGGCGACCACGGTGGCGCAGCCACGCCCGGGATCGACGGCGCGCAGACGCGAGCGGGTGCCGTCGTCATCGCCGACCAGCACGACGCCCGCGACGGGTCCCGACGCGAACGACTCGGGCGGGAGGGCGACCTGCCGCGCTCGCCGTCCGACGACACCGATCGTGAGGCGCTGCCCCGCGAGCGTGCCCGTCGAGTCGAGCACCGCGTCCAGCCGGTACCAGGCGACGCCGGTCTCCAGCGGGCGGGCGACGACCGGCGTGCGGCAGGCCGGTGGGTCCCACGGCGGGTCTGCCGCGGCGAACGCGGGCGGGCCGGCGGCGCCCGGCGGGCCCAGCAGCGCCACCGCGGCCAAGGGCAGGATCGCACGCGCGAATTCGGATCACCTCCACGGGAGGGGCCTCCTCCGGCGGGTCAGGACCGGGCGGGAGGAGGGCGAGGGGACCAGTGTCGCGACGACCGCTTACCCGGCACTTATCCCGATCGGCTTCGCGCTCGCGGGCGCGACCGGGTGGTACATTTCGGCTCGACAACGGGGCCTTCGGGGTCCCTGCACATCCGAGCGGTGTGATCGCGAAGCCGGTGCGAGTCCGGCACAGTCCCGCTACGGTGACCGCCCCTCGGGGCGGAAGTCCGGTCGCCGATCCGCCGTTTCGCTCGAGCCTTCGAGAGAAAGGTCAGGCGCATCGTGCGATCCACCGCCTGACCCCTCCTTCGACCACGAAGCGAGGGGTCTTCCATGTCCCAGCCACTCCATCCACCCGCAACCGGAGCTCCCGTGGACGCACGCTCACGAACGACGGGCCGCCGTCGCGCAACACCGTTCGCCGCCTTCCTGCTGTTCCTCCTGGCGACCGTCATGGCGGCCTGCGCCGCGCCGGCGGCGTCGCCCACCCAGGCGCCGTCGCCGATCGCGCAGGCCTCGCCGACCGCCGCCCCCACCGCCGCGCCGACCGCGGCACCGACGCCGACGCCGGCACCGGCATTCCCGGTGACGCTGACCGACGACGAGGGCACGAGCGTCACGCTCGCCGCCGCGCCGACGAAGATCGTGTCGCTGACGCCCGCCGCCACCGAGACGCTGTTCGCGCTCGGCCTGGGCGACAAGATCGTCGGCAAGGTCGAGGACTTCACGCCCTATCCGTCCGAGGCGGCGGGCGTGCCCGACGTCGCCAAGTTCGGGTCCGTCGACGTCGAGAAGATCGTGTCCCTGGGCGCGGACCTGGTGATCGCAGGGGGGAGCGGGTTCAACCCGCCCGAGTCGATCGCCAAGCTCCGCCAGCTCGGTGTCCCGGTCATCGTCGAGTTCGCGCCCGACGTCAAGACCGCGCTCGCCGACATGGCCCTCATCGGTCAGGCGACCGGGACGACGGACGAGGCCACGGCCATCACGACGTCGGTGCAGCAGGCGTTCGACGAGGTCGCGGCCGCGACGTCGACCCTGCCCAAGCCCCGCGTCTACTACGAGCTCGACAACACGAACGGCTTCTTCGGGCCGGCGCCCGACTACTTCGGCGCCGAGATGATCAAGGTGGCCGGCGGCGAGCCGCTCACCAGCGGCACGGACGGCGTCTACCAGATCGAGGAGGAGAAGATCCTGGCCTTCGATCCGGAGGTGATCCTGCTGGGCGACGCCGCGTACGGCGTGACGCCCGACCAGGTCGCCGCCCGTCCCGGCTGGTCCGCGGTGACCGCCGTGAAGAATGGCGACGTCCGTCCCATCGACGACGTCGTCGTCACCCGGCCGGGCCCGCGGCTTGCCGACGGGATCCGCGCCCTCGCCACCGCGATCCACCCGGACATCGTGCTGCCCTCGGCGGCACCCTCGGCCGGGGCGGCCTCGCCCGTCCCGTCCGCGTCCGCCTCGTACTGACGGCCGATCGACCCTCGATGACCACCACCCCCGTTCCCGCGGGCGCCCCCGGGCGCGTTGCGGTCGGCGTGTCCGGCGTTCGGCCGGGCCGGACCGGGTGGCTGGTCATCGTCGGGGTCGCCTCGATCGTCGTGGCCTTCGTCGCCGGGATCGCGCTCGGCTCGGTGGACCTGGCGCCATCGACGACGCTCGGGATCCTCCTCCACCGCATCGGGTTCGGCGTTCCGGTGACCTGGCCGCCGTCGGCCGAGGCGATCGTCGTCGACCTGCGGCTGCCGCGCGTCCTGACGGCGATGCTCGTCGGCGCCGGGCTGGCCGTCGCGGGTGCCACCTTCCAGGGCCTGCTCCGCAACCCGCTCGCGGACCCGTACGTGCTCGGCACGGCGTCCGGTGCCGCGCTCGGTGCGGCCATCGCCGTCCTGATCCCGGCCCGCGGCCTCGTCCTGCAGTTCGGGCTGCTCAACGGGCTGGCGTTCATCGGGGCGCTGCTGTCGGTCACCGTCGTCTATCGCCTGTCGCGGACCAGCGCCCTCGCGCCGCTGACCTCGCTGCTGCTCACGGGCTACGCCGTGGGCTCGCTGCTCGCCGCCGGCCTGGCGATGGCGATGTACGTCTCGGGCTCGGGCCTGCGCCAGATCTTCGCGTACCTGCTCGGCGGCTTCGACGGCACCTCCTGGGTCCGGCTCGCCGTGGCGGCGCCGCTGATCCTGGGCGGCAGTGCGCTGATCCTCGCCCGCTCACGCGCCCTGAACGGGTTCCTGCTCGGGGAGGAGGCCGCGGCGCACCTCGGCGTCGACGTCCGCCGCGAGCGCGTGATCCTGCTCGGGCTCGCGTCGCTCGTCACGGCGGCAGGGGTCGCGATCGCCGGCCTGATCGGGTTCGTCGGGCTCGTCGTGCCGCACGTCGTCCGCCTGCTCGTCGGCCCGAACGCCCGCCTGGTGCTGCCGATCTCGATGCTGTTCGGGGCGAGCTTCCTCGCGATCGCCGACCTCGTCGCGCGGATGTTCGGCGGGGTGCCGGTCGGGGTGATCACCGCGATCATCGGCGCGCCGTTCTTCCTCGTCCTCCTGCGTCGGGCCCGGACGGGATACGAGCTGTGAGCCTCGTGCTCGATGCCGACGGCGTGACGGTCGAGGCCGGCCGACGGGCGATCCTGCGCGACGTCTCGCTCGCGGTCGCCGATGGCGAGCGGGTGGCCCTCGTCGGCCCGAACGGCGCCGGCAAGTCGACGCTCCTGCGCGTGCTCGCGGGGACCCTGCGGCCGACGGCCGGGCGGGTCGAGCTCGGCGGGACGCCGATTGCCGCGCTGGAGCGGGCCCAGGTCGCCCGCCGGCTCGCGGTGGTCCCGCAGCAGGTCGCGTTCCCGTTCGCGATGCGGGTCGAGGAGGTCGTCGCGCTCGGACGGCTGCCGCACGAGGCACCGCTGCGCGGCCCGCGGCCGGCGGACCGGGCCGCCGTCGCGGCCGCGATCGACCGGGTCGGCGTCGGGCATCTCATGGGCCGGGACGCCCGCGAGCTCTCGCTCGGCGAGCGACAGCTGGTCCTGCTGGCCCTGGCCGTCGCGCAGGCGGCGCCGGTCATGCTGCTCGACGAGCCCACCGTCCACCTCGACCTCCGCCACCAGGTCGAGGCGATGGAGCTCCTGCGCGACCTCAACGAGCGCGACGGCACGGCGATGGTCGCCGTCCTCCACGACCTCGGCCTCGCGGCCCACTTCTTCCCGCGCCTCGTCGTCATCGACCACGGCCGGCTGGTCGCCGACGGCCCGCCGTCGGAGGTGCTGACCGACGACCTGATCCGGGACGTGTTCGGGGTCGAGCCCGCGCTCGTCCGGCTCGCCGCGACGTCCGCGTCGGCCTGACGCCGGTACCCTGTCGCGCGATGCGCAATTCCCGCGACCCTCTCCTGCTCGCCGTCCTCGCATTCGCCTTGATCGTCGCGGCGTGCGCGAGCCCGGCGGCGACCGGGACGCCGGGCACCGGCTCGGCCACCTCGCCTGCCGGCGCCTCGGCCGGCGCGGGCTCGGACTCGCCGTCTGGTCGCGGCGGCCTCCGCCGAGGCGAGCTCGGACCAGCCGAGCGAGGCGCCGGCCGATACCACGGCGCCATCGACCCCGAAGCCGTCGAAGACACCGAAGCCCTCGGCATCGGCCGCCGCATCCCTGGACGCCGGCACCGCCGCCGCCTGCACGGGCAGCGACGACAACCGCACCTTCTTCGCGGGCGTCGCGGCCCAGGTCGACTGGACGGTCGTGTGCGCCGTGCTGCCGAAGCGCTGGTTCGTGTCATCGGGCTCGTTCCGGCTCGCGAAGGGCGGCAAGCTCCTGATCTCGTACAAGGGTCCGAACGGCGCGACGCTGTCCATCTCGGAGGGCGCGTGGTGCACGGACGCCGCGGGGTGCGTCCCGTCCGGACAGGACCTCGGCGACGCGGCGCTCGGCCCGATGTCCGGACGCTCATCGGGGTCGACGGGGGCGGGTTTGCCGTGTCCGTGGGCGGCGGCCAGCCGACCTCCTGGCTGCTCGAGACGCAGGGCCTCGACCAGGCGACGACCGTCGAGCTCGCCGCCGCGGCGGTCGCGGTCGGCAGCTAGCCGTGCGGATCGCGGACTTCGAGCTCGAGCGGTTCTTCGCGAAGTACGAGTTCGCGGTCCAGCACCTCCTGTGTGCGTCGGACGTGCAGGGCTGGCCGATGGGCGAGCTGCTCGAGCTGGCGGACGACGAGACGGCGGCGCTCTGGCGCGATCTCGGCCTCGGCTACACGGAGTCGCTCGGGCACCCGCTGCTGCGGCGCGAGATCGCCGCGCTGTACGAGGGCATCGACCCGGACGAGGTCGTGGTCTTCAGCGGCGCCGAGGAGGCGATCTTCGCGGTCGCGAACACCGCGCTCGGGCCCGGCGACCACGCGATCGTCGTGTGGCCCGCGTACCAGAGCCTGCACGAGGTCGCCCGGGCGGCCGGCGCCGACGTGACCCTCCACGAGCTGCACGCCTCGGACGGCTGGGCGATCGACGTCGACCTGCTGCGGCGCCAGGTGACGCCACGCACGCGCCTGATCGTGGTCAACGCCCCGCACAACCCGACCGGCTACCTGCCCGACGTCGCGACGTACCGCGCCGTCGCCGACATCGCGGCCGAGGCCGGTGCCACGCTCCTGTCCGACGAGGTGTACCGGTTCCTCGAGCTCGACCCGGCCTGCCGCCTGCCCGCGGGCGCCGACGTCGGCCGGCACGGCGTCTCCGTCGGCGTGATGTCGAAGTCGTTCGCCCTCGCCGGGCTGCGGATCGGATGGCTCGCGAGCCACGACGCCCGCCTGCTCGAGGCGACCGCCCGGTTCAAGGACTACACGACGATCTGCGCATCCGCGCCGGCCGAGGTCCTCGCGCTGATCGCCCTCCGCGCCCGGGACCGGGTGCTGGCGCGGTCGCAGGCGATCGTCGAGGCGAACCTGCGCCACCTCGACGGGTTCTTCGACCGCCAGGCGGCCCACTTCCGCTGGGTCAGGCCGGGCGGCGGCTCCATCGGCTTCCCGGAGCTCCTCGCCTCGACCTCGATCGAGCGGTTCACCGACGAGCTGCTCGAGGCCGAGGGCGTCCTGCTCGCGCCCGGCTCGATCTTCGGGCACCCGGGGAACCACTTCCGCCTCGGCTTCGGGCGCCACGACCTGCCCGTCGCGCTCGAGCGGCTCGAGGCGTACACGACGCGCACGCTGGGCTGACCGTGGACACCTGGATCTACTTCATCCACCCGCCGCGCGACGACTTCGCCGAGACGATGACCGAGGCCGAGGGCGAGGCGTGGGGCCGCCACTGGGCGCGGATCAAGCGGCTGTTCGACGAGGGTCGCGTGGTGCTCGTGGGGCCGACGCTCGGGCGCGTCAACACCGGGCTGTGCGTGTTCGAGGCGCCCGACGAGGCCGCGGCGACCGCGTTCATGAACGAGGACCCGGCCATCGCCGAGGGCTTCGCGCGGGGCGAGCTGCGGCCGATCCGGGTCTCGCTGCTGCGCGGGCGCGACGAGGCGCGGATCCGCGCCGAGCTCGAGGCAGCGGCTGCCAGCGACGCGGAGGCCTAGGGGACCTTCGGGACCTCCGGCAGGCGGGCGAACCGGTCGAGGAACCGGCCGGTGATCCTGGTCGCGGTTGCCAGGTCCTCGATCCGGACGTTCTCGTCGGGCGCATGCGCGTCGCAATCGTCCCGGGCCGCGCCCAGGGTCGTGAGCGGCACCCGATCGCGGGAGCACACCTGGAACATCGGGACGGTGCCCGCCATCGAGACCGAATAGCCGGGCGCCTGGCCGGTGACGTCCTCGGCGGCCGCGCCGGAGGCGAGGACGACCGGGTGGTCCACGGGCGACCACCACGCGGCCTCGCCCTCCCGCTGGTCGATCTCGACGTCGCCGAACCCGTGTTCGTCGAGGTGGCGCCGGATCGCCGAGACCATGTCGGCCGGCCGTTGCTCGGGGACGATCCGGATGTCGAGCCGTGCGTGCGCGTCGGCGGGGATCACGGTCTTGGGCGTCCCGGGGTCGGTATGGCCGGCCCACAGGCCCTGCAGGTTCAGCGTCGGCTCGAAGGTCACGGCCTCCATCGCGGCGATCCCGTCGAGGCCGGCCGTGAACCGCGCGATGCCCTGGTGCTCGCGCATGTCCTCGAGCGTCCGCAGGTCGATCGTCGCCACGACCGCGCGCTGGGCGTCGGTCGGCGGGACGATGCCGGCGTCGAGGCCCGCGACGGCCGGCCGGCCCTCGGCGTTCCAGAGGGTCGCGAGGGCCGCCACCATCCGCTGCCCGGCGTTGGGCAGCAGCGAGGACACGCTCGAGTGCGAGTCCACCAGCATGGTCCGCAGGCTGAGGTCCAGGACGACGATCCCCTTGCCGCCGGCATCGACCCAGGGCCGCCCGCGCATGTCGAGGCTGCCGCCCTCGATGAGCGCGGCGTCGGCCTCGCGGAGCTTGGGTCGCAGGTCGAGCAGGGCGTCGAGCGCGCCGCTCCCGGTCTCCTCCTGGCCCTCGACCAGGTATCGGACGCGACATGGCAGCGGGCCGATCGCCTCCAGCCAGGCCTCGACCGCCCAGACGCGGGGCAGGAACTCGCCCTTGTTGTCCGTCGCGCCGCGTGCCCACACGCGGCCGTCGCGGATGGCCGGCTCGTACGGCGGCGTGGTCCACAGCTCGAGCGGGCTCGCGGGCTGCACGTCGTAGTGCTGGACGGCGGTCACGGTCCGTGGCCCGTCGCCGATCTCGCCGACGACCAGCGGCGGGGCGCCGTCGACCTCGAGGACCTCCACCGTCGCCCCGAGGCGCCGGAGCCGCTCGGCGGTCCAGTCGGCCGCGGCACGGAGGCCGGGCACGTCGCCGCCCTCGGACGCGATCGCGAGGTACTCCACCAGCTCCTGCGTCCAGCGCTCGAGCCGGTCCTCGACGACGCGGTCGAACGCGGCGAAGTCAGCAGCCTCGGCGGTCACGCCCGCTTGCGGTCGAGGTCGAGGAACGGGAGCTCGACGACCGTCGCGTTCACCCGGCCGCGCTTGCCCTCGACGGTCCACTCGACCTGCAGGCGGGTGCCGACGCGCTCGAACCTCGGCCCCACCGAGGCGAGCGCGATCGCCTGCTTGAGGATCGGGCTCCAGCCGTGCGAGGTCGCCTTGCCGACCTGCCGGCCCGCCTCCGCGAACACGGGCACGGGCGAGCGGTCGGTCGTCGGCGAGATCGCGGGCGGGAGGCCCTGGAGCGTCGTAGAGGCGCTCGATGTCGTACCAGTCGAGGATCAGGCCGACGAGGCGCCGCTCGGGGCCGCCGGCCGCCTGCTCCGCCTTGAGGGCGCGACGGCCGACGTAATCGGCCTTGTCGAAGCTGACGAGGCGTCCGAGCCCGATCTCGAACGGGCTGTAGTGCTGGTCGTGGCTCATGGCGTGGCGCGCGGAGGTGTAGTCGACCTCGAGCAGGATCAGCCCGGCCTCGAGGCGCGTCACGTCCAGCGCGAGCATGCCCGCGGGCCGGATGGCGTACGCGCCGCCGGCCGCGAAGATGGCGTCCCACGCCGCCTCGGCGTGCTCGACGGGGATCCACAGCTCGTAGCCGAGGTCGCCCGTGTAGCCGGTCCGGCTGACGTCGATGTCGATCCCGGCCAGCTTCGCGGCGCGGCGCCGGAAGTAGCGCAGGTCGCCGAAGTCCTCGCCGGTCGCCGCCTCGAGGACCGCGCGGCTGAACGGGCCCTGGAGCGCGAGGGCCGCGACCTGTTCCGTGACGTCCTCGATCGCGACGTCGAGGCCGGCCGCGTTCTGGCTGAGCCAGCGGAACTGGGGGTCGGCGGCGGTCCAGCGGAGCTCCTGCTCGCCGACGCGATGGACCGTGCCGTCGTCGATGACCTTGCCGTGCTCGTCGCACCACGGCGTGTAGTAGACCTGCCCGACCTTGAGCTTCGTCGCGTCACGCGTGATCACGCGGTCGGCGAGTCGGATCGCGTCGGGACCGGTGACGCGGTACTTGTACAGGGGGCTGACGTCGATGACCGCGGCCGCCTCGCGGATCGCGTTGTACTCGATGTCGTGGAAGTCGGCATACGTGGAGCTGGCGTAGTAGCCCGACCACTCCCGCCACTGCATCTTCCGGTTCAGGGGCGCCGTCCGGGGATGGAAGGCGGTGCCGACGCTCACGTGCTCCTCCTGGTGTGCCGGCGGCCAGTATGCCGTGGGTCATCGGCGGCGCCGCGTCCTGCCGCATGGCATGGACGAATGTCCTTGCACATGCAATCACTCGTCCATGGGCGCAGGCCGCCGGACTCGGCACCATCGGAGATGCCGCAGCGCGACAAGGTGGGCGCGTCGCCTCCGGCGCCACGATGCCCCGGGCCCGTCACGGCTCGGGGCATCGCCCTGTTCCCGGACGACGGCCGGGTTCTCAGGCCGCCTTCGCGTAGACGACGATCGCCGCGAGCTGCGTCGCGAACTGGCCGCCGCTCTGGAAGAACACGTTGCCGGGTGTGCCCACCTGGCGGATCGGGAACATGCCCTCGGAGACGATCCGCCAGCCATCGGCCGCCCGCTTCGCCGCGTCGGCGGCGAGGTCGCGCGCGAAGTCCAGGAACGGCACCTCGCCGCCCGTGTCGACCGACTGGTACACGACGACCCGTTGCCCGGGCCCCGCCTCGAACTCCTCCATCGGTCCTCCCTCGGTCGCAACCGGTACCGCGGCGGCGTGCCAGCGGCCGCCTCCCGTAGACTGCACCGACGCCGGGCACCGCGACGCCCGCGCCCGCAACAGCCAGGGAGGATCGGGTGCCGCAGCGCTACGACGCGGTGATCATCGGTGGGGGCCACAACGGCCTCATCTCCGCGGCGTACCTCGCCCGGGCGGGCCTCAAGACCCTCGTCCTCGAGCGTCGCCACGTGCTCGGCGGCGCGGCGGTCACCGAGGAGATCGTGCCCGGCTTCCGGTTCTCGGTCGCCAGCTACGTCGTGAGCCTGCTGCGCCCCGAGGTCATCCGCGAGCTCAACCTGCCGAAGTACGGCCTCGACATCCTGCCCCTGGACGGCACCTTCACGCCGGTCCAGCCGGGCGTCGCGCCGCCCGGCGGCGACTACCTGTGGCGGGTCAACGACCACGGCCGGACCGTGCGCGAGCTCCGCCGCTGGTCGAAGTCGGACGCCGAGGCCTACGAGGAGTACGGCCAGCTCATGGTCGAGATGGCCCGGTTCATCAAGCCGATCCTGGGCATCGTGCCGCCCGACCCGACCGACCTCGACCCCCGGCCGATGCTCCCGCTCGCCGGCCTCGCGCGCCGCTTCGCGCAGCTGCCCGAGCGCCAGCAGGCGGTGTTCGTCCAGCTGATGACGATGTCGGCGGCCGACTTCCTCGACCAGTGGTTCGAGACCGACCCGCTCAAGGCGACGATGTCGGCGTCCGGGATCATCGGCACCTACCAGGGCATCCACTCGCCCGGCACGGCCTACGTGCTGCTCCACCACTACATGGGCGAGATCGACGGCGCGTTCCGTGCGTGGGGCATCCCGAAGGGCGGCACCGGCGGCGTGTCGTACGCGATCGCCCGCTCGGCGCAGGCGCTCGGGGCGGAGATCCGCACCGAGGCCCCCGTGGCCCGGATCACGGTGAAGGGCGGTCGCGCGACCGGCGTCGTGCTCGAGAGCGGCGAGGAGATCGAGGCGTCCGCCGTCCTGTCGTCGGCCGACGCGAAGGTCACCTTCATCGACCTGCTCGAGGACGGCACGCTCGATCCCGAGTTCGAGCAGGAGGTCCGCCGGTTCAAGTTCCGCGGCAGCTCGGGCAAGGTCAACCTCGCGGTCGACGCGCTGCCGGACTTCACGAGCCTGCCCGGCGTCGGCGAGCACCTGCGGGGCGCGATCAGCTTCAGCCCGTCGATGGTCGACATGGAGCGCGCCTACGACGACGCGAAGTACGGCCACTGGAGCAACAAGCCGTACATCGACATGATCATCCCGACCCTCGTCGATCCCCAGATGGCGCCGCCCGGCAAGCACGTGATCAGCTGCTTCGTGCAGTACGCCCCGTACAAGCTCGACCCGAGCCTGGGGACCTGGGACGACAATCGCGAGGCGTTCGGCGACGCGGTCATCGACCGGATCGCGGAGTTCGCGCCGAACATCCGCGACATCATCGTCGGCCGACAGGTGCTGACGCCGCTCGACATCGAGCGGACGATCGGGCTGACGGAGGGGAACATCTTCCAGGGCGAGCTGTCGCTCGAGCAGCTGTTCTTCAACCGCCCGGTTCCCGGCTACGCCCGATTCAGGACCCCGATCCGCGACCTGTGGCTGTCGGGGTCGTCCACGCACCCCGGCGGTGGCCTGATGGGCGCGAACGGGCGGCTCGCCGCGCTCGAGCTGCTGCGGGCGCGCGGCCGGAAGGTGGCCTGAGGTGGCGACGACGTCGACCCCCGACGGCGGCTACGACGCGATCGTCGTCGGCGCCGGCCACAACGGCCTGACGGCCGCCGCGTATCTCGCGACCGGCGGCCTGCGGGTCCTGGTGCTGGAGGCCCGCGACCGGATCGGCGGCGCGACGGTGACCGAGGAGCTCGCCCCCGGCGTCCGCGTCCCGGCGCTCGCGCACACGGTGGGTCGTCTGCGGCCGTCCGTCGCTCGCGAGCTTGCCCTGACGAAGCACGGGCTGTCGCTCGTCTCGCCCGAGGTGCGCGTGTTCGCGCCCCAGCCGGACGGCCGCGCCGTGACGCTGTGGGCCGACCTCGGCAAGTCCGTCGAGGCGATCCGCGCCTGGTCCGAGGACGACGCGACGGCCTTCGTCGAGTTCGACCGGGGCGTCCGATCGCTGGCCCGGTTCCTCGGGGACCTCGGGGACGAGGCGCCGCCCGAGATCCACGCGCCGGGCTTCGGCGACGCGCTCGTCGGCCTCCGGCTCGGGCGCGCGTTCCGCGGCCTGGGCAAGGTCGACGGCCACACGATCCTGCGGGTCCTCGCGATGGCGGTCGCGGACTACGTCGGCGAGTCGTTCCGCTCCGAGGCCGTGCGGGCGACCCTCGCCTGGCGCGGCGTCCGGTACACGGCGATGGGTCCGTGGTCGGCCGGGACGACTGCCGTGCTGCTCGCCGACTCCGCCGGCAACGACGGCGGCGCCGCGGGCGAGACGGTGTTCGCGAAGGGCGGGCCGTCGGCCGTCGCCGACGCGCTGTCGTCCGCCGCGCAGGCGGCCGGGGCCGAGATCCGCACCGGGGCACGGGTCGTGGCGATCACGTCCACCGATGGGGTCGTGACCGGCGTCGCACTGGAATCCGGCGAGGAGATCGTGGCACCCGCGATCGTCGCCGGCATCGACCCGAAACGGCTGCTGACGGGCCTCGTCGATCCGGTCACGCTGGGGCCGTCACTCCGCTGGCGAGCCGGCAACATCCGGACGCCCGGGACGGTCGCGAAGGTCAACCTCGCGCTCGACGGGCTCCCGGCGTTCCCCGCGGCGGGCGGCGACCCCCGGCTCCTCCGCGGCCGCATCCAGGTCGGGACGACGTCGATCGACGACGTCGAGCGCGCCTTCGACGCCTCGAAGTACGGACGGCTGCCCGAGACCGCCGTGCTCGAGGCCACGATCCCGTCGCTCGTCGACCCGTCGCTGGTCGCCGGCGCGAAGGACGGGACCCACGTGATGAGCGTGCTCGTGCAGTGGCTGCCGCCGACGCTCGGCGCCGACGACTGGGCGGCCCGCCGCGACGAGGTGGGCGACCTGGCGATCCGGACGCTCGAGACCGTCGCCCCGGGGATCGGCGCCCGGGTCACCGCGCGACAGGTGCTCACGCCCGCGGACCTCGAGACCGAGTACGGCCTGACGGGCGGTCACCCGCTGCATGCCGAGCCCGGGCTCGACTCGTTCTTCCTGTGGCGGCCGCTGCTCGGATGGGCACGCTACCGGATGCCCGTCGACGGCCTGTACCTCGCCGGCTCCGGGGCCCATCCCGGCGGCGGGGTCACGGGGGCGCCGGGCCGAAACGCCGCGCGCGAGGTCCTGGCCGACCGGAAGCGCCGCCGCCGCTAGAGCTTGAGCCCGCCCAGCACCGACCCGATGTCGATGCCGCCGGCCGCGTTGCCCTGCGGGACCTTGCCATCGGGCGTGACGGCGTTGATCACCGACGGCAGCGCCGCGG
Organism: uncultured Chloroflexia bacterium; assembly: GCA_963774695.1. GTDB lineage: Bacteria > Chloroflexota > Limnocylindria > Limnocylindrales > CSP1-4 > CAIXZV01. Next base: position 168,220 of record CAVZFY010000005.1, on the reverse strand, counting down.
CCAGCATCGGCAGCAGCGTGCTCACGTCGAGGCCGGTCTTGCCGGCGAGCTGGTTCACGGTGTCCGGCCCGAGGGCCGTCCCGAGCGCCTGCGGATCCACCGGCTGGTTCGCGCCCGTGCCCACCCACGAGCTCACCTGGTGCTCGAGGCCACCCTTGCTCAGCTGGTCGACGAGGCCCTGGAGCCCGCCTTGGCCGCCCATGAGCCCGCCGATCGCGCCGGCGATGTCGCCGGCACCGCTCGATCCCGTCGAGCCACCCAGCATCTTCCCGATCTCGTCCATCCCCGGATCCTCCGTGCGAGCCTGAACGCCCAGACTGCCACTCCGGGTCGCCGTTGGCCAGCGCGGGTCAGGCCCAGGCGGGGAGCAGCGTCCCGCGAGCGGGCAGGCCGCGCGCCGGGCGCTCGACGGCTGCCGCACGGACAGCGGGCTGGGGTCGCGCCGGGCGCTCGTGCCGCGCGCCTCGCCCGCGCCAGGCGAGGAAGCGGGTGGGGGCGATCCGGATCGCCTGCGTGTACGTCTCGCGAAACGTCGCGGGGTCGAGGCCGCCGTCCCGCAGCTGGTCCGCGTACTTGACGAAGAACGCGTCCGGGACGTCCGCGCGGCCGGTCTCGAGCGTTGCCTCGGCCTCGATCAGGCCGACGGAGAAGTCCTCGTCGGGCCGGCCCAGGGCGAACATCAGGCGCGGGTTGGCGCGCAGGTTGCGGACCTTGACGGCGTCGGGCTTGCTGAAGACGACCACGTCGTCGCCGTCCCACCAGAACCAGGTCGGGACGAGGTGCGGGAGGCCGTCGGGGCGGACCGTCGACAGCCAGACGACCGGCTCGGCCGCGAGCATCGGCTCGACGCGGGCCAGCGTCTGGTCGCGCGTGGCGTCGTAGCCGGGCTGGCGCCGCGCGCGCAAGGACGGCGCCCGATCGGGCGTCGAGATCGCGGCTCGGAGTCGGCGGATGAGGTCCATGCCGGGAGCATCGCGTCCGCCCACGCCGGCGACCAGTCGGCGCGGGTCGTCAGCCGACATCGACATCCGTCGATGCCTGCCCTCGCGGCGCGCCCCTCTGCTGCGCCACTCCGGGTGGCACACCGGCGCACCCGTTCGACATCCGGCGCGTCCGGTGCCCGAGACACAGCGTCCGGACCCGTTGCCTCGCAGATTGGGGCATGGGGCGCCCCGGGCAGCGATGACGAGTGTCCTTGTGCCACTCCGGGAGGCATCGGGCGCCGCAGGGGAAGGCGCCTACCGCCGCTCGAGCAGGGACTCCTCGGCGATCCGCGCTTCTTCGGCGGCGTCCGCGGCGCCCGTCGGACCGCCGGATGCGGCCGGTGGGAGGCCGGCTTCTACCACGGGCTCGAGCGACCAGTCCCAGTCCTGCAGCTGGCGCATCAGCCGCCGGCCGGTGAGGTCGAGATGGATCGGGGTCACGGAGACCCGCCGGTTGACCACGGCGTTGAAGTCGGTGCCCGGCACCCGGATGCCCGACGGCGGCGGCCCGCCGAGCCAGTAGTACGGGATCCCGCGCGGATCGACCCGAGCCACGAGCTGGTCCTGGTAGACGCGCCGCCCGACGCGGGTGATCTCGACGCCCTCGCACTCGTCGATGGACACCGCGGGAACGTTCACGCTGATCAGCTCGCCGCGCTTGAGCCCGTGCTCGAGGATGTTGCGCGCGACGAGCGCCGCGGACACCGCCGCCAGCGCGAAGTCGATCTGCTCCGTGTACTCCTGCGAGATCGCGAACGCCGGGCAGCTGTTGATCACCGCCTCCATGGCCGCGGAGACCGTGCCCGAGTACGTGATGTCGTCGCCCAGGTTCGCCCCGTAGTTGATCCCCGAGGCGACGAGGTCGAACCGCTCCTCGAAGAAGCCGAGGAACGCGAGGCTGACGGCGTCGGTCGGCGACCCGTCGACCGAGTAGCCCATCGACCCGTCCGCCAGCTGGCGCTCGCGAACGCGAAGCGGCCGCATCAGCGTCTTCTGGTGGCCGACCGCCGACTGGTTCGTGTCGGGCGCGACCACCGTGACGTCGCCGATCGGGTCGAGCGCCTGCTTCAGCGCGAGGATCCCCCGCGACTCGATGCCGTCGTCGTTTGTCACGAGGATCCGCGGGCGCGTCGTCCAGTCGCCCAGCGGCCGGCCGATCCGCTTCAGCGTGCGCTTGGCGCCGCGGGTGCCCGACACGGGCTCGCCGCGCTCCATGTCCAGGTTGCGGCGCTCGGACCTCGCCCGTTCGCGGGTCATGTCGGGGAGGTCGGATTCGGCGCGTTCCGGTCCCTCGTCGTCGCTCACGCCGGGGCCTCGCCCTGGGGCTCCGACGGCTCCGCGAACGCCGCCGCCGGTCGGCCGGCAGCGGCAACCTCGTCCACGTCCTCGTCGACCCCGGGCACGGGCTCGCGTGGTCGCCTGACCTCGCGGCCCTCGCGTTCGGCGACCCGCTTCGTCGCCCGGTCGGCCACCGACCCGCCCTCGCGCGACCGCCCGAACCAGTGGAAGAAGAATGCCGACAGCACCGCGGCGATCGGGATGCCGAAGATGGCGCCGGCGATCCCCGCGATCTTCGAGCCGATCACGACAGACGCGAGGACGACGATGGGGTGGATGCCGACGGAGCCCGACATCAGTCGCGGCGAGATGATGTTCATCGTCACGAACCACGCGATCGCCATGACCACGAGGACCGGCAGCGCGACCTCGGGCTTGAGCAGGAGCGCGATGGCGACCGGCGGCAGCCACGACACGAACGGCCCGAAGAACGGGATCATCTGCAGCAGGCCGGACGCGACGGTCGTGACCGCGGCGTACGGCAGCCCGAACACGATGTTCACGAAGGCCGTCAGGAGACCGAAGAACAGGCCCATCACCACCTGCCCGCGCAGGAAGCCGCCGAACGACTTCGAGACGCTGGTCTGCAGGAGGCGAGCCTCGGTCACGTAGCCCGGGGGCACCAGGCGGTAGAGGAACGCGACGATCTCGCTGCGGTCCACCGCGATGTAGATCGACAGGATCACGAGGATCAGGATGTTGCCGAACACCCCGATGCTCGCGAAGGCCACCGACTGCAGCGGCCCGACGAGCTCGGACGCCCAGTGCTGGAGGTTGGTCACGATCTGTGGGGCCTGCCCGACGAGATCGACCTGGAAGCCGAAACCCGCGAGGCGCTCCTGGAGGCCGGTCAGGAAGTTGGTGAGCTGGTCCTCGAGGTTCGGCGCGTCCTGGATGAACTGGTTGATCGAGGACGCGAGCGTCGCCGAGGCCTGGACCAGGATCGCGAGCAGGATGCCGACGATCGTGAGGTAGACCACGATCACGGCACCGGCTTGGCCGAGGCTCGGGACGAGCCGCGCGATGCCGTTGATCAGCGGCAGCAGCGCGAACGACAGGAGCCAGGCGAGGAAGAACAACAGCAGCACGTCGCCGAACGCGTAGAACACGCTCGCGGCGAAGCCGAGCACGATGAACCCGAGCGCGATCACCGCGAGGACGAGCGCGGCGTCGATCAGCCACCGTTGACGTTCCGTGAGGCCGTCGGGCATGGCGCCAGCCTACACGTCGCGACTTGCGTCGGACGTGCGCGCTGGAAGGGTGCTCGAGCCGCGGGTCGGCCGCCCGGAGACGCGACCGTCGCCGGTGGCGCTAGCGCAGGCCCATCTTGTAGCGGACCTCGGCCATCGTCGCCTCGGCCTTGGGCTTCAGGCGGTCCGCGCCGGCCTCCAGGATCCCGTCGATCTCCGCGGGACTCGCCATCAGCTCGGCGTACCGCTCCCGGGCCGGCGCGTAGTGGCGGATGATCCGGTCCGCGAGCAGCTTCTTGGTGTCGACGCACCCCGTGCGTGCCGTGCGCTCGCCGTCCCAGATGTCCTCGTAGTCGTCGCCGAAGAACCGGTGCAGCTGGCAGACGTTGCACACCTCCGGCCGGCCCGGGTCGGTGCGCAGGATGCGCTTCGTGTCGGTGACCATCGACATGACCTGCTTCCGGATCAGGTCGGGCTCGCCGAGGATGTCGATGGTGTTGCCGACCGACTTCGACATCTTCTTGACGCCGTCCGTGCCCAGCACCGAGGGCGACTGCGTGAACACGGCCTCGGGCTCCGGGAAGGTCTCGCCGTAGCGGTTGTTGAACGCGCGGACGATCTCGCGCGACAGCTCGAGGTGGGCGGCCTGGTCCTTGCCGACCGGCACCAGCGACGCCTTGTAGATGACGATGTCGGCCGCCTGGAGGACCGGGTAGGTGAGCAGCCCGTGGTTGATGTCGTCGGGCTGGTTCTGCTTCTTCTCCTTGTAGGTCGGCGTCCGCTCGAGCCAGCTGACCGGGGTCACGGTCGCCAGCAGCCACATCAGCTCCGTGTGCTCGGGGCGATGGCTCTGGACGAAGAGGGTGCAGCGCTCGGGATCGAGGCCCAGGGCGAGCAGCCCGGCCGCCATCTCGCGCGTCCGGGTCCGCAGGACGTCGGCGTCGTGGGTGCTCGTGAGCGCGTGGTAGTCGACGATGCAGTAGATCGCCTCGTACTCCCACTGGAGCATCACGTAGTTGCGGATCGCGCCCAGGTCGTTGCCGAGGTGGACGATCCCCGACGGCTGGATGCCGGAGAAGATCCGCGGGCGGCGCGCGGCCGCGGAGGCGGGTGCGGGGGACGGGGCGACCTCGACGCTCATCGCGCCGGAGTGTAGCGGAGCGCCATCGGCGTCCACCGCGCGGTCGGTACCATCGCGATCGTGCATCGCCCTGCCGCCCGATCCTGCCGGTGAGCCTCCAGCCGCTGCGTGTCGGCGTGCTCGGCGCGGGCACGGTGGGCCGCGAGGTCGTGCGTGCGCTCCTCGAACGGTCGCCCAGGCTGGCACCCGCCGACGGCTCGCCGCTCGTCCTCGCCGGCGTCGCCGTCCGCGACGTCGAGCGCGCGAAGGCCGCCGGAATCCCCGAGGCCCTGCTGACCGACGCGCCGGCGCACCTTGTCGCGGACCCGGGGGTCGACGTGATCGTCGAGGTCATGGGCGGCGACGAGCCGGCCCGCACGCTGGTCCGCGCCGCGCTCGCCAACGGCCGGGCGGTCGTGACCGCGAACAAGCACCTGGTCGCCCACCACGGCCCGGAGCTGGAGGCGGCGTCGCGCGCCGCGGACAGCCCGTTGCGCTTCGAGGCGTCGGTCGGTGGCGGGATCCCCGTGCTCGGTCCGCTGGCGCTCGACCTCGCCGCCAACCGCGTGGCCCGCGTGCGGGGCATCGTCAACGGCACCACCAACTTCATCCTGACGGCGATGGCCCGCGACGGCCGCGCCTACGCGGACGTCCTCGCGGAGGCCCAGGCGCTCGGGTACGCCGAGGCCGACCCGACCGCCGACGTCGAGGGGCTCGACGCCGTGAACAAGCTCGTGATCCTCGCTCGACTCGCGTTCGGCGCGTGGATCGACCCCGCGAGCGTCAGCAATCGTCCGGGTACGACGCGCGGCGGCCAGGGCGAGCCCGGCATCACGGGCGTGACGGCCGACGATGTCGCGGCGATGGCCGCCGAGGGCCGGGCGCTGCGCCTCATCGCGACCGCCCGGGTCGGCGAGGACGGGGCCATCGAGGCGTCCGTGGTGCCGACCGCGGTCCCGGCCGGATCGCCGTTCGGGCGCTGCGACGGCGTGCTCAATCGCGTCGAGGTCGATGCCGAGCCGGTCGGTCGTGTCGCGTTCGAGGGCCCGGGGGCCGGCGGCTCGGCGACCGCGTCCGCGGTGCTCGGCGACCTCGTCGCGATCGCACGCGGGCTGGGGTCGACGTGGGCGGGTGCGGCGCCGGCCACCGAGCGGTCGGCCATCGCGGTGCGCCCGGTCGCGTCAGAATGCGTCGCGGCGCCGTCCGGCGCCTGCTATCCCAGCGCCGACTAGGACGCCCGTGACCACGCCCAGCCACGCCCGCCCGCAGCTCGTCGAGCGGTACCGCGAGTTCCTGCCCGTCACGGACGCGACACCGGTCGTCTCGCTCGGCGAGGGTGCGACGCCGCTCGTCCACGCGCGCCGCCTGGGCGAGGCGCTGGGCCTGGGCAACCTGTACTTCAAGGTCGAGGGGCAGAACCCGACGGGCAGCTTCAAGGACCGCGGCATGGTCCTGGCCGTCGCCAAGGCGCTCGAGGACGGCGCCCGCAGCGTGATCTGCGCTTCCACGGGCAACACCTCCGCCTCGGCGGCCGCGTACGCCGCCGCCGCCGGGCTCGAGTGCGTCGTCCTCCTGCCGGCGGGCAAGATCGCCGTCGGCAAGCTGCTCCAGGCGCTCGTGTTCGGCGCTCGCGTGATCTCGGTCCGCGGCAACTTCGACGATGCGCTCCGGATCGTCCGCGCGCTGTCCGAGCAGGACGAGCACCCGATCACGCTCGTCAACTCCGTCAACCCGTTCCGCCTCGAGGGCCAGAAGACCGGGGCGTTCGAGATCTGCGACGACCTCGGCCGGGCGCCGGACGTCCTCGCGATCCCCGTCGGCAACGCCGGCAACATCAGCGCCTACTGGCGCGGCTTCCGCGAGTACCGCGACGCCGGGCGCATCGACGCCGTCCCGCGCATGTGGGGCTTCCAGGCCGCCGGCGCCGCCCCGCTCGTGATCGGGCCGACCGGTCGACGACCCCGAGACCGTCGCGACCGCGATCCGCATCGGCAATCCCGCCTCGTGGACGCTGGCGATCGCGGCGCGCGACGAGTCCGGCGGGCGCATCGACGCCGTCACCGACGACGAGATCCTCGCCGCGCACCGGGACCTCGCGCGGCTCGAGGGCGTGTTCTGCGAACCGTCGTCCGCCGCCTCGGTCGCGGGCGTCGCCAAGGCCGTGCGAGCGGGCGAGCTGGATCGCGACGCGACGGTCGTCTGCGTCCTCACCGGCAACGGGCTCAAGGACCCGACGACGGCGGAGGCCGGGATCACCGTCGAGGTCGTCGAGACCGAAGCGAGCGTCGTCGACGTCAGCCGGGCGCTCGGCTGGTGGTGACGCTCGTGAGCGTCTCGGTCGGCTGGGGCGCCGTCGTCGGGCGCCGCCTCACGGTCGAGGTGCCCGCATCGTCGGCCAACCTGGGCGCCGGCTACGACTGCCTCGGGCTCGCGCTGGACCTCGTCAACCGCGTGGAGGTCGAGGCGGCCGACGGTGACGGCTCGATCGCGCTTCGCGTCCGTGGCGAGGGCGACGGCGAGCTGCCCGCGGCGCGGTCGAACCGCTTCGTCGCCGGCCTCGAGGCCGCGCTCGAGCCCGCGCTCGGGCCGAGGCCCGCGACGATCGGCTGGCGTATCGCGATGGACAACGCCATCCCGCTGTCTCGCGGTCTGGGCTCGTCGGCCGCGGCGACGGTCGCCGGGGTCGTCGCGGGCGCGGAGCTCGCGACGCTGGTCGGCGCCACCTGCCCCGACGATCAGGACGCCCTGCTCCAGATCGCGTCGACGATCGAGTCGCACCCCGACAATGCGGCGGCGGTGCTGCTCGGGGGCTTCGTCGTCTCGGCGCAGCTCGCGGATCGCGTGGCCGCGGTCCGGTTCGACGCCCCCGACGGCCTCCGGTGCGTGCTGTTCATCCCCGACCGCCGCCTCGCGACCGAGGACATGCGCCGCGTCCTGCCGGCCGAGGTCCCGCTCCGCCACGCCGTCGAGAACCTGGGGCGCGTCGCGATCGGCGTGGCCGGGATCGCCAGCGGCCGGTTCGAGCTGCTCGCGGACCTCACGATCGACCGCCTCCACGAGCCGTACCGCTCGGCCGCCTACCCCGAGCTGCCGCGCATGACGCTGGCGGCGCGCGAGGCCGGCGCCCTCGGCGCGTGCCTGTCCGGGGCAGGGTCGACGATCCTGGCGTTCGTGGCGCCGGGGGCCGACGCCTCGCCCGTCGAGGCCGCGTTGCGCGAGGAGGCGGCCGCGTGCGGCCTCGCCGGACGGGTCGCCGTGGTCGAGCCGCGCAACCACGGGGCCCACGTCGTCGCCTGAGGCGAGGGTCGCCGATCGGCTGCCGCCGCCTTGGGAGCCGGATTAGCGGCGGTAGAGCACCCACATCGCGACGCCGGTCATCGCGGGCTGGCCGTAGCCGTAGCCCGGAGCGGGGGCGCCGGTCGAGGTCGGGACCGCGCCGATGGTGGCGATCCGCCAGCCGTCTGCGGCACGGCGCGCGGCATCCGCGGCGACCCAGTCCCAGAGCGCGTCACCGAGCGTGGTGTCGGCCGTGACCAGCAGCTGGTCCTCGCCGATCTGGCGTTCCTTCATCGCCCCTCCTCAGGGTCATGGCACGGGCGCCGTCCAGCGGCGTTGCGGCGTCCAGCGTAGCGCCCGCTCACGCCGTCCGGGAGCGGGGAATCGACGGCGTCAATCCTCTGGAGCGCCCTCGTCGTCCGAGCGGCGCGTCCCGCCCTGCGCCGGCGGCGTCCACGACCGGTCGGCGTACCGCAGCTGGCGTTGGAGCAACTCGTCGTTGAGCCGGGCCTGGTCGGCTCGCAGGATCTCCCGCTCGCGTTCGGCTTCGTCGGCCTCGGCCGTCGCCGGGTCGACGGGCGGGGTCGGTGCCGTTGTCGCGTCGTCGGTCGCGGGCGCCCCGCCGAGGAGCCGCCGGAGGAACCCCACGTCAGGCCGCCAGGCCGCCGCGGATGAAGCCGAGGACCTCGTCCCACGCCTTCGCTGACGTCGTCGAGAACTCGTCGGACTTGCGGTCGAAGAAGCTGTGCGGCGCGTTCGGGTAGACGATGACCTTGTGCGGCACGGCGGCGACGTCGAGGGCCGTCTCGAACGACTCCACCATCGCGGGCTGGATGCCCTCGTCGGCGCCGCCGAAGATCGCCAGCACGGGGCTCTCGATCTCGGCCGCGACGTCTGCCGGGGCGGGCGATCCGGTCCGGTGCGCGCCCACGGGCCAGCCGTAGAAGCCGATGACGCCCGCGAGGTTCTTGTCGAACGTCCCGCTCAGGAACGAGAGCCGTCCGCCCATGCAGAACCCGACGGTGTAGACGCGGTCGACGCCGGTCTCGTCGCGCAGCGTGTCGATCGCGGCGTCGATGTCGGCGCGATTGCCGTCGAACGTCATGAGGGGCAGGTGCTCCTGGTACTCGAACCCGGGGCCGCGGTCGCCGATGCCGGCGGTCCGCCCGAAGTAGTCGATGGCGATCGCGTCGATGCCGTTCTCGGCGAACCGGAGCGCGAGGTCCTCGAAGAAGGCGTGCAGGCCGCGGACGTCGGGCAGGATCACGATCCCCGCGCCGCTCGGCTCGGCGGCCTTCGCGAGATAGGCCTCGAAGTGGTTGCCGTCGGCGGCGTCGAGCTCGACCTTGCGGGCGTCGAGCGCCCCGCCGGCGATCGGCGGGATGGGCGGCCGGGAGTCGTGGTCGTAGCACATGTGGCGCAGGTCTCCAGCGGTCGGGGCGATCGTGCGGCTGATGCGGGGTTCGTCGATTGTCGCGCGCCGGATGCCGATCCGTCGCGGCCGGGCCGATCCTGATGGGCCGGAATGCTCATTGACGGGCGTCGGGGGCCCGCGCTACGGTCCGAGCCCTCGGTGGATCCTGGTCGAGGAGTCCTGCGACATGGGTGGGGGAGCGCTGATCCCGGGCTCGAAACGCCGCTCGCGCGTGCGCGCCGCCGCCGCCATCGCCCTCGCCCTGGTCCTCGTCGTGCCCGGCGCCGCTGCGTCGGCCGCCCCGCCGCGCATCGCGGGCTCGTCCGCCCCCGACGTTGCTCCGCCGGTCGGGCCGCAGCTGGCGCTGACGGACGGCCGCCTCCGAGCGGCGGTGGACGCCATGAGCCGCCATCGCGCCGCGGGCGACGGGATCGCGACCGAGGGCGATCGCGTCCAGGTCGAGGTGCTCTACTCCGGCGGTCGGGACGCGGCCCTCGCCGCCGTGAAGGACGCGGGCGGCGAGGTGACCGGCGAGGCCGGCACGAGCCTCATCGAGGCGTTCGTGCCCTACGGCCAGCTCGTGGCGCTCGAGCACCGGCCCGGGATCGACAGCATCCGCGTCCCGCTCGACGCCAACGCGCCGCTCTCGACGAACCCCGCAGCGCCCGCCGGCGTCGCGCCGCAGGACCTCGCCATGGGCCAGGAGATCGCCAAGACGAACGCCGCGGCGTGGCAGGCCGCCGGGTACAAGGGCGGCGGCGTCAAGGTGGGCATCGTCGACTTCTTCGACGATACCGCGTGGAACGCGGCGCAGGCGGCGGGCGAGGTGCCCGTGCCGGCCGGGACGTTCTGCCGCCAGGCAGGCAGCGACTGCGACCTGTGGACCGCGCTGTCCGATCACGGCGAGGGCGTGGCCGAGATCATCCACGAGATGGCGCCCGAGGCGCAGATCTACATCGCCACCGCGATCACCACGGCCGACCTCCAGGCCGCGATCAACTACTTCGCGTCGAAGGGCGTGCAGATCGTCAGCCGCTCGCTCACCGCCCAGTTCGACGGGCCGGGCGACGGCACGGGCCCGATCGCCCAGATCGTGGACAGCGCCGTTTCGCAGGGGATGACGTGGTTCAACGCCGCCGGCAACAGCGCGGGCGACCTGGCCCACCCCACGGCGAGCCCCGGATCGTACTGGCGCGGGCCGTGGACCGACGCGGACGCCGACGGCTGGCTCGAATGGGCGCCGAACGACGAGCTGATGGCGCTGCCGTGCTTCGGCGGCCGGTTCATCAACGGGCTCCGGTGGAGCGACTGGGGCGTCAACCGCACGAACTACGACCTCTACCTGTTCGACGACGCGGCTGGAACCACCATCCTCTCGAGTGGCACCGGCAACCAGACCGCCGGCGCGCTGCCCATCGAGGTCGTGACCGGCAACTGCACGAACACCGACTACCTCGGCGTCCACCTGGCGAGCGCCGGGTCGGGGACCGCGGGCGACATCCTCGAGTTCGGGGTGAACGGCACCGGCCTCGAACACTGGTCCAACCCGAACAGCGCCACGGTGCCCGCGGCGGACACCTCGAACGCCGGCGCGCTGGCCATCGGGGCGATCGACCCGGCGACGGGCGTCGTGATCGCCCCCTACAGCTCGTGGGGCCCGACGAACGACGCCAGGGTGAAGCCGGACATCAGCGCCGCGTCCTGCGTCACGAGCTTCACCTACCCGTCGCCGTCATGCTTCAACGGGACGAGCGCGGCTACCCCGGTCGCCGCCGGCGCGGCGGCCATCGTCCGCGGCAGCGGCCTCGCCACGACGCCCGCCGCGATGAAGACCTACCTGCTCGCGAACGCCTTCGTCGACCGCGGGGCGGCCGGCACGGACAACACCTACGGCGTCGGTGAGCTGATCTTGCCCACGCCGCCCGGTCCGAACACGGCGCCGACCATCAGCGACATCGCGGACCAGTCGACTCCGCAGGACACGGCCAAGGGCCCGATCGCCTTCACGGTCGACGACGCGCAGACGGGCGGCTCGGGCGTCGTCGTCTCGGGCAGCTCCTCGAACACGGCGCTCGTGCCCAACGGCGGGATCGCGTTCGGGGGCTCCGGCACGAGCCGGACGGTCACGCTGACGCCGCTCACGGGCCAGGCCGGCAGCACGACGATCACGGTGAACGTGACCGATGGCTCGCTGACGGCCCACGACACCTTCGTGCTGTCCGTCGTCGCGGTGGGCTGCGCGGACGACGGACGCGAGCCCGACGACTCCATCGGCGCCGCCCCGGCGGTGACCAACGGCGTGCCGGTCACCGGGACCGCGTGCGACGACGACTACTCGGCGCTCCCGGTCGCCGCCGGCCAGACGATCAATGCCTCGCTCGCGTTCACCAACGCGAACGGCAACCTCGACCTGCGCCTCTACGGCCCGACCGGCGCGCTGGTCGGCACGTCGCAGGGCACCACCGACGCGGAGCACATCACCTACGGCCCGGCACCCGCCGGCACGTACTACGTGCGGGTCTATCCGTTCGGCGGCGCCGCGAACCACAACGCCTACACGCTCACGGTCACCGCGGCGGACGTGACCAAGCCGACGTGGTCCGGCCGGTCGCCGACCTCGGGCAGCACGGGCGTCGCCCGCGACACCCGGCCGTACCTCACCTTCTCGGAGGCGCTGAACCCGGCGACGGTCACCGGCTCATCGCTCCGCCTCCGGGACACCACGGCCGGGGCCCTGGTGAGCGCGACCGTGAGCTACGACGCCGGGACCCACCGCGCGAGCCTGCGGCCGGCCTCGCTCCTGGCGCCGGGCCATCACTTCACGGTGTCGGCGGGCACGGGCATCCACGACCTGGCCGGGAACGCGTTCGCCGGTGCGTCGTGGTCGTTCACCGTCACGACCGACAAGAAGCGGCCGACGGTGTCGGCCAGGACGCCCAAGTCCGGCGCGACCGGGGCATCGAGGACCGCGAGCATCAAGGTCACGTTCGCGGAGGCGATGCGGGCCTCGACGCTGACGACGACGAGCGTCCGCCTGCGCGACGCCACGACCGGCGCGATCCTCGCCGCCGTCGTCACCTACGACGCCAGGACCCACCGCGCGACCCTCAACCCCAAGGCGACGCTCGCGGCAAGGCACACGTACCGCGTCCTGCTCGCGTCGTCGATCCGCGATCGGGCGGGCAACACGCTCCGCGCGACCGGCTGGAACTTCAAGACCGGCGGCTGAGGAGGCTCCGGAGCCGGGTCGAGGGGTGGCCCTCCGCTAGAATGCCGCCCATGTCCGGGCCCCTCGTCGTCATGAAGTTCGGCGGCTCGTCCGTCGCCGGCGCCGAGCGCATCAAGCGCGTCGCGCGCCGGATCGTGCGCGAGCGCGCGACCGGGTCGGAGCTGGTCGTGGTCGTGTCCGCGATGGGCGACACGACCGACGAGCTGCTGGCCCTCGCCGCCGCCATCACCGACGAGCCCGATGCGCGCGAGCTCGACGTCCTGCTCGCGACCGGCGAGCACCAGAGCGCGACGCTGGTCTCGATGGCGCTCCACTCGCTGGGCGTCCCGGCGATCAGCCTCACCGGCCCCCAGGCCGGCATCACGACCGACGGCCGCTATGGGCGGGCGCGGATCGCCGGCATCGACCCCCGCCGCGTCCGCGCGGAGCTGGCCGCCGGCAAGGTCGTGATCGTCGCCGGGTTCCAGGGCATGAGCGTCGCGGCGAACGAAGGCCTCGACGGCACGCCGACCGCGAGCGACGTGCATGCCGCGGAGATCACGACGCTCGGGCGAGGCGGCTCGGACACGACGGCCGTCGCGCTGGCCGCGCGCCTCGACGCCGACCGATGCCAGATCTACACGGACGTCCGCGGCATCTACACCGCGGACCCGCGCATCGAGCGCGACGCGCGCCAGCTCGACGTCATCGGCTACGAGGAGATGATGGAGCTCGCCCACCAGGGCGCCCAGGTGATGCAGACCCGGGCCGTCGAGCTCGGCTGGGTCAACGGCGTCGTGATCGAGGTCCTCAGCTCGTTCGAGGACGCCCCCGGCACCCAGATCAGGGAGGACCCGCTCGTGGAGCAGCGCAACAAGGTCCGCGGGCTCGCCCACGACCGCAACGTGGCGAAGATCACCCTGGTCGAGGTCCCGGACCAGCCGGGCGTCGCCCGGAGCGTGTTCGAGCCGCTCGCCGAGGCCGGCATCAACGTCGACATGATCGTCCAGAACGTCGGCCACGGCGGCGCGACGGATCTCTCGTTCACGATCCCGCGGGTCGAGCTCGCCAAGGCGAAGCGGCTGCTCGAGCCGCTCATCCGCGACCTCGGCTTCCGCGACATGACGACCGACAGCTCGGTGGCGAAGGTCTCGATCGTCGGCGCGGGCATCCAGAACGCCCCGGGCTACGCGGCCCGCATGTTCGGCACGCTCGCCGACGCGGGCATCAACATCGAGATGATCTCGACGTCCGAGATCCGGATCACCACGATCATCGCCGAGGATCGCGTGGAGGAGGCCGTCCGCGCGCTCCACGCCGCATTCGAGCTGGAGCAGCCCGAGACCGTCGAGGCGGCCGGCGCGGCCGCCGGCTGACGACGTGACCGGGGCCCGCGCCGCATCGTCCGTGTTCGCCCGCGTCGAGCGCTTCGCCAGCGTCGGCTCGACGAACGACGTCGTGCGCGGCTGGCTGGAGGCCGGCGAGCCGGAGATCTGCATGGCGGTGGCCGGCGAGCAGACGGCGGGCCGCGGCCGGCACGGCCGGACCTGGACGGCGCCCGCCGGGGCGGCGCTGCTCGCAACGCTCGGCTTCCGGCCGTCGTGGCTGCCGGCAGACCGGACGTGGCGCCTCGCCGGGTCCGTGGCGCTGGCGATGTGCGACGCCGCCGAGGACGTCGCCGGGCTCCCGACCGGCGCGATCCACCTCAAGTGGCCCAACGACCTCGTGATCGAGGTGTCCGGACCCGACGCCCTGCTCATCGGCGAGCTCGACGCACCGATGGCGGCCGCCCGCCTCGCCGCACCGATCGAGCTGCGCAAGCTCGCGGGCGTGCTGGGCGAGAGCGACGGGCTCGGCTCGGATGACCCGCGCGTGGTCGTCGGCATCGGGGTCAACGCGGACTGGCGCGAACGCGACTTCCCGCCGGAGCTCGCCGACACGATGACCAGCCTGCGCGAGGCGTCGGGTGGCCGCCCGATCGACCTCGACGCGCTGCTCGCCGCGTTCCAGGGACGGCTCGAGGCCCGCATCGAGGCCCTGCGAGCCGGCTACTTCGACCTCGCGACGTGGGCCGGCCGCCAGTCGACGACGGGTCGGATGGTGACGCTGGACGACGACCCCATGGCGCTCGAGGCCCTGGGCGTCGATGCGGCCTCCGGCGGGCTGGTCGTCGCCGATGCCTCTGCCCCTGATGGGGAGCGCATCGTCCACGCGGGCGAGGTGCGCCGCGTGCGGCTCACCGGCGCAGGGGTGTAACGCGGTGGCTCGGCCGGTGTTTGGAAGACGGGAGGGAACGGCGCGAGGAGGCGTCGTCCCGCTCGACCGCGATCGCCCGCTCGTCGAGGCGGCGCGGCGGGACCCCGCCTCGTTCGACGCCCTGTACCGGAAGTACCTCGCCCAGGTGTACGCCTACGCCCTCTACGAGCTCGCCGACCACCACGCCGCGGAGGACGCGACGGAGCGCGTGTTCATGCGCGCGCTCGCGGCCCTGCCGCGGTTCAACGAGCTCGCGCGCCCCGAGGACGGATCCGACGCGTCCACGTTCCGCGTGTGGCTGTTCCGGATCGCGCGCAACGTCGTCGCGAACGAGCGGCGGTCCCAGCGCCGGCGTCCCGCCGCGTCGCTCGAGGTCGCGCTCGGGGCCGGGCTGGTCGTCGCGGACCCCGAGGACATCGAAGCCGGAGCGACGCTCCGCGACGAGGCGGCCGAGGCCCTTCGCGCGCTGGACCGCCTGCCCGACGACCGGCGCCGCGCGATGCTGCTGCGCTTCGTGGACGAGATGACGACCGCCGAGATCGCCGGCGTGCTCGGCAAGTCCGAGGGCGCCGTGCGGGTGCTCATCCACCGCGGCCTGCGGTCGGTGGCGCGGGACCTGGGGCGGGACCGGGGCGCGACCCGATGACGACCGGCACCCCGCCGGCCGGCGACCCCGAGGAGGCCGATGTCCTGGCGGCGGATCGCTACCTCGAGGCGATCCTGGCCGCGGGCGATCAACCGACCGGCAACGCGATGACCGAGCAGCCCGGCCTCGACCCCGAGACCCGCCGCGCGGTCGACGCCGTGCGACGTGCGCTGGTGCGCGTCCACCCGTCGTTCCGGTTCGAGGAGCGGCTCGCGGACCGGCTCGCGACGATGGCCGGCGCGTCGGCCGGCGTGCCCGGCGTCGTCGTCCCGTTCCCCGACCGGCGTCCCGCCGCGGCGCCGGACGCCGACCCGCTGCTCCCCGCCATCCTCGCGGGCACGCTCGACCCCGCCGACGACCGCGTCCTCGACCTCGATTCGCGCATCGCCGCCGCCCGCCGGCCCCTCCTCGTCGGCGGCGCGATCACGTCGGCCGCCCTGTCGCTGGTCGGCGTCGCCTGGGTCGCGTGGCGCGCCACGCGACAGTCGCCCTCGACCGACGCCGACGCCGTCCAGAGCGTGGTCGGGGGGATCGGCTGATGCCCCGCCGGTTCCCCGGGTTCCGCACCCGGCGCGAGGACTACCCGGAGTCGATGTGGACGCGGTGCCCGTCGTGCGAGGAGCAGCTGTTCAACAAGCAGCTCGAGAAGGCGATGAGCGTCTGCCCGACGTGCGGGCACCACTTCCGGCTCGCCGCGACCGTGCGCCTCGCGCAGCTGCTGGACGAGGACTCGTTCGAGGAGCGCGACGCCGGGCTGGTCTCCGAGGACCCGCTCGGGTTCGTCGACCAGAAGGCCTATCCGGACCGGGTGGCCGCCGCCCAGCTGGCCACGGGGCTGCGTGACGCCGCGATCTGGGGCTACGGACGGATCGAGGGCCAGCGGGTCGCCGTCGTCGTCATGGACTTCGCGTTCATGGGCGGCTCGATGGGCGCCGTCGTCGGGGAGAAGGTCGCCCGCGCCGCCGAGGGCGCGCTGGCCGAGCGGGTCCCGCTGGTCGTGGTCTCCGCGTCGGGCGGCGCGCGGATGCAGGAAGGTACGCTGGCCCTGATGCAGCTGGCCAAGACGATGGCCGCCCTCGAGCGGCTGCGCTCGGCGCGGGTGCCCTACGTGTCGGTGATGTCCGACCCCACCACGGGCGGCGTGTTCGCGAGCTACGCGGCGATGGGGGACATCAACCTGGCCGAGCCGAACGCGCTGATCGGGTTCGCGGGCGCGCGCGTCGGCGCCGGCACGATCGGCCAGGAGCTGCCGCCGGGCTTCCAGCGCTCGGAGTTCCTCTACGCGCACGGCTTCGTGGACCGCGTGGTCCAGCGGCCCGACCTGCGACGCGAGCTGGCCCAGCTCCTGCGCTTCCTCGCCCCGCCTCGCCCGGAGGCCGCTCGTGGTTGACCGCATCCGTGGGCGGACGCGCGAGACGCGCGAGCCGACCGACGGCCGCGAGCCGGTGGCGCCGCCGGCCCCCGTGGACGAGAAGGCGGTCGTCTGGGCGCGCGTCCAGCTCGCCCGCAACCTGCGCCGGCCGCGCACGCTCGAGTTCCTCGCCGAGATCGCCGACGAGTTCGTCGAGCTCCACGGCGACCGGCTGTTCGGCGACGACGAGGCGGTCGTCGCGGGCTTCGCGCGGATCGAGGGCCGGCGCGTCGTGGTCGTCGGCCAGCAGAAGGGCGCCGACACCGAGGAGAACGTCCGGCGCAACTTCGGCATGCCGCATCCCGAGGGCTACCGCAAGGCGATGCGCGTGATGGAGCTCGCCGAGCGCTGCGGCCTGCCGATCGTGACGTTCGTGGACGTGCCCGGGGCGCACCCGGGCCCCGAGTCCGAGGAGCGCGGCATCGCGGAGGCGATCGCGCGCTCGGTCGGCCTGATGACGCGGCTCCGGACGCCGATCGTCACCGTGATCACCGGCGAGGGCGGCTCGGGCGGCGCGCTCGCGATCGCCGTGGGTGACGTCGTGCTGGCGCTCGAGAACGCCGTGTACTCGGTCATCTCGCCCGAGGGCTGCGCGAGCATCCTGTGGCGGACCTCCGACGAGGCGGCGACCGCGGCCCTGGCGATGAAGATGAGCGCGATCGACCAGCAGCGGCTGGGCGTGATCGACGAGGTGATCCCGGAGCCGCCCGACGGGGCGCAGTCGGACCCCGCGGAGACCGGCCGGCGCCTGAAGGCCGCCATCCTCCGCGAGCTGGACCGGCTGACCGCGATCCCGCTCGATGCGCTGGTCGAGGAGCGCTATCGCCGGTACCGTTCCATGGGCGCGTTCGCCGAGCTGGAGGGGCCGGCGCCCACGCCACCGATCATCCCGCCGAGGCCCGGCCTGGCGGAGCGCCTGCGGAACCTGCTCGAGGCGGGCCAGCGGGCGATCCCCGAGTCGCTCCCGGTTGGCCGCCGCGACGAGCCCCCCGCGCGCGAGGACGTCTAGCCCATGCCCGACCATCGCCCGACCGGCGAACGCACGCCCGCCCAGCGTCAGGCCGACCACGCGAGCCTCGGCCGCCTGTCGGAGTCGCTCGTTCCGGCCCTCGTCCAGAAGCTCGCGACGAGCGGCCTGGGCGAGCTCGAGGTGCGCGAGGGCGACTGGCGGATCCGGCTCCGGCGCGCGGCGCCCGCCGCCGCCGCGACGAAGCGCGCCGAGCGGCCGCGCCTGGGCACCCATCCCGAGCGTGAGGGGCGCGGCCGCGACGCGGCCGCCGCGCCGGTTCCCGCGGCCGCCGCCCAGGGTCCGGCCGACTCGGGCGACGACGCACCGGCATCGCCGGGCCGCACGATGGCGCTCTCGCCCGCGGTCGGCGTCTTCCACCCCGAGGCCGCCGTCGGGAAGCACGTCCGCGCCGGCGACCGCATCGCGTTCGTCGACCTGCTCGGCATCGCCCAGGACGTGACGTCGCCCATCGACGGAACGCTCGTCGAGGTCTTCCCCCAGGCCGGCGAGGCCGTCGAGTACGGGGAGGAGGTCGCCGCCGTCGCGACCGACGTCACCGTCGAGTCCGAGGGTCCGCCGGCCGCCGGGCCCGTCCCCGACACCGAGCCGCCCGGCGAGTCGGTCGTGGCCACCGAACCGGCGGACGAGCCCCCGGACGAGCCCCCGGCCCAGGACGCTTCACCGGACGCCGACGCGGAGGCCAGCGCATGATCAGCCGCGTCCTCATCGCCAACCGCGGCGAGATCGCGCTGCGGATCCTCCGCGCGTGCCGGACGCTCGGCATCGAGGCCGTCGTCGCCTACTCCGAGGCCGATCGTCGCTCGCTGCCCGCGATGCTCGCCGACGAGGCCATCTGCATCGGGCCGGCCGACGCGCGCCGCTCGTACCTCTCGGCACCCGCGCTGATCTCCGCGGCGCTCGTGACGGGCTGCGACGCGATCCACCCGGGCTACGGGTTCCTGTCCGAGGACGACGCGTTCGCCGACGCGGTGCGTGCCCACGGGCTCACGTTCATCGGGCCGCCCGCCAACGTCCTCGAGCGGTTCGCCTCGAAGGAGGAGACCCGTCGCCTCCTCGCCGATCACGGCCTGCCGACGATCCCGGGCTCGGGCCTGCTGGGCGACGAGGCCCACGCGCTCGAGGAGGCGGAGCGGATCGGCTACCCGGTGCTCGTCAAGCCGTCGGCCGGCGGCGGCGGCAAGGGCATGCGGATGGTGCGATCCCCGCGCGAGCTGGCCGCGGTGCTGCCGATCTGCCGCTCCGAGGCCCGCGCCGCGTTCGGCGACGACGCGCTGTACCTGGAGCGCTGGCTGGAGGACAACCGCCACGTCGAGGTCCAGGTCGCGGTGGACCGGTTCGGCCATGGCGTCCACCTGTGGGAGCGCGACTGCTCGGTCCAGCGCCGCCACCAGAAGATCCTCGAGGAGTCGCCGTCGCCGGCGATGACCCCCGCCGGGCGCAAGGCCCTCGCCGAGCGCGCGATCCGTGCCGTCGTCGCGGCCGGCTACGAGAACGTCGGCACGCTCGAGTTCCTCGTCGACAACAGCGGCAACGCCTACTTCATCGAGATCAACTGCCGCATCCAGGTCGAGCACCCGGTGACCGAGATGCTGACCGGCATCGACCTCGTGGCCACCCAGATGAAGATCGCCGCGGGCGAACCCCTCGGGTTCACGCAGGAGGACGTCGTCCAGAACGGGCACGCCATCGAGTTCCGGATCAACGCCGAGGACCCCGAGCACGACTTCCGGCCGGGCGCCGGCACCATCGACCGGTTCAACGCCCCGGGCGGCCCGGGGGTGCGGTTCGACTCCCACGCGCTACGCCGGGTACGAGGTCCCGCCGTTCTACGACTCGCTCCTCGGCAAGCTCGTGGTCTGGGGCCCGACCCGTGAGGCGGCGATCGCCCGCGGCCGCGCCGCCCTCGACGAGCTCGTCATCGACGGCGTCATCACCAACGCCCAGATCCACCGCGCGCTGCTCGTCTCGGAGCCGTTCCTCGAGGGGAAGTTCACGACCAACCTGCTCGACCGGGTCGGCGGCGCGGCGTTCCTCGCCGGGGCCGTGCGCGTATGAGCCGCCCCTCCGGCATCCGGCGCGCCTGCAGGCCTGCAACGATGGTCGCCCTCGGGCGCACCGCCGCGCGCGACACTCCGCCCATCCCCGCCTGGAGCCGTTCATGACCGATGCCGCCACCGCCACCGCCGGGCCCGTCCACTCCGTGGGCGAGATCCAGGGCCTGATCCCGCATCGCTGGCCGTTCCTGCTCGTCGACCGGATCGTCGAGTACGACCCGGACGCCAAGCGCATCGTCGGCATCAAGGCCGTGACGGCGACCGAGTGGTTCTTCCAGGGCCACTTCCCGGGCCTGCCGGTCATGCCGGGCGTGCTCCAGGTCGAGGCGCTGGCCCAGACGATGGGCGTCTACGTGGCCAAGCAGCCGGGGTTCGGCGACCGGATCGGGCTGTTCGCGGGCATCGACGACGTCCGCTTCAAGCGGATCGTCGTCCCGGGCGACACGCTCCGCCTCGAGGTCACGATGGAGAAGCTCGGCTCGCGGTTCGGCAAGGGCCGCGGCGTCGCGAGCGTCGACGGCGAGGTGGCGTGCGAAGGCCTGCTGTCCTTCATCATCCCGCCCGCCGGGGTCCTGCGATGACGCGGATCGCCGTCCTGTCCGACGTCCACGGCATCCTGCCGGCGCTCGAGGCGACGATGGCCGCGATCCGCGCCGAGCGGCCGGACCACGTGCTGGTCGCCGGGGACCTCGTGCTCAACGGTCCGGACCCCGCGGCCACGGTCGACGCGCTGCGCGCGATGGAAGCCGATGGCGCGACGATCGTCGGCGGCAACACCGACATCGCGGTCGCCGACTTCGACTACGGCGCCGCCTTCCCCCAGTACCAGGACGGCGTCCCCGAGACCGTGACCCTGGCCGCCGAGTGGGCCCACGACCAGCTGAGCGACGAGCAGCTGTCCTGGCTGCGCCGGCTGCCGTCGGAGCGGCGGATCCGGACGGGCGACGACCTCGTGCTGGTCGTCCACGCGTCGCCCGGGTCGCAGACGCGCGGCTTCGACCAGGCGCTCGAGAACAACGTGGTCTTCGAGCGAGCCGCCGCCACCGACGCGCGGGTGATCTGCGTCGGCCACACCCACGTCCCCGAGGTCCGCGACCTCGGCTGGAAGGTCATCGTCAACGCCGGCTCGGCGGGCTACGTGTTCGACGGCGACCCGACGGCCACGTGGGCGTCGGTGACGATCGTCGAGGGCGAGGTCCACGCCGACATCCGGCGCACGCCGTTCGACGTCCTGACCGTCGCCAACGCCATCTCCGCCCGCGGGCTCCCGGGCGACGTCTACCGTGCCGCGACGGTGCGCACGGGGAAGCTGGTGCGATGACCTGGTCCTGGCCCGACAAGCCCCGGCGCGTGGTGGTGACCGGCATGGGCGCCGTCACGCCGCTCGGCAACGACGTCGCCTCCACGTGGGCGGGCCTGCTGGCCGGTCGGTCCGGCGTCGCGCGGATCGCGAGCTTCGACCCGTCGCGGCTGGCCGTGACGATCGCGGCCGAGATCAAGGGCTTCGACCCGTCGGACATCCTCGACCGCAAGGACATGCGCCGGACCGACCGGTACATCCAGTTCGCCCTCGTCTGCGCCCACCAGGCGCTCGTCGACGCCGGCCTCCCGCCGCGCCTCGACGCCGACATGGCGGCGCGCTCGGGCGTGATCATCGGGTCGGGCCTCGGCGGCGTGTCCACGCTGTTCGACAACGTGCTGGTGATGGCCGAGCGTGGGCCGGGACGCATCTCGCCGTTCTTCATCCCGATGGGCATCGCCAACGTCGGCTCGGGCCAGGTCGCGATCGCGTGCGGCGCCACCGGGCCCAACTTCGCGACCGTGTCCGCCTGCGCGACCGGCGGGCATGCGCTGGGCGAGTCGTGGGAGACGATCCGCCGCGGCGACGCGGACCTGATGATCGCGGGCGGCGTCGAGGCGGGCATCCACGAGGCGACGATCGGCGGGTTCGCGTCCATGAAGGCGCTCAGCAATCGCAACGACGACCCGTGCGCCGCCTCGAGGCCGTTCGACCAGGACCGCGACGGCTTCGTGATGGGCGAGGGTGGCGGGGTCGTGATCCTCGAGGCCCTCGAGCACGCGGAGGCGCGCGGCGCGACCCCGCTCGCGGAGCTGGTCGGCTACGGCGCGACGGCCGACGCGTCGCACATCACGCTCCCGGCACCCGGCGGCATCGGCGCGGTGCGGGCCGCGCAGCGGGCGCTGGAGAAGGCGGGCATGGAACCCGCGGAGATCGACCACCTCAACGCGCACGCGACGTCGACGCCCGACGGCGACCCGGCGGAGCTGCAGGCCATCCACACGATCTTCGGCGATCACGCGCCGAAGGTGGCGGTGACCGCGAACAAGTCGATGCTCGGCCATACGCTCGGCGCCGCGGGCGCGATCGAGGCCATCGCGACGATCCTCGCGATGCGCGACGGCCGCATCCCGCCCACGATCAACCTGCACCGTCCCGACGAGGATGCCGAGGGCCTCGACCTGACGCCCAACGTGGCGGCGACGCGGCCGGTGCATGCCGCGCTGTCCAACTCGTTCGGGTTCGGCGGCCAGAACACCGCCCTGGTGTTCCGGCGGTGGGACGGATGAGCGCGCGAGCCGACGAGAGCCGGGAGGAGGAGCCGATGACCGAGACGGGCCTGGTCGAAGGCCGCGGCACGATGGACCCCGTCGCGGTGGGTCCCGGCGGCGCGGTCGATGACGTGGTCGAGGTCGACGCCACCGACGGCGAGGAGAACGGCGCCGCGGGCAACCCCGTGCCGGCACCCGCCCTCGCCGCGGCCGACGCGTCGCTGCTCGCCCTGGTCGATCGCCTGGCGGTCGTCCTCGAGCGGAGCGATCTCGGCGAGCTCGAGGTCGCCGCGGGCGGCACGACGATCGTCCTGCGGGCACCATCCGCCGTCGAGCGCCTCGCGCCGGTTGCCGTCGCCGCCCCGGCCGCCGCCGAGCCGGCCGCCACGGCGACCGACGGCCAGCCGCGCCAGGCCAGCCGCCCCGAGCGCCGCGGCCCAGGCGCCCGCGAAGCCGTCCGTGAACGCGCCCCTCACCGGGATCTACTACGCCGCGCCCTCGCCGGGCGCCACGCCGTACGTCGCCGTCGGCGACCACGTCTCGGTCGGCCAGATCATCGGCCTCATCGAGGCCATGAAGCTGTTCAACGAGATCAAGAGCGACCTCGCGGGCCGCGTCACCCGCGTCTGCGTCGACACCGGCGCCCTGGTCAAGGCCAAGCAGGCGCTCATCGAGGTGGAGCCCGCATGACCGGGACGACGGGCACGGCCGTCCGCCTCACCGGCTGGGGCCGCTACGCGCCGGCGCAGGTGCTGAGCAACGCGGACCTCGAGCGCATGGTGGACACGTCCGACGAGTGGATCGTCAGCCGCACGGGCATCCGCGAGCGCCGGGTCGCCGCGGCCGACGAGACGACCGCATCGATGGGGGCCGTGGCCGCGCTGCGCGCGATCCGGACGGCGGGCCTCGAGCCCGACGACATCGACCTGATCATCCTCGCCACCCTCACGCCGGACTACTGGATGCCGTCGACGGCCGCGCTGGTCAAGGAGGCCATCGGCAACACGAAGGCCGCCGCGTTCGACGTGATGGCGGCCTGCTCGGGCTTCGTCTACGGCTACGCGACGGCGAGCGCCTACATCTCCGCCGGGCTCGCGAAGCACGCGGTCGTCATCGGCGCCGAGCTCCTGACGCGGTTCCTCGACTACACCGACCGCAGCACCTGCATCCTGTTCGGGGACGGCGCCGGGGCGGTGGTGCTGTCCGCCTCGGACGAGCCGACCGCGCCGGTCGGCATCGAGCTCACGACCGAGCCGCAGGGCGCGTACATGATCTGGCTGCCCGCGGGTGGCTCGAAGAGCCCGCCCTCGCCAGAGACGATCGCCCGCGGCGAGCACAAGATCCGGATGGAGGGGAAGGAGACCTACCGGTTCGCGACCCGGACGCTCGCCTCCACCGCGCTCGCCGCCGTGGGCAAGGCCGGGATCGCGCCCGGTGACGTCGACCTGTTCATCCCGCACCAGGCGAACATCCGCATCATCGAGGCGGTCGCCAAGGGCCTCGACCTGCCGATGGAGCGCATGTTCGTCAATCTCGACAAGTACGGGAACACCTCGGCCGCGTCGGTGCCGATCGCGCTCGCCGAGGCGGTCAACGAGGGCCGCGTGGCCATCGGCGACAAGCTCGTGATGGTCGCGTTCGGGGCGGGGTTCACCTCGGGTGCGGTCGCGATGGAGTGGACCGCCGACCCGGCGCGCGGCCCCGAGGGCGACGCGGCCGTCCACCCCGAGGACGTGCGCGTGCGGATGCCCCTCGACTGGGACTCGGTCGACCCGATCCCGCCCGCCCTCGCCGACATCGTGCGCCGGCCCATCGCGCCCGGCATCGAGGTCCCCCTCGACGACGTCGTCCCCGGCGAGCCGGAGCCCGCGGCGCAGCCCGTCCGCTGACAGGAGGAGCTTGGATGATCGACCTCTCGGGCAAGACCGCCCTGGTCACCGGCGGCTCGCGCGGCATCGGGCATGCCATCGTGCTCCGCCTCGCCCGGCAGGGGGCCGACGTCGCGTTCAGCTTCCGCGGCAACCAGGCCGCCGCCGACGCGACGGTCGCCGAGGTCGAGGCGCTCGGCCGGCGCTGCGTCGCCATCCAGGTGGACGCCCGCGACGCCGAGGCGGCCGACGCGATGGTCAAGACCGTGCTCGAGGCGTTCGGGCGGATCGACATCCTCGTCAACAACGCCGGGATCACCCGCGACGACCTGATCATGCGGATGAGCCTCGACGCCTGGCGCGACGTGCTCGAGACGAACCTCTTCGGCGCGTTCTACGCCCTCAAGGCCGTGACGCGCCCGATGCTCAAGGCGAAGGGCGGCCGGGTGATCAACATCACGTCGGTGTCCGGCCAGGCGGGGCAGATGGGCCAGGCCAACTACAGCTCGGCCAAGGCCGGCCTGATCGGGCTGACCAAGGCCGCCGCGCGCGAGCTCGCGTCGCGGGGGATCACGGTCAACGCGGTCGCGCCCGGGTTCGTGCTCACGGAGCTCACCCAGGACCTCCCCGACAACCTCAAGGAGCAGCTCACCGAGCGCACGCCGCTCGGGCGCTTCGGGACACCCGAGGAGATCGCGGACGCCGTCGCGTTCCTCGCCTCCGACGAGGCCGCCTTCATCACGGGCCAGGTGCTCGCGGTCGACGGCGGCCTGGTGATGATGTAGGGGTGCCGTTCACCGTCGAGCCGACCGCCATCCCCGAGGTCCTCGTCGTCCGGCCGCGCCGGTTCGGCGACGAGCGGGGCTGGTTCGCCGAGATCCTCCAGGCGGGCGCGTTCGCCGAGCTGGGGCTGGGGCTGCCGACGACGTTCGAGCAGGTGAACCAGTCGCGCTCCGCGCGGGGCGTCGTGCGCGGCCTGCACTTCCAGTGGGACCCGCCGCAGGGCAAGCTCATGCGCGTGGTCGCCGGCAGGGCGTTCCTCGTGGCCGCGGACGTCCGGCCCGGCTCGCCGACGCTCGGGCAGGTGGTCACCGTCGAGGCCTCCGCCGACGACCCGGTCCTGGTCTGGGCACCGGCCTCGTTCGCGCGCGGCTTCGCGGCGCTCGCGGACACGACCGAGATCGAGTACTTCTGCACCGCGCCGTACAACGGCGCGAACGAGGGCGGGATCCGCTGGGACGACCCGACGCTGGCGATCGCCTGGCCGGTCGACGAGCCGCTGCTGTCGCCCAAGGACGCCGCCGCGGGCTCGTTCGCGGACTGGCTCGCCCGGCCCGAATCGGCCGCCTTCGCCTACCGTCCGCCCGCTTGACGCCGGGGGAGGGTCATCGCGCCGCCGGTACCATCGATTGGTGCCCCGGCGCCACCCCCGCTGGCAGCATCTGATCGTGCACAAGCAGCTCGCCCCGCCTCGCCGGGCGACCGGTCGTCATCGCGGGCGCGCGGGCCCCGCGCGGCTGCACATGCTCGCGTTCGTCTCGGGCCTCGCGATCCTCGTGCTCGGGCTCGTCGGCTGGATCGCGGGCGGCGGTCCGGGGACGTTCGAGGAGGTCATCGTCGTCGCGGACCTCGCGCTCGGCGGCACGATCCTCGCCACCGGGGCCCTCGTCGGCCGCGCCCGCGCCTCGGAGAACCGCCGCGACGCCCAGCTCGAGGTCCTCCAGCACGCCGCGCGGCGGATGAGCGCCAACCTCAGCCGCGAGGAGGTCGGCCGCGCCGTCGTCGAGGAGACGCAGCGGGTCATCGACTACCACAACGCCCGCGTCTACCTGCTCGACACGCCGGACGACCTCGTCCCGATCGCGTTCGAGGGCAGCATCGGCGAGTACGAGAAGGTCGACTTCGAGATCCTGCGCACGAAGCTCGGCGAGGGCTTCACGGGCTGGGTGGCGCTCCACGGGCAGCCGCTGCGCATCGACGACGCGACGATCGACCCGCGCGGGGCGACGATCCCGGGCACGGACGACGTCGACGAGTCGATGCTGGTGGTGCCGATGCAGCACGACGGCAAGCTGGTCGGCGTGATCACGCTCTCGAAGCTCGGCCTGCGCCAGTTCGACGACGAGGACCTGCGGCTGCTGATGATCCTCGCGGACCAGGCCGGGACGGCGTTCAGCGGCGCGGCGAACCTCGCCGAGACGAAGCGCCTCGCGGCCGAGCTGCGCCAGCTGCTGGACATGAGCTCCGCCCTGTCGCGCTCGCTCGATCCGCGCGCGGTCGCGGACATGCTCGCCGAGCACCTGGCGCGCGTCGTGGGCGCGGACCGTGCCCAGATCAGCGACTGGGACCGGGCGAACGGGCGGGTGCGCACGCTCGGCTGCTTCCCGACCGAGGCGCGGTCCGACATGGACGACTTCTACCTGCTCGAGGGCTTTCCGGTCACCTGCCGCGTGCTCGAGCGGGGCATCATCGAGACGGTGGACGCCGACGACGAGACGGCCGACCCGTCGGAGGCCGACCTGCTGCGCCAGGACGGGATGCGCGGCCTCGTGATGATCCCGCTGATCGCGAAGGGCCAGGCGATCGGGCTGATCGAGCTCGTCTCCGTCGGTCCGCCAACCACCGACCCCGGCCGGATCACGCTGGCGACGACGATGGCCCACGAGGCGGCGATGGCGCTCGACAACGCCCGCCTGTACGAGACGGCGCGCAACCTCGCGGACCGCGACCCGCTCACGGGCTTCTTCAACCACCGCTACCTGCACGAGCGCCTGGCCGAGGAGGTCGTCCGCGCCGTCCGGACGCACCGCTCGCTCAGCGTCGTCATGCTCGACCTCGACGACTTCAAGCTCGTCAACGACAGCTTCGGCCATCTCTACGGCGACGGCGTGCTGGTCCACGTCGCGGAGCTGATCCGCTCGTCCCTGCGCGGCTCGGACGTCCCGGCGCGGTACGGCGGCGACGAGTTCGTCCTGATCCTCCCGGAGACCTCCGCCGAGGACGCCGCCGGGGTCGCGGCGCGGATGCTGTCCGCGTTCCGCGAGACGCCGTTCTCCGCCGACGGTCGCGTCCCGTTCCCGACGGGCGCGTCGATGGGCATCGCCACGTATCCGGAGGACGGCCGGTCGGCGACCGAGCTGCTGGCGGTCGCGGATCGCGGCATGTACGACGCCAAGGCGGCCGGCGGCAACCGCGTCGGCCTGCATCGCCGGAAGCCGGACCCGGAGCCGTCGGACCGTCCCGCGGCCGATCCGCCGCCGTCGACGCACGGCGAGCCGCTGGCGGCTCCGGTGTGGTCGGGTGGGGCCTGAGCCAGTACGGAAGTACCGGTACCCGAGCACCGACAGTACTGGCGCCCGCGCTTGCCCCCGGAGGACACCGGCCGCATCCTAGGTGCAGGTGAGCCTCCGATACCGCGCCACTGGCGACGCAGCGCTGCGCATGGGGGTGCGTGGGCTTACGAGGCGACCCTTCGTTCTCACCTTCGTGGCCCTCGGCACCATCGAGCTGTTGCGCCTCGTCGTGGACCCGCGGCCGGCCGACCTCCTGGTCCTGGTGCTCGTCGCGCTGGTGGGACTGCTCGCGATCCGCGAGCGGGAGGCGGTCGCCGACACGGAGGGCACCCGCCGCACCGAGGCCGAGTCGTTCGCCCGGATCCTGCGCGCCCTGTCCCGCTCGGTCTCGCCCGACGCGATCGTCGCGGCCATCGTCGAGGAGCTCGGCGCGGGCACCGGCGCGGACCACGTCGCGGTCGTGCGACGCCGGCCCGAATCCCGGGTCCTCGAGTCGGTCCTGTCGTCGACCCGGCCCGGCGCCCCGACCTCGCGCACGTCCCTGCCGCTGAGCGAGCTCGACGACCCGGCCGAAGGCGATGCCCAGGCGGCGCTCGCCGTCGCCGCCTCGGCCGGGCGGCGGCTGACCGCCATCGCCATCGACCCCGACCCCGAGGGCGACCCGCAGCTCGTGCCGCTGGGCATCGCCGCCGACCGCCTGGCCTGGGCCGGCGCAGGCGCTCGCGACGGGCTGGCCTGGGAGACGGCGCCCGCACCGGTGGTCGCGCCGCTGCCCACGTCGCCGCGCTCGTCGCGCCGGCCGCCGCAGGCCACCTCGCTGCGGGAGGGCGCGGACCAGCGCATCGCCGACCGGATCGCGACCCGCGTCGCCGACGCGTACGGCCTCAGCAACGTCCTCGCCGCGCCGCTGCGCGTCGACGGCCAGACCGAGGGCGCGATCGTCGTCTCGCGCCGGACGAGCGAGCCCTGGCCCGCCAGCGCGCACCGGATCCTCGAGGCGGCGGCAACGGAGGCGTCGGCCGCCCTGACCCGCGTCTACTCGCTGCGTGAGGCCGAGGCCCGCGCCTCCACGGACGCGCTGACCGGCCTCCCGAACCGGCGCTACTTCGACGAGTACCTCGGCCTGCTGGCGAAGCGCCGCCGGGCGGAGGACCGCGTCGGTGTCCTGATGATCGACATCGACCGGTTCAAGAAGCTCAACGACACGTTCGGGCACGCGGTGGGCGACCACGTGCTGCGCGAGGTGGCGCGGGCGATCGGCCAGGCCGTCCGCGAGGACGACGTCCCCGCCCGCTTCGGGGGCGAGGAGTTCGCGGTCCTGCTGCGCAACCCGAGCCCGGAGGTGGCGGTCGAGGTCGGGGAGCGCGTCCGGCGCGCCGTCTCGACGCTCGACCTGCGGCGGCTGGGCGTGCCGGGCGTGAGCGTGTCGGTCGGGGTGGCGGTCGCGACGACGCCGGACATCAGCCTCGACGTCGTGATCGACGAGGCGGACCGTGCCCTCTACCGGGCGAAGCGCGCCGGGCGCGACCGGGTCGTCGCCGCCTAGCCGGCCCTCGCCGGCAGGCCCGCCCGTACCATTCGGGCATGGCCCCCGATCCCGTCGACGAGCCCGTCGACATCGACCTCCTCGACGCCGACGACCCCGACCTGCCCGAGGCCCGCCGGCGCGCGCCGACCAACGGCGACCTCGCCCGGATCTTCCACGAGATGGGCGACATCCTCGAGGTCAAGGGCGAGATCAAGTTCAAGACGGTCGCCTACCACCGCGCCGCGGACGCGATCGCCCGGGCGCCGTTCGACGTCGCGTCCACGTACGCGGCGGGGGACCGGCGGCCCATCCCGGGCGTCGGCCAGGCCATCGGCGACAAGATCGTCGAGCTCGCCACGACCGGCCACATGGCGGCCCACGAGCGGCTCCGTGCCGAGATCCCGGCCAGCCTCGTCGACCTGCTGCGCATCCCGGGCGTCGGGCCGCAGACCGTGCGCGTGGTCTACGAGGGGCTGGGGATCGAGACGCTCGAGGACCTGCGGCAGGCCGCCGAGGCGGGGCGCCTGCGCGGCCTCAAGGGCATCTCCGCGAGCACGGAGCAGCGGATCCTCGAGGGCATCGAGCAGCTCGAGTCGCGGCCGCAGCGGCTGCTGCTCAACCGCGCCCAGGCGATCTCCGACGACCTCGTCGCGCAGCTCGAGGGCACGCCCGGGGTCCGGCGGATCGTCCAGGCGGGCTCGCTGCGGCGGCGACGCGAGACGATCGGCGACCTCGACCTGCTCGTCGAGACCGACGACCCCGACGCCGTCGTCGCGCGGTTCACCGGGCTCGGCGTCGTCGAGCGGGTGCTCGGCGCCGGGCACGCGAAGGCCGCGGCCAAGCTGCTGCGCGGCCCGCAGGTGGACCTGATGGTCATGCCGCCCGGCGAGGCCGGCACGTACCTCGTCCACTTCACCGGGTCCGCCGACCACAACATCGCGCTGCGGGGCATCGCCCGCGACCGGGGCTGGAGCCTGTCCGAGAAGGGCTTCATCCGGATCGACGAGGACGGGCAGGCCCTCGAGGGCGAGGCCGCGGACCTGCGGACCTTCCCCGACGAGGCGGCCGCGTACGCCTTCCTCGACCTCGCCTTCATCGAGCCCGAGCTGCGCGAGGACCGGGGCGAGATCGAGGCCGCGCGCGAGGGCCGGCTGCCGGCGCTGATCACGCGCGCCGACCTGCGCGGCGACCTCCACACGCACTCCGAGTGGAGCGACGGCGTCCACCCGATCGAGGTCATGGCGGAGGCGTGCCGCCGGCTCGGCTACGCCTACCAGGTCCTCACCGACCACTCGCAGAGCCTGGGCATCGCGCACGGCCTCGAGCCGGAGCGCGTCGAGCAGGAGCGGGGGATCATCGCCGGGCTGAACGCCCGGTTCGCCGCCGAGGAGGCGGCCGGGATCGCGCCCGCCGGGGCGAACCCGGGCGGGTTCCGCCTGCTCCACGGCTGCGAGCTCGAGGTGCGGGCGGACGGCAACCTCGACTACGACGACGACCTGCTCGTCCCGGTTCGACCTCGTGGTCGCGTCGGTCCACGTGGCCCGACGCCAGCCGCGGGCCGAGCTCACGCGGCGCACGCTCAACGCGATCCGCAGCCCGCACGTGGACGTCATCGCCCACCCCTCGGGCCGGATGATCCAGACCCGCGACGACCTCGACCTCGACTGGGACGCCGTGTTCGAGGCGGCCGCCGCGACCGGCACCGCGCTCGAGATCAACGGCTCGCCGCACCGCCTCGACCTCGCCGCCGAGCGCGCGCGCCGCGCGGTCTCGATGGGCTGCCTCCTCACGATCGACTCCGACGCCCACCGGACCGAGGAGCTCGAGTACGTGCGCTGGGGCGTCGACCAGGCGCGCCGGGCGTGGGTGGAGCCGGCGAACGTGCTCAACACCCGCCCGCTCGCGGACCTGCTCGCCTGGGTCGCGGCAAAGCCGGACCGGGTCTGACGTACCATCCGCGCCGATGACCACCCGGGACAGCGCCACGAGCCAGACGCCCGACCCGACGCTCGACCCGTCCGCCGTCCTCGCGCGCCGCGAGCTCGTCGTCGCGGCCGTCGTGATGGTCGCGCTCACCCGGGCCGTCGAGTCCGCCGACGCGTTCCTGATCGCCGGCCTGCTGCCGGTCGTCATGCTGGCCGCCGGGCGTCGGCGTCCTGCGGATCGGGACCGCCGGGACGCGCCCGTTCGAGGCGCTGCTGATCCCCGCGGTGCTCACCGGCGGCGCCGGGGCGGCGATCCACCTCGTGCCGATCGGCCTCGGGCTCGTGCCGATCCTGCTCGGCTTCGCGATCCTCCTCGACCGGATCCTCGCGCTCGAGCTGCGCCTGCTGGGCCAGGCCGACCGCGGTGACCGAATCGGACCGCTCGCGGGTGGTGCTCGCGGCGGTCGTGACGGCGTTCGTCGCGTTCACGGGGATCGCGACGCTCGTGCCGGGCGGCCTCGCCCAGCCCGGTGGCGCGACGGCCGGGAGCCCGACGCTGACGGAGGGCTGGCTCGTCGTGCTGGCCCTCAACGACGCGCTCGTGGCGCTCGTGCTCGGCTACCGGCTCGCCGTGCTGCGCTACGGGACGGCCAGGGACGCGGCGCGGTCCGCGGCGACGTTCGGGATCGTCGTGGCGGTCGCCGCCGGCGCGGTGCGGGCGATCGACCTGCCGCAGCTCGTCGGGCCCGCGGTGCTGACGCTGGTGTTCTACCTCTGGGACGCGCTCCACGGGTCGGGCGCGGTCCGTCGCCGCGAGCCCCGGTTCCTGTGGGAGACGATCCTGCTCGTGGTCCTCGCGCTGGTCGTCGTCGCCTGGAATCTGCGCCTCCGGGCCTGATCCGCGGGCCCCGCTCGGAGCCCCCGCCGTTTGACGGAGCGCCCCATGGATGCTAGAAACACGTGCCCGCGACCGACGCCGTGCGTGCCCGCATGACCTCCCGATGCCAGCCACCGGCGCGTCGAGCCCCGACCGAAAGGACGACCCTTCAGTGACCTTCCCCGAGATCGACGCCGCAACCCAGTCACCCGCGAGCCAGACGCGACTCAAGCGCCAGCTCGTCGAGCTCGCGATCGCCCAGGCGACCGCCGCGGATTGGGCGGAGTCGGCCGAGACGAACAAGCGGCTGCTCGAGCTGGGACCCGACTCCGAGGCGGAGAACCGCCTCGCGAAGGCGCTCTGGGAGCAGGGCGAGCTCGGCTCGGCCCGGGAGCACTACCAGAAGGCCCTGGCGCTCGACCCGACGAACCGGATCGCCGAGCGCAACATCGACCGGCTCAAGGTCCTGATGGTGGAGGCCGGCGAGAAGACCGTCGCGGCTCGCCCGGGCTCGAAGGCCCCCGTCAGCATCTTCGTCGAGGAGACCGGCAAGACCGGCTTCGCCCACCTCACGAACCTCGCCCGCTCGGCCGAGCTGGCGCAGGTGAACCCGGGCGACCTGGTCGAGCTCGTGCCCGAGGGCAACCGCCTGATCGCGATCAGCAACGGCACCCGGATCGGCATCGTCGAGCCCCGGGTCGCCGCCCGGCTGCTCAAGCTCATGGCCGAGGGCAACAAGTACCTCGCCGGCGTCACCTCGCTCGGCGACCGTGACGTGCGCCTGATCATCCGCGAGGTGTTCCAGGACCCGCGCAACTACGGCAAGGTCAGCTTCCCGACCGCCGCCAAGTCCACCGACCTGCGCCCGTACACCAAGGGCACGCTGGTCCGCGAGGACGAGGAGCTCGAGGACGACCTCGAGGACGACATCGAGGACGAGGAGATCGAGAACCTCGAGCGCGCCCTCCCGCCCGAGGAGACGACGGACGAAGCGTTCGTCGAGGAGACGGACGAGCTCGAGGAGCCGTAGGCCCTCGCACCCGCTGGCCGTCCACGGCCGGCGCGGCGTCTCTGCGACAATCGGGCGATGGCTGGCCGAGCATTGCTCCTGCGGGCGGACCCGGGGTTCAGCCTGCCGGCGTTCGAGCGGTTCGCCCCGCCCCCGCCACCCTCGCTGGTCGCCGCGCGGATCGAGGCCGCCTCCGCGCCGGGCGACATCGTCATCGACCTCTTCGGGCGCGGCGGCTGGGTCGCGCGGGCGGCGGTCGACCGCCAGCGCAAGGGGGTCAGCCTCGAGGGGACGCCGCTCGACCGGCTCCTCGCCGAGATCGTCCTCCGGCCTCCGGACCTGCGCCACCTCGACGCCGCGGTCCAGGCGCTCGCCGCCTCCGCCCGGCGCGAGTCGAGCCTCAAGGCGTCCATCACCGACCGCTACGCGAGCCGCTGCGCCACCTGCGAGCGCCCGGTCACCCTCGACGAGATCACCTGGTCCACCGACGCGACCGATGCCGACGGCAAGCCGCTGGGCCCGCAGCCGACGCGCAAGCACTATCGCTGCCCGGTCTGCCGCGACCAGCTGGGCGGCGGCGAGCAGCGGCAGGCCCCGCTCGACGCCAACGACCTGCAAGCTCGCGCTCGACCGCGACGCCGGCGACGCGCGCGAGGCGCTGATCGACCGCTTCCCGGTCCTCGAGGGCGGCGAGTCCCTGGCCGACGAGCTGCTCGACCTCCACACGCCCCGCCAGCTCTCCGCGCTCGCCGCGATCCTCGAGCGGATCGAGGGCGACCTCCGCGCCCCCTCGATCGCGGCCGCCCTGCGGCTGGCCGTCCTGCACGCCCTGGGCCCGGCGAGCCGGCTCGCGACGTCGCCGGGTCGCGTGGCGCCGCTGCGGATCGCGGGCGGCCACGTGCGCCTGCCGTCGGGCGCCCACTGGCGGGAGCGCAACCCGTGGGTCGCCTTCGAGGACGGCGTGCGCCTGGTCCGCGGGTTCGTCCAGCGGCTCGAGAGCGGCTCCTGGGGTCCCGTGCCGGCCCGGCTCGGCGACGACCTGCGCAGCCTCGTCGAGGGGTCGGCGACGGCGATGATCAAGCAGGGGACGTCGGCGGCGCTGGGCGCGCTCCAGCTCGAGACCGCGCGCCTCGCCGACGCGGGCACCCGGCCGCGGATCCGGCTCGTGATCGGGACGCCGCCGCAGCGACCCGTCGCCGAGCGGCTGGCGTGGGCCTACCACGCGACGGCGTGGGTGCTGGGCCGCGAGGCCGCCGCGACGCTCCCGCTCGAGCCGCTGTTCGGGCCGGCCGTCCGCCCGTCGTGGGGCTGGCAGGCCGCGGCCGTGACGCGCGCGCTGCGCGGGATCGAGCCGGTCACCAGCCGCGGCGCGCGGGTCGTGTTCCTGCTCGAGGGCGACGGCCCCGAGACGCTGGTCGCGAGCGTCCTGGGCGGCGTGGGCGCGGACTTCCGCGTCGCCGGCGCGCGCCTCCCCGAGGCCGGGCGCGACACGGGCGGCGTCGTGGAGCTCGTGCCGCCGGGCTCGGGCGCGCCGGGTGGGCCGCGGAGCCGCGCGAACGTCGCGCTGAGCCCGGTGCCGGGTGGGGCGGGGGACCTCGACGTCGTCCGCGACGATCGCCTGTTCGCGCCGCCCGAGCGCAAGCCGGCCGCCCCGTTCTCGCCCGAGGACGCCGCGCGGGCGGTCGTCGACGCCGCCGGTCGACGTGCTCAAGCTCCGCGGCGAGCCCGTCAGCTTCGCGGGCCTGCTGGGCGAGATCCTCGTCGGCCTCGACCGCGCGGGTCACCTGCGCCGGCTGGTCCGGCCACCCGCGGCCCCCGACGACGCCCCGCCGGACCGCCGTCCCGAGCCGTCGCTGGACCACGTCGAGCGCCTGCTCGCCCTCGTGCGCGACGCGCTCACCGGCGCCGAGGGCAAGCGTCTCGTCCGGATCGCCGACGACCGATGGTGGCTGGGCGACCGCGCGGACCGCGAGTCGGCCGCCGCCCCGCTCGCGGACCGGGTCGAGTGGGCGGTCTACAGCCTGCTGTCCACCGCCGGGCCGCTCTCCGAGGCGGCGTTCCTCGACCGCATCGCCGGCCTGTTCATCGGCCCGGACCTCCCCGACGAGGCCCTCGTCCGCGCCTGCCTCGACAGCTATCGCAGCATCGCGAGCACCCAGGAGGTCCTCGTCACCACCGACGACGTCACGCGGCGGAGCCAGGAGCACGGCGAGCTCATCGCGACGATCGTCGACCTCGGCCATCGCATGGGGTTCTCGTGCTGGGTCGGCGAGCGCCAGCAGCGCCGGCGGGTCGGCGGCATCCCGCTGATGGACCGGCTCGACGACCGGGAGCTCGCCGGCCCGCCGTACTTCGGCCGGATCCGGGGCGAGGACCTCGAGGACGTCGACGTCATCTGGTACGTCCGCGGCCGGGCCGCGTTCCTGTGGGAGGTCGAGTGGACCGCGATGCTGGGCGACACCGTCCTGCGCCGCCACGCCCGCATGCCCCCCGACGAGCGGATCGTGCGGTTCCTCGTGGTGCTCCCGGAGCGCGCCGAGCTGGTCCGCGCCAAGCTCGAGCGGTCGCCGCTGCTGCGCACCGAGCTCGAGACCGGCGACTGGCACATCCTCAAGGCCAACCACCTCCGCGCCTGGGCCGGGCACGAGGAGGTGGGCCTCGCGGACATGGAGGGGATCCTCGGGCTCGATCCGGCGGTCGAGCGCACGGGCGACCAGCTCGCGTTGTTCGGCGGCTGACCGGCGCGGGGCGCCCGCGCTATGTTGACGTTCGACACGCGTGCCCGCCGCGAGCCGTCCGGCGAGTGCCAAGTGAGCGTGTCCGAACCGGGGTGCCAGCGACCGTGACCGACAGCGTCTCCGAGCCGTCCGAGATCGACCAGATCGCCACCCGCTACTGGGAGGACGTCCTCCGCCTGTCGCCGACCACCGCGACGGTCTACGGCGACGAGCGGTACAACGACCGGCTCGACGACCCCGGGCCCGCGGGGCGTGCCGAGGCGCGGCAGCTCATGGAGCGGGTGTGGCGCGAAGCCGCGGCGGTCTCGCCCGACGGGCTCCCCGACGAGGACCGGATCACCCGCGACATCCTCCAGGTCGTGGCCGAGGCGGCGATCGAGGCCGACGACCTGTCGTTCCACGAGATGCTCGCCGTGGACCAGATCAACGGCCCGCAGACGCTGCTCGCCCAGGTGGCGCAGTTCCAGCCGGCGGACACGCCCGAGCGCCTGGACGCCTGGCTGGCGCGCATCCGCGCGTACGGGGCGTACATCGACGCCCACATCGACATCATGGCCGACGGCCTGCGCTCCGGCCGCACGGCGGCCCGGATCGTCGCGGACCGCACGATCGAGCAGCTGCGCCGCACGCAGGCGATCCCGATCGGCGAGGCCATCGTGCCGGCGATGTCGCGGGTGGCGAACGACGCCGACCGCGAGCGCGTCCGGGACGTCGTCCGCGAGGTCGTCTACCCGGCGGACCGCCGGCTCCTGGACGCGCTGACCGGGCCCTACCACGCGGCCACGCGCGAGCAGCCGGGGCTCGTCTCGGTGCCCGACGGCGACACGCTGTACCGGCACGCGATCCGGCGCTGGACCTCGCTCGACATGGAGCCCGCGGACGTCCACCAGGTGGGCCTCGACGAGCTGGCGACGATCAACGAGGAGCGGCGGGCGATCGCCGGCTCCGAGGGCTTCGGCACCGACATCGCGGCCTACCGGCGCAAGCTCACGATCGACACGACGAACCAGG
Source organism: uncultured Chloroflexia bacterium (assembly GCA_963774695.1). Taxonomy (GTDB): domain Bacteria; phylum Chloroflexota; class Limnocylindria; order Limnocylindrales; family CSP1-4; genus CAIXZV01. Next base: position 131,474 of record CAVZFY010000005.1, on the reverse strand, counting down.
CGCCGTCGCCCGAGGCGCTCGTCGCGCGGTGCAACGAGGACATCGTGCGGGCGGCGGAGGTCGCGCCGACGATGTTCGGGCGGCTGCCGGTGGCCACCTGCGAGGTCCGGCCCGTCGAGGCGTTCAAGGAGCGCGACGCGCCGTTCGCGTACTACTTCCCGCCGTCGCTCGACCTCTCGCGCCCGGGCATCTACTACGTGAACACCTACGACCTGCCGAGCCGCACGTTCTCGAAGCTCGCCTCGACGACCTACCACGAGGCGATCCCGGGGCACCACTTCCAGATCAGCCTCGAGATGGAGCAGGCCGGCCTGAACGTGTTCCGGCGGCTCGGCGCGCGCGCCGCCGCCGGCGCCTACCTCGAGGGCTGGGGCCTGTACGCGGAGCGCCTGGCCGACGAGCTCGGGCTGTACCGGTCGCCCGCCGAGCGGTTCGGGATGCTCGACGCCCAGGCGTGGCGCGCGTCGCGGCTGATCGTCGACTCCGGGATGCACGCGCTGGGCTGGTCGCGCCAGCAGTCGATCGACTGGCTCCTCGACACGGGCCTCTCCGAGACCGACGCGGTCATCGAGACCGACCGCTACATCGTCTGGCCGGGACAGGCCCTCACCTACATGACCGGCATGCGCGAGATCCGCCGCCTCCGCCACGAGCTCGAGGCCCGCGACGGCGCCCGCTTCGACCTCCGTCGCTTCCACGACGAGCTGATCGGCCACGGCTCCCTGCCACTGGCCACGCTCGCCAAGGAGCTCCCTCGTTGGGTGACGCCCGCCTGACGCGGACCTACGAGTCGAAGCCGATCCCGAGCAGGTCCATCGCGCGCAGGAACCACGATCGCCGACCCTCGTGGTCATCCGCCCCGATGACCGCTCGCCGCATGAGCTCGACCGCAGGGGTCCGGATCGGCTCGGGCGGGATCGGGAACGGGCGCGACCGGACGAGCTCGAGCCCCAGCAGCGGCGACTCGGGCCGCAGGAGGCGATCGCGCAGGATGCCCGCCGCCCAGCGACTGGAGCCGACGCCCAGACCCGTGTAGCCGAGGGCGTAGTGGACGCGCCCGCCGAGCGCCTCGCCGAACGTGACGGTGAACCGCGTCGTCGTGTCGATGGCGCCGCCCCAGGCGTGCGTGAACCGGATCCCCTCGAGCTGGGGGAACGTCTCGACGAACTGCCGCGCGAGCTTCTCGAAGGTGGCGGGCCGGGCGTCGTGGGCCGGCGTCACCCGGTTGCCCGGGTGGTAGATCGCGTCGTAGCCGCCCCACAGGATCCGGCCGTCCGCGGTCTGGCGGAAGTAGTGGAACTGGTTGCCCGCGTCGGACATGCCCTCGCGACCGGCCCAGCCGATCGCGATGCGCTGGGCCGGCGAGAGCGGCTCGGTGACCAAGACGTAGTCGTACACCGGCACGAACAAGGGCGTCAGGCGCCGCAGCCAGCCGCTGTACGCGGAGGTGGCGACGAGCACGTGGCCTGCGTCGATCGTCGCGCCGGCTGTCGTCGTCACGCGCACGCCGGCGGCCCGGCGCCTGACCGACGTGACCGAGCTCGCCTCGTGGATCCTCGCGCCGCGACGCTCGGCCGCGGCGGCGAGCCCGAACGCCAGCTTCGCGGGGTCGAGCATCACCGTGTGGTCGGCGCCCGCGCGCACGCCGGCGAGCCACCGCGGCGAGTGGACCTCGGCCTGGACCGCGTCGCGATCGAGGTACTCGAGCTCGGTGCCGTGGCGCGCCGCGAGCTCGACCCACGCCTGGAGGTCCTCGACCTGCCATGGCTCGGTGGCAACGTCGAGGACGCCCGTCGGCTCGAGGTCGCAGTCGATCCGCTCGTCGCGCACGAACGTGACGAGCTCGGCGAGGTTGCGCTTTCCCTCGGCCTCGAGGACGTCGATCTCGCCCGGGAAGTGGAGCAGCCCGTTGCCCAGGCCGTGGGTCAGCGATGCCGCGCAGAAGCCGCCGTTGCGGCCGCTCGCGCCGGAGCCGACGCGCTCGGCCTCGAGCACGACCACGCGGAGCGATGGCTCGGTCTCGAGCAGCCGGATCGCCGACCAGAGGCCGGTGAACCCGCCGCCGACGATCGCGACGTCGACCGCCTCGTGCCCTCGGGCCGGTTCCCGCTCACCGCCTGGGTCCGGCGTCGAGAACCAGAAGCTGCCGCCGGCGAGGCCACCCGGGACGCGCGGCGCCGCAGGCAGGGACGGGATCGAAGGGTCGGAGGCCATGGCCCCAATGTACGCGGATTGGGCGGCAATCGAGGCGTGAGGCATGCGGGATTCGCAGCATCGGGGCGGATGGATGACGATATTCGTGTTGACGAGGCCAGAGGCCGTGTGGCAGGATCGGGCCAAGTCGTTCCATTGCCCGCAACGCGCGTTTCGTGAGACGCGCCAGTTGCGGGTGTCCCCGCGCCGTCGCGCCCGCAGGCCCGACGCCGCCTCCGTGAAGGGGGCATCCGGGGTTCGTAGCCTGGAGGCATCATGACCGCCGAACCCGCCGCCCGAACCGTCCCCGCGCTCAACCGCGAGCGCCAGCTGGCGATGTATCGCCGAGCCCTGGGGACGCTGCCGGGCGGCACCGACTCGAACTTCCGCGCGTGGGGCGAGGACACGATCTACGTCGATCGCGGCAAGGGCGGGCGGGTCTGGGACATCGACGGCAACGAGTTCGTCGACCTGCGCATGGGCTACGGGCCGGTGATCCTCGGCCACGGCGACGAGCGGGTCGACGACTACGTCAACGAGCGGATGCGCCTCGGCGTGAGCTTCTCGCTCACGAGCGAGGACGAGGTCCGGGCGATGGAGCTCGTCAAGGAGCTCAACCCCTGGGTCGGCAAGGCCCGGATGACCGTGTCGGGCACCGAGGCGACGATGCACGCGATGCGCATCGCCCGGGCGTACACGGGTCGCGACAAGATCGTGAAGTTCGAGGGCCAGTACCACGGCGTCCACGACTACGCGCTGATCAGCGTCGGGCCCAACGACATGAGCGAGCTCGGCGACGAGGAGAACCCGGTCGCGCTGCGCTGGGGCCGGGGCATCCCGGACGCCGTCGCGGACACCATCGTCCCGGCGCGCTACAACAACATCGACTTCCTGCGCCGCCTGTTCGAGCGCCAGGGCGACCAGATCGCGGCGATCATCGTCGAGCCGGTCCTCGGCAACGCCCAGGGGATCATGCCCAAGCCGGGCTTCCACCAGGCGATGCGCGCCCTGACCGAGGAGTTCGGGATCCTGCTGATCTTCGACGAGGTCAAGACCGGCTTCCGGTTCGCCAAGGGCGGCGCGGCCGAGTACTTCGGCATCACCCCCGACCTCGCGACCTACGCCAAGGCCATGGGCAACGGCTACCCGGCCGCGGCGTTCGCCGGCCGTGACGACGTCATGGCGATGCTGCCCGACAAGGTCAGCCACGGCGGCACGTACGCCGGCAACCGGGTCGCGGCGGCGGCGGCGGTCAAGACGCTCGAGATCCTCCGCGACACCGACGCGCTGGCCACGATCCACGCGACCGGGTCGCGCGATCCAGGACGGCGTCCGCGGCCTGCTCGACGCGAAGGGCCTCGCCTACCACATCACCGGGCACCCGGCGATGTTCGGGATCATGTTCCGCGAGGAGGTCGCGTCCGAGTACCGCGACTGGGCGACCACCGACCACGAGCTGTACGACGCCATCGCCGTCGGGATGCAGGCCCGCGGCGCCATGCCCGAGCCCGACAGCCGCGAGCCCTGGTTCATGTGCGAGGCGCACGCCCAGGGCGACACGGTCGACCGGGTGATCACCAGCTTCGGCGACTCGCTCGACGCGGCGCTCGATGCGCGGGCCCACGGCGAGCTCGCCGTGGAGGCCGAAGGCGCGATGTCACACCACGCAGCCGGATGACCGCAACCGTCGACCCCACGCAAGCACCGAACCCACCGGGAGGGTCGCAAGGCATGACGCTCGACGGGAACGCCGTCCGGTCCGTTGATCGGGCCGCGGCCCTGCTGCTGGCCCTCGGGGAGAGCCACGGCGAGGCAGGCGTGACGGAGCTCGCGCGCCGTCTCGGTCTCCACAAGTCCACCGCTTCGCGGCTGCTGGCCACGCTCGAGAAGCGCGGCCTGGTCGAGCAGGACGAGGAGAGCGGCAAGTACCGCCTCGGCCTCGTCGTGATCCGCCTCGCCGAGCGCGCCGAGCGCACGCTCGACCTCCGGTCCATCGCCATGCCCGAGCTCGACCGGCTCGCCCGCGCCACGCGGGAGACCACCGGCCTCGGCGTGCTCGACGGCGACCAGCTGCTCACCGTGGCGCAGGCCGACGGACCCAACCTCGTCGCGATGGGGGACTGGACCGGCCGCTGCGTGCCCGTCCACTCGGTCGCCGGCGGCAAGGTCCTGCTGGCGTCGCTGCCCGAGCGCGAGGTCCTGCGCCTCGTCCGTCGCGGCCTCGACCGGTTCACCGACAAGACCATCGTCAACCTCGAGCCGCTGCTCGAGGAGCTGGCGCGCGTCCGGCGGCGCGGCTTCGCGACGGCATTCGGGGAGTTCGACGCCGGCCTCAACGCCGTCGCCGCGCCCGTGCACGACGCGCGTGGCCAGGTCATCGCCGCGGTCGACGTCTGGGGGCCGGCGTTCCGCGTCACCCCCCGGCGCGTCCCGGAGCTCGTCCAGCAGGTCCGCGAGACGGCCGGCGCGGTCTCGGTGCGCCTCGGCGGGACGCCCGCCCTCGCCGCGGCCGTGCCGCTCGCCTGAACGCACCACCGGAGCGTCCCGAGTTCGGGCCGCGCCGATCGAACGCGTAGAATGGCCCGACCCACGCGCTGATCCGGAGGGAACCGTGAGCGTCGAGCCCCAGGCCCAGGGTGGGCCGGAGATCGAGAACCTCTTCGCCGAAGATCGGACGTTCCCGCCCGACCCCGCATTCGTCGCGCAGGCGAACGCCACTGCCGCCCTGTACGACGAGGCCGCGGCCGACTACGTCGGGTTCTGGGAGCGGCAGGCCCGGGAGCGGCTGTCGTGGTCGAAGCCGTTCGGCGAGACGCTCGAGTGGGACCTGCCGTTCGCGAAGTGGTTCACGGGCGGCGAGCTCAACGTCGCGTACAACTGCGTCGACCGCCACGTCGAGAACGGCCTCGGCGACAAGGTCGCCTACCACTGGATCGGCGAGCCCGGCGAGACGCGGACGATCACCTACGCCGACCTGCAGGTCGAGACCTCGAAGGCCGCCAACGCGCTGCTCGAGCTCGGCATCCGCAAGGGCGACCGCGTCGCGATCTACATGCCGATGATCCCGGAGCTCCCGATCGCGATGCTGGCCTGCGCCCGGATCGGCGCCCCGCACACCGTGGTCTTCGGCGGGTTCTCCGCGGAGGCCCTCGGCGGTCGGATCGAGGACTGCGGCGCGAAGCTGGTGATCACCGCGGACGGTGGCTGGCGGCGCGGCAAGAAGGTGCCGCTCAAGCCGCACGCGGACGAGGCCGTCGCGGGCTCGCCGACCATCGAGCACGTGCTGGTCGTCGACCGCCTCAAGGACGGCGCCTCCACCATGGAGCCCGGGCGCGACGTGTGGTGGCACGACATCGTCGACCGCCAGTCCGCCGACTGCCCGCCGGTCCCCGTCGACAGCGAGCACATGCTCTACCTCCTGTACACCTCGGGGACGACGGCCAAGCCCAAGGGCATCCTCCACACGTCCGCGGGCTACCTGCTCGGCACGGCGTTCACGCACTGGGCCGTGTTCGACATCAAGCCCGACGACGTCTACTGGTGCGCGGCCGACATCGGCTGGGTGACGGGCCACAGCTACATCGTCTACGGCCCGCTGGCCAACGCGACGACCGGCGTCCTGTACGAGGGCGCCCCCGATGCCCCGACGTGGGACCGCTGGTGGCAGATCATCGAGGACTACAAGGTCACGATCCTGTACTGCGCCCCGACCGCGATCCGCGCCTTCATGAAGCAGGGCGAGGCGATCCCGGCGGCCCACGACCTGACGTCGCTGCGCGTGCTCGGGTCGGTGGGGGAGCCGATCAACCCCGAGGCGTGGCGCTGGTACCGCGAGGTCATCGGCGGCGACCGCGCGCCGGTCGTCGACACCTGGTGGCAGACCGAGACGGGCCAGATCATGATCAGCCCGCTGCCGGGCGTCACGACGACCAAGCCGGGCTCGGCGACGTTCCCGCTGCCCGGGATCGAGGCGGACGTCGTCGACGGCGACGGCAACTCCGTGCCGCTGGGCGGCGGCGGGTACCTCGTGCTCAAGCGGCCCTGGCCCGGGATGCTCCGTGGCATCTACGGCGACCCCGAGCGCTACCGCCAGACCTACTGGAGCCGGTTCCCGGGCATGTACTTCGCGGGCGACGGCGCCAAGCGCGACGACGACGGCTACCTGTGGCTGCTCGGCCGGGTGGACGACGTGATGAACGTCGCCGGCCACCGGATCAGCACGACCGAGGTCGAGTCGGCGCTGATCGACCACAAGTCGGTCGCGGAGTCGGCGGTCGTCGGCAAGAAGGACGCGATCAGCGGCCAGGCGATCTTCGCCTTCGTGATCCTCAAGTCCGGGCAGGAGCCGAGCGACGCCCTCGGCGTCGAGCTGCGCGAGCACGTCGCGACCGTCATCGGGCCGATCGCGCGCCCGAAGTTCCTGATGTTCGTCCCCGACCTCCCCAAGACCCGGTCGGGCAAGATCATGCGCAGGCTGCTGCGCGACATCGCTGAAGGGCGCACGCTGGGCGACGTCACCACGCTCGCGGACGCCACCGTCGTGGACACGATCCGCGACAACACCGGCAAGGCCGAGGAGGACTGAGGGGGTGCCGTTCGACTTCCTGAAGCGAAAGAAGCCGTCCGACGCCGCACCGGCGGCGGGCTCGGTCGGCGATTCGCCCACGGGCGCGTCCGCTCCGGCTCCGCAGTCGGGCTCGAAGGGCAAGGCGTCGTCCGGCGGCAAGTCGCCATCGGGCCTCCCGAACGCCTCGACCATGCGCGCCGGCCCCGCCCGTGGCGTGCCGTTCATCGGGCTCACGGAGGACTGGCGCCTGCGCGGGCGGATGGACATCTCCGGCCGCCTCTCCGACGCGCTGAACAAGCGCGAGGCGATTCCGATCACCGAGGTCAGCTGGGGGCCGCCGGACAACTCGACGCCGCTGGAGGAGGCCCCCGGGCTGCGCAGCGTCGACCCCTACGACCTGATCCTGGTCACGGCCGGTGAGGACAGCCTCCCGCCGCTGACCGACACGGAGCGGACCGCGCTCAAGGTCCACAAGGTCGCCTACGACGTGGCGCTCGAGGTGCCGCCGTTCCGCGTGGTCGGCACGGTCTACCTGCACCCGGGCTCGGAGCCGGACCGCCTGCTCGACCGTTCGTCGGAGATGTTCGTGGCGATCGTGGACGCGGTCGCGCGCCTCGGCGACATCGAGGTCACCGACCCCGAGGTCGACGTGATCCTCGTCAACCGCTTCTACCTGCGCGGCGTCGAGCAGGTCGACAAGCGCACCGGCGAGCCGCATCCGAAGCTCCCGGGCGCCCCGCTGGGCGGCATCAGCTGGCAGGACCGCTCGCACTGACGCGAGCGTTCCGGGGCGGTTAGGCCCGGGCGGTCACCGCGCGGCGGAACAGGTTGACCTGCTGCTTCGGGACCTCGACGTGCTCGAGGCCGAGCAGGCTGTCGGCAAGGCCGACGAAGTCCTGCGTGATCTTCTCCTTGGGCGCCAGCTCGAACAGCGTTCGACCCTCGTTGCTGGCCTTGACCAGCAGGAGGCCGCCGGACCGGATCTGCGCGTACGTGGCCATGCCGACGGCGCGCTCGAGGTCCTCGAGCTTGATGCCGCTGTTGGCACGGTTCACGACCAGCGAGAGCCGGTCGCGCATGCCGAGCTCGTCGGCGATCTCGCGCAGCTTCACGACGGCCCGGATGGCCGGCAGGTCCGGGGTCACCGGGACCAGGATCCGGTCCGCGCGGTCGAAGATCGCCCGGTTGAGCGGGCTGTAGGACGGGTGCAGGTCGACGAGGACGTAGTCGAACGCGCGGCGCGCGACGGCGATCGCGCCCGACACGCGGTGCGGCTCGAGGAGCTCGGTGTTGAGCGGGTGCGACGACAGCGGCAGGACCTTGAGCCCCGAGCTGTGGACGGAGGCCTGCTCCTCGAACGTGAGCACCGGGCCGCCTTCGACCTCGTCCCGCCAGGCGTCGATGACGGTCGGGACCGCCTCCATGCCGAGGGACGTGGAGACGTGGCCGGTCACGGTGTCGGCGTCGATCAGCAGGACCCGCTGGCCCCGCGTGACGAGCGCGGCGGCGAGGTTGGTCGCCACCGTCGTCTTGCCGACGCCGCCCTTCGGGTTGAACACGAGGAGCAGCTGGCCGCGGTGGCCCCACTCGACGTTGTCCATCGCGGTCTGGATCACCGGGCCGCTGCCGTCGTCGACGGCGACCGAGCGGATGCACATCGCCTCGACGCGCCAGCGGATCGACTCCGGGGAGTAGGGGCGGGTGATGTACTCGTCGTTCTCGTGGCCCGGCGCGTCGAAGTCGAGGCGGTCGAGCGTCTGGTTGTCCACGACGAGCAGCGACGGGATGTTCCGGTCGCGCTCGTGGAGCAGCGCCCAGCACATGATCCCGTCGTCGAGGTCGCCGACGATGTCGAGGACGGCCATCGTCACGTCCCGGCGGGTCGCGAGGATGCCCTCGAGCTCGTCGGGATCGTGGACGATGATCGGATCGAAGCCCCCCTGGCGCAGCTCCTCGGCGATCGCCTCACGCTCGTAAGGCGGCAGCAGGAGTGCGATGGCGGGGGTGCCCGCCATGGCGGTCACCCCTAGTTCTCCGACTCGGGATCGCGTGCCGTCACGGCGATCATGCCGTCGCTGGTCCCGGTGACGCGGGCGGCGAAGCCCTGCATCGTCGGGATGGCGTCACGGAACGAGACGTCGGGGCGATGCGTCACGTTGAACACGAACTCGCCCTCGGGGCCGGAGGCCACGGCGACGGACTGCACGCCCGAGAGCCGGCCGAGGTGGCGCTTGAAGCTGGCGATGCTGGCGACGGACACGAGGCCCGACACCACGACCTGGGTCGTCTTCGGCTCGCCGTCGGCACCCGCCGGGGGCGGCAGGAGGCTGGCGAGGCGATCGGCGTAGGACTCCTCGAAGCCACCGGCGTCGACGCGGGCGTCGAGCGCGGCCTGGGCCTCGGGATCGAGCGGGCCGTCCTCGGTGCCGTTGCGGCCGACGACGAGCTCGGCGGCGGTCTCCGCGACGTCCGCGGCGGCCTCGGCCTGGTCGGCCGACTCGGCAGCGGACTCGGCGGCCACGACGGCCTCCGCGGCAGCTTCGAGCGCGGCCATGATGGCGCCGCGGTCGACGGGATCGCCGCCCTCACCGCTCGGGAAGCCGTCCGGCGCGTCGCCGTCCCAGCGCGGCACGTCGCCGCCCTCGGCCGAAGCGCCCCAGCCGCCTTCGTCCTCGCCCCAGCCCTTGCCGACACCGGCGCTCGGCGCCAGCTCCTCGGCCTCGGGCTCGAGCGTGGCGACGGCCTCGTCGGCCTCGTCGGTGGACTCGATGTTCACGCTGCCGTCGTCGATCAGCTCGGCGGCGGCCTCGTCGGCGACCGGCTCGGCCTCGCCGACGGCGGGATCGGCCTCGGCCTCGACTTCGACCTCGCCCGCCACGTCGGCGGGTGCCTCGGCGACGGCCTCGGCCTCGTCGGCGACGATCGCCTCGGGCTCGGGGGCCTCGTCGACCTCGGCCACGGCCTCGGGAGCCGGCAGGTCGGCCAGGGGGTCGATGTCGTTCCAGGCGTCGAACGACGGCAGGTCGGGCATGGCCTCGACCATCGTCGCCAGCGTCGAGGGATCGTCCTCGCTCGCGAGGCGCTCGAAGTAGGCCTCCATGTCGGACCGGTAGCGGTCGACCTCGAACGTGACCTCTTCGACGCGGTTGTTGACCGACGCGGCGTGCGCCGCGAGCTCGTTCTCGAGCTGCGCCTTGCGGGTCGCGATGCGGCCGTCCGTCTCCTCGCGGATGCGGGCGATCTCGGCCTTCGACCAGTCACGGATGCCGGCGACGTCGTCGTCGGACCGCTTGCGGAGGGTCGCGCCGCCTTCGGTCGCGCTCTCGCGGATCGCCTCGGTGATCTGCCGGGCGTCGGCGTCGAGCTGCAGGAGGGCGCTGTCGCGTGCCGAAGCGGCGGTCGCGAGGATGGCGGCTGACAGGTCCGCCATCAGCTTCGACGGCTTCCTGGGGGCCGCGGCAGGGGCGGTGGGAACGTCGATCTCGACCATGCGCTGTGACTCCTGAGCTTCGGTCTCGGTCGCAGCGGCATCGGTCGCAGCGGCATCGGGCGGGGACTCGTCGGGCGGGGACTCGTCGGGCGGACGCTGCCCGTGGGTCGGAATGCCCAGGCGGGCGTGGATGTTGGTGTCTTCCGGCCACGCGATGTCGTCCGACACGGGCTCGTCGACGGCTTCGGGGGTCGGCTCGGCGCCTTCGGGCGCCGACTCGTCGTGCGAGCGGTCGGAGCTCCAGGGGAGCCTGAATCCGGATCGGGTGTCGCTGGAGGCCATGAGCAGAGACTTCCTCTACGGGGTGGGCACGGAACCGCAGGTGCTTGGCCGACAGTAGGCGGCTTGGTGGGCTGTGGTGCAGTCGCTAGAGGTACCAGCCGGGCATTCCGGTGGTACCGGCGGAGTCCCGTCCCACGCTCGCGGGCGTCAACGCGGTGCGCGCGGGCACTGCAAATTCGCGGTGACCCCTACCATGGCTGCATGGACGCCAGATCAGCTTCCGGGCCCGCCACCGCCGGTGAGCCGCTCCGGGCCGACTTCGACGGCCGGCCCGGGCTGCCGGACCGGTTCGGGCGAGCGCTGCGCGACCTGCGGATCTCGGTCACCGACCGGTGCAACTTCCGCTGCCCGTACTGCATGCCGGCCGAGGTGTTCGGCCGCGACTTCGCGTTCCTGCCGCGCGAGGAGGTGCTCGCGTTCGAGGAGATCGAGCGCCTCGCGTCGATCTTCGTCGGCCTCGGCGTCCACAAGCTGCGGATCACGGGCGGCGAGCCACTCGTCCGCCGCGACCTGCCGTCGCTCATCGGGCTGCTCGCGCCGCTGCGCACGACCGACGGTGACCCGGTCGACCTCACGCTGACGACCAACGGCTCCGCGCTCCGGGCGCTCGCGGCGCCGCTCGCCGATGCCGGCCTGCAGCGGATCACCGTGAGCCTCGACTCCCTCGACGACGCCGTCTTCGGCCCGATGAACGGCGTGGACTTCCCGGTCTCCCGGGTGCTCGACGGGATCGCCGCGGCACGCGCGGCCGGGCTCGCGCCGATCAAGATCAACACGGTCGTGCGGCGGGGCATGAACGAGGCGTCGATCCTGCCGCTGGCGCGCTGGGCGCGCGACGAGGGCCTGGTGCTGCGGTTCATCGAGTACATGGACGTCGGCCACTCGAACGGCTGGCGCCTGGATGACGTCGTCCCGGCCGAGGAGATCCTCGAGACGATCGACGCCGAGCTGCCGCTCGAGCCGGTGACCGCGAACTACCGCGGCGAGGTGGCGGGCCGGTACCGGTTCCGCGACGGCAGCGGCGAGGTCGGCGTGATCGCCTCCGTCACCCGCCCGTTCTGCGGGGATTGCACGCGCGCGCGACTCTCGGCGGAGGGGCACCTGTACACGTGCCTGTTCGCGGTGTCGGGGACGGACCTCAAGACGCCGATGCGCGACGGCGAGTCGGACGCGGACCTCGAGGCCCGGATCCGGGCGGTCTGGGGCGCGCGCGTCGACCGCTACTCCGAGCTGCGCAGCGCGGCGACCGAGCGCCTGCCCAAGGTGGAGATGTTCGCCCTCGGGGGCTAGCGCCAGCCGTCCGTCGCAGCGCAGCGCCGCGCCGCGCCACTCGTCCCGCCGCCCCGCCGCGCGCCGCCCTCCGCGCCACCCGCGGCGCTTCTCCGCTAGCCCGCAGCGCTCCTCCGAGTGGCATACCGCACCGCCACTTCGTGATCTCGCCACCCGGATGCCCGAAACGCCCTGAATTGGGGCCGCGTCGGGCCGGAAGGGGCGCCGTCCGCCCCAGATGTCGAACGCTCGTGCCGATGTGCCTCCCCGAGTGGCGCCCGTCCCCGAGTGGCGCCCGTCACTGGGTGGCGCTCGTCGCGCGGCGGCGCCTCGGCGAGACCGACGCGACGTCCGACCGTAAGCCACAGGCAAGTCACGCGGGTCATCATCGGGCACATGCCGGCGCGCGAACACCCAGGCGATCGTGGGCGACGCGCCGCGCGCCGGGCGGTCGCGGACCTCGCCGCCGACCTCCGGGCCATCCGCATCGCACGCGGCCTGACCCAGCAGGTCGTTGCGGACGCGGCCGGCATCTCGCGATCGTACGTCGGTCGCCTCGAGCGAAACGAGGTCGCGACGCCCGGGCTCGGCCACCTGGCATCGCTTGCCGCAGCCCTCGGGCTCCGACTCAAGATCGCGGCGTATCCGGACGGCGAGCCCGTTCGAGACCGCGTCCAGCTCAGGTTGATCGACGCGTTCCGAAGTCGCCTGCCCCGGTCTGTGGGCTGGCGCACGGAGGTCCCGCTGCCGATCGTCGGCGACCGGCGCGCCTGGGATGCGGTCGCGATCGCCGACGACGGCTGGACCGCGATCGAGGCGATCAGCCGGCTCGGCGCCGTCGACGCGACGCTCCGGTCCGCGAACCAGAAACAGCGCGATGATCCGCGCATCGCACGGGTGGTCCTGCTGGTCGCGGACACGCCGCGCAACAGGTCCGCCCTCCGACTGGCCCACGCCACCGTACGGGCCGACTTCCCGCTCGACTCGCGGGCGGTCATCGGCGCGCTCGCGATCGGCAGGTGTCCGCCGCTCTCGGGCGTGGTCCTGCTGCGGATCCCTTCCGACCAGGGCGCTCGACGTGATGGCGTCCGTCCACAGGTCGTCCACAGCGGGGGAAAACGTGTGGATGCCGCGGAGCCAGTTCGCACGAGGTTGGTGGAAAACCCCGTTGGTCGCACGGCGCCTGGGCCGTAACGTAGTCCTTGCCCGAAGGGGCCGATGGAGGCCCGGAGCGGAGGCGATTGCCTCAAGTCTGCTCCGCCCGGCCGGCTGCGATCACCTCAATGCCACGCCGACGTTCGAACCGCGATCACATCAAGGGTCGACGCTCTCCGGTCGCTTCGGGTACTTCAATGCCACGGGTGGTGGCCCGCAAGGGACGCGATCCTGGCAGCGCCCGGACGGACGTGACTGGCATCCCGGTGTCAGTACTCCGCTCGGGCGTTGAAGTTTAAGGCGCGCATCGCGCCGCACCCCCCGGTAACCGCTGCATCGCGCCACAACCCCCGGTCGCCGCGCCGCTATCCTCGGCCGATGAGCGACTTCTTCTCCCGCGGCGTCGATCCCTCTCGGCCGATCCAGCCCTTCGAGCAGCCCGCGCGGCTCGAGGCCCTCGTCGAGGCGGTCCAGGGCCGGACGGCGATCACGCCGCGCGTCGGGATCGTCCTGGGATCGGGGCTCGGCGGGCTCGCCGACTCGGTCGAGAACCCGGTGTCGATCCCGTTCGACCAGCTGCCCGGCTGGCCCGCGGCCACCGCGCCCGGCCACGCCGGCCGCCTCCTGCTCGGGCGGCTCGGCGGCGTCCAGGTCGTCATGCTCCAGGGCCGGTTCCACCTCTACGAGGGCAACGACCCGGGGCTCGTCGTCCAGCCGGTGCTGCTGTTCCAGCAGCTCGGCGCGCGGACCGTCGTGCTCACGAACGCTGCCGGCGGCGTCAATCCCGACTACGGGCCGGGCACGCTGATGGTGATCGCCGACCACCTCAACCTCACCGGCCGGACGCCGCTCCTCGGCCGGAACGCGGACGGGCTCGGCCAGCGGTTCCCCGACCTGACCGACGTCTGGACGCCCGCGCTGCGCCAGCGCCTGCACGCCGCGGCGGCGGCCGAGGGCGTCGAGCTGGCGGAAGGCGTCTACGCGGGCCTGCTCGGCCCCTCGTACGAGACCCCGGCCGAGGTCCGGATGCTGCGGACGCTCGGCGCGGACGCGGTCGGCATGTCGACGGTGCTCGAGGCGGTCGCGGCCCGCTGGGTCGGCCTCGACGTGGCCGGCGTGTCGCTGGTCACGAACATGGGCGCGGGCTACAGCGGCCAGCCGCTGACCCACGCGGAGGTGATGGCGGCGGGCGAGGAGGCCGGCCCGCGTCTGGCCAGGGTGCTGGAGCGCTTCGTCGCGGAGCTGCCGGCGCCCGGGGCGGCCGGGCTGATCGGCTAGGAACCCGGGCCGACCGGCCAGCGCGCCCGGGCGGCGCTACATCGCGTTGCGCGCGGCGCGGTCGAGCAGGTAGCCGAGCAGGAACACGCCCAGGAAGATGCCGATGAACAGCAGGCCGAGGCGGTCGTAGCCGGACCAGGCGCCGCCGAGGCCCGCGGCCCCGGTGATCGCGGCGGCGATGACGAAGGCGACGACGCCGATGGAGGTGACTGTCTTGGTGGGACGCTTCATGCGCTCGGGCTCCCTCGTTGGCTTCGGTGACGGCGCACCCCGGCGCCGGTCGGATCAGGTGACCGGCAGCTCCCGGCCGGCCTTCTTGGCTTCGTCGCGCTTCTGCGCCCACGCGGCGAGGACGTTGTCCTTGTGCGGCCGGATGGGGCAGTGCTCGTCGCGGTTGTTGAACTCGTCGCAGTAGCCCAGGGCGACGCACTTGGGCGCCAGGAACGAGCCCAGGAACGGCGACACGCCGAAGATCTCGTGGCGGATCAGCTGGAACAGCCGACGGATCTCCCACTGGGCCATCGTGCACAGGCGCAGGCCCGACATGTGGATGAGCGCCCGCAGGTTCGTCGTCATGACGAGGTTCGTGCGGGTGGCGTTGGGGAACACGAACCGGGCGTCCTCACCGGGGACGCCGGCCTCGACGAGCTCGCCGTACAGGCCGAGCGCCCCGTCCACCTGCTCCTCGAACCGCTCGCGCAGGCCGGCATCGCCCTCGGCGATGGTCGAGGGCAGCATCGTGGCCGCGCCCTTGTACTTGACGTAGCGCTGGCTCTGCTGGTCGAAGGCCACGCCGGCGCGATGGCGCACGAGCTGGTGCGACAGGGTCCGTGACACGCCCGAGATGGCGAAGGTGAACACGATGTGCTCGATGGTCGAGCCGTGCCCCGACTCGATGACGTTGCCGATGAGCTTCTGCATCGACGCCGGCGCGATCTCGCCCTCGGCGGCCCGGCGGAAGATCTCCTGCGGGTCGAGCTCCGAGTAGCAGGTCCGGCAGGCCGTGTACACGAGCGGCACGTAGAACCGGTCGACGATGTCCTTGTCGGGGAACAGGAGCTTGGCCGACATGCCGAGGTCGTGCCGCCCCGGGTTGCGGGGGATCGCCGTCTTCGGTCGCTGCGGAGCCGGGGCCTCTGCCATGCGCGAAGTCTACCGGCGCGCCGCCCCGCCCGACCATCGAATGGCGGGCCGGCCGCCGGCTACGCCGCCGCCCCGACCGCCGCGACGGGCCGCCGGTCGGACGCGCGGAACCAGATCCAGTACAGGCAGGTGGCCGCGGTGTACAGGGTGATGATCGTGATGAAGTTGACCGTGTAGCCGGCGTCGAACCCGATCACCGCCTGGAGGGCGGCGTACCACAGCCCGCCGATGATCCAGCCGACCTGCCACAGGACGCTCATCGCGGCCGACAGGGTGGCGCGCTCCACGGGCGAGACGCGCTCCATCGCGAAGGCGGAGAAGATCGGGTTGCCGGCGTTCATCAGGGAGTTCCGCACGGCCATCGCCACGATCACCGTCCACAGCACCGGCGAGAACCCGAGGACCACGAGGAACGGGATGCTCGCGCCCTGGACGATCACCACCGACGTGATCTGGCCGTAGCGCCGCGCGATGCGTGGCTGGAAGAGGATCGCGGCCACGGTCCCGAGCGAGGTGATCGCGAACACCGCATTGAGCGACGTCAGGTCGAGACCGAACTTGTGCTGCACGTACAGGTTGAGGAACGGGATGACCTGCCCCGCGCCCATCGAGATCAGCAGCCCGGGGATGAGCAGCTTCGCGAACAGCGTCCGGTCTCGGATCCGGATGCCGAGCCACGTCTTCGACCGCCGCGGGTCCTCCGGGAAGGCGGCCGGTTCGCCGAGGCGCCGGAGCTTGCGGTCGTGGACGACGTGCGGCCGGTCGTCCGTCGAGCCGCGAGACGGTGGCCAGGGCGGCGGCCATGAGGATGGCCATCAGCACGAGGATCACGCGGTACGTGCCGGGCCCATTCGGATCGAGCCCGATGGCGCCCGCGATGACGACGGCGACCACGCCGCCCAGGATCGCCGCGACGACGTTCGTGACGTTCTGGATCGCGTACTGGATCGCGAACAGCTCGTTGCGGTGGTCGGGCTCGCTGTGCTCGGTCAGGTACGGCGCGATGACGACCTGCATCGCCTGGTTGCCCGCGGCCCACAGCGCGGCGGAGAGCACGATGATCGGGAGCGCCTCGCTGGCGATGAGGCCCACGACCGCCAGCAGCCCGACCGCGATGCCCGTCCCGAAGACGGCCCGCCGGCCGACACGGTCCGACGCGGCGCTGGCCGGGAACGCGACGAGGGCCCCGGCGAGCGAGGAGATCGTCGCCACGATGCCGATCGTCGCCGTCGGGTACCCGAGCGACGAGAGGTAGAGGTTGAAGTCGATCCAGTACAGGCTGAGGGCGGCGCCCGAGATAAGGCTCGTGACGAGGATCAGGCGCGCGTCGCGATGGAACCGCCCGTACGCGCGGTAGAGGAGAGAGCCTGGCCGCCGGGCCGGCCTCACGCGGCGAACGGGGTCTCGGGCCGGATCAGTAGTAGTCCGAGCACGACAGGAAGTAGCCGCAGCGGCAGATCAGCTTGCACTTGCGTTCGTCCATCCGAGCGCCGCAGTTCGCGCACGTGAGCATGAGGTCGGCGGGGTCCTCGGGCTCGACGTCGGGGCCATCGAGGTCGATCAGCCGGAGCGGGGTCCCGATCGGGGCGGCGGGCAGGCGATCCGCAGCGTGCACGCGGGCCATCCTACGCCGCTCAGGACCCGGTGGGCGGGTCCTCGGCGACGGTCGTGGCCAGCGCCTGTGCGCGCGCCACGGCGTCCGCTCGTGTCCACGACGCGCCCTCGGCGAGGAGCGCCAGGAGCTCCGGGTCCGTGGTGTCGAGGTCGATCATCGGGACGTCGTTCACCGGCCACAGCGTCGCCAGGTGGCTGCCCGTCTCGGCGATCAGCCGGCGCCCGGCACCGCCGATCCGATACGCGTCGTCCCTCCGGTCGCTGAGCAGGAGCGAGGTCGACAGCGCGATCATCACCAGGGCGATCCCGGACAGGTCGTTGATCGCCGTGAACTCGCGCAACGTGGGACCCAGGTCCGTCGCCGCGCCGCGGTAGTCGTGTCGCATGGTCCGGGCGAAGGCGCGGGTGAAGCGGGACCACGACGTCCAGAACGGGTCGCCGAGGCGGCCGAAGATCTCGATCGCTCCCGTCGCCTCGGCCTCGGCCTCGTCGTACCGGCCACGATAGGCGTAGTGCTCGCTGAGACCCCACATCGCCTTGCCCATGCCCTGTTCATCGCCGAGGCGCGTCCAGATCGCGAGCGCCTCGTCGAGCAGCGACCGGTCCTCGTCGCGCATCAGCTCGATCCACTCCTCGGCGTTCGCGGCCGGACGGCGGACGAAGTAGTGGTTGTAGAGGGCGTTGGCGACCTCGGCGTCGTCCCCCAGCGCGCGCGCGACCGCGATCGCCGCCTCGTAGTGGCGTCCGGCGGCGGTGAGGTCGCCGGCCCAATAGGCCAGCCCGCCGGCCGCTTCGAGGGCACGCAGCCGGGCCGCGGTCGGCGCGTCGGTCCAGCCCGGCATCGCGAGGAGGCGATCCACGCGGGCGCGCGCCTCGTCGATGTGGCCGCGCTGGTGCCAGAAGCGCCACAGGGCGAAGGCGAGCGCCGACGCCCGCTCCGTGTCGCCGGTCGCGATCAGGAACTCGAGCGCCGTGCGGAGGTTGTCGTGCTCGTCCTCGAGGCGGTCGAGGCGCAGCGCCTGCGCCTTCGACGCCTCCTCGGTGGTTGCGCCGGGCTCGCCGGCCGTCGCCGCGAACGCCAGGAACGCCGTCGCGTGCCGCTCGCGCAACGCGCCGGTCTCGCCGCGCTCCTCGAGCTTCTCGAGCGCGTACTCGCGGATCGTCTCGAGCATGGTGAACCGCGTGTCGCCGTGCGTGTCCTCGCCGATCGCGAGGAGGCTCTGCTCGGCCAGGCGCTCGATGCCCCCGAACACGTCCAGCGGGCGCTCGTCGCCGTCGATCCCGCACACCGAGTCCGCCATCTCGATCGGCCCGCCACCCGCGAACACGCCGAGCCGCGCGAACAGCCGCCGGTCCTCGGGGTCGAGCAGGTCGTGGCTCCAGTCGATCGCCCCGCGCAGGGTCTGCTGGCGCTCGGGCAGGTCGCGCGCGCCGCCGGCGCCGAGGTCCAGGCGGTCGCCCAGGCGCTGCGCCATCGCGGCCGGCGACAGTAGCCGGATCCGCGCCGCCGCGAGCTCGATCGCCAGCGGCAGCCCGTCGAGGCGGCGCACGATCTCGGCGACCGCCGCGCCGTTCGAGGGCGTGAGCATGAAGTCCGGCCGCACGGCCATCGCGCGCTCGACGAACAGCCGGACCGCCTCGGAGTCCATGAGCGTCGCGGGGTCGTCGCTGCCGCGCACGGGCAGGGAGAGCGGCGGGACGGGGAACTCCTGCTCGCCGGAGATGCGCAGCGGCGCGCGGCTGGTCACGATCACCGTCAGCTTGGGCGCCGAGCGCAGGAGGTCGGCGACCACCGGCGCCCCGGCGACGACCTGCTCGAAGTTGTCGAGCACGAGCAGCGCGCTGCGGTCGCGGAGATGCTCCTTGACCCGGTCGATCGGGGGACGCTGGGGCGCGAGCAGGCCGAGCGACGCGGCGATCGCGGAGGCGACCAGCTCCGCGTCGGTGACCGGCGCCAGCGGCACGAACCACGCGCCGTCCGGGTAGCGCTCGACGCAGTCGCTCGCGAGCGCCAGCGAGAGTCGTGTCTTGCCGGTCCCGCCGGGCCCGGTGAGCGTGAGCAGGCGCGTGCCGGTCGAGCAGCGTGACCGCCTTGTCGACCTCCGCTCGGCCGACGAAGGTGGTGAGCTGCGGCGGCAGGTTGTTCGGCGTGAGGTCGAGCGTGCGGAGCGCGGGGAAGGTCGTCTCGAGGCCTGCCGCCTCGACCTGGTACAGCCGCTCGGGTCTCGCGAAGTCCTTGAGGCGGTGCTCGCCGAGGTCGCGGAGTCCGATGTCGGCGCCCGGCTCGCCGGCCAGGATGCGCGTCGCGTCGGTCACGATGACCTGGCCGCCGTGGGCGGCCGCACCGACACGGGCCGCGCGGTGGACCTCGAGCCCGACGTAGTCGCCGGCGACCACCTGTGCCTCGCCTGTGTGGACGCCCATCCGGACGCGTACGTCGCCGCCATCCCACGCCTGGCGCGCGATCGCGCGCTGCGCTTCCACGGCCGCCCGAACTGCTCCGCCGCGCGGACGCGAAGGCCGCGAACACGGCGTCGCCCTCGTAGCTGACGATCACGCCCCGCTCGGCGGCCGCGGCAGCCTCGACGAGCGAGCGGTGCAGCGACGAGGCGGCACGAGTAGGCCGCATCGCCGACCTCGGTGAGCAGGCGCGTCGAGCCCTCGATGTCCGTGAACAGGAAGGTGACCACGCCCTTCGGCAACGACCGGGTCACGCCGGCTCGTTCACGGCGCTGACCGCCTCGATCTCGATCTCACCGAGGGCGTACCGCACGCCGTCGTTGATCGGCAAGGCCGCGCCCTCGGCCTCGTAGCGCGCCAGGTCCTCGGACCGCATGGCATCGCCGGCTGTCGGCGCGGGTCGCCATCTCGAACACGTTCTCGATGACGCCCGCGAGGCCGGTGCCCGACGAGGCCTCGATGCGTCGGGCGAGGCCCGACAGCCGGGCCGCGCGCACGAAGTCGCCGTCGTTCACGGCGATCGCCGCGAGGTCGTCGAGCCCGAGCGTCACGCCCGCCACGTCGCCCGCCGCCATGAACAGCCGCAGCCCGTCCGCCAGCTGCCCGCGTGCGACGTCGACCTGGCCGAGCCGGAGCCGCGCCGACCCAAGCATGTGCAGCGACCACGCCTCCTGCGTCCGGTCGCCCGAGCTTGCGGTAGAGCGCGAGCGCCGACTCGAATGCCGACGCCGCTGCGTCGTCGTCGCGCGCGAAGAAGTGCTGGATCGCCGATTCCCCAGTACACGTTGGCCTCGCCGAGATCGTCGCCCAGCGAGCGATAGATCGACAAGTGCCTCGTCGAGCAGCGCGTCGGCCCGCTGCCCGCGCGTCGGGCGGGCAGCTCCTCGAAGCACGCCCATCGTGAACACGAACGACAGGTTGTAGCGGCGTTGGCGATCTCGCGCCGGTCGCCGACTTCCCGCCAGATCGCGAGGGCGGCCTCGTAGTCGGCGCGGGCGCCGTCGACCTCGCCGTGCCAGTAGATGATCCCGCCCAGCACCTCGTGCGTCCTGGCGCGCAGCGCGCGGCGGCGCGATCGCGAACCACGGACGCGCGATCAGCGTCCGCGACGAGCGATCCGTGCCTCGCGCAGGTAGCCGCGCTTCTGCCAGAACCGCCACACGGCGATCGTGATCCCGAGCGCGACCTCGGCGTCGCCGCGGGCGTCGGCCCAGTCGATGGCGGCGCGCAGGTTCGCGTGCTCGAGCTCGAGCTGATCGAGCGTGGCCCGCTGGCCGTCGCCGCTGAGCTCGGGCGCCAGCTCCTCCGCGAGCGCGAGATAGGCGCGGGCGTGCCGCTCGGCGACGACGTCGACCGATCCGGCGGCCTCGAGGCGTTCGAACGCGTACTCGCGGATCGGCTCGAGCATCGAGAACCGCGGCTCGCCGAGGACCTCGTCGCTGCGGACGAGGCTCTGGTCCACGAGCGACGCGAGCCCGTCGAGCACGTCGACGCCGAGGTCCGGTCGCTCGGTGCCGGCGACCGCCTCCGCCCGCGCGAGGTCGAAGCCGCCCGATGAACACGCGCCAGGCGCTCGAACAGGCGGCGGTCGGGCGCGTCCAGCAGCTCGTGGCTCCACATGATCGCGCCGCGCAGCGACCGCTGGCGCTCCGGGACGTCGGCCGCGCCGGCGCCGGGCAGGTCGAGCCGGCCCTCGAGCCGCTCGTGGATCGCCGCCGGCGTCAGGAACCGGATCCGCGCGGCGGCGAGCTCGATGGCGAGCGGCACGCCGCCCAGGTGGGCGACGATCGCCGCGACGTCGCCCGCGTTGGCGTCGGTGACCGCGAAGCCCGGCTTGACCGAGCTCCCGCGCGCGACGAACAGCCGGACCGACTCGAAGCCGGCGAGGGCGTCGGGCTCGTGCGAACGGATCGCGGCGGGCAGCTGCTCGCGCTCGAGCGGTCCCGAGCCGGTCGAGGTCGAGCGGGGAGGGGAGTCCCGGGACCGGGTACTCCTGCTCGCCGGAGATCCGCAGCGGCGCGCGGCTCGTGGCAAGCATCCGGATCTCGGCCCGCCGGCGCAGCAGCTCGCCGATGTCGGCCCGGCCGCCGCGCACCTGCTCGAGGTTGTCGAGGACGAGCAGGGCCTGCTTCGACTCGAGCTCCGTCGCCAGCACGTCGATCGGGCTGCGGGACGGGTCGTCGCCGATGCCCATCGCGCGCGCGATCGCCGGAACGACGAGGTCCGTATCGGTCGACCATCCCCAGCGGCACGAACCAGACGCCGTCCGGGTACTCGTCGGCGAGGCTGGCGGCGACCTGGAGCGCGAGCCGCGTCTTGCCGGTGCCGCCCGGCCCGGTCAGGGTCAGCAGCCGCGTCGCTCGCGAGCAGGGCGCGCACCTCGTCGAGCTCGCGTCTCCCGCCCGACGAACGACGTCAGCTCCGTCGGCAGGTTGTTGGGGCGCGCGTCGAGCGACCGGATCGGCGGGAAGTCGGACGGCAGGCCGTCGATCACGAGCTGGGCGATCCGTTCCGGCCGCAGGTCCTTGAGCCGGTGCGCGCCGAGCGACCGGAGCGTCAGGCCCGGCGGCAGCCGTCCGTCGACCAGCGCGGCCGTCGCCTCGGACAGCAGGACCTGGCCGCCGTGGCCGGCCGCGCCGATCCGCGCCGCCCGATGGACGTCGTGGCCGACGTAGGCGCCGTCGCCGTCGAGCTCGCCGACGCCCGGTGTGGAGGCCCATCCGGACCCGGATCGCCGTCCCGTCGGGCCACGGCTCGGCGGCGAGCGCACGCTGCATCTCGGCGACCGAGGCCGACCGCGTCGGCCGGATCGGCGAACGACGCGAAGAACCCGTCGCCCTCGACCTGGTTCTCGAACGCCGTCGTGCGCCGCGAGCGCGGCCCGGATGATCTCGCGATGGCGCGCGAGGATCGGGCGCCAGGCGGCCGTGCCCAGCGCGTCGACGAGCCGGGTCGACCCCTCGATGTCGGTGAACAGGAAGGTGACGTCGCCGGTGGGGCGATCGATGGCGGCCACGGTCGAGCCTCGCGGTGGGTCGATCAGGTTCGGTGGTCCGCCGTGATCTCGCGGAGGCGGCCGGCCACCACCCGCAGGACCGCCAGCGCGATGCCGGGCTCCTCGCGAAGCACGCGCTCGAAGTCCCACGACGCGAGCGCCAGGCAGCGGGTCGGGACCTCGGCCGTCACCTGCGCGACGCGCGGCCCGCCGTCGAGCACCGACAGCTCGCCGAAGAACTCGCCCGGGCCGAGCCGGGCGACGACGGCCCCGTCGCGGATCACCCGGACCATCCCGTCGACGACCACGAAGAACCCCGTCCCGATCTCGCCCTGTCGGGCGATGACGCGCTCGGCAGGGAAGTCGACCTCGATCGCCGCGCCCGCGATGGCGCCGAGCCCCGCCGCGTCGATCCCGCGGAACAGCGGGCACCCGCCGATCAGCGCGGTGCGCCGGTCCTGGGTCAGCGTCATCGGTCCTCCGGGATGGTGGGGAGGTCATGGTGCGCCGATGCCGAGCGCGGCGTCAACGGAACCGGGGCGAGGACGCGCCTTGGGTCGGCAGGGCATAGCATTCGACGTGAAGGGTCAGCGACGGCCGCGAGGGGGCGAGGCGCCGCGCAGCATGGACGGAGGCGACGGCGCATGGCCACGCGCGAGGAGATCGCGGACATCCTGGCGGGGTTCACCCTCTTCGGCGACCTGCAGACGCCGCAGCTGCTCGGCGTCGCCGGCGTCTTCGACGAGGTCATGTTCCCGACCGGCGAGCGCATCCTCCGCCAGGGCCTGACCGGCTCGGGGTTCTTCGTCATCCTCGACGGCACCGCCGACGTCCGCATCGACGGCGAGAAGCGGGCGTCGCTGGGTCGCGGCGACTTCTTCGGCGAGGTGTCGATCCTGCTCGGCGAGCCGCCGACCGCCGACGTGGTCGCGTCGACCCAGCTGCGCTGCATCCAGATCGCCGGCCCGAACGTCGAGGGCTTCCTCGTCGACAACCCCAAGGTCATGTACCGGATGCTCCAGGCGCAGGCCCGCCGCCTGCGCAACGCCAACCGCTGGCGGAGCTGATCCGTGGCCTCGGACCCGCGTCCCTTCCCGCCGGGGGAGTACCCGGTCATCGTCGTCGGCAGCGGCCCCGGTGGGCTGCAGATCTCGTACGGCCTCAAGCACTACGGGGTGCCGCACGCCGTCCTCTCGGCCGACCCGTCGCCGGGCGGCATGTTCCGCCGCTGGCCGTTCTTCCAGCGCCTCCTGTCGTGGACCAAGCCCTACGCCCCCGAGGCCCTGACCTCGCGGGAGTACCAGCGCTACGACTGGAACAGCCTGATCGCCTTCGAGCCCGAGCTCCGGTCGCTCCAGGCCCAGCACATGGACGGCTCCTCGTACTTCCCGTCGCGTCCGGAGATGGAGGCGAGCCTGGCCGCGTTCGCGGATCAGGCGGGCATCGCCGTGCGCTACGACTGCCGCTGGGAGCGCACGCGCCGTGACGACGGCCCGGACGGGCCGGTGTTCACGCTCGAGACGACGGATGGCGAGTACCGCTGCCGGAACCTCGTGCTGGCGGTCGGGATCGCCGAGCCGTGGAGCCCCGAGTCGACGGGCATCGAGCACGCCCGCCACTACGCGCAGACCCGCGACGCCGCGTCGTACGCGGGCAAGCGGCTGTTCATCATCGGCAAGCAGAACTCCGGGTTCGAGCTCGCGTCGGGCCTGTCGTCATGGGCGTCGAAGATCACGGTGTCGTCGCCGTCGCCCGCGAAGACGTCGGTCCAGACCAAGTCGCTGGTCGGCGTGCGCGCCCGGTACGTGCAGCCGTTCGAGGACAACTTCCTCGGGCTCGGGGTGTCCATCCTCGACGCCTCGACCGACAGCATCGAGCCCATCGGC
The DNA here is from genome assembly GCA_963774695.1 of uncultured Chloroflexia bacterium. Lineage (GTDB taxonomy): Bacteria > Chloroflexota > Limnocylindria > Limnocylindrales > CSP1-4 > CAIXZV01. The sequence continues at coordinate 107,142 of CAVZFY010000005.1, read as the reverse complement.
GACGCCTTCCGGGTCAACCTCAAGCGGACGGACAACGGGGAGGCGATGAGCGTCGAGGCCGACGAGGTGATCGCCGCGACCGGCTTCACCTGCCCGCTCCAGGACCTCACCGACCTCGGGGTCACGACCTTCGGCCAGTCGAAGCTGCCGTCCGTGACGCCGATGTGGGAGTCGGCGACGGTGCCCGGGATCTTCTTCGCCGGCACGATCAGCTCGGCGGCGCCGGGCCTCAAGAAGCACGGCATCCCGTCCTACTCCGGCGCCGTCCAGGGACACCGGTACAACGGGCTCGTCCTCGCCCGCCACATCGCCGAGACGCGGTTCGGCGTCGCGATGGAGCGGCCGTCCGTCGCCCCGTCGGACGTGCTGCCGTACCTGCTCCGCGAGGCGACCTGCGCGCCCGAGCTGTGGCACCAGAAGGCCTACCTCGGGCGGGTGCTGTCGGTGTCGGCGGACGACGGCATCCGCGACGAGGGGATCCTGCCCGTCGTCCACGCGCTCGACGCGATGACGCAGGACGTGGTGGTCATGACGATCGAGGCCGACGGCACGGGCGACCTGTACCCGGTCGTGTACGTGCGCCGCGGCGGACGGCTCGAGGAGCACGCGCTCCCGGGCCACCCGCTGCTGGACTTCGCGACGCGGACCCACGTCGACGCGCTCCAGGGCGTGCTGGACGGGTTCATCCCGGGGCCTGCCGCGCGCGCCTGACCGCGACGTCCGGGCGCCGTCGCGCCACTGTCGGCTGATTGACACCTCACGAAGTAGCCGCATCCGGCTATCTGTGGCACGATTAGCCGGATATGACCAATAGCACATCGAGTAGGCTCGGGCGAATGGCTGCCTCGTTCGCCGGGACCGTCCTGTTCGGCGACGTCGTCGATTCGCGGCACGACCCCGACTCGACGCCGTGGCTGCGATCGCTGTGCGCCGAGCTCGAGACGGCCTACCCGCGCGAGGCTCGCCTCGCCTCCTTCGCGTTCACGCAGGGCGACGAGCTCCAGGGCCTGCTGGCGCCGGACGCCGACCCGTTCCGCGCGGTCCTCCTCGCGGCCCTGAACCCCGACGCGCGCGAGCTGCGCTGGGCGGTGGTGGCGGGCGAGATCGATCCGGGCACCGGACCCGCCATCGAACGGACCGGCCGTGCCTTCCTCGTCGCCCGCGAATCGATCGCGCGGGCCCGCGCGCACCGCGACGGCCTCGTCGCGATCACCGGCGACCCCGAGGCGGACGAGCGCCTCGCCGACCTCGGGCCGCTCCTGGCCGCACTGCTCGCGGACCTGACGCCGCGCCAGCGCGAGGTCGCGCGCCTCATCGTCATCGACGAGCTCCGCCGCTCCGAGGCCGCCGACCACCTGGGCGTCAGCCGCGCCACCGTCTCGGTCATCGCGGACCGGGCGCGGGTTCGTCATCTCGCGGGCCTCGCACGGACGCTGGCCTCGATCTTCGCCGAGGGCGCCCGTCGGGCGGATGGCGATCGACGGACGATCGGACACGGGCGACGCGGAGACGGGCGACGCCGGGACGGGCGCCGACGACGCGGGCAGTGCCGGCATCCCGGCCACGAGCGCCCCGTGACCGACTCGGTCCTCGTCCTCACCTGGCTGGTCTTCGCGCACCTCGTCGCGGACTTCGTGCTCCAGAACGACTGGATCGCGATGAACAAGGCGACGGGCGGCCGCGAGGGCTGGCGAGCGCTCGCGGCGCACGGGTTCCACGTCGGGCTGTGCCTCACGCCCGCGGTCTTCGCGTTCGGCTGGCCCGGGCTCCTGTATCTCGTCCTGGTGACCGGCAGCCACATGGTCGTCGACCGCTGGAAGGTCAAGGCGACCCGTCACGCCGAGGTCGTCGCGCAGGAGCAGGCACGCGCACGGATCGCGCGCACCGGCCAGGTCCCGGCGTCCGGTCTCGGCGCGGCCTGGACCCCGTGGCCCGGCATCCTGTTCCTCGCCGACCAGGTCCTGCACCTCACGTTCGCGATCGTCGGCTGGCTGGTGATCCTGGCGGGCGCATCGCTCCTGCCGGCGTTCGTGGACTTCGTCAACGCGCTGTTCCGCGACTGGGACCGGACCACCGTCCACGCCGTGATCCTGACGACGCTCGTGATCGTCTCGCTGCTGATCGTCAACACGCGGGCGGCCTTCTACTTCGTGCTCGCGCTCGTCTCGCCGCGCGAGCTCACGCCGCTGCCCGGGACGCCGGTCGTGCCGGAGCCCGCACCCGAGCCCGCGCCGGCGGCGCCGTCCGGGTACACCGTGCGCGTCGGCCCCATCGTGGCGACCGTCGCGCCCACGTCGATCGACCCCGGGATCACGGCGACCGGGGCGGACGTCGATGCCGATGCGGACCACCCGACGGCGACCCCCGCGGCGGAGGCGGCGACCGCAGCCGCGGGGCCCGCAACGCACGTCGCGGTGCCGAGCGGGGCACCGGCCCGGATCGGGGCGACCATCGGTGCCCTGGAACGACTGCTGATCGTCGCGTTCATGCTCACCGGTGCCGAGGCCGCCGTCGGGTTCGTCATCGCCGCGAAGACCATCGCGCGCTTCAAGCAGCTCGACGACCGGGGCTTCGCGGAGTACTACCTCCTCGGGACGCTCGCCAGCGTCGCCGTGGCCATCAGCTCGTCGCTCGTCGCGCTCGGGGTGCTCGGCACCCTGTCCTGACGCGCTGGCGCCGCCGGCCCCGCGGACCCGATTTCCGGCGAATAGTCAAAGCACGCGTCTTCGTCACTCGATCCGCCTTGCCTGGCCAGTTCCGGCGCCACGGATCGGCGCGATTCGCTGACAGGCAGTCACCATTCGCCCGATTTGTCAGCGATCGTCTGACGAGCAGTCGTCCTTTGACTGGATGCCGGAAACGGGGGGCGGCGGGCGGCTTGAGCGGCGGCGAGGCGGCCGAGCTACACCAGCCGGCGCGGGATCCGCTCGTGCCAGTCGCGCGCGAAGAACGGCTCGCCGTCGAGCCGGACGTCCAGCGAGACGCCGACGTCGAACGCCTCGACATCCGACTCGATGCTCCCGAGCGCACGGATGTCGATCTCGTAGCCCTCGACCGACCAGCGGTAGACGACGTCGCTCGCGAGGCTCGCGTGGGCCGGATCCGGGTCCGACGCCGTGAGGACGAGGCGCTCGGAGGCGTACACGTGCGAGCCGTCCTCGAGGGTCGCCCCGGCGCCGTCGCGGATGGTCACGGCGACCGTCCCGGCCGACGGGTCCGCCTCGGTCCGCCACTCCGGCTCGTCGGCCTCGTCGGCACCGATCTGGCGGAGGCCCGCGACCGGAGCCGCGAACGACGGGGCCTCGAGCGTCGGCGCGTCGTCGGGCAGCACCGGCAGCACGAGCCGCGACGGCGAGCCGGGACCGTGATGCACGAGCAGCTCGCCCGGCATGGGCGAGGGCCAGAGCGCCGGCCAGTAGCTCGTCAGGACGGTCAGCCGGATCCGGTGGCCGGCGCGTGAACCGGTACCCCGTCGCGCGCAGCGGGATCCGCACCACCTCGGGAGGAGCGGAGGGATCGACCGGCATCGGCTCCGGATCCACGTCGGACCGCCGGTGGGTCAGGTTCAGCACGCCGGTCGAGACGAGCGCGGAGACGCCGTCGGGCGACACCTCGGACAGCCGCACGACGCAGGTCGCGACCGGCATCGTCGCGGTGACGTGCAGGACGACCTCGGGAAAGCCGACGATCGACATCGGCTGATCGAGCGGGGCCGAGGTGTAGGTGAGCCCTCGCGCCTCGTCCGGGCGAAGGTCCTCCGCGAGCCCGTTGGGCGGCCAGCCCGCGCCCCACGAGAGCCCACCCGACGTCCCGACGGTCGCGCGGTGGGCCACCCGGTCGACCCCGTCGGCTACCGCGGTGGCCGCCTCCAGCGACCCTGGGCCCAGGTGCAGCGTGAGCGGCGACGATCCCGGAACCGGCACGGCGTCCGACGCCCGCCATCGGCCCGGCCACGCCTCGGGGAATCGCTCCGGAAGGGCCCACGTCCGCTCGTACCACGTCATCGCCGGCCCGTCGGCCCATCCGTTGTCGACGCCGTTGAGGTGGTGGTCGAAGAACCGCACGAGCTCGCGCAGCCAGTCGACGGCCGGCCCCGGGTAGGCGTCGTCGGGGAACGAGTGCACCCAGTTCCCGATGAGCGTCCGCCGCGCCGAGCCGACGCAGCGCTCCTGCATCCGCACCGCGGCGTCCACGTACGAGTCGCTCCAGCCGCCGACCAGGAACATCGCGCAGTCGAGCGCGTCGTAGTCGGGCGCCAGCGAGCCGCGGCGCCAGTACGGCCCGTCGGTCTGCTCGCGGACCCACGCCAGCAGCCAGGGCGGCGTCTGCTCGAGGCGCGAGCGCCATTCGTCACGCCACCCCTCGCCGCGGAACGACGGCACCGGCGGCAGCGCGTTCATGCCCAGCTGGCTGACGGCGTACTGGCTCTTCTCGCTGGCCGTGATGCAGCCGCCGCGGATGTGGACGTCGTCGCGGTACCGGTCGTCGGTCGCGTACATCGGCAGGATCGCGCGGAGGTGCGGCGGCCGCAGCTTCGCGACCTGGATCGCGGTGAAGCCGCCGTAGCTGATGCCCCACATGCCGACGCTGCCCGTGCACCACGGCTGCGCCGCGAGCCACTCCACGGCGTCGAACCCGTCGAGCGTCTCCGCCTCGGCGTACTCGTCGAGCGCCACGCCCGGCGAGCTGCCGGTCCCGCGGACGTCGAGGCGGCAGAACGCGAACCCGCGCGCCGCCAGCCACTCCCCGAAGGCCGTGTCCCAGTTGCGGCGCCAGCTGTCCTTGCCGTACGGGATCATCTCGAGGATCACGGGGAAGCGCGCGGCGCCGGGCGCATCGCCCGCGCCGTCGCCGGCCGGCCGCACCTTCGGCAGCCACAGGTTGGCCGAGAGCTCGAGGCCGTCGCGGACGGGGATCCGCACGTCCCAGCGGACGTCGTGGTCGAAGGCGGGCGCGTCGATCGTGGTCACCCGGCCCACGATATCGGCGGAAGCGTCAGGGGCTGCCGAGCGTTCCCGTGAAGAAGTCCACCAGGCGGGGCTCGTACGCGTCGGGCATCTCGATGACCGCGCGCGTGTGGTCCATGCCCGGGACCAGCCAGAACTCGCGCAGGTCCACGCCCGAGGCCAGCGCGGCGTCGCGCAGCTCCTCGGCGTCGTGCGGGTCCAGCAGCGTGTCCGCCGCGCCGTGGACGATCGCGAGCGGCCGTCCGGCATAGCTCGGGATCTCGAGCAGCGGCCCCTTGGAGGTCAGGTCGTCGCCCGCGACCACCTTCGCCATCGCCAGGCCGCCGGGCTCGAGGAACGTCGGGTAGCCCTCGTGCGTGAGGTAGTCGCGGATCGCCTGGCCCATGTCGGCGAACGACGAGTCCTCCCACACCGCCTGGACGCGCGGCTCCTCGCCGCCGGCGATGACGGTGGTCGCGGACCCGAACGACATCCCCAGGATCCCGATCTTCGGCGCCGGCACGCCCTGCGCGACGAGCCAGTCCCACGCCCCGAGCACGTCGAGGTACTCCTCGGTGCCGGCCGCGAACCGCAGGTCCTCGTCGTCCGAGTCGCCGTGGTCGCGCATGTCCATCAGGAGCACGCCGAACCCGTGCCCCTGGAGCATGCCGGCGGGCATCAGCACGTTCGGGTCGCGGCGGCAGCTCTTCACGCCGTGGACGAGGATGACCGCCGGGCCATCGGGCGTCCGGCCGGGGATCCACCACGCCCGGAGCACGAGGTTCGGGATGTGCGGGTCGCGCGAGTGGAACTCGACGTCCTGCGGGGCGGGCATCGCGTACCGGGCGGTCACGGCGGCGTCGATGCCCTCGGCCGTGAAGTGCTGGGGCGTGTTGGCCGCGTCCTCCGGGTGGCACTCGCCGGTGACCGCCGAGAGCGTGTCGTAGACGACGTAGCTCGCGATCAGGTACGCGACGAGCAGGAAGGCGGCGACCAGGACCACGCCGAAGAGCAACGGCCACGGCCGTCGTCGACGCTCCTCGTACCCTGCCGTCACGCGCACAGCCTGACGTCCACCTCCGGGTCACGCACCGATGTGCGCACGATACGCGGTGCCCCAGCGCACCGCGTGGCGTTGGACACGCCCTGCATCGCGCTCGTCCGTCCACACCACGGGCCGGTTATCCACAGGCGCTGACGCGGATCGACCGCTACCGTTGCGGGGTGCAGCCCCCTGCCCGATCCCTGCCGGAGCCCGAGGCCGTCGGCCCGTGGCGTCGCCGCTCGCGGGTCACCGCCTACGCGAACCCGTGGATCGAGGTGTTCCACGACGAGGTCGACCGACCCGACGGCAGCCACGGCATCTACGGCGTCGTGCACTTCACGACCGCGGCGGTCGGCGTCGTGGCGGTCGACGACGATGGGCGACTCCTGCTCGTCGGCCAGCACCGCTATCCGCTCGACGAGTACAGCTGGGAGATCCCCGAGGGCGGCGCCGACGAGCACGAGCCGCTCGTGGCCGGGGCGCAGCGCGAGCTCCGCGAGGAGACCGGCTTCGAGGCGACCGCCTGGCGGCAGCTGTGCCGGATGACGGTCTCGAACTCGGTGACGGACCAGCGCGGCGCGATCTTCCTCGCGACGGGCCTCGTCCCCGGGCCCGCGACGCCCGACGTCACGGAGGACCTCGCCATCCGGTGGGCGACCCTCCCCGAGGTCCAGGCGGAGATCGGGTCGGGCGAGATCCACGACCTGATGACGATCGCGGGCGTCGGCGCGTACGCCGCGGGCGGCGGCCGATGATCGAGGTCCGGGTGCTCAAGGTGTTCGTCGGGCCCGACGGTCGCGGCGGCAACCCGCTGGGCGTCGTGCTCGACGGTGGCCGCGTCGCCGAGGACCGCCGGCAGGCCGTGGCGGCCGAGCTCGGCTACTCGGAGACGGTGTTCGTCGACGACGCCGAGTCGGGCGCGATCCGGATCTTCACGCCCGCATCGGAGCTCGCGTTCGCGGGCCACCCGACGGTCGGCACGGGCTGGCTGCTGCGGGGCCTCGGGCGCGGCGGGTCGTTGCTGCGCGTGCCGGCGGGGGACGTGCCCACGTGGCAGGACGGCGACCTGTCGTGGGTCCGCGCGCGACCCGCCTGGATCCACCCGATCACGCGCGCCCAGCTCGACGCTCCCGAGGCCGTCGACGCGCTCACGGGCCCGCCCGCCGGGCGAGGGCTCCTACTACCCGTGGGCCTGGATCGACGAGGCGAAGGGCTCGATCCGGGCGCGCTACTTCGTCGCCGACCTGGGCATCGGGGAGGACGAGGCGACCGGCGCCGCCGCGGTGATGATGGGCGGCCTGCTCGGCCGCGTGCTCGAGATCCACCAGGGGGTCGGCTCCGTGCTCCACGTCCGGCCGGGGCCGGACGGCACGGTCGAGGTGGGCGGTCGCGTCGAGGCCGTCGGCACGCGCGAGATCGCGGATCCGGCGACGGCAGGGACGGCATGAGCGACACCGTCGACCCCGGCGTCACGACCACCACCCCGCCCGGCCCGGCGGCGTTCCACTACGGGGCTGCCCACCTGATCATGCACGGCAACGCCGCGTTCTTCGCGGTGTTCGGCCGCCGCTCGCTGGGCATGCCCGCGCGGGAGGTCATGACCGAGCTGCCGCGGGCGGCGTTCGAGCTGATGGACCGCGTCTACCGCGAAGGGCGGCCGCTCGCCCGCCGCCTGGCGCTGCCCGACGGCGAGCACCGCCTGGTCGTCGTCCCGCGCAAGGACCCCGAGACCGGGCGAGACGTACGGCGTGACCACGCACCTGCGGGTCGTCGGCGACGAGGTCGCCCGCCGTTGAACGGGGGTTCCGGCAACTCCCCGCGCGACGCGTTCGAGGCGTCGCTGCCGCGGGCGGCGTACGTCGACGAGGCGTTCCTCGACCGCGAGCGCGAGGGCATCTGGTGGTCCGAGTGGGTCCTCGCCGGACGGGTCGAGCAGCTCGCCGAGCCGGGCGACTTCCTCGCGGTCGACGTCGCCGGCGAGCAGGTCATCGTCGTGCGCAACCGCGCCGGCGACATCAGCGCCCACTACGACGTCTGCCGCCATCGTGGGTCGCGGCTGACCACGCCCGACCAGCGCGACGACCCGGCCACGGGCGACGCCGCCGGGCCGTCCGGCCGCTTCAAGGGCGTCATCCGCTGCCCGTACCACTCGTGGTGCTACGAGCTCGACGGCCGCGTTCGCAACGCGCCGTTCCTCGGCGAGGCCGACAGCTTCGAGCCCGCCGAGTTCGGCCTGTACCCGGTCGCCGTCGACACCTGGGGCGGCTGGCTGTTCGTGAACCTGACGCCGGAGCGGGTTGCCGCGGGCCACACGCTCGCGGCGCAGCTCGGCGAGATCCCGGGGCGCGTCGCGCGCTACCCGCTGGCGGACCTGCGGTCGGTCCGGCGGATCGTCTACGACGTCCGGGCCAACTGGAAGGTCATCGTCGAGAACTACAACGAGTGCTACCACTGCTCGGGCGTGCACCCGGAGCTGTGCCGCATCGTGCCGGCGTTCAAGGAGAAGGGCGGCAGCAACCTCGACTGGGACAACGGCGTGCCCCAGGCGGAGGGCACGTTCACGTTCACGATGACGGGGCGGTCGGACCGCTCGCCGTTCCCGGGCCTCGACGACGACGAGCAGGTCCGCCACAAGGGCGAGCTCGCCTATCCGAACCTGATGCTCAGCCTGTCGGCGGACCACGCGGCGGCGTTCATGCTGGTCCCCAAGGCGCCGGACCGGACGCTGGTCGTCGTCGACTTCCTGTTCCACCCCGACGAGATCGCGAAGCCGACGTTCGATCCCTCTGACGCCGTCGACTTCTGGGACCTCGTCAACCGCCAGGACTGGGCCGTCTGCGAGGGCGTCCAGGGCGGGATGACGTCGCGCCGCTTCAAGTTCGGCTGGTACGCGCCGATGGAGGACATGAGCCTCGACATCCGCCGCTACGTCGGGGAGCGCCTCGGCGAGGACGACGCGGTGGCGACCGGCCGATGACGCGCGACTGGGACATCGTCGTCGTCGGGCTGGGCGCGCTGGGCTCGGCGACGGCCTACTGGGCCTCGCGCCGGCCGGGCGTCCGGGTGCTGGGCCTCGAGCGGTACGAGATCGGCCACCTCAACGGCGCGTCCGAGGACGTGAGCCGGATCATCCGCCGCTCCTACCACCGGCGCGACTACGTCCGCCTGACCGCGCGCGCCTACGAATCGTGGGCCGAGGTCGAGCGCGAGAGCGGGCTCCAGGTCGTGTTCCGGACCGGCGGCCTCGACGTCGGGCCGCGGGTCACCCGCGAGGGCGTCGCGATCGACATCGGCGAGTACGCGCAGGCGATGATCGCCGAGGGCGTGCCGTTCGAGACCCTCGACGGCCCCGAGATCATGCGGCGCTTTCCGGCGTGGCGCCTCGGCGACGAGCACGTCGGGCTGTTCCAGGCGGACGGCGGGCTCGCGGACCCGTCCGCCGGCAACGTCGCCCACCGGCGGCTCGCGGCGGCGCAGGGCGCGGTCCTGCGGGAGCACGCCCCGGTGGCGCGGATCGAGGGCGGCGACGGCGAGACGACCGTCGTGCTCGAGGACGGCGAGGTCATCACCGCGGGCAAGGTCGTCATCGCGGCCGACGCCTGGTCCAACGACCTGCTCGACCCGCTGGGCGCGCACCTGCCGCTCACCGTGACCCAGGAGCAGGTCAGCTGGTTCACGCCGCGTGGCGATCCCCGGCTGTTCGACAAGGACCGGTTCCCGATCTGGATCTGGATGGACGAGCCCTCGTTCTACGGCTTCCCGACCCACGGCCACCCGGGCCCCAAGGTCGGCCAGGACGTCGGCGGGCGGCCGGTGACGCCGGCCACCCGGACGTTCGATCGCGACGACGCGGCCCTGGCCCGGGTCATGGCGTTCCTGGAGGCCCACCTGCCGGCGATGGCCGTCGAGCCGTTCCGGTTCCGGTCCTGCCTCTACACGCTGACGCCGGACCGCGACTTCGTGCTCGACGCCCTCCCGGACCGGCCGGACATCCTCGTCGCGCTCGGGTCCGCGCACGCCTACAAGTTCGCCTCGGTCATCGGCCGGATCATGGCCGAGCTCGGCATCGACGGCCGGACGCCATCGGCGGGCGAGATCGAGGCCTTCTCGATCGGCCGGCCGGCCCTCGACGGAACGGCCGCGCCGGCCACCTTCGTCGTCTAGGTCGTCGCCGATCGACCCCGGAATCCGTTTCGCGGCGCGGGCCCCCCGAGTGGGTAAGTTGCGGCAGTCGGGACCCTGTGCCACGCTCGCGCACAATCGACGATGGTTCGGTGCCGCCGGAGGGCCGTGGAGGAGCGGTCCGCCGGTCGACCTTCCCAGGAGGAACACCCCGCGATGATCCAGCCTTCCCGCCGCAGGGTCGCGCGGCTCTCGGCCTCGGTCGCCCTCGCGTTCTCCGTGCTGCTGCCGGGCGCCGTGCCCGCGGCCGCGGCGGACCCGGTCGTGATCCAGGTCGGGACCACGCAGGACCTCGACGCGACGAACCCGTTCAACACCGAGCTCGTGGTCGGCTACGAGGCGTTCCAGCTCACCTACAACCTGCTCACCGAGTTCGACAAGGACGCGAAGCCCGGGCCCGGGTTCGCCGACTCGTGGGAGCGGTCGCCCGACAAGGTGACGTTCCACATCCGCGACGGCATGCAGTGGTCCGACGGCACCCCGGCGACGGCCAAGGACGTCTGCTTCTCGTGGGGCCTCGCGATGGCCGCGATCAAGGACGACTCCTACATCGGATCGGGCTACCTCGACCCGGGCGTGAAGGACGCCGGCGTGACCAAGATCGAGTGCCCGGACGACTCGACGTTCATCGCCTACACCACCGACCAGTCCGACCGCATCTACCAGATCTACGTCCCGATCCTGCCGCAGCACGTCTACGGCAAGCTCGACTACAAGAAGATCGCCGACGAGAAGTTCGACGGGCCCCTCGTCGGCACCGGGCCGTACACGCTCGTCGAGTGGAAGACCGGCCAGTTCGCCCGCTTCGTCCGCAACCCGCACTTCTGGGGCAAGCAGGGCTTCGCCGACGAGGTGGTGCTGCGCTTCTTCCCCGACAACTCCGACACCATGGTCCAGGCGCTCAAGTCGGGCGAGCTCGACTACGCCCACGACGTCAACCCCGACCAGTTCAAGCAGCTGCAGACCGACCCGGCGTACACCGCCGTCGTCGGCAGCGCCAACGGCTGGACGCAGCTCGCCTTCAACACCTACGGCACCGGCACCGGCAAGACCATCAAGAACGGCGGCCCGTCCACGAAGGCGCTGCTCGACCCGGCCTTCCGTGACGCGCTCGGCTACGCCGTCGACCACAAGGCGCTCGTCGACCGCGTCCTGGGCGGGTTCGGCGACGTCGGCACGACGATCGTGCCGCCGGTGCTCGGCGACCTGCACGTGGAGCCGGACCACCTCGCGGACCTTCGACATCGAGCTCGCCAAGCAGAAGCTCGACGCCGCCGGCTACCACCCTCGACGCCAACGGCAAGCGGCTCGACAAGGAAGGCAAGCCGATCTCGCTGCGCCTCGTCTACCCGAGCACGAGCGACACGTACTCGAAGTCCGCGCAGTTCGTCCAGGACTGGTACGGCCAGCTCGGGCATCGACGTCACGACCCAGAGCTACGACAGCGACACGCTCGGCCGACGCTGGTCCTGCCGCCGGAGGCGGACCCGCCCGGCACCGGCGAAGTACGACATCGAGCTGTGGGGCTGGTCGGGCAACCCCGATCCCAACTGCGCTGCTCCAGATCTTCCGCTGCGACCAGATCGGCATCGGGTCCGACAGCCAGTACTGCAACCCGGACTACGACAAGCTGTACGACCTGCAGTCGACGCAGTCCGGCGCGGAGCGCGCAGGCGACCCTCGCGCAGATGCAGAACATGATCTACGACCAGGCGCCGTACGACGTCCTGTTCTACGACGCCAACCTCGACGTGTACCGCAACGACAAGTTCGCCGGCTGGCAGAACATGCCCGGCGAACGGCACGCCGTTCTTCACCTACGGCACCGCTCGACTACACGCTGCTCACGGACGCCTCGGCGCAGCCGTCGGCCACGCCGGGGCGCCGGCCGCCGCGGCAGCCGTCCGCCGGTTCCGGCTCCAGCGCCGGCGCGCCGACCGCGGCGCCGAGCGCGACGGCCGGCGGCAGCACGGCGACTCGACCAGCAGCTCGGGCTCGAACACCACGCTGCTCATCGTCCTGCGCGGTGGTCGTGGTCGTGGTCATCGTCGGCGGCGTGCTGCTCTCGCGGCGACGCGCGGCGGCCGGCGGTGGCGAGGACGAGTAGCCGGACCCGGCGTTGACGCCATGCTGGACGAGGGTCGCCCCGCGGCCCTCGTCCGAAGCCCGGGGTAGGGACGCGTGAGCGGCCGCTACGTCGCGCGCAAGTTCCTGGGCGCGGTGGTCACGATCTTCGCGATCGTGATCCTCAACTTCGTGCTGTTCCGGATGATGCCGGGCTCGCCGGACCGCGTGTCCAAGAACCCGCACCTGACGCCCGAGATCATCGCGGCGAACCGGGCCCGCTGGGGCCTCGACAAGCCGCTCATCCCGGACCAGCTCGTCGACTACATCGCCGACACGGCGACGGGCGACCTCGGCTACTCGATCAAGTACCGCGGCCAGCCGGTCGACGAGGTCGTGCTCGACGCGACCGGGCCGACCGTCCTGCTCATCGGCGCTCGGCGAGGCGATCGCGATCGTCGTCGGCCTGTGGCTCGGCGCGCGATCCGGCTGGCGGCGCGGCGGGACCATCGACCGGGTCGGCAACGGCATCAGCCTGGTCCTGTACTCGATGCCGTACTTCGTGATCGGCATGCCGCTGATCATCATGTTCGCCGCGGGCCTCGCCTGGTTCCCGACGTCGGGCATGACCACGCCCGGCGGCGACCAGACGCCGATCGCAGCAGGTCTTCGACCTCGGCGCGCCACCTCGTGCTGCCGCTGACCACGGTCGCCTCGGCCTCATCGGCGCCTACTCGATCCTGATGCGCTCGTCGATCATCGAGACGCGGGCCGAGGACTACATCACGACGGCCCGGGCCAAGGGCCTGTCCGACGACCGGATCCTGCAACTCGCACGCCTTCCCCAACGCGCTGCTGCCGATGGTCACGCTGATCGCCATCAACCTCGGCTACGTCGTCGCGGGCGCGATCACCGCCGAGATCGTGTTCAACTGGCCGGGCCTCGGGACGCTCACGGTCCAGGCGCTCGACGCGCGCGACTACCCGCTGCTGCAGGCGCATCTTCCTGCTCATCGCCGTGTCCGTCGTGTTCGCCAACCTCATCGCCGACATCGTGTACGGCTACCTCGACCCGCGGGTGCGGACGTGAGCGTCACCGGGATCGCCGGCACCGAGCTCGGGGCCGGGCGCTGGCGCACCACGCGCCGGACGAAGGACTTCCTCGGCCAGCTGCTCGGGCGCACGGACGGGCTGATCGGCGTGACGATCCTCGTCGTCGTTCGGCGTGCTCGCGATCTTCCCGGCGCTGTTCGTCGGGCCGCTGCGAGACCGCTGACCTCCGCCACCGGCCAGCCCCTCGAGCCGCCCAGCCTCACGTACCCGTTCGGCACCGACGAGCTCGGCCGCGACCTGCTCAACCTGACCGTCCACGGCGCCCGGATCTCGATGACGATCGGGCTCCTGGCGACGCTGTCACGCATCGTCATCGGCGTCCGCTCGTGGGCATCGTCGCGGGCTTCGTCGGCGGCACGACCGACACGCTGCTGATGCGCCTGTCCGACTTCTTCCTGGTGCTGCCGACGATCGTCCTCGCCCTGATCCTCGCGCCGATCATGCTCGACGTCGATCGGCCCGCAGGCCGAGCTGTTCGGCATCCGCTCGACGCTGATCGTCATCGTCGTCGTCATCGGCCTGACCAGCTGGGCGACGACCGCGCGCGTCATCCGCAGCCAGGTGCTGTCGCTCAAGGAGCGGATGTTCGTGGACCGGGCCCGCGTCATCGGCTCCGGGCAGGGCCGGATCATGCGCCGCCACATCCTGCCCAACGTCGTGAACCTGATCGTCGCGCAGTCCGTGCTCACGTTCGCGACCGCGGTGTTCACCGAGACGACCCTCGCGTTCATCGGCCTCGGCGATCCGACGGCGCCGTCGTGGGGCCAGATCCTCAACAACGCCCAGACCGCGGGCGCGCCGGGCCTCGGGGCGTGGTGGTACATCGCCCCGCCGGCCATCGCCGTCGTCCTCGTCGTGCTGGCGTTCACGCTCGTCGGCAACGCGCTGGACGACGTCCTCAACCCGAAAGCGCTGAGCCGGCGGTGAGCGAGACCGTGCGAACCCATCGCCCCGCGCCTCGGCCGACGACGAGCCGGTCGCCCACCGGCGTCGAGCCCGCCGCCATCCGCGGCCGCCGCCAGTGGCCGCTGCCGAAGCTGGCCGTGCCCGGGGCGCCGCTCCTCGGTCGTCGAGGACCTGTCGGTCCGCTTCAGCCTCAAGTCGCGGGAGCGTCAAGGCGGTCGACGGCGTCAGCTTCCGGCTCGACGACGGCGAGGCGCTGGGGATCGCCGGCGAGTCGGGCTGCGGCAAGACGACGACGGCCCTGTCGATGGTCCGGCTGCTGCCGGCGAACGGGCGGATCAAGGGCGGCAAGATCGAGCTGTTCGGGATCGACCTCGTGCCCAAGACCGAGAAGCAGCTCGCGCGCTACCGCTGGCGCGAGATCTCGATCGTGTTCCAGGGCGCGATGAACGCGCTCAACCCCGTGCGCCGCGTCGGCGACCAGATCGCCGAGCCGATCGAGATCCGCCTCGGCCAGCCGCGCGAGTCGGCGCGCAAGCGGGCCTCCGAGCTGCTGGACCTCGTCGGGATCCCGAAGAAGCGGTCCAACGCCTACCCGCACGAGCTGTCCGGCGGGATGCGGCAGCGCGCGATGATCGCGATGGCGCTCGCCTGCGACCCCGCGCTCGTGATCGGCGACGAGCCGACGACCGCGCTCGACGTCATGGTCCAGGCGCAGATCCTGCAGCTGCTCGAGCAGCTGCGCCGGGACCTCGGGCTGTCGCTGATGCTGATCACCCACGACCTGTCGGTGATCGCCGAGACGTGCGACAAGGTCATGGTCATGTACGCGGGCCGGATCGCCGAGGAAGGCCCGGTCCGGCGCGTGTTCACCAACCCGCGGCACCCGTACACGCAGGCGCTGCTCGGCGCATACCCGAACATCCACGCCGATCGCCGGACGCTCGAGGTCATCCCGGGGATGCCGCCGGACCTCCGCAACCCGCCGCCGGGCTGCCGGTTCGCGCCGCGCTGCGCGTTCGCGATGCCGGTCTGCACCGAGGTCGTGCCGCCCGAGGTCACGTTCGCCGACGGCGTCCGGGTCGCCTGCCACCTGTACCCGACGTCCGACGCGCCGATGGCCGGCGAGGCGGCGATCGGGGCCGTGCCGCACGCCGTCGTGGGCCACGACGAGATCCCGCACGAGCATCCGGCGCGGTTGTCGTCGGTCGCGCCCGTCATGCCGCCCCCGCCGGCCCCGGCCGCGACCGGCCCGCGGCCGTGACCGAGCCGGAGCCGGCCGAGGAGCTGCTGCGCCTCGAGAACCTCGAGGTCCACTTCCCGATCCGCGGCGGGCTGCTGTCCCGCAAGCCGGTCGGGGTCGTCCGGGCGGTCGACGGCATCGACCTCACGATCCGCAAGGGCGAGATCCTGGGCCTCGTCGGGGAGTCGGGATCCGGCAAGACGACCACCGGCCGCGTCGTCGTGAAGCTGACCCGCCAGACCGGTGGCCGGATCGTGTTCGGCGGCAAGGACGTCTCGACGCTCTGGGGCGTCAAGGCGCTGCGCGAGTACCGGCGGCGGGTGCAGCTGATCTTCCAGGACCCGTACGAGACGCTGAACCCGAAGCACACGATCCGCGAGTTCGTGGCCGAGCCGCTCGTCGTGAACAAGATCGGCAGCTCGCGCAAGGAGCGCGACGCGCTGGTGATCGCGGCGCTCGAATCCGCGGGCATGCGCCCCGCGAGCGACTTCGCCGACCGCTATCCGCACGAGCTGTCGGGCGGCCAGCGGCAGCGCGTCGTGATCGCCGGGGCCCTGGTGATGAACCCGGAGCTCGTGGTCGCCGACGAGCCCGTGTCCATGCTCGACGTCTCGATCCGCACCGAGCTCCTGCGCCTGATGCTCGACCTGCGACGCGAGCGCGGCCTGACCTACCTGTTCATCACCCACGACCTGTCGCTCGCGTGGGTGCTGGCCGACCGGATCGCGGTCATGTACCTCGGCAAGATCATGGAGATCGGCCCGGCCGAGCAGGTGATCCGCGGCCCCGCGCAACCCGTACACGCAGGCCCTGGTGTCGGTCAGCCCGTCGCCGGACCCGCCGGGCGAGGGCGAGCGCGCCAAGCGGACGATCCTCGTCGGCGAGACGCCCGATGCCGTGCACATCCCGAAGGGCTGCCGATTCCACCCCCGCTGTCCGCTCGCCTTCGACCGGTGCCGGGTCGAGGAGCCGCCGCTGATCGAGGTGGCCGAGGGCCACCAGGCCGCGTGCTGGCTCGCCGAAGCGGGCCCCCGCGACCTGCCGATCCTCGACGCCGTCCCCGTTCCGGTGGCGGCCCCAGCTGCGAGCGACTAGGCGACTTCCTCCGCGCCGGGCTGCTCGGACGGGAACGTCTCGGCGCCACCGTCGATCAGGCGCCACGCGAGCCAGCCCAGGATCCCGCCGACGACCGGCCCGACGATGTAGATCCAGATCTTCGACACGTCGCCGCCGACGATGGCCGACCCGAGCGAGCGAGCCGGGTTCACGGATGCGCCGCTCAGCGTGGCGATGGCGAAGTGGATGGCGACCAGCGTGAGCGGGATGGCGAGCGCGGCGAGCGCCGGGGTGCGCTTCGATGCGGCGAGGATGACCGCGAGGAAGGCTGCGGTGGCGACCGTCTCGATGATCAGGGCACCGGCGTCGGTGATGCCGGCGCCCGGCGCCGTGATGCCGGCCTTGACGGCATCCTGGCTGACCGCGACCGCCACGACGAGGGCGGCAGCGACGGCCCCGATGATCTGGGACAGGATGTAGCCGACGGCGTCGATGGGCGTGGTGCGCTTGTCGAGCACCATCGCGACCGTCACGGCCGGGTTGAAGTGGCCGCCCGAGATGTGGCCGAAGGCGAAGATCGCCGCGAGGAGCCCGAACCCGAAGGCCCACGGCACCACGAGGAGGTTCGGCGCGCCCGGAGGGCTGGCGTTGGCGAACGCCGGGACCGACAGGTACCCGATGACGAAGAAGATGAACGAGCCGACGAGCTCGGCGGAGTACTTGCGGAAGTCCATGGGCATCGGCCTCCGGGAGTGGCGCCGGCAATCAGATCGGCCGACACGCGTCCTGACAGTATTCCGCGATTGGCAAGGGCCGGGCGGGTCTGTCGCGTTCCCGGGTCGTGGGTCAGGCGGCGATCGGGAGCTCGACCCGCACGTCGGCCGCGATCTCGAGGTGCGCGCCGCACGCCTCGCAGTCGAGCGCGTCGCGCTCCGTGTCGAACGGCGCGGGCCGCTCGCACAGCGGGCAATCGACGAAGAGCATTGGCCTGACCTCCAGTTCGGGCGGGTTGATCACGACCCAATCCTCGTGGCCGGCTGTGACAGCTCTCGTGTCACAGTCGCGAGCGCACGAACCGTCCCGGACCCGTGAGAATGCATCCATGACCGCCGCCATCGAGACCCAGGGCCTGCGCAAGGTGTACGGCCACACGATCGGCCTCGAGTCGCTCGACCTGCGCGTCGAGGCCGGCGAGGTGTTCGGGTTCCTCGGACCCAACGGCGCCGGCAAGACCACCGCGGTGAAGCTGCTCCTCGGCCTGACGCGGAGGACCGCGGGCGGCGGCGAGGTGCTGGGCCGGCCGATCGGGGATCGGGAGACGCGCCGGCGAGTCGGTTACCTGCCCGAGCTCTTCCGCTACCAGGCGTGGCTCTCGGCCCACGAGGTCCTGATGCTGCACGCCCAGCTCGCCGGCCTGCCGTCGAAGGGCCGCAAGGCGGAGATCGAGCGTGTCCTCGGCATCGCCGGACTCTCCGACCGGGCCGACGATCGCACCGGCGGCTTCTCGAAGGGCATGCAGCAGCGCCTCGGGCTCGCGGCGGCCCTGCTGGGCGATCCCGCGCTCGTCATCCTGGACGAGCCGACGTCCGCCCTCGACCCCGTCGGCCGCGACGACGTCCGCGCGATCATCCGCGAGGCCCGCGACCGCGGGTCGGCGGTGTTCCTCAACTCGCACCTGCTTGGCGAGGTCGAGCGGCTGTGCGACCGGGTGGCGATCGTCAATCACGGGCGGGTCATCGCCGCCGGCACGCTCGCGGAGCTGCTCGGCGAGTCGGCGGTCCGGATCGAGGCGACCGACCTGCCGTCGACCCAGGCCGTGACCGACGCCCTGGCGGCCTTCGGCAACGTGGCCCACGACGACGACTGGATCACGATCCGCCCCATCGACCCGGCGCGCATCCCCGACGCCGTGGCGGCCATCGTCGGGCTCGGCGGCCGGGTGCACGCGGTCGACCCCGGCCGGCGCAGCCTCGAGGACCTGTTCCTGGGCATGGTCCGCGAGGATGGCGAGGCGGACCGGTGACCCTCCGCATCGTCCTCGTGATCGCGGCGCTGACCCTCCGCGAGATCGTCCGCCGCCGCGTCATCTGGGTGCTCCTCATCCTCGCGCTCGCGAGCGTCGCGCTCGTCGGGCTGGGGCGTCGAGCGGCTCGTCAGCTACTCGCGCGAGAACGGGGTCGAGGAGCTCCAGATCCAGATCGGCGTCTCGCAGGTCCTGATCCTGATCGCGTTCATGTTCAGCTTCGTGCTCGCGATGTCGGCCGCGTTCCTCGCCGCGCCGGCGATCGCGTCGGACGTGGAGTCGGGCACGGTCCAGGCCATGCTCGCCCGCCCGATGCGCCGCAGCGACCTCGTCATCGGGCGCTGGCTCGGCCTCGCGATCGTGGTCGCGGGCTACGCCGCCGCTGTCGGGCCTGTTCGCGATCGCCGTCGTCGGCTTCGTCAGCGGGCACCTGCCGCCGCAGCCGCTGGTCGCCGTCGCCTTCCTCGCGGGCCAGGCGATCGTCGTCCTGACGCTCGCCCTGTCGCTCGGCACGCGCCTGCCGGGGATCGCCGCGGGCGCCGTCACCGTCGTGCTGTTCGGCCTCGGCTGGTTCGCGGGCGTGCTCGGCAGCATCGCGGTCGCCTTCGACGCCGCGCCGCTCGCGCAGGGCGGCCGACGTCGTGCGGGTGCTGATCCCGACCGACGGCCTGTGGCGCGGCGTCGTCTACGGCCTCGAGCCCCCGCTGGTCCTGCTGCTCGCCGCCGGCCGCTCGCCGGAGTTCCTGGCCGCCAACCCGTTCTTCGCCGACCACGCCGCCGCCGGCACCGTTCCTCGCGTGGAGCGTGATCTGGGTGGTGCTGGTGCTGCTCGGCGGCGTCGCCCTGTTCCGGCGCCGCGAGCTCTGAGGGCCGGCGCTCGCGGCTAGCGGACCGGCGCCGCGTCGAACAGGTTGCTGCGGATCGGCGAGGCACCCGATGGGCGGCCCGCGTTGTACACCGAGGCGAACACGTCGGCCGAGACGGTCTTCGACCCGCCGCTCCCGTACAGCGTCACCTGGTACAGCCGGCCCGAGACGCCGCGATGCGTGAGGTCCAGGCGGGTGACGTCGCCCACGTTCGTGCGTGCGTCCTTGCGGAAGATCGCCGAGAGCTGCGCTCGCGTCAGCGACGTCGTCGACCAGTGGTAGTACGGCGCGGCCGCGTCGAACGCGACGCCGTTCGCGCCGCGATCCGCGATCCCGCGCAGGTACTTCACGGGCGACGAGGTCACCGCACCGGTCGACCCGACGAACGCGTACTCGTTGTTCTCGGTCGCGCCGCCGTCCGAGGAATGGAAGAACGCGTTCACGACCTGCTTGCCCGACTTCAGGATCGCGCCCGGCGCGTCGTCGATCACCTTGTTGGTCTTCGCCTTCTCGGCCTCGAACCCGCGGTAGACCTGCGATCGGGTGTCGTCGTAGACGTCGAACGAGCCCGTCCCCGGGTGCAGGCGGCGGACGGCGTACGAGCGGGCGGCGACGGCCTGCGCGCGCAGGGCCTCGACCGGCCAGCTGGCGGGCATCTCGACGGGGACGACGCCCCGCAGGTAGTTGTCGAGGCCGACGCGATCGACGACGCTCGCCGAGCTCGCGTTGAGCACCACCTTGAACGACCCGCGGTAGGTGTCCGATGCGGCCGGCTTGGCGTCGAGCTGGAGGTGCGTGGCGGCGGTGGCCGGCCGGACGATGACCGGGTTGGTGGCCTTGCCCGTGTACAGGGACGTCTTGCCGTCGGCGGCGAGGACGCGGATGCGCCAGGTCGTCGTCGCGACCCCGTCGACCTTGGCCGTGGTGCGCCAGGCGCGGAGCGAGCCGTTCGCCGGGAAGGCGCCGGCGACGCCGTCGATGGTCCAGGAGCCGCCGCGACCGTGGATCGAGAGCGGGGCGCTCTGCACGGCCGCGTAGCCCGCGAGGAGCAGGACGCGGACCGTCTGGCTCGGGCTGGTGGTCGCGGGCTTCGAGCCCTCGAAGTAGGCGGCCAGGATCTGGGCCGACGTCTCGCCGGCGAGCGCGCGCCCCCGGGCGCCGTACTGGCTCATCCCGACGCCGTGGCCGTAGCCGCGACCGTAGAACGTCACGGTGGCGCCGAGCGTGGTGACCTTGGCCGGCCAGTGGTCGGGGTCGACCGGGGTCGGCGTCGGCGTCGGCGTGGGCGACGGGGTGGGGGAGGGCGATGGGCTGGGGGACGGCGACGGGGCGGGCGATGCCGATGGTGACGGCGTCGGGGAGGCCGACGGGTCCGCGGACGGCGAGGCGGACGGCGACGGGTCGACCGAGGGCGATCCGGAGGCCGATGCCGAGGGTGACGCCGGGGCGTCGGGCGGATCGACGGCGAGGACGGGGACGACGAGCGACGCGAGCGCGAGCAGCGCGACCGCGCTCGCGGCCAGCCAGATGGCGGGTCGTCTCGCGGGCGGACTCGGGCGTGCGTGTCGGTCGATCACCATCCTCCGAAGTCTGTCCGTGGTGCGTTCGCGCAACCATGGCCCGCATGTCCCACCGCGGGGACCGGTACCAGCATGGCACTCGTCGGGTAGTGTCGTCTCGTGATTCGGGTCGTTCTGGGCCACGGCGCATCGGGAACGGCGGCGTCGATGGCGCCCTGGGTGGAGGGCCTGCGCGCCCGGGGGATCGACGCTCGCGCCATCGACCTGCCCAAGCGCAAGGCCGAGGACGCGGTCGCGGCGTTCGAGGCGCAGGTCCCCGACGAGGACGGCGTCGTGATCGGCGGACACTCCTACGGCGGGCGCGTCGCGTCGCTGGCGGTCGCCGGGGTCCGCGTCCCGGGCGCGGTCGTGCGCGAGCATCCGTACGCCGCCCTGGTCTGCCTGTCCTACCCGCTCCATCGGCCCGGTGGCCCCGAGACCGCCGAGGCGCGGATGGCGCACTGGCCGTCGATCGAGGTCCCGGCGCTGCTGCTCTCGGGGACGTCGGATCCGTTCGCGCGCATCGAGCTGCTCGAGGCGGCCATGCCGAAGCTCCGTCGCGGCGAGCTCGTGACGTATCCCGGCCTCGGGCACGGGCTGCTGCCGGTGCGCGAGGATGCGCTCGACCGGATCGCGGCATTCCTCGCCGGTGTCGAGGGTGGCCGCGCGCCCGCCTAGCGGAAGATGGCGCGCCGGCGCCTGGGCTCGGCCTTGGGCTCAGGGCGCGACAGCATCGGCGCCAGGATCTCGTCGATCTCGGCGCGATACCGGCCGCCCTCGCGGTGCCCCGCGAGCCAGTGGAGGTAGCCCGGGTCCACGCGGGCGATCTCACCCAACGACCACCCGATGTGGCGACCGAACGTGAGCACGCTGCCTCGCGGGTTGCCGGGCGGCGGACCGGCCGCGCCCTCACCGTGCGGTCCGCGACGCCAGCCTGTCGAGGTCTCGGCGGAGCGGCTGTGGGCGCCGCCGTGCGTCGACGCCGATGCCGACGTCGTCGCGGCGTGCCTCGACGCCGTCCCGTGGCCCGTTCGGTGCGTCGTGCCGCGGTCCGGCGACGGGGCCTTCGGCGCGTGCTCGCGGTCCCACGCGGCGCGGCGCTCGGGATCGCGGAGGGTCGCCCAAGCCGCGTTGATCACCGCCATCCGTCGTTCGGCGTTCAGGTCACCGGAGACGTCGGGATGATGGCGACGGGCGAGCGTCCGGTACGCGGCGGAGATCGTGCTCGTGGTCGCGTCCGGGCGAACGCCCAGCACCGCGTACGGGTCGGGCTCGGCGGTCACGAGCGCGATGATAAGCGCCCGATAAGCCGTCACCGATAGGATTCGCGCCATGGCGGAGCCCACAGGCACCACGGACGAACGGCCGCGCTGCGGCTGGGGCGACAACCCCGAGCCGGACTACCGCGCGTACCACGACACCGAGTGGGGCGTGCCGATCCGGGACGAGCGGCACCTGTTCGAGCTGCTCGTGCTGGAAGGGGCGCAGGCCGGCCTGTCGTGGTGGACGATCCTGCGCAAGCGCGACGGCTACCGGCGCGCGTTCGCCGACTTCGACCCGGCGACGGTCGCCGCCTTCGGTGACGACGACGTCGAACGACTGATGGGGGACGCGGGGATCGTGCGCAACCGCGGGAAGGTGACGTCGGCCATCGGCAACGCCCAGGCGACCCTCGCGCTGCAGGCGGCCGGGTCGAGCCTGGTCGAGCACCTGTGGTCGTTCGTGGACGGGAAGCCGGTGGTCAACGCCTTCACGGCGGGCGGGAGCATCCCGTCCGAGACGGATGCCTCACGGGCGATGAGCCGGGACCTGCGCGCGAGGGGCTTCCGCTTCGTCGGGCCCGACGATCTGCTACGCCCTGATGCAGTCGGCCGGGCTCGTCAACGACCACGTGACGACGTGCTTCCGGTACGAGGAGGTCCAGCGGGCGGGTTGACCGCCGGCGAAGGGTCAGCGCGACGCGCGCCAGGCGTCGCGCAGCTTCATCCGTCCGCCCGTCTGGAGCACCGCGCCGGAGTAGACGCGGCCGCCGACGACGAACAGGACCCAGATCGCGGCGATCATCAGCACGATCGACAGCGCGGCCTCCCAGGGCTGGATCGCCCCGAGCGCCGTGCGCAGCGGCACGACCATCGGCGCCGACGGCGGGAAGAACGTGAGGATGGTCGCGACGATGCCGTTGGGCTCCTGGGTCACCAGCAGGATCGACAGCAGGTACGACAGCGTCGCGGTCATCGTGACCGGCATCGACGCGTTCGAGGCCTCGTCCACGCGCGAGGCGAGGGACCCGAGGAAGCCCATCGCGGTCGAGTAGAACGCGAACCCGAGGATGAACCAGGCGAGGAGCTGGACCACCGCGCTCACCGTCGTGGCGGGCAGGGTGAGGCGCCCGCTCAGCTGCGCGGCGGCGAGCCCGGCCGTGACGATGATCACGAGCTGGACCAGCGCCAGCAGCCCGATCCCGAGCACCTTGCCCATCAGGAGGTCGCGCGGCCGGACGGTGGTCAGGACCACCTCGACGACCCGGCTCTGCTTCTCCTCGACGACGCCCGTGAGCACCCAGGTGCCGTAGGTGAAGATGCCGATGAACATCAGGATGATCCCGGCGTTGGCGAAGATCAGTGCCGTCGTGTGCTCGGCGGTCGGCGGCTCGAGGGAGGTCACGGTCGGCGGTTGGAGCGGCATCCTCGCCGGCGCGGAGGCCGATCACCGCATTGCTCGTGATCGTCTGGATCTGGTTGTTGGGGTCGTCGAGCACGATGAGCTCGCCGGCGGTCGACAGGTCGGCCGGGACGGCGAGCGCGGCGTCGACCGCCTTGTCGCGGACCGCCGCCTCGCCGGCCGCCTGATCCGGCACGCGGCTGATGTCGAGCGTGACCTTGTAGCCCGTTGCGACGCTCTCGATGGCCGACTGGAGCCCGGCGGGCACCGGGTCGACCAGCGCCAGCTTCGGCGACTTCTCCTGGCCGAGCAGCAGGGCCGGCAGCACGAACCCCGCCCCGAGCAGGATCACGGTGAACAGCAGCGAGAGCAGGTAGCCGCGACTGCGTCCGCGCTCGAGGATCTCGCGCATCGCGACGAGCCGGATCGCGCGCAGCCGCCCGATCATCGCGCCACCTCGGCGCCCGGCTGCGGGGCCGTGACGGCCTCCATGAACAGCTCCGAGAGCTTCGGCGGCTCGAAGGTGAACCGTCGGACCTCGCCCGCGGCTCGCGCGGCGAGCAGGATGCCGGCCAGGTCGGCGTGCTCGTCGACCAGCAGCTTCACCCAGTCGCCCTCGCGCTCGAGCACGGTGTACTCGTCGCGGCCGTCGAGCCAGGCGCCGTTGCTCCCGATCACCTCGACCTCGAGGTGCCGCCGGCCGGACGCCGCCTTGAGCGCGCCGATCTCGCCGTCGGCGACGACGCGCCCGCGGCTCACGATGACGACGTCCTCGCACATCTCCTCGACGAGGTCGAGCTGGTGCGAGCTGAACACGACGCCGACGCCCGCCGCGGCCCGCTCGCGGAGCACCTCGGTCATCGTCGCGACGCCGAGCGGGTCGAGGCCCGAGAACGGCTCGTCGAGCACGAGCAGCTCGGGGTCGTGGACGAGCGCGGTCGCGAGCTGGATCCGCTGCTGGTTGCCGTGCGAGAGGTCCTCGAGCTTGGACTTCGTTCGGTCCGCCAGCCCGAAGCGCTCGAGCCACGTGTTCGCTCGCGCCGTCGCGTCCCGCCGCGACAGGCCGTGGTGCTGGCCGAAGTAGGCCAGCTGCTCGCCGACCCGCATCCGCGGATAGAGGCCGCGCTGCTCGGGCATGTACCCGAACCGCAGCCGCGCGTCGGCGTCGACCGGCCGCCCGTCCCAGCAGACCTCCCCGGCCTCCGGCACGGCCAGCCCGAAGATGCAGCGCATCGTCGTGGTCTTGCCCGCGCCGTTCGGCCCGAGGAACCCGAGCAGGCGCCCGCGGCGCGCGGTCAGCGACGCGCCGTCCAGCGCCGTCACCTGGCCGTAGTGCTTCGTCAGTCCCCGGATCTCGAGCATCGTCTCCCGCCAGCGTCCGGCCATCACCTTATCGCGGCGACACGGACGGATGCCCCGGTCCGCCGAAGCGGACCGGGGCTGGAGCGCGCGAGGGAGGAGGGGGTCGACCGACCTATTGGGCGACGATCGTCCCGTTCATGTCCGGGTGCACATCGCACCGGAAGTAGTAGGTGCCGGCGGCGAGGGCCGGGACCGAGTAGACCCGCGTCCCGCCGGCGAAGATCTCGCCCTGGAACTTGGCCTGGCTCGCGGACGAGTCCGTGTAGATGGCCACGTTGTGCGGGGCGCCGTCCTGGTTGTCGAACGTGAGCTGGAAGGCCTTGCCGGCCGGGACCTTGACGTCGGTGGTGACGAACTTGATGTCCTTGGCGACGATCGCCGGGGCGTTCGGGTCGACCGAGGCGGCGGGCCCGGCGGGCTGGTCCGCGTTGGTGTTCCCGCAGGCCGCCGCGACGAGCGCGACGGCTGCGAGCGCGATGGTGGCGACGAGTCGCTTCATCGTCCGCTTTCCTCAGGCCGCCGGGGCGGGGCTGCGGAGCTGGCCGACCTTCGACAGGCCGAGCGCGACCTCGCGGCGAACGACCTTGACCGGGTTGCCGTCGGCGCGCAGGAAGTCGACCGCGAGCAGGAAGATCAGGCTGACTTCGATGGCCTTGGCGAGGTACGCCGTGTCGTAGCGCGGGCCCATGATGACCCAGCCGATGATCGAGGCCAGCGCGTAGCCGATCAGCCCGAGGCGGACGAACCAGCGGAAGCGGACCGCGAGCGCGATCGGCACGATCATCGCCACGGCGGCGACGGCGTACCCGGTCGCGTTCATCGTGAACAGCATGCCGCCGAGGGTGGAGTGGATGTAGGCGGTGCCCAGGGTGAGGGCGACGATGCCGAAGCGGAGCGCGACGCCGGCGACGGTGAGGTCGCTCTTGGTCGAGTCGTTCACGGTGATGGACCTCCGGGTGGACGAGCGGGGGCTTGGTTGACCTTGCTGCTGGTTCGTCGTCGGTGGTGGGCTGACGACGTGGGGAACCGTACGGTCGCCGCCCTGCCCGGCACGCCGGACGGTGGTGGCCACCCGATGACCACGAACGGCGCGTCGTGACCCTCGTCCTCGGGCAGCGTCGGGATCGACGTCCGGCCACCCTCGGCCGGGACAGATGACGCACGCCGCAACGCGGGACGCCGTCTAGACTCGTTGGATCGTGGCTACCAGATCGCGCACCAAGCCCGCCGGCAAGCACGCGTCGTCGGACGGCATCGCGTCCGCCGCCGCGGCCGTCACCGCCGCCAGGGTGACGCCCGTCGACCCGGACTCGCCCGTCATCGCCCGCCCCGACCGCTCGCAGGCGCAGCTCCTCCAGGGTGCCGCCGAGGAGGCCGCGCGCCTGCTCGATGCCGACGGCGCCTTCCTGTACCTCCTCGACCCCGAGTCGGGGATCCTCAAGTTCGCCTACTCCGCGGGCATCGCGGACCCGCCGCCGGATCACTGGATCCGGGAGCTGGAGCTCCCCGTCGGCAAGGGGATGTTCGGCAAGGCGGTCGCGGATCGGCGGATCGTCGTCACGCGGGACTACGCCAACGACACGTCGTTCACCCATGCCGAAGGCACGGACCGGTTCGTCGACGAGGTGGGCCTGTGCTCGCTCGTCGTCGCGCCGCTGGTCGCCGGCATGGAGGTGTTCGGCGCGCTGGGCACGTTCTCGCGCCACCCCGACGCGTTCACGGCGCCCCAGATCGCGCTCGTCCGCTCGCTCTCGGAGCATGCCGCGCTCGCGATGGCCAACGCCCGGCTGATCGCGGAGCTGGACCGGTCGCGGCAGGCCGGCGAACGGCAGGCGCTCGTCGAACGCTCGCTGCGCGAGCTCGGCACCCGGATCTCCGGCGCTCGCGACCCCGAGGCGGTCGTCCAGTTCACGATCGACGAGGCCCTGCGGCTGCTCGACGGCGACGGCGCGCGCATCGACATCGTGGATCCGGAGGCGCGCCTGCTCAAGGGGCTGCTGGCGTCGGGCGAGGAGCAGATCCTCGAGACCGAGTGGCCCAAGGACCCCGACGACAAGCTCGAGGTCGGTGCGTCCGGCCGGGCCGTCGTCACGGGCGAGACCTACATCAGCGCCGACTACCTCACGGACCCGAACCTCGTCCACGGGAAGGGCCCGGACACGTACGTCAAGTCCAAGGGCATCCACGGCGTCATCGCCACGCCGCTCCACGGCGACCAGGGCCCGTTCGGCGCGATCACCGTCTGGTCGACCCGGGTCGACGCCTTCGGGCCCGACGACGCGACGCTCCTCGAGACCATCGCCGGGCAGTCGGCCGTCGCGCTCGGCCGCGCGCGCCTGATCGAGGAGCTGGGCCGGTCACGCGAGGCCCTCGCCCGGCGCGCCGAGGAGGAGCGGACGCTGCGCGAGATCGGCGCGCGGCTCGCGACCATCGGCAGCGACCCGGGCGACCTGCTGCTGCGCATCGTCCACGAGGCGGCCCGGCTGCTCGGCGCGGAGCGCGCCCGGCTCGACCTGGTCGACCCGGTGCAGGGCGCCGTGCTCTGGACGTACCCCGAGGGCAGCCCGTTCACCGACGCGCCCGTCCTCGACACCCCGGCCGACCAGGAGCCGGTCGGCCTCGCCGGCCTGTCCGTCCGCGAGGGCCGGCCCGTCGCGACCGGCGACTACATGGCCGACCACCGGTTCAAGCACTACCCCGAGGGCGACGAGGGCGTGCAGGAGGTCGGGCTGCACTCGGTGATCACGGCGCCGGTCGTCGGCGAGGAGGGCCTCGTCGGCGTGTTCCAGGCCGGCCACCGGGACCGCGACGCCTTCGGCGAGGACGCGCTCCGCCTGCTGGACGCGCTGGCCGCGCAGGCGGCGGTCGCGCTCGCCAACGCGCGCCTCGTGGACCGGCTCGCGACCAGCCAGGGCGCCCTCGAGCGCACCGCCGATGCCGAACGCGCGCTGCGCGAGATCGCCCGGCGCCTCATGACGATCCAGGACCCGGCGGAGCTGCTCCAGGACGTCGTCGACGAGGCGGCCCGCCTGCTCGGGTCGTCGGGCGCGGTCATCGACCTGCTGGACCCGGCGACCGGCGAGGTCCGCTGGGCGCACGACGCCGGCATCGACGACGCGACGCGGGCGGAGTGGCAGGACCTGGGCGTCGGCGGACCGGGCGTCTACCTCGCCATCCGCGAGCGGCGGGTCGTCGTCACCGACGAGTACGCCGCCGACGACCGGTTCCCCGACGGCGCCCCGAACCGCGAGTTCTTCGAGCGTGCCGGCATCCGGTCGATCGCCTTCGCGCCGCTCATCGGCGAGGCCGTGGTCCTGGGCACGCTCGCGGTGTTCTCGGCGGATGTCGGGCGCTTCGGCGACCAGCAGGCGGCGCTGCTCGCGGCGCTCGCGGACCTCGCGACGATCGCCATCCACAACGCGGAGCTGATCCGCGAGCTCGGCCGGTCGCGCGAGGAGGTCACCCGGCGGGCCGAGACCGAGCGGACGCTGCGCGAGATCGCGGCCCGCGTGACGTCCATCCGCGACGCCGACGCGATCCTCGGGCTGATCGTCGAGGAGACGCGGCGCGTCCTCGCCTCGGACGGCGCCCACCTCACGCGGATGTCCGAGGACCGCACGTACCTGCGCCCGATGGTGCTCGCCGGCGGCACGGACGAGGAGACCCGCGACTGGCTGCGGATCCAGGAGTTCCCGATCGACGGCGGGATCAACGGCCTCGCGGCGGGCCAGGGGCGGGTCGTCTGGACGCCGAGCTACGCGACCGACCCACGCATCCCGCGGGAGGCCAACGACCTCGACGTCGCGGACCGCATGGGCCTCGGCGCGATGGCCGCCGCGCCGCTCCGTGCTCCCGGCGGCGACGTCATCGGCACCCTCGCCGTCAGCTACGCCCAGCCGGGCTCGATCCCCGCCGACCGCCTCGCCACCCTCCAGGCCCTCGCCGACCACGCCGCGATCGCCCTGTCGAACTCCGACCTCCTCGAGCGGGTCGAGGCCTCCGAGGCCAACTACCGCGGCCTGGTGCAGACGACGCCGGACGTGATCTGGCGCAACGACGCCGATGGCCGGTTCACGTTCCTCGCCGACACGGCGGAGAACCTGTTCGGCTGGACGGCGGCCGAGATGACCGGCATGCACTTCTCGTCGATCGTCGCCGAGGACTCGATGAGCACGGCGCTGCAGTCGTGGGCGGATCTCCACGACCCCGGTACCCGCTCCCTGCGGCTCCGCTTCGTCGTCCGGCGAAAGGACGGCAGCACGTTCCCGACCGAGCTGTCCGCCGTCGGGATCTTCGAGGACGGCGAGTTCAAGGGCGCCCAGGGCACGGTCCGCGACGTCAGCGAGCGCGAGCGCCTCGAGCGCATCGTCCACGAGTCCGAGGAGCGCTACCGCTCGCTCGTCCAGTCGTCGCCCGACCTGATCTTCGAGATGGACGGCCACGGGATCTACACGTTCTACTCGGACCGGACCGAGGACGTCATCGGCTGGCTGCCCGGCGAGCTCATCGGGCACTCGTTCACCGAGTTCATCGACATCGAGGCCTTCCCGCAGGCGCCCGAGCGGCTCGCCGAGATCGCCGCCAACCCCGGCCGGCCGTCGACCGACCGGCTGCTGCTGCGGCACAAGGACGGCCGCAAGATCCCGTTCGAGGTCAGCGTCGTCGGGCAGGTCGACGACAAGGGCGAGCTGGTCGCCATCCGGGGCGTCGCCCGCGACATCAGCGAGCGCGAGCGCCTCGAGCTCGAGCTGCGGTCGTCCGAGGAGCGCTACCGGTTCCTCGTCGACAACGCGCCCGACATCGTGTTCTCGGCCGACCAGGAGACCCGCTTCATCTACCTCTCGGACACGATCGAGCGGCTGACCGGGTGGCGCCCCGACGAGCTGGTCGGGGAGACGTTCGACCGGCTCGTCTCGCCCTCGACGATGCACGTCGCGGCCGACCGCTGGGAGCGCGTCGCCAGCGACCCGACGATCCCGCAGGTCCTGCGCGTCGAGCTCATGCGCAAGGACGGCGGCGCGGTCCCGGTCGAGATCCACTCCGTGGCGCAGGTCGACGGGCAGGGCAACTTCGCCGGCGTCCACGGGTCCGCGCGCGACATCAGCGAGCGCGAGCGCCTCGAGCGCGAGCTGCGCGATTCCGAGGTCCGCTACCGCTACCTCGTCCAGTCGTCGCCCGACCTCGTCTGGATGACCGACGACGTCGGCCGGTTCACGTTCATGTCGGACCAGTCGGGCACGATCCTCGGCTGGGAGCCGGAGGAGCTGATCGGCCGGTCGTTCAGCGAGCTCGCCCCGCCGGACGAGCGGCGCGGCGCCCTCGCCCGCTTCCGGGCGCTCCGCCAGCATCCCACCGAGGTCCATCGGACGCGCCTGCGGATCCTCAGCCGCGACGGCCGCGAGCTCGCGATGGAGATCACGAGCATCGGCATGCTCGCGGACGGCAAGTTCGTCGGCGCGCACGGCGCCGGCCGCGACGTCAGCGAGCGCGACCGCCTCGAGCGCGACCTTCGGCGCCAGGCCGTCGAGCTCGCCTCGTCCGAGGAGCGGTCGCACCTGGCGCGCGAGCTCCACGACTCGGTGACCCAGGCGCTGTTCTCGATGACCCTGCTCTCGCGGTCGATCGAGCTGCTGCTGGTCAAGGATCCGTCGCAGGTCCCGGGCAAGCTGGCCTCGCTGCGCGACCTGCAGCGCGAGGCGCTCGCCGAGATGCGGGCGCTGATCTTCGAGCTCCGGCCGGGCAACGTCGAGGAGAACGGCCTGATCCAGGCGCTCCGGACGCACAGCGCGGCGCTGTCGGGCCGCATCGGCCTGCCGGTCGTCGTGGAGGGGGACCTCGCCGACCGCCCGTCGCTCGACACCGAGGAGGCGCTCTACCGGATCGCCCAGGAGGCCCTGCACAACGTCGTCAAGCACGCGGGCGCGAAGCAGGTCCGCGTCGAGGTGAGCCGGGTCCCCGACGGCATCCACCTGCGGGTGGTCGACGACGGCCGCGGCTTCGATCCGGGCACCGTCCCCGACGGCCATCTGGGCCTCGCGGGCATGCGATCGCGCGCCGAGCGCCTCGGCGGCGTGCTGACGGTGACCTCGATCCGCGACGGGGGCACGACGATCGACGTGGTCGTCCCCGACGGCCGACCCGTGGAGGCCGCGGTCTGAGCGGCGGGCCGGTGAACGCCTAGTTCAGCTCGTTGGTGCGCACGCCGACGTCGGCGACGACCTGATAGCTGAGCCGCGCCGACAGGCCCTCGGCGAGCTCCGACGCCACCTCGAGCAGCTCGCGCCCCGGCTTGGGGATCGGCAGGCTCGCGATCAGCTCGATCTCGATGTCGCTCCCGACGGCGTCCGGGTAGGCCGCGAGGAGCTCGCCGGACGCGATGAACGCGAAGTAGGCGTCGAGCTTCCGCTGCAGCGCGCGCAGGTGCCGCATCTCGTCGGTCCAGTCCCAGTCGTCGACCAGCGTCAGCACCACGGCGCTCCGGTCGCGACGCGTGCCGAGGAAGTCGACGATCTGGGGGTTGTCCAGGCTCACGCGAAAATTCTGCCCGAGGCGTCGGTTTCGAGTCCAGATCCCGCGGTGGTCCGCTCGGTCAGGGCAGCTCGGCGCTCTCCGCGAGCTTGATCAGCGCGTCGGCGGAGAAGTCCGCTTCGTTGGCGACGAGCGCCATCCCGTTTCCTTCGAGCAACCAGACCAGGACCAGCTCGCCGTCCGGCGGGTTCCGGTACAGCAGGGCCGGCTTGCCGTTGACCGTGACGTCTCGATGCTCGTCGCCCCCCGACACGTTGGCCGCTCCCCCGAAGGCCTGGTAGAAGTCGACATGGCCCTTGCTGCCGTCGAGCGCCGGGTCGGCGGTCGGCGCGTAGACCCGCAGCCATCGACCCGTCGGGCTCTCCTCGACGTCGTGCTGGGACCTGAGCTGCCAATCGCCCGGCAGGCCGGTGAGCTCCGCGAGGCCGTCGGGTGGCCGGACGAAGTGGACGTAGCCCGCGAGGTCCTCCACGCGGGACCCTTCGAATGGCGCAGGGAGCTCGACGGACGCGGTGCGCCCGTAGCCCACGGCGTCGCAGTAGACGTCCCGGCGGGAGCGTGGGCCCGGACCGGCGTGACGTCGATCACCGCGGCGCGGAGGACGTCGCCGACGGCCTCGGCCCAGGCCGTGTAGGCCGACGAGCACGGGTTGGTCAGGGAGAACGCCTGGCCGCCGACGAACGCGAGCGTCAGCGTCTTCCCGTCCGCCGACAACGTCGCGGTGTCGAAGCGGGTGACGGCGCCGGCCGGCGGCGTCGTCGTCGGCCCGAGCGTCGACGTCGATCCGGACGGAGCTTGACGCTGACCGGCGATGCGGCCGACGTCGGCGGCGTCGGGTCGACCGCCACCGGTGTCGGGTCGACGGCCGACGGCGACTCGGGCGATCCCGTCGGAACGACCGTGCCACACGCGGCGATCGCAAGCGCCAGGACCGGGACGGCGATCGGGTGAATCCGATGGTTCATCGATCCTCCCATCCACGCATGGTGTGCCCGGCCGAGGCGCCGGACAGGCCTCGGACGGCTGGGGCAGGCGAGGAGTTCCGCGGGCACGTGCGATACGATGATTGTGTGAGCAACGATTCGATGGACGACGCGTGATCGTCGAGGTCTGGTCCGACGTCGCCTGCCCCTGGTGCTACATCGGCAAGCGCCGGTTCGAGCGGGCGCTGGCCGGCTTCGACGGCGCCGACGATGTGGAGATCACCTGGCGCAGCTTCCAGCTCGACCCGTCGATCCCGCGCGGCTCGCGTGTGAACCACGACAAGATGCTCGCGGACAAGTACGGCGTGTCGGCCGAGCAGGTCCGGGCCATGAACGACCGGGTCGTGGGGCTCGCCGCCGTCGAAGGCCTCGAGTACCACTTCGATCGCTACGTCACGGTCAACACGCTCGACGCGCACCGGATGAGCCACCTCGCCCGGTCACAGGGCCTCGGACCCGAGATGCATGAGCGCCTGTTCCGCGCGCAGTTCGTCGAGGGCGCGGTGCTGGACGATCCGGACACCCTGGTCCGCCTGGCGGTCGAGGTCGGGGTCGACGAGGCGCGCCGCGCGCGAGGTCGCCGAGAGCGACGCCTACGCGGACGAGGTCGCGAGCGACATCCGCGAGGCGCAGACTGCTCGGCGTCAGCGGCGTGCCGTTCTTCGCGATCGATCGGCGGTTCGGCATCTCCGGCGCCCAGCCGACCGAGCTGTTCGCGAGTGCCCTCGAACAGGCACGCGAGGCCGCGACCACCGCCGCCTGACGCTCGCAGGGCTGGCGGCCGACCGCGACACTTTGTCGCGTGCGACTGCGTCGATTGCCGTAGGGCCTCGTTCGGCGCCCGTCCCTGACCCTCGCGGGGAGCGTCGGGCACGATCGGAGGCATGTCAGACCAAGTCCTCCCCGCCGAAGCCGCCGCGTCACCGGCCGCCGTCGGCACCCGCGTGCTCGTCGTCGACGCCGACGACCGCACGCGCGAGAGCATGGTCGGGATCCTCGGCATCCGTCATCGCTTCACGGTCATCGGCAGCACCGGCCAGGTTTCCGACGCCATCGCCCTCGTCCGCGACAAGCATCCCGACGTCGTGATCATCGACCCACGCCTGCCCGACGTCTCCGGTGGCGTCGCCCTGATCCGGCGCATCCGCGTCATCGACCCCAGCGTCCACATCCTGGCGATTGGTTGGTCGCCCGACCTCGAGAACGCCTCGCTCACGGCCGGTGCCCACGGCTTCATGCGCAAGACCTTCAAGCCGGCCGACCTCGCCTCCGCGGTCTCCCGATGCTTCGACGACGGGTCAGCCGACCCGACCGCCGAGTCGTCGCCCACCACCCCCGACCCGGTCCGCGGACCGGGTCTGATCCTGTAGTAGGATGCCGATGCAGTCGATTTCCGCACCGTCAGCGCCAATCACCGCAATCCCCCTAATCCCCGGAGAGCAGCCCGTGGACGAAGCGCCCGTCATCCGCGTGCTCCTGGTGGACGACCACGCCGTCGTCCGGATGGGGCTGCGCGCCTTCTTCGACCTCCTGCCCGACATCGACGTCGTGGGCGAGGCCGCCGATGGCAGCGAGGGTGTCGCGATGGCCCGCCGGCTCACGCCGGACGTGATCCTGATGGACCTGCTCATGCCGAACATGGACGGCGTGACCGCGATCGGCCGGATCAAGGCCGAGCTCCCCGAGACGGAGATCGTCACGATGACGAGCTTCATCGAGGAGGAGAAGGTCACCGCGGCCCTCGAGGCCGGCGCATCGGGCTACGTGCTCAAGGACGCCGAGGCCGAGGAGGTCGCGCAGGCGATCCGCGCGGCGTACGCCGGCGAGGTCCACCTCGATCCCCAGGTCGCCCGCCTGCTGGCCCAGCGGATGCGCGCGAAGAAGGAGCCCGAGCCCGTCGAGCCGCTCACCGACCGCGAGAAGGACGTGATGCGCCTGCTCGGGCAGGGGATGTCCAACAAGGACATCGGCGCGACGCTGTTCATCACCGAGCGAACCGCGCGAACATACGTGAGCAACATCCTGGGCAAGCTGGGGCTCGCGTCCCGGACCCAGGCGGCGCTCTGGGCGGTCGAGCACAAGCTCGTGGAGTCGCCGGGCAGCTAGGATGCGCGACCCTCGGAGGTTTGCCGCATGACCACACCGGACCCGACGCAGCCTCCGCCTCCCACGGCGCCCTCGGGTGCGGCCCCGGAACCACCGCCGCAACCGCTCACCGCGCCGCCACCGCCGCAGGAAGAGAGCCGGCACGACCGTCGCGAACGCCGGCGCGAGGAGCGCCGCGCCCGAACACGAGGACGGCCGCTACGGTCCCTCGTCGGCCGGGCTGGTCCTCGGGATCATCCTCGTCGTCGGCGGCGCGATCGTGCTGCTCGGGCGCGCGACCGACCTCACGCTCGGGCCCACGGCCTGGCCGCTGTGGCTGATCGTGCCCGGCGTGGCGATGGTCGTCGGCTCGTTCGCGATCCCGCCGCGCGGGGGCCTGGGCCTCGCGATCCCGGGCGCGATCCTCGCGATGATCGGCGTCGTGCTGTGGTTCCAGGCGACGTCCGGGCACTACGCGACGTGGGCCTACGCGTGGGCGCTCGTGGCGCCGACCGGCGTCGGCCTCGGGATGCTGCTCTACGGCCTCGCGCACCGCGACGGCGAGCTGGCCCGCAACGGGCTGCGGACGACGCTCGTGGGCATCGGGCTGTTCCTCGTCTTCGCGTTCTTCTTCGAGGGCGTCCTGGGCCTGTCCGGCGTCGAGTTCACGAACGTCCGCCAGGCGGCGCCGTTCGTGTCGGTCGCGTTCGGCGTGATCCTGCTGATCGCGGCGTTCCTGCCCGGCCGCGGATCGCCGTCCGCGTCGCCCGCAGGGCAGCCCGACAGCGGCGATGCCTGACAGGCATCGAGCGGCCGGGGAACCCGCTGAGCCCGCCCCGCGGACGCGCGTCCGCCCCTAGTCGATCGCCAGGATCCTGTAGTGGATCTCGCCGCCCGGCGTGACGATCGTGACGGCGTCGCCGACCCGGCGACCCATCAGCGCGGCGCCGACCGGCGAGACGGAGGAGATCCGGCCCTGTTGGCTGTTCGCCTCCGCCGAGCCCACGACCTGCCACTCCACGGTCTCCTCGCCGTCCTCGTCGAGCTTGACGTGCGAGCCGATCTCCACGCGGGCGCCACGCTCGGTCGGCGCGACGACCTGCGCGACCTTCAGCTTGGCTTCGAGCGCCTTGATCCGGCCCTCGAGGAACCCCTGCTCCTCGCGAGCGGCGTGGTACTCGGCGTTCTCCTTGAGGTCGCCGTGCTCGCGCGCCGTCGCGATGCGCTTGATGACGCCGGGCCGCTCGGCGAGCAGCCCGTCGAGCTCCGCCTGGAGCCGCTCGAGACCCTCGGCCGACACCAGCACGGGCTCGGGCGGTGGCTTGCGCGGTGAGCCCTGGGCCGCGTACCCGGCGGCCGACGCCACGCGCCCGACGCCGCGGCCCGGTGCCGGACGTCGCGGCCGCTTCGCCTCGTCGCGGGCCCCGTCGGCATCCCCGGTCGGAAAGGTCACGATCCGCTTGACGGGCTTCGGCTCCGGGGCCTTGACCTCGGGGAGCGTCGGGTTCGCGATGCCGGTTTCCTTGCGCACGCCCGACGGTGACCGCAGCACGGCCCACGGCAGCCGGCTGGCGGGCGCCGTCATGACGCCCTTGGCCCCGACCGGCCGGTCCGCGTCCGTGATCCCGGCGGCGAACGCCTCGAGCAGCGCGTCCTCGTACTCCTCGAGGGCGTCGGTCGCGGCCCACCACACGCGCAGGTCGCCCGGGTTGCGCAGGAAGTGGAGCCACAGACCCGATGCGGCCGGCTTCCGATCGCCCGCGACGGTCTTCGTGATGGCGGCGATGCGCCCCGCCACCGACCCCGGCGTGCTCCCGATGTAGAGGACCGGCTGCGTCGGCAGCCAGAACGACCCGATGCGCACCTGGAGGTCGCGCGAGTTCGGCCGGACGCCGTCGAGCGTCAGCTCCGGGACGCGCTCCAGCCACTTGCCGATGAGCGCGAGGTCGAGCGGCGCCGATGCCGCGGGCGCCGCCATCTCCACGATGAAGACGCCGGGTGCCGACAGGCGGACGGGCTTGCCCCAGATCGCGGGGCCGTCGGCGATGAGGCCGACGTCGCGCAACAGGTCGGCGGCGGTGGGAGAGCTGGGCATGGTGGGCAGTGCCCTCTTGGGGAGGCGGGACCGGACGCTCGGCGGGCCCTCGAAGGCGCGTCTCCGGCGTGTCAGCGTATCGTCTCACCAATCATGCCGAACGAGCCGTCACCGCGCCGCCCCATGCCCGCAACCGACGCGGGCGGCCGCGCGATGGCCGGGCCCCCCGGCGACGCCCGGTCGTGGCCGCTGCGGATCGGCGTCGCCACGGTCGCCGTCATCGCGGTGCTCGTCGGCGGCATCTGGCTGTTCGGCGGCTCGCCGCAGGCGCCGGCCAGCGTCGCGGCCGCCGCGACCTCCAGCCCCGCGGCGTCGTCGCTCGCCATCGCGCCGTCGTCCGCAACCCCCACCGACGCCGCCACCGCCTCGCAGGCGACGGATCCGCCGACCGCGACCCCGGACGCGACGAAGAAGCCGGCCAGGACCCCGAAGCCGACCCCGACGCCGAAGCCGACCCCCACGCCCGCGGTCACGCTCCCGCCGGGCCCGCTCTCCGGCGCCAGCGGCCACGCCGCGACGATCCACGCCGCCGCCCTGCAGCGCCGGCTCGACAAGTGGCGGATCTCCCACGGCGTCCCCGGCGTGTCCGTCGCGATCCTCACCAACGACGGGCGCTCGTGGCTCGGTGCCTCCGGGCTCGCGAACGTCGCCGCCGGCACGGCCGTGACGCCGGACACCGGCTTCGCCCTCGCGTCGATCTCCAAGACGTTCACGGCCGCCGTCGTCCTGCAGCTGATCGGCGAGGGCAAGCTCAAGGTCGACGAGCACGTTGCGGCGCTGCTGCCGAGCTTCAACATCGACAAGCGGGTCACCGTCAGGGAGCTGCTCGACCACACGAGCGACCTGAACGACTTCTTCTCGAACCCGAAGATCGACCATCCGCTGCAGTCCAACCCGGGCGCGACCTGGACCGCGAAGCGCGCCTGGCGCTTCGTGCCGCCCGGGCCCATCCGGCCGGGCAAGACCTGGGCCTACTCGAACACCAACTACATGCTCCTGGGCCAGCTCGTGGAGCAGGTGACGGGACACCCGCTCGCCGACGAGATCCGCGCCCGGCTGCTCGATCCGCTCAAGCTCGAGAACGCCTGGTACCAGGCGGTCGAGAAGCCCAAGGCGCCGCTGAGCGTCGGCTACGAGCTCCGGCCGGGCCCCACCGGTCCCGATCGCGAAGCCGGTCGCCCGGCCCAGCGACGTCATGCCGTTCCGCTCGGTCGTCACCGCGGCCGGCGGTGCCGGGTCGATCGCCGCGACGGCCGAGGACACGGCGCGCTGGATGCAGGCGTTCGCCGGCGGGAAGGTGCTCTCACCGGCGATGCAGGCGGCGATGCTCCGCGACCTCGCGTACACCCGCGCGCTGCACGCGCGCATCACGTACGGGCTGGGCATCCAGCTCGTGTCGATCGACGGGCACCCGGCGCTCGGGCATTCCGGGCGCTACATCGGGTACCGCAACGTCGTGCGCTACCTGCCGTCCGAGGGCGTGACGATCGCGGTGCTCACGAACCAGGGCGACGTCGACCCGGCCGTCGTCGCGGCCGCGCTCCTGAAGATCTCGCTGGGGGACTGAGGCCCCGAGGCGTCGGACGGCGCGCCATCACCGGCGCACCGCGGGTCAGGCGACGCTCGACCGCCGGCGGCTGCTCGACCGATCGGACCCGCCACGGCGCCCGCCCCCGCTGGCTCCCGCGTACGACCCGCTCGCGCCACGCGGCGAGCGCAGCGGCTGCGCCTCGGCATCCCGGCGGGGGACGAAGCCGGGCTCGGTCTTCCACGGGATCGCGACGCGCAGCAGGCGCTGGACGCCGCGGAGGAGGTCCGCCTCGTCGATGCACACGAGGCTGACGGCGTCGCCGGTGGCCCCGGCTCGCCCCGTCCGCCCGATGCGGTGGACGTAGTCCTCGGGGTTCCACGGGAGCTCGAAGTTGACGACGTGCGGCAGGTCCTCGATGTCGAGGCCGCGGGCGGCGACGTCGGTGGCGACGAGGACGCGGATCTCGCCGGCCTTGAACGCCTCGAGCGCCTTCGTCCGGTCCGACTGCGCGCGGTCGGAGTGGATGGCCGTGGCGGCGACGCCGTGGCGGTCGAGCCATGACGCGAGCCGCGAGGCCGCGATCTTGGTCCGGGTGAACACGAGCACCTGGTGCCAGTCGCCCTCGACGATCAGGTGGGCGAGCAGCTCCTCCTTGCGGTCGCGGTCGACCGGGTAGACGAGCTGGCGGACGCTCTCGGCGGCCGTCCCGTGGCGCGCGACCTCGATCGTGACCGGGTTGCGCAGGATCGAGCCCGCGAGGCGCTTGATCTCGTCCGAGAACGTGGCCGAGAACAGCAGCGTCTGCTGGCGCGACGGCAGGAGGTCGAGGATCCGCTGGATGTCGGGCATGAAGCCCATGTCGAGCATCCGGTCCGCCTCGTCGAGGACGAGGATCTGGACCTGGCCGAGGTTGGCGGCGCGCTGGCCGACGAGGTCGAGCAGGCGCCCCGGCGTCGCGACGAGGATCTCGATCCCCGAGCGCAGCTCCTTGATCTGGGGGTCCAGGGGGACGCCGCCGTACACGACCGCCGATCGCAGCGGGACGTGCCGGCTGTAGGTCTTCACGCTCTCGGCGACCTGGACGGCGAGCTCGCGCGTCGGCGTCAGGACCAGGCAGCGGACCGGGTGGCGGGCCGGCGAGAACGAGGTGTTCGCCTCGGGGCCGAGCCGGTCGAGGATGGGGAGGGTGAAGGCCGCGGTCTTGCCGGTACCGGTCTGTGCGGCGGCGAGGACGTCCTTGCCCTCGAGCACCAGCGGGATCGCCCGCTCCTGGACCGGTGTCGGCTCCGTGTAGCCCTCCTCCGTGACGGTCCGCAGCATCTGGGCGGACAGGCCCAACTCGTCAAAGCGCAAGGTTGTTCGTGATCTCCGAAGGGCGGTCGCAATGGGCGGTGACCGCGAATATCCGTCTCGTCCGGTGCGGCGCCCACCCGGTCATTCGGGGGCGGCGGCGACCACCGTTCGGGGCGGAGCATACCCGACAATGGCCCGCATGGTCGCTCAGGGGACGCGCGCGATCGATGCGGCGCGCCGTGCGGGGATCGTGTATGCGGTGCATGAATATGCGCATGACCCCCGATCCTCGTTGCGCGAGGGCGGTCGCGGGTATGCGCTCGAGGCGGTCGCGGCGCTCGGGCTCGACCCCGCGCGCGTGTTCAAGACGATCGTCGTCGCGGTCGACGGGAAGCTCGGTCTGGCCGTCGTTCCCGCCGACGCGGAGGTGGACCTGAAGGCCGTCGCCGATGCGCTGGGCGGCCGGCGGTGCGCGATCGCGGAGGCCGCCGAGGCCGAGCGGGCGACCGGCTACGTCCTGGGCGGGATCAGCCCGCTGGGGACGAAGCGAGCCCTGCCGACGGTGATCGACAGCTCGGCTGCCGCGTCACCCACGATGCACGTCTCGGCCGGGCGTCGCGGCCTCGAGATCGAGCTGTCGGCCGACGACCTCGCGCGGCTCACCGCCGCGGTGCTGGCGCCGATCGCGCGCCACGGCTGAGCTCAGCCGGCGATCTCGGCCCGTTCCGTCCAGAGCGACGCGACGACGAGGGCCGCGATCAGCCAGACCGCGACGACGACGATCGCGATGTCGGGCTCCAGCCTCGCGCCGCCACCGCCACCGCCGCCCGCGCCCGAGGTCGACGCCACCACGGCGGACGCCGCCGAGAACGGGAACCACTTGAACACGTCGGGCAGGAAGGCCCCGGCGATGCCCTCGAAGAAGAACACGCCGATCCCGACGCCGATGCCCGCGAGCTGGCTCCGGGCGATCGTCGCGATCGCGAACCCGAGGGCCGCGTCCATCGACAGCGCCAGCATCGCCCGCCCGAACAGCTCGGGCAGCCGCCGCAGCGTGTCCGCGTCGCTCATCCCGCTCAGGCCCACGTTGAGCAGCGTCGCCCCGACGGCCGCGAGCAGGACGCCGACCAGGAAGGCCGCCAGGAACCCGATGATCACCATCACCGCGACCCCGACGAACCCGAGCACGGTGTACCGGGACCGGCTCTCGCCGCGGGCGACCGCCGCCTTGAGCGTGCCCCACGTCCATTCGGAGCCGGCGATCGCCGCGCCGTAGGTCACGGCGAGCAGGCCGCCGATGCCGAGGATCAGCGACACGGTCTGCTCGTAGGCGCCCGGGAACGTCACGACGGCCCGGGCCGCGATCGAGGCCGCCGGGTTCGTCGTCTGCTGGGTGCTCGCGATCAGCGCGAGGTAGAGCAGGCCCATCAGCACGAGGAGCAGGAGGAACGTGACGAAGCTCGCCGGCCGGCGGACGAGCTTGCGGACGTTCGCGCGAGCCAGCCTCATGACGGCGCTCCGGTGCTGTCCGGCGGCGGTGGCGGACCGCCGCTCCAGTTCGACCGCCTCGACCTCGACCTTGCCGCCCTTGCCGGCCGGGCCGCCGCCGTGATGTCGGACTGGGTGCCCGTGAGCTCGAGGAACAGGCTCTCGAGGTTGGCCGCGCCCTCGATGCGCGACGCGAACACGCCGGCGCCCGCCAGGGCGCGGTTGAGGTCGGCCGAGCGCCCGGGATCCACCCGGACCGTCAGCCAGCCGGCCTCGGGGCCGTCCTCGGGCGTCACGGTGCCCGGGCCGACCGCCGACGCCAGGATCCCCGCCGCCGTCGCGACCTCGCCGGTGGCGACGCGGATCCGGATCGAGCCCTCCTCGCGGAGCAGCGACTCGACCGTGCCCTCGCGGATCAGCCGGCCCCGGCCGATGATCCCGACGACGTCGGCCATCTGCTGGACCTCGGACAGGATGTGGCTCGAGACGAACACGGTCTTGCCCGACGCGGCGAGGGCCCGCAGCGTGTCGCGCATGCCGACGATGCCGGCCGGGTCGAGGCCGTTCGCCGGCTCGTCGAGCAGCAGCAGCTTGGGGTCGTTCAGCAGCGCGGCCGCGATCCCGAGCCGCTGCTTCATGCCCAGCGAGTACCCCGAGACCTTGTCCTTCGCCCGGTCGCCGAGCGCGACCATGCCCAGCAGCTCGTCGATGCGGCCCTTGGGCACCGGCGCCCCCGTCGCGGCGAGCGCGCGCAGGTTCTCGCGCGCCGAGAGGAACGGGTAGAACGAGGGCGACTCGATCAGCGCCCCGACGTCGAACAGGCGCTTCCGGTCGCGACGCCCGAACGGCTGGCCCAGGACCTCCACGTGCCCGCTGTCCGCGCGGATGAGCCCGGTCAGGATGCGCATCGTCGTCGTCTTGCCGGCGCCGTTGGGGCCGAGGAACCCGTAGACGACGCCCGTCGGCACGCGGAGGTTGAGCCCGTCGAGGGCCACCTGCTTGCCGTAGCGCTTGCCCAGGTTCTCCAGCGACAGGGCGATCCCGGGATCAGCCGTCACTCGTCCGCCTCCCCAACGACTCGCGCACCGTGCTCCCCGGCAGGTGCGGCCAGGCACCAACCATAGCCCACCGGCATGACCTTCTGGCGCCCGCCGGCGAACGATTGGCCCGGGTTCTCTCCGGGTTGCCTCGTCTGTCATACTGCGCGGGAGCCCGGGGGGGTTCGTCGTCACCGACCAGCAGACAGGCCGAAAAACCGAAGAGCCGTCGTCACGGCAGGCACCTGTCGCGCCTCTCGGATGGAACGCCCACCCGAACCCCGGATCGTCCCAGGCGATCCCACGTCGTCCGCCCTGCGGACCTCCCGTGCCCGCCCGCCGCCCATGCCTCGTCGCCGACGGCCACCACTCCCACCGTCGCCTTGCCCCATGCACGGCGTTCCGGCAGAGAGGAGGCAAGACGATTGCCCGATAGCACCCAAGGCGCCCAGAGGGTGTCTTTCAGGAAGATCCGGACACTGATGTCCGGCGCCTTCGCCGCTCTGTTCATCGTGACCGTGATGACGGTCGCGGCACCGCAGGCCGAGGCCGCGAGCCGCAAGGTCGTCATCGTCGTCGGTCCCGTCGGCTCCTCCACCGCCGACTACAAGCGAGGCGCGAACCGGCTGGCCAAGCAGGCCGCGAGCTACGGCGCCAGGGTGGTGAAGCTCTACAGCCCGTACGCGACGTGGGCGCGTGTCCGCACCGCCGCGAAGGGCGCGAACCTCCTGATCTACCTCGGCCACGGCAACGGCTGGCCCAGTCCCTACCACCCGTTCGAGGCGACGAACAAGGACGGCATGGGGCTCAACGCGAGCGCCGGGCACGGGAACTCGAACACGAAGTACTTCGGCGAGACCTACATGGCGAAGCTGGCGCTCGCGCCGCACGCCGTGGTGGTGCTCAACCGCCTGTGCTACGCCTCGGGCAACAACGAGTGGGGCGCGGGGAACCCCACCCAGGCCACGGCGATCAAGCGGGTCGACAACTACGGGGCCGGCTTCATCCGGGGTGGCGCCCAGGCCGTGTTCGCCAGCGGCATCACCAACGTCGCGTACGTGCTCAAGGGCCTGTTCACGGGCCCGAAGACCATGACGATGGCGGCGCTGTTCTGGACCGATCCGTCGAAGACGCTCAAGTTCAAGCTCAGCTTCACCTCGAAGC
Organism: uncultured Chloroflexia bacterium; assembly: GCA_963774695.1. Lineage (GTDB taxonomy): Bacteria > Chloroflexota > Limnocylindria > Limnocylindrales > CSP1-4 > CAIXZV01. The sequence continues at coordinate 63,915 of CAVZFY010000005.1, read as the reverse complement.
GGACGTCCGGCGCCAGCGCGCTGATGGATCCGTACGCGGCCCATCGCTACTACCGCTCGGTGGTCGGGAAGCTGCAGACGACCGTGGGCAACTGGCGCAGCGGCTGACGCCCTCGCTCATCGCAGACACGTGAACGGCGCCGGCCCGAAGGCCGGCGCCGTTTCGATTCCGGGGAGCGTCAGGCGGTGACGGGAAGGTTCGCGGGCGCGGTCTCGGGCGCGCTGCGGAACAGCGACCAGGCGACGACCGCGGCCAGCAGGGCGACCGCGCCGCCGAGCGCGAACACGACCCGGATCCCGGTCACGTCGGCGAGGAGCCCGGCGACGGCCATCGACGCGATCGACGCCGTCTGGATGGCCGCGTTGAGGGCGCCGGCGACGCGGCCGCGCGTCTCGTTGGTCGTCGCCTTCTGGACGATCGTCATGGTCGTCGCCTGCACCGGCATCACGAACCAGCCCACGGCGAACATGATCAGCAGCAGGGCCCACGGACCCGGGGCGACCGACAGCAGCCCGACGCAGACCGCGAGGCCGACGAGACCGCCGACGAACAGCCGCGGGACGCTGAAGCGGGCCGCCAGCACGGCCATCAGGGCACCGGCCAGGATCATCGACACGGTCTGCGCGAGCTCGAGCGCGCCGGCCCACGCGGGGCTCGCGCCGAGATCGGTGATCAGGAACGGGACGAACAGCACGTTGATCGCGCCGAGGCCGAGCATGACCACGGACACGCCGCCCAGCGCCGCGACGAGCTGCCGGCTCCCGGCGATGAGCCGCAGGCCGTCGGCGACCGCGCCGCCCAGGCCCTGGGTCTTCGCCTTGGCGGTGGCCTGGGCGTCGGGGCTCCCGAGCTCGCGCGTGACGCCGATCACGAGGACCACGGAGACGAGGAACGTGCCGGCGTCGACGACCAGGACGGGCCAGGCGGCGCCGGCGGTCGCGGCGATGACGCCGGTGATCCCGGCCCCGATGACCCCGGCGACCATGCGCGTGGCCTGCCCGAGGGAGTTGGCGGCGAGCAGGGCCTCCGCGGGGACGACGCGCGGGATCATCGCCATCCGCGCCGGCGAGAAGAAGGTGCCGATGACCGCCTGCAGGCAGGCGAGGGCGAACAGGAGCGGCAGGGCCTCGTTCGTCGCGGCGAGGACCATGCCGAGCACGACCACGGCCCGGAGGCTGTCGGACGCGATCATGATCCGGCGCCGATCGTGGCGGTCGGCCCAGGCGCCCGCGAACAGGCCGACGGTGACGGGCGGCAGCGCGACCAGGATCGACATCAGCGCGATCGCGGCGGTCGAGCCCGTCAGGTGCAGGACGAGCAGGAACAGGGCGAGGTAGGTCATGCCGTCGCCGATGTCGGAGATCGACTGGGCGAGGTACAGGCGGCGGAAGTCGGGGATGCGGAGGAGGCCGCGGACGCCAACGGCGGCCGCGGCTTGGGTGTCAGACATCGGTCGGCTCCATCGGTGATTCGTCGTCGACGGGGTGGGGCATCGGGTACAGGGCGACCATGACGCCGTAGGGCTGGCCGTCGGGATCGGCGTCCTCGCCGAACTCGTCCGCGAGGGCCTGGAGGCGCTCGCGGAGCTCGACGGCACGGGCGGGGGAGAGCCGGGCGAGGCCGCGGCTGAGCATGACGCGACGCTCGTCCGGGGCGTCACCCGAGGTGTCGATGAGGCCGGTCCGGATGGCCTGCTCGATCTCGTTGCGCGCGGTGTCGAAGACGGTCGCGAGGGTCTCGTGGAGCACCTCGCGGCCGGCCTCGGAGTCGCCGGCGAGCAGGCGGCGGTCCAGCTGGAACGACTTGGCGACCACGCGATAGCGGGTCTCGATGATCCCGGACACGACGCGTCGCTCGACCGGGCGGATCAGGTCCCGGTCGAGCAGCAGGTCGACGTGGTGGTAGAGCCGCGTCTGCGGGAGCCCGATCTCCGCCGCCAGCTCCTTGACGGACCAGGCCGGATCCCGGCGCTGGACCATGGTCTCGAGGATCCGCAGGCGCGTCGGGTCCGAGATCGCACGCAGGCTCTCGACGTCACCGATGAGGCGGACGTCCTCGGGCTGGAAGTCGGGATCCAGCGGTGCCTGGTCGTTCGGGATGTCGGCCACGTGGTCTCCTGCGATCGGTCGCTCGTTCGACGCTTGATGTTCGTGCGCCGTAGATCATTCAAGATGTGTTGAACGATAGGATGCACGGTGAATAGCCGTTGTCAAGAGGGTTCGCAGGCGTTCCGGCGCCCGGCGTGACACCCGATGGGGCACCATGGGCGCATGGTCGACCGATCCGCGCATGTCGATGACGGCTGGCGCGCCGTCCGCGCCGCCGCGCCCGCGGGACCCGACGCAGACGGCCGCCAAGCGTGGCCACCTGACGTTCCTCGGCCACTCCGCGGTGCTGATCGAGATCGACGACCTGCGCATCCTCACGGATCCGGTCCTGCGGGAGGGCGTCGGGCCGGTGCGCCGCCAGGTCCAGGCCGTCCTGCCGGAGCTGTTCGCCGACCTCGACGCCGTGTTCATCAGCCACGGGCACCACGACCATCTCGACCTCGCGTCCCTGCGCCGGATCCCGGGCAAGCCGACCCTCATCGTCCCGAAGGGGTTCGGGAAGATCGCGGAGAAGGCGGCGCTCGGCCCGGTCGAGGAGGTCGAGCCCGGTGACCGCCTGACCATCGACCGCGTCCGGTTCGAGGTCATGTACGCGGACCACTCCGGCCGCCGCGAGCCGTTCGGACCGACCGGCCCCGCGCTCGGCTGCGTCATCGCCGGCTCGCGGACCGTGTACTTCCCCGGCGACACGGACCTGTTCCCGGCGATGGGCGAGCTCGCCGGCCGCCTCGACGTCGCGATGCTCCCGGTCTGGGGCTGGGGTCCGCGGATCGGCGAGGGCCACCTGGACCCGATCCGCGCCGCGGCCGCGGCGGCGATCATCCGCCCGAGGCTGGCGATCCCGATCCACTGGGGCACGTACTACCCGGCCGGCATGCGGCGCCTGGCGCCGGATCCCCTCGACCACCCGGGTCACGACTTCGCGGCGGCGCTCGCCCAGTTCGCCCCCGACGTGCCGGCCCGCGTCCTCGCGCCGGGCGAGTCCCTGGACCTGCCGCTCCCGGCCTGAGACGCAACGAACCCCGCCGGTCAGGCGGGGTTCGCGCTTGGGAGCGGGGAGGAAGGTTCGGTCAGCCGAACGCGACGTGGGCGATGACGCCGATCGTGGCGAGCAGCGTGACGAGCATGAGGAGCAGCGCGGGGAAGGCGCCGACGGCGTCGACCTCGAGGTACTGGCTCTGTGCGGACATCGTTGGCGTCTCCTTTCGGTCCGATCAGTTGGCCGCCAGGTCGGCGGCCGATGACCAGATAGTGCCCCGCGGCCGGCGCGGGACCCACCGACGCACGCCGCCGAACCCGGCGCCACGAACGACCGCAACCGCGGTGGACGGATGACGATGCGCGGGCTCGGCCGCCGACGAGCCGGATCAGTCCGGGGTCGTGGCCGGTCAGCCGGCCCAGGCGACGTGCCAGACGCGCCACAGCGCGGTCGGGTCCGAGACGGGGTCGCCGTGGACGAGCGCGAAGTCGGCCGGGCCACCCTCGCGGATGACGCCCGCGTCGGGCTCGCCGAGGAGCTCGCCGCCGCGCCACGTCGCGCAGCCGAGCGCCTCCCACGGCTCGAGGCCCGCCTCGACGAGCTGCTCGACCTCCCAGGCCAGCTGGTTCGCCCGCGTCGAGCCGCCGCCGAAGTCGGTGCCGGTCGCGATCGAGACGCCGGCGCGGTGCGCGATCGCGAGCGATGCCAGGGCTCGTTCGCGCCGGGCAGCGGTCCGTGCGCGACCCTCGGACGAGGCGAACCGCGGCAGCTCGGTGGTCGTCGCGAACGTCCGCCAGGAGGCCATCACGGCCAGCGTCGACACGAGCCGGACGCCGTTGCGGACCATCGTGGTCGCGACGTCGTCGTCCAGCTCGAACCCGTGCTCGAGGGCGTCGACGCCGGCCGCCGCGCCAGCCCGTGCCCCCGCGAGGTAGCCGCTGTGCGCGGTGACGCGTGCGCCCCGGGCGTGCACCGCGTCCACCACGCGACGGAGCTCGTCGACCGACCAGGGCGAGACATCGAGGTCGGGTCCGTCGAGGTACAGCTTCACGAGGTCGGCGCCGTCGTCGAGCTGCCCCATCGCCGCCGCGAGGAGCTCGTCGCCGTCGGCCGCCTCGACCGACAGCGCCGGCATCTGCCCGCGGGCCATGATCCAGGTGCCGGCGGCGCGCACGTGCGGATACCCCGTCCGTCCCCGCCACCGGTCGCGCACGCCGAGGGCCAGCGCCCGTTCGCGGCCGCCGTCGGCCGGGTCCGCGCGACGCACCGAGCCCACGTCACGAGCCCAGCGCACCCCGGCCTGCGTCAGCAGCCGCGCGTTCGCCTCCGCGACCTCGAGCAGGCGATCGGTCGGGTCGGACCCGCGGTCGATCCAGTGCGCGCCGCCCGGCATCGTCAGGTGGCTGTGGGCGTCGACCATGCCGGGCACGATCGTCGATCCGGACGCGTCGACGACCTCGACGTCGCCCGGATCCTCGACCGGTCCCTCGTCGTCGGACGGGCGGATCCAGGTGATCACGGCCCGCCTCCACCAGGATCGACACCCCGCGCCGCAGGCGGTCGTCCCGCCCGTCGGCGAGCGCGCCGTCGCGATAGAGGCGCCGGGTCAAGGCTTGCGGCCCTCCCGCAGCATCTCGACCGCCTTCGTCACGCGCCGCTGGCGCGTCTCGGCGGTCTTCGCGCCTTCGACGCTCAGCACGTACCAGCGGCGGTTGCTGTACGAGAGGCCGTCGAAGAACGCGCGCGCCTCGGGTTCGCCCGCCAGCGCCGCCGCCAGGTCGTCCGGGACCTCGACCTCGCGCGGCGCCGTGTCGAGCTCGAGGTCGACGTCGATCTCGTCGCCCGCCGCGACCCCGGCCGCCTCCCGGTGCTCGGCCGAGACGCCGAGCATGTAGACGTCCCCGTACGGCGCGATCGTGTTCCGGTACGTGTAGGTGCCGTTGATGGTCACGGTCACCGGCGGTCGCTTGCCGCGCCCGAGCGCCTCCACGACCTCCGGTGGCACGCGGAAGCCCGTCGCCGTCCGACCCTCGAGCTGGAGCGTCGCCTTGAACCGCATCGCGCCAGTCTAGCCACGCAGGCCGAATTGCACGACAGGAACGAATATGGACTTGACAATATAGAAAGCGAGTATTAGAAAAGCGCAAGACACATTTCTACCTGACGAGGATCGCCCGTGCCGCATGACGTCATCGCCACCTGCCCCGTGTGCTCGGGAGAGCTCGCGGTCACCCGCCTCCGCTGCGGGGACTGCGGGACCGTGATCGAGGGCGAGTTCGGCGTCGGCCGGTTCGCCCGGCTGACCCGCGAGCAGACGGTGGTCCTCGAGAGCTTCCTGCGCAGCCGCGGCAACCTCCGCGACATGGAGCGGGAGCTGGGCATCAGCTACCCCACCGTCCGGGTCCGCGTCGAGGCGCTCATCCGCGCCCTCGGCTTCGGGCCCCGGGACGAGGCCGACGCGGCGGCCGCCGCGACCGACGACGAGGCGCCTGCCGACACGGCCGGGGCCACCACCACCGCCGCGGACGCGACCGCGGCAGCCGACGCGATCCAGGCCGGGCGCCGCGAGATCCTCGAGCAGCTGTCCCGCCACGAGCTGACCGCAGAGGAGGCCGCCGAGGCCATCCGCGCGCTGGGGAGGACCCGATGACCGAGATGACGTCCCAGTCCCTGACCACCCGCGAGCTCCCGCTCGACGCCGGCGGCGAGGTCGAGATCCTCGTCACCGCGACGAACGTCCGCCTGCGCGGCGTCGACGGCGACAGCGTGACCGTGAGCACCCGCGACGGCGAGCCGATCGACGACGAGGTCGAGATCCATGCCACGCCGGGCAGGATCAAGATCCGCGACAACGAGCGCGGCCTCAAGTTCGGTCCGGTCCGCGTGAGCACCCGCAGCGGCGCCGACCTCGACATCGACGTCCCGCGGACGGCACGCGTCAACCTGCGCACGCTGAGCGGCGACGTCCACGCCGAGGGCATCGCGGGGCCGAGCCATTGGGCGTCCGCCTCGGGCGACCTGCGCCTGGACGTCGACGGCGGCCCCGTGTCGGCCGAGTCGATGTCGGGCGACGTGTGGCTGACCGCGACCGCGGCGATCGAAGCCAAGGTTCGGTCCGTGTCGGGCGACGTCAACCTGCGCGGCACCCGGTTCGACGTCCTCGTCGCGTCCACGACCAGCGGCGACGTCAGCCTGACCGGCGACCTCGGCCAGCGCCAGGACCACGTGATCAGCTCGGTCAGCGGCGACGTCGAGATCACGACGTCGAGCCCGGTCCGGGTCGACACGCAGACCATCACCGGTGACGTCGCCGGGAGCGGCACCCGGCTCGCCGAGGGCGGCCGCGGCCGCCGGTCGCTCGTCGTCGGTGCCGGCACCATCGGGCTCTCGGTCCGCACGACGTCGGGCGACATCGTGCTCCGCGGCGTCGAGGTGACCGAGGCCGGCGACCAGCGGTCCGCGCCGGTCGTCCCGGTTGCGCCGGCGGCACCCACGCCGCCCGTCGTCGTGGTCGCCGAGGCCGAGGCCGCGCCGAACCTCGTCCGCTCCTCCGGGGGCGCACCGGGCCCCGTCGACCGCCGCGAGGCCGCCAGGCTCGAGATCCTGCGCGCCCTCGAGCGCGGCGACCTCGACATCGAGGACGCCTCGCACAAGCTCGAGATCCTCGAGGACGCCGGACCGCGCTACTTCCGCGGGTGGTGCTGATGCCCGCGGATCCGTTCGAGGAGGTCCTGCGCCTCGTGTCCGAGGGCGTGCTCTCGGCCGAGGACGCGGCGCCGATCCTCGCCGCGCTCGACGAGCGTGGTCCCTCGGGACAGCGACCGGTCGAGCCCGGCACGCCCCACCGCGACGCCAGGCCCGAGCCGCCGGGCGGCTTCGGCTTCAACCCGCCGCCGGGCTTCCCGCCGCCCGGGACTCGCGCCAGCGCGCCGGCTGGCGACCGCGGCGCCAGTCCGCGCTCCCTCCGCATCGAGGTCATGGACAACGGCAAGCGGGTCGTGAACCTGCGCCTGCCGATCGCGGTCGGCCGGCTCGCCCTGGACCGGATCCCCGGACTCCCCGCCGACCAGGCCGCGCGCGTCCGCGAGGCCCTCCAGTCCGGCTATCGAGGCTCGATCCTCGAGGTCGACGACGACGGCGACGGCGTGCGGATCGTGCTCGAATGACGGCCCTGACGATGCGCCGGGTCCGCGACATCCCGTTCCTGCGCGCCCTCGCCACGCGCGACTTCCGCCTGCTCTGGGGCAGCGAGGCGATCTCCGTCGTCGGCGACCAGTTCCACTTCATCGCCCTCTCGTGGTTCGTGATCTCGGCGACCGGCTCCGGTCTCGCCCTCGGGACCGTGCTCATCGCGATCGCGGTGCCGCGCGCCCTGCTCCTCCTGCCCTTCGGCGTCCTCGCCGACCGCCGGCCGGCACGCGGGCCTGATGCTCGTCGCGCACCTCGTCCGCGGCGCGGTCGTCGGCGCGATCGCGGCCCTCGCCATCAGCGGGAACGCGACGCTTCCGATCCTCGCGCTCCTCGGCGCGGTCTTCGGCGCGGCCGACGCCCTCTACCTCCCGGCCCAGCAGGCGTTCCTGCCGCGGACCCTCGAGCCCGAGCGCCTGCCGTCGGGCAACGCCCTGCTCCAGGGCACGATGCAGCTGTCCTCGATCGTCGGACCGCCGATCGCAGGTGCCGTGATCGCCGTCACCAGCACCGGGTTCGCGTTCGCCGTCGACTCGATCTCGTTCCTGATCGCTGCCGTGGTCATCGCGATGATCGGGACGCCGACCGCCGGCCCGCGCCCGGTCGTCGCCGGCGACGCGACGGAGGGCGACACGCCCAAGCCGAAGCCCGAGCCCTTCATCGCAGCCATCACCAGCGGCATCCGGTATGTCGTCGCGGACAAGGCCCTGCGCACGACGATGCTCATCTCGCTCGTCATGAACTTCGCGCTCAACGGCCCGGCGTCGGTCGGGATGCCGTGGCTGGCCGACCAGCGCTTCCACGCCGGCCCCGCCGGGCTCGGCGTCATGGCCGCGGCGCTCGCGGCTGGGGCGCTCACCGGGGTCATCGTCGCGGGCAGCGTCACGCTCGCTCGCTACGGTCGCTCGCTGATGGTCGCCGTCGTGCTGACGGGCATCGGCGCCATCGGTGTCGGCGTGCTGCCGTCGCTGCCCGCCGTCGTCGTCGCGCTCGCCTTGATCGGCGTCTCGATCGGCTACGCCAACATCATCGCCATCTCGTGGATCCAGGCACGGGCGGATCCGTCGGTGATCGGCCGCGTGATGAGCCTTGTGATGCTCATGGGGTTCGGCATCACGCCGCTGTCGCTCGCCGTCTCCGGACTGCTGGTCGACATCAATGCGACCGCACTGTTCGTCGGCGCTGGCCTCGCGATCCTGGCCACCGCCGTGTTCGCGGTCGGCGTGCGGTTCATCGCGCTGTTCGATGCACCGTCCCCAAGCGGCGGCTCGCCCGTCGCCGAGGCCGGGGCCGCCGGCTGACCGATCCGGTCGACGCCCCCTCAGGACGACGACGGGGACGAGGGCGGCTCTTTGCTCGGATCCGGGTCCGGCGATGTCAGCGTCTCCAGCACGGTGCCGGCGTCGTCCAGGATCTGGACGGCGTCCACGTGCGAGCCTGCGGGCACCCGTGCCGCGAAGTACCCGACACCCGGGTGGATCGCCGCGACGGCGACGAGCGGCGCCATCACCGTCTGGCCGCCCGCGAGCTGGACCGACGCAGTCCTCGCCCCGGGCCACAGGCTCCCGCCGCTCACGAACTGGAACGTGTCGTTCTTCGACATGCCGAGGCCGGTGATGCCGTTGACGTCGGAGCTGCAGCTGCTCGATCCGCCTGCGGTCGACGAGATGGCGAGGCAGATCCCCCTGTCGTTGGTCCGATAGACCCACGCACGCCACGTCCCCGTGGCATCGGTTGTGCCCCCGATCACGACCGCAGGCCCGACGCGGGACGGGTCGCCTGGCTGGTCGGGCACCCCGCCACCCGTCACCTGCCGGCCCACGATCCCGCAGCCAGATGCGACGATCGTGGCACCGAGCGCCAGGGCGATCAGGCGGCGCATCGCCACCGGATCCCGAGGCGGTCGACATCGAGCCGCTGCGGCCAACCGTCACGCTCCAGGACGACGATCGGCGCTCCGCCGGGTTGCGCCGACAGGCGAATGGCCTGCGAGCCCACGCGCGCCTCGACGCCGTCATCGTCGGTCGGAGCCAGGCCCAGCCCGAGCGTCGCCCGGTAGGCCGCGGCCACGAGTTCGGGATCCGGGCAGGCCAACTCGAGTCCGGCCAAGCGGACCCGGCCGGCCCCCGGATGCTCGAACGCAGCGCGCGCCGCCCGGGCGGCATCGCCCCATTCGGCGCCTTCGTACGCGTGCTCGATGAGGAACGGCGGCTCGCGCGGCCCGAGCGCCGCCGCGGCCGTCCACCAACGCACGACGTCGCCATCAGGACGAGTGCGCGCGCCCTCGACGGGAAGCGAGATGGGTGAGCCCACGGCCCGCAGGCGGTCGACGTCGCCCGCGATGTCGTCGGTGGCGAGGGCGAAGGTCGCGAGGCCCTCGGTGCCCGCGTCGAGCACGGCGAGCGCCGCGCGCCCTACCGCCGTCCCGGATGAGACGACGAGCGCTCGATCGAACACGCCGATGAGCTCGACGTAGGTGTCGCCGAGGAACGCGAGCCGGTTGAACGTCCCCCACGCCTCGTGCCGTCCACCGCCGGTGAACGTGATGCCGAGCTCGGCCTCGAGCGCCGCGGCCGAAGCGTCCGGATCGTGGACCGCGATGACGAGGTGGTCGATGCCGAGCAGCATGGACGCGTCGGGTCCTCAGGTCGTGCGCGCGTCGAGGACGAGTCGACCGCCCTTGAGCACGACGGCAGGCTTCTCGAGCACGGTGACGTCCGCCAGGGGATCGCCGTCGACCGCCACGAGGTCGGCGAACCGGCCCGGCGCCAGCGACCCGACCCGTTCCGACCAGCCCATGCACTCGGCGGCCGTGACGGTGGCCGAGCGGATGGCCTCGATCGGCGACATCCCGCAGCGCACGAACCACGCGAACTGCTTCGCGACGAGCGCGTGCGGGTAGACCCCGCTGTCGGTCCCGTAGGTGATCCGGACGCCCCGCGCATGCGCCTTGCGCGTGACCTCGACGCCGGGTTCCATCGTCTGGGCGAGCTTGGCCATCGCCTCGGCCGGCCAGCCCTCGGCCGCGCCGTGCTCGAGCGCCCACTCGCCGTCGTAGAGGTCGATCGAGAAGAACGTGCCCGTGTCCGCGAGCATCCCGATGGTCTCGTCGTCGATCAGCGACCCGTGCTCGATCGACCGGACGCCGGCCCGGATCGCCCGCTGCGCGCCCTCCGACGAGTGCGCGTGGACGGCGACGAACCTTCCGTAGTGGCCGGCCTCCTCGACCGCGGCCCGGAACTCGTCCTCCGACAGCTCGGGTACCCCGGGAACGCCACCCGGCGTCAGCACGGCGCCGGTCCCGATGCACTTGACCAGGTCGGCGCCGCCGATCATCAGCCGGCGGACCCGCTCGCGGACCTCGGCGGGGGAGCCGACGACACCGAACCGGAGGTCGTCCGGCAGCCGGATGTCGTGCGCGAGGCCGACGACGTCGCCACCGCCCCACGGTGACGTGATGAACGCGCCGGCACCCTGCATGCGGGGGCCTTCGACCTCGCCCCGGTTGATCGCGTCGCGCAGCGCGAGGTCGACGAAGGCGCGAAACGTCCCAAGGTCACGCACGGTCGTGAACCCGGCCTCGACGGTGTCACGCGCGTTGGCCACGCCGAGCAGCGCGTCCTGCGCCGCGGAGGTCGTCGACCCGGGCACGTGGGCGGACTGGACCTCGCCGACGAGGTGGCTGTGGGTGTCGATCAGCCCCGGCAGGGCAGTCAGGCCGGCGAGGTCGAGGACGCGCGCGCCGTCGGGGAGGCCGTCATCGGGACCGGCGATCGCGTCGACGCGGCCGTCGCGGACGAGCACCGTGGCCCGCTCGCGGTACGTGCCCGACTCGACGTCCAGGAGGCGCCCGACGCGGACGGCGATGACACCCGCGGCATCGGTGAAGGGGTTTCGCATCCGGCCATGCTAGCCGCGTACGATGGCGTCATGAGCCTCCCCGTGCCGCCCGACCGCCTCCCGTTCACCGGCGACCCCGACGCCGACGCCCTCATCGCGACCAACCCGCTCGCCCTGCTGATCGGCTTCGCGCTGGACCAGCAGGTCACGGTGCAGAAGGCGTTCTCCGGCCCGCTGGAGCTCCAGCGTCGCGCGGTGCCGCTGGACGCGGCGGCCATCGCCGCGATGGACCCCGAGGCGCTCGCGACGATCTTCCGCACGCCGCCGGCCCTGCACCGGTTCCCGGGCAACATGGCGGGCCGCGTCCAGGACCTGTGCGGGGCGATCGCGGCCGACTACGGCGGCGACGCGTCGCGGATCTGGTCGGAAGCGGCCGATGCCAAGGACCTCCACAAGCGCCTGATCGCGCTGCCCGGGATCGGGGAGATGAAGGCGGGCACGATCCTCGCGCTCCTTGGAACGCGCTACGGGATCAAGCCCGCGGGCTGGGAGGACGTCCGACCGAAGACGCCGACGCTCGCGGATGTCGACTCCGCGGAGGGCCTCGCCGAGTACCAGGCCGGCAAGCGCGCTCGCAAGGCCGAGGCTCGCGCGGCCCAGGCGGCGAAGGGCTGATGGTCCTCTCGGAGTACCTCGCGATCGCCGCCACGCTGACCGGGATCCTCATGGCCCTCGCCCCGTCGCTGCAGATCCGGCGGATGCTCCGCACGCGGTCGAGTCGCGACGTGTCGATCGGCTACCTCGCGGCGCTCGACCTCGGGTTCATCGTCTGGATCTCGTACGGATTCTCGATCTGGAACTGGGCGCTGATCATCTCGAACGCCGCGTCGCTGACGTTCATGTCGTTCACGATCCTGGTCGCGCTGCGCTTCCGGCGCAACGACGCCGAGCCCGCGCTGGACGCGGAGGCGGCGGCCCCCCGGTCGTAGGGGAACCGCCGCTCAGTCAGTCGGGCGACGCCGGTCAGGCGGTCGCCTCGGCCTCCTTGGGCATCAGCGGCTCGCCGGTCTCGAGCAGGGTCTTCAGCCCGGCCGCGATCAACGGCCAGCCGCCGACGACCTCGTCGAGCGTCGCGTCGCGACCCTCCAGGTCCTCGTGGATCACCGTGAGCTTCGAGACGCCGCGTCCTTCGTCGTCGATCTCGAAGATCATCTTCGACGGGGCGTCGGCCCGTACGGCGTCCGACCACAGGGCGTGGAAGCTGAGCACGAGCCGGCGAGGCGCATCCGCCTCGAGGACCTCGCCCTCGATCGCCGCCGCGCCGTCGTGGCGGTACTCGTACCGGCTGCCGACGGCCCAGTCGCTGTGGACGGTGCTGTTGTAGTAGTAGCGGACCGTGAAGTCCGAGTCCGTCAGCGCCTGCCAGATTCGCTCGGGCGTGCTGCGGATGTAGGTCGTGAACACGTAGCGGGGGGGAGCCGCCACGTCGGCGCTCTGCGCGGTCATGGGTGCCTCCAATGCGATGCGGAAGTCGTCGAGCAGGTCCGCCGCGCGAATGCGGTAGCGGTCCAGCCATCGATCGTGGATGCGCCGGATGGGGACGGCGTTGAGGTAGTGGTGGCGCTCGCGCCCCACCTTCCGGCTCGTCACCAGGCCGGCCGCCTCCAGGACTCGAAGATGCTTCATCACGCCGAACCGGGTCATCCCCGGCAGCGCCGCCTCGAGGTCTCCCAGCGTCTGGCCATCACGCTCGAAGAGCCGGTCCAGCAGCGTCCGCCGGTTCGCGTCGGCCAGCGCCCTGAACACCTCGTCGTCCATGCCGCGGACAATAGGTGACTCGTTGGTCACCTGTCAAGGGCTACCGCGGCGCCCGGCGGTCCGAACCACGTCGTCAGCGCGTCGGCGAGACTTGGTTGTGTCGGCTCTCCCGCCCAGGCCACGTAGCCGTCGGGCCGGATCAGCACGGCGGTGGGAGCGGGGACCGTCCCGATCGCCGGAAGCTCCCACGTGCCGTCGTAGCTCGCGTCGAGCGAGCGGCACGCGGTCTGCCCACGGGCCGATGGCGTCGCCGTCCGGCTGTCCGAGGTTGAGCAGCACGGGCCGGGCGTCGTGCAGCAGCGTGAAGACCCGGATCGGGCCGCTGGCGGTGACGAGGTCGAGATCGGGCATGCGGCGTCCGACCAGCGGGTGTCCCTCGCCGAGATCGTAGTGAATGTCCAGGCCGGTCATCCTCGCGGCGAATCGACGGCGCGGCTCATCCATCCCGAGCAGCTCGGACATGACGTCGCGCACGGCCTCGATCCGATCGTCGGGACGCATCAGTGCCACCTGCGCCATCGTGTCGCGCAGCACGCGGGCCGCGACCGGGTGGCGCTCGGCGTGGTACGTGTCGAGGAGGGTTTGGGGCGAGGTCCCGTTGACCACCTGCGCCAGCTTCCAGCCCAGGTTCACCGCGTCCTGCACGCCCGTGTTGAGGCCCTGTCCGCCGACCGGGGAATGCACATGCGCCGCGTCGCCGGCCAGCAGGACCCGTCCCGAGCGATAGGTGGCGGCCTGACGGGTCATGTCGGTGAACCGGGTGATCCAGGTGGGACTGTGGGCCCCGAAGTCCGTCCCGTAGACGGCGATGAGGCCCTCGCTGATGTCGCGCAGCGTGGGCTCGCTCGTGCCGATCTGCGATTCGGTGAGCATCACGCCCACCGTCCCGCCCTTCCCGTAGACCACCTCGCCGTCCTTGATGTCGTACTCGACCTTGCCGAGCGCGTGGTTGCCCGTGGGCGTCCGACGAATTCCGAGCTCGGGCTCCTCGGTCATCTCGACCTCGGCGAGCAGGGCGCTCGTCGTCGGGTCCCATCCGGGGAAGTCGATGCCCGCCGCCTTGCGGATCAGGCTTCGCCCGCCGTCGCATCCGACGAGATACGCCGCCGTCAGGTGCTCGCCGTCCGCCAGCGCGACGTCGACGCCGTCGTCGTCCTGCGTGAAGCCCGTGACCTCGCGCCCGCGATAGAACGTCACCGGCAGCTCGCCGACCCAGGCGGCGAGGATCCGCTCGATGTGGTTCTGCCACAGCCCCAGGACGTAGGGATGGCGGGTGGGAAGGTCGCCGAGGTCGAGCCTGGTCGAGGCGAACACGGCGACCGGCGCCTGCTTCCCCTCGGCGAGGAAGCGCTCGGCGACTCCCCGTTGGTCGAGGACCTCGATGGTGCGCGCATGGAGCCCGCCGGCACGCGAGCCGGGCAGATCCTGGCTGGTGCGCCGCTCCACGATGGCGACGTCGACCTTCGCGAGCGCGAGCTCGGCCGCCAGCATCAGCCCCGTCGGCCCGCCCCCGGCGATCACGACCGCGTGTTCGGTCATCGAAGCTCCTCACGCACGTCCTGATCCTACGGGACCGGGTTCCTCGACCGCCGCGGCACATGTCGGAGCGCCAGTTGCATGGTCGCCGTTATGTGCGTCGACCGGACCCTGATGGTGGTGCGATGCGACTTGGCGATCCTCGCAAGATGCCTCGCTATACCGTCAACCGCCCAGCCGTCGACCGCGCCCATCGGCTGATCGACGCCCGCCAGTACGTGCTCGACAGCGACTGGGGCGAGTCCCAGCCGGGCGCCGACGACGAGAACCGCTATCTGCGCGCCCACTCGTGGGACGAGTACGCCACCTGGCACCTCGGGCTGACCGACGGCGCCAACGACGAGACGAAGGCGCGCTACGCGTTCGTGTTCGGCGACTTCCGGCGGATCCACCGCTCCGCGATCATCGCGTGCTACTTCCGCGCGGCCGAGTGGCGCCACAAGGCGGTCGAGCTGGCGGCCCACGACCTGCTCCAGCACCTCGACCGCAAGAGCGGCGTCACTGCCTGAGCGGCGGCGCCCGGCTGGCCGCCTCTCCGGTGGCACATCGGCGCAGCTTCGACCTTGGGGCATCCGATGCCCCGAACCCTGATTGGCGAGCGAGTGCCGGTTGGGCGCCAGTGGCGGGATCCCGCGACACGTGCCTTGTGCCACTACGGGTGGCGCGGCCGCCGGCCCGAGTAACCGAGGCCTAGCGCTCGACGAGCGTCCGGAACAGGTGCTCGAGGGTCGCGCCGGCGTCGGCGGTGAGCCCCGTGTGGACCTCGGACGGCTGGATGACCGTCGACGACGGGGCGACCAGCCAGTGGAAGCGCTCGGCCATCGACAACGCGGCGATCGGCCCCGCGGCCGCGTCGCCCGAGGCGACGCCCACGATCGAGTCGAGGTGCGCCTGGACGTTGTCCGGGTCGCAGTCGGGGGCGAGTGCCGCCAGCACCGCGGCATCGAGCCAGACGCGCGCGCCGAGGAACCGGTGTGGCCGCGACATCAGCACGATGCCCGCGTTGAGGGACTCGCCGCGCTCGACGCGCGGCACCACGCGCACGATCGCGTACTCGAACGGCTTACGCGGCTCGGGCACGCTCGGCCTCCTCGACGAACGCGCGCGGCGACGCCAGCCGCGTCATGAGGTAGTCGACATAGGCCCGCCGATGGTCGTCGGGCGCCGCCAGGCCGTCCTCGGGCGGCAGCCAGTCGTCGGGGATCGCCGCCGCCAGCTCCTCGACCAGCGATCGCGTGACCAGCGCGGACAGGCGGGCATCGACGTCGACGATGGACGACGCGAACGGCAGCAGGACGTGGTCCCGGATCGGCTCGAACGGGCGCCGCGCGTGCTCGAGGGGATCGCGCCACGTGTGGTGGATGTACAGCGCGGACCCGTGGTCGATCAGGTGGAGCCGCCGGTGCCACACGATGAGGTTGGGGTTGCGCGGCGTGCGGTCGACGTTGGTGACGTAGGCGTCGAACCACACGATCGACGCGGCGAGGTCCGGGTCGGGCAGGGGACCGACGCTGGAGGCGAACGCGAGCGCGCCGGGCAGGAAGTCGAGCCCGATGTTCGTGCCCGCCGACCGCGCGAGCAGCTCCTGGATCTCGCGGTTGGGCTCGGCCTTCGCGAGCGCGCCGTCGAGCTCGACGAGGACCTGGTCCGGGACCGGCAGCCCGAGGTGGCGCGCGATCTCGCCGGCCAGCAGCTCGGCGACCAGCGCCTTGCGGCCGTGGCCCGCGCCGAGCAGCTTCACGACGTACAGCCCGTCGTCGTCCGCCTCGACGAGCGCGGGGAGCGATCCGCCCTCGCGCAGGGGCGTCACGTACCGGGTCGCCGTCACGGTTCGCAGCATCGCGGGGAGTGTAGGTCGCGCGTGGTGGCGCTTGTCGTGGACGCGGAGCGGGGATATCGTTGCAAGTGCAACTATCCCGAGGAGCCGAACCCCACATGGACACCACCATCCACGACGCGCTGGACCACAGCCAGACCGTCGACATCACGACCAACGGCCGCCGATCCGGCGAGCCGCGCCGCATCGAGATCGTCCTCCACAACATCGGTGGGCGGCTGATCATCAGCGGCATGCCCAGCCCGCGGACGCGGGCCTGGATCCACAACCTCGAGGCCGACCCGCGGATCGTCCTGCACCTCAAGCGCGGCGCCCACGCCGACCTCGAGGGAACCGCCCGCGTCGTCACCGACCCCACCGAGCGGCGAGCGCTCCTCGTGGACGTCGCGAAGGCCTGGAACCGGACCGACGTCGACCGGATGGTCGAGGAGAGCCCGCTGATCGAGCTCTCGATCCCGGGCTACACCGCGGCCGCCGCGCCGCGGCCTGACCTGAGACCCGGGCGCCTGCGAGCGCTCGCGCCGGCCTACGGGGCCGGCGCCACCCCGGCCTCGGCGTCGAGGATCGCGCGGAAGCGCTGGAGCGAGGCGGGGATCTCGGCGTTGATCCGCCGCTCGGCCTCGCGCCCGATGAACCCGAACATCGGCGACGTCGTCAGCTCGATCTCGAGGGCGAGGCGCGTCGACGACGCGCCGACCGGGTCGAAACGAGCCCGAACCTCGACCGTCAACGGGCCACCGGACCCGCCGATCACGAACACCGACGGCGGCGCGCAGCTGACGGACGGTCCCGACGACCTCGGTGCCGGCCGCCGCCGATGAGAGCTTCAGGCGGACGCGACTGCCCGGCGAGAGCGGGGTATCGAGCAGGGTCGCCGTGACGACCTCGGGCAGCCAGGCGGGCAGCTGGTCGATACGCGTCGCGACCGCGAACGCCGTTTCCGGCGGATACGGGATCTCGAGCGAGGCACCGACGCGACCCATCGACCCATCCTAAGCCCTCAGGGGGTGGCTTCGGTCAGCCGTTCAACCAAACGGTCGATGTCCGCGTCCGGGATCCCCTCCCGGCGGAGCAGGGCGCGGGCGCCGCCGTGGACCTCGTCGAGGTGCTCGCAGTGTGGTCGCCATGTGCTCGGGCGGGCTCTGCAGCTCGAGGGGCTCGTGGCGCCAGTCCGGCGCATGGACGATGGACTCGGGTGCCGAGAAATAGCGCGCCGACAGCGCGTAGTCCTCGACGATGACCGGCGCCGGGACGCCGACGAGGTCGAGCAGCAACGCGATCACCACCCCGGTCCGGTCCTTGCCGGCGGCGCAGCCGATGACGGCGGGCAGGCCGTCGGGCTCGAGCAGGGCCCGGACGACGTCCGCCAGCTGCGGCGCTCGCGCATCGAACACGTGGCGGTACATGCCCGCCTGGCCCGCATGGGGCGTCGGATCGTCGGCCAGGAGCGGCAGGCTCGTGTACCGGACGCTGCCGGACCCGGCGAACACGTTGGGTGCCTGCTCGAGCTCGTCGGGCCAGCGCAGGTCGACGACCTGGCGCACGCCGAGAGCGACGAGCTCGGCCTGGACGTGCAGCCGAGAGCGCCGTCAGCTCGTCGGAGCGCAGCAGCGTCCGCCATCGCGTGCGCCGGCCGCCGGCGGCCGGGTAGCCCCCGACGTCGCGCAGGTTCCGCGTGCCCTCGAACGGCAGGTGGCGTGACGGGTCGTCGGGATGCATCACCCATCAGGGTATCGGCGATGGCGCGCGCCGGCCGTCCAGGTCCCGGAAGGTCGTGACATTCGTCCATGCCGGGTCGTGACCAACGGCCGGTGTGGCGGGCTCCGGGCCGCGGCTACGGTAGGCCCATCGAACGGACCGCCAACACACGGACCCAATCCGGCGGCGCGTCGACCTTCCGGCGGGATGCTGGGCGGCGGCGGAGCCGGAACCCCTGTCCAGAACGGCGGTCCGTTCTCGATTCCCCGGGCGACCACTTGCGGCGGTCCAGTATCGTCACGCAACGAAAGCGGTCCGCACCGCGTCATTGGGCGGACCGTCAGGTCGACGGAGGGGCGTGAGGGATCGTTGACGTGACGCGCAGGGGCCTGCGCTCGCCGGTGACGGCGGCGTCCCTGTCATTGCTGTTCCCGGGCCTCGGGCAATACGCGGCAGGTGCCCGCCGCCGCGGCGTCCTCATCGCCACACCCGCCCTGGTCGTGCTGACAGCCCTCGTCGGCTTCGGCATCGGTACGGTGCTGGGCGGCGGACCCGAGGCGCTCGTCGGGCTCGTGCTCCGGCCCGAGGTCCTGGTGACCGTCGTGGGCCTCGACCTCATCGTCCTCGGCTACCACGCCTTCTCGATCCTCGACGCCTGGCTCGTCGCGCGTCGCGCCGGCATGGCCGCCGGTCATCGCACCGGGCGAATCGCGTTCGTCGGCCTGCTCGCGGTCCTCGTGCTCGCGACGCTCGGCTACGGCACGGTCGCCGCGCTCGGCGTCGAGACCAACGACACGCTCACGGCCGTGTTCCAGGGCGACGACCCGGACACCGCCGCGGGCGACTGGGAGATCCCGGCCCCGAGCTTCGGCGCCGACGATGCCGGCGGCGTCGACGCCGCCTCGCCGAGCCCGACACCGACGCCGACGCCCGACGCGTCGGGCAACGTCGTCGCCCAGGTCCCCAGCCTGATCCCGACGATGCCGCCCACGCCCTCGCCGTCGCCGGTCCCGGGCTGGGCCCAGGACGGCCGCCTCAACATCCTGCTCGTCGGCTCCGACGCCGGCACGGGCCGCTGGCTCCTGCGGACCGACACGATGATCGTGCTGAGCGTCGACATCGCGAGCGGCAAGGCGGCGCTGTTCGGCATCCCGCGCAACCTGATCAACGTGCCGCTCGCCCCCGAGGACGCCGGCGCGTTTCCCGACGGCCGCTTCCCAGGTCTGCTCAACGCGCTGTACGTCTACGCGTGGGGGCATCCGGGGCAGTTCCCGGGCGGCGACGCCCGCGGCTTCCGCGCGATCACGGGTGCCATCCAGCAGCTCGTCGGCGTGCCGCTCGACGGGTTCGTGGCCGTGGACCTCAGCGGGTTCGTCAGGCTCGTGAACGCCGTCGACGGGCTGTGGATCCGGATCCCCGAGTCGGTCTACGACGACCACTACCCCAAGGTCGACGGCTCCGGGTACACCACGGTCTCGTTCGACGCCGGGTGCCAGAAGCTCAGCGGCGGCCAGGCCCTCGCGTACGCCCGGTCCCGCCACCAGGATTCGGACTATGGCCGCATGGGCCGCCAGCAGCTGGTGCTGCTCTCGCTCCGCCGGGAGCTCGACCCGGTCGCGCTGCTCGAACGGGCGCCGGAGCTGCTCTCGATCGCCAAGGACGACCTGTGGACGACGATCAAGCGCAAGGACCTGCCGTCGCTCGTGCAGCTTGCCTCGAGCGTGAATGCGAAGCAGGTCACCAAGGTCCTCTTCGTGCCGCCGGACTACCCGGAGTTCCTGTCCACGTCCGAGATCAAGCAGATCCGCCAGACGGTCCGCCACGTGTTCGACGGCGGCGGATCCGGGTCGGGCGGCGGGGGCGGCGGCTCCGGTCTTGGGAAGGCCTGCCCCTGACGCGTGCGGGTTTGCCGCCAATACGCCACATTGCCGAGCGACGGCGGTCGCGGGAACGCGCAGGATGCCCGCGGATCGACCGTTCGGGGACCCACAGATCGACCATGCCCGCAAATCCGCAACCCCGGCTCCAGGCCTTCCCGGCCGAGGACCTCGCGTTCCGGCGCTTCGTGGCCGGCGCGTTCGCCGAGCTGCTCGACGACGTCAGCACGCGTCCGAACGCGCGCCCCGAGACGGCGGACCTGCAGTGGCGCCTGCGCACGCGCTATCCGTCGGCCGTGGTCCGCGAGCGGGACGCCCTGGCCGACCCGGGTGGCGGCGGCGAGCTCTGGTACGTGTACCGGTTCGGGAGCGTGCGGCCGGGTCGTCGCTGGTGGGAGGAGCCGGGCCACGCGTGGGCGATCCTCGACGCCGATCGCTGCTTCGTCGAGGTGTCGTCTTCGCTCGCCGAGATCGTCGAGGTGCCCCGCGAGACGATCATCGGCCAGCCGGTCGAGCGGTTCGCGAACCCGGGTGACATGACCGTCAGCTCGGACTTCGACGGCCTGTGGAACGAGTTCCTCGCGCAGGGCGAGCTGCACGCCACGCTCCGGTTCGCCCGCCTCGACGGCACGGCGCGCGAGATCGAATACCACGTGACGCGCGACGGGGCCGGACCGGACCGGCACCTGGCGGTCGTGCGCGAGATCGAGCCGAGGGCCTGAATCGTCCGGATCGTCCGGATCAGCCTGGCGGATCGCCCTCGAAGGCGCGCTTGGCGCCGTTGACGGCGGCGCGCACGCCCCAGCCCGCCGGGATCCCGACCAGCGCTTCGTGCGCCCAGCCGAACGGGCCCCACAGCCGTGATCGCAGCTCGGCCGCCTGGTGGACCCAGGTGCCGGTGCCGCGCCCCTCGAAGCGGATGATCAGCCGGCTCTCCATCCCGCCCGCGAACGAGACGTGCACCTGCCGCGTCGGCCGGCGGTGCTCGACGATCTCCCACTGCTCGACCGTGGGCAGCCCGCCCAGGCGCGTGCGTTCGCGGTAGACGGTGCCGACGCGCGTCGGGCCCGAGACATAGAGGATCTCGCTCACGAACGGCACCCAGCGGGGCGTGCCCCGGATGTCGTCGTAGAGCTGCCAGACCTCGTCACGCGAGGCCCCGACCAGCGCCTCCGCCTCGACTCGTCGCATCACGGCCAGTATCCCAGAGGGCCGCGAGGCCCGTCGCCATGACGCCGTTCGTCCGGTAATACATGACGGGTATTGGCATGTTCCAACGATAGGATTCGAGGTATCGATGAACCGGATGGACGAGGTGATCCATGCTCCCGATGACGATCCTGGCGGAGGTCATGCAGGCCGACCGCGAGCGCGAGTTCCGCAACCGGCGACCGCGCGTGGCCGGCGTCCCGTCGGGGCTGCGGCACCCGCGGATCGACGACGGTGGGTTGCCCGAGAACCGTCCTCAGCCGGCCACGCCGGCCGGGCTCGGCAGGGCGGCAACGCCGGCAGGGTTCGGCAGGCCGGCCGTCGCGGGCTCGCGGTAGCGGGCGACCGTCTCGGCGGCCAGCGCGGCGATCTCGACGCGCAGCTCGGGCGGGGCCATGACCTCGATCGAGCCGCCCAGGGCGAGGAGCCGGCCGGCGACCTCGCGCGGCCAGTCGAGCGTGACCGTCAGCCGGCGCCACGCGTCGGGCTCGGGGTCGGGCTCCTCGATGGCCGCGGCGAGCGCCGACCCGTCGATCACGTCCTCGAGCCAGCGCGTCGCCTCGCGGCGGACCCGGAGCGTGACCACGATCCGCGGCTGGTCGCGCTCGTACGCCGTGATGGACTCGGACCAGTGCGTCGCCAGGTCGAAGCCGGTCGGTCGCTCGACCTTCTCGGCGAGCGGCGCCACGCCGCGGGCGCGTGACACCCGGTACGTGCGGACCTGCCCGCCGTGGCCGGCGACGAGGTACCAGACGCCGGCCTTGAGCACGAGGCCGAGCGGGTCGACGGTCCGGGTGACGATGCCGTCGGCGCGCTCGTAGTCGAGCTCCATCCGCTGGCCGTCCCACACGCACTGGGCGATCGCCGCGAGGTGGGGGACGGACTCGCCGGCCCGGAACCAGCCGGCGGCGTCGAGGTGGAACCGCTCGAGGAGCCGGCTCGCGCGGCCGCGCAGCTCCGTCGGCAGGGCGGCGAGGACCTTGAGGCGCGCGGCCGCGACCACGGTCCCGAGCCCGAGCTCCGCGGCGGGCCCGGGCAGGCCCGACAGGAACAGGGCGTCGGCCTCCTCGGTGGTCATGCCGGTCAGCCGGGTGCGGTAGCCGTCGACGAGGCGGATCCCGCCGTGGGGCCCGCGGTCGGCGTAGATCGGCACGCCGCTCGCGCCCAGCGCCTCGACGTCACGGTGGATCGTCCGAACCGAGACCTCGAGCTCCTCGGCCAGCTCGGCGGCGGTCATGCCGCCCCGCGCCTGGAGCAGGAGCAGCAGCGAGACGAGCCGGGAAGCGCGCATGCCGCGATCCTAGCAAAGCGGCCACTCCGTGTCAGGTATCTCGTGCCGTTTCGCGAGGCCGGACGCCGGGGCCCGCACGGGATCGGGGCTACGATCTGTTCGTGACCACAGACGACGACTCGGGGCAGGCTCAGGATCCGGGCGACGACGCGCCCCCGGACGAGTCCGAGGTCGAGGCGGGGGAGCCGAGCGCCGGCGAGACCGAGCCGGCGCCGGGTTCGGCGTTCGCGGCCCTCGGGCTCGACAGCCGGCTGCTCCAGACGCTGGCCGGGCTCGGATACGAGGAGCCCACCCCGATCCAGACCGCGGCGATCCCGCCGCTCCTCGCCGGCAGCGACCTGCTCGCCGAGGCGCCGACCGGCACCGGCAAGACCGCCGCGTTCGCGCTGCCGCTGCTCCAGCGGCTCGCGGCCAGGATGGACGAGGATCGGGCCGCGGGACGCGCCGTCGAGGGTCGAGGCGCGCCACGTGACGGCGATCGCGGGACCCGGCCCCGGGCGCTCGTGCTGACGCCGACCCGCGAGCTCGCGATGCAGGTCGCCGAGGCGACCCACAAGTACGGCCGCGAGGTCGGGGCGCGGGTCATACCCGTCTACGGCGGCCAGCCGATCACGGCGCAGCTCCATCGCCTCGCACGAGGCGTCGACGTCATCGTCGCCACGCCCGGCCGCGCCGTCGACCACCTCGAGCGCAAGTCGATCCGGCTCGACGAGGTGGAGACCGTCGTGCTCGACGAGGCCGACGAGATGCTCGACATGGGCTTCGCCGACGACCTCGAGAAGATCCTCGGCTCGCTGCCCGAGATGCACCAGACGGCCCTGTTCTCGGCCACGATCTCGGGGCCGATCGCGCGGCTCGCCGGACGCCACCTGCGCCACCCGGTCACGGTCCGCGTGCAGGCCGGGGCCGCCTCGGGCGACGCCGCGCGCGTCCGCCAGGTCGCCTACGTCGTGCGGCGGCCCGACAAGCTCGCGGCGCTCGGCCGGATCCTCGACGTGGAGGACGGCGTCGCGACGCTGGTCTTCGCGCGCACGCGCGGCGAGGTGGACGACCTCGCCGAGGCGCTCAGCGGCCGCGGCCGCGACGCGGCCGCGCTCCATGGCGGCCTCGCCCAGGAGCAGCGCGACCGGATCATGACGCGCTTCCGCGACGGCGCCCTCGACGTCCTCGTCGCCACCGACGTCGCCGCCCGCGGCCTGGACATCGAGCAGGTCAGCCACGTCGTCAACTACGACGTCCCGTCGTCGCCCGACACCTACGTCCACCGCATCGGCCGGACGGGTCGCGCCGGCCGCGAGGGCGTCGCCATCACCCTCGTCGAGCCGCGCGAGCACCGGCTGCTGCGGGACATCGAGCGCGCGATCGGCACCCCGCTCGAGATCGTGCCGCTGCCCACGGTCGCGGACGTGCGGGAGCGGCGGCTCGACCAGCTCCGCGACACCCTGCGCGAGACGCTGGTCAAGGACGACTTCGACCGCTACCGCGCCGTCGTGGCGCCGCTGTCCGAGGAGTTCGACGTCGTCGACATCGCGCTCGCGGCGATCAGCCTCGCCGACGGCGAGGCACGCGGCGCCGAGGACACGACCGAGCTCGCACCGGCGACCCTGCCGCCGTCGTTCGCCGAGCGCGGCGCCGGGAAACAGCGTCAGCGGCCACCGGTCGCGCGGGGTGCGGCCGTGCGCGACCAGCCCGCCTTCCACCGGCCCCAGGGCCACGGCGCGCCGCCGCCGTACCAGGCCGGCGGTCCCGACCGGCCGGCCGACGACGGCCGGCCGCGTCCCCATCGGCCCGCGACGCACGCCCCGAACGCGCCCGTGCGCGGGTTCCGGGTCAGCGGCTGGCGCGACAACGAGGGCCGGCCGGTGATGCGCCCGCCGAAGGCGCCCGGTGGGATCGGCGCCGGAGCCACGCGACTGTTCGTCGGGGCCGGGCGAGCCGCCGGGATCCGCCCGGGCGACCTCGTCGGGGCGATCGCGAACGAGGCGGGCCTCTCCGGCGGCGACATCGGCGCGATCCAGATCGCGGACGGGTTCTCGCTGGTCGAGGTGCCCGCCGACGCCGCCGATCGCGTGATCGCGGCCCTGCGCGCCGGGACCCTCAAGGGCCAGAAGGTCAACGTCCGGCGCGAGCGCTACTGACGCTCCGGACGGCCTCAGGTCGACCCGCTCTGGTCGCGCAGGTAGCGCTCGATCTCCGAGATCAGGTCGTCGCCCGCGGGCTGCCGGGACTCGTCCACCATCGACTCGAGCCGCTCGACGTACTGGCGGGTCTGCTCGTCGGCCGCGGTCGCCGCGTCGAGCCGCGTCCGCAGCTGGCGCGCCTCGTCGGCGAGGTCGCCCCGGGGCAGCTCCACCTCGAGATGCCGCTCGATCGCCCGCATCAGCTCGACCGACGCCAGCGCGTACGGCCCCTGCACGTAGTGGGGGATCTGCGCGAAGTAGCCGACGGCCGGGATGCCCGCGGCCGACACCGCCATCTCGAGCATCGACAGCGCCGCCGAGGGCACCCGCAGGATCCCGGTCGGGCCCGGGCTGACGCCGCCGCGCAGGAGGCCCGGCTCGGACTCGGTCCCGAGGATCGGCACCGCGCGCGTGTGCGGGACGGCCGCCGGGATCGCCCCGAGGCTGATCCAGGCGCGCGTGCCCAGGCCCGTGAGGATCGTGACGATGGCCTCGGACAGCAGGCGCCAGCGGTCGTCGGGCTCGGCGCCGCTCAGCACGAGCACGTCCCGGCCGCCGAACCGGGCCACGGTCAGCGAGACCTCCGGCCAGGCGAGGGACGAGAGCCGGCCGTCGCGGATCTCGAGGGTCGGCCGGCGGGACCGGTAGTCGTAGAGCTGGTCGGGGTCGAAGGTGGCGACCGTCTCGCCCCCGTCGGCCAGGATGTCCAGCACGCTCGTGGCCGAGGTCCCCGCGTCCACCCAGCCGTCGAACGCCGCCAGCACGACCGGCGCGTCGACCGGCGGCACGGGGTCGGCAAGTCGGTACAGGGGCATGGACGCAAGGATACGGCGCGGCGGCTCGATTCTCGCCGCGCGACACCGCTCCGCCTCGACCGCGGACCCCCGCCGGGTGCATCCTTTCACCAACGGGGAATGGGTTGAGCGCATGGGGAAACGGACGATGCTTGGATCCTTGGCGAAACTGATCGGCCTCGCGCTGATCGCGTGGTTCACCTTCGTGTTCGGGGCGGCGATCTACGCCGCGATCAAGCGGCGCGACGCCGGTCCGGTGGACCCGGCCGCCGACGAGGTCGACCTGATCGCCAACTTCGGGCCGCTCGAGTTCCACAGCGAGTCGGGCTCGTTCCGCGGCGGCAAGGTGACGACGATGTTCGGCGGCGGCGAGGTGGACCTGCGCGACGCCACGCTCGACCCGGCCGGCGCGACGCTCCGCGTCAGCACGCTGTTCGGCGGCGGGAGCCTCGTCGTGCCGGAGGGCTGGAAGATCGAGACGAAGCTCACGGGCCTCGGCGGCGTGGGCGACATGCGGCCCGACGTGGAGCGCGGCGACGACGCACCGACCCTGCGGCTCGAGGGGACCAACTGGTTCGGCGGCTGGGGGATCACCTCGTCGAAGCGCGACGAGGGCGAGGAGCTGCCGGAGCTCATCACCGTCTGATCCGCGCCGGGCAACGCGCCGTCACGGCTGGCACGCGGTCGGGTACCGTCCGCTGACCAACCGGGAGGGAAGCACGTCGCGATGATCCGGACGACACCGTTCCACGCCCGCACGTCGGCGCTCAACGAGACCGGCCTGTGGAGCCACTGGTCCGGGCACCTGGCCGCCGAGCGGTACGGGCTGTCGGACAAGTTCGAGTACTTCGCCGTGCGCAACGCCGCCGGCATCTTCGACACGTCCCCGCTGTTCAAGTACCGGATCTCCGGTCCCGGCGCGGAGGCGTTCCTCGCGGGCGTGCTGGCGCGCGATCCGCGGACCCTCGAGCCCGGCCACGGGCAGTACGCGATCTGGTGCGACGACCGCGGCTACGTCGTCGAGGACGGGGTGCTGCTGCGCCACGCGAAGGACGAGTTCGTCCTGACCGCCGCGGAGCCGAACCTGGCGTACTTCCAGGACCTCGTCACGCGCCGCGACAAGGTCACGATCGAGGAGGTCTCCGAGGACTGGGCGGTGCTCAGCCTCCAGGGTCCCCGGGCGCGGCGGATCCTCGCGGGCCTCGTGCCGGCCGTCGAGGGCCTCCCGTACTTCGGCATCGTGGGCGGCAAGATCGGTGGCTGCCCGGTCACGATCTCGCGGACCGGCTACACCGGCGACCTCGGCTACGAGGTGTGGGTCAAGGCGGAGAACGCGCTGCCCACGTGGGACGCGATCTGGGAGGCGACCCGCGGGTTCGGCGTGCTGCCGTTCGGCCTCCAGGCGCTGTACATGACCCGCATCGAGGCGGGCCTGCTGCTGCTCGACATCGACTTCGCGAACAGCCGGTTCGCCTGGACGGACGCGGACCGCGCCACGCCCCACGAGCTCGGTCTCGCCTGGATGCTCAAGGGCGTCGAGACCGATGACCGCGCGTTCATCGGGCGCGACGCGATCCGGCGCGAGATCGCCGGCAAGACGTCGCGCTTCCGGACGACCGGGATCGTCGTCGACTGGCGCGACTGGGACCGGATCCACGACGAGGCCGGCCTGATCCCGCCCAAGGACCACACCCCCGTGCAGGAGGAGATGTTCCTGTACGACGCCGACGGGGCGCAGGTGGGCTACGCGACGAGCTTCATGTACTCCCCGGTGCTCCAGCGGCACATCGGCATCGCCCGGGTCCCGCTCGAGTCGGCGAAGCCCGGCTCGCCGGTGTTCCTCGAGGTCCCCGTGAGCCATCGCTACATCCACGTCGCCGCGCAGACGGCACGGATGCCCCTCTACAACCCCGAGCGAAGGACGGCCTGACGATGACGACGACCGAGCACGACTTCGACGCCATCGTCGTCGGCGGCGGCCACAACGGCCTCGTCAACGGCGCCTACCTCGCGAAATCGGGTCTCCAGACCCTCGTCCTCGAGCGCCGCCACCTCGTCGGTGGCGCCGCGATCACCGAGGAGCTGTACCCGGGCCACTGGTTCACCACGTTCAGCTACGCGCTCAGCCTCCTGCGGCCGGACATCATCCAGGAGCTCGACCTCGTCAAGCACGGGTTCCTGCCGCTCCTGATGTCGTCGACGTTCGCCCCGATGGAGAACGGCGACTACCTGCTGCTGGGCCAGGACCACGGGGTCAACCAGCGGGAGATCGCGCGCCACAGCAAGCACGACGCGGACGCCTACGACCGGTTCAACCACGACGTGAACAAGGTCCTGCAGGCGATGAAGCCGCTGCTCGACGCGCCGCCGCCGAACCTGTTCAGCGACGACCCCGAGGAGCTGATGGCGCTCGCGGGCCTCGGGGCGAGGTTCAAGGCCCTCCCCAAGGACGTGCTCCACAACACCGTCCGGCTGCTCACCGGGTCGGCGGCGGACTTCCTCGACGACTACTTCGAGTCCGACATCATCAAGGGCTACATGGCCTCGTCGTCGATCATCGGCACGAAGGTCGGTCCGTACTCGCAGGGCTCGGGGCTCGTGCTCCTGTACCACCTGCTCGGCGAGCACGACGGCGAGTTCGGCGCCTGGGCGTTCCACAAGGGCGGCAACGGCGGCTTCACGCAGGTGCTCGCGAAGGCCGCGCGGTCGTTCGGCGCGGAGATCCGCCTGGAGGCGCCGGTCGCCGAGGTCATGACGTCGGGCGGCCGGGTCACGGGCGTCGCGCTCGAGGACGGGACGGAGTTCACGGCCCCGGTCGTGGTCTCCGCGCTGGACCCGCGGCGGACGTTCCTCGAGCTCGTCGATCCGCGGGAGCTGCCGTCGGACCTCGTCGACGCGATCAGCCGGTTCCGGTTCCAGGGCACGTCGGCCAAGGTCAACTTCGCGCTGGACGGGCTCCCGGTCTACCCGGCGCTGTCCGACCGCGAGGACCAGTTCCGCGGGTTCACGAACATCGGGCCGTCGATGGAGTACCTCGAGCGGGCCTTCGACGACGCGAAGTACGGCTGGTACAGCAGCCGGCCGTATCTCGACTGCGCGATCCAGAGCACGATCGACCCCGACATGGCGCCTCCGGGCAAGCACGTCATGTCGTGCTTCGTCCAGTACGCGCCGTACAAGCTGCGCGAGAGCGACTGGGACGCCGAGCGCCAGAACCTGGGCGACACCGTCCAGCGGACGCTCGAGTCGTTCTTCCCGGGGTTCGGGGACCTGGTGCTCCATCGCGAGGTCCGGACGCCGCTCGACATCGAGCGCATGGTCGGCCTGTCCGAGGGGAACATCTTCGCGGGCGAGTTCCTCGCGCCGCAGATGTACTTCTTCCGGCCGGCGCCCGGGCTGGAGCGACTACCGGACGCCGATCGACGGCTACTACCAGTGCGGCTCGGGGACGCACCCCGGCGGCTGCGTGATGGGCGCGCCGGGCAAGCTCGCGGCGATGCGGATCGTCAAGGACCGCGAGCGCGCCGCCGAGCGTCCGAAGACGGTCGCCGCCGCGCGCTGATCTCGGCGCTGGCCCGGTCGCCGCGGCGGGCGCGCGCGCGGCGGCGCTCACGCGGCTGGGCGGCTGGGCGCACGGCCCGGCGGCGCTCCGCGTGCGCCACCAGTCGTAGTTCCTGACGATGTTGCCGCGCGGGAAGCGCCAACATGCGCGGCGAATCCGTGCGTTGTGCCGCGAAACGGTCGTCCTGGCGCATCGCGAGCGCCGCGGCGACCGACGGCACGCGAAAATGGCGCGTGCCAAGCGCCAACCGAGTGGCCCGGGCGACGATCGAGCTCGACGACAAGGCGCCCGGCCGCGGCTGCACGCTCGGCGTTCACTGCAGCGGTTCTGGCTCGATCCTGCACGCCACGCGAGCAGGTTGCCGGGTCCGGGCCGCTTCATCCGCCGTTTCGCTCGCCTAGGCGTGCAGCCTGGCGGCTACGACCGCTGGAGTGAACGCTGGCCGTGCAACGCCGGCCGGCGAGCCGTCCCGGAAACCGAGGTGTCGGGCCTGTCGATTCGGGCCATGCCCGAGCGTCGTGGTCGTGAAGGCGGTGCCGGACGGGCCGCCGCAAGCGGCCAGGAGGGCTCAGCGATGGGCAACCACGTCATCCACGTCGAGGTCACGGGCAAGGACGGCCCCAAGCTCCAGTCGTTCTACCGCGACGTCCTCGGCTGGACGTTCGACACCAGCAACCCCGGCGGCTACGGCCTGGCGCGCTGGGGCGACTTCACCGCCGGCGTCGGCGCGGCGCAGGACGGCGGACCGGGGTTCGTCACGTTCTACGTCCACGCGGACGACCCCAAGGGCGTCCTCGCCAAGGCCGAGGCCAGCGGCGGGCGGGTGATCATGCCGCTCACCGAGGTCGCGCCCGAGACCACGATCGCCCTGTTCGCCGATCCGGAGGGCCACATCGTCGGCCTGATGTAGGCCATCGCTTCGCGCGAACCAGATCCGGCGCCCGGGCACGCCCCGGCGCCGGATCTTCGTGCTCAGGCCTCGCCGATCGTCAGGGCGCGAGCCGCTGCATCGCCGGGTAGCTGGTCGCCGACCATGGCGTCGCGGTCGCGACTCCCGTGGTGGCGTCCCACTGGACCTGCGGATACGGCGCCCAATTCTCCCCCGTGGGCGTCACGAGGATGCTGCGCCCGTCCGGTGACCACGCCCTGTAGTCGTCGGACAGCCCGCCCGGCGGGGGCGGCGCTGCGTCGATCGTCACGTCCGGGCGACTGCCGTCGACCGTCACGACCTCGATCGTCTCCGGGGCGCCCCAGTCGCCGGCAACCCCGGTCTTGCGGTAGATGAGCAGACGCGACCCGTCGGGTGACCATAGCGGCGTCCACTCGCCCCAAGAGTTCGGGTCGTGGCCGACCACTCGGTCCCCGCTGCCATCCGCGTTCACCACGTGGACCCGCACTTGTGTGCCCTCGATAGCCGAGTACGCGATGGTTCTTCCGTCCGGGGACGGGACTGCGATGCCCAGCATGAACACCGCGTCCGCGTGGTAGAAGAGGCTGACTGGCTCGACAATCGTGGTGCGGCCGGTGCCATCGATATTCATGCGGTAGACGCCGCCCAGGCTGACGTACAGGAGCTGCGTTCCGTCGGGCGGCAGGAACTCGACCTCCTGCACGCCCGAATCGGTCTCGAGCGTCCGAACCCCGGTTCCGTCCGCGTCCGCGATGGAGATCATCTGCCTGAGGCCGATGGTGGACAGGATCAGCACCGACTTCCCGTCCGGGGCGAGCTCGTACCAGTGGAGGTCGGCCATCGGCTCGGGCGTGATGCGTCGGAGGCCGCTTCCATCCGACTTCACCATCTCGACGTAGCCGGGACCGGTCTGGCCCTGGACCTTCCTCTCGAACAACAGGCCCGTGCCGTCGCGTGTCCAGAGCGGTTCGGTGTCGTAGGCCGCGCCGGCGACGATGGCCGTCGCCGCGCCGGAGACCGGGTCGGCTGTGTAGATGTCGCCGTCCTGCGAGTAGGCCACGAGCCCGTTGCGGGCAACGCCGAACGGCGGCGGCAGCCGCGTCTGGTGGGTGCCGACGTACATGAGCGCGGCCGCAGAGAGCACGGCGATGACGGTCAACGCCAACCCGATCGTCCGCCAGGGAAGCCGTGGAGCGATCGCGGGACGCACGGCAAAGTCAGCCACGGGGAGCCACCTTTCGCGAGACATCCACATAGACCGCTGCCGCTTCCGGCTCGTCTGGCTCAGGACGTCTTCGACGTATTCGGGAATGGGCCAGCCGCGAGTTCGGCCAGGATGGCGGGCAACTCGCGCTCGAGGCGCGCCGCGGTCGTCATGCGACCTGCCCTCCCGGAACGGGCGTCTGGATGAGGGGCTCGATCAGGACGTCGGCCCGCATCTCGCGCAGGGCGCGATGCAGGCGCGACTTGACCGTCCCGAGGGGGATACCGAGTGTCGCTGCGACCTCGGTCAACGGGAGCCCCAGGAAGTAGTGCAGCACCACGACCGCACGACTCGCCACGTCGAGCCTGCGCATCGCAGCATCGACGACCTGGCGGTCGGCGAACGCGGCCGACGAGTCGGCCACGGAAGGATCGTCGAGGGGCGTGATCTCGACTTCGATCGGTCGTCGTCGACGACGCCGCGCGATGTCCAGGCACGCGTTGGTGGTCAGGCGATAGAGCCAGGCGTCGAACCGATCGGGGTCACGTAGCCGGGGAAGGTCGTGCCAGGCTCGGACGAGGGCATCCTGGACCGCGTCGCGGGCCAGCTCCTGGTCCCGGAGGATGAGGCGTGCGGCCTGGTCCAGTCGCGTGATGGCGCCGCGGACAAGCTCTGCGAAAGCGTCATGATCGCCCCGCCCCGCTCGTTCCACGAGTGCCCGCTGGTCCACGGTCGCCTCGACTCGGTAGCGGCGGCCTGGTGGGTCGCCTTCACAGGGTATGGCGTCCGCATCCCGGTTCCGGTTCTTGCGGTGGTCGCGCCTCAGCCCATCCGCGCGCTCGGCGGGGTCGCGGGGTCGAGAGGTAGTGGTGCCACAGGATGCGCGCGGCGACGGCGCGCCAGGGTCGCCACGACTCGGCGAGGGCGAGCATCTCGGTCGGGTCGGGGCGACGGTCGAGGCCGCGCAGCTCCGCGGCGGCCTGCGCGAGCGCGATGTCGTGGACCGGCCACGCGTCCGGCCGGCGCAGGACCATGAGCCGGTAGATCGTCGAGGTCCACGGCCCGATCCCGGGCAGTGCGGTCAGGGCCGCGTCGACGCCGTCGTCGTCGAGTGACGCCAGTCCGTCGATGTCCAGCGACCCGTCGTCGACCGCCGTCGCCAGCGCCCGCGCGTAGCGCGTCTTCTGGCGGCTGAACCCGACGGCGAGGAGCTGTGCGTCGTCGAGGCGGAGGAGCGTGCGCGGCGTCAACGGTGTCGGCAGCGACCCGGAGCCGGTCGAAGGCGGCTTGCGCGGAGGCGAGCGACACCTGCTGCTCGAGGATCAGGTGGACGAGCGTCGGGAAGCCGGGGTCGCGCGCCCACATCGGTGGCGGGCCGAACCGCGCGACCACCTCGCCGAGCGCGGGATCGGCGGCCGCGAGCTCATCGACCGCGGCAAGCAGCCGCGCCTCGTCGAGGGGCGGCGGGACCGTGATCACGGCCCCACAACACGTCGGCCGGCCAGTTGGTTGCGTTCATCAGGCGCCACGCACGAGCTGGCCGATGCGCTGCCGGAGTGTCCGGATCCAACGACGGTGCCTCGCCGGCCGCGGCGTTGGCGATGGCGTGCGCCGCGGATGACGTCGCCGGGATCGCGACCGTCACGCGCGGATCCGCGAGGCACCAGCGGAGCAGCGCCTCGGGCCAGCCCGTGAGGCCGGCCGCGGCGAGCTCGGGCGGGAAGGGTCGTCGCAGCAACGCGCCCTCGCCGAGCGGCCGCATCGCGAGCACGCCGATCCCGAGCTCCGCGGCGAGCGGCAGGATCCGGTCGGCGCTCTGGTCCTCCACGGGGTTGAACGGCACCTGCACGGCGTGGATCCGCCCGGTCCGCATGACCGTCTCGAGCTCGCCGAAGGCCGACGGCTGGTAGGTCGTCGCGCCGAGCCAGGCGATCTGCCCGGCGTCGCGCTCCCGCTCCATCCAGTCGAGGTGCGACCGCCAGGCGACGAGGTTGTGGACCTGCAGGAGGTCGATCCGCCCGAACCATCGGCGCTGGTCCGCGAACTGGCGCCGGCCGTCGTCGACGTCGCTCGTCCAGATCTTCGTCGCGACCAGCGCGTCGGCGCGCCGCGCGGCCAGCGACGTCCCGAGCCGCTCCTCGGATCGCCCGTACATCGGCGAGCTGTCGACGAGGCGGACGCCGGCGTCGAACGCCGCGCCCACGACCGCGTCGACCTCGGCCTGCCGGTCCGCCGTCACGTCGAACGTCCGCCACGAGCCAAGACCCACGACGGGCACGGCGATGCCGGTCGTGCCGAGGGTCCGCGTCTCCACCGGCTAGAGCGTGAAACCACCCGACGCCGCGTCCCGGGCCGCGAGGATCGCCGCGCGGACGCGGGAGGGGGTCGCCGGCACGGCGTCGATGCGTGCGCCCGTCGCGTGGCGGATGGCCGCGAGGATCGCCGGCGCGGTCGGCACGAGCGCGGGCTCGCCGACGCCCTTCGCGCCGAACGGGCCGGCCGGCTCCGCGTCCTCGACCAGGAGGCACTCGATCTCCGGCGCGTCGCCGATCGTCGGGATCAGGTAGTCGTGGAGGTTGTCCGTCCGGCCCGGGACGTACGCCTCCATCAGCGCCATGCCGAGGCCCTGGACGATGCCGCCCTGGATCTGGCCTTCGACGAGGGTCGGGTTGATCGCCCGCCCCACGTCGTGCGCCGCCACGACCCGCCGCACCTTCACCGTCCCGAGCTCGACGTCGACGTCCACCTCCGCCACCTGCGCACCGAACGCGTACGTCTCGTACGGGATGCCCTGGCCGTCGGCGTCGAGCGGCGTCGTCTTCGGGTCGTAGGCGCCGTGCCCGAGCAGCACGCAGCCCCGGGCGCCCTCGGGCAGCTCGCCGAGCTCGACGACGGACCTGGTGTCGCCGTCCGTCGCCACCACCCGGCCGTCCTCGATGTCGATCGACGCATCGGGACCGGCCTCCGCGAACGTGAGCAGCTGGCGGCGCAGGTCCTCCGCGGCCATCCGCGTCGCGTTGCCCGAGACGAACGTCTGGCGCGAGGCCGAGGTCTTGCCCGCGTCGGGCGTGAGGTCGGTGTCGGGACCGACGCGCTCGATCGAGGCCACCGGAACGCCCAGGGCGTCGGCGGCGATCTGCGCGAGGATCGTGTTCGAGCCCTGCCCGATGTCGGTCGCGCCGGAGAACAGGACGACGGTCCCGTCGGCGCGCAGCCCGACGTCGATCTCGGATGGATTGGGCAGCGACGTGTTGCCGATGCCGTACCACATGGCGGCCACCCCGACCCCGCGGCGGATCGCGCCCATCGCCTGCTCGTTGTGCGTCGCGGCCTCGGCGCGCATCGCCGACCAGCGCGGCCGCGAGCGCCTCCAGGCAGGCGCCCAGCCCCGCGCTCGCCGCCAGGCGCTGGGACGTCGCCGTCAGGGATCCGGCGCTGAGCGCGTTCCGGAGCCGGAACTCGAGGGGATCGATTCCGAGCTGGCCCGCGAGGTCGTCCATGAGCGCCTCGTGCGCGATCGCGACCTGCGGCACGCCGAACCCGCGGAACGCGCCGGCCGGCGTCCCGTTCGTGTAGACCGCGCGGCTCGTGCTCGCGACCGCCGCGACCGCATACGGACCGGTCGCGTGGACCGGCACGCGGTTGGCGACCGTCGGGCCCCACGAGGCGTAGGCGCCGGTGTCGAAGTCGGCGTGGACGCGGACGGCGGTGAGGCACCCGTCCTTGTCGGCGCCGAAGGTGGCCGAGATCCGCGCCGGGTGGCGCTTCGTCGTGGAGGCCATCGACTCCGGGCGGGGATAGAGCGCGCGGACCGGGCGGTCCAGGAGGAGCGCGGCGATCGCGATCAGCGGCTGCAGCGACAGGTCGAGCTTGCCGCCGAAGCCGCCGCCGCAGGCGCTGGGGATGACCCGCACCTGCTCCACGGGCAGGCCGAGGATCAGCGCGAGCTCGTCGCGATCCATGTACGGCGTCTGGGTGGTGGCGAAGACCTCGACGCGGCCGTCGACCAGGCGCGCCGTCCCGGCCTCGGGCTCGATGTAGGCGTGCTCGACGTAGGTGGTCTCGAACGTGCCGGTCGCGGTGACAGCCGACGCGGCGAGGGCGGCGTCGGCATCGGCCAGCCGCACGACCCCTTCGACGAGGACGTTGCCGGGCGATGCCTCGTGGAGCCGCAGTGCCCCGGCGTCGAGCGCCGCGTCGATCCCGAGCAGTGCCGGGAGCGGCTCCCACGCGATGGGGACCTCGTCGTCGCGGATCGCCAGGATCGTTGCCGGATCGCCGACCAGCGCGAGGACCGCCTCGCCATGGAAGCGAACGTACCCGTCGGCGAGCACCGGCTGGTCCTTGCCGGTCGCGTAGATGCCGAACAGGTTGTCGCCCGGCACGTCGGCGGCGGCGAGAACGCGGACCAGGCCCGGATGGCGCTGCGTGGAGCGGCGCCAGGTCGCCGACGGTGAACCGCGCGTGGTCGTGGGGCGAGCGGACGGCGCGGAGGAGCAGGACGCCGGTGTGGTCGAGATCGTCGCCGAAGCGCTCGGCACCGGTGACCTTCTCGACGCCGTCCGTGCGCGCGATGCGGGCGCCGACCGCATGGCCGACGGCTGGCGCCACGGCGGCGGCGAGCGAACCGGCGGCCGCGCCGCGCACCGCCTCGAGGATCGCGGTGTAGCCCGTGCACCGGCACAGCACGCCGCCGAGGCCATCGAGGACATCGGCGTCGGACGGGGACGGGGGATCGGGAGCACGAGGTCGTCGGCCGCCATCAGCATCCCCGGCGTGCACGCGCCGCACTGCGCGCCGCCGCACGCGAGGAAAGCCGCCTGCAGCGGCGCGAGGCGATCGGCCGACCCGAGGCCCTCGACGGTCTCGACCCGCCGGCCCTCGGCCTGCCCGGCGGCGACGAGACACGAGCACACCTGCTCGCCGTCGATGCGGACCGTACAGGCGCCGCAGTCGCCGGCGTTGCAGCCGACCTTGGTTCCGGTGAGCCCGAGGTCCTCGCGCAGGACGTCGACCAGGCGACGGCGCCCGTCGGTCTCGACGTCGACCGAGCGCCCGTTGACCTCGAACCGGAGGCGGGTGGTCGGACCCTCCGCGATCACGCCACCACCTCGGCCAGCGCCCGCCGGACGAGCGTCCGAACGGCATCCGCGCGATAGGCCGCGGTTCCGCGGACATCGTCGATCGGCGAGAGGTCGGCGAGGTGACCGCGGCGCACGACGTCGACCAGGCTCGCGTTGGCGGCCCGCCCGACGAGGTCCGCCTCGAGCGCCGGCAGCCGCCGCGCGACCGGCGAGCACGCCCCGACCGCCACCCGCGCGTCGGTGACCCGCCCGTCCTCGACGACGATGACCACAGCCACCGCCACGATCGAGATCACGAGGTACGCCCGGGACCCGAGCTTCACGAAGGTCGACCGGGCGTCGCCCTCGACCTTCGGCACCCGCAGCCCGACGACGAGCTCGCCCGGCCGGAGGTCGGTCACCCGGTTCCCGAGCACGAACCGGTCCAGGGGCACGCGGCGTTCGCCGTCAGCCGATGCCAGCTCCACCGCGGCGTCGAGCGCCAGGAGGTTCGGCATGCCGTCCGAAGCCGGCGACGCGTTGACGATGTTCCCGCACACGGTCCCGGCGTTCTGGATCTGCCGCCCGCCGATCGTCCGCGCCGCCGCGCGCAGCCCGTCGAAGACCGGCGGCAGGTCCGCCTCCGCGACGTCGGTCCAGGTCGTCAGCGCGGGGATCCGCCACGCGTCGCCATCGTCCGTCACGCCTCGCAGCCCCGGCAGGGCCGTGATGTCGAGCACGGGCCGGTCGATCGGCCGCGAGGCGTGTGCCGGGTAGACGTCCGTGCCGCCGGCGAGGACCAGGCGCGGCGCTTCCGCGAGCAACCGCAGGGCATCCTCGAGCCGGTCGGGGCGCAGGTAGGGCGAGAGCGGGCCGGGGACGCGGGGGACGCCGACGGCCACGGTCAGGCCGCCACCCTCGGCAGGACGTCGGTCGCCAGCCGCTCGAGGTTCGCCGGGTCCCAGTTGAGCGGGTTGAGCACGAGGTGGTCGACGCCGCCCAGGGCCTCGATCTTCGCGCGGATCCGGTCCGCGACCTCCTCGGCCTCGCCCAGCAGGTAGTAGCGCTGCCAGTAGTCGAGGTCCATGCCCGAGTAGACGCGGAACAGCGGCGCGGCGTCCTCGGGTCGCTCGCCCGGCTTGAGCACGTGCACGAAGTTCGAGTAGACGCGCGACATCTCCTCGGGCTGCCGGCCGTACTCGACCATGTACCGGCGCAGGTCGTCCCAGTCGCGATCGACCATCTCGGCCGTCGCCGAGGAGTGGGGGACCCACGTCTTCGCGTACTTCGCGATCCGGCGCAGGACCGGCTCGACGGTGGGCACGTTCTGGCCGTAGATCTTCTCGGACGGCTGGGTGCCGCCGCCGATCCAGATCGGGGGGTGCGGGCGCTGGGCCGGCTTGGGGTCGATGGACAGGTCGTGAACGCGGTAGAAGCGGCCCTCGTACGTGACGTGGTCCTGCGTCCACAGCGCGGTGATCAGCTCGAGGAGCTCGTTCATCCGGGCGCCGCGCTCGCGGTGGGGGATGCCCACGGCCTCGAACTCGGCCTCCATCCAGCCCACGCCCACGCCCAGGATCGAGCGCCCGCCCGACAGCTGGTCGAGCGTCGCCCACTGCTTGGCGAACTGGACGGGCTCCCGGAAGGGCAGCACCAGCACGAGCGTCCCGAGCTGGATCGTGCGCGTGACGCCGGACAGGGCGGCGAGCAGCGTCACGGGCTCCAGCCACGTCGTGGAGTAGGCGGGCGGCGCGACCAGCAGGTGGTCGATGAGCATCGCCGTCTCGAAGCCGAGGTCCTCGGCTCGCCGGAGGTAGCCGCCCATCTCAGCGAGCGAGGCGGTTTGCTCGCCCAGGGCGAAGCTGGGCAGTCGCAGGCCGTAGTGCATCGTCGCGTGACTCCCCCTCGACCCGGGCCTAGTGACCGCCGCCGCCGACGCCCGGGCCCTTGACGACCTCGGGCGCTCGCGACGCGGGCGGGGTGTTGCGGCTGCGCCCGACGACCGGCTTGCCGTCGATGAGGATCATGCCGACGCCGGGCAGGTCGCCGATGGCGAGGGCGCCGAGCGCGGTGTCGGCGACCGAGCCCTGTGGCGCGTCCACGAGCGCGAGGTCCGCCTCGCGGCCGACCGCGATCGTCCCGGTCTCGAGCCGGTGGACCCGCGCCGTGTTGCCGGTCGCCATCGCCACCACGATTGCGGGATCGATCCCGCCCAGGGAGGCCAGGTGGGCCATCGTCCGCAGGATGCCGAGCGGCACGACGCCGGTGCCCGACGGTGCGTCGTTGCCCAGGATCACGCGGTCGAGGGCGCCCGTCCTCGCGCGCCAGGCCGATCGCGTGGAGCGCCGCGCGGAGGTTGCCGCAGTGGACGATCTCGACGGCCATGCCGCTCGCGACGAGCTGCTCGATGTCGTCGTCGGGCAGCGCGGTCGTGCCGCCGTTCACGTGGCCGACGATGTCCGGGCGCGCCTCGAGCACGACGTCCGCGCGGATGGCGCTCGAGCCCGCGATGGACGGCCCGCCGGTGTGGAACGTGGAGACCATGCCGTGCTGCCGCGCCCACGCGAGCATCGGCGCCGCCGCCGCCCCGGTCTTGACGGACCCCAGCCCGACCTC
The DNA here is from genome assembly GCA_963774695.1 of uncultured Chloroflexia bacterium. Taxonomy (GTDB): domain Bacteria; phylum Chloroflexota; class Limnocylindria; order Limnocylindrales; family CSP1-4; genus CAIXZV01. The sequence goes on along the minus strand of CAVZFY010000005.1, from coordinate 25,205 downwards.
CCCGATCAGGTTCACGCCGGCCTCAGCCATGTCGGCGAAGTCCTGCTCCTCGAGGCCGGTCTCGAGGATCGGCGCTCCGGCGTGGACCTTGACGCCGGCCGGCCGGACGTTGGCGTAGGCGCGGACCGCGACGATCGCGAGCGCCTTGAGCCCGACGATGTCCTTCGGGCGCCCGGGCAGGTGGACCTCGCCCGCCGAGATCATCGACGTCACGCCGCCGTGGAGCTCGGACTCGATGAAGTCGCTCGTCCGCTGGCGCGGCGTCCAGTCGCCGAACACGGGATGGACGTGGGAGTCGATCAGGCCGGGAAACGCGGTCGCGCCCTTGCCGTCGATCACGATGTCGGCGTCCTCGTCGATCCCGCGCCCGACCGCGGCGATCCGCCCGTCCTCGATGAGGATCGAGTCGGCGTCGAGGAGCGGGGCCGTGATGTCGCCGGAGACGACCTCACCCAGGCCCGTGATCAACGTGCGCATCGGGTCCGCGGCGGCCTCAGTGCAGCCCGTCGGTGCCGACCGCGTCCTCGGCCTTGAGACCGCCGACGCGGGCGTGCGGCCGGCCGCCGTCGGTCACCGCGACGGCGACCAGGATCTCGTCGGTCGCCGGGGCATCCGCGACGCAGATCTCCATCGCGTCGAAGTGGCTGCGGACGAGCATCGCCTTCTTGTGATGGACCGGGATGTCGAGGTGCGCGCCCATCCCGCCACGCTTCTTGACCGATGGAAGGATCGACACGCCCTCCGCGGCCGCACGCACGGGAGCCCCGAACTTCGGGTGCAGGAGCGCCGCGACGTGCTCGAGCTCGCCCTTCTCGCCGACGATGCCGCCCTTGCCATACGCCTCGACCTCGCCGCCGAGCGCCGCCTTCGCCCGGGCCATGAGCTCGGTCGCCAGCCACTCGCCGGCGTCGATCAGGATGTCGATGTTCTCCGAGTACGCCCCGGCGTACGGGTTCTTGAGCACGGCGGCCACGGCGACCCGGCGCAGCGGCCGCTCGAGGTCGCGGCCGCCCTCGCTGACGATCTCTTCGCTGAACGTGACCCACTTGCGGACTTCGACGGCCAACGCGGCACCTCTGGACTGAGCGACCCTGCGGCCCTGACGAGGACCGTCGAAGCGTAGTCCAGAGGGCGTGCGTGGCGCGAGTCGTCCCGGCGGCTGCGGTCGCACCGATCGCATCGAACCTTTCCGCCTCCGGGCGACTCATTGGGGTTGCGAGCGGGGACAATCCCCGACACGGAGGGACGGATGCAGCGAGCGCTGGTCGAGCAGGCGGCAAAGGGCGACGAAGACGCCTTCGCCAGCCTCGCCGCGGCGTCCGCCGACCGGCTGATGGCGATCGCGTTCCGGATCCTGCGCGACGTCGGTCGTGCCGAGGATGCCGTCCAGCAGGCGCTGTTGAGCGCCTGGCGCGAGCTGCCGAACCTCCGCGACCCGGAGCGCTTCGAGGCCTGGCTCCGCCGGCTGCTGGTCAACGCCTGCTACGCCGAGGCGCGCCGCGAGCGGCGGTGGAGCAGCAACATCCGCGTCCTGACGCTGGACGACGCGCCGGCCACCGCCGACGCCTCGACGTCGATCGCGCTCCGGGACGAGTTCGAGCGGCTGTTCCGCCGCCTGCCGCCCGACCAGCGGGCCGTCTTCGTGTACCGCCACTACCTCGGCTACGACCTCGCCGAGATCGCCACGGAGCTCGAGGTCCCGCTCGGCACGGTGAAGAGCCGCCTGCACTACGCCACCCACGCCCTGCGGTCCGCGATGGACGCCGACCGCCGCGCAGCCTCGACCAAGCCCTCGGAGCGATCCGCATGACGACCGACCCGGATTTCGATCGATACGCCCGGGAGTGGCTCGAGGACGGACCGGTACAGCTGGCCGATCCCGTCCTCGACGCGACGCTCGTGGCGGTGCATCGCACCACCCAGCAGCACCGTCAGTCCTTCGGGAGGTTCACCGTGTCCTTCACATCGCCGCGGCTGATCGCCGCGGCCGTCATCGTCCTGCTGGTCGCGGGCGGCGCCGTTGGGATCGCCGATGCTGCGATCGCCGGCGGCTGTCGTCGGCCAGCCCTCACCCGGCGTCTCGGCGCCAGCGCCATCGGGCAGCCGCGGTCGCGAGCCCGCGCGCCACCCAGGCCGCCGCGGTGTTCGCCGACCCGAACACCTACATCTTCGCGATGGACCCGGGCTACGCGAGCCCGGGCACCGACGCGCCGCCGAGCTGGCTCGAGATGCTCGGCCCCAGCCACCCGAACGGCCGTCAGCTCGGACATCGCCGTCGACGGCGACCTGCGCGACCCGGCGTGGTCGCCCGACGGCAGCCAGATCGCGTTCGTCGCCGCCACGCCCACCGGCGCGACGCTGTGGACCGCCGCGGCGGACGGGAGCAATCCCACCAAGGTGGCGACGTGCGCGAGGCCCTGCGCCTCCATCGATCGGCCGGCCTGGTCGCCCGACGGGAAGCAGCTCGTGTTCACGGAGACCGACAAGGCGCAGGGCCTGCTGGGCGGTACCAGTGCGCCTCCGGCGGCTCGGATCGTCGTCCTGACGCTGGCGGGAGGGGCCCGCACGGTGGTCGTCGAAGGCCGGCCCGACGCCCTGCCCGCGGACGCGAGCTGGAGCCCGCATGGCGATACGCTCGTCTACGACCGGCTCGAGGTCGAACTGCACGGCCGGGTCGACGGCTCGTCGATCTGGACCATCGGTGCCGACGGCACAGGTGACTCGCAGATGGCAGGCATGCCCGCCGGCGCCGGCGAGCCCGCGTGGTCCGCGACCGACGTCGTCGCCTTCAGCGACGGGATCAACATCCTCACCGTCCCCGTCGGCGGCGGGACGCCGACGAAGGTCACCAACCTCAGCGAAGGCGGCCAACAGGCCAACAGCGGCCCGGGCTGGACGCGCGACGGCCGGATCTCGTACGTCCACGCACCGACCAACGGCGCGACCGTCCTGATGTCCGTCGCCGCCGACGGCAGCGATCCGGCCGTGATCTTCTCGGGCGGCGGTCGGACCTACCCGGGCCGGCCCGCGGCCCTGCCGTAATCGACGGCCCACCCGACGCCTCCCGCGCGCGGCAGCTCCTCGGCCGCGCGCGGGCTCGCGGGACGCCTGCAATGGTCAATCGAACGGTTTGCCGGCCGCATTGACTCATAGAGTGTAGGCAGTCGAACGGGTGCCGCCGCGAAGGGAGTGGAGGGTGCAGTCAGCCCTCGTGGAGCTTGCCCGGTCGGGCGACGAGGAGGCGTTCGCCAGCCTTGCTCGCTCGGCCGGTGACCGGCTCCTCTCGGTTGCGTATCGCATCCTCCGCGACCTCGGGTTGGCGGAGGACGCCGTGCAGCAGACGCTCGTGACCGCCTGGAACGAGCTTCCGGGCCTGCGTGACATCGAGAAGTTCGACGGCTGGCTCTACCGGCTGCTCGTGCACGCGTGCTACCGCGAAGCGCGGCGGAGCCGACGCTGGGCCGCAAACGTGCGCGAGCTCACGTTCGATGCGCGGGTCGCCGCCGACGACACGCACACGGTTGTCGACCGCGACCAGCTCGACCGCGCGTTCGGCCGCCTGTCGCCTGAACAGCGCGCCGTTTTCGTCTTCCACCACTACGTCGGCCTGACGCAGCCCGAGATCGCCGAACAGCTCGGCATCCCGGTGGGGACGGTCAAGTCGCGCCTGCACTACGCGACGGGAACGCTGCGAGCCGCCGTCGAGGCGGACCTGCGGACGCCCGTGGAGCTGTCGACGGAGCGCCCGGCATGAGCTCGAACCTCGACTTCGACCGGATCGCCGATGCCTGGCTCGCGGACGGCCCGACCCACCTCGCCGAGGGCGTGATCGACGCGGCGCTCGACGAGATCCACCGCACGCGCCGACGAGGCTGGGCACGGCCGACCTTGCGGAACCCGTTCGAGACCCGCCTCCACGGGCTCGGGGTCATCGCCGCGGTGGTCGTCGCCGCTGTCGCCGTTGCCGGTTTCGCGCGGCTTGGCCAGGACCAACGTGCCGTGCTCTCCGGGCCGACGCCGAGCGCCACGACCCCAGCATCCCCAGGGCCGACAAGCTCCTCGCTCGCGATGCTGGCGCCTACCCCCGGCTATGAGCTGCCCGGGACGATCTCGTTCACCTGGTCGGACAGCGGAACCGGCGGAACGGCGACCTGGTTGGTCGACCCGTCCGGTGCGCGCGAGACCCGGCTCGACGTGCCCAGCGGGTGGGCGACCGGCGCGACGGTCCCGGGACTGGACTGCTGCGGCGTCTTCTCGCCCGACGGGAGGCGGATCGCCGCCGCCGACGGCGAGACGGACCCGTTTCGCGGGCCCGGCGTCGTGGCAGACCGCCTCCGTGCTGGACCTCGATTCGACGCAGGCTCGACATCAATCCCGCCCTTCTGCGGCGGCTGTGGGTCCCTCGTCGGCATCGACTACGTGCCGCGGGCCTGGTCGCCCGACGGCAAGCTGATCGCCGTGGAGACGTGGAGCGACCTCGATCAGTCGTTGAATGGGATCAGGCTCTCGCCCGTCGGTGGCGTCGACTGGGAGCCGCTGACCGCTGGACGCACCGTGCCCATCGCATTCTCGCCTGACAGCAGCCAGCTCCTGTACGTCCGCCTCCGCTGGGCTGCGCGAGGGGGGTGAAGGTGACCTGATGGTGATCACGCTGGGGACGAAGACCAGTCGGCAGCTGAATCCCGTCAGGCACCTTCGTCTGGATGGAGAACGCGGCGTTTCCGAACGGCCGTCCCGCGTCGTGGTCGCCGGACGGGACGCAGGTCACGTTCGCGGCGTCGCGAAATGACGGCACGGAGGCGAGCCTCTACGTCGTCGCTCCCGTCGCAGGCAACCCGCACGCGATCGTGGGACCGCGGGCGATCGTCCTTGGGGCGGCGTGGTCGCCCGACGGCGCGTCGATCGCGTTCGCCGCGCCTGCGGCGGATGCCGGTCAATCGGCCGGCGTTGCCGACAACGACGTCCTCCTCGTGCGTCCCGACGGCTCGGACGAGCGCAACCTGACCGCGTCGTTCGACCACTCGGCATGCTGCCTGTCCTGGTCCCCCGATGGAACGACGCTCCTCGTCTCCGCGTCCATCAGCGGCCCGCTCGGGTCGCAGCTGGTCGAGGTCCCCGTCAACGGCGATCCGATCCGGCAGCTGACCACGCGCAATGGGACCTACACGAACATCTCGTGGGGGCCGGCCACCCGCTGATCGACGCAGCTCGCCGCACGCTCGGCGTTACGGCGCCGGCGAGGCGCCCACAGCGGCGGCCGGTCCAGCTGCATCGACGCCAGGATTGAACCTCTCGGCCCGATCGGACACCTTTACCCAGCGAAGCGCCCGCCCGAGGGCGCCGCAGACGAGGCGTCCAGATGCGGACACCGCTGGTGGAACGAGCGAGGCGGGGCGACGACGTCGCCTTCGGCGAGCTCGTCGATGCCGACGGTGACCGCTGCTTCGCGATCGCGTATCGGATCCTGCGCGATCACGAGGCGGCCCAGGACGCCGTGCAGCAGGCCTTCCTGCTGGCGTGGCGCGATCTCCCGCAGCTCCGGGACGTCGAGCGCTACGACGTCTGGCTCCATCGCCTGCTCGTGAACGCGTGCTACGAGGAATCCCGCCGCCAACGACGGTGGACGAGCCGGGTCAGGATGCTGCCGATCGACGGACCGGCATCGCCAGACTCGACGGACTCGGTCGTCGACCGAGACCTCATCGATCGCGCGTTCGCCCGCCTCACGCCCCACACCGTGCGGTCTTCGTGCTCCACCACTACGCCGGCTTTCCGATCGCCACGATCGCCGAAGTCGTCGGCGTGCCGGTGGGCACCGTCAAATCCCGACTCCATCACGCGACGCAGACCCTGCGAGGGTCGGTCGCGATCGATTCCACCCTCGAAACAGCGGAGATCCGGTCGGCATGAGCGCGCCCCGAGACCCTGACGTCATCGTCGCCTCCTGGTTGGACGATGGTCCGGCGGAGCTTCCGTCGTCGACCCGTCGCGCGATCTCGACCGCCGTCCGGACGATCCCCCAGGCGCGAGCCGGCTTCGGCCTGCCCGCGTGGAGGCCAGCCATGTCCCGATTTGTCATCCTTGCCGGCGCCGCGGCGGCCGTCGCCGTCGCGGTCGTCGCCGTCGCCGTCGCCATGCCGAAGTCAACCGGCGTCGTCGGCGGGCCCGGTGCCGTCGTGTCGACCGCGAGCCCCAGTCCCAGCCCTATGGCGTCCCCGAGTCCAGCGCCGGTGCCAGTCACCAAGGCGCCGGCCCTCGGCCCGCTGCCCTCGCCCCTCGACACCAGCGCCTGGAAGACCTACACGTCCGATCGCTACGGGTTCACCATCGCGTATCCGGCGGACTGGTCCAGCGAGCCCGCGACCGAGTACTGGGGCCCGTCGAACATGGACCAGTGGCCGAACCCGGCTGGGAGCACTTCCTCTCGCCCAGGCGGCAGCATCGGCATCGGTGCCTTCTCCGTGCCGGTCACGCCCGGCACGACGATCGATTCGTGGCTCGCGGCGAACTGCCCGCTCTTCACGACCCCCTGCGACGGCATCCGGGATCGGGCCGTCGACGTGACGATGGACGGCCATCCGGCCCTGCTCGTCCCGTTCACGGACGATCTCGCAGGTGTTCAGCGTGGTCGGCGACCGGATGTGGGTGTCGCGTCGGGCAGGCCCGCCAGACGATTCGACTCTCTTGCGTCTGATCGAGGCGCTACCTCTCGACGATGCACATCCTGCCGGGTGGCCCCGCCCCGTCGGCATCCCCCCGTCCGGATCGCCCGCCCCCAGCTGAACCTCAGTCCGGGAACGCCTCCGGTCCTCGCTCCGCGAGGTCGGAGGCTTCCTTGGCGTGGTCGTCGGTCGGCAGCCAGGTGTACGGGATAGCCCGGGTTCTCGAGCGCCGCGGCCTGCTTCGTCAGCCACAGGGGCCGGAACGTGTCGACCATGACCGCCAGCTCCTCGGTCGCCTCCTTGCCGATCGACGCCTCGACCGTGCCCGGGTGCGGCCCGTGCGGGATGCCCGCCGGGTGGAGCGTGAACGACGCGATGTTCACGCCGCGACGGCTCATGAAGTTGCCGGCGACGTAGTAGATGACCTCGTCGCTGTTGATGTTCGAGTGGTTGTACGGCGCCGGGATCGCGAGCGGGTGGTAGTCGAACTTGCGGGGCACGAACGAGCACACGACGAAGTTGCGCCCTGCGAACGTCTGGTGGACCGGCGGCGGCTGGTGGACGCGCCCGGTGATCGGCTGGAAGTCCGCGATGTCGAAGGCGTACGGCCACAGGTAGCCGTCCCAGCCCACGACGTCGAACGGGTGGGTCGCGAAGTGGTAGGCGGTGTGGCGGCCGCGGGCACGGACGATGACCCGGTACTCCCCGGCGGTCGAGGTGGGCTCGCGGAACTCGGGGATGCGGATGTCGCGCTGCGAGTACGGGGAGTGCTCGAGCAGCTGGCCGTAGTCGTTGCGGTAGCGCTTGGGCGGCTCGAGCTCCGACGGGCACTCGAGGAACAGCATCCGCTGGCCGACGCCCTCGTCGGGATCGAGGCGCCACGTGGTCCCGATCGGCAGCACCAGGTAGTCGCCCGGGTGGTAGGCGAGGTCGCCGAAGTTCGTCCGGAGCACGCCCGTGCCCTCGTGGACGAACAGCATCTCGTCCTCTTCGCCGTTCCGATAGAAGGTGTCGGCCGGCATCGCGCGTCGCGGGCAGGACCACGCCCATCACGACGTCGGCGTTGTGGAACAGCGGGATGCGCCCGGTGATGACGTCGCCGCTCGGCTGGAGGCCCGCCGAATTCGATCAGCTGGTGGTGGTGCGAGCCGTCGTCCGCGGTCTCGACGGTAACGGCGCCCATGGCCTCGATCCGCGTCACGCGCGTCGGCGGCGCCAGGTGGTAGAGCAGCGAGCTGCGCCCGGTGAACCCCTCGACGCCGAACAGCTCCTCGGCGTACAGGCTGCCGTCGGGCGCCCGGTGCTGCGTGTGCCGCGTGGGCGGGATCGAGCCTCGCGAGACGTAGAACATGCGCGACTGGCCTCCTCGGGCTGAGGAGGCCAGTCTAGGGTTCAGCCGGGCCGTGCGACGATCGGCGGTCACGCGGGACGCGCGACCACCGGTGTCACCAGCCGCCCGAACCGCTCGATCTCGAGGGTGACCTCGTCGCCGGGCTCCAGGTACCGGCCCAGCGTCTCCTCGCGGATCTCCAGCAGGCAGCCGCCGCCGACCGTCCCGCTGCCGAGGAACTCGCCGGGCCGCAGGTGGACGTCGGCCGACGCCCGGGCGGCCATCTGCCCGAACGAGTACACGGCGCTCGACCACGTCCCGCGCGTGGTCTCGACCGTCCGGCCGTCGTGCGTGCGGATCGTCGCCACCATCGAGAGATCCGGGCCCGTCGAACCGGCCGCCCGCCGGTCCGCCAGCTCGTCGGGCGTCACGAGCCACGGCCCGATCGACACCCCGAAGTCCTTTCCCTTCGCCGGTCCCAGCCGCAGCGTGCTCTCGTCGCGCTGGAGGTCCCGCGCGGACCAGTCGTTGACGATGAAGTAGCCGCCGATCGCCTCCTCGCCGCGCTCGCCGTCGAGGTCGATCGCGGGCGTGTCGATGAGCGCTCCCACCTCGAGCTCGTAGTCGAGCTCGACGCGAGCCGCGCGGCGCCCAGACCGGGTCGCCCGGCCCGCGCAGCTCCGACACGTTGGAGAAGTAGAAGATCGGCAGGCGGTACCAGGCCTCGGGGATCTCCTGGCCGCGCCGCTCCCACATCGTGCGGACGTGGCGCTCGAACGCGTAGAAGTCGCGGAACGAGGGCGGGCGGAGGATCGGGGGGCCGAAGGCGAGGTCATCGGCGTCGAGGACGGCGTCGTCCTCCGCGGAACCGCCCCGGGCGGCGAAGCCGTCGACGAGATCGGCCAGGGCCTCCACGCGCAGGCCGCGCGCCAGGTGGTCGTCGAGCGTCGTCACGCGCTGGCGGTGCAGCACGCTGTCGTGGGCGAGGTTGGGATCGGCCGAGATCGCTCGACGGCGGGCCACCTCGAGGTCGATCCATCGGGCTTCGGAATCGAGCGCCGCCGCCAGGCGCCATTCGGCTCCTGCGGCGGCGTGTCGTTCGCGGACGTGGGCGAGACGCATCGCCCGCAGTCTAGCGATTGGCGCGACGGGCCCGGATCGTCCCCGTGAGGTTCGGGAACAGCCAGGCCCGTCGCGAAGGAGCGGAGAGGATTACTGCATCATCTTGCCGTCGGCCCCGACGACGAACCACTTGCCGCCCACGCCCTGGCCGTTGGTGTCGCCAGCGGCCTTGTCGCCGGCGAAGTAGTACAGCGGCTGGTCGTTGACGGTGACCTGGTTCGTGCCCGAGATCGTCTTGAAGTTCGCGGCATCGAGTCCGGTCCCGACCGTCGGTGCCGTCGCCGAGACGAGCGCCGGCCAGTTGCTGGCGCAGTTGCCGGAGCAGTTGGACGTGCCGGCGGTATCGGCGGTGAACACGTACAGCGTCATGCCGTTCGCGCCGACGAGGATCTTGCCCAGCGCGTTGTCCGCGACCGCGACCGTCGAGCCGCCGGCGGCGGGCGAAGCCGCAGCGCTGGCGGCGGGCGACGCGGTGGCGCCCATCATGTTGCCGTCGGCTCCGACCGTGAACCACTTGCCGCCGACGCCCTGGCCGTTGGTGTCGCCCGCGGCCTTGTCGCCGGCGAAGTAGTACAGCGGGTGGCCGTAGAAGGTGACCTGGTTCGTGTCGGCGATCGTCTTGAAGTCCTCGGCGTCGAGCCCGGTGCCGAGCGTCGGGGCGGCCGCGGAGGTCAGCGCGGGCCAGTTCTTCAGGCAGTCGCCGGCGCAGTTGGACTTGCCGTCGGCGTCGACCGTGAAGACGTAGAGGGTCTTGCCGTCGCCGTCGGCCAGGACCTTGCCCAGCGTCGAGTCGGCGAGGTTGATCGTGGCGCCGCCGGCGGCGGCCGAGGGGGCTGCGCTCGCGGCGGCAGATGGAGCGGCGGCGGTCGGCGCGGTGGTCGCGGCGCCTCCCGTGCTCGAGCAGGCGGCCAGCACGAGGCCGAGGGTGAGCAGCGGCACGGCCGCTCTGGACATTCGCATGGTCAGGTTCTCCTGTCCGTTCCTGGGGACGGTGACAGGGACCTCTACGACGGTGGTTCGGGGGCGGTTTCGGAGCAGCCTTCGGGATAACGGTTTGCTAACGGCACGGTCCCTACGGTCCGCCTATCGCATCGGGACCTACCCGAGCGGCAGCCAAGGAGATCGAAGTGAAGGCCATCCACGTCCGCCGCGCCGCCCGGATCCCGGTCCTCGCCCTGGTGCTCGTCGGAGCGGTCGCCGGGACCGCGCTCGCCACGACGTCGACCGGGTTCAGCGCGGTGACCCTGTCGCGCGGCACGCTCGGCCCGTCGACGCACGTGCGCGCCGACGGCATCAAGCTCAAGACGCACGGTTCGGTCGACTTCATCACGTCCCAGGTCACGATCGCGCCGCTCGGGACCTCCGGCTGGCACACGCACCCGGGCGTCGTGCTGGTCACCGTCGGGACCGGCACCGTCACCTTCTACAACCAGCATTGCAAGCAGACGGTCTATCCGGCCGGCTCTTCGTTCGTCGAGTCCGGCGACGACCCCGGCCTCGCCCGCAACGAGAGCTCGACGACGCCGGTCACGGTGTTCGCGACCTACATCGAGCCCGTCGGCACCACGGTCCTCCGGATCGACGCGCCGAACCCGGGTTGCCCGCAGAGCTGAACGCCTCCCTCCGTATGGCGTCTGGGGCCCTCCAATCCGGAGGGTCCCTTTCGCCGCGTCATGTCTCGTCCACCCCGCCGGCCGTTGCCGCCCCGAGCGGACCCTGCCCTGCCGGTTGTGCGCATGTCGGGTCGTTCGCCAATCGCGGAACGACTCGTTCCGATTGGCGGAACCATTGGCCGCCGCGATCCGGACCAATCGGCCGATAAGGCCTGGATGGGCCCCGGTGAAGTCGCGCTCCGCATCATCCCGGTGAGATGCCGAGGCGAAATGGGACGGGGATCGCGCTCCTGGCCGACGAGACGCGTCGGCAGATCGTCGCGATCCTCGCGGAGCGGCCGCGGCGGCCATCGGACATCGCACGAGAGCTCGGCCTGAGCCGACCGGCCACCAGCCGACAGCTTCGATCTCCTTGCGAGAGGCGCACCTGATCCGCGCGGATCCCGTACCGGATCGACCGACGCGGCGCGCTCTACCGCCTGGAGGTAGATGCCTATCGCCCGATCGTCGCCTGGCTCGCGGGCACCGGTGTCTCGATCGCCGCCCGACAGTCCGCTCGGATGCGCTTCAACCCGCGAGGCGGGCGGCCATCGGGCGACGCAGACGATGGTGTTGCTTGATTGGAACCATCGGGATTCCGCCGATCCGAGCCCTGGCAGACGGCGCTCGCGACGACAGCTCGGCGATCGTGTTGCTTGATTGGAACGATCGGGATTCCGCCGATCTGGGCGCCGGCGACGACCCCCGACCCTAGAGGTTCCCGCGGCGGGCCTGCTCCAGCTCGATCGCCTCGAACAGCGCCTTGAAGTTGCCCACGCCGAAGCCGCGCGAGCCGTGGCGCTCGATGATCTCGAAGAAGAACGTCGGGCGGTCCTGGATCGGTCGGGTGAAGATCTGCAGGAGGTAGCCCTCCTCGTCCCGGTCGGCCTCGATCCCCAGCTCCTCGAGCACGTCCATCGGCACCCCGACGTCGCCGACGCGGTCCGCAAGCGACTCGTAGTACGCGTGCGGCATGCCCAGGAACTCGACGCCGTTGTCGCGCAGCCGGCGCACCGTGCCCACGATGTCCTCGGTCCGCAGCGCGACGTGCTGCACGCCGGGCGTGTGGTACCAGTCGAGGAACTCCTGGATCTGGCTCTTCTTCTTGCCCGTCGCGGGTTCGTTGATCGGGAACTTCACGCGTCCGTTCCCGTTGGTCATGACCTTCGACATGAGCGCGCTGTAGTCGGTGTGGATGACCTTGTCGTCGTAGTGGATGAGCTGCGCGAAGCCGAAGACGTCGCGGTAGTAGTCGACGAACCGGTTCATGTCGCCGAGGCCGACGTTGCCGACGCAGTGGTCGACCTCGAGCAGGCTGAGGCCCTGCGCCGCCGCGGCGGGCTTCTTGACCTTGCGATAGCCGGGCGCGAACGCGCCGTGGTAGTCGCGCCGGTCGACGAAGCTGTGCCGGACCTCGCCGTAGGTCCAGACCGCGCTCCGGCGCAGGACGCCGTCCTCGCCGCCGTCGAGCTCGACGGGCTCCATCGCCGACCTGGCGCCGCGAGCGGTGGTCTCGCGCCAGGACGCCACCGAGTCCTGGACCGCGAACGCGATGTCCCGCACGCCGTCGCCGTGGGCCCGGACGTGCTCGGCGATCTCGCCGTCGGGGGTCAGCGGCGCCGTGAGCACGATCCGGATGTCGTGCTGCTGCATGACATAGCTCGCGCGATCGCGGACCCCGGTCTCGAGGCCCGAGAACGCGACCGGCGTGAAGCCCCAGAGGGCGCGGAAGTACGCCGACGCCTGCCGGGCGTTGCCGACCCAGAACTCGACGTGGTCGATGCCGTCGAGCGGCAGGAAGTCCTTGGCTTCGGCGAACGCATCCTTGTTGACGTGAGCGCCCGACTGGTTGGCGGCGGGCGTGCCCGCCAGGCCCGTGCCGGTGGGCCGGGCTGCGGTATCGGTCATCGGTGGCTCCGGCTGTCGAGGCGGCCGGGCGGCGGCGCGCGGCCGCGGGCCCGGATGGACGATTGCCACCACTCTGGCCCTGCCCATCGACGGGGTCAAGCGCACCGTGCAAGACTTCGGCCATGACCGATCAGCCCCCGCCCACCGCCGACCCTGTCGTCCCGCCTCGCCGCATCGCGCGCCGCGTTCGCAGGCCTGCATCCGAGGGTCGCCGCGGGCGAGCCGTGGCCGCTCGCCGAGGACTTCAGCACCGGTCCCGAGGCGTCGTGGGGGCCGCGCGAGGTCCTCTCGCACACGGCCGAGATGCTCACCTACTGGCTCGGCGAGTTCGAACGGATCGTGGAAGCCGGCCGCGGCCCGGGCAATGGCGTGCCATTCGGCCGGCTCGGCACCGACACGCTGCGAGCGGGCGTGCTCGAGCGCGATCGCACCCTGCCCCTGCGCGAGCTCTTCGACCGCATCGACACCTCGATCGGCCGCTGGGAGCGCCGGTCCGTGGAGGCCGCCGCGAACCCTGGCGGTGGCGCGTCGATCGGCCTGCACCCGCGCCTCGGCGAGATGACGGCGGACCAGGCGAGGAGCCAGTTCGTGGTCGATCATCTCGAAGATCACGTCGCCCAGCTCGAGACGCTCCTCCGCGACCGCTGATCCCGCCCGACGGAATCGACCCGCCTAACGGAATCGGCCCTGCCTAAAGGCGCGCGAGGCGCGAAACGCGCCGCGAAAATGACGAGTCCTCTCGATGGCGCGGCGTCTCCGCGTCCGCATCCTGATCGATGTCAGCCGGCGAGCCATCGCCTCGGCGATCGAAGGGATCGAGCCATGAACGCCTTCTCCACCGAGCTCCTCGCGCGCGATCGACAGGCATCGTTCGATGCCGAGGCCGCCCGCGACCGCCGTCGAGGCGAGCTCGCGCCTCGTCACGCGGGCCACGGCGCCTTCTCCAGGCTTGCCGCCCGCGCCGTCATCCTCGTCCATGGCCTGCGGACGCACCACCATCGTGTGGCGTCGCCGGCGCCCGAGGTACGCGGCCTATGATCGAGGCCATGGTCGGCCGCCTCGTCAGCCCCATCACGATCGGACGCCACACCGAGCTCGACGCCGGGCTCGCGGCGCTCGATGCCGCCGGCGGCGGGGCACCGGTCCACCTCCTGATCGCCGGGGAGGCGGGCGTCGGGAAGAGCCGGCTCGTCGGAGAGCTCGCCGCGGAGGCCGGCGCGCGGGGCTTCCTCGTCCTGCGCGGCGCGTGCGCCAGCGTCGGCACGGAGGGGCTCCCGTACGGGCCGATCGTCGAGGTGCTCGGCGAGGTCGTCCGGGCGCTCGACCCGGCGAGGCTCGAGGAAGTGGTCGGCGCGTCGGGCCCCGATCTCGCTCGCCTCGTCCCGGCGCTCGATCCCGCGTCCTCGTCGGCCCAGCTGCAGCGCGAGTGGCTCCAGGCTCGTCTGTTCGAGGCGCTCATCGGGCTGCTTCGGCGCCTCGCGGCAACGACGCCCGTGCTGATCGTCGTCGAGGATGTCCACTGGGCGGATCCGGCGACCCGCGAGACCCTCGCGTTCCTCGTCCGAAGCCTCCGCACCGAGCCGGTGGTGCTCGCGATGACCCTGCGCTCGGACGAGCTGCACCGACGGCATCCGGCCCTGCCGTGGCTGGCCGAGCTCGAGCGGACCGGCCGGGTGCAGCGCCTCGACCTCGTGCGCCTCGATGCGGACGAGACCGCCGCCATGCTCGAGGCGATCACCGGCGAGCCCGTCGATCCGGAGGCCGCGTCGCGCATCCACCGTCGCTCCGACGGCAACCCCTTCTTCATCGAGGAGCTGCTGATCGCCGAGCCGGGCCACGGGTCGTCCCGCATGCCGACCACGCTCCGCGAGATCCTGCTCGCGCGCCTGTCGGCGCTCGGCGAGAACGCGCGCGAGGTCGTCGGCATCGTCGCCGTCGCGGGGCGTCGCATCGACCACGACCTGTTCACCGCGGTCGCCGAGGCTCGCGCCGACACCGCGCCGGACGTGCTCGACGATGCGCTTCGCGCCGCGATCGCGAGCCAGGTGCTCGTCGTGGACACGGATGCGCGCGGCGCCGACGGCTACGCGTTCCGGCACGCGCTCCTTGCCGAGGTGGCCTACGACGAGCTGCTCCCCGGCGAACGCCGCCGGCTCCACTACGCCTGCGCCGAGGCCATCGCCCGGCGACCGGCCCCGTCCGGCGCGTCCGCGGCGGCCTACTGGGCGGAGCTCGCGCACCACTGGGCCAACGCCCACGAGGACGAGCCCGCGTTCGTCGCGTCCCTGCAGGCAGCGACCGCGGCCGAAGAGGCGTTCGCGTTCGAGGCGGCCCTGCACCAGCTCGAGCGCGCCCTCGACCTGTGGCCCGGCTTGCGCGACGCCGCGAGCCTGGCGGACGCCGACCTCGCCGAGGTCCTGACCCGCGCCGCGCAGATGGCGAACCTCGGCGGCGAGCCGGCCCGGAGCGTCGCGCTGCGCCGCGAGGCGATCGCGAGCCTCGAACCCTCGGCCGGCCCGATCCGCACGGCGGTCATGCACGAGCGACTGGGGCGCGCGCTTGTGGGCGCAGGGCGAGTCCGCCGCAGTCGCTCGCCGAGCACGAGCGGGCGATGGCGATCATGCCCGCGGACCCGCCCACGCCGGAACGGGCCCGCGTGCTCGCCGGCTACGGCCAGATCCTGATGCTCCTCGACCATTGGCAGGCCTCGCGCGACCTGTGCCAGGAGGCGATCGACATCGCGCTGCAGGTCGGCGCTCGCGAGGCCGAGGGTCACGCCCGCAACACGCTCGGGCTCGACCTCGCGGCCCAGGGCGACTGCGAGCGCGCCGTCGCCGAGCTCGAGGCGTCGCTCGCCATCGCCATCGAGGTGGGCAACATCGACGACATCGGCCGCGCGCACGTCAACCTCAGCGAGGCGCTCAACTTCTGCGGCCTCGGCGAGCGTGCGGCGACGGCGATCGACGAGGGGATCGAGGCGGCCGACCGGTTCGGGATCGCGACCTCGTACGGGGCGTACATCCGCCACAACGGGATCCTCGTCAACTTCGACCTTGGCCGGTGGGACCGCGCCGCCTACCTCGCGGCCGAGAGCGCCGACATCCTGCCCGAGGGCACCGTCACGGCCGACCGGTACCGGATCAGCCGCTGGGTGCCGCTGCTGGTCGCGTCGGGCGACGCCGAGGTCGCGCAGGCGCAGCTCGACCGGCTCGGCGAGCTGCTCGAAGGCGTGCCGTTCGAGGCGCAGTTCAGCGGCAACCACTACGCGGCGAAGGCCGAGCTCGCGCTCTGGCAGGGCCGACCGGCGGACGCGCTCGAGGTCGCGGAGGCGGGGCTCGCGCAACTCGGCGACCGGCGGCTGGCGCTGGTACAACACCCGGCTGTTGCGGGTCGCCGCATGGGCCGCGGCCGACGCCGCCGAGGTGGCCCGTGCCCGCCGCGACCGTTCCGCCACCGAGCTCGCGGTGCAGCGCGGCGAGGCGCTGCGGGCCGAGCGCGATCGACAGCTCACCGAGACCCTCGAGCTGGAGCACGGGCGACAGGCCGACGTGACGATGGCGGAGCGGGCGACCGCGGATGCCGAGGACACCCGATTGCACGGCGTCGTCGACGTCGCGGCATGGACGGACGCGCGCGAACGCTGGGCGGCCCTCGACCGCCCGTACCTGCTCGCGTACA
The DNA here is from genome assembly GCA_963774695.1 of uncultured Chloroflexia bacterium. Lineage (GTDB taxonomy): Bacteria > Chloroflexota > Limnocylindria > Limnocylindrales > CSP1-4 > CAIXZV01. Next base: position 8,853 of record CAVZFY010000005.1, on the reverse strand, counting down.
CCGGCTGGCGCGAGGGCGAGGCCCTGCTCGGCGCCGGGGCCAGGCCCGCGGCCGCGACCGCGCTCCGCAACGCCGACGTGCTCGCGACGTCGCTGGGCGCCCGACCCCTTGCCGACGCCATCGCGTCGCTCGCACGTCGGGCACGCATCGAGCTCCCGGACCCCGCGATGGACGCGACCGACGTGCCGGCGACCCCGACCCCGCGCGGCCCCGCCGGATCCCTTCGGGCTGACCCGCCGCGAGCACGAGGTGCTCGGCGCTGGTCGTCCTTGGCCGCACGAACCGGCAGATCGCCGACGAGCTGTTCATCAGCGAGAACACCGCGGGCGTCCACGTCTCGAACATCCTGGGCAAGCTCGGCGTGTCGACCCGAACCGAGGCCGCCGCGGTCGCCGTGCGGCTGGACATGGGCGCCACGCCCGAGGCGGGTTAACGAAAGAAGCCGCGGTCGTGGACCGCGGCTCCGTCGAGTGGTGCGATGGGATTCGCCCTAGGCGGCGAACTCCCGCAGCTTGCGGCTCCGGGAGGGGTGGCGCAGCTTGCGCAGCGCCTGGACCTCGATCTGGCGGATCCGCTCCCGGGTGAGGCCGAACTCGCGGCCGACCTCCTCGAGCGTGCGGGCGTGCCCGTCGTCGAGGCCGAAGCGGAGACGAAGGACGCGCTGCTCGCGCCCGTCGAGGCTGTTGAGCACGTGCTCGATCTGCTCGCGGCGCATGCGGTCCGCGACCGCGTCGAGCGGGGACACGGCGTCCTCGTCCGGGATCAGCTCGCCGAGCTCGGCGTCGCCCTCGTCGCCGACCGGCGACTGGAGCGAGACGGGCTCGCGACCGAGCTTGCGGATCTCCTCGACGCGCTGCGGCGTCATCGCCGGCGTCTCGTCGGGCAGGGCCGCCGCGATCTCGGTGTTGGTGGGCTCGCGCCCGAGCTGCGTCGACAGCTCACGCACGACGCGTGCCACGCGACCCATCGTCTCGACCATGTGGACCGGGATCCGGATCGTCCGGCTCTGGTCCGCGAGGCCGCGCTGGATCGCCTGGCGGATCCACCAGGTGGCGTAGGTGCTGAACTTGAACCCGCGCTCGTACTCGAACTTGTCGACGGCGCGGATCAGGCCCGCGTTGCCTTCCTGGACGAGGTCGAGGAGGCCCATGCCGGCCTGGTTGATGTACTTGCGAGCGATCGACACGACGAGCCGCAGGTTGGCGGAGGTCAGGTGATCGCGCGACTGCTTGGCGAGCTTCTTGAGGGCCGGGACCATCTCCTCGATCGTCTCGGTCTCGTTGCCCGCCTCGAGGTAGCGACGGATCGCCGGGTAGGCGACTTCGCCGCGCGCCCAGTCGCGAAGCGCCTTGAGCGCCGCGCTGGCCCGGATCTCGGCGTTCGGCCGGCCGAGCTCGCCCTCGATCCAGTTCATGAGGTCGAGGAACGTGTCGGCGTCGAGGCGCTCGTTGTAGACGGAGCGCATGTCCTGGGCCCGGACGAGGCGCTCCTTGAGCGCGTCCGTCTCGGCCGCCTTCAGCGCGTCGCCCAGGCCCATCGAGGGCGCGGTGACGAGCAGATCAAGCGCCCCGTCGGACCGGATCGCCAGGTCGACGATGCGGTGCGACTCGACCTCGAACGGCAGCACGTACCGGCGGTCCTTGGCCCGCGCCGTGGGCTCGGAGCTGTGGAGCGTCCACTCGTGGAGCGAGAGGATGGCCTTCTCGGGCTCGGCCTCGATCTGGGCGCCGAGCTCCATCCCCTTCGCGAGGATGACCTCCTCCTCGGCGGTGAGCAGCGGCACGCGGCCGATCTCGCGCAGGTACAGGCGAACGGAATCGTCGGTATCGAGAACCTCGGCCGCGACCGGCTCGGGCTCGTCCGCGTCGGGCTCGGCGGCCTTGGCGACCGGTGCCGCGACGGGCTCCGGCTCGGCAGCGACCTCGGCGGCCACGGTCTCGAGGGCCTCCGCCTCCAGGGCGGCGACCTCGGGATCCAGCTCGACCGACGCGGCCGCCAGAGCGGCCTCGGCCTCGGAGACAGGGGAAGTAGGATCAGAAATCACGGCGCTCCAACTGACGGAGCCGCGACCAAGCGACGTCCGTGTACTTGCAAAACATGCGGCCCGGCTCCCCCCGAGACCGCGAACGCCGGGTCCACGCCACCCGACATACGTAGTGGCGTGTCAAATCGACACGCCATTGGATTAGCATTCTAGGCCATTCAGCCCCGATTGACAACCCCCCAACTCAATACTCGGCGGGGGTATTTCACGTTCAGCCCGAGCGTGACGACGGTCAGCTCAGCGCACGTACCAGCCGGATCCCCGCCTGGTACGCCGGCCAGCCGGGCCATCCCGTCCCGAGCAGGCGGCGAGCGGGGATCAATGCTTCCGCGCGCGCGTGCCGGTCGCCCTCCGTCGTCGACCACCAGGCGTCGAGCGAGAGGCGCGCAACCGGGACCTGGCCCACGGGACGGAGCGCCATCTCGAGGCGCGCATCCGGCGGCACGCCGTGACGCGTGAGCGAGGTCGTCAGCCAGGTCCGCCAATGCTCCGAGCCCGGGCCGGCCGGGTCGAAGCCGGTGCGTGCGCCGCCGGTGAGCGTCATCGGCGGATCGTATCGCGAAATCGTCCAACCCTACCGAAACCGTGCGTCGGTATCTAGACATGGCGACCCTGAGCGCGATACTGCATGGGTATTGCCAATTCGGCTCGGAGCGGAGGTCGTGCACCGCGATGGCGTGCGAATGCTGTGGGACGGCGCTCAGCACCGCTGGTTCCTGCGTCGTCTGCGATGCTGCCATGAGCAGCCCGCCTCACTCGTGCCTTCGATGGCTCGCGGTCATCGGCGACGAGGATGGGTGCGAGCCGGCCTGGCAGCCGCTCGCGATGGACCACGAGACGGCCTGGCGCCTGGGTCACCTGGACCCGCCCGGCCCCACGGGATAGGAGATCGACCATGCGGATCAGCGCTCGCAACCAGCTCCCGGCGACGGTCAAGAGCGTCACCGAGGGCGCGGTGATGTCCGAGGTGACGGTCGAGGTCGACGGCGGCCACGAGGTCGTCGCGGCGATCACGGCCGAGTCGGCGAGGAGCCTTGGCCTGACCGCCGGCCGCAAGGTCGTCGTCGTCATCAAGTCGACGGAGGTCATGCTCGCCGTCGAGGACTAGGCTTCGCGATCATGCCGGACCTGGAGGCGACACCGCTCGAGCCGGTCGTCTTCCGTCCGATCGGTGTCATCCGCACGCCGTTCGCGGACACCGAGGGCATGCCCGTCCAGGCCGTCGGTGCGACCGGGGTCGCCGGCACGATCGAGCTCGACCCCGCCTATGCCGAGGGCCTGGCCGACCTCGACGAGTTCAGCCACCTCACGCTGCTCTATCACCTGCACCGGATGACCGGCGCGCGGCTGACGGTCACGCCGTACATGGACGACCGGCCGCATGGCCTGTTCGCGACCCGCTCGCCCGCCCGGCCCAACCCGATCGGGCTGTCCACCGTCCGCCTCATCGGCATCGAGGGGACGACGCTGCGGATCGAGGACGTCGACATGCTCGACGGCACGCCGCTCCTCGACATCAAGCCCTACGTGCCCCAGCTCGACGACCGGGCCGAGGCCCGGATCGGCTGGTATCTCGGCCGGGTCGAACGCGTCGGCGAGACCAAGGCGGACCGCCGCTTCCGCTGATCACCGGGGTTGTCGGTGACGCGCGCCGTGGCGTAGTGTCCGCGCGGGGGACGATGCCGCGGACCGCGGGCGCACCGACAGGACGGCCGTCCCGGGGAGGCGGCCATGCCCATCTTCGGCGTCGACGTGAGCCATCACCAGGGCTCCAACCTCGACTGGGGGAAGATCCGCGGCTCCGGCATCGACTTCATGTTCGCGCGCGCGAGCCTCGCCACGACTCCCGACGAGGAGTACCGCGGCAACATCAAGCGGGCGAGGCAGGCCGGCATCCCGGTCCTCGGCGCCTACCACTTCCTGTATCCGGCGAGCGTCGTGTCGCCGGCCGAGCAGGCGCGGCTCTTCGTCGAGCGCACGGGCGACGTCACCGGGCTGATGACGATGCTCGACATCGAGCGGGACAACCACCACAAGCCGCACATCCCGGCCGTGCGCCAGTTCGCCGAGACGTTCGCGCACCTCACGCACGGGCACCCGCTGCTGCTGTACGCCCCCGCCTGGTACTGGGGGATCATCGACAACCCGGCCGCGTCCGATCTCGGCGTCCTGGTCGCGAGCCGGTACGTCAACGTCGACCGCAAGAACGGTCACGGCGTGAAGATGACGCCCGAGGACGCCTTCGCGCGCGTCCGGAAGCGCTACTGGCACGCCGATCACGGCGGCTGGACCCACGCGACGATCCTGCAGTACACGAGCTTCGGCAAGGTCGGCGGCCATCGGGGCCGGATCGACGTCAACGCGTTCCGGGGGACGGTCGACGAGCTGGCGAGGCTCGCCACGCCCGGGATCGCGCCGGCGCCGCCGCCCGACGATGGCCCGGACGTCGATCCGCCGGACATCGACGACGACGACCCGGACGAGGGGATCGGGCACGGGTCCTCGTTCTCGGCGCCGGTCCATGCCAAGCGTTTCCACACGGTCGTCACCGGCGACACACTGTTCGATATCGCGGTCGCCGCCCGGTTCAGGCCCAAGCCCGGGAAGCAGGCCTTCGAGGTGATGATCGAGAAGTTCCCGGAGAACGCGCGATTCCGCGCCCACCCGGAAGCGATCGAGCCGGGCGACCGGGTCCGGATCCGCTAGGCCGACGGTCGCGGGCGTCCCGCCGCCGCCTCGAAGACGACGCAACAGGAGCCCGGCTCCGGCGCGAGCACGGGATCGACTCCGGTCACGCCCAGCCCTTCGACGACGCCGTCCGCCCAGGCGAGGTTCATGCCGCAGGTGATCTCGCGGTTCCGCTGGGCCAGGTCGTGGTACGGGCAATTCCGCAGCCGGATCGCGTCCGTCGCGGCGTCGACGAGCGGCTCGTAGCCACCCTCGCCCAGCAGCCCGACGAGCGCGGCGCGCTCCTGCCGCGGTGTCGCGCGGCTCCCGAGGCGGGCAGACGCACGCGCCGCGGAACCCGTCGCCTGCCCGTGGGCGTGTGCCGCCTGTTCGATCGCGGTCGCGATCCCCGCGTCGTCGATGCTCGCGATCGCCGTCTCGAGGATCTCGGCGGCGCGCCGGTAGTCACGCGCCGGCAGCGACACGGCGACATCGCCCGGCGCGCGCCGGTAGAGCTTCGCCGGCCGCCCGGCCCCCGGACCGCGTCGCTCGCCGAGCCGGCGGTACTCGGTGTCGAGGAGGCCGCCCGCCACGAGGCGATCGAGGTGGAATGCCGCCAGCTCACGGCTGATGTCGAGCGACTTGGCGGCCTGGTCGCGGCCCACGGGTTCCGGGCTCGCGGCGACGAGGTCGTACAGGCGGCGGCGGGTGGGTTCGTCGAGCAGGGCGATGGCGCTGACGGGATCGGGGCGAGGGGCGGCGTCGGTCATGTCCGAACTGTAACAGGAAGATCGATTATGAAAAGACTTGACGCCGGGTTCCTCCTGTACCAATAATCCAGCCTACCAATAGAAGACCGACCGCCGACCTGGAGGACTCGCCATGGGAACCGCCGCCGAACCCGTCCGCCTCGCGCTCCGCAAGCTCTGGTCAGACCACGTCATCTGGACCCGCGAGTACATCGTTGCGGCGGTCGCGGGGACGCCCGACGCCGATGCCGCCGCAGGCCGCCTGCTGCGCAACCAGGAGGACATCGGCGCCGCCATCGCGGGCTTCTACGGTGAGGCCGCCGGCGACCAGCTGACCCGACTGCTCAAGGAGCACATCCTGATCGCGGTTGACCTCGTTGCCGCCGCCAAGGCCGGCGACCAGGCCGCCTTCGCGACCCACGACGCCCGCTGGACCGCCAACGTGGCCGAGCTCGCCGCGTTCCTCGCCGGCGCCAACCCGAACTGGCCCGAGGGCGACGTCCGCGACCTCCTCGGCCTGCACCTCAAGCTGACCAAGGACGAGGCCGTCGCACGGATCACGGGCGACTGGGAGGCCGACGTCAAGGCGTTCGACGACATCTTCACCGAGATCATGGTCGTCGCCGATACGATCCACGACGGCCTCGCGGCGCAGTTTCCGGAGCGGTTCGGACGGGTCGCGACGCCGGCATGACGATGGCGCAGGCGATCGACCTCGCGTCGGACCGCACGACGCTGGCGATCGGCGCCCGGGGGCCCGCGTTCGACGGGCTCCGCGGCACCGACGGCCTCCGGCACGGCTTCGCGTGCGTCGACGAGCGGGGGATCCTCGTCCTCGTCTTCTCCTCGAACCGGTGCCCGACGGCCAAGGCCTACGCCGCGCGCCTCAACGACGTCCAGCGGACGTTCGGCCCGCTCGGCGTGCAGCTGATCGCGGTGAACTCGAACGATCCGCACCTCTACCCCGACGAGCGGTTCGACCGGATGGTGGAACGGGCGAACGAGGACGCCTACGCCTTTCCGTACGTCGTCGACGAAGGCCAGGCGCTGGCGCGCGCGTACGGCGCGACGTGCACGTTCCACGTCTTCGTCCTCGACCGCGACCGCCGGCTCCGCTACGAGGGGCGGTTCGACGACTCGCGCATTGAGGGCAACGTCACCCACCACGACCTCCGTGATGCGCTCAACGACCTCGTCGCCGGCCGGCCGGTCCGCACCGCGCAGACGAGGCCATTCGGCTGCAGCCTCGACCTGGTGCAGGGGTAGCCGCCCATGCATGCGCGTGTGGCGCCCTGGACGCTCGCCGTCCCGTCGATGCGTCCGTCGGTCGGGCTGGGGCTGGTCGCGCTCGCCTGGCTGGCGCTCCTCGCGAGCCAGGTGACCGGCATCGCGCCGCTGCTCCATCACCACGCGCTGATCGAGAACGGCCCGCCTGCGCCGGTGGCGCTGGCGGCGTTCCTTGCCGGCTGGCTGGTGATGGTCGCGGCGATGATGCTGCCGGCGAGCCTCCCGACCGCTCGAGCCGTTGCCTCGGGCCTGGCCCACCTGCGCCGGCCCCGCCTCGCGATGGCGGCGTTCGCGGCTGCGTTCGCCGGCGTCTGGGTGCTGTTCGGGATCGTCGCGTTCGCCGGTGACGCCGTCCTGCACCGGATCGTCGATGAGACTCCGTGGCTCGCGGCGCGGCCGTATCTCGTCGAGGCCGGTGTCCTCGCGCTGGCAGGCGTCTACCAGTGGACGCCGCTCAAGCGGCGCTTCCTGCTGGCGTGCCGGCACCCGGCGACGCGCGTCGCCTCGGCCGACGGGCGACGCACCGGCGCTGCGCGGCTCGGCGTGCGCCACGGGCTCGACTGTCTCGGCAGCTCCTGGGCGCTGATGTTGCTGATGTTCGCCGAGGGGTTCGCCAACCTCTGGTGGATGGCGGCCCTGACCGCGATCATGACGTACGAGACGTCCGGTCGACGCGGTGCCCGCCTCGCCACCTGGGCGGGGATCGCGCTCGTCTTCATCGGCGTCGCGGCGCTCAGCCCGAGCTCCCCGACCGCGCCCGTCGCATGACCATCGACCGTTCAGCGCTCACCCGGGGAGGACGACCATGACCGAGACCAAGACCATCCTCATCGTCGGTGCCGGCCTGGCCGGCGCCAAGGCGGCCGAGGCCCTGCGCAAGGAAGGGTTCGACGGCCGGGTCGTCCTGTTCGGCAGCGAGGCGCATCGGCCATACCTGCGCCCGCCGCTCTCGAAGGAGTACCTGCGCGGCGAGGACGAGCTCGACAAGGTTTTCGTCCATCCCGAGAGCTGGTACGCCGAGCAGCGCGTGGAGCTCGAGACCGCCACGACCGTCGACGCGATCGATCCGGCCGCGCACGAGGTCGTGCTTGGCGACGGTCGGCGCGTCGGCTTCGACCGCCTGCTCATGGCGACCGGCTCCGAGCCGAGGCGGCTCCAGGTGCCCGGCGCGGACCTCGACGGGATCCGGTTCCTGCGCACGATCGACGACTCGGACGCGCTGCGCGAGGCCGCGGGCCGCGCCAGCCGGGTGGTCGTGATCGGCCAGGGCTGGATCGGCGCGGAGGTGGCGGCGTCGATCCGCCAGCTCGGCCGCGAAGTGACCTACGTCATCGCCGCGTCCGTCCCGCTCGAGCGGGTGCTCGGACCCGAGGTCGGCACGATCTACCGCGACGAACACGCCGAGCACGGCGTTCGGATCGTGCCCGGCCAGCGGGCCATCGCGTTCCACGGGAGCAACGGGTCGGTCGAGGCCGTGGAGACGGCCGACGGGACGCGGATCGACGCCGACCTCGTGGTCGTCGGGATCGGCGCCACGCCGCGAACCGCGCTCGCCGAGGCGGCGGGCCTGGCGGTCGAGGACGGCATCCTCGTGGACGCGACGCTCGAGACGAGCGTGCCCGGAATCTTCGCGGCGGGCGACATCGCCAACGCGGACCATCCGGCGCTCGGGCGGCGGCTGCGGTCCCAGCACTGGGACAACGCGCGCCGCCAGGGCGCGACGGCGGCCCGGAACATGCTCGGCCGCGCCGAGCCCTACGAGCGCGTGCCGTACTTCTACTCCGACCAGTTCGACCTCGGCATGGAGTACGCGGGCTACCCGTCGACGTGGGACCGCGTGGTGTTCCGGGGCGACGTCCCCGGCAAGGCCTTCGTCGCGTTCTGGCTCAGCGGCGGCCGGGTCATCGCCGGGATGAACGTGAACGTTCACAAGGTCAACGCGGCGATCTCGAAGCTCGTCGCCTCCGGCGCGATCGTCGATGTGGATCGGCTGGTCGACCCGGATAGTCCGATCGACTCGCTCGTGCCCGCCGGCTAGTTGCCGAAGATCGCGGGCAGCCCGTTGCCCGGCTGGTAGCGCATCTTCGTCGCGAGGTCGGCGCCGCG